>JAFCGF010000001.1 GCA_017608295.1 Candidatus Woesearchaeota archaeon
GATTCTGCCTCGGGTCCTCGCCCCTGCCTCCCTAACTATTCATACGCTCCTTCTGAAGTCACCTCCTTGGTAACACTCTACTTGCGCGCCTCGTGGCGCGACTGAGGGATGGTTATGAACCAAGACAAGGGCTGCAGCGCTCTCGAGCAGTGCGGTCTTGAAAATCTCCCTCGGATGCACTAGGCTTGCGTTCAGGCTGCCTATAGTGATAGTGTGCTTGCAGAGCAAGCCGTTCCGCGCGTCTAGATACAGGCTGATGAAATGCTCTCGAGTGGCAAGGCCGAGTTCAGGGCGCACAATAGATACTACATCTTCGGCATTCGCTATCCTCTTCTTTTTTTCCCTTGGATAGGCTTGAAGCCTACGTGAGAACTCAAAGGCAGCGACAATGGCACTTGCTTTTCCAAAACTCACTCCCTTGAATTGGCTGAGCCTTCCGGGAGATGATGTGGCAAGCCTTGGAAGTGGAAGCTCGTCGAGAATCGATGCAGAAAGCTCGATTACATTGCTTTTTTTAGTGCCGGTCCCGAGCAGGATAGCGAGAAGCTCGACGAGACTTAAGGCAGATACGCCATGGCGCCTCAGGCGTTCACGGGGTAAGTCGTGGATTGGCATCTGTCTCATTCCCATAATATTTTCCCTTATTGAACTATTCAAATGGCTTGCGCTTCAAAGAGTAGAATGTTTCCGGAAAAGTCATAATAGAGTTCACCTTTAATAAGTAGTCAATAATAGAAAGATTTATAAATGAACCAAGTCTCCCGGACAGTATTGAGAAACCGGAAGCCAAGTTGTAATCAAGGGTTAATTCGGGATTCTCATACCAACTATAGGAGAAAACGGAGATGTACACAGACACGGACAGGCGAGTGTTGAGCGCCCTCAAGAAGAAAGGGTCCTCGTTCAACTCGCTAATCAATAAGGGCCGCCTCAACCTAATGGATGAGATGGAGCTCGAGCAGATGTTCCTGAGTGAATAAGAACATCATACCTTAGCTCTTCACGTTATCCTATGTGCCGTTCTGCACCTCATTTCTCCCAACATGTTCTTTCCCATTCAGAAAGTTTTTTAGAGTCTTAGCAACGTCTTTCCTGAAGTATGGGTGAATCTACAGATATTGAAGGGTATGATCTCGAGCTTAAGCGCGTTGTTACCGAGATAAAAAAGCAGAAGGCAAAGCGCGTGTGTATCCAGCTTCCAGATGGGTTGAAGCGGCATGCAGACGTAATTGCCAGGCACCTCAAGGAACAAACAGGCGCAGAGGTCGTTATCTGGGCAGGGAGCTGTTTTGGCGCGTGTGATGTGCCCCTTGAGGTGGAGCGCCTCGGGGTTGACATGCTCATCCAGTTCGGCCACACAGAATGGAGGGGGTAAGGTGTTTCAAGAATTTCTTGGGGCAGCGCTTGCATTCACAGGGCTTCCCCTTGGCTGGCTCCTTGCCAGCATCGCAGAAGAGGAAGTCAAACCAGGGGAGCCATTCTTCAGGATTCTCAGGGCAGCGCTCGCAGCGATGATTATCTGGTTCGGCTCAGCTTCATTTCTTTCTTCACTTATTGGGCAGTTCGCAGTCACTATTGGCATTGTATTTATCTTATCCAAGAGAAACCTGTTTTCAATCGCATACGCGCTCTGGGGCATCTTCTTAGGGCTGAATCTCGAAAACGACCTCACCTTACTCGCAGGGCTCATCTTCCTCTATGGGATAACTGAGGCAGCACTGCGGTTCAACACAGTCAAGAGAGATAAAATGTTCATGCCAATTGATTTTTTGTTCTTCCTCGCGCTCGGTATCGGACTTATTGTCTAAATGAACCAGTAGGCCAGCACAGGAATGAGCAGGCTGCCCAATAACATCCTTCTCTTTACACCCATCTTCTCGCAGAGTACGCCGAGGGATGTCGCTGCGACGAGAACCAAGAGCCCTGAGATACTGCTCAGCAGAAGGACAAGAGTCCCCATAAGAACCAGGACAGTGTATGCCAGCAGCCGCCTGGGAACGCGCTTCAGTAGAGGCATCATGCCTCTTGCGATAAGCAGCGTGGCAATAGATGAAAGTGCAGCGGCGAGAAACATCACCGCAAGTATCGCGAGAAGCGAGGAATCCGGCATCTGAAGCAGTGAATCAATCGCAATCACGATGCCATCTCTTGCCTTGTTGATGGAGAGCAGCGCAGATATACTCACGACAGTGCTCATCGTGGAAATCATGCCAAGCAATGTAAGGGAGCCGGCAGAAGGCAGCTTGCCGACTGCGGCGAGGGATATGGCAGAGGACTGGCTTCTCCCTATGCCTGGAAAGAGTACGAGAATCAGCGACGAAAGCGTGGCAGCGGCGATAATCTTCGACCAGGTCTCCTTCGCAAGTGTCAATACAGGCTTAAGGTGCTGCTTTGGAAACGCAGGCGCTGCCCCGGAAGTCAGGAGAAGGGAGGCGCAGCCAAAGAGCCCGGACATAAGGGGAAATACTGGCTCTTTGATACCTTGTTGAGTGAACGCGACAATACCAACCAACCCTGATAAGAGAAAAATAGTGAGATTAGCGAGGCGCCGGTGCCATGAGCCAGGCCAGAGCATCCTTATACATATCGCAAGCAGGATAAAGCCAGTCCAGGGCTTTACTCCTGCGTATAATATGGGAAGGGCTTTCAGCAGGAGCGGGGGGCTGAGAGAGCCAAGGAAAAGGCCGGCAAGGCATCCCCTCAGCCACAAGCGAACTGCCTCCATCCCGAAACCGCGCTGGAGCAAATCCATGCCAGGTAGTGCTGACACACAGGAGTCCTCATCAACAGCCCCCAGGAAAAGCGTCGGGATAATATCAATGAAGCTATGTGTCGTGCCCATCGCAAGCAGGAACACAGCAACAGCAGCACTATAGCCTGTGCGATGCAGCAGAGATAACTGAGATAGCGCAATCGCAGAGAACAGGTTCACATGTAATCCAGGGACAAGGCCTGTAAAAATCCCTGCAAGGATGCCGAGAAGAGTCCCTCCTAGAATATCAAGAAGCATACCATCACCTCATATGAAGGGCGTCAGCGATAATCTCTTCCTTGCTACGCCATTCCTGCACTCTGCCATCGACCCGCACAATATCTCCTTCAGAAATGTTCAGGGTCTTGCGGGGGAATGCCACTACAGCGACTCTGTCGACAAAAGGAAGGAGTTGCAGTTTAGTCACGGTTTCTCTTCTCGTGACATTGAGCACAGTCCCAGTTAAAGTCACTGGCTCACCGACACACCGCGAGAGGTCGCCGAGGTTATGCCAAGAGCCCGCAGCTGATGGTGCAGGGGGAGAAATAAGTCCATTATGGGATATCAGAAGCAAAAAAATCGCAATGCAAAAGGCGAGCAATGCAAGCACACCTGTATCTCTCTCCTGAAAGAGCCATCGCTTCATAAAAACAGCCCTTTAGCAAGCATTGATTAACTCTACTGAGAAAAAGCCGAAAGTCTTCCGGCTCACACGAACTCAACGCGCTTTGCCCTGAAGCCCTTCTTCTGCACCTGTGTTTTTTTGCACTTAGAGCAGGTGTACCTCAGGTCAGTCTTCTTCGAGCCCTTCTTTCCCGTGGCTTTGAATTTACTAATAGCGGGCTTAGAATAACGTCCAAGGTTTCCATGGCCGCGGGCTTTGCCACGCTTCCTGGCCCGGTGCTTTGAGCCATAAGTCAGGCTGCTCGCATTACGGCGCTTTGCCTGCTCAATCTTGTGCTCAGTATGCTTCTTGCACTTCGGGCAGTACTTTTTCGTATTTTTAGGAAGCTTCATAGCAGTGTGGGGAAGAATATGTTCTTTTTAAGTGTTGTGCAGAACTCTCCTCTTTTCAGCCGAGAGAAGCGGCGCGCTTCTTTTCGATGAGGACTTGGGCTATTTCTGTAGGAAGAGTGGCCATGTCGCCAGGCTCAAAGGGGCCATATATCTCGAGCTCGGTGCCGACAAACTTGGGCACATGCAGGATGAACTGCACAAGGACAGTCTCTTTCTGCCCTTCTGGCTTCTCTTCCTGTTTCTCTGCCGCCGGAGTGCCTCCTAAGTCGCTTCCAGGCACTTCCCCCCTCAAGAGGCGGGCAAGCACCTCGCCACGGCTACCTTTTAGCAGAGTGAGAACCTGGTCAAATAGTTCCAACTCTGGCTTGAGAAGCCCCTGTGTGCTCACCTGAGAGCCCCGTGCAGCCACAATCGCGAGATTAACAATCTTCCTCTCCCTCATCTCATAGATATCCCTCACGAGCTTGTGGATGTTCTGAAGCTGCTTGACATTATCACCTTCACTGCTCTTCTCCTTGAGATAAGCGACAAAATCCTCGTAGAATGTGGCTGGGAGCTGTTGGAGCTCCTCTTTCCGCTCATTTCTAAAGAGGTCAAACAGGGTCTCGTAGGTGATGTTGATGCTCTGTCCTCCCATAGTAAGCATGAAAGCCTGCGTGCCGATATATAAGATTTTGTATGCTTTCTCTGAAAGGATTTTAAAGCCTTGGGCACTTCCAGTGAAAGGCATGACAGCAATTGAGCTTGAGCATACGCATTTCGTCGAGGACGGAGATGGCGTAAAGGGAGTATTCTACACTCATTTCGAGTTCAAGCTCTCGAAAGAGGAGCTTTCCCGGATGGACAGCACTTACACTGTCAAGGATGGCGCCCTCATCTTCGACTCAGATGACAACAAGGTCGAAAGAAGAGCATATCAGTTGATAGAAAATAAGATGTCACAACTCAGGAGCAGGCTAAGTGGGAAACCTGCTGTATATATAGATGATACGAGCGGAATTCCTTTGATTGGAAGCCTGAGCTTCGGGCTTATCGACCGCGATACGAATTGTATTGAGATCCGGCCTAACACAAGCTGCAACCTCTCCTGCCTCTTCTGCTCTGTCGGGGAGGGAAAGAAGTCTTTCAACACGACTGAATATCTCGTCGAGGCTGATTATCTTGTTTCCGGACTGAAGGAGCTTGTCGCCTTCAAGGATTGCGAAGTCGATGTGCATATCGGCTGCCAGGGCGAGCCCACACTCTATGCGCGCCTTGAAGAGCTGATATCAAAAATCCGCGCGATTCCAAAAATGCGGAACATCTCCATGGTCACTAATGGCGTTCTGCTCGACGAGAAAAAAGTGAAGGCGCTGGCAGACGCAGGGCTTACCCAATTGGATCTGAGCATCAATGCGCTCTCTGAAGATACTGCGACTGCGTTGGCTGGCTGCACTTTCCCCCTTGAGCGCGTGAAGCGCGTGGCTGCAGAGGCAGCCAAGCACCTGAAGCTTGTCATTTCTCCAGTCTGGGTTCCGGGCATGAATGACAATGAGCTTGATGAGCTCATCCTGCTCACTAAAAAGCTCAATGCGCGGATTGGCATCCAGAATTACCTCCCGTACAAGTACGGCCGCAATCCTGTCAAGCCTGTATCAATGACGGAATTTGAGAAGAAACTCGTGGCTCTCCAGATCACACATAATGTCCAGCTACTCATGGGTCCTGATGACTTCTCTATCGTACCCACAAAGAAGCTGCCAAAGCCTTTCAAGCGGGGTGATGTGGTCGAAGGGAATATTATTGCTCCTGGGCGCCACCCAGGGGAAAAGCTTATCGTCGCAGGAAATCGTGTGGTGACAGTGAGTGGCTGCAGGCAGGAGTCTGGAAAAGTAAAGGGAAGGATTACCCGCTCAAAGCACAATATCTTCTACGCAAAGCGCATCTCGAAGTATAGGGGTGCACGTATCACCTGATGAGCATTGTTATAATTAGTTATACAAAATTATATATATAGCTAGATAGTTATAACTACTATGGTAGTTCAAATAGAAGCTTTCGTCGGAGATATTTGGGAATTATACGGTGTTAAGGACAACCCCTTTTCGACCTCACCAATCTTAGTAAAAGGTGGAATCATCCCTCTTGAAAGTTTTGTAGGGAGGGAAGAGAATGTAAAACGGCTAGGAAAAATCTTTGGATCAAAGGGTGGAAGCAGGACGTTAATATATGGTGATGTGGGAGTTGGTAAAACATCTTTTGTAAATTATGTTAGGGGTCTTGCTGTAAAAAAAGGCTTCTTCACGCCATTTAAGGAAATTGCTGTTCAAGACGATTGGGATTCGATGACATTCGTCCTAAATACTCTAGCGAGCCTATATTCTACTCTTACTTTGCTTAAGAAATGTCCTGTATCTAAGGATAGTATGGAAAAGTTGCAGACGCTTCTTGATATTGGTCTTTTAGATTATGGAGTGAGTCTCTCCATTGCAGGGTTTGGAGGAGAAGTGAGTAAGGATAGAAAACCCGCTACATCTCTAACATCAATAATGGTTCAAAATTTCTTCCAGTCTATTATCTCCGAAATTGTGAAGAAGAAGGGTACTGAAGTTATTATTCATTACAACAACTTAGAATTATTACCTGAAAAAAAGTTAAGAAAATTATTCAACAACTTGAGAGATTTCTTCCAAACTCCAAGAGTACATTTTGTATTCGTAGGAAATCTTTCAGTCCATTCTAGTTTTCAGACAATCCCAAGAATCTCCTCGATACTCACTGACACTCCAATTCAAATAGAGACTTTCACATTGAATGAAGTAAAACTTATTCTCTCAAGAAGACTTGAGATCTTAAGAATCAGTGATGATCTTAATTATATTGTACCTTACACTCATGATGCTTTGAAATCCCTCTTTGAATTGTGGGGAGGGAATATTCGGAATATCCTTAACAGTCTATCAACTGCAATAAGAGAGTTAACAAATGAAAATCCAATTATTTTAGACGCTAACTCATTAGCAATCACATTAAAGTCAGTAGTGGAAAAAAGATATTTTCCAAAGTTAACACCTAGAGCAAAGGATGTATTATTAGAGATTATCAAACATCAAGAAATCACTAATAAATCTGTTTCAGATAAGATGAAGATGGCAAGTCCAAATGTATCCAAATACATTAAAGACTTAGAATCTGCCGGTTGCGTTTACTTAAGGAGAAAAAACAGCCGCGATAAATTTTGGAGTGCAGATCCGAAACTCAAATGGATGTTATTAAAACATACAGATCGAAACCAAAAAACGCTGCGACATTTTTCCATTTGAAATTGAAGATAATTCTCTCTGTCCACTGAGAAAAAAAAGAAAGAATAAAAAAAATAAAAAAAGGGCTTTTCAGCCCGTTTTTCTGCTTACTCCGTCACCGGGGTGCTGACTGTGTACTGAGTCAGAGAAGTTCCAGTAACCTCGAGCTCTGTGCCCGTAAAGGTGTGCTGGTCATACTCTGCCAGTGCACGTGCGGCGCGCCTGGTATCCATACCGACATAACCCGCAACCAGGAGAGCAACCTTGCCATCTGTCCGCTCATAGAGCTTGATCATGGCCTTGCCTTCCTCGAAGCCAGTTGTACATGGGTCTGGATTCTCCATAATATCTGCAGCCGCAGTGTTCACGCACGGTCCACCGACGATGATGAGGTTCTGAGCACTGAAGTCTGTGACTTCGGTGTCCAGCACCGCAGCGTCCACATTAATCGGGACAACCTCTTCATAGGTTGAACCGCCGCTTGTGGTCGACGATGTGGTCGCGCCCGATGTGTAGTATACCAACATCTCGGTCTGGTCGTCCGGGTAGGTGATGGTTAGCTTATCCGGACCACTCTCTGCGTAGGTCTGATAGAACTTCGTACCCCACACGAGATAGTCTTCCTTGTTGTTGGTGTCCCCGATGGTCTGCAGGAAGGACTCGTCCCCAGTCTTAATCTGACCCAATTCAATAGTGTCAGAAGTCACGGTCGTGTTAATCCTAACCGTTTCACCACCAGTAGTAACAGTGTCGTCTCCACCCTCGGATGTGAAATCAAAACCGAGAGCACTGTTGGTACCTGCTAGAGTGATGTTAGCGCCGTACTTTGTCCACCACGTAGGGATTGCTCCAGGTTCAAGTGTGGCGTCCGCATCAAGACTCACGGCAACGTGAGCATTGTTCGCATCAGCTGCTTGAAACACTGGAAAGTCCACTCCACCAAGGGTAAGCGTTGCCACAGATGTCTCCATATTTGCCCAACCAGTGTACGAGATAATGTGCTCGGTGTTCGCAGCGACATTCTGGAAGGTTATGGTCTTATCAGTTGTGTCGCTTCCTGAGTATCTCAACAGGTAGGTGTTCTTGCCAGATGCATCCGACACGACAAAGTAGTCGTTCTTGGTAATGGTGCCGTTATATGTACCATCTCCAGCCACCCAATCTGTCGCGTTAGCTTCAGCCACAACCAGTCGGTAGTTCTCATTACCAAAATTCAAGGTTGTGGTATCAACATCCCAGAGTGGAATCTCAAGGAGGTCACCGGCCTTGTTGTAGAACTTCATCCTGTACTCGTCGTCACCGCTGCTTGTCAGGAGAATGTCTTCTGTATCTGTATCCTCCTGCAGACCCTTGAACTCCACATCGAAGTTCATGAACATCTGGTCATCGTCCTGCTTGTCGCTGAGCTTGCCGTCGATGGGGATATAGTAATCCTCATCAGCGAGCCACGTCAGGGTGATGGTGTTTATCTTCATAATCCCTGAAGTGGCGTTATCACCAGCGATGGTCGCAGTCACGTCAGTCACAGTGTTACTGCCCACAATAACCTTCTGGTCACCAGTGGTTGTAGCAGTGACGTCAGTGTCTCTGAAGCGGATTTTCGTCGCTCCAAGATAGAATGACGCGCTCTGAGTACCACCAGCATAACCCTGGTACAGGACTTCAGACAGCCCAATCTCAGTTCCGTCGGAGAGAACATCTGTCTCACCGGCAGCGAGCTGGTTTGTCGCGACACCGTTCACAGTGAACTTGGCAACACCAATGTTCACGTATGTTAGAGTCACTTCATAGTCTGCATCGCCAATCTGGTAGGTCTTGGTCTCACCAACTGAAATAGTGTCAGACGATGCGCCTGCCATGAAGTCAATGCGGACTTCTCCAGTACCTTGTAAATCGGTCGTACTCACCGTACTCGCATAGGTATCGACGATGTTATAGTCCATGCCCAAAAGGGTTATCGCCTTCAGGTCAAGGTCATCAAGGTCTCTGTTGGAGTCGATGTCTGACTCAAGGCCAGGCGTGAATGTCATCTTATAGACATACGCATTAGCGGCATTATTGAACTTCAAGAACCACGCAGGGATGGATGCAGTATCATCCGGGTCAACATCGAAGTCCGCTGCAGCGTTAGCCACTGTGATGGTTTCCTCATAGTTGAATGATCCCTTAGCGTTGGTTAATTTCCCGCCAGCGAGAGCATCGAGCTCATTCTTTGTGAGAGTGGTTGTGCCTACTGCATTGATGGCTTCCGTCTTTTCCACGAAATCACTTCCCTGGTCAAGGCGGAAGGCGTCTCCCTCCACTGTCACCGTTGTACTTGTGCCAGGCACAGTCTTTGTCACTGTGTTGGCTGCCTGTAGACTCGTCGATATGTCAATGGCGCCGAGTGTGTCCTCAGCTTTCGCATTCGCGCCCACTACAATAAGGGCATCAAACGCACCATCTTGGATGAACAGAGGCTTTGGATACTGGCTCAGGTCGGCGGCCGCAAGTGCACTTAGCACTGTTGCGCCAACGAGAGTAGCTCCTGTTCCCAAGGCGACGAGGCTTTTCATTACTTTTCTCAATTCCATGCCTCAAACACCTCCTGGTGTTCCCGTTGTTGTTTTCATTTTTTGTTTAATCGTTTGGCAATCATAAAGCCAAATTCCCGGCACGATGTGAGGACGTTAAAGGTTTCGGTAGTCCTGAGTATAGTCACGCCTCTCCACACCCATGACGGGTAGGTAATGTTTGGGTTTTATCCATTTATAAAGTTTTCGACGACCAGGATATATCAAAATCTTAGACCTATGAGATAGGGCTTCTTCCCTGTGATTTCAGTGATTTAGAGCTGTTCTTACTGGGTGGTGACAAAACCCCTAAAAAAGTGCTGCATACATCCTCATACTGCCCTTAAAAGATGGCAAAAAAGGGCATAAAAACTACAACATGAAATGCGGGGGACGTGATTCGAACACGCGCAGGCACTAAGCCAACAGGTCCTAAGCCTGTCCCGTCTGACCGCAGAAAATACGCATTTCTCGACGAGAAATGCGTTCCGCATTGGCCACTCCGGCACCCCCGCAGCTGTAACTTCAGCTGGCACAGTAGTGGAACTGAATCCCCACGTAGCGTGAACAGCATCAGTTACTGTTTAGATTAATATCCACTTCATTTAAGGTTTTTCCCATTCTAGGGGATTTTCTACACTTCAGAGAATTCATCTGGAGATAACAATTGATTACCCTGCCTTCTTCAGCTCCTCCTCAATGGAAGAGAGTTTCTTAGAAAGGCGGCTTAGCTTAGATATCTTACTCAGGCGCTTGGCGCCTTCAGTGGTGACATCATCCTTGGCAGCAGCAGCGACAGTCCGGGGCATCCGCTTCGGCGGCATCACCCGGGACGCCTTTGACCGGGGCATCTCGCTGCTAAGCTTGGCATTCAGGATGGCAATCTCCTTGAGGAGCTTTCTCAGGCGGGCCACTTCCTGGTCGCGCAGAATCCGCTGCTTATGGAATTCATCATACTGTTGCAGGCTTCCTACAACTGCCTTGAGTGACTCGAGCAGATTCCTTCGCAGCTCTTTCCCGTCCCTGATGCCTATATGGAATTGGGTCATCTCGCTAAAACGCCTCCGGCTCAAAGAGTGTGCGGTCGATGAAGTCTACCTTACGGCCGACCTCGTCAAGCTCAGCGTTCCACCGCCCTATCTCCTCGTCCTCCTTCGACTTGAGCTCAGCAATCTTGTCGAGGCATTCTTTCGCTTCTGTCAGCTTCGACTTGAGTAGGTCGAGAACTTCGATGATGCTCTTGTAATCATCAATCCGTACAAAAACTGGCATGCTTGCCATATCATCTTCCATGTGTTTCACCCTTCGAATAATATTCTGTCTATGAACGCAAGTCTCTTATGAACCTCGTCGAGATTCGAGTGCCATTCTGTACTCTGATTAGCTACTTTTTTCCTGATGGCATCCACTGCAAGAGTATCTTTATCAAGCTGTTTCGCAGCATTCCGTATGTCCTTGAGTACGTCGAGGATAGATACATATTCTGAGACGCCGACGAAGAGCGGCTTCTCTCCGTGGAGCATCCTTCTCCCCCGGCTGTAGGGAGTGCCCTCTGGTATGGACTCTACTGGGGGACGCTCTGGCTCTGGTTTTTCCTCAGTTTCCTCGTCGTCCTCGTGCTCACCATAATCATCATTATCGTGAGTCTCATCGCCAAAGACTGACATACCAAATGAGGGCTCCATAAGGCCTTTGTCAAGGGCAGACACATCTCTCTTCGGGGGAGATTCTGGCTTTTCAAGATCCAATCCTGAAAGGGTGTCGCCACTACTTGTTGAAAACATACTATTGCTCTCGTGCGCAAGTGTCTCCTCAGGCACATCAAAGAGGGATGTTCCACTACTTGGTTCAGGTTCCTCTGCCTTGGGAGGATTCTGGACTGGCAGGTGAATCGCCTGCTTGACTTCATCCCCTGCAGCCTTCTGCTGCCCAGGTGTGAGTGCAGTCGGAGCTGCTAGAGGGGGAGTTGATACAGGAGGAGAAGGTGGCGTGGAGGGCTGCTCCTGCCTGCCTGAAAGAGTTGGAAATGACGGGACTTCTGGCTTGTGCTGCGGCTGCACTGGCTCAGGGGCAGGTGCCTGAGGGACTGGCTGGAGCATCTGCTGCGCTGGAGCAGTCTGCTGCCCGGCAACGCCCGTCGCGCTAGGAAATTGTCCCTGCGGCCGAGGAGGAATAATCTCTCCGCTTGGGAGAGTCGGCTGTGTTGAGGGCGGCACCTCAGGCGCTTTCTTCTTTTTGAGAGAGTCAAAGAGTCCCATCTGGCAAGAGTGCCCGCATACTTTGTGCCTTATAAATCTTTCTTTTGACAAGACCGGAAAGCTTCCGGAACTGTATAGGAAATACCTAAAAACACTATATTTATCGTCCTGAAATATGATACTGCACAGTGTGCAACGATTCTGGATTCTTGCTCTCATCATATGCTTCATCACGGCTTTCCCGACGAGAGCGACAATACTTTTGGTCGGAGAGGATGTCACACCAGAGATTCAGGAGGACTGGAAAGAAAGTTATCTCAACGGCGCGTATCGCTTGAGAAAGCTCGCATACACCCTGCTGGCAGCGCTCACTGGAACCGGCTTGTTCCTGTTGAAGGACAATCCCAGTCGCGAGCCTAACGAGCCTTTTTCTTTCTGACCCACCGCTGTAAGGTAAGGGGAAGCATGCCCTGATAGATGGGCAGTTCTTGTTCGAGAACAAAGCCGTGCTTCTTTGCCCCGGGATACGCCAGAAGGGCGTCCGAGCATATCAAAACCATTGCGCCTGCTTTTTTGAGGACATAATCTGCCTGATAAAAATGTTCAGTCAGCATTGCCTCAACCTCTTTCCTAGAGTTACTCTTTCCGGGAGTGGGAGCCTGAGTCATGATGACATCCACCTGCTTCTTCTCAAAGCGGATGTCAAGCCAGCTCACTTCTGTCCTCGAAAACTTTATGGACTTATCCACTCCGGCAATCTTAGCATTCTTCTTCGCGGCAGCCACAAAGCGCTGCGATGGATCCTGATAATATAATGTATCCTTCAGCTTTGCTGCCTTCTTGTCCAGCGCACTCATCATTTTCTGGATAAGAGTATGAGTGAATGGCCCCCCTAGCCTTCTGAGAAGGAACTTATCCTTCTGGAAATAGTGCACAGGCTGCTTTGATGCTGCGAGCGCAGCCTCAATGACCAGTATGCCCCCTCTGCCATGGGGGTCGACAAAGGTTTTACCGGATTTCCATCCTGCAAGATAGAATACTGCTGCACCAACAGTGGCCTTAACTGAGCGAGAATGTTCGAATACACGATAATCCCTCTTGCCCAAGTCAAAGCCGCACAAGTCCAGCGACAGGACAATCTCCTCTTTAAGGAGGACAAGCTGGACGACAACATCAGGCTCTTCTAATTTCACCTTAGTATCTAGGCATCTGGAAAGGATTGCAGCTCCGGCCTCGCCAGCCAATTCCTGGGTTAAGGGCCAGTCATCGGGCTGAGCAGAGAGTACATTGCTTCTGATACACGAGACTTTGAATGTCTTGCCTGAGAGCCATGAAGAAAGATTTGCTTTCTCGACGAGCTTGTGCAAAATTGCAAGGTACTGCTGGCTGAAATCTTCAAGGTCCTGGCGGCAAAGCTCAAGCACAACACGTTCAAACAGCCGGGAGCCGTAGCACACTGCCACTACATCCTGCGGTTTTGGAAGCTCAACAGCGATGATGCCCTGTTCCTGGATAGAAGGCTTACTCCCCCTGCACAGGCCCTTCACTTCTGAGAGCGCCAGCTCCCCAAGCCCAGGATGGGTGAAGCATAGCAGGCTCAGTTTATTCAAAGGTGGTGGTGGGCACATGGCGCAAGGTAAGCGAGATGCACTTTATAACACTTTATGTCTAGCCAGCGTCCCGCAAGATTATTAAGTCTGCGAGGGATTTAGCCCTGCATGATTGACAAAGCACAATTCGAAGAAATGAGGAAACGGCTCGAGGAGAAGCACAAGATACGCGACAGTATCCTGGACAAGTCGAGAGAGGTCATCTCGATCTCAAAGAAAGTCATCTACTCCCAGCAGCGCGGGAATCCTGAGGATGCCCAGAAGGCCCTCAAAGAGATGAAGGAAAAATATATTGTCCTTGTCAAGGAGATTGAACGAAGGCCTGACATGAGAGGCAACAACATGGTTCGCACTGCAGGACAGGAGCTTATTGAGGCGGCAAGCTATGTCGCCATTGAGTGCAAAGAAGATATTCCTTCCGCAGAGGAGTTCAATGTGGATGCACTGACCTATCTGCTCGGCATCGCAGACCTCTCGGGAGAGCTGGTGAGAAGTGCAGTGCTCGCCTCAATCAACGCAGACCTTGAAAGGGTAAAGGAACTGCGCGGTATTCTTGCAGCAATCTACGGGGAACTGATTGGAATTGATTCGCGCGAAGGCGACCTCAGGCGAAAGATAGACAAGGTCGGCTACGACCTGGACAAGGTTGAGAATCTCATGCTTGACCTTTCATTGAAGAAGAAATAACGAGGAATGAACATGCTAAAAATAAAAGACGTGGAGATAACGTGGCTTGGCCATGACAGCTTCAGGATATCTGCAGGTGATAAGCGCATATATATAGACCCCTGGAAGCTTGCGAATGATGACGACGCAACACTCATCCTTGTGACACATGAGCACTTCGACCACTGCTCACCTGAGGACGTCGAGAAAGTGTCAGGACAGAACACCACAATCATCACGACAGAGGACACCGCGGCAAAGCTTGAAGGCAATATCAAGACAGTCTCTCCAGGAGATGTGGTCGAGGTTGAGGGCATCCGCATCGAGGCAGTGCCTGCATATAATACTGACAAGAAGTTCCATCCTGAGGGAAACAAATGGGTCGGATTCATTGTCCAAATAGGTGACACGCGCATATACCATGCTGGAGACACTGACACCATCAAGGAGATGTCAAGCTTCAAGGACATCACTATCGCGCTGCTCCCTGTGAGCGGCACCTACGTGATGACTGCAGAGGAAGCAGCTGAGGCTGCAAAGTTGATTGAACCTGAGATTCTCGTGCCTATGCACTTCGGTGACATCGTCGGCAGCAAAGCAGACGCTGAGCGCTTCAAGGAATTATGTGAAGGTATGCGAGTAGAGATTCTTAAAAAGGAAAAGTGAAGAAAAATGGCCACTGAACAGAAAACAGAGGAAGAGGTAAGGGAAGCTGTTCCTCCCGAGGACATGGCTGTCCTGAAAAAGGCATTCCCGGATTGCATCACTATCGAGGAAGCCCTGGTAAAGGGCAAGGGAAAGGTCTCGCTTAGGGGCTGGGTGTACAGGATTCGCAGCTCGAATAAGTTCGTGTTTCTTGTGCTGCGCGACTCCACAGACATCATCCAGTGTGTCGTGAAGGCAGAGACGCAGCCTGAGCTACACGGGCAGGTGAAGAACTTGCTTATTGAATCGTCCATCATGCTTTCAGGTGAGCTGCATGAGGACACGCGGGCCCCAACTGGATACGAACTGCGCGTGGACAATCTCAAAATCGTGCAGGCAGCGCTGCCCTTTCCTATAGCAAAGGACCACAGCCCTGAATTCCTCCTCGACCAGAGGCACCTCTGGCTTCGGAGCAGGAAACTTACAGCAGTGATGCGCATCCGCCACACAGTGCACAGGGCACTGCATGAGTTCTTCACTGAGCGCGGTTACACAGAATTCTCGCCACCCATCTTCACCCCGAACGCATGCGAAGGCGGCAATACTCTGTTCAATGTGAAGTATTTCAGCGAGAAAGATGTTGTCTACCTCACCCAGAGCTGGCAGCTCTATGCAGAGGCAGCAATATTCTCTCTTGGAAAGATCTACTGCATGTCTCCCACGTTCCGCGCTGAGAGGTCCAAGACGAACCGGCACCTCGCTGAGTTCTGGATGCACGAGATGGAAGCGCCGTGGATGGACCTCGACGAGTGCGCCCAGGTCGCAAAGGATGAGATAAAGTACATTATCCAGCAGGTCCTCGAAAAGAACCAGAAGGAGCTTAAGATTCTTGAGAGAGATGTAGAGAAGCTCAGGCCGACTGCTGAGAAAGATATTCCCACCATCACCTATACAGAGGCGCTTAAGATACTCAAGGAAAAGGACAAGATGGACGTGCAATGGGGAAAGGACCTACGCACTCTCGAAGAGGAAGGCATTACAAGGCATTTCGACACCCCTGTTGTGGTGACTGAATATCCAAAAGAGATTATGGCGTTCTACAAGCCGGAGAAGAAGGGGAAAAATGATGCTCCCGGCCCTGTGGCGCTCTGCTTCGACATGCTCGCACCCGAAGGGTACTGTGAAATCTTTGGGGGGAGCCAGCGAGACCTTGACATCAAGGAGCTCAGGAAGGCACTCAAAAACGAGGGCGCTGACCCAAGCACATACGAGTGGTACTTTGACACGCGGCGCTTCGGAAGCGTTCCGCATAGTGGCTATGGTATGGGTGTCGAGCGAGTGATCAACTGGATCTGCGACCTGAGGAACATCAAGGATGCTATTCCATTCCCAAGAACTATGCTAAGAAAGACGCCCTAGCTCTCATCCTTGATAATTTTCAGAGAAAGAAGGCTGTCCAGCAGCTCATTCCTCATCTTCGAGAAATGACTCTCAGTTCCGCAGGCGAAGCCAACTGCAGTCACTCCTGTCTCATCATCCTTTGTGATGAGTACAAATCCATGGAGCACCAAAGGCCTGTAGGGCTTGTCTGAATCCGGAGCAATCAAGAAATCCTTTGGAAGGTTCAGCTCTTCGTCTGAAAAAAAAAGGTGCCTGAGAGTGCGGATGAATATGCCTGGTTTCTTTCCATCAGGACCCAAGTCTGTGTGCGTCTTGAGTTTCACCTCGACCAGCGTCCCGGTTCCCTCTTGCAAGGGTACGTCGTTCTGGACGTTCTCAGTTCCCGGCATGGGAAACGTGACTGGATTCGGGTCTCCGATGCGGCGAAGCCAGGAATTCTGGTCCTCTATTGCCAGCTGAAATATATTATTAAGATTCGGAACCCCCTTATCGAGTTCCAGAAAATCATCCGGGGCATCGATAAGATAGCAGCCGAACCATGCCTGGTATGCTAGCGACTCCGGAACATACCTGGTGCTACGGCCTTCTTCAGCGGTCTCACCAACAGTGAATATCCCGATGCCATGTACTGGCAGGCCCTGGTCACGCCAGATCGAAGTAAGGTCTCCTCCTATGAAGCCATGCACAAATCCCTTGGGCAGTTTAGAGAATTCTACTTTCGCGCCGAGACGCTTCAGCTCACTCTTATAGGAATTCCTTGCAATAGTCGCAATAAGACGCGGAAACATGTGTACTCACCCCGTGCCACTACCTGTACTCCAGAGTTATATATACTTTGCCCTAGCGATGCTTTCCCACCCCAATCTGTGGGCAGAATTCTTTAATGACACATTCGCTATCGCACTTCGGGCTTATCGGAGCGCAGATGTGCTGGCCATAATTCACGAGAAGCTCATTGTACTCAATCCAATATTTCTGGGGTAGCTTTTCCCTCAGGGCGAATTCTGTCTCATGGGGATTCTTTGTCTTGACATAGCCCAGGCGGTTCGAGATTCGATGTACATGGGTATCAACACACATTGCAGGCTGGTTGTAGCCAAGGCCGACGACGAGATTCGCGGTTTTTCTCCCCACACCTTTCAGCTTAATAAGCTCGTCTATCGTGTCCGGCACTTTCCCATTGTAGTCGTCGAGAATCCTCTGACTCACGTGCTTGATAGTCTTCGCTTTTGTCTTGTAGAATCCTACCGGATAAATTGCCTTCTCGATTGCCTCGTAGCTCAGCGCAAGCATTTTCTTCGGTGTCTTGGCGAGGGAGAAAAGCTTGTCAGTAGCTACAGATGTCACTTCATCCTTTGTGCGGAGGCTGATGAGGCAACTTATCAGGACCTGGTAGGGGTCTTTGGTCCAGGAGACCACCTGGCCTATCGGCGGGCGCCATTCCCGTACCTTTTTCCGCACTATTCCTATGACCGCGACAACAGCCGTATTATCCATTCCAACCCAAGCATCTAGGCACACTTAAGAAGATTTCGCTCAGCACTCAATAGTGTCGCCGAGCTGGGTCTTGCTCAGCTCTATGGTTCCTGGAGGGAGTTCAAGCAAGATTATGGTATCTGCGCGTGGGACAATCCTCAGCTGAAAGGGCTTTGCCTCCTCAAGGTGTACAACCTTATTGTTCTCGTCGAGAAAAATCATATCGATAGGAAAGAATACAAAGAGCATGTGTATCCACGGCCTCTGCGGAGGATCAAAGGGAAAGAGGTAAGCATGTCCAGCTTTGAGTGGAAAGCGGAACATGAGGCCGCTCGCTCGAGAAAACATAGAGTCGCATCGCTTTACCTCTTCAGCAAGGATAGTATCACGCGTCTTGTTGCGTATCATCAGCAGTCACCTGGCGCATATCGTCAGCTCGAGGAAAATAGTTCCGTACTTTGTCGGGATGGGGAAAGACTCCTGCTCGCTCCCCCGGACTCTGAGGCCGCCGCACTCCCCCTTGCTATGGTTAAATTTCTCCTCGCTTGAGGTGTATATTCTGAAATAATAGTCGCGGTCCCATTCATTGAGTGTGTTTTCAAGGATGAAGCCAGTCACAGATTCTGCTTCCTCACACGCTCCCCTGCGAGGTGTGCCGCAATATTCAAATGTTGAGGATGGATTAGCACAGTCCTTAATGACTTCAGTGAGCGTGATGTCCTTGCAGTCAAGGTTGGTATCAAGCATTGTGGATATCATCGCAGATGATAGTCTCTTGTCTTTCACGATGTTTGCGGTATTGTCAGGTTCACTGTTTATTGAGAAACTCATCCATATCCAAAAGCCCACAACAATAAGGATGACGACAACTGCCAGGCCGAGAATCTCTCCCTGCGCTTTTCTGGCCCTCATCTGTAGGCCTCCACGATGACAACGCCGAAATTGCACGCACCCTTCAAAGTAAGGCAGCTTCCCCTGCCTGCAATCGGGTCGTACACTGTCAATGGATAATATATTACCTCGCTCTTGGGTAAAGTGTCCCCTTCGGGCGGGCTCGTGTAAATGGTGAAGCTCCTCGGCTCAGGATATATCTGCTCAACTGTGATGCTCGCGAGGAGGAATGTATCATAATAATAGAGCTGCGCATTGGGATTGCTCGCCATCAGCCCTGCAAGAGCCTCTGCCTTTGCCATATCTATACAATTCGCCTGCACCACATTGCCTGAACTGCACTGCAACTCCGGAAAGTTTGACACTACCTGGGCAAGCTGGAGGGCTCGCATCTGGAGCGCCTCATTGTCTCGGTTCAAAGCTGCGCGGTCAGCGAATCCCTTATACACCATCAAGCCTGCCGCGAGGAGGAAGAAGAACACCACGAGGACCATGACTGTCTCTATGAGTCCTATCTGCGCCCTCTTTTTCATTCGTGCCATAGTGCTTTCTTCAATAGAGTGTTGGACAAGAGTACAGCTTGAGCTGCTCGTTGATGTCTGACAGGGCACTTACATGAGCCATCAGCGTGCCCGGACTGCCCATACGCTTGTAATCGATGATTGTGTTCCTCAATTGGGAGAACTCGTTGCCAGCGAGCGCGTAGCGGTCCCTGCACGCCTCAGTTAGGCTCATCTCATATCTCATGGATTCTGACCTGCGGTACAATACCTCAGTCATGTACTGGTAATGCTCAAGCACATTGTCCATCGTGCAATTGAAAAGTTCAGAGTTGCCAGCGAATACCGCTCCAAGAAGGGCGGCATCACCTGCGACCTCGAAGCTTCCTCTCGGGTTGAAGAGTGTCGCATCTCCCGCATCCTGCTCAAAGAATGTGATGCGCATCACATCAGGCGCGATGGATTCCACCCCAATCACGCTGAGCGTTCCTTTGCTCAGAGTATTGAGCTCTCCAAGGGGAAGAGTGATTGAAGAGGTATCACCTTCATTCACCACAACACGGACTATCTCATGGTTCATGTCCTCTAATGATGATGCGACTGCCTGCTGGACAAGTTCAGATTGGACACCGTCAGGCATCATATCATACAGAGTTTCCACAGGGCCGCCCCTGACAAACACATATCTTGTCTCAGGTGTGGTCAAATAGAGGATGTTCGCTGAGCGGTAGGGCATGTCAAAGCCCTCTGCGTATGAGATGAGCATATTGCCCTTGAGTCTGTCAGATGCGAAGATGATTTTCGTCTCCAGGGCTGAAGAACATTCCGGCATCGAATAAGTTGTGCAGTCAAAGGTCATGTCGAACGAGCCAAGTGAGATATTATTCACTGTACCCAATGCAGTCTCAGCACCAACAAAGACAGTGTCGAGGAGGGAGACAAATTCCGTACACATTGTATCTTCGCCGATATCCAGGAGTTGACTTATAAACTGAACGAAAAAGAGAAGGATGACTGCTCCAGCTATAAGGGCGAATATCCAGGTGAACTGCACCTGAACAGCTCCCTTGCGGTTCTTCTTCTTTTGAGTGCTGTCCTGTCTCATGGTGAAAACACAAGCGTGCGATTGCCCTTGCCCTTGAAACCAACTTCAACTCCCCCAGTAGTAATGTTAAGGCAGAGGAAGCCATCAGGAATCTCTAATGGGCTTACATCAAATGACGTACTGCCGTCAGGCATGAGGAACACGTTGTAAGGTGCATCGCTAAAAATACTATCATATACAATCGCGTATTCAGGGTCATTATGGATTGGCCATGCACTTGTGCCAGGGTTTGGCGCGGCGTTTGCCGGTGACCTAAGATAATCAAGGTCAGCAAAGCACATGAGCCTGTGCTTGCCAGGAGGGGTGAGACGCACTCCCCGTGTTGAGCCATAGGTGAGGCCGCCTATATTTTCTATGAGGTCTTTCTCAAATTGGATCTCACGGGCCTGTTGGGCATTATTCAGCATCTTATTGATAGAGTAGGCGCCGAACACAAGCACCAGACCGCCTATGAGTAGGGCAAGAATGAAGACCACTATCTGTGAGCCCATCTGGCCTTTCTTATTCCGTCTCATTAACATCACTTTTTCTTCGCCGTCTTAGTGGCAGGTTTTTTTGCTGCCGGCTTTTTCTTGGGAGCTGGCTTCTTTGCTGTTGACTTAGGCTTAGGTTTGGGCTTGCGCTTAGCAGCGGGCTTCTTCACTGAAGGTTTTTTACTAGTGGTTCTCTTCGCCTTTGCGATTGCCTTCTGCTTCGCCTTCTCCTTCGCGACAGCATCAACAGCGGCGTGAATCTCGTCAAGCTCAGCAGATTCTGCTAGCGTCGGCTCCGTCTTAGTGGGCTCGGCAGGCTTCACCCTAGGCTTTGGTTCTTCCTTGGAAGGTCCTGTAGGCTTGGCAGCTGGTTTTTCCTCGGGCTTTGCCTCTGCTTTCGCCCCTGTTGCCCCTTCATCAAAGGCGGAAAAGACATCATCTGGAGCTACCTTTTTAGGAGTGCCTGCAGGTTTTTTAGCCTCAGCAGCCCCTTCTTTTCCAGGCTCGGCAGGCTTCTTCGGCCCTTTTCCTTTCCCGTCAAATGAATCGAAGACAGACTCGCGGTCCTTCTTCTTCTCTGCACGGCGCTTCCTGCTGATGAGCATCTGCTCTCTCGGAGAAAGTTCGCGCTTCTTCTGCTGGACTGCCTGCTGAATAGGCATCGCAGGGCCAGTCTCCTCTTCTTCAGGGTGCTTCGCTTCCATGTACTTCATGTAACCGTAGTAGCCTCCAACTCCTAAGATGATGACAAGCAGGAGGAAGAATAATATCCAAAGCCAGGATCTTTTCTTGGTTGGATCGTCTGGGTCATCAGGGTCAGTCCTTCCAGAGTCTGCCTTAGCGCACACGCCTCTCTCACAATTCCCGCTGACACAATCATTACTTGTGAAGCAGGTCTCACCAATAGCACACTGCTCAGGACAGAAGGCGCCGCAATCAACATCTGATTCGCCGCCATTCAACTTGCCGTCAGCACAATTTGATGCCAGGCATACGCCGTCGACACAATTAAGGCTCTCACAATCTTCATCATTTTCACAGTCATCTCCTTCAAGACAGCCCCTCGAACAGACACCGCCGCAATCTATCCCCATCTCACCTGTATCCTTAAGGCCGTTATTGCATTTATCGTCATCATCTCCGCAGGGATCGCATTCCCAGCCGCCGCAATCAATTCCATCTTCATCGCCGTTCCACCAGCCATCATTACAGTTTGGCTCTGAACAGAAGCCGTCGGGATTACAGTATAGGCTCTCACAGTCAATATCATCTATACAGGGAATAAGGACAACTTCACACGCTGCAGTATCAAAGTGGCAATAGTCAGTACAGCCAAGGGTGCCCCCTGTAAAGCTGCCAAGCTGGATACACTCGTCAATGATGCCGAAGCTCGCGCCATCGCACACCTCACCTGAATCGAGGACGCCGTCGCCGCACCTGCCTCCCTCACTGGCAATACAGTCTGTTGTATCAAACCTGCATCTTGGGTTGCAGCCCAGGTCGCCGCCTGTAAAACCAAAGTCTGAGCAACTGGTAATGTCGCCCCAGTCAGTGCCATCACACTCCTCGCCGCCGTCGATGACGTCGTCGCCGCAACTTCCACCGTGCTCAGGGATGCAGTTGGTCGTGTCCAGTTTACAGTCGTTAGTACAGGTAAGGTCGCCGCCAATGAAATGGGCAAGGTCTGTGCATTCTGAGATAATGCCCCAGTTATTGCCGTCGCACTGCTCACCTGAATCTATGACGCCGTCACCGCATTCACTGCCGACACCGCCGATGCAGGCATCGGTGTCAAAAGTGCATTCTTCATCACACACTAATGTTCCACCGCCGAAGAGGTCAAAATCCGTACAGGCGCTTATCACACCCCAGTCTTCGCCATCGCATTGCTCGCTGGCCCCAATGACGCCGTCGCCACAGCTGCCGCCCACCACAGGAACACACCTGGAAGTATCAAACTGGCAGTCTGCTGTGCATACGAGCGTACCTCTCGTGAAATCAAAATCAGTGCAGGATGATACAGCTCCCCAGTTAAGGCCGTCGCACTGTTCGCCGCCATCGATTCGGCCATCACCGCAGTAGCTTCCCGGACCTCCAGAGCACATACTAGTATCAAACTCACAGTTCGTGTCGCAGCTCAATACGCCCTCAGTGAAGTCATCGAAATTTGAGCAGCCCGTGACAGGACCCCATTCCTGGGAATCACACTGCTCGCCAGCATCAATCGTCTCGTCGCCGCAATTACCTCCCATTGGGGATGTGCAGCCAGTTGTATCTAGCATACATATAGGGGTGCACACAAGGGTGCCGCCTGAGAAGCCGAAGTCAGAACAGCTTGAGACAGCCCAGATGTCGCCGTCGCACTGTTCGCTCCCATCAAGAATGCCATCGCCGCACTCAGCACCGAGACCGCCTGTGCACATTCCAGTATCAAACATGCAGTCAGCGTCGCAGAAGAGATTACCGCCTGAGAATGAGTCAAAGTCAATGCAACTTGAGACATCTGCCCAATTAGTGCCATCACACTGCTCACCACTCCCTACATCCTCATCACCGCATTCAGTAGGAGATGAGCCGCCGGTGCACACACTCATATCAAGCATGCAATCTGCCGTGCAGCTGAGAGCACCACTATCATAACCAAAGGAAATGCAGTCTGTCAGCGGACCGAGCGTGTCGCTATCGCACTGCTCACCAGCATCAATCGTGCCGTCGCCGCAGAAGCCGCCTTCTGTATTGATGCACATTGTGGTGTCAACTGAGCAAGAGGCATCGCAGCTGAGGTCTCCGGATTCGAATCCAAATTCAGAGCAGTCTGTGAAGGGAATAGTTGTGCCATCGCACTGCTCGCCAGCGTCAATCGTGCCGTCGCCGCACTCGCTGCCCGGACCCCCGGTGCAGCTGCTTGTGTCGAACCTGCAGTTCGCATCGCACACAAGAGCGCCGCCAGTGAACTCATCCCAGTTGGTGCATCCATTGACAGGACCCCATTCCTGGCCATCACACTCTTCTCCTGCATCTATTATGCCGTCGCCGCATTCTCCTCCGAATGAAGGCACACAGCCGGAAGTATCAATCTGGCAATTGGCAGTGCAGCTCAGGATTCCAGACTCAAAGTCACCCATGTCCTGGCAACTGTCTATGTTGCCGAAATCTGTTCCTTCACACTGCTCGCCAGCATCAATCGTGCCGTCACCACAGTAATTCTCCGAGCCGATACACGCGCTTGTATCAAATTCACAATCCCCACCACAGGCAAGGTCTCCAGCCGAAAAATCACCGACCTGGGTGCAACTGGTTATCGGTCCCCAATTAGTACTGTCACACTGCTCGCCGGCATCAATAACACCATCGCCGCAGTAGCTCCCTGAATCAGTGCAGCCGCTCGTGTCGAACCTGCAGTTCGCATCGCACACAAGCACACCACTAGTGAATTCACCGAGGTTTTCGCATCCCTGCACCGCGCCCCAGTTTAGGCCGTCACACTGTTCGCCGCCGTCAATAAAGCCGTCGCCGCAGTAAGACTCAGGGCCATAGCACCCATGAGTATCAAAATCACAAGTCGCGTCACAGCCAAGCACGCCACCGAAGAAACTGTCAAGCTCGGTACATTGGTCAATGTCTCCAAAGTTTCCGTCATCACACTTCTCCCCATCATCTATGATGCTATCACCGCACCAGCTCCCCCCATTATCAGGGATGCATTCTGAGGTGTCAAGCGCGCACTCATCAGTGCAACGCAAAGTACCGCCCATGAATCCAAGGCTCTCGCAGTCGATTCCTGCCATACGGCCAGGCTCGCACTCCTCCCCCTGCTCGAGGACATTGTTGCCGCACTCAGCACTCTGGCCACAGGGCGGGCAGCTTCCCCCACAGTCAGTTGCAATCTCGTCAGCATCCCTTATTCCATTCTCACAGTGTGAGGGGGTAAAGTTCTGCTGTACAATGGTGACTCCGTCACTTACTCCTTCGCTTGATTGGTAGCCTGCATAATCCACTGCCCAGCCGCTAAAGTAGTAGGTCTCTCCGACGACCAAAGGGATTTTATCCCCTTCAAGGTCTTCAAGCCACTCACTATCGTGATAAGTGAGCCATATGATATGCGGCACATCTTGGTCTACTTCATCAACCTCAAATTCTTTTCGTGAGACTATAAGGTTGCCATCACTGTCCTCAAGAGAAACTGCGTAGAGCCAGACACCAGATTCAGCGTCCTCTGCGAAGATGCTCACTCTCAGCCTGTCCCCCTCATAATATACTTCAGGGTCGCTCAGGATAGGGCTTGAGTCATCAACAGTTGGCATAGGTGGGGCAGTGGTGTCCAGCCTATAAGTCGTGCATTTCTCTGTCTCTGAATTCCCACCCACATCAGTTGAACTGTAACATACAGTATACATCCCAGTACTGGCACTGGGATTGAAATAGCTCGAGCCCACTGTCGCGGGAGAGCAGCCTTCATTTCCAGGAACAACGCAATATATTGTCTCGTCACAGCCAAACTCGTCAGGAGGTCCCTGGTCAACATCAGTGCATTCAAAGGCAATATCTGCCTTCGCATACCATTCTCCGTCGTCGAGGGGAACGAGCCCAAGGGATGAATTGTACATCGCAGCAGTCACAGGGCCAAGGTGATCTGCTGTAAAGCTGAGAAGTGTTTGGTCATAATAATTTCCGTCACGCGAGCACAGCACCCTATAGAAAAACGTGTCTGATGCTGTCGAATCAACTTGCAGCCTGTGGAGGTATCTGCCATCACCCTCAACTGTGCGGATCATGTCAGTATATGAGCCTATTAGCTCTCCTAATCCATCAACACGGGCGACTTCACAATCAGCCTCATCAAGAGTCTTGAGGCGAAGCACTACCGGACTCTCAGCTGTCGTGACACCCAGGGGCTCATCATCAGTGATGAACTGGTCCCTGTCAACATCCACTCGCACCCAGGCATTCGCTGTCTGGCCTGTCCTGTCAGTGCAGTCAACAGTATATATGTAACCAGAGCCGTCGTTGATGCTAGTATAGGCAGTCACGAATTGGACATTCAGCCCGGCGGATTCAACTGGTGGAGTCCCTGGTCCAGATGTAGGGGTGAACGTGTCTGTACATGTTGCCAGCTCGCTCACATCAATAGTAAATATGACGTCTGAAAGGTGCTCAGTGTCAGCATCTACAACCTCATAAGTAATTGTTATCTGTGGAGCCTCATTATCAAGGAGGAATGACCTACTCTTAATGAGTTCCACAGCATCACTGTATGTGGACTGGGAATAATATCTAAAATAATACGTGCCTGTGCCTGACGCGCCCTGGGAAAGGTCAACTGATTTTTCCTTAGGGTTGGGGATGTTGTCTATCTGCCTTGTCGGGCAGCAGTCATCTGCTGAGTCTATGCAGTAATATGTGTTGGAGACGATGCTCACATTAAGGTTGACAATAAAGCCCATCTCATTCACCACAGTTGTTGGCCAATTCATGATGTTTGTCTCAGGTATCCATATGTCATAGTTGCCGTCATACTGGCCGTTGCCGTCAGGGTCCCAGATACATTCAGTTCCTGTCCAGGCACAGTAGATGATGCCACAAGGATTGTTGCTGGGTGTTGCCTTTGCGGGACATGTCGGGTCTATCTCCCAGTCCTGGCCTCCAGTGCAGGCATTTTCTGTCGTGAAGTCTGAGCATGTCATGTCCTGCTCACAGCCTGAGCATCTGCCCTCATCAAAGTAACATAGGCCAAGCTCTGTGCAAAGTGGCTGGTCACAGGGGATGAAGGGGTCATCGCAGAGGTGGCAGTACTCTGTCCCAGTATAATTCTGCTGGATGCATAGGCCTTTGCCAAGCTCATTATTGAACTCCTGGTAATAGCAGCCTGGCTGCTTGCTGATGTAACAGCTGTCATCATCACAGGCATCCTGTGACCTGTATTCAAAGCAGCTCTGGATGTCACCGCACGAATAGCAGGCATCTACCACTGTTGGTGAATAATCATAGTAACAGGCATTCTGAATCTCGCCGCTGTCAAGGCACATCTCTTCTGTCGCGAAGAGGCCGAACGGATTCCCTATCGCGCCGCAGTCCGCGCCCTTAAGGCAGAGTGCTTCGCCGTTCTCATTTGGGCCGACACAGAGTGAGTCAGCAGGATAGCCTGGGATGTCTGCGCAGGTGTGGGTCAGGTCATAAGGATACTCAAGGTCGTTGCATTCTGTGCAAGATATTTTCCGCACTAATGGACCTAGCTTCTCGTAATCAACATCCACACAGTCCTCTCGTGTGGTGACTCCTGCGCACTGTTCGTCACCAGTCCTGCCAGTGTCTGTATAATTGGCTGTATCAACATCACCAAGCTCAGGGTCCTGGAACTGGCTGTCATACCACACCCCAAGGACATAATCATAATTGGAGTTCCAGAACAGGCCCTCGTCCCTGAAGCTTATCTGGTCGTTCCCAAGGATGGTCAGCTTAGTCTCACTGCCGTCTGTTGGGTTTATCCGCCATATGTGGAAGCCCTGCACATTTGGGCAGCGGTTTACCCAGGTCAAATCAATAGCTGCCTCTCCCTTCACGCACCGTGTCTCAAAGAAGGGGTTGGGCCTCTGAGCCTTTGTTGGGGCAGTGCACTCCCCGACTTCAGGGAAAAGTGTAAAGTCATGGGTATTCGCCCCTTCATGGATGGTCACCTGATCTGAAGCAGGTGCGTAGCCGTCTGCAAGCGCGACCGCTGTGTAACTGTCTGCGAACACCTCGAGGAATTCATAGAATCCGGTAGCATCTGATGTGGTGCTCTGGCCTGCGATGCTCACCTGGGCATTGTACACTGTCGCGCCGGAGGAATCGTACACTCTGCCTGAAAGGGAGCCGACTGGAAAGCATGCTGAAATGTTGTAGACAGATATCGGGTCGTAGCCGCAGCAGTAGCCAGATGCGGTCATAGGAAATAGGTCAGGGCCGCACAGGCAATCCGTAAATCCAGGGAAGGCATTCTGCGAGTACTCTATAGACCTGTTAATAATGCAATTTGGAACACAATTCGCTTCACATGCAGAGTTATTTGAAAAGACAGCGGCCTGGAGTTCGCAGCAAAAGAAGTGCGTGTTATTAGTCAGCACATCAGGGGCGCAGCGGCAGTCAGCATCAGCCATCTCACAGTTTGTGTGGGTGCAAGGAGGCAGCAGGATTGGCTGCTGGCAGTAGCCTGTTGTCGCGTTGCTGATGGACCAGTGCTCCTCTCCCAGCTGAATGTCGCCAAGGCAGTTATTTGCGCACTCGTCGAAGCACTGGCCAGCTCCTGATGCGGGACCATCATCAGGGCAGTAGTAGCAACCTGATTCAGAACAGTTGCCAGGGTCTCCACCATACTGGGTGCATCCAGTAATAGTAGGGCATGTGTCAATCGCCTTCACGTAGCTAAGATCATAGCAAGGGTTATTCTCATACTGCTCTTCTGTCGGGAAACCCGCCACCCACAGGTTGTTTGGAGACTGGAGCAGGCACAGGCTCTCAATCTGGGCGCCGCATACATCTGTATAGGTGCCGCTCTCATCATAGCAGCAGCCAACCTCACAGGTGGGAAGGTTATCACATGTGGCTGCATAATGGTCGAGTGCACAGGCTGACTGGTCGTCGGGCCACCAGGCCAGCGAATCGTTATAGTAATCTGGGTTACTTGGAGGACAGCAGTCGCCCTCTGTAGGCCATACGCTTGCGGAGTCCACACACACTTGTGTTTCTCCCTGGTCCAGGGCAAATCCTGGATTAGAGCAACAGCTAGCCCATGCAGTATGCACGACAACCATGCCTGCAAGAAGGACAGCAACGAATAGCAGTGGAAGAACAATCTTAGATTTTCCCGACGAATTTTCAAACCATCTAGCCATGTGACATCATCACGTTAGTTTTACATCTAGCTTGTAAGGGCATCCAGCGTTTGATACATATAAAAAACTTTCTTCTCAAGACGAACAGGAGGAGAAACTTGCTGTCGCGCTCGTGCCGAATTCGTCAGACAGTGTGAGGGTGAGGTCGCGGGGCACGCCATCACCGCAATATCCCGCTGCCCAGGCTCCGCTCACGTCGATAGGGAAATACTGATAGGTCTGATTCACGCAGACATTCTGGTTGTCATAAATCTCCACCCTGTAATTACTGTAGTACTCGTCGGTACTGGACAGGATAATAGGGCAGTCGATGCAGCAGGCTGTCGTGCCAGTCATGGTAAAGGTCGGGACGTCATTGATGAATATGCCCAAATCCTGTGAGTCAAAAAGACCTTCTGTGTCGGATATAGTGATGCGCAGCAGCTTGAAGCCTATGTCAGCCTGCAGAGTCTTGTAGCTTGTCCGATGGTTATCCCAGCTTCCGATTGCGTTCACTTCCCAATAGTTCACGTCGCCTGCCTGCCCGGCAGATGTAGGGTCCATATCTTTATTGAAGGGGTCAGTGCAGGGTATCATGCCGCCGCAGCTCTTCTTGATGTGGTGGTCATGATCTGTGAGGACTTCTCCTGTTTTCCAGCCTTCATAACTGAATGTGACGGTGTCTTCATCAGGGTCAAGGATATAAGGCATGAGATGAAGCATATCATTAGCATTGATAAGAATGGAATAATAGTCGTCATAGCTCTCTGGATTTTCAGTGCACTGGCGATAGGGGTTTGTCCGTATTCCATGGGTCATCTGGAGATAGAGAGAATAGGCGCCGCTGATGCCTGCCTCATCTATAAGGTCCAAAGCGGGAGCGCGGTTCTCGCGGGCGAACTGGAAAACATAATCATCTCCTGAGACAAAAGATTCCGTATCAGTGATGCGGATGATATCAGCGAATTTGTTTGAGGTGCAGGTAGTGCAGGGCGCATCAATGACAGTGACGCTCATGCCCGGCTTGAGGCAGGGTTCGTTGAAGTTCTTCCTGTCTACTGAAGGGCAGGTTTTCAGGCCATCGAGCGAGTCCTGCTCTGTCACGAAGAACGCGAGGTTGCTATTATCCTCCTGAACTATTCGATAAGCGAGCTCATAGATTTTCTTCAGGCGGACATTGCTCTTGTACACAAATGAGTCAACTGATATGCCTGCGATTTCCATTGGATAGGTAAGGGTGACTTCGACATCTGAATCTCCGAATAGCACTTCTGTCGCAGGCTCTCCCACTGAGACTATTGTCGTGCCCAACTGCTCTTCAAGTGTTGGGAAATCAATACAGGCCAAAGTACTGTTGTAGATGAATGCATTGAGATAATCTTGAATTGAGTGGGAGCTTCTCGGAAGGTCGTAACTAGTGCAGGTGTGGTCGGCGCCTGCGCGATCCCATACATTCGGGCCATCCGCATCACAGAGTGGGATGAGTGTGTTTCTTCCTATGAGCCCCTCAACAGACTTCGAGCCGAGCTGTCCCACCATAGGATAATCAGGGGGGCTGAGCTGGGCATCTTCACGTATGGCGAATGATATATTATTTCCTTCATACGGCAGCGTGAGGTCGCCATTTGCTGCACTGACAACAAAGGGTGACCCCTTCTCAATTTGCCCTCTATAAAGTGCGCCACCCTGCATGCCAAGAATATAGATTGCCGCGTCTGTTGCGTCCTGTATGCATACAACAATAGCCTGGCTGACTGCTTCCTTAGCCAGTTCTGGGTCACCAAGATCTGGGGGCACTGAGGGATTGAATATACCTCTGACAAAGATGAGAAACGCCACCATAATGAGAAGCACAACAGCAAGAACAAGAAGGATGGTAATCTGTCCCCTTGTCTTTCCAGGAGCCATGCATCTGCCTGGGGGGTGCTGGTTTATATAATTAACGAGGGAAACTTTCTCAGGTATGCCAGAAATATTCCAACATAGTTGGAAGGTCCCGCAAGCAAAGCTTGCGGAAACCTTTAAATAGGGCTCCTGGTTCACCACCCGTGATACTTATGGAACAGCAGAGACCATTAGATACCCTGAACAGGGCAAGGCACAAGCGTGTCATCGCCGAACTCAAGAACGGAAAGACCTTCAGAGGCGAACTGAAAGCATTCGACATCCACATCAACACGGTGCTGGAGAATGCTGAGGAAATTGTCAACGGAGAGGTTTCCCGTAAGCTCGGCGTCGTGTTCATCAGAGGAGACCAGATTATCCTCATCTCACCAGCAGAGTGTTGATTCATCATGGTAAAAGGAACCCCTTCAATGGGAAAACGGAGCCGCGGAAAGACGCATATCCGCTGCAGGCGCTGTGGCAAGCACACTTACCACATCCGCCACAAGCAATGCAGCAGCTGCGGCTACGGGGCAACAGCCAAGATGCGTAACTACGCATGGCAGAAGAAATAGGACTTCTCAGAGAAGATTATTTATACTGCATCTGCACGTTCAGGAGTATCCTCAGGGCAGCAATTAGCATGATTCCTGCTGTCTACGCGGAGGTGCCGGAGTGGCCAAACGGGACAGGCTCAAGTTCACTTGAGCGTCGAGCGCATATGCGCGATGAGAGACCTGTTGGCTTAGTGCCTACTGGGGTTCGAATCCCTACCTCCGCATAGCGTACAGCGAGAAATCGCTGGAAGGAGGTAGGCCAGTCAAACCGCAGGTTTGACGCTGCCTACCTTCGCGTGTATTGCAGCCATAGCAGGCAAGTAGGTCCATCGGGCTTCGCTCGATGACATCTACTTCCGCCACGTTTTGGCGCATTATAGTAATCAAAGGTGAAAAAATATGATAGAAATTTGTACAGTAAGCGGCTATAACGAAATAGGAAAAAATATGACCGCTGTGAACGTGAATGGTAGAGTAATCATTCTCGATATGGGCTTGCATGTGAGCAAGTTCATTGAAGTGCAGGGCAAAGAAGATGTGTATGGGATGTCGACACGGCAGCTCATCAAGGCGCAGTGTATCCCTGACGACGGAGCAATCAAGGATTGGTGGCGGAAGGTGGACGCGATAGTTCCCACCCATGCACATCTTGACCATGTAGGTGGAGTGCCATTCCTGGCGGAGAAATATAACGCCCCGATTATCGCCACTCCTTTTACTATTGAGGTCATCAAGAGGCAGCTGGAAGATAATCGGATTTCGCTGTCGAATGAATTGAAAGATCTGAATCCTAATTCAAGGTTCCGCATCAAGAAAGGGCTCGAGATCGAGTTCATCCACATGACGCACTCGACACCTCAAGTAGTAACTGTGGCGCTGCACACGCCTCAGGGTATTATCCTGTATGCGAATGACTTCAAGTTCGACAGCAAGCCGATTCTCGGGAAAAAACCAAATCTGGCGCGGCTGAGGCAGCTCGGCAAGAAGGGGAAGGTGCTCGCGCTTGTCGTTGATTCGACCCGCGCGCATATGCATATGAAAACGCCTTCAGAGGGTGTTGCGAATGCGCTGCTTGAGGATGTTCTGCTCGGAACTGAAAGCAAAGGGAAGGCAGTGGTTGTCACTACATTCTCATCCCATCTTGCCCGCCTGAAGAGCATTATCCAAATAGGCAAGAAGATGGGCCGTGAGATTGTGCTCATGGGGCGGAGCATCGAGAAATATGTCTCTGCCGGAGAGGAAGTGGGGATTATCAACTTCTCTGATGATGCACGCATCATCAAGTACCGACGGCAGATAGAAAAATTCCTCGCAAAAGTTAACCGTGACAACAGCCGCGGGAAGTACCTCATTGTCATGACTGGGCATCAGGGAGAGCCAAATGCTGTACTGTCCCGCCTGGCAAATGATGAGTTTGATTTCAGGCTTAAAAAAGAGGACCATGTAGTGTTCAGCTGCACGGTCATTCCCGCCCCTGTCAACAAACAAAACCGAAAGGTGCTGGAAAATAAATTGAAGAAGAAGAATGTGCGTATCTTTACTGACCTTCATGTGAGCGGGCACGCTGCGCGTGAGGACTTACGTGACTTGATTAATATGACCAAGCCCAAGTTCATCATCCCTGCGCACGGCGGCAAGTCGTTCCGCAAAAACGCTGCCGAGCTTGCACGGGAGATGGGCTACAAGAAGCAGCAGATTCTCATGATGGAGAATGGGAAGCGCATGACACTTCGGTGAATTGTCCTCGACAGAAGCACAAAGATTATATACCGCATCGCAATTTAAGTTGCAGAATAGTCAGGGGGTATAAATATGAAATTAACTCTTGCAGAACCTAAGTATCTCAAGGACAGCGTGGGCATCCTCTCAGACCTGGTGCGTGAGGGGAAGTTCCGCATCAACAAGGACGCCATCGAGCTCGTAGGGATGGACCCTGCCAATGTAGCGATGGTCATCTTCAAGCTCTTCAGCTCGATGTTCATTGAGTATGATGTGCCTGAGGACATCGAGATAAGCCTGAACCTTGGTGAGCTGAACAGCATCCTTCGCCGTGCAAAGCAAAATGACACTGTCACCATCGAGATGTCTACCAAGAACCAGCTTGCCATCCAGCTTCGCGGGGCTACCACAAGAACGTTTACACTTCCACTTCTTGCAGCAGATGAGCGTGAGCAGAAGGTTCCTTCGCTGCAGTTCCCCAGTGTGGTGAAGACTGACGCTGGCCTCTTCTCAGAGGCGATTGAGGACGCTGACGTAATCGGCGAGAGCGTCGCTTTTACTGCTGAGCCGGAGAAGTTCACCGTGACTGCTGAGGGCGACCAGAACAAGCTGATTGTCGAGGTCAAGTCCGGAGAGGGGACGAACATCACCACTGACAAAAACAACCGCTCCAAGTACTCAATCGAATACCTCAAGAAGATGACGACTGCAGCAAAGCTGACAGATGAGGTGCAGATTAATTTCAACCAAGATTACCCTCTGCGGCTGGACTACCTCGTCATTGACAAGGTGAGCCTCAGCTTCATCCTCGCACCACGCGTGGATAATGATTAGCTGTCTTGTTAGAAAGCAGTCAGTATCAATATGCCGACCAGTGCAAGCACTCCTCCAAGAGTCTTCATGAACGTCAGCGGTTCGCCTCCCCATGAAACGCCGAGGATGTATCCAAACAGCGGGGAAGTGAAGGCAATCGGCATGATTCTGGACAGCTCACCTTGCTTCAAAGCAGTATAATATAGCAACATACCTACAAGTCCTGCAACTATTCCTTCGAACACGAGAATCTGCAGCACTCCCTTCTTTCCTTGAGGAGTTCCTAAGGCAGAACCAATTTGCCCGTAGAGAGGAATCGCGATAACTAGGATAATGAGTGCGGACACCACGAGGCGGATTGTCAGCCCAATCTTAGGGTCAAGGTTTGCGTCATGCATCCCCTTTTTTCCGAAGTATGAGCCGACAGCCCACATCACTGCAGTGAGCAACGCGAAGAGTTCTGCCTTCATACCAGAACCATTGCATAACATCTATATATAGGCTTGTGTCTCATCAAGCGACATGAGGCACTCGCTTGAAGTTGGATTCTGCTTCGGCTTGACAAGCGGCATAATCACAACACTCGGATTGATGGTGGGCCTGCACTCAGGCACACATTCGCAAGCAGTCGTGATTGGAGGCATCCTCACCATTGCGATAGCAGACGCATTCTCAGATGCCTTGGGCATTCACATCTCAGAAGAATCTGAAGGAAAACATACGGCAAGGGAAGTGTGGGAATCCACAGTTGTAACATTCGCCACAAAATTCTTTTTCGCACTTACCTTCCTTATTCCAGTGCTGCTCTTCAATATTACTACAGCTATCATCGTGAGCATCAACTATGGCCTGCTGGCATTGTGCATCCTGAGTTATTTCCTTGCGAAGAAGGACAATAAGAGTCCTCTGAATGTTATCACAGAGCACTTACTCATCGCGATAGTGGTCATCATGGCAACACATCTAGTAGGTAAGTGGATAGGAGTGACGTTTGTCTAGACTGCGTTCTGCTTTCTCTCGTGAGACTTAATCTCAGAATCGAGCCTGCCGAGAGCATAGTTGTTCATGTCCACAAACTTAAAGCACTTGGAAAGGCGCGGATGGACATTCTTCACTTCACTGTACATTCCCTGTGCAACACGGCGATAGTTCGGGTGGCCGTGCGCAGTGGTTCTCAACTCACAGAGCCATACCAACGCGCGGAGATTGATGGTGAAATACCATCGCAGGCGATAGCCAAAGGGAACTGCATATTGCGCTTCTTCGGGCATGTCCTGGGCAATCTGGCTACACCCCTCTGCAGCGCGCTCCATCGCCTCACAGTAGTCCTTTTCGATGCCGGCATCGACGAGTAGCTTTGGCATATCATAGCCGTGCTGCGTGGATAGCAGCTGGCGTTCCTGCGTCAGCATGCGATGCCTCTGTAAATCCCTATAGCAGCCGAAGTCAGCGCAGATGTCAAATGTATAGCGTGCATGCTCAAATGCGCGGCCTGGCTTATGCCTGCGGTTTTTCCGTCCGGCAAGGCACGCACCCACAAGCTTCTCCCGCTCTTCATCATTGAGATATTTCACATGCTGTAGGAGCTGGTCAAACGGCAAGTGGAGCTGTGGATACAGCGCAGATGCCAACACTCTGTCTTCTGCATCATCGTCATAATCGACAAGCGCTACCTCACGGAGGGCTCCCTCAGTACTGTTCTTCATCAGAGGAATGGAGACTTCCCGCATGCTACCGTCAACAGCCTTCCTGTGTTCTGCCATTGTCGGGAAATGCTTGTTGCCATATTGCGCCCTGCGCACGAATGAAGGCACAACTTTATCAAGCTCGTCCTGACCCACCCTTCCCAATTCGCGCATCTCAGTAAGAGGGGAGGTCTTAAGCTTCAGCAGCAGAGTCTCGAAGAATCTCCCATTTCCAAAGAGGCCAACATTCGTGAGTGTGGAAGCTGGAAGCAGGCCGCGTATCGCGTCCAGGGCATGCGCCTTTACGCTGGCCTCATACGCCCACTTTGGAACGTTCTCATCTCGCGGCATCTTTTCACGGACAAATCCAATCAGAGGGTCGATGAACTTGCTATAGGTCTCGAACAGGGAGTCCATCAGTTCAACATACGCATCTCCATGTTTCGAATCGAGGATGCGGGGCTCGCGGTAATACTGATACTTGCCCTTGACCTTCTCGTCAAAGCGCACATAGCGTGTGCTCTTCTCAAGGGGGCTACCGCCAATCCTACAGTCCTCGATGTACTTGCTCGCGATGTTGCTTACCTGCTCAAAGGCAAGGTGCGCCCCTCCAAGCTCGCCAATTGAATCATCACCATAGCCGTCGAGGATGCGGTCATAGAAATCCTGGGCTTTCTGGAGCTTGAGCAGCTGCTGCTCTTGATTGTGTTCCTTGCCCACAAGAAAGCCGCCTTCTGGATTGTTGATGAACTCATCAAGCAGAAGCCTTCTCAATCCCTTGACAGATCGTGAATAGCGGGAGAACAGCGCACCCTTGATGACCTCAGGCAGATTCCTCAACACGAAAACCGGTTTATCGACATTAGTGACAAAGCGCATCAAAAGTTCTTTCTCATCCTTGGTGAATTTTTCCTCACTCATTGTCCCCCCAGCTCAGGATATATTGGGAATTTTGCGCATAGTTCAGCAAGGGATTTTTTCACTTCAGTCAACACAGTCTCGTCGTCAGTATTTTCCAAAACCCTCATCATTGCCCCAATAATAACAACCATTTCTTTCTCCTTCATCCCACGGGTCGTGACTGTAGACGAACCAAGCCGTATCCCTGACGGGTCCCAGGGGGAGCGGGGATCATAAGGAATGGTGTTCTTGTTCACGTAGATTCCTGCCTTGTCCAGGGCATGCTCAGCAATTTTTCCAGTCATATTTATTGGAGTGAGGTCAGCTAGGAGAAGATGAGTATCTGTTCCACCTGAGACAAGCCGTATGTCGTGAGAGGAAAGCCCTTCTGAAAGGGCGCGGGCATTCTTCACCACCTGTTGCGCATACTCCTTAAATTCAGGCTTCAGCGCCTCTCCGAGCGCGACAGCTATCCCTGCTGTGGTATGGTCATGCGGGCCTCCCTGTAAGCCCGGGAATACAGCCCTGTCAATCTTCTTCGCGAACTCCTCCTTGCACAAAATCATTGCGCCGCGGGGACCCCTGAGAGTCTTATGGGATGTTGTGGTTACGACATGTGCATGGGCTACTGGATTAGGATAGGCACCACCTGCCACAAGCCCTGCAAAATGAGCCATATCAACCCAGAAGTATGCGCCCACTGAATCCGCAATCTCACGCATCCGCTTGAAATCTATTGTCCTGGAATATGCTGTGAACCCTGCCTCAATCATCTTCGGCTTATGCTCCTTTGCCAGCGCTTCAATTTCATCATAATCAAGCAGCTCAGTCTCTTTATCCACGCCGTACTGGATGGCCTTATACTGCACTCCTGAGAAATTCACCTTGTGGCCATGAGTCAGGTGCCCGCCCTGGTCAAGCTTCATGGCGAGAATAGGATCGCCGAGCTCAAGCAGCGCAAAATAGACTGCATGGTTCGCAGGACTTCCAGAGTATGGCTGGACATTCACGTGTTCAGCACCGAAGAGCTTCTTTGCCCGCTCAATTGCCAGTGATTCAACCTCATCCACAACTTCGTTGCCTGCATAATAGCGCTTGCCAGGATAGCCTTCAGAATACTGGTTGGTGAAGACAGAGCCAAGCGCCTCCAGGACAGGAATGCTCACAAGGTTCTCAGAAGATATGAGTTCAATGCCCTCGCGCTGCCTTGCAATCTCTCGTTGAACCAGACTGTACATTATAGGGTCAGCTGTCTTTAGGCTTCCCCGCTTCAGATTAGGACCGATGATTGTACTCACCCCTGCTTTACTTGGGGCTTTAAGATTAAAAGATTTGTGGTAAGAACTAGTCATATTGAAATATAAAAGTAAAAAATAATGCCTACTCTGAAAGTTCCGACTCGACGACTTTCGTCTTGTTGGTCTTCAGGCGATAATTCATTGCATAGCCGTTCTGGAATCCTATTGTCTGATATTGTGTTCTCTTTATCTTAGAGAACTCAGGCTCAGGCACAGCCCAGCCCACAGAACGCGTAACGCCAGCAAGCTTCGCCTCACATCTGGCCAACTCTGTCCTGAACGTGACAGGGTCCTCAATATACAGCTTCTTCAGAAAAGCATCTTCAGTCAGCTTCTGGAACAGTGCCAGGTCAACAGCACGCAGTGGCGCCTTGACTTGCCTGCCAAGCACATGGGAGAGTTTGTTCTTCCTCTTATAGATGTAGCAGCCGAGGTCTTTAAGTTCATCCTCGGAGAGGCTCTCCATGTCGCCGGATAGCTCCCTTTTCTCGCCATCTTCATCAAGGCCGTACCATTGAGGCATCGCAACGCTCGATGGCATGCTCAGCACAACTTCAAGGTTTGGCACATCGACACTGATGGTCTTCTCAACTTCACCGTCGTCATCCTTGGAGTTTGTCCAGGGGCCAAGTGCTGAACCTTTTCTCCTTTGCACCTCTCCCTTAAGTGAAATATTAGATTTCTTCAGTGCAGCCTCAACCCGCGCCTCAACACCAGACCAATACGTGCGTTCGCGGCCGATGAGCTCGACAAGCACCTTTCCGACAGCGTAACGCTGGCCGAATGAGGCCTTGTACAGTTGGGGGTGCACGAAATTCTCAAACTCAACCGAAGCATCGAGCATTTCCATGCCTCGTCCCTGGAGGAACTCAACCTGCTCCTTCGTGGCGTCAAAATTCACAGTGCCGGATTCATACTCAGGACGGGTCTCTCCAAAAACATCCACAATTGCAAAATTCCTGTCAGCTCCGAATCTTGAAGTCCCATCTGCGAGATATGTCTCGACAGACAGGTCCCATATGAGGGCACTGAAAGAATGGAATGTCTTATTTGATGTCAGGCCCTTGACCTGGCCGTAGCGGCGGTTGGGGTCGGTTACTCGCTGTTTTGCCTTCGTCTGCTTCTCTCGCATCCTCTGGTAATTCTCAATTGAGATTACTTGTTTATTCTCTGCAAGTGTCATCATCACTGTGAAGAGGTCAAGCGAGCCAGTTGTATAGAACGGTTCGCCACTGTCAGTCTCGGTGTATACAAGCGAAGGCTTTCTGTCAAGCAGGTTTGCCTGCCACCAGCCGTTGTATTCCTCAACAAGCTCGTCAAGCGGTCGCTTTCCGGACAATCCGTCGCGAACAATAGGGTGGTTGGGCAATCCTTTCAGGGTCTTTGCGATATCTGTCATCTGTCATCCTCCAAGAAGCATTTCTGCACAGAATTGGGATTTTCGGGCTGTATTTAAACCTTGTGGTTAATAGTCACTCCTGAGGAGCGATAAGAGCGCATTTTCCACGGAATTCATGAACCTGAAGAGTGCCCACATCTCCCTCGCTGAGAGGGAAAAAGCTCCTCTCGACGAGCAAAGATTTAAATAGAAATTGTTCTATCATTCGTCGGAGAGGGAGGTATATCCACTTATCCATCATAACAAAAGGTGAACATATGGCTGACGACGATAAAGTGTTCTCAAGAGACCTGCTGGGAAAGACAGTAGTGAGTAAGACAGGAAAGAGATTTGGTGAAGTCGGGGATATCATCTTCGAGACGCGAAGCGGCGAGCTCATCCACCTGCTGCTAAGCAACCCTACTGCTTATATAGAAAAGCTCGAGGTTGAGAAGGACCGCTTCGGCAACATCCTCATCCCCTTCAGCGCGGTTATCGCAGTAGGAGACTATCTCGTAATCAACGAGGAAGACATCATCTAGGTCTTAGCGTGGAGACACAAGGTATTTAAACTCAGTTGAACCTGTCTTTATTAGGGAAAATGCAGGATTGGGCAGATTTCAAGGGGAAGGTAAAAAGTTCTTATTCATTCAGTCATGACGAGACACGGCTCTTCATTGTATATGTCCTTATCCTCGGCTTCATTGTGGGCTTCAATGATGGCAGAGATGCATTCGACGCCGTGCTCTGGGTTCGGAATCTTGTCAACTGCATTGTCATCGTAGCATTAACTTTTCTCACTTACGTCTCTGCACAGAAACTCGCAGGGCTGAAGTACGGCCAAAAAGTTGAGCTCAAGCTCTGGCTTCCTGGATTGCTCATTGGAGTTGTCCTGGCACTCTTCACCAATGGAGAATGGACTTTCCTTGTCTCAGGTGGCATCGTCGCCCACATGATGACAGGCGCGAGGCTTGGAAAGTTCCGCTACGGCTTCAGCTATAATGACCTCGGAAAGATTGCCGCGGCAGGACCCTTGGCCTGTGTGGCTCTTGCCATCATCCTCAAGGGATTGATGGTCCTCCCAGGAGGGGGCCTGCTCACCAAAGCGATAACGGTCTGCCTGCTCTTTGCCATCTTCAACATGCTTCCAATTCCTCCATTAGCGGGCTCCATGGTCTTCTTTGCGTCGAGGAGCTGGTATGTATTCAGTTATGTTGGCATCTTGGCTATAACTGCTCTCCTACTCAAAGCAAGCCTCTTCTGGGCGCTCCTCGGGTCAATCCTCATAGGAATTGTAGTGTTCATGATTTTCTTCGTGATGATTGAAAGTAAGTATTCTTTGTAAACCAATTGACCTCTCCCTAGTAGAAACGTATTTAAGGCAGTTCGTAATCCCCGCGTCAGAGGACCTCCCATGGGAATAGAGCTAGTGGTCATTGACCACCATGCGCCTAAGAATAATGGGCGCACATATAACGTCGAAAACCTCACTATTCCAATTGCTGATGATAGGGAAGAATTCATCGGAATGGTCAGGGATTATCTTACGGATTCCTATGACCTTATTCTCGCGGACCAGGATCCTGACGGCTCTATTGCTACTGCTATCTATGGGCTAAGCACTGATAACGTTCCAGAGATACATTGTATTGGGGGTGAATTAAACGCCCGTGACCTCAGGAAGATGGAGAAGGATGGCATCAAGAAAGTCCTTTGCATGGATTGGCATGATGTCTATTATTCTGACCTTTCTGAGGCAGACAGTGTCACTGTTCTTAATCCTGTTTTTTCAGGGCTATCCCATACTGTGTGCACGACGCAGAACGTATACGAGGCTGTAAGACCTAACCTCAAGAATGGCAGTAAGGACAGCGCGCTTGCGCTCGCGACGATTGGCATCGCTTCTGATTACTGCACAACTGAACCATCACACTATCTCTTTCAAGAACTCGCTGAGCAGAATTCCGAAGACTTTGATGATGTCCTCAAGCTGCTCACACGGAAGAAACTGAACGAGTACTCTATCTTCGATACAGAGTTCAAGAAGCTCTCTGAGATGATGTGGGCGCCATACATCTTTGAAGGCAGCTCAGGCTCTGAAGAGATGATTAAGCACATCATTGATAACCCTGGTTTCAGTGTTGGCGGCCTTCTGCGCGGCTCCCGGAATGCGGCTGTCCGCTACATTCGTGAGCAGTGGGAGTATTGGCTCGATGAAGTGGATGCTGAATGGGTGTTTTTCGAAGCAACCGCGATTGAGGACGGCGACCTCATTATCTATGAGCCGCGCAACCTTGAGTATCTCGGTTTCGTCCAGAAATTCTCAAGCATGATTGCAGACGAGTATGATGATAAGGTCGTGCTGGTAAGAATCCCGCAGGGAAAGGGCACGAAGTACTCTCTCAGGCGAAGGAAATATGATATTGACCTCGGCGAGATGCTCGCAGAGATGGGATATTCCGGCGGCCATCCAGAAGCAGCCGGCTGTATTGTTCAGGATCCTAAGGTATTCGAGGAAGAAATCAAGAGGCACGTCGCCTCAGCCAAGCTTGACTCTTTACTCAAGAAGGGCAAATAGAATTCTTAGAAAAAAAAGTGATGAACAGCGAACTGGGGTTCCCGTTCAATAGAACAGTACAACCCAGAACGTCGGCCTGCTTGACTTCCGAGTTCGAGATGGGATCGGGTAGGACCAGGCCACTATGGCCGTTCATCGTAAACTGGGAAGAATAGTTTGTTTATAAACTTTACCTAGTCATCCTTGAGAATAAGATAGACGTTTGGATTCTTCCTGATAATCTCCTTTTCAGTCAAATCCTGCAGTTCATGAGGAAAGACTATCCATCGGTCAGTCTCATGAAGAAAATAATCTGGAACAGTTTCAGTCTCATTGTTCTCCGGCTTATAGAAAATGGTTGCGAACCGGATATCATGCTCAAGAGAAGTGCCCTCTTTAATCATAGTGCTTACTTTTTTCATAGTGCGGCCGCGGTCATACACATCGTCCACGAGCAGAATGCGTGTCGGACCCTTCTTCTTATTGAGAATCTTAAGCACATGCTCAAGACCACTCACGTCAACACTTCCGGCAACACCGTTCTCCTGGTAAGACTCTGTCTTTATGGCTGTATGGTAGGGGAAATGTCCTTTGTTCATGAAATATTCGTGGACACAGAGACCAACTGGTGTGCCTCCGCGCCAGATGCCAATAAGCACGTCAGGGATATACTCTGAATCATACACTTGTTTCGCAAGACGAAAAGAATCGAGAAGAAGTGCCTCAGCACCTACGAAAAGCTTGTTACCCATAGCAGAGGCTTCTAGAATGCCCTATTTATTCCTTTCGGTCAGGATAAGGTATGATGACGTAATCTATTTAAACTGCAGGCGGGTTCATCGTCTGAAATATGGAGGTATTCCAATGAACATCTCAATCATAGGAGCAGGATATGTCGGCCTCATCACAGGAGCTGGTTTTGCCAGATTAGGCCATAAGGTCATCTGTGTTGATGTGATTAAGGATAAGGTTGACATGATTAATCGGGGCGAGCCGCCAATTTTTGAGGATGACTTACCAGAACTTATGAAGGAAGTCGTGCCAAAGAGGCTCACTGCGACAACAGATGCTAAAGATGCTATCCTTAAGACAGATATCACTTTTATTGGTGTGGGAACGCCGCCGACTGAGAGTGGCAAGCCCAATCTGGGCTATCTTAAACAAGCTGCTGAAGACGTTGGGAAAGCCCTGAAGGAAAAGGACAGCTACCATATTGTAGTAGTCAAGAGCACTGTGCCTCCCGGAACCACTGAAAACATCGTTGGGAAAATCATCGCAGAACATTCGGGCAAAGATATGGACACAGATTTCGGAATGGTGATGTCCCCTGAATTCCTTAGGGAAGGGAGGGCGCTGGAAGACTTCTTCAATCCTATCCGCGTTGTTATCGGCACGCATGACGAGAAGGCAAAAAAAATACTTCACGACTTGTATGAGCCTTTCAGGGCGCGAATTGTGATAATCACTACTGAACCAAAGGTCGCTGAACTCATCAAATACGGCTCAAATGCATTTCTCGCTACAAAAATCTCATTTGCAAATGAGATGGGAAACCTCGCTAAAGCCCTTGGCATCGACATCTATGATGTCATGGAAGGTGTTGGTGTGGACCCGCGCATCGGGCGAGCATTCTTGAATGCCGGACCTGGTTATGGTGGTAGTTGTCTTCCAAAAGACCTTGACGCACTGCGCACTGTTGCACATGACCTCGGGGTGAACACTCATTTGCTTGATGGAGTGAAAGCTGTGAATAATGGCCAGCCATTGCGGATGGTGGAGCTTGCTGAGAAAAAGCTCGGTTCACTGAAGGATAAAACTATTGGAATCATGGGAGTCGCTTTCAAGATAGGTACTGATGATGTTCGAGAAAGCCAAGCAATTCCCATTGCACAAGCACTATTAGAAAAAGGGGCAAAGATTGTTGCGCATGACCCTGAAGCAGCTGAGAATATGAAAAGGATATTTCCGCAATTACCTTTCTTAGGTAGCCCTGAAGAAGTGGTGGCAAACAGTGATGCTATCCTCATCATAACTGGCTGGCCGGAGCACACCTCACCTGAGCTCTACAAGAACACAGTCGTGATTGACGGGAGGCATGTCGTCCTCGAGAGCGCATGCAAGGAGTATGAAGGAATCTGTTGGTGAATATCTATGAAAGTTGTTATCCCCATAGCAGGCAAAGGAACGCGGCTGAGGCCGCACACACTCACAACGCCAAAGCCATTGATGCATGTCGCAGGCAAGCCTATATTAGGGCATATGCTGGATTCAGTAGTCGAGTTGGGCATCAAGGACGTTGTGTTGATTGTCGGCTATCTCCAGGAACAGATAAAGGAGTATGTGGAATCAGAATATGACTTGAATGTGACGTATGTTGAACAGAAGGTGCCAAAGGGATTGGGACATGCCATCTACATGACAAAGGATGCTGTTGCAGGAGACGATATGCTCATTATCTACGGCGACACGTTGTTCGAAGGAGATTTGAGACCTCATCTCAAGACAGAGCACGCTATCGCCATAGGCACTGTCAGGTTTGATGACCCGCGGGCATACGGGATTGTGGAACTTGATGGCAGCAAGGTGACAAAGCTTGTCGAGAAGCCTGCTGAGAAAAAGCCTGGAGAGGTCATCATAGGGGTGAATGTCGTGCGGGACAGCGGACGGCTATTCAAGGCTATTGAAGAGTTAATGGAAAAAGACATCAGGACCAAGAATGAGTATCAGATAACTGATGCGATGCAGCTTATGGTAGAGCACGGGGAGAAGCTAACCGCATTTCCTATCGACAAATGGCTTGACTGTGGCAATCCCGGGACAATGCTCTCGACAAATCACCGGCTGCTTGAGCTGAAAGGGCAGGTGCTCACCGAGGGAAAGAACTGCACTATTATCCCACCTGTACACATCCCTGCGAGCGCTGTTATTGAGAATTCTACTATCGGCCCGAATGTCAGTATCGCTGAGAATGTGACTATCTTAAATTCCACTGTCAAGGATTCTATCATCCATGAGGATGCGGTGATAAAGGATTCCACTCTTGAGAATTCTCTGATTGGGCATCAGACTGCAGTGCGGAATGTCTCAGGCAGTGTGAACCTCGGCGACTATTCTGAGATTAATTGACTCTCAGCGCAGAGCTAATCTCCTGCCATAGGTCAAACAGCGCAGCCTGCTCTTCATTGCTTTCGATGGCTGAGACGTACTTCGTGTCCGCCCCTTCATCAGTACAGCTTCCAGGGAAGCTCGCTTCGATCTGGTCACAAATGGCGCTCTCAAACCCAGTGAAATCTACTGCGAGCATAGCGTCATAGCCTGTGTCTGTATACACGCCTTCCTGGCGGGCGAAGACTTCCTTATCAGTGCTGTGGAAAACATAGAAACTCTCGTAGGTGTCTGCCTTGTCGATGACTTCTTCTGCGAGAGCGTACTTGTTGATGCCAATCCATGCGAAAAATGGGTCGAACTTGCTCTTGAGCCAGGCGAACATGTCATCTGCCCAGCCGAACAGGCCGCCCTCAACGCTGATGCTCTGCTCACTGTACACAAAGCTGCGTGTGGCATTGTTCAGCCAGAGGTTATCCGTGCACTTGTGGAATTTCCCGTCTCCTTCCTGCTCTGCGGGGCTGCACTGGCCGACTGCACCGAAGATCTCTTCCAATTCAGCGACGCTTCTCGGGAAATTATATGAGCCAGCGACAACAGCGAGGCCCTGGTCCGGAGCAGATGCAATACAGAAAGTGTTGTAGCAGGGATATTCTCTCGAGCCGACCTGGCAGCTTGTGTTTTCCAGGAATGCAGGCTCCAATGGCTCGTTGCCAGATGTGAGGTAATCATAGTACGCCAAGGCATTTCGATAATCATCACAGAAGATGACATAATGGTCAGCATCAGCATCCTTCACAATATTGAGAAGCTTATCCGCAGTCTCTTTGTTCCTTGAGCGCCAGGTGCCGTCATCACAGAACTGGTTCAGCACGAACTGGCTGGCTGTGATGCAGTGCGGGCCTTCCCCTGTTGAATAGAATGTATCTGGCTTATTGGTGTTCATCTCACTGCCGCTGTTCGACACGAGGCATTGGTCAGCTGACTGGTAGCAGCAGCCCTGCTCTTCTCCTCTCCACGACCATGTCAGGGTTTCGCCCGGGTCATTGCCGCAGCATGTGCCGCCACTCCATACATGACCAAGCATCTCACACACAAAGGGGTTGCCGTTAACATCACTCGTATCGTGGAATTCATTGTCATTGCCACACACCCAGTCCACGCCGCTTGCAGTGATGATGTCACCTGCTGCTGCAGCTTGTGTCGGGTTGATGCAGTTGCCGTCGCCGCAGCACTCGATGAAGCGCTCTCCGGTTAGAGTGTTGCTATTAAGGTCGAGGTCAGTACCGCACAGATATTCCTTCCCGCCTGCGTTCACTGCAGGCTCCTGTGGAGCATAATTGATGCCCACTTTGACTGCGCGGACATTTCTTACACCCATCCTCTGGGCTGCGCCGCCCTCATAGTAAAATTGTACCTGAGTGGATTGAGTGCCAGTCACCACTGTCTGGAACTGGATCTCTGTCCAGGGTTCATAGCTCGCACCTAGGCGGATATAATCTCCGCTCGAACCAACGCGTGCATAAAAATCATTTCCAGTGCCTGTGTTGCCCAGCTCGATGGTGATAAGGTATTCTGCTCCGCTGTCAAGGCCGCTCAAGACAACTGATAATGGGTCCGAGGCGCTTCCAATATCCTCTGTAGATGAGCCGAGAAGTGTGCCTGCTGAATTGAACCACATGCCGTCAGTTCCGTCATCAACGTCACTAATATGGGAAACTGGCGTGCCTGCTGACGCTGAGGCCTGGACCACATCGCTTCCTGCTATCGCGCCGCAGAATAAGCCGCCGCATACTGAGCCGCCCCCCACTGGATAACGGCAGGTTTCGTCTGCACGGCATCCATTCCAGAACTCATAGAGATGGTCTATATCGTCACCGTGGTCTGAGTCTTTATTGGAATCACACACATACCAGTAAGACTGTCCTGCCACAACATCAAAGGCCTCACCTGATATTGCGATTATCGTGCCGGTGTTATCACTGGTGCTGTGGATTGCTGGAGTGCCTGAATCCACAGTACACAATAAGTCCCCACCTGCGCTGGTGAGTATTCGAGCATTGTCTGTCGCTGTCGCAGGGCTGTTGCTCGGGTCGTCACCGCAGCACTTGCCCGGCGAGCCAGCCATCCAGAGGAAACCTTCGCTCTCACAGAGAGCCTGGTCGTTGTCCGGGTCGTTACAAGCCCCACCTGAACAACCATAGGTGCAGGTCTGGCTGCTTCCTGAAGTGCAGTGGTCACAGCTACAGTCGCGATTGTAGATCCGCCTGTCACCTGAGCAGTAGTCACCGCAGCCGCCTGGGCAGCCGGGGCAACATGTATTACAATCCCGGGACCAATCTACACACCCACAGGGACAACTCCTAGATTTCAGGCAATCGCAACCATTGCACCCATTGTCCGGTGTGTTGCAACAGTCTCCAGCTACACAATAATACATCTTGTTATCATAACAAAGTCCCTGAACTGTTGGAATCAGGAACAACAAACAGGCAAGAATAATGGTGGATGTGAGTAAGGTTATCTTTTTAGGAATCGACATTGTTGGTGACATAAGTATTAAGCCTTTCCTCGCTGAGATTTATATGCCTTTCTATGAGCGTCCGAATCTGTGCGCGAGATTGAATATTTTATGGGAAAAGTCAGATCAATTCACTCTCAGCGCAGATGTTATCTCCTGCCACACATCGAACAGTGCAGACTGACTTTCATCGCTCTCAAGGGCTGCGACATATTCCGCTAATGTTCCCTCTTCAGTACATGTTCCTGGAAAGCCCTGCTCAAAGAGGGCGCAGATGCCGCTGTCAAATCCTGTGAAATCAACGGCAAGCAGGGTATCATAATCAGTATCTGTGTACACTCCCTCCTGCCGTGCAATAACGGTCTTGCTGTCTGGAGTCTCAATCATGTAGAAACCTTCATAGGTGTCTGCCTTGTCAACAACATCATCTGCAATGCTGTATTTGTTCAACCCTACCCAGTCCAGCAGGGTGTCAAATACTGATTTGATGTCTGTCCAGAGGCCGCTGCTGCTCACGCTGATGTCAGTTGTGCTGTAGATGAAGGTGCGAGAGGCGTTGTTAAGCCAGAGGTTGTCATTGCACTTGTGGAACTCGCCGTCCATTTCCTGCACTGAGGCTGGGCACTGGGCCTGCTGGAATAGTGCATTCTCCATGTCACTCACTCCAACTGGGGGATTAAACGAGCCGGCGACTGCAGCAAAGCTTCCGTCAGGAACAGCAACCACGCAGAAGGTGTTGAAGCAGGGATATTCCTTTGAGCCTGAGTCACAGCTATCATTGAGAAGGAACCCTTCTTCAAGCGGCACGTTAGATTGAGTGAGGTAATCGTAATATGCGAGTGCGTTCTGATAATCGTCGCAGAATAGCACATAGTGGTTCGCGTTCTCATCTTTCACAAGGTCGAGCATCTTATCTGCCAAGTCTTTATTTCTGCTTCTCCAAGTGCCGTCGTCGCAGAACTGGTTCAGCACGAACTGGCTGCCTGCGATGCAATGCGGGCCCTCACCTGTCGTGTAGAATGTGTCTGGCTCATTGGTGTTCATCTCACTGCCGCTGTTGGAGACTAAGCATTGGTCAGCTGACTGGTAGCAGCAGCCCTGCTCCTCTCCTCTCCAGGACCACGTAAGGGTTTCGCCCGGGTCGTTGCCGCAGCATGTGCCACCGCTCCACACGTAGCCGAGCATCTCGCACACAAAAGGATTGGCGTTGACATCACTTGTATCGTGGTATTCATTGTCATTGCCGCACACCCAATCCACGCCGCTTGCAGTGATAATGTCACCTGCTACAGCTGCTTGTGTCGGGTTGATGCAGTTGCCGTCACCACAGCACTCTATGAAACGCTCTCCTGTCAATATGGTTCCTGAAGCGAGCGCAAGGTTAGTGCCGCACAAGTATTCCTTCCCGCCTGCCAGGACTGCAGGTTTCTGGGGAGCGTAATTGATGCCCACTTTCACTGCGCGGACATTTCTTACACCCATCCTCAAGGCTGCTCCGCCTTCATAGTAGAACTGCACCTGAGTAGATTGGGTGCCGGTCACCACTGTCTGGAACTGGACTTCTGTCCAAGGCTCATAGCTTGCACCCAGGCGGATATAATTTCCGCTCGAGCCTACGCGCGCATAAAAATCATTTCCAGTGCCTGTGTTACCCAGCTCGATAGTGACAAGGTATTCTGCCCCACTATCAAGGCCGCTCAAGGCAACTGATAATGGGTCCGAGGCGCTGCCGATGTCCTCTGTCGACGAGCCGAGAAGTGTTCCTGCTGAATTAAACCATTTGTCGTCAGTTCCGTCATCCACGTCACTAATATGGGAAACTGGCGTGCCTGCAGACGCCGAGGCATAGACCATGTCAGTTCCCGCTATTGCGCCACAGAATAGGCCGCCACACACTGAGCCGCCCCCTGCAGGATAGCGGCAGGTCTCGTCTACACGGCAGCCATCCCAGAAATCGTAGAGGTGGTCGACTGTCGTGCCGTGATCAGAGTCTCCGTTTGAATCACAGATGTACCAAGGGGCCTGGCCGGCGACAGCATCGAAGGTCGTGCCAGGGACTGTAAGGATTGTTCCAGTGTTTACATTAGAAGCATGAATCGCAGGTGTGCCTGTATCAACAGTGCAAAGCCATTCCCCTGCTGCTACGCTTGTCAATACCCTGGCATTATCATCTACTGGATCGTCGCTCGGGTCGTCGCCGCAGCACTTTCCTGCACTGCCACTTCCAGACATCCACAGGAACCCTTCGCTCTCACACAGCGCCTTATCGTTATCTGGATTGTTGCATGCGGCGCCTGAACAGCCGTAGGTGCAGGCAGTTGTCGTGCCACCAGTACAGGTGTCGCAGGAGCAGGACCTTCCTGTTATCAGGTTGTCCCCACTGCAATAATCACCACAGCCACCTGAGCAGCCGGAACAGCAGGAACAGGAATTCGGGCATATGCAACAGCCAGAATATCCAGGGTCGCAACTCACCTCATAACACCCCCCTGTTCCACATGGTGCGCTACAGCCCCAACAACCACTAGTACAATAATTCTGATAACTCTTTGTATTCGGATTATACCTATTATGGATGCAATCCCCTGCAGCTACAGAAGGTAAAGTCATAAGGAAAGTGGTGCCGATGAATAATGTGATAATGAGGAGTACAGCCTTTCGTCTGAGGAATCCGTCTACCATAGAGTCATCCTTCCAAATGGAAGTTATAAACTTTTCCTCTTCTTTCGCCCTAAGCAAAACTTCTTTAAGTGGGAGTGATGGAAAGGACACATAAAGATGGCGCTGGATAACATGGATAACATCAAACTCATCGGAACGAGCCATGTGGCCTCGGAGTCTGTTCGCGAAATAGAGAAAGCGTTTGAGGAATGGGAGCCCGAGATTGTTGCTGTTGAACTGGACATCAACCGCCTGCGGGCGCTGTTTGAGAAGAAACAACATTCTGCTTCGCTACGGATGCTAAAGGTCGGGTTGTCGGGATTCATCTTCGCGCTTGTAGGCAGCTATGTCCAGAAGAAGATAGGCAGCAGGGTTGGCATGGATCCTGGAGCTGAGATGAGGCGCGCTGTCGAGTTGGCAGGAAATAACAAAACTCAGATCGCACTCATTGACCAGCCAGTGGAGAGGACGCTCTACCGCTTCTCACAAGTGCTGACCTGGAAAGAGAAATGGAGAATCTTCACCGACATTATCAGGGGACTGCTCTTCAGCAAAAGAGAGATGAAAAAACTCGGGCTTGAAAAAGTAGATTTCTCAAAGGTGCCTGGGGATGAGTTAGTGAAAAAACTACTCAAGATGGTAAAGGACAGATATCCAAATATCTATCAGGTTCTTGTTAAAGAGCGCAACGAGGTCATGGTGAGGAGCATAAAGTCCATCAGGAAAAAAGAGCCTGAAAAAAAAATTCTTGTTGTGGTCGGTGCAGGGCATATTGAGGGTATGATTGAACTCCTGTCCCACAACTAAAGGAAAGTATTTATATCTCCTTTTCTGATTCTTAGCCACTATGAGATTTATCTCTACTAAACGCGGGCAATCAATGGCAATATTTCTACTGCTTGGGCTGATGCTTTTCTTTGCAATCGGCTTCATGGTCATCGTGAAGCAGGTTGTGCAGGACAAGCACATCGACGAGATATCGTACCGGGCTGCTGGCGCATCCTCCTTTAAGGAGCATATGGAGGATTGCCTGCGCTATGAAGCCCTCAATGCTATAGATAAATATGGTGTGCTCGAGGGGCAGGATGTTTATCTCGCGGCAGAAGTGAGAAGAAAACTGCCTGGATGCATCGAATGGGATTTCTATGAGGAACAAGGATATGACATCGATGCCGGAACCCCTGCTATCGATGTGCAGATTTCCGAGGATGCTGTGCTTGTTGACATGACCTATCTTGTGAGTGGGACTGACAGCACTGGACAATTCACTATCGACGAACTCAACTTCTATCTCCCAAGGGAAAACACGGCCCTGCTGTCCTTCGACGGCAACGACTGCACAGAAAATGAGGTAGCAATCGTATCGACAGACGGCGACGCTGAACTCGTTATCCCTAGGGGCACGACGGTCACTGATAGTGATGGAAATCCTGTTGAAGAAATAGGAGTAAGGATGCTAGAGCGCGACTTCAACGACCTCGACAACCCCTTAGCAATCGGCATGGTTGTGTATGAAGTGGTGCCACATGTCACGTTCTCTAAGCCGGTCAGCCTCAAGGTCTGGTACAGGCAGAAGGATGTCCCGAGCACTATTGTAGAAAAGGACATCAGGCTGGCACAGTATGACAGCACAACCGGACTGTGGTACTCTGTCCCGACAGAGGTAGATGACACTAATAATATCCTTGAGGCGAAATTCACCCATTTCAGCCCTTTCACACCAGTGGAAAGGTGTGCTGATGGAGCAGACTACAGGATTGACTTCCCCGTCTCACAGTTCGGTAAGTATGGCTACATCTTCCTCCAGGACTGCGGTGACTCTGATACGTGCGCGAATATCATAACAGATTATGAAGGCAACCTCATAGAAGATCAGGAGAAAGGGGCTGCCGAAGTACAACTCCTCCCTATCAGAGAAGAGGAAAAAGAGGGAGAAGATACAGGATTTGTCAGTGAGGAAAATATTTACAACCAAGTGCCGCTCAGCGAGTGCACACTTGATGACTGGGATCAGGATGACTTAATAGATGCTGTAGAGGAAATCGAAGTTGATGCAAAACCCGCGACATGTGATGTTGTTTCTAGCCTTGGGGAGGAAAGTGTCACGAGCTGCAAGAGTGCTGTATCTTCTTGGGAGAATAAAAAGGAAGACCTTCTTGCCCTGTGCAATGAACACAAGTGGGACGGAAAGAATGATGATAAGCCAAATTACAAGCTGCTCCTGGAAGCATATAATCTCGAGGGGAATACTGCAGATGCTATTCCTGACCACGAGACCGGAGGAGAGGTTGAGGTTCAAGGATGCACGTGCACTATCAAGGCTGAGGCCGTGAAGAATGGGACTGAAGTGACCGGATATGAAGTTAAACAGGACTGTAAAATGGAGACGCTAGCCACAGGACCTACTTATGGTTATCCAGCTATCGAAGAGATAGCTGCAAAAGAATTGCCGGGTGGCTTCGCAATCGTGCGCGTGAGAATCGCAGGTAACGGCGGCGGATGCATCGCCACAGAAGGGTATGAGGAAGACGGTAAGCTCAGGGTGGAAATTGATGTCGTCGGCCAAAAAGGAGACACCATCACTGTGAAAATCAATCCATTTGAGGGAGATATCACGAGTAATGATGTGGAAGAGCATGGGCTTGTTCCGGGTGTGGCAATCCCTATTGACCCGCACAGCGGCGAGCCTGTTGAAGGGCACACACCAAGCGCGGGAGATGTTGCTGCCATGTGGACCGGTTTCGATGGCTACGGCGGCACGTATGACGACGATGGGAACTATGAATTCTACGCAGGCGGCACAGTCTACAATGACATTTATTTCAAGGTCGAAGATACCAATGCCGACGGATGCGCCTGGGCAAAGCTGAACAGCCTCGCTATCTATGGTGCAGGCCTCGCGTATGATGTGCCGAGAGATTACACGCACTGCACTGTTACAGTTCAGGAGAGGATAAATTGGCTCTGTGGGTGTGACAGAAGCTGTGCTGAGGCTGGAGATTGGGGTAATGAGGTTGATATTCTTGCTAAATGGAGGGGAGAATGGAATCCTGCGGCAGGAAGTATAGTCAACGGAAAGACTCTCCTCTGCGACCTCAACCCTAATGACGCCAGGCTCCAAGGGCTTATGGCGCAGGGTTGGTCTCCTTTCGGCGGGGCTTGTGATGAGGGAGATATGGTTTCTGTATTAGTTGGTGGAGCATGTTCTCCTGAAGAAGTGCAAAGCGCCTGTGATTATACTAACAATCAGGTTGTCGAATGCTCGCCGCCCCCTTCTTGTAATACTCCTGCTGAGTGTGCTACTGGTCAAGACTGTATTGATAAGGTTTGCATAAGTGGTACTGAGGCCTCAACTAACACTTGGAGTGTAAAAACAATATGTGAAGAGGGTCAGGTCTGTAAGATGGTCGGCGAGGAGGCCCAGTGCGCCGGAGAGATTACTTCTATCGAAATGCAGCCCTGTTCATTAGATGATGATGGTATGCATGAAGTGGATGGAAGATATTTCAAGGTCCAGAATGGCATCTGTTATTGGTGCTGCGCGGGTGCGTCTACTCAGTGGAGGGCAACTACTCTTGACCCTGATTCAGACCCCCAGTGCAGTACAGAAATTACTGTGTTAGACCTCTGTAAAGATGGTAAGGGGTACGAGCGACAGTGTTTTGATAGTATTTGCAGTAGTCTTGGGGATGGATGGAGATTAGACAAGGGTAGCAGTGAGGAGTGCAGGAATTTCCCTGGCGATGAAGGTGGTGACAAATGCTGCAAGGCACCTGTCGAAGAGGAGACATGCGAAGTAAGTGACGAATATCCAATGGCGTTCTGCTCAGGAAATCTAGGTGAATGTGATAAAGGTCTTGCACTATCTAAGTCGAGCCTGCCAGAAAATGCAGACGTAGAAAATCGGGAATGGGTTGAGGGACTTGGGTGCGATGATGGCTGCTGCCGTGTACCTATCAAAACCGCAGAACCAGGAACGCTTGAGTGTCCTGAGGGCGATTACATAGAATCAAAGTTGCCTACGCGCTGCGAAGAGAAAGGTAAAGGTGATAGTTGCTACAGTGATTCAGTCGCGCAATATTGCGCTGAGAGTGAGAGTGGTGGATGGTTCAGGTGTTATGATACATGTAGCGAGGGAAATAAGTGTATTGGAGGCAAGTGCATCGAAGAGGTGCCTATTGCCCAGGAATGCGCAGAAATTGAGACTTTAACTGATGCAGGGAAGACTGAATGTAATGGCCATCCCGAGTGTGAATTGATGGGTGGGAGCTGTGTGCCTATTGATACAGAATGCCCCCCTACTGCGGAAGGGCTTCCTGCAGGCTGGCTCACCCAGTTCTACTGGGATGCTGCGGAAACAGAATGCCACCAATGCCAAACAGACTCTGACTGGCATAAGGTGGGTGATGCTTACTGCAGCTGCAAGAGCCCCACAACAGAAGTGGGAGAGGCTGCCTGGGTGTCTGGGCAATGCCAGAGATGTGACGGGCTTGACACTTCAGAGAACAGCATCTGGACCCCTGTCGAGATAAACTCTGAAAATTGTCATGACAAGAGATGTCTAGTTAAGGAACTCAGAAAGACACCTGCAGTCTACATCTCGCCAGGTCGCGCTATCTGCCTCGGTGAGACAGGCACCAATGACTATAAGTATGTGACATGCTCACTCTCTGGAGGTGAGCCCACCCTTACAACCCATGATTGCGGCATGCATTGTGATAAATGGATTGAAAATACCCCTAAGTATTTCGAGGATATATGTGCATGTGACGGAACGTGTCCGGACTGCCTCCCTGCAGGGCTCGTGCAGATGTATGGTGTCAAGGGAGAATACAAACTGACAAACCTGGGATCGTGTTATTATTGCAAAGGATATGGCGAGGGAAACTGGGATATTGTGACTGCTTCACAAGGAGGATGCTTCTGCACTGACGAAGGAAATGGAATAGACGCGACTACTGTTGGAAAATTTGATTGGAACACAGAGACTCACGAATGCTGGAAATGCGTAACTGATACGTCCCGTCCTCAGATGACAGAATCTTACTGGACAAAGGAAGGTGTGGCTGGGAGTAGCTGTGGCACCTCCGCCATGTGCACTAAGCACGATGATGCTGATGTGCCTGAAGGGGGACTGTTCGTCAACGAATACCTCTGTATCGCCGGACCTCCTGAGTCAAAAGTGCAGAGATGTCTCGGGGGCGATGACTGGGCTAATGAACAGGATTGCGACTGGGGATGTGTGGAAGGGCAGAAGATTCCACCTACTGGAGAAGAGGTAGAAGAAGAGTGGAAAGCACTTGCATGGTGCAAGCCTGAAAACCACTAGGTGTGCAACCGTGCGTGTGTCCGATACACATATAAAGCTCTTAGAATGCTCTAGATGGCACACCGGGGACATGGTGTAACCTGGCTAGCACAGTTGGCTCCAGCAAGTTTGGAGCGCTGAGCTTCGGCGATGAAGATACCAACTGATCGGGGTTCAAATCCCTGTGTCCCCATCGGAGCGAAGCAGAGATGGCACAGGCCAGTCAAACCAAAGGTTTGATGCTGGTTGGCGGCAAAGCCGACAACCCAGTCAGACCAAAGATCTGACGCTGCCTGTGTCGCCCATTGCTTCTTCACGCAAACCTTTTTAAACAACATATAACTCCTCAGACGAAGATGGGAAGAATAAAGACCGCGCTGATAAAGCGTGTAACAAAGAAACTTGTCGCAGAGCATGGCGAAAAGCTGACAACAGACTTTGACAAGAACAAGCTGATTGTCGAAGAGGTAGCTGAAATTCCCTCAAAGAAGCTACGCAATGTTGTCACTGGCTACGCCACGCGACTCACGAAGAAGAAGAGAAAAGAGGATAAAGAGCTCCTTTCCTAGCTACGCTCCCTTTGCTTTCTAAACAATTAAATAGTGCTTATCTTAACCATAACATCACGCAGCGTGAAAGCCTTTGGCTTCCACTGGCATGACTGCTGCGCAGTCAAGGACCTGTAGCATAGTCTGGATACGACAAATCCACAGGATTTGCCTTAAGGCAAATAGTGCGGCCGGCTTCGGACCGGTTGACCGGGGTTCAAATCCCTGCAGGTCCATTGAACGCAATGAGATGGAGCTGCAGACTCATCAAGCGAAGCTTGATTGCTGCCTGCACGACCTAATAGTTAAATCACTCCTTCAGAAAGGGATATGCTGCATACACCTGAGACGCGAATTCTTCCGGCTTTGACACTCCCAGCTCAGTGATGATGCCTGTCACGAACTCAGGATCTATGATATCAAATGCAGGGTTACGTATAGCAACGCCCTCAGGGCGTTCTTCCCATACTTCGTCAGCAGGCCTCTCTTCTATCTCAAGACCTTTCTCAAAGGAAGGTGTGGCATATTTCCAGGAGTCTGTCAACACATAAAGAGGAAGGCCACGGCGTTTCGCAGCGCGGGAGATGATTGAACTGCCAATCTTATTATACACCCTCCCGACAGAGGTGATGGCATCTGCTCCAAGCAGAACCACAGAGGCGTGCTCCATCAGGGTGGGAAACGCAGAATCCACTGCCATAGTAACTGGAATCCCTTTCCCTGCAAGTCCTGCAGCAGTCTTCCGCCCTTGGTATCGAGGACGTGTCTCTGTGCAGTACACTATCTTTTTAGAGGCCTCTGAATGCAGCGCAGCGATGCTCTGCGTGACTGTAGATGAATGGCAGTGGGTAAAGAAGGACGTATGCTTAGAAAGCGCCTCAGCTGCGACCTCAACTATTTTTTTTCTTGCTGAGATTATGTGCTCACGCCCAGTATCAATCGCCTCCTGGGCTGCGCCAATCGCTTCTTCATTGGTCTTAGCGCCTGCCAAAGAAGAAAGCACAAGATAAATCGCGTTCCGCAGGCAAGGTTCAGTTGGCCGCGCTTTTAGCAGGTCATCAAGCGCAGTCTTAACATGCGCCTGCATATCCTCAATACTCGCTGCCTCGAGATTCTTCACAATCTCAGCTACTTCAATCCCTGCAAGCGCTACTCTCGTCGCACCCTGGATATTCAAATCACGGATGTCGTCAATCAATTGCTTGACTCTAGGAGGATAAACAACCATATATTCTCACCTCTGGTAAGGAAATGCATCACATCTGGCCTGGGCTGAAGACACTTACTTCTTCTGACTCTTCAGCTGCTTCTCAAGCATGGCCTCTATCTTCTTCTCTTCTTTCTCTATCTTCAATTCTTCCTCGAGGATACGCCTAGCAATCTTATCCAAGTTAATGTCAATCCTCGAAAGTTTCCTTTCTAAGAGGACTAGATACCGCATGCTGTAAAGGATTGCAAGAAGCATACCAATGATAATCCACAAAATTACGCTTTCATATATTCCTTCCATCGCCATGGTGTCACCTCTTTGTCCCTCAGTAATAACTGTTAGACAATTTTTCTCCATGGATTAGACTATTTATACTTTTTGGTCTGACTTCTTTGAACCAAAAAAGCGGATTATAGTCACACCCCTTCATTTCCTATGGAACTACTTTATAATGTAGACTGGTCTTTTCACTTATTTCTTTACAATATAGATATATATTAGAAGTATATGTAGTATTTTTATTACGGGCTTTTCCACAGGAAACTAAGGGGTCTGTGTCAAAGAATCAGAGTTACAGTTGAATTATGAACCTTGTAATATAGTTTCTTTTACAATCATCTTTTTAACCTTCACTTCATTTGGAACGACGCACATGCAACAAGACCTTTCTTGTTTCTTTGAAGAGTATCTTGCAAAAGAAAGTATATTCAAAGATAGGGGCATCCTGAATAGTAAGCATACTCCTGAAACCTTGCTTCACAGAGAAGATCAGACAAAGGCACTTGCTCAGATTCTTGCACCTTCTTTAAAGGGCGAAAGAGCCTCGAATGTTTTTATCTATGGTAAGACTGGCACTGGCAAGACAGTTACAGTATCTTTTACGACAGAGAATATCCTGAAGGTTGCTAAAGAACACCACTTACCTATCCAAGTTATCTACGCCAATTGCAAGCTCGGCCGCATAGCAGATACTGAATACAGGCTGCTTGCTAATCTGTGCAATAAGCTGGGTGAAGAGGTTCCTTCTACTGGTCTCTCAACAGGCCAGGTATATAATACATTCAAAGCACTCGTTGACAAAGAAGCGCAGGTTGTCATTCTTGTGCTTGATGAGATAGATGAGCTTGTGAAAAAGACTGATGACGCATTCCTCTATAATCTTACTCGGCTGAATGCAGAGCTGCAGCAGGCTAAGGTTTCGTTTGTAGGCATAGCCAATAATGTCTCATTCATCGAAAATCTCGACCCGAGGGTGAGGTCTTCTCTTAATGAGGAAGAGCTCCTATTTCCATGTTATAATGCCCTCCAAATCTGTGATATCCTGAAACAGCGCGAAGAAAAGGCATTCCACGAAGGTATTGTCAATCCAGGCGTGCTGGAGAAATGTGCTGCATTCGCTGCGCGTGACCATGGTGATGCCCGCCGTGCCATTGAGCTCTTGCGCGTCGCAGGCGAAATCGCCGAGCGGAATAGTTTCAGAAACGTTACCATAGAGCACCTTGACCAGGCAGAGGAGAAAATCGAGCGGGACAGGATGCTTGACGTCGTGAGAATCCAGCCAAAACAGTACCAACTGGTAGTGTATGGTATTCTTTCCCTCTGGGAAAGAAACACGAGAAGTTTGCTTTCAACAGGAGAGGTCTATGAATGCTATAAGGGATTATGTGAGCACACAAACCTTCCTGTACTTACCCAACGCCGCATCTCAGACATCATCGCTGACCTAGATACGCAGGGAGTTGTCAGTGTGGAGGTCATTTCTAAGGGAAGATATGGCCGCACACGAAACATTACCCCTTCAGTCCAGAGAGAAGTCTCGCGCAATATGAAGAAGCTCCTGGCAAAGAATCTTGACCTTACCTCATGAGTAACCCGTGAAAAGCATAAGAATCATGGCACACACCCCAGAGCACACAAAAAAAGTTGTTAGGCAGATGCTTGCAGAGGGAGTGCTCATCAGTCCGGATTTACTGGATGGGCTTGCCAGTGTTGATTTTACACCGGTTCAAGGGGCTGCAGGGCACGAATCAAGCCCTTTTGTTGTGTCGAAGGACACCCTTGATGTTGCATCTTCATCAAGCCCGCAACAAATCTTGAAGATGAACTGGCCTGAGCTCGAGCGCGCCCGCACAGTGTATGAGAAAACAGATGACAATAAGGTGTATGATTCTCTCCTCAAGAATTTCCGCGAACAGAGGGCAGAGCCGGAACAGGAAGAAGCCCAATCCTCAGAAATCCCTATTTCTCCTCCTGAAGTGGTGCATTCTTTTGAGAGGGAAGGCCATTCATGGGGGGTGAAGGATTTTGTTTCTCACTTTAGGGTCCGGTTTCAGGTCCTTAGTAATATCCTAAGAGATAGACCTGAACTTGCTAATACCACTGCTATTGGCCGTGTCAGTGGCAAGAAAAATGACCATACAGACGGGCCTGTGGCACTTATAGGTATGGTGAGGGAAAAGCGCGAAACAAGGAATAAGAACCTTATGCTTCTTATTGAGGACCAAACTGGATTGATGAGGGTTCTGGTGAACAAATCGAAACAGGAAATATTCACTCGGGCGCGCGATCTTGTCCAGGATGAAATAGTTGGGATAACTGGAACGAAGAAGGGAGAGATAGTATTTGTGAATGATGTTATCATTCCCGGCGTTCCTTTGGGAAAGGAACTGAAAAAGCTTCCTATAGACTGTTCAGCAGCAGTTATCTCAGATATCCATGTAGGTTCCATGAACTTTCTCGAAGAAGAATTTGAGCAGTTCATCAATTGGATATGTGGCGAAGCAGGCACTGAAGAGCAGCGTGCAGTAGCTAAGGACATAAAATACCTGTTCATTCTCGGAGACCTTGTCGCCGGCATAGGGATATATCCTGGCCAGGAAGACGAGCTCACAATTCATGACCTTGAGGGGCAATTCAATAAGATTGCTTCTTATCTTAAGAGGATTCCTGAGCACATCCATATTGTCATTATCTCAGGCAACCACGACGGGGTGCGCCTTGCAGAGCCCCAGCCTCCTCTTGATAAGAAAGCTGCAGCCGCCCTCTATGAGATTCCCAATGCCCTTATCCTGAGCAACCCTGCATGGGTGCGTCTCTTCAAGACTGCAGATTTCCCAGGTTTTGATTTCTTACTTTACCATGGATACAGTTTCATCTATTATGCAGATAATGTCAATTCACTGAGGCAAGCAGGAGGGGTTGATAAGGCGGGAGACATCATGAATTTCCTTATTCAGAGGAGGCATCTTGCTCCAGCCCATGGATCCACACTGTACCTTCCTGATCCCCGCCGCGACCCTCTCCTCATTAAGAATGTTCCAGATTTTTTTCTCTGTGGTCATATTCATAAGTCCGAGGTCACGACATCAAATGGTACGACACTCATTTGTGGAAGCTGCTGGGAAAGCCAGACCAGCTTCGAGAAGAAGCTTGGGCTCCACCCTGAGCCGGGGAGAGTACCTATCATCAATTTCCGTACGCGCCAGGTCAAGGTGCTGAAATTCATAAAGGAGGAACAATGAGCGAGCAGAAAGCCCAGATGGAAGAGGAATTCCCTGCATCAAGCGAGCGCATGCAGGCCTACTTCAAGAGACTCACTTCTGAGGTGGACCGTTCATATGAGGTTGCAGGCAGGGCTCGCGCAAAGGGTTTAGACCCTGAAGATAAGGTAGATATTCCCCAGGCAAAGAACATGGCCGAACGTGTGGTTGGTCTTATCTCTATTGTGGCTCCCCAGCTTGTTGGTACGCAACTCATCCCGAGGATTGGTGAATTAGAAGAGCAATATGGCCTTCTGGATTGGAGGGTCGCCTTGAAAATAGCTGAGGAAACTGCAGCAGAAAAATTCTGTACATTCAAAGACAAGCAAGAAGCACTTGAGATAGGCGTCCGAGTCGGCTTTACCTACCACACCCTCGGGATTGTGGCAGCCCCGCTCGAGGGCTTCATAGGGCTGAAGATAAAGAAGACGCGGGATGGAAAGGAATATCTCGCGTCATGCTATGCAGGACCAATTAGAGGGGCAGGAGGCACAGCAGCATCCTTCTCAGTTATCCTTGTTGATTATCTCAGGAAGAAGTTTGGATACGCAGCCTATGATCCTGATGAGAAAGAGGTGAATCGGTTCATCACAGAGATACGCGATTATCATGAGCGCGTCACTAATCTCCAATATTACCCTAGTGAGGAAGAAATCAAGTTCCTCGTGAGCCACATTTCTGTGGAAGTGGACGGAGACCCCACTGAGAAGAGAGAGGTATCGAACCATAAAGATCTGCCTCGTGTAGAAACCAACCTGATTCGTGGGGGCATCTGCCTTGTGCTTGCAGAAGGAATATCACAAAAGGCACCCAAGCTCTGGAAGCGGCTGTCCAAGTGGGGAAAGGAAATGGACCTTGACCAATGGGACTTCCTTGATGAGTTCCTCACACTGCAGAAAAAAATCAAAGCAGGAAAAGAATCCGAGAAAGGAGAGAAGACTGAGGAAAAGATTTCTAAGAATTTCACATTCATCAAGGATATGGTCGCAGGAAGGCCGGTCCTGACACACCCGCTCGAGCCAGGCGGTTTCCGCCTAAGATACGGCAGGGCGCGTGTGACCGGGTTCTCAGCTGGCGCCATCTGCCCTGCAAGCCAGGCTGTTCTCGATGACTACATAGGTATAGGTACTCAAGTAAAGACAGAGCGCCCAGGAAAGGCATGCTCTCTTACAGTGTGTCATGCTTTGGAAGGGCCTATTGTACGGCTTTCTGATGGGAGCGTGAAACAATTCAGGACAGCGCACCAGGCGAAGAACTCTCTGAAGGATGTAGAAGAGGTAATTTTTGTAGGCGATATCCTCACTAATTATGGGGATTTCTCAGAGAATAACCATCCGCTTGTGCCTGCAGGCTACTGCCCCGAGTGGTGGCTTGGGGAGATTGCTAAAGCCCTTGGTCATAAGAGGGATGAGGTTGCTGCCCACCTATCAGAAAAAGCAGGTATCAGCCCTGAGGACGCAGAGGCACTGGGCGCGTGGTACTCGCAGAAAGTCCCCCCTCTTGCTGCCTGCGAGAAGGTATCCCGCACACTCGGCGTTCCCCTACACCCTTCACATATCCACTACTGGAAACTGCTATCTCTCATGGAGGCAAGGCAACTCATCACCTGGTTGCTCAAGCGGGATGAAAAGGAAGATGGTAAGTGGGTGCTGCCGCTGAAAGCGGCGGAAAAGCGGTACCTTGAGCATATAGGTGCAGAGCACGATGTAAGTGCAGGAGAATGGGTTGCGATAGCGCCTGAGACCGCACGCGCTCTTGCTCTTGCCCTTGGTCTTGATACGAAAAAGGAAGAAGAAATTATCGCTACTATTGAGAAAGCTGTTCAGGACAAAAAATCAACACTTGATGTGATTAACTCTCTATCCTCAATGAAGATACGTGATAAGGCAGGCACATTCATCGGCTGCCGCATGGGTCGCCCAGAGAAAAGCAAGATGCGGAAGCTTACAGGAAGCCCACATACCTTATTTCCAGTGGGCCGCGAAGGGGGCAGGCTGAGGTCGTTTAACGAGGCACTTGAAAAAGGAGTCATCAAGGCAGATTTCCCCTTGTTCGAATGCCCTGAATGTAAGTCCCATAGTGCTTACAGGTCGTGCCACAGGTGCGGCACCCATACAAAGTTAAAATATTACTGCCGGAAATGCCAGAAGGAACTTCTCATTCCAGAATGCCCGGCTCATGGCCCTATAGATTCCTACAGGTACATGGAAATTCCTTTCAGGAAATACTTCGAACAGGCTGTTTCCCTTCTCGGAGAGCCAGTCTACCCTGACCTCATCAAGGGTGTACGTGGCACATCCAATAAAGACCATATTCCTGAGCATTTCTTTAAGGGACTCCTGCGTGCAAAGCATGAAATCAATGTGAATAAGGATGGCACCACCAGATATGATATCACTGAGCTGCCCATCACCCATTTCACTCCGAAAGAGATTGATACGCCTGTGGAGAAGCTGCGCGAGCTCGGCTACACAAAGGACACCAATGGGAAACCCCTGGAACATGATATGCAAGTATGTGAGATATTTCCCCAGGACATTGTGCTACCAGCGAATCTCGAATCATTCGAAGAGGCTGCCGATGAAGTGCTGTTGAGAGTAGCTGCCTTTGTGGATGAGATGCTTGTCAAGCTGTACGGCCTCGAGCCATATTATAATCTTAAAGAGGGAAAAGACCTCGTCGGTCACCTAGTGATTGGCTTGGCACCCCATATTTCAGCAGGCACTATGGGGAGGATTATAGGCTTCTCAAGAACGCAAGGATGTTATGCTCACCCGCTGTGGCATGCTGCCCTTCGGCGCGATTGTGACGGAGATGAATGCTCAGTCATCCTTTTGATGGACGCGCTTCTTAATTTTTCCAGGCAGTATCTTCCGGACAGGAGGGGGAGCCGCACGATGGACTCTCCTCTTGTACTCACAGTTGTACTCAACCCCTCAGAAGTAGACGACATGGCCCATGGCCTCGACATCGTTTGGGAATATCCCCCTGAATTCTATGAAGCTACGCTCGAATACACACACCCAAAAGAGTTTAAGGTAGAGCAACTCGCCCACAGGCTCGACACCCCTGGCCAGTACGAGGGCATGGGCTTTACTCACCCTGTGAAGGACATGAATGAAGGGGTATTGTGCTCTGCATACAAGACTATTCCAACGATGATGGAAAAGCTTCAAGGGCAGATGCTCATCGCAGAGCGGCTTCGTGCTGTCGACGAGGCTGACGTGGCTCGCCTTGTGATTGAGAAGCACTTCATTAAAGACATCAAAGGCAATCTGAGGAAATTCAGCCTGCAGCAGTTCCGCTGCATAGCATGCAATGAGAAGTATCCTAGGCCGCCGCTTGCAGGCCACTGCACAAAGCCGCGCTGCGGAGGTAAGCTCGTGTTTACGATTGCAGAAGGCTCTGTGGTGAAATACCTTGAGCCGAGCATCAGCCTCGCTCATAATTATAATCTTCCTGCGTATCTCCAGGAGACATTAAAGCTCACAAAGCAGCGTATAGAGAGTGTATTCGGCAAGAAAGAGCAGCAGCTTGGCCTGGGTAAGTGGTTTGGTTAAGCAAACACAATCTCAGCATAGGGAATCTTTGCTATGGTCTTGACTTCTTTCTCTTCCAGCATACCTAGTGAGATGAGCAGGTCAATAGTCTCTCCACCGACAGCAAAGACACTGGTGCAGTGTGGCAAAATATCCCGCAGCTGGTCAAAGTCCTCAATCGGCTCCCCTTTGAAGAAATCTGAGGTGAGGTCGAGCTGCTTCTTTTCTTCAGTATAACACTTTCCAAAAAGGGATTCATCACAGAGTGCAGCTACCTGCCTGCCTTCTGCTTTATGTATCTTGAGGAGAATCATCTCAGATCTTTCCGGTCACTGGATGGCGTGCTCCGCATGCCATGCATTTGATGAACGTCACTCTGTCTGCGCGGACGAGCTTTGTGTCCGGCTTGCCGCATTCCTTGCAGATGACAAAGATGTTAGCGTACTTGCGAACCTTCTCATTCACGCGGGAGGCACTGACTTTCCTTCCAAGCATAAGCGCCTTATCCTTGAGGTCTCCTGGAGTGGCGAGCTCTCTCAGGAGGAATTTAGTCAAATGCTCAGGCTTGCGGTGGAATGCCTGCGCAATCTGGTGGATGTTGTTGATAATAGTCTTCTGCCCCTGGATATGCCCAGTCACATGTGGGACTTTAAACCGCTCTCCCTTCTTCACAGTGTCTGGAAGGTTCTTGATGACCCGGTCAAGGAGCTTTTCGTAATCGTCTGCCATTTTCTTTTCAATGGGAGCACAGGAGTGTTTTTAAATCTTGTCAAACTTGAGCACAAACCTGAACCTGTCGTTGTCGTCGTACCACATCGGGAAGTTCGTGCCCCATAGGTTGTTGTGGAGGTTGAAATGCCAGCCCCTACTGAGATTAGGCTGCCTGTTATTGAAGTTTAACAGCGACCTTTCCCCTGGAGCTGTCAGTGGTGAGTCAAGATTCTCGATGCGCAGCTTTTTCTTGTACTGGAGGGCATCGACAGCATGCATCTTCTTTCCCCCATTTCGAATCACTTCAAATGGTGAGATGAATTGCCCGAGCTTCTCCATGCGCCACGCTTCTGGTTCTTTGACCCTTAAGCCGAACGAGAGCCACGACGCCTCAGGCAGCCTACAGGCATTCTTGTCGAACCATTGGAAGTCAAGTCTTACGATTTTCTTATCCTTCGGGAACTCAACCTCAAGGAACAGCTGTTTTGGACAGCCATAATGAGTGCATACATCTTTAGGCATTATCATCTCAGCGAGGAATCGCGTTCCATCTGTTTCTTCCCTTATCCACAATTCCATGAGTTTTGGCTGCCATTCTTTGTGGCGCTTTGACGCGTATCCCATACCTGGCTTTGCGAAGTCGTCAGCAGGCCACCAGTGTTGCTCTCCACCATATGCATACTGCTTAAGATAGCGGTCATAATCTGCCTGCGAGAAGAGCTCATAGGTGTACAGCCCAAGGGGATTTCGCTTAGAGGCCCAGTTTTTCCGCGTCTTCTTATCTTTAAGCTCAGTTATCGCGCCAGTTTTCTCGTCAAAGCAGACTGTGAAATGTGTGGTATCGAGTTTCTGCTTTGGCGATACTCGCGTGAATCCTGTCTTTTTTGGAATTCTCGGTTCGCTTTCCTTTATGCGCTTCTTCGCGAGCTTTTTTGCCGGGGTGTTTCCGAGCGCTGCAAGTGCTTCATCAATATATGCGCGCTGCTCCTCCCATGACTTCTCGAATGCTTTGAAGTGGGATTGCTTCCTCGCCTTCCTGAAATGCTCTGCGCTGAAATTCTTGTAATCTGCGAGATAAGTCTTCTCATCCATCCCCCAGGTGTGTTCTGGAATCATGATGAGGGCCCTGCTGAAGGCTGTGAAGCGCTTGCCAAGCTTTTTTGCAGTTCCGTCCTTGAGCCATCGTGTGCGGAGCCTGCGAAGCTCGAGATATCGCCTCACTTTGGTCGGATCAGTCCCTGTTCCGTAAATCCATGAATCACCGAACTCATCTGTTAGGACAGGCAACTTTGGCTTCTGCCTGATGACTGCCCTTGCGAAGTCATCAAGTGTCGACGCGACAATTTCGACGCTAGGATATTTTCTCTTTAAATCATGGAACATCGCCCGCACATTATCACTTGACTGAGGACCGAGATTATCATTCGTATGAGCAAAAAGGAGGGCCTCATCCATGCCAGGTAGCACAGTCAACCCCCCATATTGCCCCTTTTGATAGATGACAATGACCTCTGAGCCGTCCTTGTGGCGCCAGATGAACGCAGGCGGCACGTCTAAGGGAGTAGAAGTAGGATTCACCCCGATGTGGAGCAGCCTGATGCCAGCTTTCGCAAGGAGAGGCACGATACCTCGAGTATGGCCTGGCACATCAGTCATCTTCGCAGCTATTGTTTTCTTATGGAATTTCCTGTCCAGTTCTTTTGACATTCCCAATCCAAATGCAAACAGCTCGGGATCCAGGAGTTCAGAATGAGTGGTGAAAGGAAGGCCATGCCAGGAGATGTCTCCTCTCCTAAGGGCGGATTCCATCTTCCTCTTATCAGCCCCCTTTACCTCATGGAGATACTCATATATTGCCCATGAGCCAACTGTCCACACGAAACGCTCGTCCATGTCACGCCAGCGGAGTGTCTGCGCAGTTTTCATCGCCTTCTGGAAGTATGAGTTGAAGTACTTGTCCTTCACCTTATGCGCGTAGTCAGTATATCCCACATCAAGATGCGTTTTGAACAGCAGATGAATCTTCTTTATTTTCTGTTTACCCCTCTTTCGTGCCATGAGAATCCCTTGTCTGGCAATTCATCTTCCCTCTATATATGCGTTATCCCCTCATTCTGCATAATCTTTAAAAAGGTCGGGTACCCCCTGTATGTTGCCCTACTGTTGTGGAGTAGCGCAGAAGGTGGTAGAAATGAATGCAAGTAGAAACGTGAACAGGACAACGACAATAGACTTCTCGAGAATCACGATTACAATAACTACCACAACAACAACAGCCTAGACCCTCGGAAGAGGCGCCTGCATTGTATCATTTTCAGTCTATTTTGTGACAAATCATAAAAACAAACACGGAAAAACAGGTGATAATCATGGATATCAAAATAAAACTGCCCGACGGAAAGGGGCAGAAGGTGAAAAAAGGGATTTCAGGAGCAGAGCTAGCTGAAAAGCTCAAGCTTGACAAGGCTTTCGCGATGAAAGTCGACGGAGAGCTGAAAGACCTCAATATGAAGCTCGAGAAAGACTCTGAAGTTGAATTCATTGACTTTTCCTCCAGGGAAGGAAAGGACGTGTTCTGGCACAGCGCAGCCCATGTGCTTGCCCAGGCAGTCCTCCGCATATTTCCAAAGGCGCGCCTTACCATAGGCCCTCCAGTTGAGGAAGGATTCTATTATGATATTGACCACGAGCCCTTTGCCAAGGAAGACCTCAAGAAGATTCAGAAAGAGATGAAGAAGATTGCGAAGGAGAAGCTTCCCACTGAAAGGGTTGAGCTCACAAAGAAGAAGGCAAACGAGCTCTTCAAGGACAACTCCTTCAAGCTCGAGATGGTTGAGGAGTTCGAGGACCAGCTCACTGCATACAAACAAGGAGAGTTTCTTGATCTCTGCCGCGGCCCCCATGTGCCCAACACCAGATGGTTCAAAGGCATCAAAGTGTTGAAGGTAGCGGGCGCCTATTGGAGAGGAGACCAGAAAAATAAGCAGCTCCAGCGCATCTATGGCATCGCATTTCCTGAGAAGGAGAAACTGAAGGAATGGGTCAAGATTCGCGAGGAAGCAGAGAGGCGGGACCACCGTAAGCTGGGTCGGGAGCTTGATTTGTTCTCATTCCAGGAAGAGGCGCCAGGGATGGCATTCTGGCATCCAAAAGGAAAAGTGCTTTGGAATATCCTGATGGATTTCTGGAGGGAAGAGCACCGGAAGGAAGGCTATGTCGAGATTTCCACTCCACAGATTCTCAACAAAGAACTTTGGGTACAGTCAGGGCACTGGGACCATTACCGCGATAACATGTACTTCACGAAAATCGACAACGTGGATTTTGCCATGAAGCCTATGAACTGCCCTGGCGGCATGCTTGTGTACAAGCGAAAAACCTGGTCATACAGGGACTTGCCTATGCGCGTCGCTGAAGTGGGCCTGGTACACAGGCATGAACTTTCAGGAGTGCTCTCAGGCCTTTTGAGGGTAAGGTGCTTCACCCAGGATGATGCGCACATCTACATGACTGAAGACCAGATGATGGATGAGATAGTCAGGCTCATCACCTTCATCGACCGCTTCTATAAGGTCTTCGGTTTTGATTACCATGTCGAGCTTTCCACAATGCCTGAGAAGGCAATGGGAGAGAAGGCAACGTGGGACATGGCTGAATCAGTCCTCAAGAAGGCGATGGATTCAGTGAAATGGAAGTATCAGGTAAATGAGGGAGACGGTGCATTCTATGGGCCGAAGATAGATTTTCACCTCAAGGACGCAGTAGGCAGGAGCTGGCAATGCGGCACTGTGCAGCTTGACTTCCTGATGCCAGAGAAATTTGACCTTACCTATGTCGGCGCAGACGGAGGAAAGCACAGGCCCATCATGCTCCATCGGGTGGTGTACGGTGCGGTAGAGCGATTCATCGGCATCCTGATTGAGCACTATGCAGGCCGCTTTCCAGTGTGGCTCGCCCCGACGCAAATTCGTATCCTCACTGTCGCAGACAGGTTCGAGCCATATGCGAATGAGTTGAAACAGTTTCTCGAAGAGAAGCGATTGCGTGTTGAGATAGATGGCAGGCCTGAGTCTGTTGGCAAGAAAGTCCGCGAGGCACAGCTTCAGAAGATACCGCTCATGGTGACTGTGGGAGATAAAGAATTGGAGAAAAAGACTGTAGCGGTTCGCACTCTTGACGGCAAAGTGAAATTCGGCCTTTCGTGGGAGCAGTTCCGGGAACTGGTGACACAAACGGTAGAGGAGAGAAGCCTCACTGTGGATGTGGGAAAATAATATGGTACTCGATACACTTGGAGAACGCCTGAGAGACGCGCTGGGAAAGATAGCAGGCTCTGTCTTTGTTGATGAAAAGAAAATCAACGAACTTGTCAAAGAAATTCAGCGTGCGCTGCTCCAAGCAGATGTCAACGTGAAGCTAGTCCTTGAGCTCACCAATAGTATCAAAGGGAGAGTCCTCAAGGAAAGGCCTCCTGGAACAGTATCAAAGCGCGAGCAGATAGTGCACATAGTGTATGAGGAGCTGGTGAAGTTCCTCGGCGAGGAGGAGCAGCGCCTAGAGATTGTCGAAAAGCCAACGAGGCTCATGCTCGTCGGTCTGTACGGCTCAGGAAAGACTACGCAGGCAGGCAAGCTCGCGCACTTCTTCCAGAAGCGTGGAAAGTCAGTGTGTATGGTTCAGCTTGACGTGTGGAGGCCTGCTGCATATGAGCAGTTGCGGCAGTTGGGTGAACAGGCCAATGTTCCTGTCTTCGGCGACCCGAAGGAAAAAGACCCAAGAAAAATCTATAAGAAATTCGAGAAGGAGCTCTCGAAATTCGACCTTGCCATTGTCGACACAGCTGGAAGGGATGCGCTGTCTGACGAACTCATCAAGGAAATCAACGACATATCAAAGCTTGTCAAGGCACATCATGTCCTCCTCGTGCTGAGCGCTGACATAGGGCAGGCGGCGCAGACGCAGGCGACTGCATTCCATGATGCCTGCGGCGTCACTGGTGTTGTCATCACTAAGCTAGACGGCACAGCCAAGGGTGGGGGCGCTCTTGCTGCATGTTCGGTCACTGGGGCGAAAGTGATGTTCATCGGCGTCGGTGAAAAGACCAAGGACCTTGAGGTATTCAGGCCCGAGGGCTTTGTCTCACGATTGCTTGGCATGGGAGACCTCGAAGCCCTGCTCGAGAAGGTGAGTGAAGCGGTTCCGCAAGATCAGGCAGAAGACCTTTCAAAGAGATTCCTCAAGGGAGACTTCAATCTTCTTGACCTCTATGAGCAGATGTCGGCCATGACCAAGATGGGCCCGCTGTCGAAGGTGATGGAGATGATTCCAGGATTCTCTTCAATGAAGCTGCCCAAGGAGATGCTTAATGTACAGGACGAGAAGCTCAAGCGCTGGCGCTATGCGATGAATTCCATGACGCAGGAAGAGCTGGAGAACCCTGAAGTGATGAACGCGAGCAGGATAAACCGCATCGCCGAGGGGAGTGGGGTGCCTGCAGCAGACATCAGGGAACTGATTAAGCAGTACCGGCTGAGCAAGAAGCTTGTGAAGAGCATGAAGGGGATGGGCGGCTCTGAGAAGGATATGCAGAAGATGATGCGCAAAATGGGAGGCATGAAGGGCCTCAAGGGCATGGGTGCGCAGATGAAGCTCAAGTGAGTTTTTCTACAACAGAGTATCCTTTCTTGTTTTTAGACACAAAATCAGATGCAGTGTCGAATTCTTTCGGCGGCTCTGTTGACACTATCTCTGAGAAGTCTGCAGGATATTCCCATGAGTGCAGGTTTCCGTCATGGTCGAAGATACTCCACATCACCTTTTTAGCGTGCTTCGGGGGAAAGGGCATCTCTTCTTCGAGCAATTCCCCAGGGTTGAGCTTCTCGACGTTCTGGTGCTTGAAGGGGTATTTGAGGAAGTACATTAGTGCGAGGGCGTGATAGAGGCATTCAGCATAGGTGACAGCATGCTCATCGAACGTGACGAGAAGTGTAGGTTTTCCAGTAACAAAGAGCATGTGGAAGATAGACTCATTCACGATGAAATGGTCGGTCCGGGCAATCTCAGTGTAGAAGTAATGGACTGCGCGCAGCACCCGGTCAAGCCGCTTTGAGATTTCGATTTTTTCAGGCATTTCCTGTTCATCCCGCTCAGCTACAATCTGCGAAAACTTGACTGCTTCCTTGACGAATTGATTATATGGTTTCTTGAGCTGTCTCTTCTTGCCCTCTTCACCCTTTCGGAGAAGCTTCTTCAGGAGATTGGATCTCTCCCTGAGATGATGCGCCTTATTTTCAAGCTCTTTTGGCTTCAGAATCCTGCTTTCCCATTCCTCAAGGAGAATATCCACTTTGCTCACTGCCTTCTCAAGCGCTTTTTTATCAAGGTCATGGTAAGGGTGTTGTTCATCTCCAGGTTTCGGCTTGTCCCTTTTCTTTCTCATGAAATCAAACAGTGTGTTGCTTTTCGCTTCCTCCAACATGGGCTTGAGAGTCTCGACAATGTCTTTGCTCTGCTCAATCTCTTTCTTGCGGTTGATGATGAGTGCTGCGAGATGCTGCGCGAACCTGTCCTCGTGGCTCACGACTGAATTAAGTAGCTGCACGAAGATGTTCGTGTGCTGCTTATGAGTGGTGTTGAAATCAAACGTCCTGAAGTTCGTTTTTGACAGTGCCTCAGGAACGACCTTCACAGGGTCGAGCTCGTCGCCGACAGCGTATTTTAATTCATTAGCTATCGCTTTCGTGATGTAGGTCTCTTTCTTTCTCAGGGCAGAGAGCACATGTTTCTGTGCCTTGATAGTCCTCTTGTATTGCCCCTTATAATTCTCATGGGGAAGGAGCGCAAGGCTGAGTATCGCGTTTACATCAAAGAATACACTGTCATAATGATTGAGTGTCTGCCTGAGGACATTCCATACCATTCTCTCTTTTTTCAGGGAGAGCACCTATTTAAGACTTACTTTATGACATTACTCAATGGTGAAGTACAGCCTGCGATTGTTTTTGCCCTTATTGACCGCTTCCTTGAACACGATTTTCCCTATCTCCTTCAGCGAGCGCACGTGGCAGCCGCCATCTGCCTGGGCATCGAATCCTTTGATGTCGACGATACGAATATCTTTGACATCGTGCGGGAAGCCAATCGCGAGCTTGAAGAGTTTCTCATCCTTCTCAGCCTCTTCCCTATTTTTGGAGTAAATCTCGACTGGAAGATCTTTTCCGATAAGCTCATTACTTCTCTCGATGCCCAGCTTCAGCTGCTCGACATCAAAATTCGCCATGTTGAAATCAATTCTTCCTTTCTCTGGAGTGAGCTGGTTGCCAGTTATCTTGTAGCCGAACTCGTTGTGGAACACTCCGCTCACAATGTGTGCTGCAGTATGGTAACGCATCAGGATATATCGGCGTTCCCAGTCAAGCTCACAGCGGACTTCATCCGCTTTGTTCAGCCCAACATCATCCACTTCATGGCTTATCTCGCCCTTAAACTTCCCAGTATACACGACCTTGAACTGTTTCCCATCAGACTTCCGCACCATGACGCCGGTGTCCCACTGCACACCGCCGCTGTTAGGGTAGAATCCAGTCCTGTCGAGGACAATGAACTTCTCGTTCGCAGACACAACCTTTGAATCCCATTCCTTTAGGTAAGAATCATCCATGTAAATCGCTTCAGCCATCATATATCACCACCGCAGCAGAATAGCATGCGCTATAAATGGATTGCGGAAAGGTTTATATTCTGCCAAGGCTGTGCATTTGGCGGTGGAAATATATGGAAGAATTATCAAAAGCCGAGAAGATGGTGCTCCTGAGGATATCTGAGGAATTGGCAGCAGAAGGCCAGCAGACATTTGTCGAGCTTGAGACTCTTGACCGCAAGGAGATTTCTGAGGCCTTTGAGAAGCTGGAGAAGGAGGAGATGATTCGCCTCGTAGAGATTACTGAAGGGATACGCGTCTGGAAGACCACACACAAAGGGGAGGACTACATCCAGCAGCATAAGGCGGAGCTTGAATCCCTAATAAAAAAATTCTCCCCAGGACTTGGTGTAGACTGGGCTCCCCCCTAGACCACAGGCACATCTTCATTGAGCTTCAGGCCGTAAAGGAACACATAATTCCAGAGAAGGCTCTTCTTCCTCACGACACGCACGCTGAATCCTGCTAAGCGGAACATCCGCTCAATCTCTTTGTTATTGGAGAGCCATTCGGGATTTGGCAGAACCTTGAAATAATCGACATATTCGACAAAACAGATTTTTCCACCCTCTGGAAGGAGTCCGCACATCTCTTTCAAAATCCGCTCCACATCCTGAATGTAGGCAAGCATCCCGAATGAGACAATGGCGTCCGCGTATGTAACATGTGGATGCACCCGTTCAGTGTGCCTATCATCATGCAGCACATGCACCCTTCCATGAATTAATGCGTGGCTGCGCCACATCTCCCGCTCAATCCTTCGCTTTGCGATTTTGAGGTTCTCTACAGAGAGGTCAGTGGCATATACAGCCCCTGCAGGGCCTACCTCCTCTGCTAGGCGCAGCGTCAAGGTACCTATACCGCAGCCAAACTCAAGGACGAATTTTCCTTTCAAGTCACCGAGCCAGGAGAATATTTCCCTCTGTATTTTTTTTGGGAAGAATAGCCGTTCAGTGAACAGCCCGAGATGTGCAGTCAGATCTCGGGCATTAGTGATTGCCTCAGGATCATAGTAGAGCTCGATTAGGAAATAGAGCGGCAAGCCAAGTAGCACAATCGAGCCGCCGAGAGTAAGCAGCGACAATGCCAGGGGCTCAATCATCAGCCACACAACAATGAGCCCGACAAAGATAATCGCCATAAAATATGGGCCGATGGTGCCGAAAGGTGCCTTGAAGGCCCGTTTCACATTGGGCAGGCGTTTCCGTAGTATGGGAAGCGTGAGCAGCGTTGCCGTATAGAGTAACAGCGCGAGAGGTACGAAGAGGCTGAGCAGCCGTTCATAATGCCCTATGGTCAGTGCGATGATGGCAAACGCAGCAAAAATCTGGAAAATAATGGCCTTATGCGGAGTCTTGAATTTAGGATGTATCGCAGATAACTGGGTAAGGAATAGCTTGTCTCTTGCCATCGCCAGCACGAGGCGCGGGGTACTGATGACACCACCTGATGCAGAACCAACGAGTGTGAGGAATATACCAATTCTAAGAGGCAGGTCAAGGAATGCGGGGAAAATTTTTGAGATTACTAAAGCAAGCGGCGCCCCGCTATCAGCAAGCTGTGCCCAGTTTACCACTCCAAATGCGACGACATGAACTGCCATCGAACAGATACCAACAGCAAGTGTCCCGAGAAGCAGCGCACGGGGAATGTTCTTCTCCGGATCCTGAGTCTCTTCTGCCATATAGGTCACGGATTCCCAGCCGTCAAAGGCCTCTATGAGTAGGAACGTCGCGACCAGCACTGGAAGAATACCTCCAGGCAGAAACGGAGAATACTGGCCCGGCTCGAAATGCCGGATGCCAAAAACTACAATAGCACCCACGATGACGAAGGTGAGCAGGACTAGCGCCATGACAACCTTGCCGCTCTCTTCAACTCCAAAGAGGGCAATCAGATGGAGCAGAAGTATAACTAGAGCACTCAGGCCGATTCTGAGCAGCCCGAACTGTTCTCCAGGCAGCAGGTATTCCACACCCGCCACGACCACGACGGTGTTGCTGAAATTACCTGCAATCCATCCCACCCATCCAACAAAGAAACTGGGGAATCTCCCGTATGCCTGCTTGCAGAATTCATAAATCCCTCCTGCCTTAGGGAACATCGCGCTCAGCTCACTAAAGCAGGCCGCGATGTAGAGTGTCATCACAAGTAATATAGGCCAGGCGATAATCGATGCAGGCCCGCCAAATCTCGCGCCGGTTGCCGCACCAAAGTACATCCCCGTGCCCATGATTGAGCCGAAGGAGAGGGCAAGAATGAGGAACTTACCGAGGCCGCGCTTGAGCTCACCCTGCTCAACTATTTCATCGTCCTCGAATCCATACTCATCCATTGGGAAGACGCAGGATTAAGGATATAAAAACTCTTCTGTCGCGCAAAGACATAAAAATAGCGTCCACCCCCTTTTCAAGCATGCGTACACTCTTCATCCCGGCGCGAAGCACTATTGAGATTGAGATAGATGATACTGTGCTGCAGAGACTTCCTCAGGTAGTGGCAGTCGTCTCAACAGTGCAGTACCTCCATGTGCTTGAGGGGCTTAAGAAGCGACTTCTTAAACTAGGTAAGAAGGTGATATCTCTCAGATGCACTCACTGTCCTGAAGACGGGCAGGTGCTCGGCTGCACTTCATTCAAGGAAGATGAGATTGCTGAGGTGGAAGCGATACTCTATGTGGGAACTGGGAAGTTCCATCCCAAGGCGCTTGGATTGCGCTCAGGAAAAATAGTGCACACATACAATCCCATTTCCAAGGCACATGATGTGCTTAGGGAGGAGGACATCACACATCTCCGCAGGAAAGAGAAGGCAGCATTAGTCATGTTTCACTCAGCGAAAAAGATTGGAGTGCTGTTCACTACAAAGCCCGGCCAGAGCAGAGTGCAATTCTCCATCGAAAGGGTTGGTGAGCTTGAGCAGGCATATCCTGATAAGGAGTTTTTTGTCCTAGTGGACAATACATTTACCCCACAGGCACTAGAGGACTTCACATTTATCAACTGTTTCGTGAACACTGCGTGCCCTAATGTTACCTTTGATGAGGGCTTCCCTAAATCCGTAGTAAACATCGAGAATATCCTCTAATCGCATTTTTTCCAGAATCTATTTAAAGGAGAAGTTCTCGGAAGTATTTGGTAGAGAGCGGAAGCTCCATCCCAGCTGTTGAGTTAAAGGAGAAGAGGCGGGCATGGCTGCAAAAAAGAAGAAAAAAACTGCAGTGAAAAAGAAGAAAGAGAGTTCTCCAGAATCCAAAAAGAAGGATGACGTCGTTGTCCGTCCTGAGGGTGAGGATACGCTTTCTCTTGGAGATGATTCTATTATTACATTACAGGAATTAAGCCAACCCTTGAGCAAGAAGGAGACCCTCGCCAACATCCCTTCAAAGAAGAAGAAAAAGCAGGGAAAACATCCTGATGAATTGCCTAAAACTGTTGAGTTCCCAAAGAAAAGTAAGCCACTAGATGGCCCCTTGCAGAAGGATATCCCTGCGGAAGGCCCTCCAAGTGAGCATCCAATCAAAGAGGAACCCCTACCTGAGCCGGTAAAACCTGAACCCGTAAAAGCTGAGCCGGTGAAGAAGGCAGCGAAGAAGCCCAGTCCTGAAACGAAGAAAGCTACGGCAAAGAAGAAGAAAAAGACAAAAGAAAAGAAGATCCCTAAGAAGAAGCCCAAGCCAAAACCAAAGAAATCCAGGTCCAAGCGTAAGAAGCCTTCATTGAGCAAGAAGCAGCTCGACGTACTCCTAACGGCGCCGGTTCATGCTGGGCTTAAGAAGAAACCCACATTGAAGCGAAAACCACTCCCTCCTCCGCCCGCGCCTCCGAGGCCGCCGAAGCCCAGGTCAAAGCCAGTCACTCCTACTCCATCTCTTGAATTACCTCCAAAATTTCCAGAACTAAAGCCTGGAGAAGAATTGCCCACTCTGCCTGAAGGAGAGGCAGCAGTGGAAGACATGAAACGGGCAGTCCTGGGCGAACCTGCTAAAGATAAAGTCACTCCTATCAAGCCTGAAGTTCCTGCTCCTGAAGGTATACCTCCCCCTCTTCCAGAAAAAGTGGCTTTACCCCCTGAAATCCCTCAGCCCAAAGAAGATATTGTTGGGAAGCTTATAGACGAGGCACGGGAACCTGAGAAAGCTGAAAAGGAGGGATTATTTGGCTTCCTGAAGCGGGATAAGACGCCCTCGGACTTTCCCCCAGGCGGGGAAATTGATGAGATGCCTCTTCCTCCAGAGATTCCTCTTGAGGAATTCCACGAGCAAGTGACAATCCAGAGTGCAGAAGATGTAAAAGCGCAGCTCACAGAGATGCCTGAACAGGAGGCACACTTGACCCCCACAGGAGACATAACCCTACAAGTATCTTCGGAAGAAGCCCTGATAATCAAGGATGAAACTAAACTCCCGGAAGTCCCTGAGCCTGAGGAGCTTCCGATCCCTCCACTTCCGCCTGAAGCAGAAATGCCAGAGCTTCCACCCCTGGCTATCGAGGAGAAACCCAAGAAACTCAAAAAGGGCAAGAAGAAGATTGAAGACATTGTTGAAGAGGAGAAGCCAGAAAAGAAGGCTCTGCTTGGTTTTTTGAGGAGAGAAAATGTAAAGAAAATTTCTGCTCCAGAACCTTCCCTTAAGCCCCTTGAGCTCTCTCCTGTTGAAGAGGAATTGCTTGATGAGGAAGAACTGCCCTTGCCGCCGGAAAGGGTTCCTGAAGATATAGCTCCTCTTCCTCCACCACCTCCAGATGGGATTATGCTCCCTCAGAAATTCACATTGGATGAACTCAAGAAAGGAGTGACACTCAAGAGCGAAGGCGAGATTGAAGTCCCGCTCAAAGAGATGGCTGAACTGAAAGTGGCCATCAAACCCAAAAAAGGAATTCGAGTTGCACCTGATGATGCGCTTATCATAGCTGAAGAAGAGGCGCCCGAGGAGAAGAGGATTCCTCTGCCGCCAATTCCACTCGTTGAGGAAGTCACACCTCCTCAGGAGGAAGTTACTCTTCCGCCGCCGCTCCCACCTGAAATTGAGCTTGAGAAAGAACAGCCAGAGGAAAAGGTGAAGAAGGGAAAAAAAAGGAAGCGCAAGGAAGAGAAGCCAGAGCTTCCACCTATTCCTTCTGTTCCTGAAGAAGAGCCTACGCCCGCACCTGTTTTGGACATAGTTCCACCAGGGGTGCCATTTGAGGCTCGGCCAGACCAGCTTTTGGAAATAGAGGCATTGTGGGAGGAGGCTGAGCACCTATGGGAAGAGCTCCAAAGAGTACCTAAGCAGGATGAGAAAAGGAAAAAGCAGCTTAAGAAAGGCATAGCCACTATCCCTCTTCCTCCTGACGCTCTCATTAAGCCAGAGCGTAAATCCATGATGGACATCCCCGAGGACGAGGACACAGATATCATCGCGATAGGTGGGGCAGAACTTGCCAAAGAAAGTGCTAAGAGATTCACACCACCTCCCCCTGAAAAACTAGAGCTTCCCAAACCACCTGCCCCAGAGGAAATTTCATCTGTGAAAAAAGCAGTTGTTGAGGAGGTCCAGCCACCCCCTGAGAAGAGTGTACCTGAACTTGAGCCCCTTGAACCTGAGCTACCACAGGACGAAATCCCCCCTATCCTGCCCGAACCTGAAGTGGTTCCTGAACCTGTCATCGAGCCCGAGCCAGAACCTGAGGTGCCGGATGATGGCCTTGAGTTGCCAGCTCCACCAGTACATGAGGGGACGATTCCTCCAGCCCTCCTTGAAGTTCCTGATATCACACCGACAAAAGGGAGCACTGAAACGAAGGCAGTACTCAAGCAAGAGGGCACACTCAAGAAACTCGAAGATGCACAGCTCAAGGAAGAGAGACCTCAAGATACGCTTTCAGAGATTCCAGATTTTAGCGATGACGAGTCAGAATATAAGGAGAAATTTCCAATTTCCCTTGACGGAAGCGAGCCCTCTGATGAAGATTTGAAGGGTGAGCGCTTGGATATGCTGGCTGACCAGTTCAAGGAGCTCCACGGCAAGATTGAGAATGTGTCATCAAAGCTTTCCGCTCTTGATGTTAAGAAGGAGAAGCCAAAAGCCAAGAAGAAGGTCAAGCCAAAAAAAGTAAAGGCAAAGAAAAAAGTTCCAGTAAAGACGCTGAAGAAGAAAAAGAAGGAAGGCCCCACTCTGGCAGAAGAGGCTGCTCTCCTTGAGGCAGAACTGGAGAAGCACAGGCTTGAGAAACAGAAGGTTATCGCAGAGAAACGTACCCATGAGGCAAGACGCCGCCAAGAGCTTCTTGAACAGCAGGAGACGAAGTTGCACAAGCTCGAAGCAGTCCGAGAAAAGAAACGATTGAAGGAAGAGGCAATCCAGGAGAAGAAGCGCCATGAGGAAGAGGCGCGGCGGCAAGAATTCCTCGCCGAACAAGCGAGGATAAAGCGCGAAAAAAAGGTGCGTAGGGAGATTATGGAACTTGCCGGCCAGATGAGGACTTTCCTTAGTCATCAGCAGATTGAGGCTGCAGAAGAGGTCTTTGATAGAATCAAGCAGCACAGGCAGGAACTTAGCACAACAGACCTAGGAACTCTGGGCTATGAGATTATCTCACTAGAGGCAGACTTGAAGCTCGCACGCCTTTAATCACTTCTTTGCACTTTTTATAGAACGCTTTTTCAGGTTGAACTTTACTGGTAGGAATTTTCTGATAGTGTGGCAGTTTGTCTTGCAGTGCGTGCTCACTTCCCTTACTTTGATTTCGCTATCTGGCAGCAGCCCCATGAAGAGGAGAAGCTGGTCGGCGAGATGAATATCAACAGGAACGCCATCAGCTAGCTCTCTGTTGAGGTCCTGTGCTGCTGCCCTCCCCACTTTTTCTGCAGGAACTCCCTTATCCCCGAGAGCGTCTGCTCCGAGCGGAAGTTGTTTTCCCTTTGAATCAGCCACTATTGCCCACACTGTGAGCCCTGAGCCAATAGAAGCAGTATCGTGGTACTCATTCACTATATTCACAGGGCAGCCGATTTTCGAGAGGTAGAATTTGGCAGTATCTGCCTGCCTTTCAGCGACCCGCGCCTTTTGCAGGCGAAGCGAGGCATGCGACACCCCCCTTACCTGGAGTAGATCTCCCCTTTCATGGAAGGAAATTGGTTGAATAGTCTTGTTGAGCATTTTTAGGAACCGAGGGGTGTCTGCGCAGGACATCCTTCCAATTCTGGGCTTGACAGTCACCTCAACAATACCTTTTCCTTTAGGGTAGTAGCCGCGCTTGAGCACATGGCATGTGACCTCTCCGAAGCACTGGAGGTGGGGGAGAAGCACATGGTTGAAGTAGTCGATTTGAGGGCTCCATTTCACATCAGTGCCCCCAGTGATACGTAGCGTAATTTTTTTGTCGCCAAAGAGCGCCAGTGGCAGAAGCGCCTGCAGCAGCAGGGTTATCGAGCCTGCCGTGCCGATGTCAGTGATGAGTGACCTTGGCTCTAAGCCGTTAGGCTTGAAAGTGAGGGTTTCACTCCCAAGCACTGCCCCCTCCACGTCAGCACTGCACCACTCAGCGACCGCCTTCACACCATGGAGATGCTGAGCCTTCAGGCCAGGCTTTGGCCTTCCATGCCTGATGTTCTTGATGCTGAATGGCTGTTGCGTCAGCCCCGAGAGAGCGAGAGCTGTTCGAAGTATCTGCCCTCCTCCTTCGAGCTTGCTTCCATCAAGCCTAATCATGGCTCGCAGAATGTGCAGTCCCTATTAAAAATCTGCCTACTTACCAGTCGAGGTTCTCGAGGAACTCCTCATCAAGGTCATCTCCGACAGTGAGGTCCTCTTCTATGGTATCTGCATCGGAGAGCCCCTCTTCAATCTGGGTGACATCAGATGGCTCGTCTCCAACATCTGACACGGCTGGCTTTCCACATCCGAGTGAGAGGATGAGTAATAATAGCACCATTGCGATTGTGGCGTTTTTCATGAACTCACCTCCTCAGTTGGAAGTGGTTCTCCGTCAGAGGAGACCTCCTGGCATACCCAGTAAGCTTCAGTCTGGTCTCCAGTGAGTTCTCCATCCACTTTTTCGTATCCTCCCCCGCACGTGCACTCAGGGTTTGAGGGTGTGTCAGCACAGAGGATAACTTCAGGAGTATCTTCCTCTTCATCATCGTCGTCGGCATCATCATCATCACCAACTTCGATGTCGTCATAGTCCTCATCATCGACTTCTTCAATGACATATTCCTCATCCTCGTCGAGGTCAGCGTCCCTCTCACTGCAGGCGCTAAGGTCACCGCCAGCAGCCTTTACTTCCCTAAGAATCTCCTTAAGGAGAGTGTGGGCGTCTTGAAGGTCATCTTGCGCAGACTGGAGCAGGCTTCTGGCTTCTTTGACCTTATCGCTGAAATCCTGACCAGAAGCATCACTTTCTTTTGCCTCAATCAGCATATCATTCGCCTGGGAATGCTTATCCCTTGCTGATTCAATCTTGGCGCTGAAATCATCCATGAGGTCCTGTATCGCCGAGGTGTCGATTCCCTGCTCTTCAAGAGCAGTGATAGCACAATCAAACCTCTCTTCAAGTTGAGCACTACGCTCAACAACGACACCGACTTCGCGGTACTTCATGCGCATCACATGGCGCTCGAAGCGGAACTTGATTTTCCGTCCGACACTAAGGATGAGCCTTGCAGCGTCTTGGACTTCTTCTTTAGTTGTAGCGGCCTCGACAGCTTCCTTTGCATCCTGAAGCTCGATAATCTTCCCCTCAATGTCTGCAATTATTTCTGCAGCCTCGTCTTCAGTCAGCTCTTCACTAGCCTCGACCGTGCCAAGAATCTTTTCAAGGGCTGCAATCTCAATATCAGCAGCCAGAAGGAGGTAGTCCTTTGCAGCAGCCATGGCAGCTTCAGAATCGCCGGATCTCTTTGCGTCCTCGAATGCTGTTCTTGCATCCTGTAATTCATCCTTCGCGTTCTGATAGCGCTCACGAGCCTCCTCATATCTCATCTCACCAGCACGAATCTTCACCTGCTGGACAACACGATTCTTGAACATATTGGCAGCCTGAACTTTCTTGAGCTGGAACTTACCCAGCTCCTCACCAGCATCTTCTCCATCCATCTCAAGGAGCTGTTTCTGCTTGTCCCTGCCCATATGCATGAAAACATTCTGCTTCTCCTCAGAGAGGCCGTGTATGAAGTCAGCAGCATCAGGCTTATGTTCCTGAAGGCGGGCTACCCGCTCGACACGATATTCAGCAACAACTTCTCTGACCTGCTGGCCAAGCCTTTCCTTTACTTCTTCGCGGAGTTGGACAAGAGATTCCCTTCTTTCCTGATTCATCTCACGAACCTGCGTAGCCACATAAAGTCCGAGCCTTGTACATTTTGCCATAGGCTCCTTGACTCCCTCTTCCTCGAGGACCTCAACACACATTCTTCCGCGGTTGATTATTCTCTCGCATACCGCCTCAGGGTCTTGTATCTCAGTATTATCTGTCGCAAGGCGGACGCATCGCTCATAGCGCGTCTCTCCATCAGAAGTCTCTACATCTCCATCTCCAGAATCATCATTAGCACCATTAGCACCATTAGCACCATCTAATACAGGGCCTGGTACATCCCGCATCCTTGCAACACCAGGACCGGTCGCAGCATCTGTATCCTGCGCTACAATAGGCACAGCAGACACGAGTAGCAGTGTCAACACCAATAACACAAACATTTTTTTCATATATATCACCATTGTTCTTTCTTTGTGAGCCGGAGCTCTTTGGTACAGTGTTACTGTATGTCCTTATAAGCATACTTTCAGAATACTTTACCGCCGCGATGCTGATTTTCATTAACTCCTACGAAAACACCTTAATGAAGCTTTATCTCGCTGAATGTGGTTTTTGGCAGAAAGTTTAAATAATGAGGTCCCAGGATTGTTCCGCATGGGAAGGCGTTTTGTGCTATTGCTCCTTATTTCGTTATCACTAGCAGTCCCTTTCGCAGCAGGCACGCTTGTACATGGTACTGTCTATGACCTCTCGCTTGAGCCTGTCATCGGCGCGATTGTTGAAGTGGACACTGCTCCTGCCCAGCGCTACCTTACTAAGGATGGCTCATACAGCTTTGAGCTTTCTGCAGGGACATACACACTCAAAGCAACACAGTTCCGCGATGAGAATACTATCGCCTTTGTCGAAGAGAGCATTGTGATTGAATCAGATGGCTCCTTTGTGCTTGACCTTATCCTTTACCCTAAACTCACAGAGGAGAGCGAGATCTATGACCCCGCATCATTAGCTGCTGTGGAAGATGATTTCGGAGCGCAGCCAGCATCACCTTTCCTGCTCATTGCTGCACTCTCTGGCGTTGTTGCTGCATTGGTAGTCTTTTTTATTGTTGTTTGGACCAAACGCTGGTCTTCCACATTAGAGCGTATACGCGGCATTCTCAAGCGGACGGAGAGTGTTCCAGATGGACTGGCTCCTGAGGTGCAGAAAGCCCTCACCATCATCGAGAGCTCAGGCGGCCGCATTTCTCAGAAGGAACTGAGGAGAGAATTCCCGTATTCTGAGGCCAAGGTCAGCCTTATGATCACAGAACTTGAGGGTCGCGGCCTTGTGAAGAAATTTAAGAAGGGCCGCGGCAATGTGCTTGTCCTTGTAGGGGGGAAAGAGGATCGCTGAACCGGAACTTCTGATTGTAGGTATAGATCCTGGAACGACAACAGGTTACGCTGCTCTTGGGCTTGATGGTAAGCTACGCGGGCTCGGTTCTGCCAAGGACCTGGGGCAAAATGAGGTTGTTGCGCGCCTCATGGCACTAGGCAGAGTTGTAGTCATAGGGGCGGACAAGAAGAAATGCCCCTCCTTTGTCGAGAAGGTTGCTGCGCGCCTCGGGGCACGGACAGTAGTGCCAAAATCAGACCTTGGTAGTGAGGAGAAGCGCCTTATGGTGGGGAAATTATCATCGAGGACCCGAAATGATCATGAACAGGACGCGCTTGCGAGCGCGCTTTTCTCGTACTCTGAAATGAAGCCCCTGATTGATAAGATACATAGAAGGCTGGTAAAGGCTGGTGCACTCGAGCAGACATATGGTGTGTCGAAGCTTGTCCTGATAGACAGCAACATGAGTGTGAGCCGTGCACTTGAAATGCTCAATGAGCCGGAACCTGAACCTATCCCACTCATTCAGAAGAAACCACTCCGGCAGATAAGTAAGCCTCTCACTGAAGAGCAGGCACACAGGCTCAAGAAAGAAAATATTCTGCTTAGGAAGCAGAACCTCAAGCTCAAGGAACAGCTCACATCTGTAAAGAGAAAATACGCTACTGTCAGGGCGGCGGCGCGCTCAGTGCTCGACGAGAAAACAGCGAAAAAGAGGCTCGTTGTGAAAGAGCGGAACATCGCATCCCTAAAGCGCACGCTTAAGGCTCGGGAGAAATCCCTTCGTAGTGTGAAACAGAAACTTCAGAAGCGCGAGAAGGCGCTGGCTGATGTGAACCAGATGCTTGTACTTAAATGCCTGAAGGACTTCAGCAAGGCAGAGTGGCTGAAGAAAAAGGAATTGCTCAGGCTCCATAAGAAAGATGTTGTGCTCGTCGAGAATCCCAACACGGCGAATAACGAAGTGATTGCTGAGATTGCCAGGAACTGCGAGCACCTTGTGTTCCTCACACCACCTAAGTCAGTCAGGGCAGCACTCAAGAAGGCAGGATTTGTCCTGTTAGACGGCAGGAAACTCAGGCTTCGTCAGTCAGGCCCATTTGCACTTGTGTCCCGCATATCTCTTGAGGAGTTGCGTATGAAGAGTGTAAAGCTCGATAGGATTGTTGGTGATTATAGAAGGCGAAAGGAGTAAACTTCTACCTGTTGACAAGTTCCTGCAGGAGAGAAATCTGTTTTTTAAGTGTCTCTACTCTATCAGGGTCCGCTTCTGAGAGATCCATGAGGTCGCCGCATTCTGGGCAACGGAAATCCATTCCGAATGCATCATCAAATTCCAGGCGGACGCACTTGCTGGTGCACCGATAGAATGAGCCTTTAGATTCCCGGTCAAGCTTTTTCTTGAGTTTGCTGAGATTATTTTTTGTGAGGTTTGTGAAGAGGTGCTCAAACCCCCTTTCCTGGAAACTCCACCAATACACGTGCCAGCCGTTCTCAGGATCTCTGCGTCGCTCCGAACTGACGAGATTATGTTGGTGAAGCCTGTAGAGCATATTGCGCAACGTATTGATTTCAAGGCCCATCTTCTCGGCGAGAATAAGTTCCTGATGCTCTTTCTTTTTCTTGAGCGCCTTGAGTACTGGGATAACATCTTCCCCCACTGCCTCTCCAACGATATCTTCAACTACATCGTCATCGAGTTTTTTGAGCAGTTTAGCCGACATAGGGAGTGGCGAGGGCTTCCGCCCTTTTAATAAACGTTTCGCTCTCTTTTTGGATGACTTATTATTCTTCTTTGCCATCTAGCGCCTTCCACAGAGCCCAGACCTTCAAGAGTGCCCAGATATGCCTTCTGTAATAGAATGAATTGATTTACGACTTTATAAATCTTTCTATTTTTATCACTTTATAATGGTTAAATTTAAGTTATTTTATCAATTCCTCGACGAGAAGCCCTATTTTTCTTGACTCTTCTACATCGATGACAAAATGGCGTTCTGTTTTTGTGAGCTCTTCAGGTGGGATGAAGTACCATGAATGCTTATTGAATCTTACACCTATCCATGGCTCAGCGCCAAATGTTCTCGAGAACTCAAGCAGCTTCTCAATCTCATCTTTAGGAAGATAGCGCCTCTTATCCCCAGATGATTTGCATTCTATCGCAAGGCGCCGCACACCGTTGCCAGCCAGGACGTCAGGAGAGGGGTAGCGGCTACTTCCAGAACCTGCTACGCGGACAGCAGCCCATCCTTTGGCCCAAAGGAGATGAATCAGCTCTCGCTCTGCATTGATACCCTTGCCTTTCCTGCTCATCTTGATTTTAAGGAAGTGCGTGTTAAAGAATCTTTCGTGGCTATTTCCAGAAGAATTACAGCTCGAGCTGCATGAAGTCCTCTGCGCACACCGTGTTCTCGAAGACTTCTTTCGCCTCCTTTAGAAGCGGCGAAGTATTGCTGAAGCGCTGGGAGAAATGCGTGAGAATAAGCCTCTTGACATTTGCCTGCTTTGCCACCTTAGCTGCCTGCTTTGCTGTCAGGTGCCTATATGCCTCTGCCTTGTCTTCCAGTTCAGTGGAAAGCCCGCCTTCGATAATCAGCACATCAGCCTCTTCAGCGACCTTGACGGCACTGTTGCAGTATTTTGTGTCACTCACATAGGCGAACTTTTTTCCTTGCACAACATATGTCGCCTGTTTTGGGGTTACTTTTTTCCCCTCGAATGAGATAGTCTCGTTGTTCTGGAGCTTTCCCATGAGGGGTCCTGGCTTAAGCCCTATCTTCTTTGTATAATCAAGATTGATTCGCCTCTTATCCGGCATATTCAGGCTGTAGCCTAGACAGGGCATATCATGCTCCAGCTGCTCTGCTGAGAGTGTGAAAAACCTGTTCTTGTGGAACTCTCCTGAGGAGACATCTTCTACCTTTACCTTGAGATTGCGTGGCAGCCCGAACAGCTTGATCATCCTCGTGAACGTGTCCTTTGTTCCCTCTGGGCCGAATACTTTGAGTGTTCCTGAATATTCTGATGCAGCGAGAGTCTGAAGCAGCCCGGGAAGACCATATACATGGTCACCGTGCCAATGGCTAAGAAGGATGTGCGTCACTTTCGTGGGTGAGATGCCTGCTATTCGCATCTGCCTCTGGGTCCCTTCTCCGCAGTCGAAGAGCACTCCTTCACTCTCTATCTGGACGAGCACTGCTGCTGTATTGCGCTCTCGTGTGGGGGCCATCCCCGCAGTGCCAAAAAAGGTGATAGTTGCCATTGTCTTTAAAGGAAGCCCATAAGGGTTAAATGTGTTTTGCTTTGACCTTCACTTCCACTGGAACTCACATTAAGAAAGAACACGTCGTTTTCTCTTCGAAACATTTATATAGCGTGATTTTACACTCTATACGCATATGCGCGCACACCTAAATACCGGATTATTTGTCATTCTCATCGCACTTGGCCTGCTACTATCAGGCTGTAATGGTGGTGGAGGCAGCAGCGGAACAGATTACTCCACAGGCACCCAGGGGCTCACGCTTGAGTTCCTGCCTGCGAGTCCCCAACGCTGTCCGAGTGTCCTGTACCATAACGACCCTGCTGATGTCGAAATGCACATCGAGAACAAGGGAGCGTCCTCAGCGTCGGGAAGCGTCCATCTCTCTGGATTTGATACGAACATCTTTGAGGGTCTGAGCCGAGACTATTCATTCTCAAGTATTGCGGGCAGGAGCCAGAACCTTCCCACTGGCGGGGAGATAGACTTGAGTGATAGCTTTACTGTTAGGCTCCCTAATGGTGTGGATGACTTACCAGATGTGAACCTACAGGCCGACCTCTGTTATAGTTATAAGACACAACCTTATGTGCAGGTGTGTGTCGACCCTGACCCGACCGACAATGAGAACGATGCCTGCGCTGCTGGCGTCACTGGCGGCGTCTCAGGTGGCCAGGGAGCTCCTATCGCGCTCTCAAGTGTTAACGTAGAGTCCTCGAAGAGCAGGACGACATTCACCTTTACTGTGAGTGACAGCGGCAAGGGTGAGCCTTATCTTGGAGGGAACTGCCGCGACATCCCTGCAGAAAATCAGGAAAGCATAAGGCTGACAAAGGCCCAGAAATCTGATGGAAGCTCGCTTAACTGTACACCTTCAGTCGGCTCAAAACTGAGGCTTGACGGCGGCAGGATACAGTTTACCTGCAAGATGGACAACATCGGAGACTCGGCTTATGTGACTGTGCTGAGCCTTGGATTTGATTACAATTACAAGCAGACTTCATCAGTGAAAGTCTGCGGAAAGAGAGGATAAATAAACAAAAACAGGAGGAAACACAATGAGAAAAGCAATGATTATGTTATTGTTCGCAGTGCTGCTACTTGCGGCCTGTGACACGACCACGACAGGCACTGACCCGTTCCTTGGCGGGACAGATGGCGTCAGCATGGAATTCATGACAGGCGCGCCGCCGGACGAGGTATTTGATGGAGGAGACTTCCCCTTTAGTGTTGTTATGACACTGAAGAACGAGGGTGAATGGAATATTCCTGCAGGGAAAGCAACCCTGAAGATTGACGGCATCAACCCTCTTGAATTCGGTGTGAGCAATGACGACCTTGTCATGGTCACGACCGATGACCTCGAGCCGAGCAAGAAGGACTCTGAGGGAAATATTATTCCAGGTACTGTGGTGTGGATGGAATTCCCCGAGATGGTCTATAGTGGAGAGCTGGCAGGCAATACACTTTTTCCAGTCAGGGCAAACCTCTGCTATGAGTATGGTACAAGGGCGACTAGCACGCTCTGCATCCGTGAAAACCTCAGGGAATACACTGACGACACTGTGTGCGATATCAACGAGGATAAGAGCGTATACAGCTCAGGCGCTCCTGTTGTCGTCTCAACCTTTGATGAGGCAGTGGCTGGCTCAGACAAGGTGAGGTTCACTTTTACCCTCGTGCATAAGGGACCAGGTACAATCTACAAGATGGAGACTGGATGTGACGGCACTGTGTACTCGAACAAGAACAAAGTGCATGTCTCAGTTGACTCCGGGCTTGCCGGCCTGAAGTGTACTGGTTTCCAAGAGGGAGATGACACCTCTGGCTTCGTGACCTTCTCAGAGGAGGGGACTCGCGTTGTCACTTGCACCCAGCCGGTGGAAGCGCAGACTGACTTTAACCAGCCGGTGAACATCGCCCTTGGCTATGACTACAAGGCCCACATTTCAACTACCCTGCTGGTCAAGCACGTAGGAGAATAAAGCTGAGCCTGAAGTTCAGCTTTTTTTTTCTTTTTTTAAGAACCTAGTGTGAGCCTTGTTTCTCACTGCCAAGCAGGGTGACGAATGCAAGCAGGGCTTCAAGCTGGACATATTCGTCAGCGCCCTCGACAAGGCGGAACTCATGCTCGCCGCAGCGCTCAATCAGCTTGAGCTTATCCCTATCACCAAGCACGCTGCTGTCAAGAGCGAGTGCCTGCTGCTGTATTTGCTTCACAGCATCTAATCCAGAGAATCCATAGGAGAGCATGATGCTTGTCAGACGTTTTCTTGCTTCAGGGAATTTTCCACCGAGTGCGAGTGTGAGCACTTCAGCTATCTCCTTTGGCCGTGCCACTGACGCAAGCTCGAACACGAGCTGTTCTGTAATTTTGTTGGAGACAGCTGCACTGCTCTGTAAGAGATTATGAAGCCTGCGCACATCTCCCCCTGACACTTCAATGATGGCCTTTTCTGCTACTGGCTCTAAGGTAAGAGACTCCTGCTGAGTCACCTTATCAAGGATGCCTTTCAAAGCTTCATCAGCAAGGGGCTTGAACCTGAAAATGGCGCACCTACTCTGAATTGGGTCGATAATCTTGCTGCTGTAGTTGCAACTCAGGATGAACCTGCACGTCCGTGTGTTGTTCTCCATAGTGCGGCGCAGGGCGTGTTGCGCATCCTTAGTGAGGGCGTCGCATTCGTCGAGATAGATAATCTTGAAAGGCACATCCCCAAGAGCACGCGTCCTTGCGAAATTCTTCACTGTTTCCCTGATGACGCCGATGCCGCGGTCATCACTCGCATTCAATTCGAGCATATTCCCGTGCCAGTCGTTGCCAAAGAGATGCCGTGCGATAACAATGGCAAGAGATGTCTTTCCCGTGCCAGCAGGTCCAGAAAAGAGCAAATGGGGCATGTTTCCCTGCTCGACAAAAGACCTGACTCTTTTCACGATTTCATCCTGTCCGGAGACATCATCAAATGTCTGCGGCCTGTACTTTTCTGTCCATACAGCAGTCTCTCCCATGACTTGGCGAAGAAGCCCGCGCTCTCTTAAATCTTTTGCCGCACCCATCTCAGGCACAAGCTTTTTATAGCGCCTTGCTATGGTAACGGGCATGTATATTGCTTATACCCTCAAAGACGGCAAGATTGTCAACATCCAGGCCTCTAAGGTGAAGAAGCAGAAATCCCTGGTCTGGGTCCGATGCATTAAGCCCACAGAAGCAGAGGTCTCATGGCTCTCAGACATCAGTCGTGCTCCAATAGAAGAGCTGCGCGAGACCATTGAGGATGAGGAGAGGCCGAAGCTCGTGACCGAGAAGTATGTCGAGCTCATTTTCGGAGTCCCCCATAAAGATGATGAAGAGGATGATGAGTTCGTCACTGTTCCTCTCTATTTCTATGTGAATGGCAATATCCTTCTCACAGTAGAAAAGGAGCCCTGCAAAAGTCTGGCTGACCTTGAGCAGCAGATGAAGGCAGGCAAGAGGAAATTCATCTTCAACCGCTCAGCTGGCCATTTCATATTCTACGTCCTTGATGCCATCCAAGACCACTACCTCCACCTGATTGAGAAATTCACCCGAAGGGTGGATATCTTCGAAGAGAAGGGGATGTTCACGCGCGAGCACATGGACCAGGTGTATGATGTGAGCGTCACGCTCGCATACTTCAACCAGGCGCTCCTTGCCAATATCGAAGTGCTCAATGCCATGAGGAAATGCTATTTCAAGGGATTTTCTGACGATGACCGCAGGCTTTTTGGGGAGCTCTATGACGATGCCCTGATGCTGCGCGACACCGAGCGAGTGCAGAGGGATATCATCACGAACCTCTTTGACTTGCAGAGCCTCATCAACACCAACCGCCTGAATTCCTTCATGAAGAAGCTCACAAGCCTTGCGCTCATTATCATGGTGCCGACATTAATTACTGGGATGTACGGCATGAACTTCAAGTACCTGCCATTTGCCGAACATCAATACGGTTTCTATATTGTGATAGGTCTCATGGTTCTCATCTCATTAGGGCTTGTGGGTTTCTTCCACTGGCTGGACTGGCTTTGAATCCACTTCACTGGATGAAAAGCCCAGGAGACGCGAAGCGTTTCCGCTAGCTTTGAGTTAGACTTTTAAAGCGCGTAATTTTCATATCTCGCATGATAATCACGATATCTGGAACCCCCGGCTCGGGAAAGGGCACTGTCGGAAAGCGGGTCGCAAAGGCTCTTGGATATACCTACCTCTCTGTTGGTGACATGCTTGGGGAGATAGCTGTTGAGGAGGGTATTACTATCCAGGAACTCCTTAAGCGAGGGGAGACAGATCCTTCAGCAGACCACAAGGTTGACGATTACCAGAAGCGGCTCGGCGAGGAGCGGGATAATCTTGTTGTCGACGGAAGGCTGAGCTGGCATTTCATTCCCAAGTCGTTCAAAGTGTATGTCAAGGTTGACGTTGAGGAAGGTGCAAGGCGCATCCTGAAAGACAAGCGCCCTGATGAATCTTATTCCACACTTGAGGAAGCGGTGGAGGAACTTAAGGGAAGGCTTGAGCAGGAGAAGACCCGTTATGTGGACATGTACAACGGCATCAACCCCCATGATGAGAGCCATTATGATTATATCATGGACACCACTAACCTGACTATTGAGCAGGGCACACAGCAGCTTCTAAACCAGATTGAGGGGGAGCTTGCAGCCAGGGAAGGCTGAGATGGTCAGAGACAATAATGCACTATTTCTCGAAGAGCTTTTTTCTCATCTGCGCAAGAAGCCGCACACGAAGAAACAACTCACAAATCTCAAGATGTCACTCTCAAAAAAGTACACGCTGCGGCACATCCCCCAGGACTACGAATTGCTCATCGTAGCACCGGATGACCCTGCCATACGGAGACAACTCAAGATGAAGCCGGTGCGCACGCGTTCAGGAGTCGCTGTCGTCGCACTCATGACAGAGCCAAGGTCATGCCCTCATGGTAAGTGTACAATGTGCCCGGGCGGCCCGGACTCCGTATTTGGAAGTGTGCCGCAGAGTTACACAGGAACAGAGCCTGCGAGTATGCGGGCCGCCCGGAATTCATATGATGCGTATCTTCAAGTCTTCAATCGCCTTGAGCAGTACTTACTTCTCGGGCACGAGCCAGGGAAGGTAGAGATGATTGTAATGGGCGGCACCTTCCCGAGCTATCCTGAAGATTACCAGCAGCAATTCGTCTCCTCGGCACTTGCTGCGATGAACGACTTCTCCTCACAATTCTACCCTGGAGGTAAACTGGACAGGCCGAAATTCAAGAAGTTCCTTGAGCTGCCCCGAAGCCCGCAGGATGAGGCGCAGCTTAACAGGGTTCATGCTAAGATTCTTTCATTGCGGGAACATCTCCCTGTGAATCCTGAAGAGCAGATGCTTGCAGAGCAGGAACGGAATGAAAAGGCGAGGATACGCTGTGTCGCCCTCTGCGTCGAGACAAGGCCGGACTGGGCGCACAAGCAGCACATTGACCAGATGCTCTCTCTCGGCACAACCCGTGTTGAACTTGGCGTGCAATGTCTCAATGATGCTATCCTGAGGCGCGTCAAGCGCGGCCATACTGTTAAGGATTCAATAGATGCAACAGCGCTTCTCAAGGACTCTTTCCTCAAGGTGGGCTATCATATGATGCCCGGACTTCCAGGAAGTTCCTCAGAACAGGATGTCGAGATGTTTAGAGAGCTGTTTGAGAATCCTGACTTCAGGTCTGATGCCCTTAAGATTTACCCCTGCCTTGTCATGCCAGGAACTCTTCTTGCAAAACAATTTCAGAAAGGGAAGTATATTCCACTCTCTCCGGATAAGGCAGCCAGGATCGTCATGAATGCTAAGCAATTCATCCCTGAATATTGCAGGGTGATGCGCATCCAGAGAGATATTCCCAGCACACAGCCACTGGCAGGCCCGAACATGACTAATCTCCGACAGGAAGTGCACCGCCTGCTTAAGATGGAGAAAAAGGAATGCAGGTGCCTCCGCTGCAGGGAACCAGGTGCTAGGAAGGTTGATATAGATTCAACTGAGATGAAGCGCCTTGATTATGAATCCAGCGGGGGGACAGAAGTATTCTTATCGATAGAATCAGGAGAGGTAGTACTTGGCTATTGCAGGCTGCGCATGCCTGGCAATGCGGTCCGCCCAGAGATAACAGGGCGGACAGCAGGCATCCGGGAACTTCATGTGTTCGGCACATCAACACCTTTGGGCGAGGAAGGAAAAGTGCAGCATCGCGGCCTTGGCTCAATGCTTCTTGCCGAGGCAGAGCGCATCGCAGCTGAAGAATTGGATGCACAGCACATGCTCGTCATCTCAGGGATAGGGGTGAGGGAATACTACTTCAAGAAAGGATATGGGCGCGAGGGGCATTATGTCGGCAAAATGCTTAAATAGGTCACTTGCGCGCTATACCTTATGCGAATCGGAGATATTGTGTCTCGGAAAGGAGACATTGTCCGCGGCAATCTGACGCTTGCGAAGCACCGCCGCAAACCTATTGAGCTGCCTATCTTTATCGCAGAGGGCAAGGAGAAAGGCCCAGTTGCTTTCCTTTCAGCAGGCATTCACGGCAACGAGGTAAACGGGGTTGTGACTCTTAACCGCTTCATGGAGAAGCTCAAGCCAAAAAAGCTTTCAGGTACCCTTGTTATCATCCCTGTGGTAAATGTGAGCGGCTTCCAGGAAAGGATACGCTATGTGACTTATGACCACAAAGACCTCAACCGCGTGTTTAACATAGAGGGGAGGACGGCAAGCTACAAGATGGCAGCAACATTTCTTCAAGAAGTATGCTCTCAATGTGATTTTGCCCTTGACCTTCATGATGCTGGTGAGCAGAATGTGCTGCTGCCTCATTCACGTGTCCATATCAAGGAGCGCGATGGCTGTACAAAGGAGTTGGGCGCGCAATTTGGCACAGAAGTTATCATCGAGCGCGACGGCTGGCCGGGAATGATGGCTGTTGAATGCTACCGTACCTATAAAATTCCTGTCCTCACTGTGGAGATTGGAGGCGGCATGCGCATATGGGAAGAGTTCATCCCCCAGGGGATTCGTGGCATACAGAATATCCTTATCGCACACCAAATGCTTCCCGGTAAGGTTGTCCTGCCGAAACACCAGTTCTTTCTTTCAAAGAGGGCGGGCTACCTTGCCCCTCTGGACGGGCTGCTTACACTCTACAAAAATTTAGGGGATACTGTTTCAGAGGGGGAACTGCTTGGAGAGATAGTAGATCCCCTCACCTGGGAAAAAGACGAGATCAATGCATATGAATGCGGAGTTGTATTCTCAATACGCCAGCAGGCGAAGATAGACCGAGGAGATACAGCGATATCAGTGATGCATTTTGCCACTGATGAAATCCATAAGAGGAAGCCGGCGGAACCTGACCACACACATATGATTGTCAACAGTGCCGATACTCTAGGTCTTAACCACCACCTCGTTCGCGGAGACATTTTTGAGAAAGCCCTGAGCCTTGAGCCCACTCAAGAATAGTGTGGTGAGCCCTGAAAAGATTTATAATCCCCAAGGCATGCCTATATTTTATGGAGCAGCAGAGCCCTCAGGGAGATGCCGGACAGTGCATCTTCTGCAAGATTGCCTCAGGTGAGGTGCCGTCGAGAAAGCTCTATGAGGACGAGCTAGTCCTTGCGGTGCTCGACATCACACCCGCCACTCCTGGCCATATCCTTATCATCCCTAAACAGCATGTGATGGTTATGCCGCAGCTCAAGCCCGAGGTGATGGTGAAGATAGGTCTTGTCGTGAAGGCCCTATCTAAGGCATTACTCCAGACTTTCAAGTGTGATGGCACCAGCATGTTCATGGCGAATGGTGCAGCAGCAGGCCAGCGCGCTCCTCATTTCATGGTTCACCTTATGCCTAGGATGAAAGACGATGGCTTACCTATCCATCTCGATGAGCAGGATGTTGAAGATTCCTACCTGAAGAAGCTCAAGGCGAAGCTGACTGGCGAGCCAGCTCAGGAGGAGAATCAGCCAGAGCCTAAGCCAGAAGGGGCCCAGCCTGCGACAGAGGATGATATTCTGGGTGAACCGCAGGAAAAGGCAAAAGAGACTGAGAAGGAAGGTAACGGGGGGAATGAAAGCCAGTCAGGAGATGAATTTGATCCTGATTTGATAGAGGACCTGTTTGGGTGACATTTATGTGCGAATATTGCGAGCTGATGGCCAATAAGGACCTCGTCCTGTATGAGGATGAGGCAGTTGTCGCAGCCCTAGCTCCAAAACCCAGCGGCCTTGGCCACGTGCTTGTGCTTCCCCGTGAGCACCACACTATCATTGAACAGGTTCCAGATGAGGTCGTTGTCAGGATGTTTGGAGTCGCGAACCAGATGTCTCTCCTGTTATTCAACACCCTAGGAGTGAAAGGGACAAATATTATCCTGGAGAATGGTATTGCTGCGGGCCAGGAAGTTGCCCACATAGGTCTTCATATCATTGCCCGGCTTCCCGATGACGGACTGAATTTTGAATGGGAGCGGAAGGAAATTCCTGATGAGGAGATGTCTGCTGTGGAGAACAGCATAAGGGCATCCCTTGCCGGAGTGCCTGGTTCAAGCCCCCAAGGAGCACAAGGCCAACCAGCAGCCTCAGGTGGGCCACCAACAGAAACAATTGATGACGATGAGGACAATTACCTCACCAGGCAGCTCGAGCGCAGTCCTTGACTTCTAGAAAGTTATTTAAATACTCTACCTTTCCCAGTTCTCGAATACTTACACATTCACTGCCCAACACGGAGTTATCCGGTGGAGCTTACGACTTCGGTCAAGCGATGAATCCCGGTGGTTAGTGTTGGGCTATATACCTTTTAAGAGGTAATGAACCCTCACGGGGTTCGCAGGCACGAGACCTGCAGAAAGCGCAGTCAGGCGCATACAAGAAGGATCATCATGATTACCACTCACTTACCTTTGAGAGACCGTTCCTCATTTGAGAAGAGTCAAGAGTGATACCTTCTAGTCTGGCTGTTCCCTGAAAAGGGAGATGTGTGGGATATAAACAATAAAGGTGATAACCCATGGGAAAAATCAGTCCAGTTTCATCAAAGTACATAGTGCATGCAAAGATAGACATCGACGGTGTTGTCGACAAGCCTGACGTCATAGGGGCAATTTTCGGCCAGACAGAGGGTCTGCTCGGAAGCGAGCTTGAGCTTCGAGAGCTCCAGCGGAGCGGGCGCATAGGACGCATCGAGGTCAATGTTGATACACGAAGCGGCAAGACGCGGGGCTCAATCATCATCCCTTCAAGCCTTGATAAGGCAGAGACCGCAATCATAGGTGCTGCCATGGAGATTATCCAGAGGATTGGCCCTTGTAATGCTACCATCAAAATTAGTACTATTGAGGATGTCCGCATCTCGAAGCGTACTTTTGTCATTACTCGAGCGAAGGAGCTTCTCAAGGACATGATGGATAATGTCATTCCTGACTCCCAGGAGCTTGCGGACGAGGTCGCATCATCTGTCCGTGTGATGGAGATTGTTGAATATGGAAAGGACAGGCTCCCAGCAGGTCCTGCGATAGCAGATTCGGATGAGATTTTTGTGGTGGAAGGCAGGGCAGATGTGCTCACTATGCTGAAGAATGGCTTCAAGAATGCCATCTCGATGAACGGCACGTCGGTTCCGGCGACTATTGTCGAGCTGTGCCAGAAGAAAATTGTCACAGCTTTCGTTGACGGGGATCGCGGTGGCGAGCTCATCGTCAAGGAACTGTCCTCAATCACAGACCTTGATTATGTATCACATGCACCTGATGGCAAGGAAGTAGAGGAGCTGACCAAGAAAGAGATTCACAAGGCCCTAAGAGGCCGCATGTCTGTCGAGCAGGCAAAAAGCGAGCTGGCGAAAGCTCCTGCCAGGAAGAGGGGCCGCGACAGACCTTCAGATCGCAGGCAAAAGAGCAGTGTCCGTGGTACTGATGCGAAGAGAGATAGGGGAAAACCACCTCAACCCACTGGCAAGGAGAAAGAGCTGAAGCTCACTGACAGTGAGAAAGAGAAATTCTCTGAATTGCTTGATGACCTCATCGGCACTCGAGGCGCCTACATCCTTGATGATAAGCTGAATATCCTCGGCAAAGTGCCGACTACTGAGCTTCAGATTACTATCAAGAGCTTGAAGTCAGGAGTGCACGCCATCATCCTCGATGGAGTTGTAGAGAAGGAACTGGTCAAGACTGCTGAGGACGTCAAGGTGAGATATCTTGTGGCAATGGACTCTAAGGTGAGCCTATCTTCAACACCAGTGAGTATCCTCACGTCAGAAAGCCTTTGAGTCAGGCACTATCATCGAATAAGGATTAGGAGGGAGAGAACATGAAATCGATAGTCACTGGGGGGGCTGGCTTCATAGGGGGCCACATTGTCGATGCCCTTGTTAAGCGCGGCGATGAAGTCATTATCATCGATGACATGACTGAGGGCCGTGAAGAGAACCTTGCACAGGTAAAAGACAAGGTGAAGCTCATCGTAGACAGCATCACCAACACTGAGATGCTTAATACAGCCTTTAAGGGAGCAGATGCCATATTCCACCAGGCAGCCCTGAGGTCAGTGCCGAACTCTTTTGACAGACCGCTAGATTACCACAACATCAACATCGATGGTACATTTAATGTGCTTGAGGCTGCACGTAAAGCAGACGTGCCCAGGGTAGTGTTCGCATCTTCTTCATCAGTGTACGGTGAAGGACACCCCTTACCACTTAGGGAGGGATATTACCCCAGGCCAAAGTCTCCCTACGCGCTCAGTAAGCTTGCAGGAGAGGCCTATATGCGCCTGTTCCACGAGCTCTATGGCCTCAAGACAGTGAGCCTGCGCTATTTCAATGTTTTCGGGCCTCGACAGCCTCCCGATTCACAATATGCTGCTGTCGTCCCTATATTTTTAGGGGCAGCAAGGGACAATAAGGCTCCGACAATATTTGGGACAGGGGAGCAATCACGGGATTTCACTTATGTGTCAAATGTTGTACAGGCCAATATCTTGGGTTCAGAAGCAAAGCGCGGCTTTGGTGAGCCGTATAATGTAGCAGATGGCTATGCTGTCACTGTGAATGATCTCGCGACCAAGATTATCACCCTATACAGCCGCAATCTCAAGCCAGTGTATGAGCCCCCAAGAGAGGGCGATGTGATGCACACGCTCGCTGACCTGAAGAAGATTCGCGAAGCCCTAGGCTATGTTCCGGTGGTTAATTTCGATGAAGGCCTAGAACAGACATATAGTTGGTTTAATGCTACTTTAAAGTAGGGATTTTCAAAATATATAGGTGGGTTATACATTTAAATGTATAAATCAACACCATATATATTCTGAAATATCCACTTTCAGATTATTATATATAAATAGTTCCATTTTTTAAGAGAAATGTTTTTATACTCGATAGGGCACTCATTCGTAAATATCAGGGTTTGTCTTTCAGGAGGGTACAAATGAAAAAGAGGTCTAAGAGGGAAGGTTCTATCAAAGTCATGGTCATTTCTGAGTTCCCTGTGGATAGTATCATAGGGACGAGTGATAGGTCTAATGAGGCGCGAGAGGGCATTCTGGAGTATATCCAACACGAGTCTCCTGATGCAATATTTGTGGATGGCCTCGTGAGTAGCATCAAAGACCCTGAGGTGCTTGTTCCATACGTGGCCCGACACGATGAGGATGAGGACCGTATCATGGCATCCCTTGACCTTGCCTCTGAATTTCTCTCTGAACTTTGTGAAGTCGCTCCCAATGCAGAGATTTACCTCGCAAAGACAGACGCTGACGATTATAATGTGGGCCAGATTGAAAAGGTCAAGGCAAGCGAAAGGAAGACGAAATATGAAGCCACTGGCTCGATCATAGAAGACAAGATAAAACAACTCTACAAAGACCTTGACAATGCGAAAACTGCTGGCGAACGTGATAAGATGCGAAGCATTGCTGGCTCAATAGGAGCAGCAAAAAAGAAGCTCAATAAGATGGCGAAAACCGGCAAGTATAGGCAGCCAAAGAGGGGCTCTCCTGAAAGGCTTGAGCTTATGATTGAGGCAGATGAAGAGTACTATGGCAGGCTTCAGGCAAAAAATCCAGCAATCCAGGTTATGTCAGAGGGCAGATTCCAAACAGAAATTAATGGAGTACTCCTTGAATATGTACACAATGGGCACACTACAGCAGCTCCACTTGCAAACCGTGGCACTGCTGCTGTGGATGGGGTCAAGAAAAAGATTGTTAATGGAGACGAAGTTCCGAGCATCCTCATAGAAAGCGGTCACCATGCGGAACTGTCAGTGAATCCTGTCCGCCTTCAGGACACTGATGGTAAGTCTATAGATGAGTATGCTATGGTAGTGAGCGCGCCAGTCATGGAAGACCAGGAGATGGTGGCTAAGATTAGGGCAGGTAAAGTCAAGCAGCTCAATAACAAAGCCAAGAATCTTGAGGCAGTAAAGCGGGCGGGAAAGAAGAACCCTCCTACTGGAATCATGATGACTGGCAGGGACGAGAAGGGATTCTTTATGGAGGCCTATTCTCTCAACCACCTCGCGAAGGTCGGCAAAGGAGAAGTGAAGCTTGACGATATGTCGTTCAGCAAGACCCATGTCATTTCAGACATGCACTGCGGTAAAGAAACTACGCGGCTCAGTCTTATGAGAAATTATCTTCTTGAAATCCGGGACGGAATTAGGGAGGCAGTCAAGAATGGCACTCCTGTTCCTGCATTGTTCTTCCTGAACGAGGCGCTCCAAGGTTATAATTACAGTAGCTATCCTGTAGAATTCGTCCGCCAGACCCCAGACCAAGTAAGGGAGCATTACACAGATGTGGTGGAGAAGCTGATGGAGAGTGGCGCTATTCCAGAGGGTAAGAAGCTCGAGGCACTTGTCGAGGAGATGGTTAGGGGCCATGAGGGTATCTCAATGGTCAGGATAGAGGACCAGTGGAAGCTGTACAATGAGATATTCATGCCAACAATTATCCACGCTCTTGCCTGCTCAGATGTGTACCCTGCAGCAATATTCTGTGAGGGAAATCACGTCACGAGTAGTGTTGGTGATAAGGGAGTCACTGAGACTGGCCTGCAGACTGAGCCAATCCGCGAATTTGACCGCGCCATCAATGTCCTGAAAGAGATAGGAAAGATTCCTAATGATGTAGAGATGGAAAGCCTGTATGATAAACTCTTAGTTTTCCAAGAGGGAATGATTTCCAGCTACGGGAAATTCCAATACACTGTTGGAGAGACGCAGCACCTGTTTGTCGTTGAGCATAAGCCCGGCGGAGGCAGTGCGCGCACTAATGTTGTTAAAAGGCGAATTCAGCGTTCCCAGAATCGCGGTGATATGTATGACGTGTATCTCTCAGGCCATACCCATTACATGGTAGCTGGCGCAGAGGGAGCTGGAAATGACCTACTCTTCATCGGCAACGGCGGGACGTTCTCAGAGCATGATTCATATGGAAAGTCTGGAGAGTGGGCTCCCCCTACTATTGGCGCACTGGAGGTTGAGCTTCCCTATACACTAGATGAAGAAACATCTAATGAAGTCAAGGGAGTGGCGAAGTTCCGGTTCAAGCTGAGCGACGTTCTTGAAGACTGAGTCTAAAACTAAAATTTTTAGAGTTCGTTGTAGAGGTCCATAATGTCTTTGATATTTGGCAGGACAAAGACCTTTCTTCCTGTTTCGAGCATCAAGACCTCTCCCCGATTATCGAGCGCGTATTCTTCCTTGATTGGGACGCTGAACTCATGCGATTCCTCATGGATCCAGGTGTAAAAGGGCACATAGATGCCATTGGCGCCCACTTCAATCGCCGGGTTGATATCAGATTTCTGTGAATTGCCAATCATGTACACATTTGAGAGATCCATCCCTTTACTCACTTTCTTGAAGACCTGCGTATCCTTATCCGAAACGATATGCCATCGCTTCTCAGGAATCCAGCGCCAGAGTTTGTTAACCTCCATTTTATGGCGCTGCACCACCTCATCACCCTTGGTGAGGATGTGCATCTCATCCCCCTTCTCAAAGAGGAAATCCAATACTCTTGCTGCGCCCCACATCAAGCTCGGGGTCACGTCTTTCCAGAAGCTCTCGCCAATCTTATAAATTTGGATGGCAATCTCCTCGTCCCTTTGCACTCCAAGCTCGTCGCAGAAGTGAAAATATGTATCCATACAGCTTTTTGGAAAGCGCTCACGATGGTAGGGATCTCCCAGAGCCTTGTATTTCTTGACTCCTTCAAGATCAAGCTCCTGCTCTTTCTCGAAGATCATCTTGAGCAGGCCGCTCTCATCAAGGGCAGTATCTTCAACTATCTCACCAATAGGGGGGACACGATAGCCGCGCTCATACACTTCGTCCAGAATATCCCGCGCTGCTCTTCTGAGCCTTATCTTTCCCCTCTGCGAGACATATAAAGGATGATCTGAATCAACGAGCTGCTTTTTGACTGGCCAGAGCGTGTCCACAATCAGGTTGGCCATCTTCCCCTGGGCAATCTTATAATAGTGCTGGTTCGGCATTAAGGTATCGTCAAGGTCTATGAAAAAGGTCTTGCTCATTGTGAATCCTCCGGTTGCCATACGTGTATTTGTTTGAGTTCTGTGAATATGTCTTTGTTGAGGGCGCGAGCCAAGTCCTCCTCGGCATTGGTGCCAGGGGAGGGCGCAATCCTATAAAATGCCTCACAGCGCGCGACAGCAGCCTTCTCAGCCATAATGACCAGCCCTTCATTGAGCCCGGGAAGATGCTCCCAGTCCTCAAATAAGGAGTGCGGGACGATAGGGATGTAACCGAGGCGCATGATATCCTTTCCAATGTGAATTGCAGTCTTCACATTCGCCTTGCGCTCTTCCTCAGCTTCAGGAGTGCCCTGCTCTGCCTTCCTCGCAGTGTAGGGTCCTGCGACGTAGAACATGTAGCGCATGAACCACAAGGCATACACCGGCTTGTCATCTCCACTCTGACCTTTGAGAATATCCTTATAGTTACCAAGTGAAAGGCATTTCTCCTCTGCTTCCTCAATATTCTTGGCCTCAGGGAAGGCATTTTTGTATCCGACGTCTTCCAGTGCCTCACGCACTGTCCGATAAGCACTTATCTTGCTCAGAATGACGCGCAGGGCTCCTCCCTTTGTGTCAATGAAATGCAGGATGTCGCCTTCTTCAAATGTAGAATACACCTTCACATCATCCTTAGGGTCCTGGACACGGATATCGCAGACTTTCTCATTCTCGTCCATGCTGCGCATACTCTCTAGAGAGGCTGGCTTAATCTTGTGGAAGACTCGGAGGCGCCTTCCGTGGTCAGTTTTCTCCTTGACTTTGAGCTGATTTGCTCCCATTGAGTGGTGGGGATTGAGATTATCTTTTAAAGCCTTCGCGTTTGATTAGGAAAAAATCTGCTAAAAATGTTTATAAATGGAGAATTCCTTGCCAATTCCATGCCAAGCACTACAGAGCGCGGGTTCACACACATCAAGGGAGCGATGCCTGAGCACGTGCAGCTCATCGTAGTTACCAAAGGCAGGACTCTCGGGCAGATTCAGGCAGTGATTGAGTTGGGCTGCCGTGAGCTTGGTGAGAACCGTGTGAAAGAGGCGGCAGAGAAGATTCCCGAGTTTTCACACATAAAAGGATTGCACTGGCATATGATAGGCCATCTCCAGCGGAACAAGGCGAGGCTCGCATGCGAGCTCTTCGATATGATTCAATCAGTTGACAGGCTGAAGCTCGCCAATGCCATTGAGAAGCACTGTTCATCATTGGAGAAGCGCATCCCTGTGCTTGTCGAGATCAATATAAGTAGTGAAGAGCAGAAGCACGGCGTCAACCCTGAGGGCACTTTAGAACTTTGCAGGCAGGTGTCACAGCTTCCTCATCTCGAATTGCGCGGTCTGATGGCGATGGCTCCCTTTGTACCTGAGGAGGATGCCAGGCCTTACTTCAAGAAGATGCGTGTACTTTTTGGTGAGGTGCAGCAACAATTGAGCTCTCCAGGCTTCGACGTGCTTTCAATGGGTATGACAAGCGATTATCGTGTCGCGATAGAAGAGGGAAGCACAATGGTCCGTATAGGGCGTGCAATATTTGAGCCAGCCTAGGCTTAAGATTTCAGATGCCTAATGTGGCGCGAATCTCGTCAGAAATCCTGTCAGGAGTCCATGGGGGATCAAACGTCACTTCGACCTTGACATCCTGCACTCCCTTGACAGAACTGACCATATCCTTGACAGACTCGACAATCATTGGACCAAGGGGGCACATCGGCGAGGTGAATGTCATGCGTATCTCAATTGTGGGTCCATCCACTGTGATGTCATACACCAGCCCGAGGTTGTAGATATCCACGCCAAGTTCTGGGTCCATGACGTTCTTCAAGGCTTCGACAATATCTTCCCTGTTCACCATACTGCACTATTTGCTTCCCGATTCTGCTTAAATAGATTTCCCTGTTGCGCTGGTTTTATAAACGCGGAGTTCCTACATTGGGGCAGTATGGGCAGAGTTTTCCATGGCAAGACCCTTGATCCCTTTCAGGAGACGGCAGTTTCTCATCTCGAAGAAGGGTTCTCTGTTGTAGTGAGCGCTCCGACCGGCAGCGGAAAGACACTCATCGCTGAGTATGCGATAGATATGGCTATCAAATCTCGCCAGGTCGCAGTATATACAGCACCCATCAAGGCACTGAGCAACCAGAAATATGTTGATTTTTGCAAAGAGTACGGCTCGGATAAGATTGGCATCATGACCGGAGATGTGGTCATCAATCCTACTGCCCAAGTACTCATCATGACCACTGAAGTATATCGCAACATGGTCCTGACTCAGGATTCTTTTGTTGAGCATGTGAAGTTTCTTATCGTCGACGAGGTGCATTTCATCAACGACCGCGAGCGCGGGACGGTGTGGGAAGAGAGCCTTATTTTTTCCCCTGACAATGTCAGATTCCTCTGCTTGAGCGCGACTATTCCCAACGGAAGGGAGTTCGCCGACTGGATTGAGTCAATACATTCTCATGAAGTGAAAGTGATTGAGCACCACCATAGGCCTGTACCGCTGGAGCATTTGTTTTATGACCTAGGGGCGGGCTTGACTGATTTTGAAGGCTTGAGAAGAGCTGTTCAGGAAAAGAAATTTTCTAATTACGAAAACGTCGTCGCGCGGGCTAGGAGGGGAAAAGGGAGACAGAGGAAACGAGGCAGGGGAAGGGAGAAGAAGGAGATCACTGCGCCGAGGCATGAAGACCTCGTTCGTGAGCTTGTCCGCCAGGGAAATGTCCCATGCCTGTATTTCGTTTTCTCCCGGGCACGAACCGAGAAGATGGCAAAGCAGCTCGCCAGGAAGATGGACCTGCTCACTGCCTCAGAGCGTGCTGAGAGCTCGAAGATTGTCAGAAGGCTTCTCGAGGGAGTGGACAAGCAGATTTATGAGCTGGAGAGCATGCAGGGCCTGCGCCACGCGCTGAGCCGTGGTATAGCATTCCACCACGCAGGGATATTGCCCAAGCAGAAGGAGTTAGTAGAGAAGCTATTTGCCGCCGGGCTTGTCAAAGTACTCTATGCGACAGAGACATTCGCAGTCGGCATCAACATGCCTGCCAAGGTGGTGTGCTTCAATTCCCTTCGGAAGTTTGACGGCATCTCCCATCGCTACCTTAAGACTAAGGAATATTATCAGCTCGCAGGACGTGCAGGACGCCGTGGAATAGACACAAAGGGTTATGCGATTGCTGTCGTGGACAGGCGGGGGCTTGAACTGGGAAGGATGAAGCGTCTCACAATGGGCGACGATGAGCCATTACAGTCGCAATTCCACTTGAGTTATAACAGCATACTGAATATGTTCCTGCATCACACCGACGAGGAGATTGATGTGCTGTTGGAGAGCAATTTCGCTTTTTTTCAGCAGAATACATCTCGCACGTCAAAGCACAAGAGCAGAACGCGCCAGGAATACCAGAACAAGAAGAAGGACCTCCAGGCATTGGGCTATCTCCGCGGCAGAGAATTGACTGACAAGGGGCTCTTCGCGACAAAAATTTACACACAGGAGCTGCTCGTGTCTGAGTTATTCTCAGGCCAGCTGCACGAGGCGCTGAACGAGTACCAGATTCTCCTGCTATTGAGTGCCGTCCTTTATGAGGAGGGTAATAAGGATTGGTTCAAGTCCCTGAGAAGGAATGCCGATGTGAAGCGCCTGCTTGCGCGCCTCAGGGACATCCCGTATGCTGCACGCCACCTTCCGCCGAGAAATATAATCCGAATGTCAAGGCTTGTGCTGCGCTGGTATGAGGGCTGCCAGTTCATTGAGCTGCTAGAATACACTAACCTGATTGAGGGAGATCTTATCAGGCTGTTTAGGCAGATGATGGACCTCATCATGCAGATAAACAAAGCAACGACTGATGAGCGGCTCCGCGAGAAGCTCTTCAATTGCCTCAGGGCAATAGATAGAGAGTTCATCACTGTTTCTTTTGAGTGATTCAGTAGAAGGATCCCAGCACCCATGCTGAGAAAATGATATTCACGATGACGAAGAGTAAATAGCGCATCCCCATACTTTGATAGAAGAGCACGACCGCGAGAAATGAGATTGAATGGTACACGGCAAGTCCTATAGTTGTTGCGCTCTGGAGGGAAGTGTCCATCACACCAATGACAACAGCAGTGATGCTGCCAGTGAGTAGGGCGAAGGGAATCCTGTGAAGCTTATCCAAGGCAGAAAAAAAGTGCGCGCAGATGATGAGAAATGCTGCGATAAGACCCCATGCAGGACCCCGCGCATTTGCTACGAGGATGATTGCAGGCAGGATGAAGTCAAGACCCGTGCTTGCGAGCCGCCCTGAGGTGAAGTAGTTCAGCCCGATGTTTGCCACGATAAAAACAAGAAGCCAGACAAGCGCTCCCATCCTTTCACTCTTAATGTCCGCATAACTCTGCGAGCTGTTTCCACTCAGCTTTGCCGACGATTGTCCTGTAACTTTCCTTCCCCTCAGTGAGGGCAAGATAGGCAGCTTCTGTTGATAGCTCATAATGCTCATCGAGCGTTTCGACAAGCTCGTCATCAGTTATTTCATAGCGCCAGAGCTTGCAGTTCCATTCTTCCTCAGTCTTTGCATTGTAGCGGATGAGCACAACCTGGTCAACATCACCGTCGTGGCCAAAGAGTTCAGTGTCACGGACGCTTAACAAGTAATAATCAAGGGGTTTCTTACCATTGCTTCGTTGGAGCATAGTGTAGAGGGTGCCTCTCCTGGTTTCAGGTGACACATCCTCAACATATCCCCTCCCATCGTCGTAAGAAAATATCACATCTCCGAAGAATTCTGAGTCAACGTCAATCATCTTGGCGTCGAGATTATCTTCAAGGTACTCGATGCGCTCAATATGTGCTGGGATATCATCCCTTGGTGCATCACAGCCACTGCATAATATTCCCAACCCTATCAGCCCTGTTGCAGCAATAATTCTTTTCTTCATGAGTATGCCACCCCCATCCTGAACCGAAGGATTTCTGGGGAGATTAAGAATCTTCCCTGGAAATCGTGGAAAATTATTCCAGCAGCACCGAAAACAATTTAGGCACGAAGGAAATTAATGAGGAGTATGTATGAAGTGATTGAGCATCCATTTGGCAAGTTTACCAAACATATCCTCTGGAACGAGGACACGAATGAGTCAGTGAGTGTGATTCCTGAATTTGGTGGTGCTGTGCATTCACTTGCACTGAGAAGGGACGATGTGCTTCATGAGCTATTTGAATGTGACCCTGACGATACCTCGCTGGTGAACAGTCCCTATTATCGTGGTGCCAAACTGCTTCCCTGGCCTAATCGCATACGTGATGGCCGTTATCGGTTCGAGGAGATGGAATATAACGTGCCCATTAATGAGAAAGACAGGAATACTGCGCTCCACGGCCTGCTCTATAACAAGCCCCTCGTGGTCGTAGGAAACAAGGCTGGTGCCGAGAAAGCAGTCCTTCTCCTCGCTCACAGGTTTGAGGGCGCTGATGACGGCTATCCATTCAAGCTTGATGTTGAGATAGAATATCGCCTTGATGCTGCAGGTTTCACCTGCACGACGACAGCACGGAATGTGGGTTATGCAACTCTTCCATTTGCAGACGGCTGGCACCCTTATTTCACCCTAGGTAAGCCTATTGATAAGCTGCGCCTCGACATCCCTGTTGAGGAAACTTTTGGTGTTGACAAGCAGATGATACCTGTTGTCAAGGAACGTTTCAAGTTTGACGGCAGACTTTCAGGTGTAGAATTTGACACAGGCTTTATCGTGAGTGGAAAAGGGATGTCCCGACTGATTGACACTGAAACTGGGCTCACAGTGGTGCTCTGGCAGGATGAGAGCTACCCTTATCTGCAAGTATATACACATCCGTCGAGGAAGAGCATTTCTATAGAGCCTATGTCTGCCGCAACAAACGCCTTCAACAGCGGGGAGGGTCTTACGGCTTTACGTCCCGGGGAGCGCTGGCAGGGTAAATATGGCGTGTTTCTTGAGTGAGTGTTATCCTCAATTGTTGTAAGAAATGGTTACTTTGTGGTGCTTACTTTTTTAAATTGTCAGCAGTTCCCCTTCCCTATGCTTGACGATATCAACTTTGACAGCATTGAGCCAGGAGATTATGATTCTAAGCCTGTAGCCCGACCCATGATGGTTGGATTAGACATGGGGCGCACATCGAAGCGTTCCCTAAGCTCGGATAAGGACTATGCAGACGAATCTGAGGGGTTCTTCGGCCCATTATTGGGGGCTGATGATGATTCCTTATCTCTGGACATGGACAGCCTATTTCCCACTACTGAGAAAACAAAACCAGAAGGAATAGAGGCTCTTGAAGAAGTATTGGCAGGCGCATACAACGCAGAGGTCATGATTACCCGCGTTAGGGATCTCCCGTCGACAAGAAAAGAGCAGGTCCGTGAGGTGTACTTCCTCAAGGAGAATGAGGGCAAGCGTGGTGTGCTCAAAGTATGGGTATTCAAAGCAGACCCCCTGGAGACTGCGAGAGAACTAGCCACCTATCAGATTATACATGAGCTCGGTGTGCCCACTGGAAAACCTATTGGGTACATCCCGTTGGATGCGAATGAGCCCTACCCACACGATGTCGCGATTCTCGGGGGAGTCATAGAGTATGCCGGCGAATACAATGAGTTGATACAAAACCTCGAATTGAGGCCTGAACTCGTCTTCGATACCGCGGTATCTATCGTGAGGATGATAGCGGACTATCAAGTCATGCTCACAAAAGAGGCCGAGAGATTCGCCGAGCTTGGCGTTGGCCTTTCCCAGTCAAGCCCTGGCAGAGAACTCACAGAGCGGATGGTCGCAGGCCTTGGGATATCAGCAAATAATGCTGCCAGCCTAATTGGAGTGTGTGAAGGCCTTGCTGCACGGCAGTCAGGCAGGCTGATGGTATCACATGGTGATATCCATACTGGAAATGTCGTCACCCGGATGGAATTCGACCAAGTTATCCATCAGTCCATGACCAGCGTCGACGATTTTGGCGTTATCGACTGGGGCTCTATTACTCTTAATAATCCCTTTGCAGATGTCCAGGACTTCTGGATTCACCACAAGAGGCAGGCACTCTCCACGTGCGGGCCGTATGGGTTTGGCTTTCCTGAACTGGCGAGGGCATACCATCAGAGGATGCAGGAGCACGGAATGCATATCAGCCCTGCTGAGGCAAGGAATGACGCCACAATCCAAGGGGTGCTGTGGCACCTCTATGAGATGTTTGACCCGGTGCGGAAGGATTCTGCCGATATCGAGATGAAAGCAAAAGCCCACTGCGGTTCTGCCCTGTATGGTCTGAAGATGCTAGATGATATTGGGCTTGGAATGGAAGCATCATCTTTAAGGAATGAGCTGACTGCCCTGCTGCAAGACATCCCTTACCTTAACCCTATCCTCAGAGCATGAGGGCGAAATATGCCCCTGCAGCGTCATAGGTCTTGCTCACAATGCTGATGAGGTGGTGCATAAATAGGGAATCTGTGCCCTTATATTGCTTTAATGCTTGTGTGTAGTTCTTGAGCAGTTGCTTTCTGTCTTCATAGATTCTGCGCTTCAGCTTTGGCTCGAACTTGTAAAACATCGCATAGAATGCTAGATAATAATCCACTGCCTCCTGGAACATATTCTGGTTCTTTTTTGAGAGCGGTCCCTTGTGGCTGGCAAGCGCGTCGCAGAGATACTTGAATTCATCGGCGATACGCTCGAGGTTTTTCACCACATAATGCATCTGCAGTGTCCTGTTAGCTCTCTTGTAGCCACGCTTGTTGAGGATGCGCGTGCAGATGTCGGTGAACTTGTTGTTGAGCCCTTCCATGCTCCTGATTTCCTTCAGCTTGGTGAAATCATTTTCTTCGATTGCGGCAATCATCTCACTCGCCATCTCGTTTGTTATCAGGAATGCTTTCCTTAGGAGGATGTCAAACTCAGATTCAAGAGTCATCGCGATGCTTTTGATATGCACACTGTTGGATTTCTGATCGATAATTTCGAATCCCATACATCTGGGAATGCGGTCTTTAATCTCTTCTAATGTTCGGCTGTCATTGAATTGTATATCTACCTCATCGTACCCCAGCTGGTAGAGGTGCGAGAGATTGTTCTTAGTGAAGATGCCGTATTCAGTGACTGAAACTTCCTTCCTCGGAGAGCTTGTCTGTTGCTCTGTCGAGATGATGAGGCTCGGTCCGGATTCTTCGACCCCGAGTTCGTCGCCTTTCTTGAGGCCGAATTTCTTTGCCCATTTTGATGGTAATGTTAGTGTCAGTGAAGAAGAGCCGTGCTGTACAATCTTTCGTTTCATGGTGTGGGGAATCCGCCCTGCATTCATAAATCTTTCTCAAATAACCTTTTTTAATAAAAATACACAATTATCTACTAGTGTGTGTATTACACCCCATACTTATAAGTGTCCCCTCTGCTTCCTTTTCCTCAGGCAAAGCACCTGGAGGACAGATGATGGTAACAATGGATGATGATAAGTACAACAAAGACAAGTACAAGATAATTGACTGTTTCCCCGACCCTTGGGATATTGAGGTTCCAGGGCATGTTCCAGGCATTGAGGATATTCTAGATGATCTGAGGCGCCGCAAGAATAAATCGGGGAAGCCGCAGGATCACATTGATGTTGGCGGTCTGAGAATCAGCTTCCAGAGGACAGTCCGCGTTCCAGAAGGGCAGATGAATAGCCTTCCTGCTGGATTGGGAAGTTTTCCTGTGTATAAGGTGAATGACTTCCGCGACAATTGCCCTTCTGAGTGGAAGGATGACTGCTATTTCATTCCTATGTACGCCCAGGAGGCGATGTGGATGAATTTTAGCTATTCATCTTCGCAGCCACGCGCTCTTGTGGTCGGTGCAGGAAATATCAACGCCATCTCAGGCAAGCCCTTTAAGCCATTGAAAGGAGCCCGGAGAGGCAAGAAGTCAGACCTGGAAATCGCCCTTGAAGAGGAGCAGAATTATATTGTCGCGCCACCGCAGCCCTGGCTTGATGGCTGGAAGGCCGAGGACGGTAAGGTATACCAGTTCGTAGCTGCAGAGCTAGGTTCAGGCGAGACTGTCGAGGGACAGATTACTGGTGAAGAGACAATTGGTGGGCTACAGTTCATCATATATGCGCCCAAGAGGGGTGCGATTGTACCTCCAGTGAACAGGCCTCATGAGCACCCTGTCGGAAAGTCTTATTGGGGGGCATCTGATCTTGAAGGCTGTTTTGGAAACATAAAATACTGCATGTCTGATTGCATGGGCAGCAGCCGTGGAGGCAGGGATGCCCAGTCAATGGGGCTCGGCCGCGGCGGGGAGATTGAACAAAAAGTGTATCCTGATCCATATGGTCTTGATGTGTGGGAAGAGCAGCCTCTAGGTGTCGAGCGTGTATACATAGTCTCGAGCGAGGACTTCCGCGCCATAACCGGCTTTGCTCCGCCGTCGACGCCAGTGACGCGCGAGGAATACGAGCGCTTGGGCTATCCCTGGTTCGACCTGTGGGACAATTACCTTGGAGACACGACAGGAACGACAGACTTTGGCAAGCTCAAACCAGTCACTGACGGACAGAAGAAGGATGATATCTTTGACAAGTTGAAGTGAGCGGAATCAGCTTCCTCAAGGGTAATAGAAAAATATCTTCCCCATCATCGTCTCTCTGTGAGGGGTCTTGCTCATCAGGTTGATCTCCTGGAGCATACCTCCCCAGATGGTGATATTAGCATACAGGGACACTCCGACACTATCTGCGAGGCGCTTGACAGGCCCGCCGATATCCAGGGAGTACTGTCCAGACTGAATCTCTTTCACATTTTGCCTGTGGTAGAGCACATAGCGTGGGTCATGAAGGAGACATTCGGCAACAAGCCACTCCTCCCGCTTCATCTGCTCTTCAGTCCAGTAAATGTGTTGCCCTCCCACTGTCTGGGCAACATCCTCGAGAGTGTAATTATTATCAAGGATAAACTCAAGGACAGATTTATTGGGTTGGTTAGTGCCATAATCAAACTGGTCAAGAGTGATTGTCATCTGACCTGGCACATACTTCGCTTCAACCCATCCCAGAGTAGAAAATGTGTCCATTCCCTCAAAACTTTTGTTCCTGAGGTCAAGGAAAATATCTTTTACCTTTTCATCTGCAGACTTAGGTGGTGGTAAGTATAATCCGGAATTCATCATATCCCCCAATCTCCCTCAATTTAGGAACTATATAAGGTTTTCCCATATGAAATGGCATCACCACTTCACGTCGTTCAGGCCGAGATAAAAGCCAAGGTGCTTCACACCGATGACGACAAAGGGATGCGCCACAAGCGCTATGACCCACACTTGCCAGCTGAGGGAAGCAAGAGGCCAGCTGAGTAGGAATGAGCCGATGACGAAATCAATCTGGTCAAAGGGAATCCACCTACCGCCTGGCTTGATACCTACTCTTCGCTTGAAGAAACTCTTGACGCTGTCTCCAAGAAGTGCGCCGAAGCCGAGCAATCCACCTAGTAGGGCTCCATTCACAGCACTATAATCTATGAGCGCGATGTTTGTGATTAGCTGGCTTGATGACCATCCTGTCTGTAGGTAACCTGCCAGTATTGCGAGGGCTGTTCCGCCGACAAAGCCCCTTATTGTTTTATGGCTCCCTAGGATACGTTTCCCTTTCAGTGTGAGCCCGAAATCAGCAGGCCAGTTCCATTTAGTCCCGATAAGATTCCCTATGAGTGGAGGGGTCATGTTGGAGATGTAGGCAGGCAGGAGGAACCATGCGATGCCCAGGATGAGAGTGACGATGCTCATATCTGACCTGCAACTATCCAGTCCCATTATAAATGCTTTGCCCAAATATTCACACTTAAGCAGACCACAACCCTTAAGTAGGTAGGGAGAAAGTGATATCTATGGACCTTAAAGTGTACTTGCAGTTCTTCATGCGGCGTCCCAAGCACCTCTGGACGCGAAATGTGAAATCTGTGTTTGAGATAGATTATGATGCCCTATCCGAACGGGGGGTGAAGATGCTTCTCTTTGATGTTGACGACACCCTGTCAGGCTATCATGATGCAGTCCCTAAAGCGAGTGTGGAGCTACTGGAGAATCTCGGCAAGCGGTTTTCAATAGCTCTTCTTTCCAACTGTCCGCCGGAGCGGAAGGGGCAGCTCGCAGGATTGGTTGAGCACTTACCTATCTCAGTAGGCATGGAACAATCGAAGCCCGACCCGCGGCCATATATATCTCTGCTCAAGAAACACAAGATAGAGCCACGCCATGCAGCCATGATAGGCGACCGGCCTGGCACAGACCTCTGGGGAGCGATGCTCGCCGGAATAGAGGAGAGGATTCTCGTAGAGCCTTACTCCTCCATCCATGGAGCGAAAAAGGCATCTCTTTTCTATCGGGCTTTGCGTGGCATGGAGAGGCGGCTGAGCAATATTTAAAAGCCTGCCTGGAAACCTCCCTAGAAGGGGCTCGTGGTCTAACGGCTATGACGCGGCGTTCGCACACGAGAAGCAAAGCTTTTGAGCTTTCGACTCAGTCGAAAGACGCCGAAACTCCGGGTTCGATTCCCGGCGAGTCCACTTTTTTGATTTCTGAATTCAACCTAGACTCTTACTGAGAGAAACAATCTTTTTCACTCTAAGGAACACAGTTAAGCCACTTAAGATGATAAGCAGATAAACAGTTATAGCAAGAGCACTGATTCCCAATAGTTGCAGATTAAAGCCAGTCAAGAGAGCGCCGATGGAAAGGAGAATCACCCTGTCTGCCCGTGATGCGACTCCGCCTGCAATCTTCCCAACTGAAACCACGATGCCAAGAGGGCCAATATAGCTTACGAATAGTGTCAAACACACTAAGAATAGAGACCAGAAGTGGTCAACATATCCTCCAAACCCAATTGCTGCGATAAATAGCACATCGCTGATGCGGTCAACCACATGATCAAAGAAAGATCCGAAGAAACCCTCTCCTCCTCTGAGGGTGGCGTATCTTCCATCGAGGATATCTAATAATCCATTGAGGAGCATAAGCGCTGTTGCCAAAATAGGCCTTTGGAACACAAAGCTGAGTGCAGCCCCAAATGCAGCTATTAATGCAAGACTTGTGAGAACGTGAGGGTTGATAATGGTCCCTTTAGATAAGATTCTTGAGAAGAATAGATTACTATGCGGCCTGAGCTTTTCGAATACCATGGTGATTTATCACTTCTTTGAACGCATGAATTATTCTGTATGAAAAATCGACGATGCAGAATGTTCCGTATCCAATAACTACTATGGGATATATACTGAGTGAGAGGAAATGCAGGGCAAATAATCCAAGTAAGAATATTGCATGAAATCGATAATCGAGAAAACCGAAATACTTGATTGACTCTCCTGCCTTCACGAACACAGCCTGTGTCTGTAACGTGATGTATTCACTCAAAATGATGATACCCAGCAGATATGATGCATGGTCAGAGAGAAACTGGTATCTCCATTGGAGGCCGAGGAACACAAGTACTACTGCCAAAGGAGTCAATTGGTTGAAGAGTGTTGTTCGAAGTTCTTTCAAGGTCAGGGCACCAAACTTTCCGCTAAAGAGTATCATTAATAAGTTTTTGGCTTTCTATTCTAAAATAAAAGTATAATTTATTGGTGTGTGTCATGACTCAGAAAATATTGGACAACAAAGTGATTTTCATCACAGGTGCGTCTTCAGGTATAGGCCGAGCTACTGCCAAGCTTTGTGCCTCTAAAGGAGGCACAGTAATTGTGACAGCAAGAAGGAAAGAATATCTGGAAAGTTTAGCATCTGAGATTTCACATGCTGGGGGTAAAGTGTGCATCCACACAATGGATGTGACTTCAGATTCAGATGTTAAACGTGTGATTAGGTTGAGTATTGAGGAATTTGGCAGGATTGATGTCTTGATTAATAATGCAGGGAAATTAGTTCTTGGTCCAATCCATAAGACCTCAGTGAAGCAATTTGAAGACTTAATCAATGTTAACCTTCTTGGAGTGCACAGATGTTGTACTGCTGTAATCCCACATATGATTCAGAACAAATCAGGACACATCATTAATATTTCCTCGATTGTTGGACTCGTCCCTTATTCCCTTGGAAATGCATATGCTGCCTCAAAATCAGGTCTCGTTAGTTATTCACACTCCCTGAGAGCTGAGTTATTTCCTGCCGGGATTCACGTCTCTACTCTCTGCCCAGGCCAGGTCAAGACAGACATTAGGAAGATAGCGCACTCAGTATTAGACCGAGAGATAAGCAAGGGCTCTGCTCACATGATGCAATCTCCTGAGACAATTGCAGCACAGATAGTGGGGTGCATACTTCAACCTAAAAGAACTAAAGTGAGTTCCATCTTGCTTTGGTTGTATTGGAAAGGCTATCAATTGATGCCTGGAGTTATGGAGTGGTTTGCCCGGAGAAACCTCACAAAGTAAATTTTCTCGACTTTTAGACGTAAATTTTATATAGTCCGTCACCACGCTAAGAGTTGGGCGCTTCTTGCGTCATCTAGAGGATAAAAGGGGGAATACGATGCTGCGAATGAAAAGAGTAAGCGAAACCTACAATATGAAAGTCTTCACAGACACAGGCGACTATTTTGGTGATGTCGAGGAAGCAATGCTCACCCAGCATAAAGTATCTGGCTGGAGAGTCCGCTCGACACGGAATTCTTATCTCAAGAAGGTTCTCGGAAGCGCAAAAGGCGTCATCGTGCCGCACCCGCTCGTGAAGAGTGTCGGCGACATTATGATTATCAACAAGAGCGCCATCCCCTCTTCTGGGCCAAGCGACAGGGACGAAGACGAGTAGGTCCTTTCATTGCGTTAATTTTTTAACAGCCCTAGTTTTCCTCCTATCCGCACGGCTGTGATCTAGTGGTATGATTCGACCCTCCCAAGGTCGCTACCCGGGTTCGAATCCCGGCAGCCGTAGTGAGCGAAGCGAACAAAGGCTGACGACCAGTCAAGCTTTGCTTGACGCTGCCGGCAGCCGTAATTCCCATATTTTCTCTCATTTTTTTCTCCGAACATTTAATAAGCCTTGACGCCCTACATCATGGCTCATGAAACCAGACCAAAAGGCTTTTTCACAGATAGCAGGGCACTTCAGGCAGCTCTTCCGCAAAGACGAGGGATCTTTTGTCGACATCCTCGGCCAGGACGCTGCGAAGGAACAGGTCAAGGCAGCGCTTCTCATGGACAGGCATCTGATTATCGTAGGTCCGCCAGGAGTGGGGAAGACAACACTTGCGAGGAATCTCGCCCGCGTCCTTCCTGAAGTGGAGGCGAATGACTGTCCTTACCACTGCTCTCCAGGCAGTCCAATCTGCCCGCAGTGCGCCTCTGCTAAAGAAAAATTGAAGCGAAGAAGTATTGATGGTGAGGAGCGTTTTGTCCGTATTCAGGGCAGCCCAGACCTCACGGCTGAAGATCTTATCGGAGACATAGATCCCATCAAGGCGATGAAGTTCGGCCCGAGGAGCATAGAGGCTTTCACTTTAGGAAAACTGTTCAAGGCGAATAATGGTGTGTTGTTCTTCGATGAGATAAACCGCTGCCCACAGAAACTCCAGAATGCGCTGCTTCAGGTGCTGAGCGAAGGTAAAGTGACAATAGGCAGCTATGATGTCGATGTCCCGGCAAACTTTATCTTCATCGGCACGATGAACCCTGAAGATTCCTCAACCGAGCCTCTTTCAGCTGTATTCAAGGACCGGTTCGACCTCATCCACATGGATTATCCTGAGAGCCAGGAGATTGAGGAAGAGATTGCGGTCGAAAAAGGCAAGGAGCTTGTCAAGTTCCCTAAGGGGCTGCTATCTGCTGCGCTTGAGTTCGTGAGGTATCTTCGAACCCACAAGGACCTTGAAGGGAAGCCAAGCGTGCGCGCCTCTATTGGGTTGTATGAGCGGGCACAGGGGCACGCCTACCTCGCTGGAAGAGACGCAGTGACAATAGAGGATGTCGAGGCAGCTGTCATCTCTGTATTGGCGCACAGGCTCAAGCTCAAGCCGAACAAGCAATATATTACGTCACCAGAGGAATTCATCAGGCAGGAGTTCCGCTCATTCTCACAAAAAATGTCTACAGACAAGGAAGGCGGTCGCCTTCAACGCTCCTGATCTTGAAGAGCAGGAACTACAGGAGAGTGATTCAAAGGAGTCTTCGACAGGAGACAATGCTATGAGTCTCATCAAGCAGGAGGGCAAAGGTGGTGTGCAGTATGGCCAGATGATTCTTGATACCCTTAACCAAGCCATTGGCCCATTGACGCCAGACCTTATCTTCAAGAATCTCGTGAAAGATTACAAGCTCGCAAAGCGCCTGATGGGAGAACGCTTCCTCAGGCTAGTCTCTGGCTATGCCCCTAATTACGTTGAAAAGAATATCCATATCCCTGAATTCCAGCGTGAACTTAAGAAGAATATCGAGAACTCAGTTGAGAAGCTCGAAAAGGAAGGTCTCATCTCCAAGGAAGGAGATGTCATGAAGAAAGGGATGGAGCTTGCTGCGCTGTCTCTTTACATGGAAGAGCTGAGCGAGATGATTCCACGCGGCATGACTGGAACCCATACTCATCGGAAGCCCTCGCATGATGGTGAGCGAGATGAGATAGTGCCATTCACAAGGGGACGCTATAAGGACCTTGCTGTGAGAGATAGCATCAAGCTTGCTCTCCGGCGCGGCCATCGTGCTCTCACCCCTAATGATTTGCGTTCGAACACGCGGGACAGCCGCGGCCAATGTTATCTTGTCTATGCACTTGATGCTTCTGGAAGCATGCGCGGAGAGAAGATAGCGATGTGCAAAAAGGCAGGTGTTGCATTGAGCTATCACGCGATACAGCAGCAGGATCATGTAGGTCTGATTGTGTTCGGGAGCGAGGTGAAAGAGAAGGTAGAGCCGGGCAAAGACTTCATGCATCTTCTCCATACCATCACCAAGATTCGCGCGAGAAACGAGACTAACATTGAGGATACTGTTAGGGAAGCCATAGGGATGTTCCCCCGCGCCGAAGTGACGAAGCATCTGATGCTCATCACTGATGCCCTTCCCACCAGGGGAGAGACACCAGAGAAGAACACTCTTGAGGCAGTATCCCTCGCCCGCAGCCATGGAGTCACTATTTCAGTTATTGGTATCACCCTGGACCCGAAAGGGAAGGCCCTTGCTAGAAAAATTGCTGAACTTGGCGGGGGCCGCCTGTATATCGCAAAAACAGTGAAGGAACTCGGGCTGCTCGTGTTAGAAGATTACTATCATGCTACTGAAGCTAATTAGGCCCTACTTCTTCAGATAGGGCAGGATATTCCCCTCTTTCTCTGCCTTCTTGATGAGCCTTCCAGCGTAGAGCATTCTCTGGACAAAGCCGATGAATGCTATCACAGCCACAGTGCCAAGCGTCCACTGCACAATCTCTAAGGTGTAATTAGGGATAAAATTCGCAATTATCAGTCCGACGACAAGGAGGGTGAGGCGGTCCATCCTGTCGCCTAGCGCAGGCCAGTCGTGGTTGTCTGCCACAATTACCAGCCCGGACCTCGCCTTAGCATGGGAAACGAGCATGGAAGAAGCGAAGCAGAGGAATGCTAGCCTGAGATTGTTGTATGCGAACCCGAGATAGATGATTGCTTCAATGATTTTGTCCACCATCGCGTCCCAGTAGTTGCCAAAATAACTCTTTTGGCCTTTCGCTTCTGCGAAAGACCCGTCAAAACCGTCGATGAGCACAGCAACTGTGACGAAAATAGTGCCTAGGAAATAATCTTCACTTGACAGGAAATAGGCAGCGACGATGCTGAAAGGGACAGCAAGGAATGTAAATTGTATGGCATTCAAGGGGAGGATTGCCAGCCCCTTACCAATTGCTCTCTGGAATGGCTTGGTGTGTCTTCGTATTAGGCTGAGCATCTTTTCATCTCCGCAATCGCCTTAAGATGTTACGCACTTTGTTGATCCAGACATACCCTCTCCTTCCTGAGAGAATCAGTTTTCTCTTGAGCAGGGCTTCCTTGAATGTAAGGCTATCATCGAATTCCACCCAGGCATTCCCCATCTCGTTTTCGAAGTGGGCGTCACTTCCTGCAGTCATGGGCAAGTTGTGCTGTGCAGCTAATTTTTTTGCGAGCCGATTATCCAACCGGAATAGGCAGCGGGAATTGAATGCCTCGATGCCGTCGAAAAGCTTGATTTTCTCGTATTCCTCCTTCTGGATGCTTCTCCTCATGTTCTCACTCTTTACGATATGCCATATCGCACTGCTGAGAGTATTGAAGGGATGAGCCAGCACACAGAGTGCTTTCTGCTTTCGAACCTCAGCTACTACACTATTCACATCCCCGCGCGGGATTTCTTTCTTCACATAATAGACCAGGACGTGGCCAATGTCTGTCGAGACTTCTTCACCAACAATCACTTCGAAATCCTTGTCCTTATTGAGGCGTTTCACTTCCAGCGCGCCCGTGATGGTGTTATGGTCTGTTATGGCGATGCCATTGAAGCCTAATTGCTTTGCGATTTCCAGAACCCTGTCTGGAGGGACAGCACCACAGCCAGAGTGGTTAGTGTGTATATGGATGCTATATCGTTTCATTACTATTATGGATTATGACTGACGTTATAAGGCTTTTGCAGTGCCGAAACCTTAAATAAGGGAAGTATGAAATGGAAGCGCATGGAAGATATCAAGTCAATCTCTGGCCCCTATCACGAACTGACAATGGAGATTAAGAAACGCATCGAGAAGCTTTCGTATGTGGACGCCTTCTGGATTCATGGCTCCCGTGCAGTCGGAAGGGGAACTGCTGATTCAGATATTGATTATACTATCATGGTCAAGGATGCTAAGAGCTACGAGGGTAAGTTGAAAGAACTCTTCGATGATCTGCTTGAATGGGACGAGGTTCCCGGCTTTTTTCCTGAGCAGATGTGGCCGGTCGCAACCTGGAAGCAGCAGCAGAAGACATTCAGGGACGTTTCCCTACGCGTGTGCACGACCGAGGACTTACTTCAGATGTTCGACAAGCTATTCTCATCTGAGAGAGTGAAATATCGCGGTGAGCGCTGGCTCGAGCCTTATCAAGACACACACTTCCTGCGGCTGCAAGGGGCTGCGCAGTTTCTGATTGTGGAGTCTTACCCTGTATACGATCCACATTCTCATCTAGAAAAGCTGAAGAAAAAAGTATCTGAATTCCCTGATGAGCTTGCGTGGCAGATTGTGCGCGATTTCGTTGAGAAGCTGAAGATAAAACTGATGTGGCTCACTGATGACTGGACTCCAAAAAACAAATACACCTTTGTGTCAGACATACGGGAGATTCTCTACTATATTGCGATTGCGCATTATGCCCGCAACAAGAGGTTCATGCAGAATGGCCTGAAGCGTTACGGCCGGGACATGGAAAATATGGATCCCAAAATAAAAGAGGATGTGGACAGGCTCTTTGCCATAGATGAGAAGTTCGGTGAGGAGAACAAGGCGCTCTATCTCCAGCGCATCATAGAGAAACTTGAGGGGAAGCTACAGATTGTGGAACCAGAGGGGCAGCCGGACTGATTGTGTCGGCGTTATATACATAGCTTTTTTAATCATATTTGAATCTCTTAGAGATAATGATAGAAGATACTGAAGAGGATACCCTTGAGGGGCGCGTTGGCCCGATTCAGATATATACTGGAGATGCTGCAGGCAAAACAAGCGCAGCCCTCGGGAGGGCACTGCGCGCAATCGGCCACGGCCACAACGTTGTGATTGTGCAGTTTCTCAAGGGCCGTGAAGATATTGGAGAGTACCTCATCAAGGACAGGCTATCCCCTGACTATGAGATTCATCAGTATGGAACAGAGTATTTCATCGACCCCTACAATCCAAGTGAGGAAGACAGAAAGTTGGCTGAGCAGTGTCTTGAGGACATCGAGGGTTTTCTCGCTGACGAGCCGGGTGTGCTTATTCTTGACGAGGTGTGCTACGCCTGCTCTTATGGGCTTGTTGACGCTGAAGATATTGTCGAGCTGCTCAAGAATAAGCCGGAGAAGACCTATGTTATTCTCACTGGCAGGGACGCTCCCCAGGAACTTATTGACATCGCGGACATCGCCACAGAGCTTGTTGACCTCAAAGAGCGCGACTGTACTGGCCAAGAGGGCGTAGAGTACTGAATGTAAGATTATTGAAAACGTCATGGTTTAATACCTCGCGCTTTAGCGCGACGTTTTCAATTCCAAAAATCCGCTGTTAAGCGAAGAGCGTTAATACCCCTGCCTTTAGGCAGGGGATAACTGAAATCCAATGGATTTCAGGAATGGTAAACCGTAGGTTTACCATAACTCTGAGCAGCGGATTTTTGTTATTCTTTACTGAGAATTATTCCATTGAATTTGAGCACTTCACCGCGCTTGCCGAGTTCTATGAGCTCTTCGAGCTCGTCTTTTTGGAGGATGATGTGTTCGTCTTTCATATAAAAGGGGTCGTTGAAGTGTTTATAAGGATTGCTCCAGAAAAACCGGAAGATTTCCGGACTAGTTCTTTATCTGACCGGAAGAAATACTGCTTATCTTGGAGGGATTCCGGAGTGCGCGGAACTAAAGGAGTTCCTCGATTTTCTTCTTGTCACCTGCTTTTTGCGGAGTTCCGCCGGCCTGCTGCATCTTTGCCGCTTCTTTTGTGAGGTCGACGCCAAGTTCCTGTAGTGCCTGGACATGCATCTGCATCAACTGCTCCACAATGCCGATGATACGGGCCATCTCCTGCCTCTCCTTTGCGAGGGTGCTTAACGCTCCCTTATGGAAGCCAATCTGCTCATCCTTGTTCATGTTCTGCTCGGGTTTTACTTTTGTCATGACTATCACCTTCCCTCGTGGGGGTTTGCTCGCTATATAAGGGTTTTGGTCGGAGAGACCCCAAAACGTTTTTAAACTGCCTTCGGTTTACCTCGAACGACCGGAAGGCAGTTAGAGGTTCAGCAACGAGCATCGTTGCTGTTACCTCGACGGTATTCATACTCGGAGGAATAATCAATGGCAACATTTAAAGTGGTGATTTCCGACCCAACAACAGGAAAAAGCGAGCAGAAAGAAGTGACCGGAGACGCTGCGAAAGCGCTTTTAGGTAAGAAGATAGGCGAGACTGTTAAAGGAGAGCCATTTGAACTCCCTGGCAAGACTCTTGTGGTTAGGGGCGGCAGTGATTACTGCGGGTTCCCAATGAGATCAGACCTGCCTGGGACTGCCAGAAAGCGCATCCTCACTACCAAAGGCATAGGCTTCCGCGGTGGTCTAAAGGGTATCAGGCGCAGGAAGACTGTCGCGGGCAATACCATTCATTCCAAGATACATCAGATTAACCTTTCGATAGAGGTCGAGAAGCAGAAGAAGACCAAGAAGGAGAGGAAGGCTTCGAAAGCCAAGGGAAAGGCAAAGCCAAAGCCGGCTCCGAAGAAGGAAGTAAAGAAAGAAGAGAAGCCTGCTGAGCCTAAAAAGGAAGAAAAGCCTGCAGAGAAGCCAGAAGAAAAGAAGGAGTAAATAGACTGTGCCTGCTGCCAAGACCAAGGAGAAACCAAAGCCCAACCCTAAGGCTAAGCCTGTTGCTAAACCCAAGCCAAAAGCGAGGGCTAAGGAGAAGGCAGCACCTAAGAAGGCCGCAAAAAAAGATGATAATGTGAGTTTCATGCCTGTGGTGAACATAGGCACAGTAGGCCATGTGGACCACGGCAAAACCACACTTGTGCAGGCGCTATCCGGCAAATGGGCTGATACGCATTCTGAAGAGGTCCGCCGCGGCATCACCATCCGCCTGGGCTATGCAGACGCAACATTCTACAAATGCAAGAAATGCAAGGGGGCAGAAGCTTACGGTTCTGACGAGGAGTGCCCCAAGTGCAAGGGTAAGACCGCACCAATCCGTACTGTATCATTCATCGATGCCCCTGGCCACGAGAGCCTCATGGCGACGATGCTCTCAGGTGCGACTATCATGGACGGAGCGTTACTACTCATTGCAGCGAACGAGGAATGCCCGCAGCCCCAGACGCGCGAGCATCTCATGGCATTACAGATAGCAGAGATGAAGAATGTCATAGTCGTCCAAAACAAGATTGACCTGGTGAGCAAGGAAGAGGCCATAGAGAATCATAAGGCAATCCAGAACCTCCTCAAGGGCACACCCTATGAGAAATCTCCGATTGTACCTATCTCTGCACAGCACAACCTTAATGTTGATGTCCTTATCAAGACGATTGAGGAAGTGATTCCCACTCCTGAGCGGGATCTTAAGAAGGACCCGGTGATGTTCATCGCGCGCTCTTTTGACATCAACCTTCCGGGAAGCAATCCCATGAAGCTGAAGGGCGGCGTCATCGGCGGCGCGATGGCGCAGGGCATACTGAAAGAGGGAGATGAGGTTGAAATCCGCCCTGGAAGGAAGGTTGAGCACGAAGGCCGCGTAGAGTGGAAGCCACTGTCGACGAAAGTGATTAGTCTCATGAAAGGGGGCAAATCAGTGAAGGAAGTGGGTCCTGGCGGAAGCATTGGCGTGATGACCTTGTTGGATCCTTCGATTGTGAACGCTGACCAGATGACAGGGAACGTTGTGGGGTATTCAGGAAAGCTGCCGGAGATAAGGAAGGTTCTGAATCTTAAGACCACTCTGCTTGAGAGGGTCGTGGGCTCCAAAGAGGAGTTGGAAGTAAAGCCCATTGCCAGGGGAGAGCCCCTAATGCTTAATGTGAACACTGCTTCTACTATAGGGATTGTGAGTGAGCTCCAGAAGAATCATGTTACGTGTAAGCTGAAGCTCGCCATCTGTGCGAAGGAGGGAGAGCGCATCACCATCTCCCGGCGCATCGCCAATAGATTCAGGCTCATCGGCTACGGCATAGTCGAGAAATGAAGTCTAGGACGCAATTGTCCAGATAGTGTCTCCGATATAATGGATATTGTCTATGACCTTTCCCGAGTCTTTTGCTTTCATCTCGTCACTTGAAAAGAGGGAGAGACCTACTGCCAACGGCTTGTGATGTGTCTCATCGACAATGCACACAGCGTCCCCTGTAGAAAAGCCGTCGTCAATAGAAACTATTCCCGGCCGCATCACGTCAGCGCCGTTTGTGATGTAAGGAATGGCAGGCATGTCGATTACAATGGTTTTAAGGAACTGTTTTTCGAGCAGGAAGTGCAATGTTGGAAGGGGGATATTGCCGTGCAGGAAGAACCACGGCTTTCCGTTGACAGCAATGATCTCGGCATCTTTTCCAGAGAGTTGCTCAACGCCGCCTTTCTTAGGCAGGTCAATATCGATTCCATAACGCTCCTTCACCTGCTCTTCAAGTGAACGGATTTCTTTCTTTTTGAGATGCTTCCGTTTCATCGTGTCAGAACTCGATAGTCAAGCCATCATAAGCAGGCTCGACATTCTCAGGTAATTCCTTGCTTAACTTCTCGTGCTCGAACTCGTGGCTCATGTGGATGAGATAGGTCTTCTTTGGCTTTAGCTCATCGATTAACGCAAGCGCCTCTTCGAGATTCATGTGCGCGGAATGTTCCTTATACCTCAGGCAATTTAGTACCAAGACCTCAAGCCCAGCCAACGCATCCTTCGATTTTTTCGGAAGAGATTTACAGTCTGTGATGTAGGCAAAGTCATCAATACGATATCCAGTCACATTCATGTTAACAGTGTGATACGCTTTGATTGGGTTAATTGTCTTCCCAAAGAGCTCGAATTCCCCCTTTACCTCGTGCAGGTCAACCTGAGGTATCCATTCAGGGCTTTTCTTGAAGATGTACTTGAAGCGATCCTTCACCTCTCGGAGGTGTTTTTTCCTTCCGTACAAAGGTATTGGCTCTCCCTGGAGGAAATTGTAGATGCGGATGTCATCCAGGCCGTGGAGGTGGTCAGCATGAGGGTGTGTGAGGAGAATCGCGTCTATCTTTTCTATCTCATTTGAAAGCGCCTGCTCCCTGAAATCTGGTGACATGTCGATGAGAATGCTTTTTTCATTATATTCGAGAAGCGCTGATGTCCGCAGCCTCCTGTTCCGCGGGTCCTTTGAGGTGCACACCTGACAGTCACAGCCGATGAACGGCACTCCGTGCGCAGTACCTGTCCCGAGGAACGTAAGTTTCATTGTTCTCACTATATCTTTGGCGGCAGTTTAGAGAGCAGTGCATCAAGGAGTTTTATGGCGTTCTGGATGTCCCTTTTATGGGCGATCCCTGCTGTTGTGTGCATGTTTCTCATGGGCACTCCCACCACCGTTGAGGGAACGCCTCCTTTTGACAGTGAGATGACGCTTGCATCAGTCGTCCCTATCTTCGTCACCTCGAATTGCAAGGGCATTTTGAGCTTCTTCGTTAGCTTCTCAATGTGTTCGTTCAGTTCCTTATTTGCGATGAGCCTGTCATCCATCGCAGTCAGGACAGGACCCTTGCCAAGCGCAATCTTGTGCTGCTCGTCCTCGAGAAGGTCTGTTGCCGACGTCACATCCACTGCAACTCCCCAGTCAGGGTCAAGCGAATGCATCGAAGTCTTTGCCCCATACAGGCCGAATTCCTCTTGCACTGTGAACACAAAATAAGTCTCATGCCGGCGCTTCTTGAGCTTCTTCGCCAGCTCGATGAGGATATAACAGCCAATCCTGTCATCAAGCGCCTTTCCTGCAATTTTTTTTCCATAGCTTGTGTATGCAGCTCGTTTCTCAAATGAGACGTGCGTGCCGACATGTACTCCGTATGCCTCTAACTCTTTTGCAGTGAGGCCTGTATCGATTATGAGGTCTTGGATCTCAGGCATATCCTCCGGCTCAAGCGAGGCGCTAATGTCTCGCGTCGTTATCCAGCCGTGCACGGTACCTTTCTTTGTCTTGATAGTCACTTGCTCACCAAGGATTGCCATAGGGGTGAGCCCGCCGATGCCTTCTACTGAGATGAGGCCATGCTCATCTATCGCAGATACCATCAGGCCGACCTCATCCATATGGGCAGCGAGCATGATACTTGGTTTTTTCCCTTTTCTGAGGGTGATGAGATTCCCCATCTTGTCAACAGTAATCTCGTCGACATGGGGTTTAATTTCCTTCATGATGAGGCGTCGCACTTCATCCTCATTTCCGCTGACGCCATGCGCCATGATGAGTCTCTTGAGTAAATCCACGGATTTCACCTAGTCTTAGGTAGCATACCAACTCTGGGTTTAGAACTATAAAAACGTATCGACAGTTCTCGTTAAGGGGGAAGAGTTATTATCCTCAAGTAGTTAAGTTTATAAGTGGAGTGAGGTTCGACAATAATTATGGGCGATATGTCAACAGAAGGGAAGTCACCCCTATGGACGCAGGCGAAAGATGCCCTGGATACTCAGCTAGAGGGCATTCTGGAGAGGGCAGAGATACTGGAAGATCACCTTTCGAATTCATTCGAGACGTTGTCTATAAAAATATCGCAAGATGACCTCAGGCTACTTGAGACTACTCTCAGCGCAGTTCTCAGCGCAGATGAATATAAGGCACTCTTCGAGGAGGACTATTTCACCTATGCACAGACCCGTACAGCGCTTGAGGGAAAGTATGGTGAAGAGGTTGAAGACTTGATGAAAGATCTCCCAGCACTGCGATTTCACACATACTGTTATCAGCCCTTTAGAGAGGGTCCGCGGAAGGGTGAAGGGTGCATATACATCAATGTGCCTGAGTATGAATATGGCAGTGGACACTTCCATCATGCCATGACTTGTGAATTCGCCCACCATCTGCTTCACACTCAACGTCCGGAGAGCCACGGCACACTCTCTGAATTCTATGATTTCGCCCTCTCTTGGTGGGCTGAGCCTGATGTCGACGTGCTTTTGGAGTACGGATGCGTGGATGTCAAGCTGAACCACTCCATAATGAGCAAGTGGGAGAAAGGAGAGGGGATAGAATATTTCTCCCTTGTCGAGGAGATTCAAGAGGAACTCAGGAACACACCTGGGATGGAAGCAGGACTCAAAAAATTCATGGGCTATTCTGGTGGAGGACACTATTTCCGGACTGATAGTTTCCTCTTTGACTATGTCCAGGAAACACTGAGAAGGATCCATTCAACCCTGCACATCCAGGCCCACAAGGTGGTGTGGGAAGTGCTCAGTGAAATCAATAGATATTCTGGTTGTCCCATCGCCAGCAGGGAATCGCACAATATTCTCACAGAGGTAGCTGTCAAGGCCATGTATGACGATAGCGTGGATTTCACCTGCCCTGATACCTATCTTAAGGATGTGAAAGAGAGGCTTCCTGAGTATCTCTCTCCAAAAACTTCTTAAACCTCATCTGACCATGTGATTTTAATGGCTCGTATTGCTATTGTCAAAAAAGATAAATGCTCTCCCTTGAAATGTGGGGAGCGCTGCATCAAGGACTGCCCTGTCAATAGGGATGGGGAGCCCTGTATTACCCTTACCTCTCAGAAGAAGGCCCGTGTGGATGAGGAGCTCTGCACAGGATGTGGCATCTGCCCGAATGTCTGCCCCTTTGAGGCAGTATATATCATTAACTTGCCGAAAGAGCTTGACCAGGAACCTATCCATAGATATGGGGAGAACGCCTTCCGTCTTTACTCACTGCCCACACCCATCTTCGGAAAGGTTGTGGGAACGATTGGTGTGAATGGAATCGGAAAAAGTACGGCGCTGAAGATACTCGCCAGTACTCTCCACCCTAACCTTGGCCAATGGCAGCGGGAAGGAGATATTCCGTTCGCAGAGCTTATCAACTATTTCAAAGGGACTGAAGCGCAACTCTTCTTCGAGAAGGTCCGTGACGGACAGGTACGTATAAGCTATAAGCCCCAGGCAGTAGACCGTATACCGCGTCAGTACAACGGCACTGTTCGGAAACTCCTCGAAAATGTTGCCAGTAAGCAAGAGGTGGAGGACATCACCTTTACGTTGGATTTGCGTAAGGTACTCGACCATGACATCACCAAGCTTTCTGGCGGAGAATTACAGCGCGTGGCAATCGCTGCTGCCTCACTGAAAGAGGCTGAACTGTACATCTTTGACGAGCCGACATCTTATTTAGATATCAAGCAGCGCGTCAAGGTGAGCAGGTTCATACGAACCCTTGTTGCCGAGGGGAAAGGGGTGCTCATAGTGGAGCACGATCTCATCATCCTTGATTACCTGACTGATTCTATCCATCTGATGTATGGTAAGGCAGGCTGCTACGGAATTGTGAGTCTTCCACGGGCGACGCGCACAGGTATCAATACCTACCTTGATGGTTATCTCAAGGAAGAGAACATTCGTTTTAGGGACTCGAAAATCAACTTCAGAGATATGCGCATGCAGAAGGAAAAAGGGCTTCAGCAGGGTATGCTGGTATCGTGGAAAGGCATCACAAAGAATCTCGGGCAGTTCTCGCTTGAAGCGCCTGAGGGCGAGATACCGCGCGGTCAGGTCATAGGGATTTTGGGAGAGAACGCCATAGGCAAGACTACCTTTGTGAAAATTCTTGCAGGGATACTCGATGCTGACAGTGGAGACGTGGCAGGGAAAGCCAAAGTGTCATACAAGCCGCAGTACCTTCAGTCGGATTCTGAGGAGATTGTCGCTGATGTCCTCAAGGAGGCCTTTGACAAGCATTATAACCAACTCATAGGCCCGTTGCAGGTAGAGGAGCTCAAAGGCAGGAAGCTTAAGGACCTTTCAGGTGGGGAGCTCCAACGCGTGAGCGTGTGCCTCTGCTTGTCAATGGACGCTGACCTTTATCTCCTGGACGAGCCTTCTGCATACCTTGATGTTGAACAGCGGCTTGCTATTGCCCGGCTCATCAAGGACACTATAGTGCTGCGCGAGAAGGCTGCTCTGGTTGTGGACCACGACCTGCTGTTCATCGACCAGATTAGTGACCAGCTCATCGTATTCTTCGGTGAGCCCGCTGTGAGCGGAAAAGTGTCGAAGGTCATGTCAATGGAAGAGGGTATGAATGAATTCCTCACAGATCTCGAGATAACTATGAGGCGTGATGAGCAATCGAGTAGGCCGAGAATTAATAAGACTGATTCTGTGAAAGACCGAGAGCAGCGCTCAGCAGGGAAGTTGTATTACGTCTAAGTGTATTTTTTAACCAACAATGTTAAAAACCTGGAACTGTTTCGTCGGAAGAAGTGCAAGCCATGGTAGGAAAGGCTACAAAATCAGAATTCAAGAAAGTAGAGGCGGCGCAGCGGCATTCTGAGGAGAAATTCAAGGCGCTTGTCGAGACCTCTCCAGATTGGGTGTGGGAGGTCAATGAGAAAGCACAATACACGTATATAAGTCCCAAAGTCAAGGATCTGCTCGGCTACACGCCTAAAGAGGTGCTGGGCAAGACCCCTTTTGATCTTATGCCAAAGGATGAGGCAGCAAGGGTTGGAAAGATTTTTAGAGATATAGCTCGTAAGAAAGAGCCATTCTTCTCGTTGGAAAACAGGAATCTCCATAAACTGGGGCACGAGGTCATCCTTGAGACTAGTGGGGTACCCCTCGTTGATAAGTCAGGTAACTTGCAGGGATATATGGGGGTTGATAGGGATATCACTGAGCGGAGGAAGGCTGAAGAGAGATATAAGCTCCTTTTTGACACCTCTCGTGATGCCATTATGACACTCGCCCCTCCGAGTTGGAACTTTACCTCTGGAAACAAATCTGCGATTGAAATGTTTGGTGTGAAAGATGAAAAAGAGTTTGTTTCAAGAGCTCCATGGGAATATTCACCTGAAACTCAGTCAGATGGTCAGTCCTCCAAGGATAAAGCAAAGGGAATGATTCTTAAGGCCATGAAAGAGGATTCAAATTTTTTTGACTGGACTCACAAGCGTCTCAATGGCGAGGTTTTTCCGGCAACCGTTCTTCTTACAAAAGTGAAGATAAATAGTGGTGAGTTCCTGCAAGCAACTGTTCGTGACATCACCGAGCGTAAGGAGGCAGAAGATAATCTGCGTGAGTCTGAAGAGAGGTTCAGGACAATATTTGAAGCTGCTGGAGATATGCTGTTCTTCCTAGACCCAACTGGAAAGGTACTCACAGCAAACAGCGTTGTGGAGAATGTTTTAGGCTACACGCCAGATGAAATGGTGGGGAAACATTTCTCTAAGCTGAAGATGATGCCAAAGGGTGAATTACTGACCTCGCGTAAAGTGATTGCTGCATTGCTTGCTGGTGAGTCACCCCCATTCAGAGAGATGCAGCTGCGCCATAAGGATGGCCACTTTGTGACAACTGAAGCGCAACTCACAGCAGTGAGGAAGGATGGCGAGATGGTTGGTATTCTCGGTGTCACGCGTGATATCACTGAGCGCAAGAAGGCAGAAGAAGAGCGCCTGAAGCTTCAGGAGCAGGAGTTACTGGAAAAGTACACTAAGCATCTCGAGAAAAAGCTTAAGAGTCTTGAGAAGGACACAGTGGGACTCAAGCAGAATGAGGGTAGTGTGCTAGCTGCCCTTACGGCAAGCCCATTATCAAACGATAAAGAGCTATCAAAACTGACTGGGTTGAAGAGGTCGACAGTCACTGCCATCAGGAACAGGCTCAAGCACCAGGGGTGGTATCAATTAGTAAATATGCCGCATCCATCAATCGCCCCTGACGGAACCATATGTGTGTATCACTATGAGCAGCTTAGCACTGGGAAGAAGGATGTCAATCCGGCGATTATAAAGGCAATACGGAACTCTCCGTGGTGTACCTTCTGCCAGGAAAGCGACAACTTCATATTTGCTATCGCATGGTATCCGGGTGCGGCAGAGGCGAGAAATCACTTTAAGAGTGTAGTAGGGAGACACACCAGTAAGGGGGAGTTGGTGGAGGTGAGCAGAGCCCTCCTTCCAATGCAATCTCCAGTAAAATGCTACGATTTTTCTTCACTGCTCAGTACATTGCTTGGTGCTTCAAAGGGATGCGCGCCTGTCCTTCTACGTGGAGAAACGCGGTTGTCGCGAAGCGCGAAGCTGATGTTACATGCCCTGGCAAAGTTGCCTGAGGCGACGAACGAGGAGATCCATAAATTCACGGGTCTTTCAAAGCCCACTGTGCTTAAGACAAAGCGCGCCCTTTTTTCTCAGGGGATTATGCGGCGCATAGTGGTGCCGAATATTGAGTTGCTGGGCTGTACTATCAGCTGTTTCAACCATTTGCGGTTTGAGGACCCCACATCAGATAAAAGAGCTCTCCTCATCGAGGAGATAGCGAATGACTCCTCAATATTCCTGGCTTTTGTCGATGAGGAGCAGCTCATCACATTTCATCTTTTCAACAGCCTCGTGAAGCTTGAGAGAAACCTTCTTAATTGGAGGACACGGTGCAGGGAATTGTTTGGGGTCCGGAGCCAGATAGAATCTCATGTGTCTCATAACTCAAAGACTTTGAAGTTCACGTTCGATGAGTTTGTGAAGAAGTGTTTTCCCATCTCTCGAGGTTAGTGAAAAGTCAAAATTCCACAGTCATATTTTAACTTTTTGATAATCAGAGTTGATTTTTCATACCCTCTAGTTATGTCACAACGGAGTTTATTTATCCTTTAGATATTTCTAATAGCTTTTTTATCAAAAGGAAAACTATTTTAAGGAGTGGTGTCACTCAACTGAATACGATGCAGGTAATGACCACTCATTGCTAACGCATCTTTATGTTTAAGCCTGCACATGGGACAACCGGGCCTGGCTTTCAGGGTCCTGTTTTCTGGGCCCAACTGTCCCATGACTTCTCATGCTGTGTAATGTGAGCAGAATTCAATCTAATGCCTGTCAGATCTTGCTCAAGCTCATGGGCCGACTGTAGTGCTCACAACCATCATGACCTTTCTAGCCACAATCCAGATAATCCCCCACAGGACGACAGCGAGCGCGTACCAGGCCAATGTCTTTAACTCTTTCTTGCGGATCGCCAGCCTGATGAAAAGGATATTGAATCCGACGTAGTACAGCAAGGAGCTTGCCATGACGATTCCAGTAGTCAATGGAGCCAACATGCTGCCCATTATCATTGCGTTAGATCCAGGGCCATTAAGCGTCTGAACTCGCGCAGAAATGCTTGCGGCGATGAGCCCGCCCCCTATTATGAGCATCACTGCCAGAAGGGGTGCGATTATCCCGCCAAGAACTATCTTTCGCGTATCTGCCGTCATCTTCCGCAGGACAGAGAGGTTTATCCATCCGAAAAGGAGCCCGATAAGGGCAATAAGCACAAGGAATAACACGTTTACCTTGAACCCGACGAGTATGAATGTGGTGGGAAGTCCTGACAGCAAGAGATTGCCCAGCATGAGGCCGAGCAGGACTGCGAGATATAATCCTCCCTTGACCTCTATATGCTCAGGTTTCGCCTCAGCTTCTTGCGTAGGTTCCGTTTCTGGTTTTTGCTTGGGTTCCTGTTCAGGGGCTTTTACAGGTTCATTCCTTGGTGCGGGATGTATTGTCACGTCGGCGCCGCAGTCTGGGCAGAAGTGTTCCTCTTCATCAAGCCGTGCGCCGCAATGGGGACAGGTGAGTGGTTTCGGTTCCATGCTCTTGCATCTGGAAAAAGATATACTTAAATGTTGCTCAGAAATGAGAGTCGTGTAGGGGAGAAGCTGTGGTAGCGCACTGTGCAGGGCTCGATGCTCCCTGAAATGATGCACTTCGCGTAGTGCGCCATTAATCCCCCAATTGCCGCATTGGGCATGATAACGCTTGGCGAGGCGAGAGCGCAGCCACGCTCTTCGTTTTCTAAGGCAAGTAATCCCTCTAGCCCTGCCTGGAATGAGAGGGATGCTGTGATGCTGGGTAGATACATTTCCATTGTACCGCTGAGGGAACTCGTTCCGCCGTTGAGCAGTGGGATGTTGTGCTCGACAGCATAATCTGATAGGAGTATTCGCGCTTCAATAGTATCAACGCAGGAGAGGATGAGATCGTATTCTTGAGTGAACGATGAGAGTACACACTCATCAAGCATAGTATCGTACCCAGTGATATCGCACTCAGGATAGATCTTCTTGAGCTCTGCTGCAAGGCTTGATGCTTTTGGCTCACCTTCATGAGCGCGGAAGAGGAACTGCCTGTTGAGGTTGCTCGCTTCAACAACATCACCATCATAAATGTCAAGACTAATACTTGATTCTGCTCCAAGATGCAGCGCTGCGAAATTCCCCAGCGCCCCTGCGCCGACTATGAGAACCCTTCCACTACAACTCTCCTCTTCGATTTCTTTTCTATATTGTAGCTTAGTCCGTATTTTGCGTGAGTTTATGTAGGCATGGTTATCATACAGTTTGGCTGTCTTAAGATGAGGTGCGATGCTGAGCGTAGTGCCCGGAGTCATGGGTGCATCATATTTTTCCAGAGAAAACGCATGCTTCCTCACTTCCTCAGCGCAAAGAGCTGTAAGCAGCCCGCTGAAGCAGGACTGTTCATCTCTCGCGCTGCTGGCTATTGCCGTTTGCGATGAGATTGAGATGCCTGAGCTGTCCCACGCCCCAAAGTACGCTGTTCGATTGTATCGTCTCGCAAGAGTGAGAGTCCTATTGTTCTGCTCTGCATTTCCTGAGAGATCAAACAATATGTCCGGCAATTCCCTGTAGAGAATCGCCTCGAGTGGAGGGGAATGGTATGCGATAATTTCAGAGTTGGGAAACAGCACATCCAATGGTGTGGCAAATGCCTTCACCATAGAATCCCCTTTCTCCATCTTCGGAATGAGGAAATTGCGTTCCCCGCTTTCTGCTCTCGCGTTATCTATTAGGAGCACAGTTCCCACACCAAGAGAAAGGAGGGAGACTGAAAGCAGCTGTGCTGCTTGCGTCATGCCGACAATTCCAACTGAGAGCTGCTCCAATGCCTTCTGATTATCTTCACCCCAGAGCAGCACACTCCTAGCTGTATCTTCCCTGTCCATCCACACTCACCTTGGCAAGAATCTCCTCGTCGAGGCCGTCAAAATCATTCTGCACTGCACCCTCACCTTCTTCTCCCTCAACAATCTTGACCGGAATGTCCCTAAGCAGATGCTCTCTTCCATCAGGTCCCTTTATACCAACAGCGCCGTAATGTTCCACTTCTTTGAGTGAGAGCACAATACTGTATGTGTACTTCACTTCTGTAAGCCGGACAAGGGATGTTCCCTCTGCAAGGTCAATGAGATGAATGTCTTGCTCTTTAATTTCAGATTCACATACTGCTTCAAGTGAGCAGTCATTCAGTCTGGCGAGAGTATTGGCATTATCTGTGTCTGAATGGAACGCAGGCATCTCCCCATGTGAATGGGCCCACCCTAGTAATGGCAGGTCCCCGAGCTCTCCATAGCTTCGAAGCTTTCCTTCGAGCGTAAGGGAGCATGAGGTTCTGCTGAGCTTTTGTCCCCAAGGGATATACGCATGTGTGACGCGTACAGCACTTCCCTGATTATTAGTGAGGAGATAAAAATACAGCTCAAGAGGCCTCCCAAATAGTTCATGGACGCGCATACTGGCAGCGCGGAGATAGTCTTTGACTGCAGAACTTAGTTGTATGCTTGTGAAGTTTTTTTCTATTGCCTGTAGATAATCCATTCCGAGTCCTCTGCTTCCTGTTCACTGCATCTGAACCTTTCGAATAGCTGGTCGCTCAATCGCACAACCGGATTCACATCCTTGAGATAACCGAGATGTAGTGTCTTGGCTGCTTCGTCTAGCAGTGCCGCAATCATCCTTCCGATTGTCTCAATCTTTGTGCAGTTATATGATTGGGTGAAATATATCCCCTGCCTGTGGAATCTCTTGTGCGTGTTGTAGCAGATGCTGCCATCGGCGTAGACTAGCGGGTGGAGGTAAGGGAGGGTGACTTCCGCGGGCCCAGGGATAACGATGCTGTTTCCCTTCCTTCGCACGTCAAGAGAGAGTTCAGTTTTTGGAAAATGATAGTACTTCCCGCGTTTCCTGAGAATGTAAGGGTCAATCGAATAAATGAATGTGACACATTCCTTCGAAAGGTTATTTACAGTGACATGGCACGCTGTATATTCAGCCTCACCTTGGCACTCTTCCAGATGCCTTTTGATTGTCCTTCTGAGCTCTCTCCCAATGGTCCTCTTCAGTTTATCTTCAAGAGCGCTTGCCTCAGGATACTCTGAAGCGCAGTACCATTTCCCTTTGTAAGTAAGCCAGGATTTTTCCTTGAGTGCCTCATCTTTACGAACTGCTTTCAGCTCTACACATTTCCTCTCAAGCAGCAGGTGAGGCCGCTTAAGTATTCTTTCTGAGGCTGGCTTGTAGCTGTCCAGCGGGGCTTTGATGAATGTATCTTCTCCTTTGTCTTTCTCAGGATTTTGCAGCGTGTACCTTTTCACGAGCTCTTTTCCTGCGAGGGATGCGAGAGTATGCCAATATCGTTCATTTTCCCTTTGCACAAGTCTTTTTTCTTCCTCGCTCAGCAGCATATCCACTAATGACGATTGCTGGCCGATGTACCGTTCCTCAAGAAAATTCATAGTTTCACATTCTTCAAGCGCGCACGTAGTTCCATCAAGTACGAGGCTGGGCATATTATCATCACACTCTCCGAAAGAGATGAGATACGCCCTCCCCCGGAAGAGAAGCCAATTGTTCGTATCCCTCACCAGATCCCAGAATGGGGTGGGCGCAAGCCGCGCCTCAAGAGTATTCATTGTCCCCCTATATCATACATGGCGATTCTCAGGCAGAGGGACATGTACTTTTTCACATCTCCACCTGTAAGGTATTCCTCTTCTCGTGAGAATGAGACGGTTTTTCCGACTTTCTGCGATGGTGAGAAGGGGCCAATAATTCCTTCTCCGCTGTCCGGGATGAAAATTTGGTAGGTAGCATTAGGGTCAGTTCCTGTCATGTTCACCATGCTCTCAATCATCTCAGCGAGATTCTGCTCAGCGAGAGTGAGCGGCTCAATATTGTACTCATCCCCCATTGGCTGCACCATATAATCCACCAGCTGCTCGAATGTCCAGTCGAGCACATCCGGAACACGCTTGATGATGGGCTCGTAGCTTGCGTTCTCATGCGGGTTGAGTACTGCATCTAGTGTGACGATGTAAGGTAAGGATATATCATCAGCTTTACGATTCATTTGCATCTCCTCCGCATCATCCGGAGAAATTCTTTTTGAAATGCGTTGTGTTGGTGCTGCCGAAAATAACTTGATGTTGGACAGTATTTTTTCGATGGGGAGAAAGGGTTTCTGCCAGAAACGGATTTTTTCGAAAGAGATACGGCATCTTCAAGAAAACAGAGGTAGAATTAAGCCCTGAGAATCCCCCCTATAGTGCGGTCTGTGAGCTGCTCGAGTTCTTCGCTGAACTCTTTCATCTCTTCAAGCGATTCCTGTGAGTGTTCTATTGCCATATTTCTGAGATGGGGAGAGAAAATCAATTCTTGAAGACTATCCAGAGAATCTGAATCAGGTATTCAGCGCTTCTTCAACGCTACTTTCGGTACGCCAATATCGACGATAATACATCTGTCTTCGAGCTTTGCCTTGACAAGTCCTTTCTTGATGTCGTGGAACGTGACAATGAGCTCTGCCTCGATGCACTGCTCTGCTTTCTCTCCAGTGTCAGGATTCATTCCAGTGGGCACATCGACAGCCACGACATGTGCTCCGCTCGCGTTGATGCACTTCACAGCAGATGCAAGCGGGTCTCTCAGTTTTCCCTTTGTTCCAGTGCCGAGCATCGCGTCCACGATGATATCATACTTGTCAATCTTGATGTGGTCGAATGACACGAGAATGTCAGGGTGGAGCCGAGTGAAGTTGGCCTCTGCCTCGTTCTTTAACTTAGAGGTATTCCCAAGGAACGCGACATGCACTTTCGTCTTCGGCAGCCTGCCGAGATAGCGCGCAGCAACAAATCCGTCGCCGCCGTTGTTGCCGTGATAACACACAAAAAGGACCTTCTTCATCCCATCGCCGAGGTTGTACTTCTCCTCAATCACCTGGCTGAGCCCGAAGCCCGCGTTCTCCATCAATCTTAGGCTAGAGACGCCGTATTTCTCGCTCAGCTTCTCCAGGCGAACCATCTCGTCAGTCGTTATCATTGTTGCTAAAGAAATCCTTCATCATTGAAAAGCATTGCTCTGGATTGTAACTTATTTTGATGCCCCACTCTTCCCGTGGGAGGCATTCTAGGTAGCGGGGCCAAGCATATCTCTCATCGAGGAAGACGATGACCCCACGGTCTTTTGGAGAGCGGATGCACCTTCCTGCCCCTTGAAGAACGCGGTTCATCGCTGGAAATACATACCCGTAGTCCCAGCCCTTGCCAAACTTCTTGTCATAATACTCAATGAGGGATTTGGTCTCCATATCTGGGCGCTGGAGTGGAAGGCCGACGATAACCACTGTCTTCAGGAGGTCTCCCTTGAAATCAATCCCTTCAGCGAATGAGCCAGATGCGACTCCGAGCAAACACGCGCCTGTCTTTTGGTATGACGCGAATTTCTCGAAGAGCCCTGCCTTGTCCTGCTTCGACATGTTTGATGTTTCAAGGAAGGTGGTTTTTTCACAGAGAGGGTCCATCCTGCGGTAGATTTCATCTCGCAGATGGTAGCTTGGGAAGAACAATGCGGAATTGCCAGGGGTATAGTTTGCGATGCCGGCACATACAGCAGCCATTTTCTGATATTGGTCTGGCCCGCGCTTTTTGTACTGGGTTGTTCCGTTAATGGATACCAGGGCAAGCTTATTTTCCTTTGGAAACGGAGAGGGATACTTCTGGAGCATCCCCTTGTCCATCCCGAGCAGATCGCGATACATATCCAGTGGGATCAGGGTACCGCTCATCAGGATGACAGCATAGGCCTCCTTGACGACATCAATAGTCATGAGGGAGGGGTCAAGGCATCGGTAGGTGAGTGTCGCGAAGCTTTCTCCCTTGAACTCTTTTAGGGCAAGGATTCGCGCAAAGCCCTCATCTACGCCTGACCATGCGTCGAGGAAATTGGCAATAGTGTGTGTTGCGCTCCTCTTTTGCTCCTGGAGGATGTGGTCTGCGATGAGCATGAATGCATCCATGGCCTCAATGTACTCGGGAGGGGTGCCAAATGCCTTTGCGAGGTCCTCCTTGCTGATGCGCTTCTCGTCTCCGAGCTGCATGGTCATTGACATCTCATTGAGCTTGTCCTGCAGCATGGTGAGCTGGGGGATGATGTGCTTATAGCCGTGCTTCTTCACCTCTTTCACGGCGCGCTTGATGGTGAACGTCGAAAGGGTGACGCTCATGAGGTCGCGCAGCCTGCTGGGCAGGTTGTGACCTTCATCAGCAATGACAATAGTTTTCCCAAGTTCCTTATTTGTACGCTTGAAGAAGCTGTCGCGGATGGTTGGATGGAATATATAGAAATAATCTGTTACGATGACTTTTGCTTTTGAGGCAAGGGCAGATACAATTTCATAGGGGCAGACCTCGCGGTCCTTGCAGAGCTTTACAGTCTCTTCAACGTGAGCTGGCCCTAAGCCGCGTATCTCCCCGAGCACGAGCTGGCCTTCTGTGGTGAGCTTGTTGCCTGATTTCCGTGCCTGGGTGTAGAACTTGCACTTGCCATCTTCACGGACTGCCTTGCAGTATTCATAGAACTCCGAAGTGTAAAGCTTGCTTACCCCTGGTTGGGCGCACATCCACTTCTTGCCAATCATGTCAGCGACACTGAACTCAATATCATAGCGCTCCTTGATCATCTTCAGGGTGTCTATTGCTATCTGGTGCTGGGTATGGCGGCTTGTCAAAAAGAAGACAGTAAGGTCATTGTCGATGGCATGCTTTAATGCTGGGGCAAGGGCGGCAACAGTCTTTCCGAGGCCTGTGGGGGCGTGCGCGAGAATTCCTTTTTTCTCTGAGATTCCCTTGTGTATATCTCTTAAAAGGTCATCCTGGATTGCCCTGGGCTTGTCAAAGGGAAAGAGAACATCTGCAGGATTGAGGGTTGTACTCTTGGAATCGGACATTATCTAAGTAATTCCTGAGCACCCTTTGAAGTGGGGTCCTCTCATTTTCCTGAAAAGAAAAGGGAGACTAATAGAATTCTTACGGGGTTGTGTATTTTTTCTTCGTTTTTTAGTTAGTTACCCGGAGATTTTCTATTCTTGGTCGTAAATCTTTTTTAGTAAGAAGTTAGTAAGGGCGAAGCAAGCATTTCCCTTTAATCATAGGGTTAAGAGTGCACAATTCTCCCTCAATTCCTTAAATGGGGCTACATCTTCAGTTGTCATCCTTTTTCCTTTAATCGACAGCCGTAGCCTATTTATACTTCTGCCGGTTCTTGAGTTTCTCTGAGGGGTAACAGAATGGTCTTGAAAGAGCTTTTGGAGAAGCTGATGGGTATAATTTTCCCTTACAAGACTCTTCGGAAGGGCCAGCGCGAGTTTATTAGAGATGTTTGTGAATGGGTTACAGAAACCCCGCTGGATGAATCTGGGCATCTTATCGAAGACCAGTCGGAGAATGATGTGAATTGGCCCAAGAACATGTTGGCCCACGTTCCCACCGGAATCGGTAAGACGCTGGTTCTTGCTCCGCTTCTTGCCGAGGCCAAGAGGAAGAAGCTGACCTTAATTTTCCTCACCTCACGACTGACACACCACAGGAATGCCATCGAACTTCTCAAAGAGAGCGTGGGATTGAACCCTCATCTGGCTGACCTCAAGGTTGCTGATGTAATAGGAAAAAAATGGATGTGCGCCCAGCCCGTCGCCAATATCTCAGGGCGCTCCTTCCACGAACATTGCAAGGCTTTACGCGACGAAGGGAATTGTGAGTTTTACAAGAACACCTATAATATCAAGGAGGAAACATACACGGAGTACAAGGTATCCTTACGTTACACCGCCACCGTGCAGCCAACCCTTAGCCGTAAAAAGAAGATTCTAACGGAGCAGGCCAAGCAGGCTGTCAAACGACTCGAGCAGCAGGGGATCTCGCATGCCAAAGAGGTTGTGGAGTCTCTCAGAAGGGAGGATCTGTGTCCTTACGAGATTGTGAGCCATTATTCCAAAAAGGCGGACGTGGTCATAGCAGACTATTCTTATGTTTTCCATCCAACAATAAGCGAATCCTTCTTTCGACGTTTGGGGAGAAAAATGGAAGAGACAATAATCGTCGTGGATGAGGGACATAACCTCGCATCCAGGCTACGGGATATGATGACTACGCAACTGTCTACATTCGCCGTCCGCAACGCAGTCAAGGAGGCTAAGCAACATAAATCTGACCATGTGATTCCCTATCTCACCGCCGTCCAGGATGCCCTTAACTTTCTTTCAGAAAGTCTTAATGTCGGTGGTGAGAAGTTAGTGGAAAAGAAAGATTTAATCCAAGCATTCGGCACCCCCAGTGAATATCAAATGGCGACAGAAGTGCTGGGTCGCACCGCAGAACGTATCCTGAAGGAGCAGAAAAGGAGCCACATCAGTTCAGTGGTGAAATTTCTCGTTGAATGGCAGGGCCCAGACGATGGATTCGCGAGGATACTCTCCATGCAGGAGTTCAGGGGAACGCCCTATGCACTTATCAAATACAGGTTCCTAGACCCTTCCCTGCTGTCGGGTAGCGTGATGAGTAAAGCTCATAAGACCCTTGTTATGAGTGGAACATTGAAACCCTTATATCTCTACCGTGACCTTCTGGGCATGGGGGCGGACGCAAAGATGGAGGACTATGATTGCCCCTTCCCCAAGGAGAATAGACTTGCCCTCATAGTCACCTCCGCCACGACTGCTTACAAAGAGAGAAGCGAGCAGGGATTCAAGGTCATCGCCGAAATATGCGCAGGCATAGCAAACAGGGTTCCAGGTAATAGCGCGATATTCTTCCCAAGCTACTTCCTTAGGGACCAAGTCCAGAGACATATGGATCAATTATGTGAGAAGACCACCTTCCTTGAAGCACAGAAAATGACCCTCACGGAAAGGGAAGAGATGCTAAGTCGCTTTGGCGAATACCAAAATAGTGGAGCAGTGCTTCTTGGCGTCATCTCAGGGTCCTTTGCCGAAGGTGTGGATTATCCTGGCGACCTGTTGAAAACAGTGGTCATCGTGGGCGTTCCGTTCCAACGGCTTGATTTGGAGACAAAGTGCCTCATTAACTACTACGATAAGAAATTCAGGGGGAACGGTAATGAATATGGGTACGTCCACCCTACTATGACCCGCGCACTCCAGAGTGCAGGGCGCTGTATCCGTACTCACACTGACCGTGGTGGGATAATCTTCCTCGATAGGCGATATGCTGAAAGTAGGTATCGGAAGTACTTACCCTTTGAAGATTGGAGGATTAAACTCTGTGAGTCTAAAGAGTGCTATTCCCAGATTGAGAATTTCTTCAAAGAGGACATTCAATCTCTCCCATCAACAAAACAGGATGATAAGGATAAAACTAAGGGGAATGCTTCTGCAACGGGGGTGGCAGTTAGGCGACATACCCCTTCCAGTATCAAAGTCCAATGTCCGGAATGTGGAGATATTCTGTACATTGAAGGAACTCAAGCGCAGACAGTATGGGAGTCGCTGGACCAAGACATAGTAACAGAATGCGACAACTGCGGAAAAGAATTCAATATTAATGATCAGATATCTGCTGATATCTACTTAAGTCAGTAGTCCTTACCCTTTGCCTGAGCTGCCGGAAATGCTGTGGGCTGCATAAATTATGAATTGATTACTTTTAGGTGATGAATAATGGAAAGATTTATAAGCTACAGACGCATATTGGCATTTAAGTGATTATATGGACTTAAGAACTATGGGCAAAGGGCCTTTTGGTTATGGTATAATTGACTATTTCGACTTGAACAAGCGGGCAGCAGAGCCAATCTCTCTTGAGGAAGCGAGGGAGAAGGTTGGTGAGCTGGAAAGCACGATTTCCCAATTAGAAATGGAGAGAGCTGATTTCTCACTATTCAAGAAGATAGTAACATACTTTGATTTCAATGAGCCCTCACTCCCAGCACTGCGGAGGGAGAAAGCATTCTACGAAGGAATTATTGAATCCTAAGGCTTCATGTGGAAAGGTGAATACTATGTTAAATATGATGAAAAGACTAGGGGATTATTTCCGACATGCCGTGAAGACTGACGAGCAGAAACTGAACGAACTTGAATTCATCTCCGGCTCGCTTGAAGAAGCGGAAGAGCTCTGTGACCATAAACTTGAGATTATCTCCCCTGAGAAGTTAGAACTCTCAGTATATGAGAATACTATGGGCGGAGAGATAATTGGCTGGAATAAACGAGTCTGTGACAATGGACGTGTGGATGAGTTACTGTTGGATCCCCCAATACATGGTGGTCTTGTAGGTCTTATAGGGGTTGAAAAAAGGGGTCCCTTAGATACCGTTCAACGCTCTGAGCATGGCATCACTACTTGGTGGACTGCACATTTAATGGTCTATTCAGGCATACCTGTGAGATATGCTTCTGAAGAGTGAATATTGCTCTTGTCTTACGCGAATTACTAGACTTGAAGGCGCAAGGTATAAATAGTTCTGAGGTTAGTGTCGGGTAGATGGCTGCAGACCCTATCAAGTATCTCGCTGAATGGGCAGAGACCTATGCCCGATATAAGGCGACATTTGCCGGAAAGATTCAGGACGTCAAGCGCTCGAAGAACGAGGTGCGTGTTGTCGTGAAGGATGAAGTCGAGAAATATGTCCTCATGCCCTTTGAGCTTGACGCCTCAGCAGTGGAGGCAGCTTGCGAGGGCGCAGACCGCGTATTCCTCGTGTCATTCAACATAAAGGAGATTCTCGAGCAGCTTATCAGGGAATGGGAGCATTTCATCCCCCACAGGAATTTGCGCATCGTGATGGTGAATCCTTTCTCAAGGAAAGACCTCCGCTGGGTTGTCAATCCCTCAATACATCACAAATGGACAGAGCCCTCTGCACTCGAAAAGGGATTGAAAAGCCTCTTTAAGACAGTCGACCCCCTCACTAAAGAAAAGGCCCTGAAGAAGATTGCCAAGGAAAATAAGAGTTAATCCCAGTTCTCAGGATTGATAAGACCATATTTTATGTCCGGCATCCCATGTATCTCAACATATTCTGCTAGGGTTTCCTTTGCGAACTCAGGCCTGATTATTTCAATATCTGACTCTAGGCCTCTGAGCTTTGAGCCGACATTGTGGGCAGCGCCCATGAATAATATTCCTATCGAGTCTTCAGGGAGGGTTTCATTGATGACCTCTGCAATGTGTTGGTCTCTCTTTGGGATGTACTCTCTGTGAGTCTCGTCATCATCACCCTGCTGGAGATACTCTGGATTCTCTGCAGGAATAATTTCTGCTCCCTCTCCTTTGAGGTGGAATATGAGCTTATCAATAATCTCACCGTTGTGGGCCCTGACGAGCATGGTGTCAAGCTCGTCAAGTGAGGTGATGCCATCGCAGTATATGGACTGAGGGGAATATTCGAGTGCGAATGGGATGAGCTGCTCATAAAACGGAGTGAGGATATGCCCCCAGCTCTGGAACTCTTTTATCTTAACCTCCTGTTCTTCCTTGTTTTCCTCCATGACTTCTTGGAAGGACTGCCCGGTCTCCTCTGCGATATGCTGATACTTTACCATGAGCCTCCCTAGAACCTTAGCTAGACCGTGGATTTCAGGAATCTCAATGAGTGTACGTCCCATAATATACTTATTCTTTTGAATATTTATAAGTTTTATCCCTAATAGGTGATAAAACATTCCAGAAATTAAATATTGACGGCTTGTTTTATCCACATATAGAGATTCTTTCCTTCCCCTGTCTTGAATACGTGCTCATACGTCTCGAGAAAATCCTGTTCAATACCCTGAATTGTCTTACCGTAATGCAGGGCCTGGAAGAGCGTGTCGAGCTTATCACATTCCTTCGCAACAATTGCCTCTGGTGTCTTCCACTCCTGGAATTCAGCGAACAGGCTTTCCGCTTCGCCGCGGATGCTCTCCGGCAGCTTATGAAGCATTTCTTTGAAGCCTTCGTCTTCCTTCACGCGTTTCTCATCCGGCGGCACCTGCCTGTCGGTCGGGTCTCCTATGAGGGCTTCCACAAGGTCATGCAGCAAGAGCATCTTCACCACTTTCATCTCATTAAGGCCTTCCTCCTTCGCGCGCACCCAGCCAAGCAGGGCGGCTCCAAATGAATGGCTCGCAGACGTATCTATTGGCCTGGGAGCGCCCTTCTCGAGCCATCCGGTGCGCTCGAGCGCTTTGAGTTCAGCTATCAAAGAAAATAGTTCAGAGAGAGATTGCGCGTCTGTCATGTCTAGTTAAGGCACTATCTTCCATAAAAATCTATTTGAGAGAATAGAGCTCCCCTTTTTTGAGAAGCAAATCATCTCTGAGCATACTTCCGATGATTTTGTCCAGCCTTTGCTCAGGAACCTTCTCTTTAGTGAGCTCCCCCAGTGCCGAGACGCTGTATAGCCTGTTTGCACTGTCTGTCAGCAGGCGTTTCAGGATTCTTGCCCTAAGTTGCCTGTCTGATCCCTCGAAGCGCGACTGCTGTGTCTTGGGCTTGATTCCGGTCTTTCTTGAAGTGAGATGCATCGCTCCATAATCCATGAGAGCGTTATGCCAGTCCCTGCTTTTGCCTTTAGGCAGGCATTGCTCAGCGACGCTCCAGAGCTGCTTGTCAGGCATCTTTTTGTCAAGCCTGAACTCATGGATGAGAATCCTACGGATATTGGTGTCAACAGTGGCAATCCCCTCATTCGCTGCGAAGATGCGGACAGCATGTGCAGTGTAAGGGCCGATGCCCGGTAGCAATTCATAATGCTCGAGCGCGCACAGGACATTTCCACCATAGATTGAAGAGATAATTCCCGCCGTCTTGTGGAGGTTGACAGCGCGGTTGTTGTAGCCAAGGCCCATCCATGCTTTGAGAACATCTTTACGCTGTGCTTTCGCGAGGTCTTGGACAGAGGGCCATTTTGTCGTCCATTGCTCATAGTATGGGATGACCCTATCTACTTGAGTTTGCTGAAGCATAATCTCAGACAAGAGAATGTGGTAGGGATTCCTGGTGTTGCGCCAGGGGAGTTTTCGGCCCTGCTCACTGTAGAATGCAAGCACTTTGGCCTGGAATGCTGCGATGTCTCCCTTCGAAGGCATGTTTTCTTATCCTTCAGTTCCCAATATATAATTATCCTCTATAAGCCTCAGCTTCTAAAGATATTTAAAAAGCGAGTCCCTTCTCCCTAAGCCATGAGCGATAGCCCTCGGGCAGAAGAAGATTGTGTACGCCAGCCGATAGTGGTGACTGTTGGCCATATAGACCATGGCAAGACTTCGATACTCGATAGGATACGCGGCTCGGCAATCCAGGCGGGCGAGCACGGCGGCATAACCCAATCAATCGGAGCATCTATCATCCCTCTTGAAACCATCAAGAAGATGTGCGGCTCTCTTCTGGAGCAGACCAAACTTGACATCACGCTTCCAGGCCTTTTGTTCATCGACACTCCCGGGCACGAAGCCTTTATTTCCCTGAGAAGCAGGGGGGGTAGCCTTGCTGACATCGCGATTCTTGTCATCGACATCAATGAAGGAATACTTCCCCAGACCAAAGAGTCACTTAATATCCTCAAGCAGTACAAGACCCCGTTCCTTATCGCAGCAAACAAGATAGATCTTATCCCCGGCTGGCAGCCAACGCACGGCCTGCTCATGGCAGTGATAGACGCTCAGCCCGAAGCAGTGAGATATGAGCTTGAGAAGCGCCTGTACGATGTTGTCGAACAGCTGAAGGCAGAGGGCTTCAATGCAGACAGGTTTGACCGTGTGAAGGATCACAGTAAGCAGCTCTGTGTCGTGCCATGTTCTGCAGTGACTGGGGAAGGGGTGCCAGAGGTTGTGATGGTCCTGACTGGCCTGACCCAGCGCTTCCTAAATGAGACCCTTCATACTTCCACAGGTTATGGGAAAGGCGCAGTGCTCGAGGTGAAGGAGACAACAGGCCTGGGCACGACGATTGATGTCATCCTGCACGACGGCATATTCAACAAGGACGATACTATTGTGGTGGGCACGCTTAGTGAGCCGATTATCACCAAAATCCGCGCCCTTTTCGAGCCAAAAGCTCTCGCCGAGATGCGGGACAAGAAATCCCCTTTTGAGACTGTTGACTGTGTGCGTGCTGCCACTGGTGTGAAAATCTCAGCCCCGGGGCTTGAGAAGGCAATATCTGGGATGCCTGTGATTGCGTGCTCTCCGGAAGACGCTGCCAGGATTTCAGAGGAAGTGAAACAGGAAGTGCAGAGTGTCCTCATTAAGACAGGAAAAAAGGGCGTGGTCATCAAAGCAGATAGTGTCGGCTCGCTTGAGGCACTGCAGTGGATGCTTAGCCAAAAGGAGATAGGAATACGCCGTGCCTCAATAGGTCTCATCACGAGAAAGGACTTGATGGATGCCCAGGCAAATGCTGAAGGAGATGAGACCCAGGCAGTCATCCTTGGCTTCAACGTTGAATTAGGACCAAATGCGAAGGACTTCTTGAAGGAAAGTGGTGTGAAGATATTCACTGATACTATTATCTATAAGCTGATAGAGGGCTATGAGTGCTGGGTGACTGATTGCAAGAAGGCGCATGCAGCGAGGAAGCAGCACGGCGTCAGGCCATGCAAGATACACATACTGCCCGGCTATGTATTCAGGCAGAGTAATCCTGCGATTGTGGGAGTGGATATTCTTGCAGGCGAGCTTCGCACTGGTGCTTCTCTCATGAAAATCTCGAATATTGGGGAGCCCCTGACAACAGTCCGCGCCATCCAGATGGAGAGCAAGAGCATCAAGGCAGCTCCGGCAGGAAAAAGGGTCGCTGTATCTCTCGACAAGGTCATCATGGGCAGGCAGCTCAATGAGGGTGACGAACTCTACTCTTGCCTCACAGAAGAGCAGTTCCGTGATCTGAAGGAGAATAAGGATGTGCTTTCTGAGGGAGAGATTGAGCTGATGCGTGAGATTGCGAAGCTGATGCGCAAGAGCAATCCTGTATGGGGTGTGTAGATGCTTCCAGTTAGGGTGCTCAACAGTAAGGAAAAACGCCATATTTTTTCTTTATTTGAGATGCAGTGGGAAATTACTGTTCCTAAGGAGATGCACAGCCAGGCATGGCTCCAGAACGCTGACGGGAAAATTTACCTCTGCACGCGGGACATTGAGAAACTGCCGCTTGACCGGCTCAGGATTGACCGCCTGGGGATTTATGTTGGCAAGCTCCAACATGAAGAACTGCGCCTGAGCATAGAGGGAAGCCAGCTCTTTGGCCCTATGGCAAAGAAGAATACTGTTGAGCTGGATGCTGAGCAGGCTCATCTCTGGCTTAAAGGAACGCCAATTCCTTACGAGAGTGATGTACGGGAGTTTGTGCTTGTGAAGCATGATGGTGATTTCCTTGGTTGTGGCCGCCTCATTGATGGGAAGATTCTCAATTACGTCCCGAAGGAGCGCAGGCTCAAGCACACTGCCGAGGCGTTTGTCTCTGGCGATAATCTTTAAATAGGGGAGATTGCCCTTTTTTCCCAGGAGTTGAGATGAAACGAACATATGTTGTTTTGACTGTCGCATTGCTTATGGTTCTTGCAGCTTGCTCTGAACCCTTGCCCGCACCGAGAGGTAAGGATGATTTCAAGCGCTGTACTTCAGATGTAGAGTGCAAGCTATGTCCGGGAAGCTGCGCACCGACAGCTGAGGCAGACTGGACAGCCTGCGCATCTGGAACACGCGGCTCCCCCTGTACATTTGCTTCTTTCACAGGTCCCTATGCCGCGATATGCGACGAAGGCTATTGCGATAAGGCAATCGACTGTAAGTCATTCTGCAAAGATGCAGAGTCCTCAGACTGGATTGGTGACAGCGGATTCCACATCATCTGCAATTCCTATTCCTTCACTCCACCTGCAAATCCCGAGCAGCTCATCTACAGGAGGTGCCAGGGCATTGAGCAATGCGATTGTGATGTGCCTAAAACGGAATTCAGGCAACCCACCGTGTGCCAGCGAGACCCCGAGTTCTGCACCGGACTTGAGGTTGATATTGAGAGTGCCTATGCGATGGCCATGACGGCCTTAGGTAGTGATTGGGCATATGCAGCCACACTTACCTACAAAAATGGCCAGTGGCTCTGGGAAGTGAGGAGCGACTGCGATTCTGATGGGACGCGCGCATATATTCTTACAACTATCTTCAACATCGATGCTGAAAGTGGCGCCATCAGCTGGGAACCCAAGCACGCGTGCATGCGCTAGCCAGCATAGGGTCATTTCTGAGTATTCTGCTGCTTTTTCACCACTAAAAAGTAGAAATATTTATAAATAATTAATCTATTGTACTAACTATGACTCTTAATTTGGAGACTCTCCTTGATGGGTCCGAAGGTTGGACTGAAGAGAAACGCGAGTGCGCTAACCAGTTTACTGAGTCAGGGCTAGGGAATGAGGAGCGTGTGAGAGAAGTCATGAAACTCGTTGAACCTCAACAGTTCTATTCTTGGATAAGACTCGCCCAGTCAATTACTGAGGATAGTAAGAACCAAGGATGGCATTTCATTAGCTCAACCCCAAGAAAAATTGAGCAGCTTGCCGAATACGGTTTACTGCATCAACTTGAGACCATACTATCGCTAAGCCTGTCAATTGCTGCGGAGAGTCCACAAACAGCTGGTAATTTCTTTGATAGGGCCCTAGATATGGTGAAGCCGCTCTCCAAATACAGCTCTTTGGATCAGCTGGAGAGCATAGCATCACTTGGCCAGTCAATCGGTGCTCAGCATACAATCGAAGCCTGGCATTATTTTAACTCGGTCCCAGATATAGTGGGGCAACTTGGAGAACGCGGCTATTTAGCTCAGTTGGAGAGTATAGCATCGCTTGGCCAGTCAATTGCTGGGGTGGATGCAAGCGCAGCTAAGGAATTCTTCTATTGGTCTGCGGATATTATTGAGCAGCTATCCACATCCGATTCTGTAAATCAGCTTGGAACTGTAGCATCGCTTGGCCAGTCAGTTGCTGAGGTGAATGCAAGGGCAGCCAGTCGTTTTTTTCTATTGTTACCTAAAGCCCTCAGAGAGAAGGTTGATCTTGACTCTCTTGCAGACCTGCTCAGAGGGGGTACATTTATCCATCAGGATGATATTGCTGGCCTTAAGATTGTCATAAACAGAAGTACGTGGCACCTCGATCGCAAGAAGGAATTGATTACCCTTTATTCTGCTACTGGGAGCATCTTCGATATGAAAGGCACAATCGAGGATCCAGAGACCTGGATTGAAGAACTTATCCCTGAACTTAGAGACACCGCACAGGAGAAGTACGGATTTTGCCCAGATGACACATTCTCACCTATGGATTTGATAGAGCTTATAGGGTTAGAGCTAGATGACGAATATGATGAGCTTTCCGCAATCAGAGATGTCCTTCAAGGGTCAGTCAACAAGATGTTTCCGACAGACAAGATCTATGCCCAGCAAAAGGCAGGAGCGCAGGTTGGTAAGATGGCTACTCCAGAGAAAGCCATCGAGATGCTTGTCTATGGGCTCATAGGGAGCAGGAATCCGGACAATGAAGCTGCTGCAGAAGTTTTTTTTGAAGGAGAAGAAGATAAACTCAAGCGTGCCAGGCAATATATGCAGGATAGCGGCGCCAGAAAGCGGTTCTTCAAGGAACAGAGTCAGGCGTTCCAATCCTTCCAGCAAGGCAATCAGGAATCTGGCATGGAGGTCCTAGGCTTCTTTAGAGAGTTGTACCAGGATGCTGACAGCAAGAAGATTGAACCTCTCAGCGACCTGGTTACTGTTGTGGAGGCAATGAGCACAGGCAAACAAACCCATGATACCCTCATCCTGAAGACTATGGGCGCCACGACAGACGACTTGTTCAACAATGAAACCACCCTATGCTGTGCCTTCCATCCTAGTGGGGCGAATAAAGAAGCCGCAGTCCTCTATCTTGTAGACCCTTCCATTGCGCTTCTTCAACTTGTGCCCCAATATAATGGAACATCTCTTGATCCTGTAGGTGTCGCCATCACATTCTTTGCAGAAGACAAGGACAACACAATATACATGGTGGTGGATAGTGTGGAGGGTGGCAATGGACTGCCAAAGAATTGGAAATCCCTCTTCTATGAAAACATAGTGCAGTTTGCTGGAGATCAGGATTGCGATGTTGTCCTCTTCAACACTGAGGTTGCCAACGCCAAACCGGGACAATTCATCTCATTCCTTGAAGAGAAAGGTCTTCCTGAGATAAGAAAGAAACTCAAGAAGACAGGGGAAACAGAGACTATTGAAGAGTATGGCATTTCCGAACATTACCTCGAATGTTTTGGGGGTTGGAGTAAACCAAAGGGATTTGTTCAAGGTTATGTGGTGGAATTGAAATAGGTTCTCAATCTACACTAGCCAGAGAATTTAAATAGCGCCCCGCTCTTATCCGGCTCATGACAGGACTTGATTCACTCTCGCCATTGGACGGCCGTTATCTTGAAACAGTGAGGGAGCTGCGCACTTATTTTTCTGAATCTGCGCTCATCCGCCAGAGGATATTTATCGAGCTGCGCTATCTCATCGCACTTTCTGAGGCAGGGGTGTGCAGGCAGCTCACAACAGATGAGCTCGCTCTGCTTACCAGGATTGAGGAGAGCCTCCACACCGAGGAGATGAGCAGAGTCAAGGAGATTGAGAAAGAGACAAACCATGATGTGAAGGCCTGCGAGTACTGGCTGAGGGAGCGTTTTGCGGAGAATTCCCTCAAAGAACTTGTTTCATTCCTTCACCTTGGCTTGACCTCGAGTGATGTGAACGATACCGCTTACGCCCTCATGCTGCTCTCAGCCACAAGGGAAGTGATGTTTCCCATAGCAATGGAACTGAAGGCGCACCTCACAGCCCTTGCGAAAGAGCATGCAGGCCTCGCGATGCTCTCAAGGACACACGGCCAGCCTGCTTCTCCTACAACAGTAGGAAAGGAATTCGCTGTGTTCTCATCAAGGATTGACCGCCAGCTTGAGCAGCTGAGAAAGTTTACACCAACCTCGAAGCTCAGCGGCGCCACCGGCACATATGCTGCCCAGCATATCGCCGCCCCTGATGTGGACTGGCCCGGATTTGCCGAGGAATTCCTCTCTTCACTTGGGCTCCAGATGTCTTCTCTGGCCACCCAGATTGATTCTAAGGACTCTTTTGCTGAGTTGTTTGGTATCCTCCGCAGGCTCAATGCAGTGTGCATCGACCTTTCGAGGGACTGCTGGCTCTATATCAGCCTGGGCTATCTTGCGCAGAATCCAAAGGAGGGAGAGGTGGGTTCGAGTACTATGCCCCATAAGGTGAACCCGATTGATTTTGAGAACGCAGAGGGCAATCTGGAGCTTGCCAACAGCCTTCTTGTCTTCCTCTCAGAAAAGCTCACAAAGTCCCGGCTGCAGCGTGACCTATCCGACAGCACAGTGATGAGGAACATGGGGGTAGCTTTAGGACATTCTCTTCTCGCGTGGAAGGCCCTACTCAAGGGGCTTGACAAGGTTGCGCCTGATGCTGAAGCTCTTGCCGCTGACCTGAAGAAACATCCAGAGGTGCTTGCAGAGGCAGTCCAGACAGTGATGCGTAAGCACGGAATGCCCGAGGCCTATGAACAGCTCAAAGCGCTCACGCGGGGCAAGGGGTTGACAGTTGCTGAATTGAGGGATTTCATCTTAGGCCTGGAACTGCCTCCTGATGTGAAAGAGAAGCTCCTCACTCTTGAGCCGGAGAATTATACTGGCTTAGCTGAGAAGCTTGCGAATCCGCTTGAGAAAGACATTGAGGGATGACCATGGCTCATAAAGGAACTCTTGATAAGAAAGTGCTGCTCATCTCAAACGAGGGCCGCGTATTTTTCCCCCGAAAGGACGGGCTGCACACTAAAGATGGCCACATATCATCTGCAGCCATTAAGAAGGCAAAGCCAGGACAGGTATTAAAGACAAACACAGGTAAGGAGTTCTCTCTTATCAAGCCTGGTTTCCTTGACTTCCACAGGAAGCTTACCCGGGGCGCGCAGATAGTCCTGCCCAAGGACATAGGGAGCATCGTCGCGTATACTGGGGTGAATGGCAAATCCCGCGTCATCGATGCAGGGGCAGGCTCTGGAGCATTGGCATGCTTTCTTGCGAACATCGCGAAGGATGTCGTGACATATGATATGCGGGATGACCATCTCGCTGTCGTGAGGGAGAATATCCACTGGTTCGACTTGAAGAATGTGATTGCGAAAAAGGGAGATATTCGGGAGCCTATCCGTGAGAAGAACCGTGATGTCATGACCCTTGACATCCCAGACCCGTGGAACGCACTTGACACTGCTGCGTTATGCCTTAAAGTAGGGGGCTATCTCACTGCATATGTGCCTAATATTCCTCAGGCAGAGCGATTTGTCAAGGCAGTGGATGAGCATCCTTTATTCCTTCAGACAAAAACTCTTGAAGTCATAGAGCGCGAATGGCAGATACAAGATCGGAGAGTTCGCCCTAAAACTCAGGGCCTGATGCACACCGCATTCCTTGTGTTCACGAGAAAAATTCGAGGGGCTCAGTGAGAGAATAAAGCTGCAGCGCCTCCACTAAATCCTTATTATCATCAAGCACTTCTGCCAGAGTATCGACACACACAGCACAGTACTTCTTATCTTTTCCTTCCTGGAGGATTTCCAGTCCCTCTTCCACAGAACCTTGCTTCTGGTAGTCCCGGTGTCCAGTAATGGCGTCAAATGTGTCTGCCACAGCGACAATCTCATGTAATGGGGGAATGTAGCCATCCTCCTGCGCGAGAGTGCTTAGTGCCCCTATTGACAGCAGCATATCATCTTTTTCAATAGATTCTAGGAGTTTTTGTTCAGGATACCCTCCCTTGTTCCCATGGTGGTACAGGGCAATCTCTGCGACAGCCTCCTTGAAGCCGCGCTCAACGAGGAGATTATAGCCTGTAAATGAATGGTTCCGTATCTCCTGAATCTGCTCTTCGCTAAGCGCTGCAGGCTCACCAAGAATCTTCTGCCAGAGATTCCTCCGGTTATGTAGGATATCTGCATCAACTTCGAGCTTGCCGATGTCGTGGAGGAGTGAGCCGTAATATAGTGTCCCGAGATCTTCTCCTTTTATGCCTAGCCCCTTTCCCATGAGCACACTGTACACAGCGACCCTTCGTGAATGGTGGTAGGTCTCTTTGTGGTGGCTTTCGAGGTGGAACAGCATCTCCCGCACGATTGCCTCAATCTCGGGCTTTTCACCCTTTACTCCTGCGACTTTCTTTTTACCGAAGAAGTCTGGAAGCAGTTCCTTGAACTTATCGAAGAAATCCATGTATTCATGCCTCGATGAACTCAAGATCCTTCAGGGCACTTTCAAGTGCGTTTACGCACTGCTCGTCGTACTTTGTGCCTGCAAGGCTCTTGAGCTCGTCAATCGCCTCCTGCGGGCTCATGGTTTTCTTGTAGGTGCGGGTGGTCATGGCATCGTAGCTGTCGGCGACTGCTATGATTCTTGAGATGAAAGGAATCTCCTCTCCCTCCATGCTCGCATATCCTGTACCGTCAATGTGCTCATGATGGTATAGCACCGCTTCACCAAGGTCCATGAAGCCCAGCACATCCATAATCATGCTGTAGCCGGATGCAGCATGTGTCTCTACCATGATGCGATGTACTGCAGAAAGTTTTCCCGGCTTCTGGAGGATTTCCTGGGGAATGGTTGTCTTCCCTATGTCATGGAGCAGGGCTGAGTAATGCAGGAGAAATTTGTCTACCTCATAGAGGTCCTCGAGATAGTTGCTCATCTGCGCGCAGTAGATTGCTACCCGTTCTGAATGGTCCCTTGATGCAGGGTCATGAATCTCAAGCAAGACGAGGTGGTCATCAGTGAACTGCACGAGCTTCGCGAAGTCATCTACCTCTTCTTCGTCCTCAAAGTCCACGAGGTCTGACACGTCAATGCCCTCAAACTCATCCAGGCCCTCTTCCATACTGAGGGAGAACGGATATTCGTTTAAAAGCCTTTCATCCGAAAAATGGGAAAGCATTTAATAGCAGGATTCTCCCCCTTATAAGTGATGGAAAAGGCTCCTCTGATTGTGGAGAAGAAGGAGATGCGCTCCTTGGAAATTAAGGTGCTTGTGTCTGAGCTTCAGATGCTTGTTGGCTCACGTCTTGACAAGGCATACCAGCCAAATCTCAAAGAGTTCTACTTCCAGTTCTCAGTCAAGGGAAAGGGAAAGCAGTTATTGCGTGTTATTGTTCCAGCAGTAGCGTATATCGCCTCTTCAAAGCCGGACATGACCTCAATGCCCCGTAATTTCTGTATGGTATTGAGGAAATACCTTGGAAACGCGTTCCTCGACAGTGTGGAGCAGCTTGGCTTTGACAGGATAATCAAATTGACTTTCAACAGGGGAGAGCACCATGTCATCATCGAGCTATTCAGCAGGGGCAATGTCATCCTTCTTGACAAGGACATGAACATCATGCATGCCTTGACCTATAAATCCTGGAAGGACCGCTCAGTGAAGCGCTCAGTGAAGTATGAGTTGCCTCCCGCTGGCCTCAATCCCCTTGAGATGAAGCGAAAGGAGTTTGATGTAGCGCTGGCCTCTGGCGGGGAAATAGTGCGTATCCTTGCTCGCGATTTAGGGCTTGGAGATGCCTATGCCGAGGAAGCCTGCCTGCGTGCAAATGTGGATAAGAAAACCAAGAAACCAGCCCTTGAGCAGCTGGAAACTATCTGGAAGGAAATAGGTAAGCTCCTAAAGACAAAAGTCAAGCCTCAAATTGTGTGGAAGGGAGAGAATGTCATCGCTGATGTTGTGCTGTTCCCGCTTGATTTCTATACTGAGATGCGCCAGGAGCCAGTAGCGGAGTTGAGCATAGGCCTTGAGACAGCATTCAAGGAATTTTCCTTCACTGATGGTGGAAGTCTAGGCATGAAGAAGGTTGCTCAGGCAGAGCGCATTATCGTGAGCCAGGAAGAGATGATTGAGCAGCTTAAGCAGGGGATTGTGGAGAACCAGCACAAGGGCGAGAAGATCTATGAGCATTATCAGGAGATTGACGCTCTGCTCGGGAGAATCAACGACGCCCTGAAGGAGAAGCCCTGGAAGGAAGTGAAAGAAGAGTTTGAGGAAAAAAAAGGAATTCTCCAGATAGACACCAAGAAGAAGACAGTCACAGTTGAATTGCCTGATTGAGCAGCGTCACGCTTATTAAGGATTCTAGATTCTCTTAATTTATGGAGACGGGCAGTAAGGACTCTGCTTGGAATGCAGAAGATTTGCTTTCTGAGCTGGGTCTGGTGAGGGAGCGCTTTTTGAGCCCTGAATATCTTTCTACCCTGACTTATTCAGACCTTATCTTGCTGTTGGACCCCGACGGAGACGGGATTCCCAATATCGATTGCGTCAATAGGGCATTTGGCATATATGCTGGTGCAGCATTTGAGTATCTCACAACTACTGGTTCGTTTGACGATAATCCCCATATTGATGCCTTTGAGAAGAATAAAGTGCTTGGCACGATGCATGAGCGCCTTGACGATATAATTGAGGGATGGCTCACTGAAGTGGGAGACCTGGATTCTCTCGCAGCCTTCAGGGAGGATAAGGAGCTTCGCAAGACCGGCTATTCTGTCCTGAAAGTCATCAGGGGAATGCGGTGCAACAACAACTGCCGCTTTTGCCTTGAGCAGACCTGCAACAAGGACCAGCTTGCTTTTATCGATGATTTCGCCAGCATATCTTATTCTCCTGAAGACCTGCTGCAAAGCATGCTCTACGCTCGAAGCGCGTTTGATATTAAAGAGATTAACTTTTCAGGGGGAGAGCCCCTTGTCAATAAGAATAAGCAGCTCATCGAAGAGATTCGCATGGCAAGTGAGGTTGGCTTCCCGCAGATAACAGTTATCACGAACGGCACCTTACTGAGCAAGGAGCTGATTGACGCGTATGTCGATGCAGGACTGACAAACCTCACTGTGAGCATACACTCTCTTGACGCAGACAACCATACGTTCCTCACGCGCCCCAAGAGCGGGAAGAATTACCACGCCCGCATAGTGGAGATGACGCGCTACGCAGCCACCACCGGCCTGATTGTCAGAATCAACGCAGCAATGACCCGTGATTATTCAGAGCCGATTGATGAATTCGTCAGGTTCGCCGAGGAATTGGGAATACAAGAACTCACACTGAACGAATTGATTCCTGCAAACGAGTTTGCCCAGGAGCAGCACATCCCAATCCAGGATGACACTATCACTGGCTACGACAAGGTTCTGGAACTCGACTGGGGACTGAGCCTCTTCAAGCCGGAGAGCGGACAAGACGGCCTCTCATTCGCCATCTGCCGCTTTGGCGATAAAGATTTTGTGGAAGAGCAAACCAAAGACATCTATCTCCTACCTGACGGACGCCTATCACCAAATCTTTTTGACCGCGAAGCAGGCATTAGCTATAAGGGCATTTAGGGAATTTTCCCTTAAGATGCATGTGTGCGGTGCTGGGAAGGAATGTGAGGTTAACTCAAGTCCCTCCCGACCAGTCCCGCTCAGGCCGCGAGCAGAGCTTTGTGTCCAAGCTGGTCTACTACGGCTTCACCTTCGAGCAGATTGATTCCATCCTGAGAAAGGCGAGGATAGGGAAGTGGGCAAAAGCGCCTGATGCTTACAGAAAGAGGACGCACGAAAGGGCGCTATGCTTCTGACCTCACTGCCGAACTCAGTCGGATTTCAGCGCCGTGAACACCCTCTTGACAAAATCATCATTGTCAAAGGGCTTCTCGATATAATCTTGGGCCTTTAAGCCATTAAGGACTTTCTTGTCCAACTCCTTGATTGCGACCACACTCAAGAAAACGACCTTTGCATTCTTAGTTGAGCGATTCTCCCGAATCCGCTTCACTATGTCAAAGCCACTCTGGGTAGGGAGCATCACCTCCATGACAATCAGGTCCGGCTTCTTCCTGAAGAGCAACTCCAGACAGCTCTTGCCTGAATCTGCCTCTATCACCCTGTAGCCCTCTTTCGTAAGAATGGTGTTGACAAGCACCCTGAGATGCTCGTCGTCGTCTACAATCAAAATGGTCGCTGCCACTGCTGGGCCCTACCTCTTATTGGGAAGACCTCCTTAATAAGGTTTTTCTCTGTTAGTATAAAAAGTACACTCTTGAACGCGAGAAAACGCCCTATAATCTCTCAATGAGCTGCTTTATCTCTTTGAAGTATTTCTTGATGAGCTTCTGCGAGCGGAACATTAGAGATAACTGTGCCAGTTCATTTATGACAGCCATCAGGCTCTCCTTTGTGGGATTGTCGAAATCACCATTAATGTCGTCAAATGTCGCTCTGAGGAATGCCTCTGCACGAAGCAGCCTGTCTTCACGAGGCACCTCGGGTAATCCCCGGTCAAAATAAGCTCGATGTGCTTCTGCGAAGCAGCGCACTATCGCGTCACGCACATCGCGGGCAGTGAACGGCTTATCAGAATCTATGCCATAGACGCAGTTCTTTTTGCTCATGGGTTCAACCTGCCTGTTAATTGTCTTCAGGCACATCATGAAGGATTTGCCTTATAATCTTTTCCACGATATTTATCCCGTTTTTCGATTTTGGGATGGATTTTGGTTTTTTCCCCTCGCCCTGTATGGGAAAGACGGACTGGAGAAGGGTGGGCGAAAGCGCCAGATGCGTACAGGAAGAGAACGCATGAAAGGGCGCTGTGCCTCTGACAGGCGCGCAAACATTCGAAAAGCATAAATACGGAGCATACAAAAAGCATACTGGAACCACGCTTAGAGGGATTATTGGGTCCAGATTCATGGCCTGTTTCTTGGATCCTTTATTCCTTTAACCTGCGTACTCCTTAGGGCTTCAAACCAAGGTCTCGACACACGCACCTTCTGTGCATACGAATCCAGTCTCACAGTCTTCATCAAGTGTACATTCAGGCACAACTTCCTCAACGCATACACTTTCTGTACAGACAAAGCCAGTCTCACAGTCTTCATCTAGGATGCACTCAGGAACAACTTCTTCGACACACGCGCCCTCAGTGCACACGAATCCAGTCTCGCAGTCCTCGTCAAGAGTACACTCAGGGACGACCTCTTCAACACAGGCTCCCTCGGTACACACGAATCCAGTCTCGCAGTCTTCGTCTAAGGTGCATTCGGATTCCTCCACGTCAACCTCTTCACATTCATTGTTTTCGCATGCGAATCCAGTTTCGCAGTCCTCGTCGAGAGTGCATTCAGGAGTGGGTTCCACTTCTTCCACATCTTCTTCATCAATATCTTCTCCCACAACGCCGCTCTCAGAGATGACCGGAAGCAGGTTGTATCCTCCCTGTCCTTTTTTCTGGACATTGATGTCGAACACAAACGTGGTCTCCTGCCCTTCGACAATCTCGAAATTTTTGGTTATCATCAGCTTGTCACTCGGAACCATGACCTCTACCTCTTCACCAGCGACAATTCCGGTGACCGAGGCAACATACAACTCAATCTTGGTGTAGGTTCCAGCGTCAAGCTCCGTGGAGAGAATCTCTAAAGCCTTCTCTCCGACAAGTTGCGTGAGGTCTGCGGATTTCCCCTCCAGAGACTTCTCAATCGGCTTTCCACCCATGAAAATCCGTGTTTTTGAGAATTCAACAGTGAGGCTGTCGAAGTCAGCAATGTCAGCAGGAGCATCTGAGACCAGCAGGTCGAGTTCTCCTTGGCCAGCGCCTTCTGGCTGTCCAGGTTCATCAGGTGCCCCTGTGCCCTCGGGCGGGCCAGTGGTTTTAGGTTGCCCACCTGCTCCAGGTTCGTCAGGCGCTCCTGTGCCCTCAGGCTGCCCACCTGGCACTTCCGGGGGAACACCAACGCCTTTGTTTTGCACAGCTTCGAGCGCTTTCTGGAGGCCTTCCTTGGCTGCCTCAGGTGCATTCAGCATCACTTTTTCAAGTGTCTCCTGGGCAACAACGCGTGCACGCTCCTGGTTCATGGCATTCAATTCCACGAGGGCGTTCTCCCTGCCGGCAGTGCTGCGCTCAATCGCCTGGTCAATACCAGCCAGTGCCTCTTCAGGCACTTGCTCTTTGACACCCGCAAGGATAGCGAGGTGGTTGGTGCTCTGTCTCGCGACTTCCTCAGCCTCTTCCTCTCCTTTTGAAGCCTGCTCCTCACGCTTGGCCATGGCCTTCTCATATTGCGCCAGTCCCTTTTCCAGGCCGCGTAGGTGACCCTCCTGGGCCATCGCAATGACCTCTGCAGCCCGCTCGTTTGCCTGTGAAGCACGGGACTGGAACATAGAGGTCCAGCGGTCAAGGAAATAGAATGGGCTGTCCGGCGTGATGCCCGGGTCCGGAAGCTCATCCACCTGTGCACTCACAGAAAGCGCAGCCAGCAATGTAATCACTGTCATCAATACAATCATGTGTTTTGTTTTCATTACGTTTCACCTTATGCTCAAGAGTCACTATCCAGATTCTGAGATTTATAAAGTTTTACTCAAATACTTCCCGATATACTGTGGAAGACTGGCCTCGTCGAATTCAAGAAGATGGGAGGGACGGCAAAGCAGAGGGGAAGCGACAAGGATATGCTTACATACAGATACAAGGACGTTTAGTCTCTCGAGAGAGCTAGATTTTCATTTCTTCCTCGATGGAGGGAGAAAACTATAAGAATCCACCAATCAAATAGTGTTTATCTTGATGACAGCCGCACAAAAAAACAAGGGTTCTGGCATTTTCGTGGACTTCCTCGGTAAGGATGTGAATGTCAGATATCGTGATAATGACCGTGTCAAGGCGATTCACGGCAAGCTTATTGCGGTTGAAGGAGGGCATATCAAGATTGATGCTGAAGCAGGAATCTTTATCATTGACGAGAAAAACATCGTCAAAGTGGAAGCAAGCTCACAGTAGTTCACTAATTAAAGAATAACTTAAGTAGTGTCTATCCTCCCCCTCTCACACTTCAGGGCAACTCCCTCTCGCTTCAAGATGTTGAGAAAAACGGACACAAAGAGAGCAAAGCGTGGGTAGCTGCTCTCCCTGCATCCTCATCCTGAATCGCTTATCGACCTTTTTATGTCTTTCTCCACTTGAGCACTTCTATCTCGGAGACATCAGCGAGAAGTTCCTTCATCTCTTCTCCAGTGACCCTGTCTTCATCCATGCTCTGAGGGCTCTGATGAGAATTAATAAGGATTGCTAAGAAAAATCCGGAAAGTTTCCGAAAGGTTCTTAAAGACGGATAAAACCCTTCTAGATGGCGAACAGTTGAGGTCATTTAGGAAACTGGATGACGGGTTGCCTCTGAAGCTTCGGCTGATTTGGTTTCCCACCGTTTTGGCCTTCGGGTCTTTTCGGGTCTGCTGTTCGCTATTTTTATTTACTGCTTCTAAAGAAGATGTTTCCGGCTCACTTCATGGCTGTCCGTAACACGGCCAACATACCAGAACCCCAATTCCTGTCTTTTGAACTTTCTTTATGTGAGCCATCCATTGTCTGTAATGCACCGAAGATTTACCCTTAGTCCTTATCCTGATCCTCACGCCGCATTGGTCACAGACTCCGACCGGAATGTTTGAGTTGGCCACATTCATTCTCTCCATGTAAGTTCCACAATATTGTGGAATCAATTGATATTTAAACTTTACCACAATATTGTGGCATGGTTAAAAGGACACATCAGGAAATCCGTAAAGCGATTCTAAAGGCACTGAGCGACGGCAAGGAGCACACCTATGGAAATCTCGAGCGCAAGGTGAATACGAACTGGATGACTGTCCGCAATCACTGCAAGGACCTGCAGGTCTTTGAGTCCGTGACGATTTCTAAGGAGAATAAGGTCAAGATCACCAAGAAGGGCATCGACCTTCTGAAGCGGCTGTGACATTACAACACCTATGCTTTGCCGAACAAAATCCAGTAGGCTTCCGGAAGCTCAGGTTCCATACGCTTCCTGTTTGCCACATTGATTATTCCAATGATGCACTCGGGATTGAAACACATCTGATGCCTGAATTGGCCGTTCTCATAGTTGGTTGCTATAGTGATGTGCTCGTGGCAGACATCGCACTCGTCGCCATGCCTGAATATCTTTCTTTTCTTCTTGCCTTTCAGCGCTGCACTTATCTTTATCTTGGCCTCCTTGGAGTGCTTTTGTCCTCTTGCCGGCATATCTGAGAGAATGTCTCGACGCTATTTATGCCTTGTCTGCGGATTTATCCCAAAATCTGAAAATGGGATAAGAAACAGCGATTAAGGGTACCTTTTGGTGTGTATGTCATTGCTCTCACCAGTCCGTTTCCCTCTCCCTCTCTCCCTCGCGTTGCAGCTCATTCATGCCGTCCATCTCCCTCCCCGCCTTGCCGCTTTCATAGCCTCAGGTGATGAAATCTGCAACCTGCTGTTGCAGGTCCTGAAACGAATACGTTTCAGATATCGTCATCGGAGGAAAGGAACATGGACGCACAAAGAATATACCGCATCGTGCAGTCGGTCAAATACAACGGACTGCGCAAAATCCAGCGCTGAACCCTGCGGAACCACATGAGGAAAACCGAGATTTCCCAAATCCTGTGTATGCCCTCGACACCACACATCCCGCGGCATCCATTTCACTACAAAACCTTCCCAAATGCTGTTGGTAAATGGGATACCAAATTCTGTGGATAACTGTTAGAAATAAAAAACATCCGTTTACGATTCAGGGCATACAATGCCCAATAGCGTACGGGGAATGAAGGGACGTTTGATTCAGCGAAAAGCTTATAATTCAATAATGAATAATATTATCCAATTATGGTTAATTCAGGAAATACTCTGCTGAGACTGCTGTGGGTGCTGGGAAAAACCCTGCCTGAGAGCCTAACCCTGAGGAGGATGGCAAAAGAGGCCAAGATTCCCTACGCGACAGCATACAGAGTAGTCAAGAGGCATGAATCACTCTTTTCCATCAAAAGAAAAGGAAACATCAAGCTCTGCTCTATTAATCTCGAAGACCCAATCCTAAAGCACTACCTCATCCTCGCGGAGCGTCAGAAAGCAGAGGAGTTCATCCAGAAGAATCACAGAATACGTATCATCAGGAAGGAGCTCCCCGAGGGAGACTACGCCTGTATCCTCTTCGGCTCACGTGCAGATGCCACACACCGAGAAAAAAGTGACATCGACCTTTGCATTATAAACAGGGACGGGAAAAGGAATCTTTCCTTCTCGACACATGAACTCATCTTCAAGATAGAAATCAACCCTATCTATCTCAAGAGAACTGAATTCCGGCAGATGCTCAAAGAAAAAACACGGAACCTCGCGCACGAGATTCTCAGCAAGCACATCATCCTCCACGGAGAAGAATACTTCTGGGACATCATCTATCCCTGGGCTTCACGATAACGCCGAAAAGCTTCCGGAATCCTGTAGGAAAGCCATATGAATCTCCATGTGAAAGGGTGAGTGATGGGATTCAACAAGAGGCACTACGCGCACGAGTTCGAGCGCCTGCTAAGGGTTGAATTAAACAGGAAATTCTTCATCAAGAAGAGCGCGGCGAAGTACAAGCAGAAAGGCTACATCAATAAAGGGACAGATAGCTTCACTCTCGCTAACTTCCTCCAAGAAACAGCGCAACCAGCGAAGGACTATTGGACAATCACTATCTGTTATTACTCCATGCTCTACCTGGCGAAAGCAGCCATCCTCAGCAAGGGATACGAGACAGACGACCATTACGCGACGCAGATTGCACTTGGCCACCTGTTTGTTCCTGACCAACTTGAAAAGGAAGACCTCCTGCTACTCGAGCAGGCGCACAAGATATTGGAAGATGATTATGTGACTGCTTTCGAAGAGGTGAGACAAGAAAGCGCAATAAGCAAATACAGCCCAAACCATGCATACACGGGAAGGAGAGTTGAAGAGGTAACAGTGATAGCTGGACAATTCATAAGGAAGATACAGACGATGCGGGGAGAATGAAACTACACCTGCAAACTAGTTATCTTGCTTATACCTTCCTTGTTCATGGAGATGCCGTACAGGACATCAGCCTCTCCAAGCACATAATCATTATGTGAGATGATGACGTACTGCGCTTGCTGGGAGTATTTCCCCAGAAGCTTCCCGAGCTTCTCTGAATTATGCTTGTCCAGCGCAGCATCCACCTCATCAAATACATAGAACGAAGCAGGGTCATATTCCTGAATAGAAAAAATGAATGCAAGCGCAGTCAACGTCTTCTCACCACCAGAAAGCGCGCGGATTGGCAATATGCGCTTCTCAGACATCCTAGCCCGAATCTCAATCCCCCCATCAAGCGGCGACTCCTCGTTCTCGAGCAGAAGCCACGTTTCCCCCTTTGGAGCAAGCTCCTTGAATATGCGCTGGAAGTTTTCGCTTATCGCTTTGAACGTCTTGAGGAATAGGTCTGTCTTCTGCCCTTCAATCTCCTGAATAAGCCCCTCAACCTTTCCCTTCTCTTCATGCAGCACAACACGCTTTTCTGTCAGCTGGTCGTATTCCCGCTCAACACGCTCGTAAATCTCAAGGGCCTTCATGTTGATGTTGCCCATGCCTGCCATCTGCTCCTCATACTTTTCTATGTCCTCACGCAAAACCTTTCGCGAAGTCTTTGGCAGGAGCTCCATATCCTTGTAGAGTTCAAAGGCCTTTTCCAGCCCGACGAGGTCTGCCTTGGTTTCAGCGACTTTCAGCGATTCAGCGTTGAGGCGCTGCTCTAACTCATGCTGCAAACCCTCTTGGCCAGCGTGTTTCGCAATCAGTCCCTCGAGCTTCTTCTGGAGCTCATCCTTTCTCTGGAATTGCACCTTGTATCTTTTCCTGAACTCACTGAATTTTTTTTCGTGTTTCTTCAGCTCCTCGCGGTTCTCCGCCAACTGGCCATCGAGCGTCCTTTGCTCGTCCTCATAGTGGGCAGAATCATGGTCAATCCCTTCGAGAATCTTCCTTGTCTTCTCCAGCTCCGGTTTGAGGATGTCGGAAATCTGCTGTTCCTGAGTCCTGAGGTCAACAATAATCGTATTGGCGTGCTCTCTCCGCTCATCACGTGTCTTGGTGAATGAGCTTAGTTCAGCGATAAGCTTTGGTTCCCGTAGGGTGCGCATTTTCTGTTTGAGCTCCTCTCGATTTCTACGCACACCGGCAAGCTCGCTATTTCCCTGACTTATCTCGCCAACGAGGCGCTGGAGGGCGCGTTCTGCCTGGTCCAGGTCTGCTTCGAGCAATAGCTTTTTCTCCTTGTCAGTGTCAAAGTCGGATTCCTCAAGGTGGAGCTTTTTCTCCATCGCAGCAATCTCGCCCTCGAGCGAGGCTTTCTCTACTCGCATCTCATCAACCCTGTCCTGAATCTCACTCTTCTGGGTCTCAAGTTCAGCAAGCTTGACAGTGAGTTCCCTTACCTCGGTTTCAAGCTGCCTGAGGTGCTTGCCACTCTCCTGCCTGGCGAACCCAGTGCCCTTCACGCGGGTTCGATGGCCGCCGGTCATCGCTCCAGAAGTCTCAGCGATATCGCCGTCAAGGCTGACCATGCGCGTGGCCCCAATACCAATGCGGCGCATCACATCGATGTTGTCAACAACAAGTGTCGACCCAAAGACATATTGGAAGACCTTTTTGTGTTCTGTCTTGTGCTGGATGAGGTTGACGGCGAAATCAATGGCGCCGTTCGCGTCCGCGAGCTTCTTTGCTTCGGGCTTGATGCCAAAAGCCTTTATCTTGTTGAGTGGAAGGAATGTCGCGTAGCCAAGCTTGTTGTTCTTGAGGTAGCGGATGCACTCGGCAGCGACGCCGTCATCATCTACAACAACATTGTTCATCCGCGAGCCAGCGGCGACTTCAAGGGCAAGGGCGTATTTTCCAGGCACCTGAGCCAGATCAGAGACAGTACCGTGAATCCCCTGGATGCGGTTGCGCTGCTCAAGGATTTTCTTCACAGCCATGCTCGCAGCAGTGCGGTCCTTCACGACAGCTTCAACAGCCCTTTGCTTGCTGAGTTCTTCCCTTTTTTCTGCAAGGTCGTCCTGAAGCTTGCTGATTCTCAGGACAATGGAACTGCTCTCTGTGAGCTGTGTATTGAGCTGTTTCGCGAGCTCCTTGTAGCGCGTGCGCTTATGTTTCAGAGTGTCTACTTCATCCTTATGTTCTTTCTTCACCTGCTTGAGCTTTGTGGATTGCTCTTCGAAAGAATTGAGCTGGGTCTGGGCCAGCTCTTTCTTGATTGTGGCTGCCTGCTGCTCTTCCCTGAGCTTGTTGATTGCCTCTCTCTTCTCATCGAGCTCTGAGTCCAGTGCCGAGAGTTCTTCCTCTATCGAGCCGATATCATCGACCGCGTGCTTTTCCCGAAACGAGTCAATCTCAGCCTGAAGCCGCTCCACTTCAGATTCAGCAGATTCATACTCTTTTTTCAGGCGCTTTACAGCCTCTTCTGAGCGCGATAAGTTTCCTTCAGCAGATCCAATCCCCTGCTCGAGCGCCTCTTTCCTGTCAGAGAGCTTCTCCAACTCCTGCCTACAGGTGTTCAGCCGCTCTTCCTTTTTCCCAATTTCGACGTTGAGGTTCTCCTTCTTGGAAAATAGTTCCCGCTCCTTTTCCTCGGCTCCTTCCTCAATCTCCTGAGTGATGGCGCTGATCTCTTTCCTGACGGACTCAATATCTCCCTTGAAGGCTTTAATCTCCTTATGAAGCTCCTCGATGCGCTTCTTGTGTGTCTCCTGGCGCGTATCGCTGCTCTTGAGATTCTTTTCATACTGCTTGATGTCCAGGTGGATGAGCGTGCCTTTTGATTTCTCAAGCTTGTCCCTGATGTTACGGAACTTGACTGCCTGCTCCCTATCCTCACTGAGATTAGCGAGATAGGCGCCGCGCTGTTCAAGGATGATGTCAGTGTCGTGCAGTTTTTTGTCGACCTTGTTGAGCTCTAGGAGTGCCTTGTGCTTCCTATCTTCATAATGGGAGATGCCTGAGATCTCCTCGATGACTTTTCTCCTTTCATCCGGAGACATCTCCACGAACTTGGTGATATCGCCCTGGAGGATGATGTTGTATCCCTCTGGGTCTATCTTTGCATGAGAGAGGAGCTCGATAATCTCCTGGCGCGTGCTGCGCTTTTCGTTTATCCGATATACGCTTCCCCCGTCCTTCTTTACCGTTCGGCTGATTGCTATCTGCGTGGTCTCGAGCGGGAAGGTGTTTTTTGAGTTGTCAAACACAATGGAGACTGATGCCTGGGATGCTGGACTCTTCTTCTTCCCTCCCTTGTAGATGAGTTCCGCGGTCTTTTCAGCACGCATACTCTTACTGGAAAGCCTGCCAAGGACAAAACATATGCCGTCCACTATGTTGGATTTCCCCGAGCCGTTCGGCCCAAGCACAACATTGAAGCCATCTCCAAAAGGGACATCTACTTTGTGGGCAAATGACTTGAACCCTTTCATCTCCAGCTTGAGAATTTTAGTCATGATGAATCGCGTCTTGGGATGGCTGGAAGCGAAGCCCCTCATTTAAATATTTTACCGACGATAAAAGAGAGTTCTACCTCCTCAAGATGCTCTACGGATTTTCCCCTATAAAAACATTCCGCTCATAGGACACATTACAAGAAGATTTAAAAAGCGCCTTCCGCTTCTTGTGCGTTAGCGGGGTGGGGCAGCCAGGAGTGCCCGTCGGGCTCATAACCCGAAGGTCGGAAGTTCAAATCTTCCCCCCGCTACTGCAAACTCAGTAGCACGTTGGTGGGGCTGAAGCCCCACGTCGGATTATATTCTGCTTCTCGCGTGATGGTTGTGTTCTCATAACACATATATACTTAGATGAGGCAAGTAGGGCTATGGCACTAATCTGCGGGATTGATGAAGCAGGCAAGGGCCCGGTCATTGGTCCTCTTGTTGTATGTGGGGTTCTTCTCGAGGAATCCAAGGAAGATCAGCTCCAGCAGATAGGGGCAAGAGACTCTAAGACCCTGACCCCACTCAGCAGGGAGCGTCTTAAGGGACAGATAGAGGGAATAGCGGAGAAAGTGCATCTCGAAAGCCTCAGCCCGGAGCAGATAGACAACGCGATATTCTCAAAGGACTCGAACCTCAATCAGCTGGAGACTGCGGCAATCGCGAAAATTATCAATATCCTCAAGCCGGACAAGGTGTACATCGACTGCTTGAGTTCAAACATCGAGGGCTGGACCGCACAACTCAAGCAGATGCTTGATTTCATGCCAAAGGAAATCATTGCAGAGCACAAGGCAGACGCGCTCTATCCTGTGGTGAGCGCAGCATCCATTGTCGCGAAAGTGACCCGCGATGCGGACATCAATGTGCTTAAGAAGAAGTACAACGTCGACTTCGGCTCAGGCTATCCTGCTGACCCCAAGACCCAGGCGTTCCTCAAGAAGCACTACAGGGACTATCCCATCTTCAGGAAAAGCTGGAAAAGCTACCGGCGCCTTATCGAGGCAGAAGACCAGAAGTCGCTGGATGAGTTTTAAGTAGAATTCTAATCCTGGAAAGAGCAGTACACCCTGAATCCGCCCTTCTTCGCGAGAGTCTTGCAGGCGCCGAAGAGCTGTATCATCCTGGCCTCGAGCATCGCCCCTCCCTTCTTGTGCCGGGCGACGAGCTGCAACGTCCCATCCTTTACGAGGTGCTTCCGCGCCCCATCGATAATCTTGAAGCACAGCTCCCTTCCCGCAGCCATAGGTGGATTCACGAGGATACTGTCGAACATATCATCAGGGATGGGAGCATACAAATCGCCCTGTAACACCGTGCACAGCTTGGAGACACCATTCAACTCCGCATTCCGCTTGGCGAGGGCAGCGGCGCGCTCATTAATCTCAACCATAGTCACATCACACTTGAGTACCCGCGCCATCACAATCCCGACGATACCTATGCCGCAGCCGAGGTCAAGCACTCTCACTGTCTCCGGAACATCAGCACTCTCGATAAGCAGGCGTGTCGCTGAATCAACACGATACTTGGAGAACGTGCCTCCTGCTGATATGAATCTGAATTCAATATTGCGCAGCCTGCATGAGAATTCCTTCTCCTCAGCAGCAGAATGCTGTTTCTCTGAGAAATAATGCTCAACCATATCAGTTCCGCATCACGCCGAGCCAGTAGAGTAGCAACCTATCAACGGCTTTCACAAGCTCAGGCCCCTCTCCATTGAGGTAGATGCAATCACCATTGAAGTATATCATTGCGTCACCTTCTTCCTGGAGATATATGACGGGCTCGCCATCTTCTTCACATCTCGCAATCGGGCGCTCACTGCACGCTTCACTCTCATTCCTTGAGCAGGCGGCGATGGGATTCCTTTGGATGGCCTGTGAGAGGACAAGCGAGAGTTCCGCTGCAGCAAGGCTGATATGGCTCTCTTCCCCTTCAGGCATATCTTGGGTGTTCTCTATTTGGTCAGGGTCTATAGTGATATATACATAATTGGCATCAGCAAAATCCTGAGAAAATACCCCAATCATCCCCACTTCAGTGAGGTCGCGCGGCCCGTAGTGCAGAGGGATGGTGTAGAGATACTTGCTTCCCGGCTGCTGCACCTGCGTCACCCAGAGAGAGCCCTGTTTCACAAAGGCAAAATCATTGTACATATAATATTCTGGCTGGTCAGCCTCTACCGGAGAGCCCTTATAGACTAGATAGAATGTGAGCCCAAAAACAAGAAGTATGGCAGTAACTGCCAGAACAGTCCGCAAAGTCGAGCTTTTATTTTCTTCCTCTTTTTTCCCAGTATCTTTTTCGTTACCGCTCATGGCATTACCCCCAATACTCCGAGCAGCAAGCGGTCGTAAGCCCTGAGGAATTCAAATGGCTTGCTGGCTTCTATGACAATGCAATTCCCCTGAAGTGTCAGGTTAGTGTTCATGCCCCTTTTGAGTAAGACGACAGGCACGGTGTTTGTCGCGTTCTCACAATTCCACACCTGCCATGTTTCGAGCCCAGGTAGGGAATCATTTGTCGGCGGCATGGACAATGCCTCCACCACAAGCGCCTCACGCCCGGTGAAATCCTGCTGGAATCTGTACAGGGCGAGCCCCATCCCCTCTCCCAGAGGGTCGTTCGTGGCGTTTGGTGGCTCTATGGCCACATAGAATATAGTTGAGTCAAGTTTGTCTCCCATTGCTGGGTCGTAGGGGATGTCGGCCAGTTCCTGTGGCACGTAGAACACCTTGTAGCGTTCCTTGTCCATCTTGAACTCCCAGCGCCCGGTTGCTGAAGAGCCTTCCCTGTAGGTGAATGTGTAATCCTCAAATTGGACAGTCTGCGCATTGCTGCCGCCAAGCATGTTTCCACCGAAGATAAAGCCGAAGAATATGAAGAATGTCGCTATGCCCATGAGAACCTTCTTGGTCCGGTTCTGGTCCTTTCCCTTCCGCTTTCTAGGTGGCATCAGCGTATCACCCGAACATCTTCAAGTATTCCTGGCTTTCCCGCTTTTCGCTCTGCTTGACCTTTACAATCGCCTTGAGGAAATCCCTGTGTATGATGTAGGTTCTTTTGTTGCGGATGGCGAAGTAACCAGCCTCTGTGCATGAGGCCTGAATCTCAGCTCCGCTGAACTCCTCTGTCCTCTTGAGAATCTCGTCCATCTTCACATTCTTGAGTTTCATGTTCCTGCTGTGTATCTTGAAGATTTCTTTTCTCCCTTTGAGGTCGGGAAGCGGGATGTGGATGAGCCTGTCAAGCCTGCCTGGCCGCATCACTGCGGGGTCAAGGATATCTTTTCTGTTCGTGCATCCAATGACCTTCACATTGCCCAGGGGCGAGAAGCCGTCAATCTCTGAGAGAAGCTGCATGAATGTGCGCTGCACTTCCCGCTCACCGCTCGTACCTATCTCGATTCTGCGGGCTGCGAGGGCATCAAGCTCATCGATAAAGACGATGGCAGGCGCATTCTCACGGGCAAGCTCGAATATCTCCTTTACCAATTTCGCGCCTTCGCCGATGAACTTCTGCACAAGCTCTGACCCTACAATCTCGATGAATGTAGATTTCGTGCTTGCGGCGACAGCCTTTGCCAGAAGAGTTTTTCCCGTTCCTGGGGCCCCATAGAGGAGAATTCCTTTTGGAGGTAGAATTCCCACCTTCTTGAATAGCTCAGGCTTCTTCAGCGGCAGTTCGATGATTTCCTGAATCTCCCGTATCTGCTCCTCAAGGCCGCCGACATCCTTCCATGCAATCTTTGGCTTCTCGATAATAACGAATCGCTCGACATTGAATCGTTTTGATGTATTGACTTTCTTTACAAGGGCGAGATCCTTTTGATTGGCCAGTGCAGTTTCTCCTGCATTGATGCCTTTGCATTCTGGCATAATTTCTACAAGGAATTGGTTGCCGTTCGGCAGGCGTACAACAGCTTTACCTTCAATGATTTCGCGAACCTCGCACAAGATGAGGGGTGGCTTCTTGAACTGTTCTACCGTCTTTTTGAGAATCTGATTTTTTTCATTCAGTTCCGCCACTGTTTTCTTGAGGAGCTGGTTCTCTTCCTCTAAATGATTGGCGTTGGTACTGTAGCCGTAGAGCACCGTATTGAGGTCTTCCTGCGCGGGCTCTTCTGTAGTGTCTTCAGAGTCGTTTTCTTTCATGAGTATCACGTGAACAGTCCTAAAAAGCCAAACCTCCCAGGACTTTCCCCTTGGGAATCTAACACTATTTAAATGTTTTAGCGCGTGGGGCGCGTGAGCCTCACGTCTTTGACGACTGCAGGCGCTGTCACTGTTGGCTTATCGACCTCCCAGCCCCTAATCTGGCGTGCGTCCCGCCCTATGGCTGAGACAGATTCCATCACTCTTAGGAGGTTGTCACTTACCCTAATCCCCTTTATCGGATGGGCAATCTTTCCATTTTTAATGAGGAAGATGCCGTCTCTCGGGATTGTGGAGAAATCACCTGTAGCATAATTGTTGAAGCGAGTATACCAAAGATTTGTGATATACACGCCGTTCCGCACCTCTTTGAAAAGTTCGTTCAGGGAATGCTTTCCACTGGTGAGCACGAGATTGCTTACTCCAGGGACAATGAGGCCGGCGCTTCCTGTGCTCTTAGCCCTGTGGCGGCGCGCTGTGCTTGTATTGTGCAGATAGTTCTTGAAAATACCCTTTTGGATGAGCGCTGTCTTTCTGCACGGCACTCCCTCCTCATCAAATCTGCTCGAGTTGAACCCATTGGTAAGGGTACCGTGGTCATAGAGTGTTACTGCCTTTGAGGCCACCCGCTTTCCGAGCTTGTCCTTGAGTGAGCTTAATCCTGCCTCAACATAGAATATTGACGATGCCATGCCGACATGGTTGAGGATATTCGCGAATGGTAAGCTGTCAAACACGACATTGTACTTGCCGGGCTTGAGGTTTTTTGCTCCAACAGCGCGTGATGCGATATCCGCAGCCATGGCTGTCGTTCCCGTGGCGTCGAGCTTATTGAGCATGCGGGAGCAGGCGACCATATGTCCAGTTGCATGCTTGCTCTTCAGCGCCCGAATGGAGAGGTAGCTGTGTGTTGAGTCCTCTCGCTTGTCTACCTTTCCTGAGGTGAGTATCCTGATTGAGCTGACACTGTTCTCATACACGCCAGCAACCCGCCTCACCCCATGTTCTCTTGCAGTCGAGATTATTTCATCGACAAGGGAGAGTGCATGGCTTTCAGCGTAGTCGCGGTCGGCGAGCTTCTTGTCGTATGCCTGGTTCAGCTGCCCGTACTTGAAAGGTCCTTTAGCAATACCGCGATATCCCTTGTTAGGGGCAAGGTGTTTAACAAACTGGCTTACCTTGACTGCAGTCCGAGCGAGTGACTTCTTCGAGAGGTCCTTGACTGTGGTGACCACGATGCGCTTATCAACAGTGGCGAAGACGAACAATACAGAGAGGTCCCAACTCTTTGTCGTAGATATCTTGCTGTTCGAGAATTTGAGCTGCTGGCTCTCCTCCCGCCCAAGTTGGAGCACGACATCATCTGCCCCGCGCTTCTTGAGTTCTGCGAGAAGGAACTCCATAGGGTCGAAATCAAGGGTTTTCATGTGAGCCTCACCCGCCGTAGCCGGGCTGATGGGCCACCGAGCCAGACAGGGATGCCCTGCATGGGCTCTCCCTTGCCGCAGTTTCCGGCATGGTGCTCAAGATTCTTCCCGACAGCATCTATTGATGAGTAGAGCGAAGGAGTGTTTATCTCCAGAGTGGGGTTGAGTACAGGGTGTTTGATTTCTCCGTTCTCTATGAGGTAGGCTTCGGCGCCGACATAGCGCTGGTTCAGCCGCTTGTCGTCGATGTTCCACTCCATGAAATTCTTCATGTACACCCCTTTCTTCACGCCTGCGATAAGCTCGTCGACAGAGTACTTTCCGGGAAGCATGAATGTATTGCTCATGCGGATGATACTCTCCTTGTCAAAATCACTTGCCCTTGATGAGCCGTTGCTGGGCAGGCCCATCCTTGCTGCGGTCTCGCGGTTGTGGAGAAACTCATTGATTCTACCATTCTTCATGAGGACTTTCCTGCGCGCCCGTACACCTTCATTATCATAAAGGTAGTAGCCGTAGCTGTTCTTCACTGTCGGGTCGTCGACAATAGTTACACAGCTGCTCCCAATCTTGTCCTTGATCATGTCTGGTGAGATGAATGATTCTCCTGCCTGGGCAGCCTCGCGGCCGAAAATGCGGTCTGCCTCGCTGGGATGCCCGCAGCTCTCATGCACCATGATGCCTGTGACCTGCGGTCCTGTCACGACATCGAGCATTCCCTTCGGGGCTGGCTTTCCCTCCTTCAGGATGCGCTCTGCAGTCTTCACCTCGCTCTCAAGCAGATTAGGGATGTCCCACTTATCCACAAACTCATAGCCACCTGCATTACCATAGTTCCAATAGCGCTGCACGCTCTTCCCATTGCACTGTACAGTGAGATAATAATCCAGCATGACTCGCGGAATCTTCGAGATGATATGTGTCCCTTCAGAAGTGACGAGATATTCTTCGGAATAGGTGTCCGCGAGGGTAAGATACCTGCCTGGAATGGAGACGCCTGTAGCCTCAATTCTCTTCTCCGCCTCGATAAGGTAGTTAAGCTTTTCCTCACTGGAGATGTCCATTACATTCTTTTTCTGGCTGACTCCATATGTGCGCTTGTGCGCCTTCTCCCGTGAGAGGCGGAGCTTCTCATGGAGTTTTGGCTTTGCCCGGATACCTTTAATGGTTCGGGAGAGCATATCTTTGATTTTCTTCTTTGAAAATTCGTTTGTCGAGACGAAACCAATGCTGCCGCTTACCTGGAGCCTGATGCCTATGCCTGTCCCCTGTTCAAAGCCGGAGATTTCAGGTGTGCCATTTTTGAGCATGAAGCTGTTTGATGTTGTGTCTTCAAGGCGAACCTCGCAATAGCTCGCCCCCATGTCCTGCGCAGCCTTCACAGCATAGTCTGCCAAGTCTCTGTCAACCATGCTTCCCTTTATAAGGGGATGTTATATAAATGTTGCTTAGGACTCCTCATAATTAGGTGGGTGCAATATCGAAAGCTCGTACGTGTAGGGCGAGTAGAAATGAACCTTCCCGTCACCTAGGACAGTTCCGTTATAGATCTCCAGGCTCGCAGCATAGGGGCGAATCTCATCCTGGACCCACCTGCCACCCTCATATTTTCTGACTGCTGAGAATCTAACATTTAGCTCGTTACCTGAGATGGTCGCCCAATTAATGTCACATTCATAATAGTAACCTTCTCTGTCGTTGCTGATAGTCATCTTTCCGCCGCTGCATTCTGACACTTTCTGTTCAAGACTCATAGTGCTTACCTCCCTTTTTTGTCTCTCAGTTCCTTTGCCTCATACGAGAAATGCATCACTGTGTCTGCTGGATAGATATGGTAATAGTCGATGTCATCGTAGCTTGTATTGCGTGTTCCTCCATCAGTTTTCTCGTCCCAGATTCTCTGCGCTTCATCTTTGCTCACTGGTTTTGAGACATCCATCCACATATTGTCGAAACCATCATAGAGACGAACAACATAGAACTTGCTCTCGCTTTGCTTCAGGTCTCTGAGTTCTTCGAGCTCGTTCTCAAGTTCTGCTATCCTTATCTCCAGGTCATCTCCCATTATTTCCCACCTCTCTGGACGCCGCGCGCGTTCCACAGTTGTCCCTTTCTATCTGCAGAGAAGGGGCTGATATTGAAATCTGTAAAACCTACATATGTCCGTTTCTTGTCCAAGGAAAACCACGCCACTCGCCTGTCAAAAAATAGGCTAAGCATATAATCAGCTTTGCCGGGAGAGATCTGCTGTAATTCATCAGGATTCTCGAGGCCTGTAAGGGCCTGTAGGCTCGGCTCCCAGACCTCTTGTAGATAGTGTGGTTTCTTCAGTTCGTCCGCTTCCCCGTTCCATTCAGGAGGGATTCCCATGTATTGAGGCAAACCAAGGCCATCAAAATGCGAGACAGAGTGGGTTCCGGGATCTACTATTGTTGATGTTATGCCGCTCAGTTTTACTGACTCTAAGAATCTCTTCGCTGTCACATCCCCATTTTTTGCCATAGGAGCAGCTGCCTTCAGGCAGGCAATCAGCACTGGGAGGCTGACTATGCACTTCCCTTGCTCAAGGTAGTATTCTTGGTGCCCTCTAAAATGGTCTCTTGTATAATCGCCTGAGGCGTCCATGCGAACATCAACGTCGATGAGAATATCTTCAAGAGTAATAATCCCTTCATCAGGATGATAAATCTCAATCCTGGGGATGTAAAGCTCTGTTTCTTTTCTTCTTGCCATGTTATTTCCAACTCCGGATGCCGTTCTCGCTTTCCTTGATTCTTTGATAGATATCATCATCCACCTCGAAGGCCTCTGGCTTACCGCTTGGAAAGGAGTAGCAGTGCGGCGTTTTATCCGGCATCCTGTCCCAGTATGCTTTCACGAATTCTTCCTGATCCTCAGGGGTAAGATGTAAAGAGTAGCCGTCCGGTCGTTGTCCCCATCCCCGCTCAGATTCCCTCCATTCCTGGCGGACAATAACGTATGTGCTGCTGCTGCTGCTGCTGCTGCTACTTTCATCTCCTGATTCGCCGCCGATAGTGAACGAATTCACGTTCTTCTCCAGGGCATCGAAAAGCCAGCCGCAGTCGTAGAGCGCGCAGAGTTCGTCCCTTAGGGGGAGGTAGACTTCTCTCGCTTCCCTGAGCTTCCTCTCCTGCGCTTCCTTGTCAAGGCATTCAAGGGTGCGGCAGTTGTGCTCGGTGTCAGCCACCTTGATGAGCTTCGCCTCGGGGCTTCCTGCGAGAACCCTGGTGTTGTAGTGGTCATGTGATTCATGTGGCTTTCTTCGCGAGAGGATATCTACAAGCCCGCCAACCTCATCATTGAATTCCCCATAAATCTCCTCAAGCGTGACTCCGCAGTCCTCGACAACATCATGGAGCCAGGCTGCAGAGAGCACTGCTTCATCGGTGACACCGCATGCCCCCAGGCTCACAACAATCTCAGCAGGATGGCAGATGTAGGGTGTGATATTGTCCTTCCGCGTTTGCCCGCCGTGCTTCTCACGCGCATATTCTTCTGCATACTCAACAATTCCCTCAATGCTTTTGGTTTCCATGGTTGTTCACAGTAATTAGTAATGGGATGAGAAATATATTCCATGTGCTATGTTCTATATTCCAAAATATATTTAAAGCACCGCGCATTAGTGAATATTTAGAGATACTATGAGACGTAAACTGATTCGTCAGGGGCATTCCACCCTCACATTGTCACTGCCAAAGGAGTGGGCAGAGTCTAACAAGCTCAAGCCAGGAGATGAGCTTGAAGTGATTACTTCAGGGCGTGAAGTCAGGCTCCAGCTTCCCAGGGAGAAGAGCCCGAAAGCCGTGAAACTCGACGTGTCGAAGTTGAGTACAGCACTTGTCCGCAGCACTCTCAATACATACTATGTACAGGGAATGGAAGAACTCCGGATTACGTGCCTCAAGAGCCAGCACCGCACCATACAGGAAACAGTGGATAATCTCATAGGGATGGCGATTGTGGAGCAGCAGCCATCGAAGTGCGTGGTTAAGGACATGACCGCGCCTGGTGAGGTGGAGTTTCCCACACTGATCCGGCGAATCTACAGGATGGTTATTGACTTAGCCCAGGAGTGTAAGGAGGATTTCCTGAGAATCTCAGAGAAGGAGAGCCCCCTCACAACACCAGAACAGGCAGCTGAGCGCGACCTAGGTATCAACCGCTTTGCCAATTTCACGCTTCGCCAGCTCTCACGCATGGGGCATCTTGATACAAAGAAGACTGCGGCGTACTTTCATCTTGTCCTGCTATTGGAGCTTGTGGCAGATGAGTACACCAATCTGTGGAAAGCACTGGTCATTCCAAATACTGTGGCAGGAAGGCATGGCCTCACTCTCTATTCACAGGCGCTTTCCATGACTCAGACCTGCTACGACCTGCTCTATAAGTACGACGCACAGGAAGCATCATCAGTGAGCAGAACACGTAATATTATAAGGACCCAGTTGGACGATACGCTTGACGTACCCCTGCCTATCGCGTTCCACATCCGTAAGATAGCTGAATTTTCAGTGAACCTCTTGCAGGCACAGCTCCTGCTCATACTTTGAAGGGATAGATTTATTATGGCTCTTTGGTGGTTAGGGAGTAAGAATGGCTAAAGACGCAATTGTTGTGCTGGGAGGCGGAGTGCATGAAGATGGCTCTCTCCCCAAGATAGTGCAAAATAGAGTAGACAAAGGCGTCGAGCTCTTTAGGCAGGGCGTCGCCCAGTACCTCATCCTGACTGGTTATAAACCGTATTTGCTTGATTACATTCCCGTTAAAACCGAGGCGCAGGCGATGAAGGACTATGCAGCTTCCCTGGGCATCCCTGAAGAGACAATCCTGCTGGAGGAAAAGGCGATGGATACTCTTAGCAATGCGTATTTCACAAAGAAAGATGTGCTTGAGCCGCGCGGATGGAAAGACATTACTGTGGTGACCTCAGATTTCCACGTTCCGCGCTCAGAATATCTTTTCAGGAAAGTACTCGGCAGCAGTTATACGGTTGAGATGATGGATGCCAAGACTGACCTGCCGGATTCAGAACTTGAGGAGATAATTCGTAAGGAGCAGAAAAGATACTCGTTCTGGAAGAAAGTGCTTGCCCCAATGTTTCCAGGCGCAGACAGCTATGCTGCGCTTGTCATTAAGGTAGGACACCTATTTAGAAAAGTGAACCGCCGCAGGGAAGATTAGTTCAATGCCCGAAGGGCAGAGTCGTTCATTCTTATTCACTCGTAGCCCCAGCCTCAACGCTATTCTTGCGAATTCTATGTCACGGACGGGCGAGGAACTGAAAGTTACTGGCTCCCGGCCGGGGCATAAGTAGTTTTTCTTTGTTAGTTGCTCTCTGCAAGCTTCTTGAGAATCCCGATGCCCTTCTTGACTTGCTCGTCAGGCGCGGCAAAGGAGATGCGGAAGTGCGTGTCTTTTTCTGAGAATACTCCTCCTGGGATGATGAGCAGATTGTTCTTTATCGCCTCCGCGACAAACTCAGAGCCCGTGCCCCACGGTACCTTGGGAAACATATAGAACGCACCCTCTGGCTTTGCAATTTCGAATTGCTCGCTCAGCTCGTCGTAGAGCATATCCCGCCTCGCGTTGTACCTATCAATATGGTGCGAGATGTCGAGATTGATGTGCTTGGCCATGGTCTTCTGGGCAAAGGATGAGGCGCACACGAAGCTGTACTGCTGGAGCTTCTTCATCTCATTCATTACCTCTTGCGGTCCTGTGGCATAGCCAATGCGCCATCCTGTGATGCTCGCTGTTTTCGAGAATCCATTCAGTGTAAGGACATTATCATAGAGGCTTCCCGGGCTCTCATGCTCCCCATCATAGATGAATGGCTCGTAGATTTCGTCAGAGATAATCATAATCTCATTGCGCTCTGCTATCTCAGTAATCTTCTTGATGACTCTTTTAGGATACACCTGCCCTGTCGGATTGGTCGGCGAGTTGATGATGATGGCCTTTGTCTTTTCTGTTATCGCCTTCTTGATGTCAGCTGCCTTCGGATGAAAATCAGGATACGTGTCCACGAACACCGGTTTCCCTCCCTGGATGCTGACCATGTGCTTGTATGCGACAAAGTAGGGGTCTGGGATGATAACCTCGTCGCCGGGGTCAATGAGTACACAGCATGCGAGGTAGAATCCTCCCATGACGCCAGAGGTGATGAGCACTCTTTCGGAATCTGTGATGATGTTGTTCTTCTCCTTGAAACGAGTCACGACAGCGTCCCGCAGCTCCTTTATGCCCTGTGTTTGCGTGTACTTATTGAAGCCCTGCTCTATCCAGTGGATGGCCTCTTTCTTCACTTCATCAGGTGTGTCAAAGTCAGGCTGCCCTATGCTGAGATTGCAGGGATCTTTAAGATTCGCTGCGAGGTCGAAGATTTTTCTGATACCTGAGCTTTCCATACGCCCCATGCGCTTCGCAATCATGGATTTCATGTTGAGCAAATCAGTCCGGGGCTTTAAAAACCCTTCGCAGGTGAAAGCTTTATTAGGGAGCAAGATTCTTTGAAAACCAATGGCTGAGAACCCTGCTCACCTCAGTGTGAGCTCATTCAACACCTATATGTTCTGCCCGCGCAAGCTCTATCTTGAGGAAAAACTCGGCCTGAAGAGAGAGACCCCAAAATCGTGGCAGCCCGATGTGAAAGAGAGGAAATGGCTCGCCTCAGACAGGCTGAGGCTGAGGGGGGCGGTTGATTGTGTCGACGATTCAGGAGAGATGGTCATCGCCATCCATGAGAAGAAGGGAAAGGCCCCAAAGGAAGGCGTGTGGCCCGGGCACCGCGTCCAGATGGGAGCGTATCTGCTCCTCCTGGAGGAGATGCATGCAGAGCGCCCTGTCCAAGGAATTGTCCGCTATTCCAGAGAGGATGAGCGCAATGTGGTGATGAATCCCTACCTGCGCTATGAAGTGCTTGAAGTCCGAGACAAGATACTCCACATGCTTGCCCATGATTCGATTCCAAAATATGCTAAAGAAGAGAAGTGCACGAGCTGCTCAATGAAGGAGCAGTGCTATGATGAGCAGTCTCTTCGCGAGATAAGGTGAGAGATGTGCTGGCAAAAGACGACGTGATGCGCTATCAGGAGCAGGTGTTCGAGTTGCTCCAGAGAGCCGGCATTATACTCACTGGTGCAGAGAAGGAGAATATTGAAATTGCTGATTTTTGGCTTGGGAACTTTGAGTCAACTGGCCTTGGTGTTGTGGTCTATGTGAACACCGAGCGCTGCTGCGCAAAGGAGCTGGTCCTGCTTCCTCGCCAGACCTGCCCTGAGCATAGGCATCCTTCTGTTGATGGAAAGCCCGGTAAGGAAGAGACCTTCAGGTGCCGCTGGGGCACAGTCTACCTCTATGTGCCTGGGGGCGAGAAGGAAAGCATCAAAGCTCATCTCCCCAAAGGAAAGGAGCACACATATACTGTGTGGAAAGAGATAGGGCTCAATCCCGGGGAGCAGTACACGCTTCAGCCCGATACACTGCACTGGTTTCAGGCAGGTCCTCTCGGGACAGTGGTGTCGGAGTTCTCAACTCAGAGCACAGACGAGAACGACATCTTCACAGACCCTGACATACAGAGGATTCCCCAGGTGATGGAGTAATTCTGAAGTGCTTATTTTGCTGCCTGCTGTGACGCGCCGTTCCCGTTCCCTTTTAGATGGGTGCCTGTCTTTACCTTTCTCGCCAGTTCGCAGTCACCCTCGAGTGAGTCTATCACTTTTGTGGTAAGCTCATCAAGAGTGTCAGGCGCATAACCCTTCTTTGCGAGGACTGATTTGATGACACCGTGCTTGCTCCCTTCAGGGTCTTCGATGATTTCTCTGGTCAGCTCCAATTCCTTCGCACCAATCATACCCAGATCAAACTGGTACTGGTTGAGAATAGGGTCGAGGACGTGAGTGAGTCCGCGGGCACCGAGATTCTCTATTTCCGCTTTTTCTCCCACACTATCTATTGCACCTTCGGTGATGGAGAGTGCCATTCCCTGTAATCCCCACACATACCTGTACTGGTCGAAGAAGGAATTCTTCGGCTCAATGAGAATCTTGGCAAGTTGCTCTGCGTTGAATGACCTTAGAGGGATGACTGCGCCGATTCGTCCTAGGAATTGCCTTGGAAAGCCAGCACCCCAGTTGGCGAGGTCCTCACGCTCGACTTTGAGTATCAGGTCGCAGGGATTCTCCTCGAGGAGGTCAGTCTCCTTCGCCTTTGTATTTAGATCGAAGCCGACAGGTTTCTTCTCGCCAATCTTCATCCTCTTCTTGATGAGGCCTTCAACCCCTTCACATGCGCCTGAGAAGACAAACAGCATGTTTGAGGTGTCGTAGTCATCAATCTGCTCACCGAAAGGGGTCTGCTTCTTGACCCTGACCTTGCCTGACTGCATATAGCCAAGCAGGGCTTCGAGGACAGGAGCTCCTCCGACGTCCTTTCCATGTGTCTTTTCAGCGACGAGTTTATCTACCTCGTCAAAGTGGATGATAGAATATTTATAGAGCTCAGGGTCGCCCATCATTGCAGCCTTTTCTTTTGTCTCTTCCAAGACATCAGTGATTTTTCCGCCGACATATCCCTCAAGAGTGATTCTGGTGGCGTTAACTGAGACAAAAGGCACGCCAAGAACCTTGGCAAGCTCTCTCAAGGAGTGAGTCTTCCCCACTCCAGTACCGCCAACAACGAAGAGGCCCTTTCGCGCCACTTCAATTCCCTCTTCATCATCTTCAGGATACTTGATAGTGGGAACCCACTTAGAGATTGATTCCTTGGCACGTTTTGAAGGATTTCCCTCTGGAATCTGCCGTAGGTGGTTGCTCGTGGCAACTGCAACCTGCCGAAGCGCCTTGTCCTGGTAGAGAACAAAGTCTTTCAGTGCGAAGTAGATGTCGTCAGGCTCAAGGTCAGGCAGTGAGAATGAACCGCCAGTCGCATATGCTACCTTGAGTGCCTCTGCGACTAGACCAAGGGTGTCTTCTAGAGTGTTAGAAAATTCTTCACCGTATTGCACAGGCATAACTGAGGGGGGAACAGGTACTCGCTTTACTATGGGTTCTGACCCATCTCCAAAGGGCTCATAGACCACCAGGAGACTGTCCTCGAGGTATTCCCTGAGTTCTCCTTCAGAATAATCTCCCAGGCCGCTCCTCTGTCCCTCATAAGGGATTTCAGGGACACCAGTGTCATCAAATTCGTCGAAGTCATCCATTCCGTCGTCAGCCATGTCATATCACCGATTATTTGATTTTTTGTTACTAGGTATATTTTAAATATTCTTTAACTTCATAAATGTTTCTACTTTAGAGTAATTAATTTTAGTAATAATATTCCAATTCAGAGGTTTTTTCCACAAAAGCCTATATAAAATGGATGTGCTCTCCCTGCACCATGTTCATTGACGTTGTCATGCCGTCTGGAAATGAGAAGGAGTTTGTCGAGATGGCGCAAAGGCTTGGTATCTCAGGCTTGATATTCCTTTATCCGAAGAAGCAGAAGCTTCAGATTGTGAATGATGGTTTCCCTGTGTATCAAGGCATCACTGCCTCTGGCAAGGGATGCATGAAGCTAAAGCGGGACGCTCTGGTGTACGCTGCTGCGCTCGAGCCTGAGAAGGCGCAGGCTTTCCTTGAACAGGGACGCGCCGACGCTGTGTTCTTGCTCGAGGCGGAGAAGAAGCGCGATGGGATGCACTACCGTAGGTCAGGCCTGAACCAGGTTTTGTGCATTCATGCAAGAGAGAAGGAAGTGCACATCGGGCTTGCTCTCGCACCGATACTCCGCACCAAGGGCTGGAAGAGGGCAAGGCTGTTGGGTAGGATGATGCAGAATCTCAGGTTCTGCCGGAAGTTCAGGACTCCAATCGCAGTTGCGTCTCTCGCTGAAAGCCCCTGGGAACTCTTCTCCCCAGGCGATATCCGCTCACTGCTCCTCACTCTTGGAGCATCAGGAAAGCAGGCAAATGCAGCCCTTGAGGTCACAGCAGAACGGATGGCAAGAATCGCGGATGCAGAAAAGGGAATCATTAGGACAAAGCAGATAGTGTCTGTTCCAGTGGATTAGCCCTGCCTTATTCTGTCAGCCAGCTCTCTAATCTCTTCATTTGAGAATCCAGTAAGGGGAGCGAGGATAAAGAGGTCTTCTTGAAGCTCTGGATAATCCGAGGCAGATGCTCCTGTCGCGATTCCCTTTGCATGAAGTGTCTCGAGGAGTTTAGACAGCTCCTCGGGCGAGGTGAGAGTATGCGTCTTAATGTTGGAGCCGTAGGCATGGCGTTTCAAGCATTCTGCCAGCACCTCCTCATTCCCTGCCAAAGCAATCTCACATCCGCGCTTGAGGCAGAGCCACGCTGTCACGAGGTCGCGTTCCTGTCCGCTTCCAGTGAGGCAGATAACCTTTCCCTCGACGCCAACTGGTAAGCCGCCTGCACCAGGAATCTTTTCTGTGAAGAGCACAGCAGTATCTCCCTCCCATATCTCGACACGTAAGGTAAGCCCCGGCTTTGAGAGGTTGACGGGCCAGTTAGTCTGTTCCTGCACGAGCGCGCCGAGATGCCGCTCCAGCTCGACGCTTGTCATCGGGAACTTCTTACTCAGGCGCTGGACTGTGACGCGGAAGCTCTCTGCCTTTCCAAGAGACTTGACATAGCGGAGCACAGCGTTCTCGAGTATATCTGTACCCACAATCTCCACAAGGCTCAGCGAGCTGATTCCGAAGACGCGCTGCAGGATAGGGACTGCGGCCTCCATGCCTTCCTGGAACATGAGCACAATCCTGTGGCGCTTCTGTTCAATCTTTGCCTTCAGCCCTTCGGCACTGAGCGCAGCAGAGATATTTTTAATCAGCCGTCGGACAAAGAAAGCACGATTCTTGCCCTTGAGGCTTAGCTCTCCAAAACGGATAATCAACGCATTCATTTTATAAATCAACCTGCAGTGGAAGTCAAGGTTCATTTATATACAAAGCATTTATAAATGTTTTTAAATTCCCCGTCCTAAGGAATTCCTTTATTTGGGTGAGTGCAGGATATATAAAGGAATTGAATGGAGGCAACAGGACCATGACTGATAAGAAAAAAGTCACGAGTGCAGGGAAGAAGACCACAGGTGCAGGGAAAAAGAGCAGGGCTGATGAGCAAAAGGGCGTTGAAATCAGAGTAGTGAACATTGTCGTGAGCACCTCTCTTGAGGAGGACATTCCCCTGGAGAAGATGGCCGCGACTCTCCCCAATACAGAGTACAACCCCGAGCAGTTCCCAGGGCTTGTGATTCGCATCAAGGACCCGAAGACTTCTGCGCTGATTTTTAGCTCAGGAAAGGTTGTATGCACCGGTGCCAGGACCATGACGGATGTGCGTGAATCCATCAACAAAATCATCAAGGCGCTGGAAAAACTTAATGTCAAGGTTAAGATTGAGCCTATAATCAAGATTCAGAACATCGTCGCGTCAGGGAGTGTGGGCATGGACCTCAACCTCAATACGCTCGCGATGAAGCTCAAAAATACCGAGTATGAGCCCGAACAGTTCCCCGGGCTGGTGTACAAGCTCATTGAGGCAAAGGCTACGTTCTTGCTCTTCAGCAATGGTAAGGTTGTATGTACCGGGACCAAGAGCGAAGATGAAGTACATAAGGCACTGGACATGCTAATTGCAAACCTCAAGAAGGTCATGAAGTGACCACGTAGTCATCTTTAGTCTTGTATTCTTTTCTCTGCTCAGAGGTAGGAATCCCCGCACTTAGCCCCGCATACTCTTCGGAAGTGGCAACGCAACCCATAAATACTCATTGTCGTTTTTGCTGCGAAGGGGAAAAAGCCAATGGATCCTGCTGATGTTGTTAATGGGATGTCTGAATTTCTTGAAGCCCATTACAAAAAAGAGCTTCTTAAGAGAGTTTCTAAGGGCACGCATGTCTTGGAAATAGATTTCCCCCTTCTGACTGAATTCGATCACACACTTGCGGATGAGCTGCTCAATAAACCAGATGAGGTAGTGAAGGCAGCGGAGATTGCGGTATCGCAGATGGAGCTTGCGAAGGCTGTGGAGCGCTTCAGGATTCGCTTCTCTGACTTACCTGAGGACGCGAGGACACCCATAAGAGAGATTAGGAGCAAGCATATCGGCAGGTTCCTGGTCATTAAGGGCATTGTGAGGCAGAAGAGCGACGTTCGCCCAGAGGTTATATCCGCGCGCTTTGAATGCCCTGCCTGTGGGAGTGTCACACACATCCTCCAGCTTGATACTCTTTTCAGGGAGCCGACTCGCTGCAGCTGTGGCAGGAAGAGCAGGTTCAAACTGTTGAGCAAGGAACTTGTGGACGTACAGTCTCTTGTCCTCGAAGAGGCTCCCGATGAGCTTGAGGGTGGGGAGCAGCCCAAGAGATTGTCTATCATTCTCAAGGAAGACCTTGTCGCTCCGCTGAGCGACAGGCGGACAAACCCAGGCAGCAAGATTGAGATTTCAGGAGTCACAAAAGAGATTCCCATCACTGGAAAGAGCGGCGCCCCCCTGAGAAGGTATGACCTTATCTTCGAGGCGAACAATTTTACTCCTATGGAAGAGGATTATACTCAGATATCCATCACCGATGAGGAAGAGGCTCGTATTCATGACCTTTCGAAAGACCCAAAGGTCTACGAGCACCTCACAGACAGTATCGCCCCCTCAATCTACGGGCATACCCGCGTCAAAGAAGCTTTGGTGCTGCAACTCTTTGGCGGCGTGCACAAGAAGCGTGATGACGGCGTCACAAGCCGTGGAGACATACACGTCCTCCTTGTCGGAGACCCGGGCGCTGGAAAATCGCAATTGCTGAAGCGCATCCAGATTGTTGCGCCAAAAAGCAGGTATGTGAGTGGCAAGGGCGCCTCTGGTGTTGGGCTCACTGCCGCGGTTGTGAAGGACGAGGTTCTCAAGGGCTATACGCTTGAGGCAGGCGCACTTGTGCTCTGTAACAACGGCCTTTGCTGTATAGATGAGTTCGACAAGATGAGTGAAGATGATCGTACTACGATTCACGAGGCGCTTGAGCAACAGACTGTCAGTATCGCAAAAGCCAACATCCAGGCGACGCTTCTCGCGCGGACAACAGTACTTGCTGCTGCCAACCCCAAGTTTGGGAGATTCAATAGCTACAAGCTGTTGGCGCAGCAGATTGAGCTGAGTCCGACGCTCATCAATAGGTTTGACCTTATTTTCCCTATCAGAGACATCCCGGATCATGACAAGGACAAGAGGCTTGCACGATTCATCCTTAACCTACACCAGAAGCAGAAGACCAAGGAGACTAAGCTTGACTCCGAGTTCTTCAAGAAATATGTATCCTATGCTAAGCAGATGGTTAACCCTGTACTAACTGATGAGGCAGTGGAAGAGATTGAGCATTTCTATGTCAATTTGCGGAATAAGGATTTCCGCACGACAGAAACCGAAATTCAGTCAGTGCCAATCTCACCTCGGCAGCTTGAGGGAATTGTCCGCCTCGCAGAGGCCTCAGCGCGCATCCAGCTTCGAAAGAAGGTGACTAAAGCGGACGCACGCAGAGCCATTGAACTCCTGGAGCACTGCCTCCAGACAGTGGGCCAGGACCCCGAAACAGGTAAGATTGACATTGATGTGTTTTCAGGTGGTCGCCCGGCAAGCCAGAGGAATAAGCTACGAGTAATCCAAGGGATTGTCTCTGAAATGGCATCTGGGTCAGAAAGCGTGAGCATTGAAGATGTCGTTGCAAGGGCGAAGGAGAAGAACCTGAGCGCTGACGAGGTCGACGAAGCCATAGAAACCCTTAAGCGGCACGGTGAAATCTTTGAGCCAAGACGTGGACACATCCAGAAACTCTGAACAACGGGCGAGCCCAGAGCATTTTTCAGCTCCTCCTGTTTCTGTTGCTGAAGCGCTTTCCTTCTCTTTTGTTAAGCAGGATGGCTGGGGACTGAATTATTTGAAGACACCTTCTGGCAGGCAGCTCACAAGGTTTAGCATTATGGGGATTCTTGTCGGAAGGCCTGACGAACAGACACTGATTATTGATGACGGCTCGGGTTCGGTTGTTACCCGCCTGTTAGATAGAGCCCACGAGGATTTTTCTATTGGTGATGTCGTGAACGTGAGGGCTCGGCCAGGTGAAGTGAACGGCGAGAGATTCCTGTTCGCTGAGATAGTGAAGAAGCTGGGCAATCCTGCCTGGCTTAGGTTCAGGCAGCGGGAACTGGAGAGCCGCACTGATGAGCCAGGTAAGGTTGTGATGGAAGCATCGAAGGGAGGTGTTACTGACGAGCCTGTGCCGGAGATTCTAGAAGAGGCACCTGCTGTCGCACCTGCAGAAGCAACTACTGCAAAGCCTCAGAGACCTGAAGACAGGCTGTCCGCCATCATCCGAGACCTCGACGAAGGAAGCGGCGCTGATGTCGGCGATGTGATGAAGAAGGCTGAGGAAGATGGTGTGGATAATGCCGAGAACCTCATGCAGTCGTTGTTAGAGCAGGGAGAAATATTTGTCCCGCGCCCTGGCTTGGTCAAGACTCTGGAGTAAGATGAGTAATCAGATTCTATCTGCGATTTCCTGGAGGTACTCGTCTTCCTGTGCCCTGTACCAATCGCGCAGCTCTTCGTGATAATCATCCATGAGCTTACTGGCTTTTCTGTCCTTGCCAAAGATTTCCACTATGGTGAGCCTGTTGTCTGGCCATCCGCATAGCAGGTCTTCGAGTTCAGCAGAGATGAAATTTGCAGGGCCCTCTCGTCGTGATTCTTCTGCCTTGTAAAAGGACTCCTTTTCTTCACTAAATTCATCAGGGCTCATCTCGAACTCCACAGCACACCAGCCGTGCTTATCGTGCCACCGCAGATCTCGCCTCAAGACAGTGCCTGATATCTTCCCTTCCTTGAGTCCTGTTAGATAATCAGTGAGCTCATGTTCTGCTATGTCAAGAAGTCCGCTTTCAAGCCTGTGGTAGAGCTCCTGATCAACAATATTTTTCTCTTCCTCAACCAGTGCGGTGTAGGTCTGCTCGAAGCGTGGTCTCGCGCTGTCGAAGTGCTCGTAGATGAAGCACTTGCCAATGTCCTGGTCAAGGGCATTCACGTCTTCGTAGATTGGTTCGAGGTAACTCTCCCTTTCTTCCTTTTTTCTTCCCTTTTCTCCTAGGCTGACATAAGTAGTCATGATTATGCTGATTGCTGCTCCAGCAATTAATCCAGGAAGTGCTCCAATTGCTCCCCCTATCACGGCTCCCCCTGCTATGCTTCCAGCATACATGCTAGTATCTCCATACCTGTCATGGAAAGGGATGTAAGGCCAAAGCGTTTTGAGATATGATTCATCATCAGAGAGCCAGGAGAGCATCCTGAAGAACGGTTGTATTGACTGGTCCACTCTCGCCATGTCATTGTCAACATAGCTGTCCAGCACTTCTTTGAGCGTGGTCTCGCCTGCGATAGCTTCTGCCACAAATGGATAGGATTCTGCTGCACACCTATATTTGTCCTGGTCGTGTTCAGTCTCAAGCATCAGATGTCCTCCTTCAACTCAGCTAGGTATGTCATAAGCTCGTGTTCTGCCATGTCGACTGCACCGAATTCGAGCTGTTCATAGAGAGTCTGGTCGACGAGGGTTTTATCTTCTTCATCCAGTGCGATGTAGGTCTTCTCAAAGCGCTCTCTTTGCTCTTCGAAGTAATCATAGAGGAAGCATTTACCAATGTCCTGGTCGAAAATCTGAGCCAGCTCATATGCTGGTGCGTAGATCTCATCCAAATTTCTTCTGAAACTCCAATTCTCAGCCATCCCCTTCGAACTTGCTAATGTGAATACTGTGCTTCCTAATGCCAGCCCAGCACAAATCAATGCCACTCCTGCGCCCACTACAGGGTTTATGGCGGTAAGTCCAGCCACTACACCTATGGTGCCAGATCCAGCGGTGAATCCCTTAAAACTTCCTCCAATTGACATCACAAGGGCGGCATAATGCATCTTATCTATCTGTTCTTCATCAAGGTCTGTGGCGACGGTGCACATCGAGTCTATGCACCTGTCGATGTCTTTCTGGGCTTCATCCCTATCCTCATATGATGATTTCTTCTTGATTAGATTGGCTATGCTGTAATCGAGCTCATGCTCGAAGGTGTACCACCCATGAATCTGACCCTTGATTCTGCTATCTTCTTCTGCCTTCTGCTGATAGAACTCTCTGGAATGTATCGTTTCAAGCATCTGGCTCACCTACTTTGAGTGCGGTAAGATAATCTATGAGCTCATGCTCCGCCATGTCTACTGCGCCGAACTCGAGTTGTTCATAAAGATTCTTGTCCACGAAGTCTTTCTCTTCCTCATCCAGTGCGATGTAAGTCTGCTCGAAGCGTTCTCTTCCAGTGTGGAAGTGGTCGAGGATGAACGCCCTGCCGATTGATTCATCAACAGTAATGGCAGCATCGTACACCTCTTTGAATGTCCTGCGAGTATCCTCTTTCCAGTGCGCACCCACGAGCGTCCCTGCACCTCCAGCAAAGGCCTTATATCCACCCAGGCACATGGCGACAAAGCCGATTCCCCCCAGGATAGGAACAGCCATGAGGAGCCCCCCTGCGAGATACCACCCCATCCCCTTCAGGCTGTGCTTCATGAGTGAGTCAGTGTTGGCGAGGATAGCTGCCTTCGAATGCTCGTAGCTCTGGTCGAAGTGCTCTGAATGGAGTTCATAGGTGAGTGCGACATGTGATTTGAATTCCTTGAGTATCTCGACCGTTTGCTCTTTATCTTCTGAGGCAACCAAGCGCTCTAGGATGTCGTCGAGAGTGGACTCTAAGGTTTCCTCTCCCACAAGGACGGATTCGAACCATTCATGCTCCTCTGCCTGTGCGAGATATTTCTCCCGTAATTCATTCTCCAGCATCGTCGACCTCATCTGTTAGAATTCCGCTGAGATAATTGTCAAGCTCATGCTCTGCCATGTCAAGTGCGCCGTGCTCCAGCAGATTGTACAGTTTCGTCTCGATGGCTTCTTGCTCCTCGGGTTCGAGATTCTGATATGTTTTTCCAAAGCGCTCTAGATTGTTTTCAAAATGCTCATAGATGAAGCATTTTCCTATTGCCTGGTCAGTGTCACGCGCTACATTGTAGAGTGAGTTGAAAATAGTGTCTTTATTCTCCCAGAGCATTTTTCCTCGCTTTGCCTTGTCGATGTAGGCACTGTACCCCAGGAACCCCGCTGCCCAGACGGCTACCTCAATCAGGAAGAGCGGTCCAGCCCAGATAAGAGCAATCCCTCCGACCTCAGCCCCAAGATATGCTTTTGATGCGAGGTTATTGAACTTTGAATTGACCATATTCTTGGCTTTTTCTTCGTCTCCAAGTATTACGTACTCTGGGCACGTCAGCCTGAGAACGGTCATATACTCCTGGAAATCCCTGAGGAAATCCTTCTTTCCCTTTGCAAAGGTGCCGGACCTATCTTCAAGTTCAACAAGCAGCTCATCGAGCCTGCCCTCAAATGTGGCGCTCCCCTCAATGAGATCTTTGGCGAAGGGAAACTCCTGTGCGAGTGCGGTGTAGTGCCCTTTCTCATATCCTACGTCCTCATGATCTTCATACTTTTCTAAATATTCAAGATATATCTTGAGAGCTTCTTCATCCCCATTTAGCAGTTCCTTAAAATCATCAGCCATCTTGCATCACCAAGTCATTGAGATAATTGGACAGTGTCGCTTCGTCAGTATGGAGCAGCCCTGACTCGAGCCGCCTGTAGAACTCGCTGTCCACAGCAGCTCTTTCATCTTGCTCAAGCTTCAGGTATGTTACCTCAAAGCGCTCCTGATTGTGCTCATAATCATCCAATATGAACGCGCGAGAAATATTGTAATCAAGAGCCTTTCCCATAATTAGGTGTGGGGCGAGTGCGACCAGGCGCTCCCTGGTCTTCTTGTCCACTTTGTTCTTCTCATGCCTGTTTGCTGCATGTACCGAACCCCCAAAGCCTACCGCGCTGCCTCCAAGGAGGACTCCTAAGGCAACTGCTAATGGAGCTGTAGGTGGGAATAATAGGCCTAGGGCGATTGCACCTCCGGCGACAGCTGTAGAGCCCCCAAATAACACACTAACCCATTCAAGGCCTTGCCTCGTCACCCCATAATGAGGGATATTCTCAAGGTCAACAGTCGCCTCGCTTAGCTCTACTATAGTCTGGAGATTGGCTGTTATCTCTCTAGTGGGCTTCTCTAGGGAAAGCATAACCTCAGCTACCTTATTAGCAAATGCCACTTCTCCTGCGATAACCTGCTCTAGGAGTGGATACTCTGCCCTCTTTGAGAGGTAGAACTCACGCAACTCCATATAATCAAGGCTTTCATCCCCCATAGGTTCCCCTTAAGCTGTGGGAGAGGGGGGCGATTTAAAAGCCTTATCACTCTGAAGAAGTCAATTCATTCCATTAGAAAAGAATCGGCGTGACATAGACCTCGAGGAGGGCTGCAAGAAGGAGTATTGCCACGGAGAGGATAGTCAATTCAGAGGAGTCAAAGACAATCTTCTCGAAGGTCTTACTGCCAAAATCATGGTTTATTGCAGCCACTGATATGATGCCCCCTGCGAGAGCGCCGACAAAGTAGGCCAATATCTCAGGAATGCCATGGAGGGAGTAACGCAATAGCCCCAGGGAGATGACTTGCATATAGTGGTGTGGCCCTAACGCGCCGACTTTTACTAATAGGGCATCAAGGTTGCTTCTTATGAAATTACCAATTGCAGCCCCTATGACTGAAGCGTTCCAGGTGAGGATGAATATAGCTCCGGCACCGTAGAGGAAAGAGAAGAGGATGCAGAAGATGAGGACGCGAACATTGTTGAGGAATATCCTGTTGAATGCCGAGATAGAACCACTGGCATGCGCACTGAGCACATTCGCGTTGATTTCCCGTATGGTCTGGGTTTGGGTGCTGAAGAGTAAATCTATCGTGCCGGTTGGCAACACCACATACCAGAATGAATAGCTTATCACAAAGCCGATAAAGAGATACATGAAAAATTTCAGGGCCTTCGCATGCTCCTTGAGGATGGCGCTTTCTGTGGCATACACGAGGTCTTTTTTCTCCTCCATCTTGATAGTGGAGACCATTAGTGGCACCGCCGCTATGACTGTGAGGAAGACCATCACCAGGCTGGAATGTTCCTTGAAGACCCACAGGCTCAGCAGGACGGCTATTGATGAATACAAAAATCCGAGGACAAGAAGGTCAAGGGGCTCACGTTCTGCCTTCAAGGGATTGATGAGCGATTCAAGGACCATGGACTAGTCCTCAGTTTAGACCTATTTAAAGGTTTCTCAAAATGTTTTGACAAAAAATACTCGATTTAGGAGAGGTATTTTTCTTCTGCAGCCTCAACAAGCCCTTCGATGTCGGCGAGAACTTTGCATTCTTCTTCTTGGTTTAGAGGATTTTTAATGTCGTCGAGCCTCTTGAATTCTGCTATAATCGTATTAAGGTCCCTTGGAAGGCCAATGAATTGTGACCTAGCAGTAAACGGGTCGTAATCAACCGCACCCATTACATTCCGTCTTATGTATGCTGCGCCAGCTTCCTTGAATCGCTTGTTGAGCTCGAGATATTTTTCTGTATATTCATCCATGATTATCACCTATTCTATCTGTTGATTATGTTATTTATAAATGTTTCTGTATTTACCACTACTAAATGACAACTAATTCAATGGTAAAACCAGTGTTTTTCGTATTTTTTCCCTATATCTTAGCCAGTTACCGAATTTTGGCTCACAGGTTCTAAATACTAGATTCTGCCCCTTATTCCTAGAGATAAGAAGGAAAAAAGATGGACAGAAATGATAAAATAAAAACTGCAGTCTGGGCAGGGATCGGAATCGCTGGCGCTGCTTTGTTCTTTGGTAGGGGCGCGATAAGCGAATGGTACAACGGGGAAATCATCGTCACACACGACGGAGAGTATTGCATTGTTGAGCGGGATTATAGTGAAGGCTTTGGCTATGACCCTTCAGATGGAGACCCAGCATACGTGCGGTATATCCTGAGGGACAAGTCAAGCCCTGAGGATAGGCTCCTTGACGTGTCGTATGAGCAGCGAGGATTCAACCACGAGCTTGAAGTTCTGTTCGAGGAAGATGGCTATCTACTCAAGGACGGCTGGCAGGTAGGCACTGAGATGGGCGTGTACCATAGTGATAACTTCGACAGCTATCAGAAGATGGAGCTGTCTGTAGAAGGCAGTTGGGAGATTATGGAGACCAAGCCCTGGGACGACCTCTCAAGCGGTGTCCAATCCCAGGGAGAGAAGATGTTCGAGAAGTACAACAAAGCCCTTGACCCGGGAAAGCGCTGCGGCTACTGATTGAGCTATTGATGAATCGAGACAATAACACGCCTTGACTTTGGGCCGTCGAAATCGCAGAGGAAGAGATTCTGCCATGTGCCTAGCGCCATATTCCCTTCAATGATGGGAATGCTCTCGCTCGGGCCGACAATCGCTGCCTTGATGTGTGCTGCAGCATTGTTGTCAATCCTGTCATGCCTGTATTGCCCGTGCTCAGGAACCATTTTGTCAAGCGCATCTATAATGTCAAGAGGAAGCTGAGGGTCTGCGTTCTCGTTTATGGTCACTGCTGCTGTTGCGTGAGGTACGTATACAGTCACAACTCCCATCTTGACACCAGATGCCCGCACTATAGCTTGCACTTCTTCTGTGATGTCCAATAGTTCGTTGTGGCTTTTGCTGCTGACTGTGAAGGATTCCATAGTGGCTGAATCGTAGCTTGAGATAAAAAATCTATCTGAACACCAAAGGTTTAAGAAGGAGAAGTTTCCAATTTAAACCATGGTCCGCAGCTTCCGCAATCTCATTCGCCAAGCTATTCCAATCAAGAAAGAAACCCTCCAGAACCTCGAGCGCATCAAGCCCATTGTGCCTGAAGCAGCCTTTCCTAAGATAGAGACACTTGTCCAGCAGCGCTTTGCGAAGTTCAGCGTCAAGACTGCAGAGAAGGAGATGCCCGCGGCTCTTGCATCTGACACATCCCTCAATAAGCATGTCGTACTCACAACAAAAGACAAGAAGAAGCAGAAGCAGGTCGATGAGCTGAACAAGCAGTGCAAGGCATTTGCTGAGAAGCGCTACTACGCTGCCTTTGGCAAGATGGCAGGAGAGCTATTTCCAAAGAGCATCTCTCCTGAGCTGGTAGGAGTCGACATTCTCAAAGAAGCCTTGTCGCTCCAGCTCTTCGCAAAAGAGCCCATTCATATCCTGCTCATCGGTGACCCCGGCACGGGAAAGACAGTCCTTTTGCGTTCGCTATCAGACCTTCATCCCAAGTCCTCATTCGGCCTTGGAAGCGGAACGAGCAGCGCGGGACTTGCAGTGACGATGAAGGGCAATGAGGTTCGTCCTGGCTTACTGGCGCAGGCAGACGAGGGGCTGTGCTGCATTGACGAGCTGAACCTCATGGCGAAGGAAGACAGGGCCCCGCTATATAATGCGATGGAGAAGGGCTTCTTCACCTATGATAAGGGAGGCCACCACTATAAGTTCGATTCCCGCATCAGGCTCATCGCCACAGCGAATCCGGCGAAGACGCGTTTTCTCGGGGATAACCCGGAGGAGTTGAAAGAGCAGCTTCCATTCGACGCAGCCCTGATGTCGAGGTTCCATCTTGTGTTCCTCATCAGAAGGCCAAGCAAAGAGGAGTTCCTCAATATCACGAGGAAGATAGTGCGTTCCCAGAAAGCTGCTGTCAGGGTACTCAAGCCGGAGCTCGCGCAGGAGTATGTCGCGCGCGCCAATGCGATTGATGTTGAGCTTCCCGGCTCGTTTGAGGAAGATGTCGCGGGATTCATCGACACTCTCAAGGACCGCGAGAAGGAATTCGTCGCTGAAGTGACACCAAGGACTGTTGTGGGTCTTTTGAGGCTCGCAAAGGCGGCAGCGCGCCGTGAGATGCGCTCCAAAGTCACAAAAGATGACCTTGAACAGGCAAAGCGTATCCTCACCGCCAGCCTTGAGTTGCAGAAATCCGGCGCCGGTTGAGCCACATGAAGCCAAAACTCTCAGCCCTACTCACTACCCTCTTAGGAGTGGTCCTTTTCGCTGTAGTTCTTCATGTAGTGGGGTTGGAGAACATCATTGCCCCTTTCAGCACTTTCAACCTGAAATTATTCGCCATTTTCATGGGGTTTGCCCTACTAAACAGGTTTCTTATGGTGTTCCGGTGGGACCTTATTATCTCCTCTCTCGGATACAGAGTGCCGATACTGAACCTGTTCTGGTATTTTTTTACGGGATTCACTTTCGGCTATGTCATTCCCTCCGCTCAAATGGGGGGCGAGCCAGTGAAGGCAATGCTGCTCAAGCGTCATGATGTGCCTATAAGTGATGCGCTGTCTTCAGTTGTCATTGAAGCGTCAGTCGCGTTTACCATAAAACTCCTGCTTGGCAGCCTTGTATTTCTTCTGCTGGCAATAAGCTATCCCCTATCCAGAGGCTTTAAGATACTCCTCCTTGTATTAGCAGTCATCAACGGAACTCTCCTCATCACATTCTACTGGAGGGTATTTCATGGGCTGCCACTCTTCACCCCACTCTTCACTAAGCTTGGCTTCAGGAAGAGAAAGGGTTTAAGGACAATATTCAGCAAGGTGAAGGAGGTAGAGGAGCGTATCATTGAGTTCTTCACTGGCAGGCCGAAAGTCCTGTTTGAGGTGATTCTCGTGTCTGCCATAGGGCTCGGCGTCTTGGTGCTTGAGTTCTATTTTGCCCTGATGGTCATTGGTTATAATCCCAAACTGATTGAGGCATTCTTTGCCCTCGGGGCGCAGTCCCTAGTCTATCTTGCCCCAATGCCTGCATCGGTGGGTGTGCAGGAAGCAGGCCAGGCAACAATGGGTCATGTCACAGGATTCACTTCCTCAGTGGGAGTAGCGCTCAGCTTGGTGATACGTGTGAGAGATTTAATCTGGTGTATCATCGGCTCGACGTTCCTCATAAGCCACGGTCCCCAGACTGCGAAGATGTTGGTGAAGGAATTTCTTGATGAAATTAAATAGTTTCTGACTCCGGTGCAAGGGATGCCAGTTCCTCGGGCTTGAAAATTCCTTTCTCTGTGATGAAGCCCTTGACCAATTTGTTTGGCGTGATGTCAAATGCTGGATTCCTTGCCCTGCTTCCCTTTGGTGCGAGCCTGATGGACTCAACATTTCCTTTCTCTGAAAGTCCCCACATGCACAGCACTTCGTCCTCGCTGCGCTCCTCAATAGGAATCTCCTTTCCATTTGGACAGTCGAAATCAATCGTGGACGTCGGAGCCGCACAATAGAACGGCACGTTATGCTCCCTGGCAAGAAGTGCCTTCTCATATGTGCCTATCTTGTTGGCCACATCGCCATTCCGCGCGATGCGATCAGCACCAACAATAACGATATCAACTTCTCCTTTTGCGAAGAAGAATCCTGCAGCATTGTCAGCAATGACCGCATGGTTCACTTTCTCATTGAGCAGTTCCCATGATGTCAATCGCGCACCCTGCACCCGTGGCCGGGTCTCATCGACCCACACAAAGGGCTTCTTCCCCTCGCGGGCAGCTGCGTACACAGGCGATAATGCGGAGCCCCAATCGACAAAAGCGAGCCACCCGGCATTGCAGTGAGTCAGGACACGAGCTCCTTCCTTGAGGAGAGATGCGCCGTTCTTGCCAATTGCTTCGCATGATTCTGCGTCTTCTGCTGCGATTGCCTCCGCCTCCTTGACTGCAGCTTTTGCAGCAGCTTCATTGCCTTCAGTAAGGGCAGCATCAATCGCCTTTCTCACGCGCTTTACAGCATAGAAAAGGTTCTGCGCAGTCGGCCGCGTGCTGCGGATAGTCTTTTCCGCTTCTTTCATATATTCCTCAAAGTCTCCTGCCTTAAGGACCTCGAGCGCAGCCTGCGCCATGCCATAACCTGCAGTTGCCCCTATTGCACCAGCGCCGCGCGTCACCATAGTGGTAATCGCATCTGCAGTATCCTTGTGTGTCTTGAGATCTTTGATTCCAAAGTGATGAGGCAGCTTCGGCTGGTCAATCATCTTCACTGTCGAATCTTCCATCCATACAGTCTTGTAGTGTTCTCCATTTACAAACATAGTTATCCCTCGAGGCGAGACTTGAGCGAAGTTTTTTATAGCTTTTGCTCTCAAAGCACATTATGGAGACTGGAATGAGGGTGGAGGTACGCGAAGATATCCTCAAAATATTGAGGCGCGTGGTGAAAATCCTTGAGAAAAAATATTACAATCAGCTTAAGGCGCTGAGCAACCACAGCATCCATAATGCGAGTATCTTCCAGGACCAGGACTCCATAGGTATAGCAGTCATCACGTATGCGCTGGAGAAGATTGTGGACAGCCCGTCATTTGACATGGTCACGTTCAAGACAGTATTCAAGCAGTGCATCAAGGATCTGGAAAAGGAAAAAACTGAGTCTTATCGCTCGATGGTGAGCCAAATCTATAAGATGATTATGGACACCGACCAGAAGCTCAAGCTCTACATTGACCATGTGGTTGATTTTGCCCTCATCCGAAAGGGAAGCAAGATCTATGACCACGGCATTTCCCTTGCACAGACCGCATCACTGCTTGGCATCAGCCAGTGGGACCTTATGGAATTCCTTGGCCAGACAACAGTGGTAGACCGCTTCCAGGAGGAAATAGGGGTGCGGAGAAGGCTTCAGGCGGCGAGGGAGCTCTTTGGCTTACGGTGAAAAACGAAACGTTTATATAACAGGTGCTCCAATTGAAATCTGGCTTTTTTCCCATGAATAATCTGTCTATTCCAGTGGGGATGGACAGATTGTTCAAAGGATATTCTACTGATTCAAAATGACTAAAAATAAATATAGTCCGTCTTTGGTGTTCGATGCAGGCTCAGTCATATCATTGACGATAAATAACCTCCTTTGGCTCCTCCCGCCGCTGAAAGAGCGCTTTGGCGGCTCATTTTATATCACCAAGGCAGTCGAGCACGAGCTTGTCACAAAGCCGCTGCAGACCAAGAAGTATAAATTTGAGGCCATCCAGATACGCCATCTCATCGCGACCGGAACACTTGAGGTGATTAACGACCCGAAAATAGAGTCTATCAGCAAGCGCCTGATTACTCTTGCGAACAATATCTTCACCTGCAAAGGGCAGCCAGTGAGCATTGTGCATGCTGGAGAGGTGGAGAGTCTCGCGGCAGTCGTTCTCAAGAGGGCGTCTGCCCTGGCAATAGACGAAAGAACTACACGGCAACTTATAGAAGACCCAAAACAGATAGCCAAGAGGATGCGCCATAAGCTCCACAAGAGGATTCATACTGATAAAAAGCGTGAGCGCATGCTTCACTATGAGTTGAGGCATGTCAATGTCATACGGTCTATTGAGCTTGTGTGTATTGCGTATGAGATTGGATTACTGGACCACTACGTCGAGAACCTTGCTGATGAAAAGAGCGCACGCAAAGATTTGCTGGAATCAGTCCTGTGGGGGATGAAGCTCAATGGCTGCTCAGTCTCAGTTGAGGAGATAGATGAACTTCTCGAGGAAGAGCGGCTTATCCCGCCTGATTAGAGAATCTCGAGGAATTTCTTGGCCTTGGTGAAATTCTTGTAGCCTTTCTTCGTGACGACAACGAAATCCTCTATGCGGACACCACCCTCTTTAGGATAATAGAGGCCGGGCTCCACTGTTACAATTTGCCCTGCCTTCAATGGCTTCTCATTATCTGTTGCTGGGCCGATGCGTGGATTCTCGTGGATATCGAGGCCGAGGCCGTGCCCGGTGGTGTGTATCATGCCAGTCGGTGTTCCATTCACCACTTCTGTCTTGAATCCATAGCTCTCAAGTACCTTGAGAACCTCTGTATGCACAGTGCTTCCGAGGATGCCATCACAGATCATGGACAGCGCCTTTTCCTGGCTCTCCAGCACAGCATCGTACATCTTCTTCAGCGTGTCGCTTGCCTTTCCTTTTACTACAGTGCGGGTCATGTCAGCCCAGTGACCGCTATCTATTGACCTGGGAAAAAGGTCAAGGATAATTGGGGTATTGGCTTTCAGCAGGCCTGTGCCGCGGTGGTGGGGAAGGGCTGTCTGGCTGCCGCACGAGACAATCATCCCGTCAGGGCAGGTGCAGTCATGGTCAAGATAATATTTGTTCAACTCGCGTTTCATTATCTCAGAGGTGAGAGGGGCACTCTTGTGATAGAGCCCGCCGCCACGTACAGCTGCGTTTGAGATGATATCCAGCGCGAGTTCCAATGCACCCTCGTTGATGCGCTGGACATCTTCATGATACTTCTGCTCAGTCTTGCTCTTGAGCTCCCTCTGGGGAAAGAATGCGCCGTCGACGCACATTACATTATGATTCATGTCGAGTAGTTTCTGGTAGAGCCAGGAAGGGAAGTTGCCCGGTACCTCAATCTCAGATATGCCTCGTTCCCTGAGGAGCAGGTCCACAATGTTCTCGAGGCTCGGTTTTTTGCCATCATCTTTGAGCTTTTCCTTGTAATCCCGGAGCGGGAGAACTGTACATGCTTTGCACTGCTTTCTCGCGCGCTCGTACTCAAGGTCACTCATCACGAGAATCTTGTTCCCGCTATGTTCGAGGTAGAGGTACGGGTCAGGCACGAAGATGCCTGTCGCGTAGAGCATGTTGGTGTCGTCGCTTGATGCATAGATTAGTTTTGCTGTATTCATTTTGCCACCTTGAGAGTATTTCCTTCACGCACAAGACGCTTACCATCAATGAGAACTTTTCCGTGCTTTCTGAGATCTTTAATCATGTCCCAGTGAAGTGCAGATTTGTTTGTACCGCCACATTCTCCATAGGCTCGCCCGAGAGCCAGATGTATTGTGCCTCCAATCTTTTCATCAAACAGGATATTCTTAGTAAACCTCTGGATACCAAAATTAGTCCCTATTCCTAACTCACCGATGTATTTTGCTCCTTTGTCAATGTTGAGCATCTCAAGCAAGTATTTTTCGTTCTTCTCAGCAGTGGCTTCAACAACTTTTCCTTTCTTGAATCGAAGGAACACTCCAGTTACTTCCCTGTTTCCATAGATAGTGGGGAAATCATCGAACAGGACAGTTCCTTCCACACTGTACTTGTGAGGTGCTGTGAAGACTTCTCCAGAGGGCATATTGTAGCGCCCGTCGCTGTTCACAAAAATTCTCCCTTTTACATTCATGACTAAATCAGTTTCTTTTCCCAGTATTTGGACGAGAGTCGCCTTGTTTAGGCGCTTGGCAAGCGTCGCCTGGCTTCTTGAGATGCGCTTCCAATGTGCAATAGGGTCTTTTTTGTCAGCAAATGTTGCTTTGTACACAAAATTCTCAAATTCAGCCAGAGACATGTCAGCTTCCTGCGCATATGCTGGAGTGGGGAAGAGTGTCACGTTCCATTTGAGGTTTTTAAGGATGTATTCACTCAGGGGATTATTGGTTTTTCTCTTAATGGCAATTTTCCGGGGATCTATGGATGCAAGCTCACGTGTATTATTTGAATCATAGATTGAGATGGTTGCCTGGCAATTTTTCACCTCATATTTTGAGATGGGTGAAAGGTTTTCCAGATGATGTTTCTTTGCATGTTTGAAATAATTAAAGCTCTGTCCAGGAAGATTTAATCTTGTTACGGGAAACCCCCCCACTTTGAGAATTTCTCTTTCAAGTGCAAGCACCAATGGTGCTGATCCCGGAGAGCCTCGTATGAGCACACGCTCTCCCTTCTTGACTTTGGTTGAATATTGTACAATGACTTTTGCAAGGCGTTCGATACGTATATCTCCCATTAGATTCACCTCTATGGACAGTAGTTCTTTCTACTGAACGCGCTTAAATAGTTTGTGGCTTCAGCTCAGGGCTTGCGAATTTTGGCAATAAAGAATCCCTCAGTGTCATTATCCTGCGGCCAGATGCGCAGGCAGTGCTTGACGCGGGAATCATACTGCTTGCCTGAGAATTCCATGACCGGGTCACTGCGCTTTACATTGAGAGAGATGGGAAGGGGCTCAGCATCGTTGTTCCTATCGAGGAATGTGCTTACAATTCCCTCATTCTCCTCTGGCTCAAGAGTGCATGTTGAATACACAAGGATGCCTCCTTTCTTCAGAGTAGCGTAGCCGCTCTCCAGAAGGCTGAGCTGTGTGCGTGATAGCCTCTTGACGCCTTTCGGGTTCCACATCCTTAGGGTGCCGAGGCTCTTGCGTATCGCTCCAGTTCCTGAGCAGGGGGCATCAACAAGCACACGGTCAAAAACTTCTCCAGCCTGAGAGAACCTTCGTCCGTCTCCTCTTGCGATGAGCGTGTTCACAGAGCCAGTGCGCTGAAGATTAAGACCTAGTGGCTTGAGCCTTTTTCCTGAGAGGTCGTTGCATACCACAAGCCCGGTTCCCTTGAGGAGCTGTGCCATCTGTGTACTTTTGCTGCCAGGAGAGGAGCACATGTCCAGCACAAGATGCCCCTCTTCAAGTTCCAGTGCTTCAGGAGGGAGCATGCTCGCTGCCTCCTGCACATACACGTAGCCAAGCGTGTGCTCTGTTGTGTTGCCTATATCGAGCCTGCCGTCAGAATGCTCAAGCCAGAATCCAGGATGGCACCATGGCACTTGCTTGAGAGACCATCCAATTTCCTTGAGGCGTTTTTTCACCTCGCCTACTGGCTTCTTGATGGTGTTGATTCGGATGCTTTTCCGAAGAAAGGTCACGCTGGTCGAGATGAATTTATCATATCTCTTGCCAAGTAGAGAGCGGTAGCGCTCCTCGAATGCAGGCTTTACAGTGACGTACTCGCCATTCGCAGCCAGAATGTCTGTGCCTTTTTGGCGCTCTCCCATACTCCAGCCTCAGGCCGCCCCGCCGACAAGCAGCATGCTGATTCCTGAGCACACAATTCCGGCAAGCACCATCTTAAGGCTGCTCGTGAGAATATTGCTCTTGGAAATCTTTCCGAGATACGCACCCAAAAGTGCAAGAGCAAGGAAAGCGATAGTAACGCCTACATAGAACATGTACTCGACAGCGAGAACTCCATGCAGGAAGAATGGAAAGACGACGAGCATTGCAGACACAAAAGGGGCGACACCATCAACAAAAGAGACCACTATTGTGGCGAAACGCCCTGCTTTGCCTATCAGTGTCCCGTTCAGGTCTGAAAGCGTCGCGCGCTCAAGCTCCTGAAGGCTTCTTGCACGCTCTGCCTTCTCAGTCTCGTAGGCGCCCCAGAATCCTGAGACTCCCATGGCGACAGCTGCTCCAAGGCAGGTGATGATGATGACATTCGGCTCCCGTATGCCGCCGACATAGCTTCCAATGAGGATTCCCAGGATGGTGAGGATGCCATCAAAAGAATTCATGGCGAAATACCTGCGCGCAATCTCAGCAGTATGAGAAATACGCATATACTCCTTAAACTTCTTGGAGAATTTCCTGGCACGCCTTCTTGCCCTTTTGAGAATCTTCATCTCGGTTCACTTTACCTACAGGGGGAATGGGTGGAGGTTCGCGCCGCCATCCTGAGGGGTCTTGGCTTCCTCTACAGTGATGTCGCCAGCATGCACTTTGTCAATGCTGTGCACTGATGCGCCGCTGTCCCTGATGACTTTCTGGATTTCTCTATACTCCAGGTTAGTTCCCTTCAAGGTTATCTTTGCGTTTTCGACCTTGCTGTCAATCTCGAAGATGGTGATGTCTACACCGTCGACACACGGTACATCTGTCAGCTTCTGGGAGAGTTCCAGGATGTCTGGGCTGTGCGGCTTCAATACGTCTAAAACTATCAGGGTTATTTTACCCATAGGCATTACCTACATCTCGGGAGAGGGCTCCAGTTTTTATACTTTATGGGCGGATTCACCATATTTGTCGAAAAGCTTCCCGTAAACCTTCCAGCTGCGGCAAGCAAAGCTTTTATAAATACCCTTACCTTCGGGGTTTTCCATGGGGTACGAACTCCTTCTGACAGAAAAGCCGGTAGCAGCCAAGAAAATAGCTCATTCCCTCGCTGAAGGGAAGGTAAAGACTGAGAGAAAGAATGGTGTGGCCTATTACCGTTTCTCTAGGGGCGGACACGAGATTGTGGTTGTGTGTGCAGTCGGCCACCTCTATAATCTTATAGGCATCACCAAGGATAAATCCGGGAAGAAGGTTGAGGCAAAATATACTTATCCGATTATGGATGTGAAATGGAAGGCTTCACATCTCATCAACAAAAATTCATCATTCACCAAAAAATACCTTGGAGTGATCAAGTCGCTTGCTAAGGATGCGGATTCTTTTGTTGTCGCAACAGACTATGATGTAGAGGGAGAGCTCATAGGACTGAACGTGGTGCGGTTCGCCTGTAAGGCAAAGGACGCTGCCAGGATGAAATTCTCGACACTGACCAAACATGAGCTTGAGGAATCGTACGACAAGAAAAACAAGCACATCAACTGGAATGTCGCACGGGCAGGTGAGACAAGGCATAAGCTTGATTGGCTCTACGGCATCAATGTTTCGCGTGCCATGACTATTGCGCTCAAGAAAGCAGGTACTTTCAAGGTTCTGAGCTCAGGCCGTGTTCAGGGTCCTGCACTGAAGATTGTTGTGGAAAAGGAGCGAGAGATAAAAATATTCAAGCCAAAGCCCTATTGGGAACTTTATCTCCATCTCGCGAGAGAAGGCCACAAAAAAGAAGAGCTCACTGCCCACCATACTAAAGGTAAATTCTGGAAAGAGGAAGAAGTCAAGGCAATCCATTCAAAGATCAAGGGAAAATCTGCCCAAGTTTCCAAGGTGACACTGAAAGAGCAGACCTATTTCCCCCTAACTCCTTTCGATCTTACAACACTTCAAATGGAGGCTAACCGATGCTTTGGCATCAATCCTAAGATGGCCTTGGATGCATGCCAAAAGCTCTATCTTGGAGGATACATATCTTACCCACGAACCTCAAGCCAGAAGCTGCCCTCTAGTATTGGGTATAAGCGGATTCTCACTAAGCTTAAGAGCCAACATAAATTCAGCAAGCTGGCCGAGGAAATTCTTTCCCGCGAATCACTTAGGCCTAATGAGGGGAAAAAGAGTGACCCTGCGCATCCAGCAATCTATCCGACTGGCACTACTCCAAAAGACGTAGGCCCGCGGGAAGCGAAGCTCTATGAACTCATTGTGAAGCGGTTCCTGGCGACATTTGCAGAGCCTTCAGTAAGGGAGCACCTGTCAGTAAGCATAGATTGTGCCAGTGAGGTGTTCAAGGCAAACGGTGTGCTAACTACAGTGGAGGGCTGGCAGCATTTCTATGCCCCTTTCGTGAAATTCAAGGAGACCACCCTTCCTTCACTTGAGGTGGGACAGGGTCTCGATGTCCTCAAGCTTGACCTTCTCGCAAAGGAGACGAAACCTCCCAAACGCTACAGCCAGGCTTCACTTGTTGGTGAGTTGGCCAAGAGGAACTTAGGTACCAAGGCTACGAGGGCAGGAATCGTCGACCACCTGTTCAAGAGGGGCTATCTCTTTGACACAAGCATCCATGCCACATCTCTTGGGATTGCTGTTGTTGATACTCTTGAGGAACACTGCCCAAAAATCATTGACGAAGAGCTTACGAGGCAGTTTGAAGCTAGCATGGAGAAGATTGAGGCTGGAGCAACAAATGAGACGGAAGTGCTTGAGAACGCTAAGAAAGTCCTGGTTAAGATTCTCGAGGAATTTAAATCAGACGAGGAAATCATAGGAGGAAAGCTTCTCAAGGCAAGCAGGAAAAGCTGGCTCGAGACCCATGAAATAGGAGCGTGCAAGTGTGGCGGCAAGCTTATCCTCAGGCGCGGCAAGTTTGGCCAATTCGTCGGATGCACAAAATATCCTGCCTGCACAATCACATTCAAGGTGCCAAGTTTTGGGAAGATAGTCCATACCAGCAAGACCTGCGAGTCCTGCGGTTATCCTGTGGTGAAGATTATCAAGAAGCGCCCCCAGCAGCTCTGCATCAATCCCGACTGCCCGACCAAGCAGCTTCCAAAGAAGCTTGAGGCAAAGATAGAGCACCAGCACAAGAAATGTCCTGATTGCGGGAAAGAGATGGTGCTTCGGAAGAGCATATATGGTGAGTTCCTTGGGTGCAGTGGCTACCCTAAATGCAGGCATACTGAGACTATTGATAAAGGGAAAAAGGGAAAGAAGGGAAGTAAGGGGAAAGCGAAACATTCCCCTAAGAACAAGGCAAAGCCCAAACCAAAGCCCAAGCCTAAGCCCAAGCCCAAGCCTAAGCCCAAGCCTAAGCCAAAGAAGTGATTCCATAAGGCTTATATAGGCTCATTCTCCAGAGTTATGCATGATGAAAGGAAGAGCCATGATAATTCTCATCTGCCTATTTGCCTTCCTGCCTGTGGCATCTGCAGCATCTGAAGTTGGGCATGTAAAACTCCTCGCAGTGTCTGAGATTGGCGATTATTATGTGGGCAGCCTCGCAGACCTTTACCTTTCCATTATCCCTGGGGAGGGCCGCGTCTTCATAGACACATATCCCCTCACAAAACTCGACACGCAGATATCAACACGATTCGCCAAGGAGATAGCGTGCTCGCTCCTTGAGATGGACTGCTCAGAATATGATTTTATCTACACTATAGAGGCGGAAACAAGCATAGTCGGCGGCCCAAGCGCGGGAGCTGCCATAGCCGGCCTCACTGCAGCGATGCTCTCTGGCTATGAGGTCAATGAATCTGTCACTGTAACGGGCACTATTAATTCCGGCGGCCTTATCGGCCCGGTGGCAGGAGTGAAGGAAAAGGTTGAGGCAGCTGCGGGATCAGGTACTCTTACCCTTGTATTCATCCCCCAGGGAAAGCGCCACATTACCATTGACAATGAAAGCATTGACCTTGTGGAATATGGGAACACGCTGGGCGTTACTGTTGTGGAAGCAGCCCATCTTGAGGATGTGGTCTTTGGATTCACGGGCGAACAAGTCGGCCGGGAGATAGGGGAACTTGTCACTGATGAAAGTTACCAAATGATCATGCAGGGGCTTGCTGATGAGCTCTGCAGCGAGACTCCCGAATTGCTGAGTACCATCAGCCTTCCTGTTGTCGATTCCTTCAATGAGACTCCAGTGTATGAGAGCATGAAGAACCTTACGGCTCAAGGGGAGGCTGCGATTGAATCGGGAGACACCTATTCTGCGGCAAGCTTCTGCTTTGGTGCGAATGTCAAGGCTCGCTATCTCTCTATACTTTCGATGAGGCCATCTCCGCCCACACTGAGGAGGATGATTTTACAGGCGGAAAGCCGCACAGGCGCTGCGGATGCCCAGCTCAAGGCGCGAGAGTTCTCAACAATCACAGACCTCCAGACATATCTTATAGTGAAGGAGCGCGTCGACGAGTCCACAGGATATCTTAGGGAGGCCACAGAGAGCCTTCAAGTGCATCTGAGCGAAAACTCCTCTGAGGCCAAGCTTAATACCATATATGCCCTTGCTTTTGGCATAGAGCGGCTGAACAGCGCTGACTCCTGGAGTAGCTTCTTTGATTCCCCTGGAAAGGCATTAACTTTTGATAACAGCACGATGCGCCAATCCTGTCTTGATAAGACTGCTGAGGCTCAGGAGCGCCTCCAGTACCTCATGATGGTGGCGCCTCCGGCAGCCACACTTGTCCGCAAGGAGTATGATGACGCCCTCAAGGAAAAGGTGATGGGGGACTTTGCCAACTGCCTGTTCCTTGCCAGTAAGAGCAAGGCCAGGGCTAGTCTCGTGCTGGGCGTATATGGTGTAGAGGAGAGCAATCTTAACCAGCTGATTGAGAATAAAGTCGTTGCAGTCGAGAGGGCAGTGTTCATCGCCACTGAGAAGGGCGTCTTTCCCCTTTTAGGCTACAGCTACCTCGAATATGGCAAAACACTTTCCGAGCAGGACCCATCAAGCGCGCTGCTCTACCTTGAGCTTGCCCAGGAACTGAGTAATTTTGACATGTATTTTCCTCCTGCCAAGAAGCGCATCTCGTTTAGGGCAATCACTCTGCAAGAAGTCCTCACATTTATCATAGGGCTTTTGCTCGGCCTGCTTATCTCTAATGGCTATTGGATTTTGAAACAAAAGCGGCAGCCACGGCAGAAAGTGTATCGAAAGGCTGCAAAAGTGCAGACCTCTAAGAAGAAGCAGAAAACCTAGGGGGTAACTTGGATGTCCCATCCGAAGATGTTCTATCTTCGTTTACCCCTAGGAAAAGAGGTGAGTGGGGGAGGGAAGCGGGGGTGCTTTTTAAATTTTGCTTATTTTAGGAATATTAAGTAGTCAATGTTCTAGATACTGGAACAAAGATTTAAGATTTCACTGAGAACCCCCATGCTTACAACAAGATGCTTGATGAACAGACTGAGCAGGATTATGATTATTTCCAAGAGAAGGCAGAGGAACACGATTTCCTGTCAGATGTCGTGAATGGAGATAATACTTTCGCTGGGGAGATAAAAACTCTCCTCCAGAGGATTGAGGAAGAATCCGGCATTAGAGGTAAGAATGGCGCTCTGCTGGAGCAGTTCAGGGACCGCGTTGAGTTGATGGATGAGCTGTCTTCCACATATATCGACAAGGATGGTGCTGTCCGCATGGCAGGGGACCTTTCGAGTTACAAGTCATTAGGCACCATGTCGAAAACCTCGTGGCTATTGGCTGGCATCGGTGTCGTATTGCTCTTTGTGCCTGGCGGACAAGTCCTCGACCTTTGCTTTGCTGGTGCCGGATATTTAGGGGGAAGCCTTTTCGGCGAGGCGAGGAAGCATCCGAAAGATATCAAGGAGCGTGCAGGCCTTTATTTCGCTGCAGTGCATTATGCCGCCGAGGATATTGACACGAGAATCTGGAGAGCGTTTGTCATCGATGATTTCTATGAGCGGCCCTGGCGCTTTGAACGAACGTATACCTCTCACCTCCATGATGGAGAGCGCGAAGTTATAGATGAATACTTGCACGAACTGCTTGAATCCGGCGGAATAAACATGAGTGCCCACGGACTTGAGTCTTACCTCGCTGAACTCAAGGATGCTGAATCTTTTGATTAATAATGCCTTCCGGTAGCTTTAAATAGTATAATTTTCACACCTATATCATATGCCTGAGAGAGTTTATTCGCTGATATTTGAACAGGATGATATTACGTGGCAGTCTCTTCTTTCCGAGTTAGTCAAGGAAGAGGGAATGAACCCGTGGGACATCGATATCGGCGTGCTGTCTGACCGCTATCGTGAGATGGTGAGCGAATTGCAGGGATTTGATGTGCGCATCTCCGCAAAGGTGGTTCTTGCTGCCGCGCTCCTGCTTCGCCTGAAGTCAAACCATCTCCTTGACAATGAAGTCATGGGTCTTGACCAGCTCATCGCATCAACAGAAGATCAGCTTGAGCAGTTTGACAGCTTCTATGACCAGCTTGAGGAGGAATACCTGTCAGGGGCACTGGAGACTGAGGCTTCACTCCCAAAAATCGTGCCAAAGACACCCCAGCCGCGAAAAAGGAAAGTGTCGCTCGATGACCTGATGAGTGCGCTTAGAAAGGCGCTTGAGGTGAAGGAGCGAAGAGTCCTTCGTGAGATGCGCCAGCCAACGGGAATTCCTGCGCTGAAGAAGACTAGGGATATTACAAACGTCATCAAGGACATCTACACAAAGATTATCTCGTTTGTAAAGAAAGAGAATCGCCCTATGACCTTTGAAGAGCTCATCCCCACCGAGGGCAGCAAATCAGATAAGATTTCCACATTCATACCCCTGCTCCATCTCGCGACCCATACTAAAAATGCTCCTGGAAGGATTGAGCTTAAGCAGAAGAAGCACTTTGACACGATACGGATAACGGCTGTCAAGGCATAAGACTTATATGTCCATTCTTGTATTCTTCTCCACTATGCAATGCCCATTTTGCACCCATGAGGATTCAAAGGTTGTAGACAGCCGTGAATCTGAGGGGAGCATTCGCCGCAGGCGAGAATGCTTGAAGTGCAAGAAGCGATTTACTACATATGAGAGGGTTGAGATGGCGACGCTGATGATTGTGAAGAAGGATGGAAGGAGGGAAGCCTTCAGCAGGGAGAAGCTCCATGGCGGATTGCGCAGGGCGTGCGAGAAGCGCCCGGTGAGCGAGAATCAGATTACAGACCTTGTCCAGCAGATAGAGGCCGAGCTGAGGAATATGCAGAGCAAGGAAGTGCCGAGCAAGCAGGTCGGTGACATCGTGATGAAGCACCTGAAGAAGGTTGATAAGGTCGCGTACATCCGCTTCGCTTCAGTGTATCGTGATTTTGCAGACATCACCACGTTCCAGGATGAGCTCCATAAGCTCCTGAAGAAGTGAAAGCCATGGCAGGAAAAACGGTCATTGGCGTTGACCTCGGTGGGACAAAGATAGAATCCGCGTTGATCAGGAACAGTAAGATTCTCAAGAAAAATCAGGTTCTGACGCACGCCGACAAAGGAGAAGGGGTAGTTCTGGCTCAGTTATTCAAGGCGATTGATGCAGTTGGCCCAAAGAAAGCAAGCGCGATTGGCATCGGCAGCCCCGGCCCTCTTGACGTGAAGAAGGGACTGATTCTCAACACACCGAATCTTCCTTTTAGTGGATTTCCTCTCGTGAAAGCAGTGAGGAAGCGCTATAAAATTCCTGTCAGGATAGATAATGACGCAAACTGCTTTGCTCTTGGAGAAGCGCGATACGGCAAAGGAAAGGGAAAAGCGCTTGTCGTAGGTATAATTCTCGGAACTGGGGTGGGCGGCGGCTTCATTGTCAAGGGAAAGGTGTTCCACGGCAGGGGAAACGCTGCTGAATTCGGCCATATGAGCGTCGCGACACGGCCTCAGTGCAAGTGCGGTAATCTCGGCTGCCTTGAGGAGCATGCCTCAGGACGGGGAGTGGTGAGACACGCTAGGCGGTTCGGCCTTAAAGGCGTGAAGAGTGCTGTCGAGGTGCACCAGATTGCTAGCTTAGGGAAAGGAAAGCGGGCAAAGCTTGCACGCGAGGCCTACGAGGAAATGGGAGAGATGCTCGGCATTGGCATGACAAATATCATCAATGCTCTTGACCCTGATATTATCATCCTTGGGGGTGGAGTGTCGAAAGCCCATAAGCTCTTTATGCCTGTGATGAAGCAGACCGTAAAGCAGCGTTGCATGCTCTCACCTCCTGAGTTTGCCATCAGCAAAGGGCCAATGGCGCTTCTCGGGGCTGCGTCATTAGTTCTGTAGGCGCACAACTTTTTTATAAGCTAGGCTGTCATATGCTGGCATGCACTTTGTCAAGGCGGATTTGCACATCCACACGCGGGATGACCCCCAGAGAATCCAGAGGCATTCAGCTGAGGAACTTATTGAGAAGGCAGCGGGACTGGGCTATTCAGTTCTTGCCCTGACCAACAAGGGCACGATTACGCACACGAAGGAACTCGCCCAATTCGCCAAGGAGCGCGGCATACTGCTTATTCCTGGGATAGAAGCAGACATCTCAGGCAAGGAAGTCCTTATTCTGAATCATCAGGGGAAGATTCCCACAACTTTCGACGAGCTGAGGGAGCTGCGGAAAAAGAAAAAGAATATGCTGGTCATCGCGCCGCACCCCTATTATGTGCTTTCTAAATGTCTCAAGGATGATGTGTACACGCATGCAGACCTATTCGACGCGATTGAGTATTCACATTTCCACCTGAGTTTCTTTAATCCAAACAAGAAGGCAGAGATGGCCGCGCGGAAGCTTAACAAGCCGATTGTCGCGAATAGCGATGCCCACCAACTTTACCAGTTTGGAGACAACTACACTTGGCTGAACGTTAAGAATGAGAAGCCGACTGTGGCTGATGTCATCGATGCTGTGCGCTCAGGAAGGGTGAGGCCTGTGGCAGACCCCATCAGCATCTGGCGATTCCTCTTTGTGTGCATGAAGGTCGCGACAGTGAAAGTCAACAACCCGATACGCAGGAAATACCGCGAATGGGATGACAGGAGAAAAGGGAGGCAGCCACTATGAATGCTTTGGTGTTTGTCACGGGGAATGAGAGGAAACTGCTCGAGGCGAGAGGAATCCTCGCCCCACTGAAAGTTGACGTCGAGCCGCTGGACCTTCCAGAGCTGCAGGGCTCTTCAGATGAGATTGCCGCAGAGAAGGCAAAGGTGGCGTTCGCACAGCTGAACAAGCCCCTGTTTGTCGAGGACACGAGCCTCCATATCAACGCGTTAGGCGGGCTCCCAGGACCATACATCAAGCACTTCCTCAAGAGTATTGGCAATGATGGCATCCTGAAAATGCTCTCCGCCTTTGAGGACAGGAGTGCTGTTGTGCGCACAACCATAGGCTACTGTCTTGAGGACGGCACAGTAGGCACTGTGTATGGGGAGATGCCCGGCACGATTGTGGAAGCAAGGGGGACCTCTAATTTTGGCGTATTTGGCTTTGACCCTATTTTTCTGCCCGAGGGCTTTGACAAGACCTATGCTGAGATGTCCAATGATGAGAAGAATGCGATTTCACACCGCCGCAAGGCGCTGGAAGCGCTTCGCAATATTCTAAACGAGGGTGACTGAAGAGGGTGAAAATCATGAGTGATGATATAACCAAAGAGATTGTGCAGCTGACAAAGGAGATGGTCAAGTTCAAGTCCACAAAGGACAACCTTGATGAGCTGAGAAATGTTGTGGGATTTGTGAAAGATTATTTCAAGGATACGGGATTGGTGATACAGGAATTTGAGCGGGCAGACAAGCCCTCAGTGCTCATCAGCTTTGAGAAGACACTTACACCGCAGCTCCTGCTCATTGGCCATCTTGATGTTGTAGAGGGCAAGGAAAGGCAGTTCACTGCTGAAGAGCGGGACGGTAAGCTATGGGGCCGCGGGACAGATGATATGAAGGGGCAGAATGCCGTGCTCATGGTGCTGATGAAGCACCTTGTGGCATCAAAAGATAAGAGGAATGTGATGCTTGCCCTCACTACCGACGAGGAGATTGGAGGACAGAACGGGGCGAAATATCTTGTTGAGCAGGGCCTGAAGCCGGAGATTGCACTTGCCCCAGACGGTGGCACTGACATGGGTGTTGTCACAAAAGAGAAAGGCATTCTTCACCTCAAGCTCGGCTTTAAGGGAAAGGCATGCCACGGCTCACGTCCCTGGCTGGGTGAGAACGCGATAGATAAGGCGATACTGGCGTATCAGCACATCAAGGAGAAATTTCCACCAACAACTCCAGACAACCGCTGGAAAAGGACCTGCAATATTGGCATAATTAAGGGTGGAGAGGCGCCCAACAAGGTCGCTGACTGGGCTGAGATTGCGATTGATATTCGCTATACTGGTGATGACACTGAGGAGGCACTGCTGGCCATGGTGAAAGAACTTACCGCAGACGCGGGGGAAGTGTCAGTTGAGATTATCTCAAGCGGCGCACCACTGGACACAGCGGACGATGACCCCTGGATTGTCTCATTCAGGAAATGTTCAGCTGAGGTTCTTGGGAAGGAGCTTCCTCTTGACCTTGCGCACGGCGCCTCAGACATCAGGCATCTCGCAGATGTTGGCATTCCAGGATTCCTTTGCGCCATACCCGGCGAGGGCGCCCACGGCCCTGAGGAGTATCTCTATATTGATGAGATTGAGCCCTTCTACAGGATTCTTGAGAAATTCGTACTTGAGCACGTGGCAAAACTGTGAGGTATGATATTTAGAAAATGGCACTCCTGACAGAAGAGGAACGGCAACTAACGCAAGCAGCCACTGCGAAGCTGTCAGAGTTCACTAAGCACGGCTTTGTCCGGCTGACGAATAGTGGGAACGGCGCAATCTTTGCTGCCCTGGCCCTGGCAAAGGAAGCAGGGGTTCGGCATATCTTCACCCCAGATCAGGGGGGATGGTATTCTTTCAGGACCTATCCTGGGCTTCTCGGCCTTGAACTCACAGAGCTTGAGACAGACCATGGCATAATCCATCCTGATACGCTGGAGGGTCCTCTCATGCAAGCCTCCAAGCAGGGGCGATGCTGCCTCCTCGTGCCGAGCTTCGCGGGCTATTATGCTGAGCAGGACATCGCTGAACTCGCTGCGGTATGCCATGAGCAGGGGGCGCTTCTCATTGAGGACGCGAGCGGTGCCCTTTCAGATAAGCAAGTGTGTGATGGAAACTACGCTGACATCATTGTGGTGAGTTTTGGGAAGCATAAGCTCGTCAACCTTGGCTACGGCGGGATGCTGAGCTCCCGGCTTCCTGTCGATGCAGGTGATGTGGGCGCAGGGGAAGAGCATCCAGTGTTCTCTATGACTCGCTTCCACCCATCATTCCTCCCAGGATTGCCGGCAGCGCTTGATAGCGTTCCAAAACAGCTGGAAATGCTGTTTGAGCAGCACCGAAAAATACTAAAGCAACTTCAGTCAGAGAATATCAAGGATATTGTGCATCCTGAACGGCGCGGCATCAACATCGTCGTCCGCTGCTCGGGTGACGCGCGGGAGAGGGCTGAGAAGTTCTGCTCCTCCAACGGCCTGCAATTCATGCGGGTTCCGCGCTATCACCGCGCCAAGGTCAAGGGAATAAGTATCGAAATAAAGAGGGAGTAATATGGCATTGAGACAACCTGAATCCATGAAAGAGCTAGTATATTTTACCAATCGCGACGTCGGCAACGGAAGTGCACGGGTCTGGGTATTCAAGCAGATGTGCACCGAATGCGGCAAGGGGCTGATGGGCAAGCCCATCAAGAAGGACGGAAAGCCGAAGATGCGAGCAAAGGAATATGTCTGCCCTGAATGTGAGCATACTGTCGAGAAGATTGAATATGAGGAATCCCTGACTGCGTGTGCTGACATAACCTGCCCTGAGTGCGGTAAGGATGCAGAAGTGGAGGTGCCGTACAAGCGCAAGAACATATCAGGAGTGAAGACGCTTCGTATCATCTGCCCGCACTGTGATGCGAATGTTGACGTCACGAAGAAGATGAAGGTTCCGAAGAAGAAGAAAAAGAAGAAGTGAACCCAGAATATTATTCTTAGTGGAATATTTTATTCAATTACCTATATAAACACCCATCTTGATTGTTGAGGAAGATATAGATGCCAGTGTAAGCTGGCTTGGAGGTAAACACAATGAAAGACGGGAAGTATTTCTTTACCAGTGAATCAGTCACTGAGGGCCATCCGGATAAGGTTTGTGACCAGATATCTGATGGTGTACTGGACGCTATCTATACCCAGGACGCTGACGCACGCGTCGCTATTGAGACTACAGTCACAACAGGGCTTGTCGTTGTTGTTGGCGAAGTGACAACAACTGCGAAAATCGATGCTCAGCTTGTGGCACGCGATGTTATCAAGGATATTGGATACACTGACCCAGCTTATAGGTTCGACCATGAGTCTGCAGGTGTGCTTGTCAGTATCCATGGACAGAGCCCCGACATCTCGATGGGAGTCACTGCCACGGATGAGCGCGAGCAGGGCGCAGGCGACCAAGGAATGATGTTTGGCTATGCCTGCGACGAGACCCCTGAACTCATGCCCTTGCCAATCACCATGGCGCACAGGCTCACCAAGAAGTTGGCTGATGTACGAAAGGACGGCACAATCAAATATCTTAGGCCTGATGGGAAATCCCAAGTTACTGTCGAGTACCATGATGGGAAGCCCATCCGCGTCGATACTGTTGTCATCGCCACCCAGCACGACCCTGAGCCGACCAATGACCAGATTCGCGAGGACATGATCAAGCATGTCATCAAGCCGGTCTGCGGTGAGCTTCTTGACCACAATACCAAGTATCACATCAACGCCACAGGTAGGTTTGTTCTTGGCGGCCCTGCAGGGGATTCAGGTGTGACTGGAAGAAAGATTATCGTGGACACGTACGGTGCCATGGGCCACCACGGCGGCGGCGCGTTCTCTGGCAAAGACCCTAGTAAAGTAGACAGGAGCGCTGCCTACATGACGCGGTACATCGCGAAGAATGTCGTGAAGGCAGGCCTTGCCAGTAAGTGCGAGGTACAGCTCGCATATTCTATTGGAGTGGCTGACCCTGTTTCTGTTTTCGTCAACACTTTCGGAACAAATAACCTTCCGGAGCAGAAAATAGAGGAACTCATCAGGACGCACTTCCGCCTGAAGCCGGCGCAGATTATCGCGGATTTGAAGCTGCGCAGGCCCATATATAGGAAGACCACTAACTACGGGCACTTCGGAAGGGAGGACCCGGACTTCCTGTGGGAGCGCACTGACAAGGCTGAGGTATTGAGGAAGGACGCAGCGCCGTTCCTTAGTCAGGAGCAGCCAGTCGAACAGCCTCAGCAACAGCAGGAAGCATAAACTTCCTGTGTTTTTCTTTTTTTCTTTCTCTTTTTTCTCTTTTTTGAAAAGTTTTTTATAGTCGTATTTCCAGAGGAGAATATATGGGGGGGCAGACCTGGTACGAGAGGCTTGGCTTTAATGAAAATCCGCTTGACGTTAGGCCGAATCCGATGCTCGTCGGCTTAGAGACGCAAGAAGAGCGACTTGTCAATCACATACGCAAGGGAGAGATATGTTTTCTTAATGGCCCGACAGGTTCCGGGAAAACGAGCATGCTCCGCAGAGTCCAGGACAAGCTCGATAACCATAAGTTCATCTATCTCAACGCTGAAGATTTGCCTGTTGGCTTTGACCTGCTTGATGAGATACAGAACCAGAGAGGCTTCTTCGACAAGATACGCTTCAAGAAATTCCCTTCAAAAACCCCCGTACTGCTCATCGACGAATTCCAGGCAACTGACGGGAACCTTGTCCTTGAGGCAAAGGGCAAGTGGGAGGGCAAGAAAGGAGTGAAGAGCATTGTCATCGCGCAGATTTCCCGTCGACTGGACAATGTGTCAGGCTCTTTCAGGGATAGGCTGGGAAAGCGCATCATCCATTTCCCCTCTCTCGAGCCTGAAGAGATGCGCGACATCCTGAAGAAGAGGCTTGAGAGCCCTAAATCAAAGACGACCTACGCTGACAAGCTCAGCGATGAAGCCATCAACCTACTTGTCGACTGCGCAGACTCAAACCCGAGACGGCTGCTTGAATATACTGATATCATCTTTGATTTCCACCACACGAAATTTGGGGACAAGAATCCCATCCTGCAGAATGATTATGAAGTGAGCTACTACGCTGCCCGTGACATTCTCGAGGCGTACGATGTTTTCATGGAAGACAAGATAAAGAAGAAGATTACTCATCCTGATGCTGTCGCCAAGAGTCTCAGGAAGAAGGAGCGCCTCTCAAAAGTTATCGCCTTCACAGAAATGGAGACCGAAGTCCTGAAGGTCCTGTTGGACAAGGACGTGGCAACCTCTTATGATATCGCCCGCTCGCTCGGCCTGAAGACCAAGCAGGTCTCAGGAACGATTGTGGCCCTGCGTAAGAAAAAGGCTATAGAGTATGCTGGCAAGAAGCATCGGAAGAGGCTCTGGGAGCTCGCTCCGAATATCAAGAGACAGCTAGTGCGGGTATGAGCCATACTGCAGCACTAGCAAGCCTCGGAAATCTTCCGCCATAACTTCCAATACCATTTTTAATTCAAGCGAGCCTGTAAGTTAGCATGTCCTCGCTTCAAGAAGTCTGTAATTTCCTTGAGAATTTAGATGAGGACAATATCATATTCACATGGCACTTCTTTGAGCGAACCTATAATTGCCCAGTCTCAGAGGAATTAGTCAGGAAATATCTGGGAAATCTGGAAAAATTGATAAATGCTGAAGAACAACCTGCAAGACGAAGAGGGGAAAAGAAGTATCGGCTCCGGTTCAAATTAAGTAACAGATACAGCCTCGTGATTGTGGTTGTCATAGTAGGGAAAATCTTAAATGTAATAAGTGCATGGAACAGTGACAGGAAATGGCAAAAAGCAAAAAAAAAATGATGTACGATGCTGGGGAGGATATCCTCTTCCTCTCAAGAGGCCGCAAGGTCCGTGCTTCCATAGAAGTGGGGGATTTCATCATTGATGTCGATATGAAGGGCTTTATCACCGGCATCGAGATACATAATGCCTCTCAGAACCTGGGCATAGCAGAGAATCAACTGGAGAGCCTGCAGGATATTACCATGTCTATAAGTTATAAACCAAATTATGTCTATATCTTTATGCTGTTCAAAGTGGAAAATCAAGAAACTCACTTTGGCATTCCACTAACCGTAGACCTGGGCCATGCTTCAGTGCGTACTGAGAAGGCCCGCTTCGCTGTCACGTGAACAGCTTTCTCATTGCGAGATAGATTGCGATTCCCCCTATAGTGAGAACTATGACCTTGACAAGCAGGACAATGTTCCAGAAGCGCCTCTTCAGCTGCTGGAATCTTCTTGGAGATGGCTTGGTCATCGCGAGTCGAGATACTCAATATGCGCAAGGAGGTCGTTGAGCTCATCTAGCGAGACTTCGACGTTGAAATGTTCCTTCATGGCATCTTTGAGCTCGTCTTTCGTCGGCTTCATCTTCTCCCGTATCTTCTTGATGATGTTGACCTTGTCCTCGCGGACATTCCAGGGGAAGATCATCCAGGCCCAATCCCGTTCCATCCCGTAAAAGTCAGGTGTGTACTTGGAGTTGCTGAGGTGGTACAGTGTGGCTGTCCTCACATCTTCAGGATTGCGCTCTTCGATGTGCTTCTTTGAGAGTGTGAGACTCTGTCCAGTATCGGTGATGTCATCCACGATAAGCACATTCTTTCCCCTGAGGTCCATGTTCAGGGCGTAGCTTATCTTGGCCTTTCCATCCTTTGTCGCTGTCAGGCCCCAGTGATCAGTCTTTATCGCGACCAAATCCTTGATGTGCAGGAAATCCGAGATGAGCCTGCCAGGGATAAGCCCTCCTCTCGCAATCGAGACGATGACATCCGGGCTCCATCCACTCTCCTTTATGTTGTCCGCGGTCTTTCTTGCCAGCTCGTGGATTTCTCGCCACGAGGGCATCTCACAGTGGAAACTCTCCATTTCAAATCACCTCACAGCAGTGCTGCGCTTAATGCATTGGGACATTCGCATGGCCTTTCATCCTTTATTTTTGTGATGGTCTCGCCAAGCAATGTCTTCACTTTTTTACTATTGGTTCTCATCGTCTCGAGGACCATATCTAATGTCACATGCTGGTCCTTCCAGACATCATAATCAGTCACCATGGCGACGTTTGCGTAGCATAGTTCCGCCTCTCGTGCCAGGACAACCTCGGGAACGAGAGTCATGCCAATGATGTCGCCGCCCCACATTTGGAACATCTTCGACTCTGCTTTCGTAGAAAAGCGCGGCCCCTCAATCACAACACATGTCCCCTTCTCATGGAAAGCGAAATTCAAGCGTTTCGCCTCATTTATGAAGAGCTTTCTCAAATTAGGGCAGAAGGGTTCAGCGACGCCGATGTGGCACACCTTATTTCCTTCGTAGAAGGTCTGCGCTCTCTTTGTCGTCCTGTCAATAAATTGGTCCGTGAACACGAACTCGCCAGGCTTAATCTCTTCTTTAAGGGAGCCGACAGCGCTGGTCGCGAGAACATGTGTCACTCCCAGAGACTTCAGTGCATGGATGTTGGCACGGTAGTTCACGTGTGTCGGGTTGAGCTTGTGGCCACTCCCATGCCGCGGGATGATGGCAACCGGCACTTTATTATAGGTGCCGACTGTCACGAAATCAGACGGCGCTCCGTATGGCGTGTGGACTTTCTTTTTCTCTGCATCTTTGAGAAGGTCAGGGTCATAGACACCAGAACCTCCGATAATACCTACCATTGTCATTTGGCATTCCCCCAGGTTTACAATTTGGATACTTTGGCCCGCTCGGAAACAATCGCTGAGTTTCCAGAAGGGTCCTCTACGATGAGCTTGAGCTTATCCTGTCCCCACAGGACTTTCTGAAGCTTTTTGATATGCCTCTTCGCCTGCTTCTTCTCGGCAGGGTCTTCCGCGTTCTCTCTCGCGCTCTTGATTTTGTTCAGGACGCGGTTGATAATCCCTTCGACATTTGTGATGTAGCCGTTCGACGCCGGACCTGGCCTGATGTCCACAATGCGCGGAATCTTGACTCGCGCCTCGCTTGACTTTACAATTCTGACCTTGAGGTCATCCTCAGACTCTACATCAAAAGTGTACTTCACAGGATCCTGCTTGCTCTCGACTTCAATGTCCGCCTTGTGGAACTTGCAGGCAGTGCAGCTCATCGAGAATATATGCACCGGGCCGAAGAATGGAATCTCTCTGCGGTCCTCTATCATGGTGAGCTCTTTCGCACTGCAGAACGGGCACTGCTGCCCTGTGAGTTCCTCCATGTCCTGAGGTATAGTGGAAAGGGTTAAATAGCTTACGGTTGCTGAGCCGATAGCTTTTTATTGACGTCGACCATCGCCTCAAGCGCAGTTTCTATCGCTTTTTCTACTGCTTTACTGTAGTCGCTGATGAACGTGCCTTTTGGCCGGTTCGCGATGATGGGGCAGATGGTGCCAGCATGGTATCCCATCTTTGATGCGAGGTGGAAGAGCAGGCTTGATTCCATCTCAAAGTTGATGATTTTATGATTATCGACGTTGAGTGTGGCGAGTAGTTCCTGAAGCCTGGGGATAGTGATGTCCAGGCCTGGAATCTCTCTTCCCTGCGGAGCGAAGAATCCCGATGCTGTCGCTGTGATGCCTGTCGCGCTCTTCGTTTTTGCGTGTTTTTGGAGGGCGTTCACTACAAGGTCAGACGCCTTTGCGCAATAAGGATGTATCTTTCCCTTGAAGCGATATCCCTTAGGAGTCGCGTCTGTCATGATACGATAGGCCTCTTCCTCAATCTTGAGTGAGGTGTCATCCTGTGCTGGGCATTGATAGTAGAGTCCGGTGTTGTCTAGTCCCAGCCCATACGAGGAGATGGCGAGGTCGCCACACTCATTCTCAGGCTGGACTCCTCCGCAGGTTCCGATTCTGATGATAGTAAGGGGTTGGATGTCTTTTAGGTTCTTCTTCTCTCTTGTCTTGAGATTGAACTCGTTGAGTCCGAATGCCTCGATGAGTGCAATCTCATTGTTGTCAGTGCCGATACCTGTGGCGATGACTGTCACTGGCATGTCTTTGTACGTGCCTGTGCGGATGACGTACTCGCGGTTGTGCGCCTTGTGTTCAATCGTGTCGAAATGCGCAGCAATCGTGTCTGCCCGTGCGGGGTCGCCACACACAAAGACCTGCTTTGCGAGCTGCTCGGGGCTTATGCGCACGTGATACATCTTTCCATTGACTATGACCAATTCAGAATCTTTTACTGCCATGGTGGGTCCCTCTCCAGTTTGGATGAAACACAACGTTTATAAGACTTGGCGCTCTTCCCATGGCTGACTGCCCCTGTGGTCTAGTTTGGATAGGACGCAACCCTGCGGAGGTTGTGGCCGGGGTTCAAATCCCCGCGGGGGCACTGCGCTATCGCATTCTAGCTCGAGTTATACTAAGCAGTGCACCTGCGGACCAGTGTAAATAGGGGTTGCACGCTACCTGCGGGGGCATTCCACACCCACTCACTACTTTTACCACTATTTAAGAGTAAAGTTTATAAACTTGGAAGAGAATAGTTTACATTATGAGCGAATCAAGCAAGATTGTCGACCTTGACAGCGGTCTGGTCATGGTGGCGACAGACATCCATGGAAACTGGGATGATTATGAGCGCGTGATGCAGGTCTATGAATCTTCAGGAGCAGACTATCTTGTGTTTGAAGGAGACAGTGTGCACGGCTATCCTGGCTATGAGGACAGGTCCAAGGACATCCTTGATGACCTGATTGTTCGCGGAGCGAACACACCTGATTCTGGCATCATTGCACTTATAGGAAACCATGAGATGGTGCATCCCTATCACCTTATGCTCACTAAGGGCCCGTTGAAGTTCACCTGGAACCTGGAAGTTGAAATCATGGAAGAGCGTGAGAAGTATGTTGATTTCTTCACTGCCATGCCTTTTGCCGCAAGAACTGCTGGCGGCGTGCTGCTGAACCATACTGGCGCAAGTGGGATTATCGGCTCAGGACAAGAGGGTGAGTACGGGGTTACATTTGAATATCTGGCTGATTGGCCGCATGAAGGCATTGTTCAACTAATCAGCAAGCACCTTGGGATCGCAGAGCCAGCATCCACCTTATACAGTGATATAGGAAAGACCTTTATGAGTTCTAAGAATGGGCAATTCCTCTGGGAGTTTTTCATGAATGGCAATGAGCTGCAATATGGCGAGAGCTATTTCCAGTTCGTTCCGCAGTTCCTTGAATTCATGTCTACAGGGCATGAGACTCCCCTGAATGTGATGGTAAATGGTCATATAGGTGTGGCAAAAGGGTCGCAGGCAGTCTGCCCGCAGCAGCTTAGGGTCTCCACTGGACACGGCGCGGAATCTGGCGAGGAGAAGGCGTATCTTATCTTCGATGCAGCAGAATCATATGCTGATGCTGATGACCTCGCTTCGCTCTGTGAAAAGCTCTATCCTGAAGTTGAGTAAAGTGGATAACATTTATTAGCTTAAGATTCTCATGTGCTGAATATGGCATCTCTGCTTGACTATCGGCATATCATCTCAAGAGAGGACTTCAACTACATCTCCGATGCTGGGCACTTCAAAGAGATCTTGGATATCTTTCCTTTTATCCAGGTCCACACCGGCAACGAAGAGGCGCGGCAGGAGACAATCCTCGATTTTCTCAAGCAGCTAAAGAGCTTCTACGAATGGCTACCAGGCAGTTCTCTTTCAAAAGTGAAGAGTGGCTACGAGATGTGCTCTGCGAGCCTTACACAGGTCCACGGCTCCCTGGGGCAGCCTGCAGCGTCCAGAAGCAAGATATCAAAGGGCTATGTGAGGAAGTTCCGAAACTCATTTGAGAAGGGACTTGGAGTCATGGCTTCCGGATTGCAAAGCGCATTCGAAGAGCACGCGATGGCCACGGCCCTCAGCGCGGGGCAGCTGCGCCTGTATCTACTCGATAATAAGGTAGGCCTTGGAAGAAAGTTTACCTTCAGCGATAAAGGCGGAGATAGCCCTGTGGCAAAATCAGGGAAGATGAACAAGCGCGAGCTGGTCTCAGCAATAATCACACTACTCAATCCAGGCAGAGAGGCAGAGGAGAAGAATGGCTGGCTCGGCCTGGGTAAGGGACAGAATCTTGTGCGCTTCCTCATGCTTCGCCGCAGGCTCAGGTCACCAGTCGTGGTATTTCTTTTCCGGCTGAGCGAGCATGACCGCTATGTGAAATTTCTGAATGAGAATCCTGCAAAGGGCTGGCAGGTGTGAGTTCTCTAATTCATTTGTGATTTGTTTTCTGTATTGTAGTTCCATGCCCATATGCCGAATGGCTTAAGCGCACAACACTAATGTTCTCAAGTGGAATAAACACTCTAAAGTAGTTAAATTCGAAAGATTTAAATGGTATATATATTTCTTCCAGAGTATGCATCAATTGGAATTGGCACAGCGGCTTTCTAACGAAATTCTTGGACAGACCACAAAGGATGCTGCAGTCACCCTCCACATTGGCGAGTTGCTCAATGTAGATAAACAGGAGCTTCTCGACCTGCTGGAAGTGCTTGGCCACAAGAAGGTAAAAATAGAATTACTGCCTTCAAATGTCAAGTGCGAGTGCGGCTACAGTGGGCCTGCCGAGATATACCATAAGAGCCATATGAATGTACTCTTCAGGTGCCCGAAATGCCATGCTGTGCCTTCTGTAGAGAAGGGTGAGGAGCTCGAGCTCAAGCTCGAGTGAGCGAAATGGTACGCTTTTTCGCTGCAGGAAATCCAGCTCTACCCGACGATTCTCTTGCTATCAAATTGGCTGAACTTATTGATGATATTGAATTTGAGCCTCTTGATGACCCTCTCACTCTCCTTGAGATCAGTGAGCCTACAGTCATCCTGGACGTCGCCAAAGGGGTGAAAGAGCCTACATGGATACACGCCTCTGAATCAAAGAGGCTTGAGCGGGCGCGCAGGATGGTATCGCTCCACGATTTTGACCTGCAGTTCGTCCTGAATATGGGTTCAGCCCTTGGAGAACTGCCAGACATATGGATACTCGCAGTGCCCCTGGGTGACTCTATTGAAGATGTTCTTCCCAAGGTGAAGTCGGCCCTGAATTCTAGACCCAGTTCACTTCAAGGAAATGGCACGCGCACGAGAAGCACGGGTCATACGAGCGGATGAGCTTCTCAATCTCAATGATAATCTGATCCTTCTCTAAATCAAGCACACTCGGCACGAACTGCCGCACTGCCTCCTGCATCTCATAGAGGTTGTGTGCAGTGGGCGTGATAATATTCGCGTCTGAGATGAGCCCGTTCTTTCCGACGGTGTAGTCGTGCATCACAATGCCTCTCGGAGCCTCCACAATACCTATTCCACGCTGATAGTCCTTTCCTTCAAGGATGGGCTCGCGCTTGGGTTCGAAGGTGTCGAGCAGCTCCATAGTCTCATACACGATATGCGCGCTCTCGACTACCTGGGCTATGTTGTTGTAGAACGGGTTGTCCCAGTTCTCGGCAATCTTGCTCTTCTTGAAGAAAGTCTGCGCATCCTTGTGCAGAAGCTCGTGGTTATGGTACAGTCTCGACAGAGTGCCGACCATGACTGGCTTGTCATTCATTGTGCAGAAAGTCGCATTTGCATATTCCCTGCGCTCTTCTTTGATGACTTCAGCATATTCCTCCTGCGTGAACCTCTTGTCATTCACAGCGACATCTCCATATACATTGGGGAACTCGGTGTCGTGCTTGAGTGCGACGTGTTGGATATCCTTTCTGAAGTCAGGTGTCTCAAGGCTGTTGAAGAGGTCAAAAGTCTCCACAACAATAGGTAGTGTCTCGTCCATCCAGCCGCGCATCTGTTTTATCTCTTCACGTGTCGGAAGCTTTCTCCATCCACCGACAGCCTGGCTGATGGGATGCATCACTCTACCACCGATGATGTGTGCCATGTCGTTGCCAATCTTGAGCATGCGCAATGCCTTCTTGACCGCGGCGCCGTGTTTGGGTACCATTGCAAGGGCAGACTCGAAGCCAAGATAGTCTGGTAGTGCGAGGAAGTAGAGGTGCGCAGCGTGACTTCTGATGCGCTCAGAGTTGTTGTGCAGGCGCCTCATTATCCAGGTCTGGTCGCTCGACTTGACGCCGACACACTTGTCTCCTGCTGCGACAGCAGCCATCACGTGCGCAGTTGAGCATATGCCGCAGATTCTCGAGGTTATTTTGAATGCCTCCTGTGGTGGCCGATTGCGCACAATCCCTTCGAAGAAACGCGCTCCTTCTGCAGCCTGGAGCTCACACTTTGTGACTTCTCTATTGTCAATGCCAAGCTCAAGGTGCGCGTGCCCCTCTATCTTTGTGATGTGCTTGAGGCTGATTGTGTCGGCGCTCATTTTTCCACCTCCGCCTTAATCTTCATCTTCACGTCGAATGTCTTGCCGATGAACGCACGCATCCTTTGATGGATTTGCTCCTCAGAGAAGCCCTTTTCCTTCAGCAGCTCTACGAGCGCATCAAGGTTAGGGTCATCAGTGTGGCCCCTGCAGCCCCAGCATTCGTAGCCAGCGTTGATGCAGACGGCATCACACCCTCCGCGTGAGATGGCTCCCATGCACATCCTTTTCTCCTCGAGGACGCAGATGTTGCCATTGCGCCGGCATTCGACACACACAGGGTCCTTGTTCGGCAGCTCTACTTTGCCCAGCACCACTCCCAGGATGAATCTCACAATCTCCCCCCTGTCAGGAGGACAGCCAGGAATTGTGTAATCTATTTTTACATGGGCGCTCAGCGCAGTCGGCTCGAGATCTTTGTTGAACTCCCTCTTAGGATACACAAGGTGCTCGATGTCCTTCTTCGCTGAGAAGTAGCGGTATGCTGGGATGCACCCTGTGTGGGCGCAGGTCCCTAAAGCCACGAGAAAGCTGGTGTTCTCCCGTATCTTCTTCAGCAGGTCCAGGTCATCCTGGCAGGCCACAAGGCCTTCCATAAACACAACGTCGAATTCCTCATTGACATTCACTTCCTTGATGAGGGGAAAGGCCTGAAGCTCCACATGGGAGAGTAGCTGAAGAATAGCATCTTCATTGAATATTACTGAAAGCACACAGCCAGCGCAGCCGGCGATGCCGTGGAAGCCAACCTTGAGCTTTCTGTCGGGAAGGTTTAATGTTAATGCATTGAGCGGTTCCATCATTCCACCCCTCCGATAGTATCAAGCCTGAACACCGGCCCGTCAAGGCAGGTAAATTTTTCCTCAATCATGCAGTGGCAGCACTTCCCTATGCCGCAGTACATGAGGCGCTCTGCGCTCACGTATATCTGCTCATCCGTGAAGCCATGCGCCTTCAGCTCCTTGATGCTGAACTTTATCATTAGCGGAGGCCCGCACATTAGGATGATGGTGTCGCTGGTGTCGAACTTAGAGTCTTTGATGAGCTTGGTCACAAAACCGACTTCGCAGGCCATCTTCGCAGAGCCGACATTGACATCCACGCTCTTTGCGTCTTGGTCGTCAGTCGCCCCCTCACTGGTGTCGAGCGAGACATTCAGCTCTCCGACATCCTTCCATGATTCGAGGTCGTCCCTGAAAAGGATGAGATCGTGGCTTCGGAAGCCGACAAAAGTCCGAACATTACCGAAGTCCTTTGGATGCTGCTGCATGTAGTGCACCATGCCTCTCAGCGAGGCAACTCCGCAGCCGCCTCCCACAAGGACAACATTCTTTCCCTTCATCTCATCAAGTGGATAGCTATTACCATAGGGGCCGCGGACAAAGAGCGTGTCTCCCTCCTTGACCTTCTCGAAGGCAGTGGTGAGGTTGCCGACGCGGTTGATGTTCAGGTCGAGCCTCTTCCTGTCGTGTGAGGCGATGCTGATAGGCGCTTCTCCCATTCCGGGAATTGAGACCTGGACAAATTGCCCAGGAAGGTTGTCGCTGTGATAATCGACTGTCAGAGTGAATGAGCCTGGTGCCTCATCTATTCTCTTTGTGACCTTCGCCGCCTTTGGCATGAGTGGATTATCTGTCATCAGGCACCACCTCCTTTGGAAGAAATCTTGTTTAACGTCTCCACGAAGTCTATCCTGGTCGGGCAGAAGCTGATGCACCTGCCGCAGCCGACGCACAGGGGCTCATCGTTCTTCTCCTCGAAATAGAGCAGGTGGTGAAATATCCTGTGCAAGTAGCGCTCTCTTCGTTCTTTCCTGAAAATCTCATCTCCTGCGACCCTTGTGAAACTCTGCACCTGGCAGCTGGACCAGTTCCTCACGCGCTCGCCTGAATCGACCTGGAGAGGGTTCACGAGGTCCTTGATTTCGTGGCAGTAGCAGCTTGGGCACAGTGCTGTGCAGGCGCTGCAGCTTAGGCACTTCTTGACAAGCTCGTCCCATGCCTTGTTATCTTTAGAGCCGCTGATGCCCGAGTAATCAAGTTTCTTCAGCCCTTTTATCTCGTGCATCTTAGGGGTGATGGTCTGGTCGCTCTCCTCGAAGATGTCCTTATGGTGCTTGACGAACTTCTCGCCCTCTTTACTTCCCACTTCAACAAGGAAATTATCTCCCTGCGTGTAGAGCATGAGGTCGAAGAAGTCCTTCAGCTGCATAGAGCCGCAGAAACAGTTGTCTCCCGGGGCTTCAGAACAGTGGTAGCCTATAAGGAAGGCGTTCTTCCGGCGCTTTTGGTAGTATGGGTCGTCGAAGTCAGCCGAGAATGCGATATCCTGCTTCAATACTGCGTTGAGGTCGCATCTCCTCAGGGCAAAGATTGCCTTGGGCTTTGCGTCAAGCTTTGGCTCGTGCATTTTCTTGCCCTCCCATGTGAGGAGGACTTCCCTCTTGTCGAAGAACAGCTCCTTTATGGGGAACATCGGCTGCCTCTCAAGATCAGGAGACATGCCTTCTTCGTATGGGACGTATTGCGTTGATTCCTGGTTATCCTCCATCCTAACTGGGATGAGGAGGTCGTGGTCCTTTACCAAAGCTGCGAAGAGTTTTGGCAAGGTGTTTTTATTCAGAAGGAAAACATTTTCGGTTGCCATAATGACGCATCAAATTGCCCTTTGGCTTCTTATACCTTTCCTCCATTAAGAATATTTATTCATTAGAGAAACAAGGCGTCAAGGCAGGCAGACCGAGGATGAGGTAGAAGAGGAGATAGAGCAGCAAGGTTGTCGTGTCCTTGACAATGCCTGCTATCACTGCCGCAGATACGAGGAGGCCGCCAGTGAACAGGGTGAGCCTCATTTTTTTCACGAGCTGTTCGAACTGGAGGGGAAGGAGTATGAGCAGCACAATAAGCGCATAGGCAAGAAACGTGAGTTGGGCTGGATTCAGCAGCCGTGCAAAAAGCACTACAGCAAAGAGAAAGACTACTAGGTAGGCTCGTATCTTGTACTTTCCGAGATGTTTCTGCCTGAACGCAGGAAAAAGCAAGGGACTTATCATAGTCAAGGAGAGGAGGAGGAACACGACCACGTGCGCTGCAGGGGGCAGTGTGGCCCATACAGATTCTGGCTCGAGCACCTTCACGAGAGAGAGTGCCAGGACCATATAGGTGAAGAGTGGCGTAGAGATGCCTATATAATGCCCTGTGAAGGGCTTAATATTGAATTTGGCCAGGCGGATGATGCCGCACATCACAGCCACAGCCCCAATAACAATACCTATGGAGTTCTTGAAGAAGGCGAAGTATATCATCATCGCTGGCGCCACGACAAAGGATATGGTGTCTGCCAGGGAGTCGAGCTCTATGCCAAAGTCGCTCGTGAGGCCCATCTGCCTCGCGAGCTTACCGTCGAGCATGTCCATAAAATTTGCGAAAAGGAGAATGACTGAGGCACGCATAAACTCCTCCTGAAAAATGGTGAGCAGTGCGAGGAATCCGAGGAACGCGTTCGCGAGGGTGAATCCTGAGGGCACTGCGCTGCGCGCCTGCTCCTTCTTTTTTTTTATACTTTCTTTTCGCCTCTGCTTCTTGACACCCCTTATGATGCCCTTCTTGATGCGCTTATCTTGCTTGCGCTTTTTCTTATCCTCTGGTGTCAGTTTTTTTCTTGCCATCATATATTAGCGATGATTGTGCTTCCCCCCTTTACCCTCTCCCCGACATTGACCGAGGGCTTGATTGTTGTCGGCAGGAGGAGGCAGACCCTGCTTCCCAGGTTGATTAAGCCGAAGCGCTCCCCTTTTTCAACCTTTTGCCCCACAGCGACATGGCACTTGATTCTTCGTGCGAGGATGCCCGCTATCTGCACGACACCGATTGTATGCGCTTTCCCTTTGATGATGATTTCGTTGGACTCATTCTGGTTCGATTCCTCGCTGTCCGCCGGGTGGAACGCGCCTTTGTGGTAGCGGATTGCGATTATCTCTCCTGGTATCGGCGCGCGGTTGTAATGGACGTCGAATGGTGACATGAAGATGCTCACCATGAGGGCTTTGTCTCCTAATTCCCCGCAGATGAAGTTGAACTCTCCCATGCCCTTCTCCACCTTACCTGGAAGGCTCACCTCGCGGATTTCCATGACTTTCCCATCAGCAGGCGAGACCATCACGTTCCCTTCTGGAATATTCCGGTTTGGGTTTCTCAGGAACCAGATGCGCCAGAAGAGGAATATTGCTATGATTAGCGCGAGTGGAACGCCAATCAGCCAGTGATATAATGCCATCCCGCTCCCATCATGACTCTAGAGCATAAAAATCTTTCCAGAAGTAATAAAAATGCGCCCTTATTCTCTTCACTTGATAACTATGGTAGAATACACTCATGAGGAGATTCGTGAATTCATCGATATCGAGGGTTTTGAATATGCCTTGACCAGTTACATTTCCGCTGACAATATTGTGGATGAGGAACTCGCAGAGATGGTGAGGGAATTTGCTGACTTGCATAGCACTATTGAGGATGCTCTATGGGACGGAGAAGACGAGGAACTTAAGGATACTGTCGAGAGCGAAGGGCTTGACTATGCGCTGACAGATTATGTTGATGCGGATTCCCTGGTGAATGCTGACCTCGCAGATGGGGTTGGGGACTATCTAACTGTTCGCAGAAAAATAAAGGAAGCGCTCAGCCTCTGAGCTCCTTGTGCCTGAAGCAACTTACTTGATGGTCATTTACAATACCCATCGCCTGCAGGAATGCATAAATGATTGTGGAGCCGACAAAGCTCATTCCCCGCGTTTTCAGATTCTTAGAAATCTTGTCAGACAGCTCCGTTTTCGCCGGTAAGTCGCTGAGCTTCTTGAATGTGTTTTGAATTGGCTTGTGGTTGACATACGACCAGAGGTAGTCGTCAAACGATCCAAATTCCTCGCGGATGTCGATGAATACCTTCGCGTTCTTTACAGCAGAGCGGACCTTCAGCCTGTTTCTCACAATTCCCTTGTTTGAGAGCAGGGACTGGATTTTCTTTTCATCATATCTCGCGACCTTGCGGAAGTCGAAGTTGTCAAACGCTTTCCGATAGTTCTCCCGCTTCTTGAGGATGGTACTCCAGGACAGCCCCGCCTGCGCCCCGTCAAGGACAAGTGCTTCAAAGAGCAACCTATCATCGTGTACTGGAACGCCCCACTCCTTATCATGATAGTCAACATAGAACTGCTTATCCAGAGGAACCCAGTCACAGCGTTTCATTTTGATTCATGTAAGGAAACCACCAAATGAAATAAATATGCTTTGCTTACTTAACTTAATATGCGACGCGAACTGCAGATTCTCCTGGCAAGTGATTTCTTTATTATTTTAGGGTTTGGGATGATGATGCCCATCTACGCCCTCTTTGTCGAAGAGATTGGCGGGTCAATACTTGAGGCAAGTGGAGCTTGGTCCGCTTTCGCTTTTACTTCAGGAATCTTGATGTACATGATTGGGAGGTGGGAAGACAAGAAGAAGCATTATGAGGCGATGCTTGTACTAGGATTCATTTTCAAGAGTATAGCTTATCTGGGTTATTTTTTCGTGTCGAATACTGCTCAGCTGTTCATGGTACAAATCGTCCTTGGGCTTGGTGGTGCCATTGGAAGCCCCTCCTACGATGCATTATACTCCATGTTCCTTCAGAAAGGAAAGTATGCAACCCAATGGGGTACATGGGAGGCTATGAACATGATTGTGAGTGCGGTAGCTGCTATTATCGGAGGGCTGGTAGTACATACTTACAGCTTCAAAACTTTATTTCTTCTGATGTTCGTGAGTGGTGTGTGTGGGGTTATTATTGCTTCAGCACTCCTTATCAAGAAATCTTAAATGCGTCGGCTGGCAGTTAGCAACCTTCGGTTGCTTAGTCGTCCACCGCATAGTGCATCAGAGAACAGCGCTTAGGTCGATGCTAGTGATGAATAGAATGAACGACTATGCGTCGGCGGGGATTTGAACCCCGATAGTCGGCTTGGAAGGCCGAAATCATAGCCATTAGATCACCGACGCGCAACAACTGTGGAAACCTGAGTGATTAATAAAGTTTTACGCCTAGATTCCCCCTCCCACCGCAGTGGCCCCAATTATCTTTGAGGCAATTCCGTGGAAGATGACCATCACGATGAAGGAGATGATACAGTATAGAATTGCAGACCTCAGGACATTCACGCCGAGCAGGTAGCGCTCGTTCAGCTTATCCGAGCCGTTCTCTATCCCATTGGCAAGAATAGTGAGGATATACACTATCTGGATAACATAGATTCCCACAATAATCTGGAAGTAAAATGTAGGTATGCCGTCGACAAACATCTCACCCATCATCATGGCGTTCGAGCCCGCAGCAGCATCCCCAAGGGTGGCGACCTGGCTGCTGAGCTGTCCTAATATTGTCGTCACCATGGAAGTGATGCCCACGACAATGCCAGCGATTGCCGGGGCGAGGAACCCTATTTGCGATTTCATCGATGAAATGATGTCTGCAAGCAAGTCCTTCAGCCGCTCATTGACTTTATGGATTTCTTTGATGTAGCGTGCCACGCCCATCAGCGCCTGGGATGCCACACTTGGTCCTTTCTTGGCGCTCACAATCAGGACCTTCATGGAGCTCTCGATGACTGGGGAGGGAAAATAGACCAGGGCACCATTCTTTGGATTGAAGATGGCATCCTCGACGCTCATCCCGAGGGCGCAGATGTTGTTGCTCACCAGCTCGAAAAATGCCCCTGATCTCGTGTCCCGCATCACTTCTGCGACCTTGTTGAAAGCAATTTCGAGAGGGATTCCGTCGCCAATCCTGTTGCCGAACTGAAAGAGCGATGAGGCGAACTCGTTCTCCAAATCTCGTGATTTTTCCCGTATTTTGATGACATTCTTTGAGCGGAGACGCATGTACAATCCTACCATCACGCCAACACCTAAGGTCACTGAAAGACTCAGTAGGCTTGCCATGATGCCGAATGGCCCAATGAGTTTACTAGAATCAACTTTACTTATCCTATAGTCCAGCAGGTTAGTCCCGTCGAAAGCAGGGGTGAGGGCGTGCAGGAGTAATGGTGTCACTCCGATGAATATGAGTACCATCCCTAGGGTCACCGCTACCCATAATGGATGGATGAGCAGTTCGAACTTTCCGAGCCTGACAACGATATTCCTGAATTTCTTTAGCTCTGGATTAGTTTCCCCAATGTCAGTGTCGCCGTAGCCAGTTGGGCGGGTAGAGAGGACATTCTTTCCAAGATACAACACTGCCAGCGGCAGGAAGACATTGTAGATGATGGCAAGATGATACCACATCACCCCTCCGAGGAAACTCACAAGCAGAGGCAGTATCACGAGACCGAGAATGGGGAGGATGACGCCCAGCATGTGGAGCATAGTGATTGGTGACTTGAGGTTATGGGCATAGTGCAGCATCTTCTCATAGGTTTCGTCGAGGATAACTTCAAGGGACTTTTCGAGTAGAGTTATCCTGCGCGCCTCTGTCGGCTCGTACAGGGAGCTCTCAATGAGGTGCATTGCCTCGATAAATTCCATGTTCCACTTCCGCCATGTCTCGAGGTAGATGTCGAGAGATTCCTTTACTGATTCATACCTCTCAGTTTCCACATCCCAGAGCACCTTCTTCATGTCCAGGGCAAGCGGAGCGTGGAGATGCTCGGAGGCAAACTCGATGGCGTTCTCGATGTTTGAGGTGTGTCTCATATATGTGACAATATAGAATATGCACAGCACCATCTGGTTGCTCGCCTTCATCCTCCAGTTGTTCGCAATCATGAAGGGATACTTCTGGATGACGAGGATGACAGTGAGTGCGAGCACTACGAAAACCCCCATAAAGAATATGGAGCCAATGAGAAGGCTGAAGAGCATGCCTAATATTAATACTCCAAAAAGGGCGAGGACCGAGAAACTCATCACTCCGCTGGGAGTGATATCGAGATGCGATATCTTTATCGCTTCCTCCATAGTCTTTGTCTTCTCAGGCTTGAGTTTGATGGTGAGGATATTCGCGCAGGCCTGGCACGCATTTTCAAAGAAAGAATGGTGCTTTGACTGGTAATCCTTCTTGAACCGCCGGTATTCCCGTGATGTGGTCGGAGCCCAGCTTTTGAGCACCTGATCTGGAGTGAGGCCGAAATCTGAGCGCAGCCTGTCCTTATACTTGCGCATCAGTTTCTGATAGTCCTCGTCACCAGCCATAGTGTTTCTCGAGCGCTGACACTATTTAAACTTACTGCTTGAAATATCCCACTTTAGGAGCATGAAATATTTAAACTAGGCTTCCTTCTCAACACTCGGAATGGGCGGCTTGGTCAAGTTGTATGTTCCCTGTGCGAACGCGGGGGAGGCGGAGACTTTAGCACAAGCACTTCTTAAGAACGAGACTTCTAGGGGGAGTGAGTAAAAATGTCCCTGCACCATGTCATAAGGACTGGGGAACTTGACCCCACATCATTCACTTGCATATACTGCGCGGAGAATAGTGATATGGAGTGGGATTCAGAGTTCATGGGTGAGCACCATTACAAGAGCTTTATCTGCGAGCATTGCGGGTCGACGAATACACTTAAGGTAGAGTTCCAGGGCTCTGGCCACGATGATTTTGGTGTCGAGAGTCTTCTGGGCTAGGGGCTAGATGAGCCGAATATCTGATAATTCTTCAGCAAGAATGAGATCCTCTTCGCTGTCTGTGAAATAAGGGAGGTCAGGCTCGAGGTACTGCGCCTTGGTTTCAAGCCTGATTGGAATATAGGCTTCACCAGTTAGCACTCCATCCTTCTCCTCAAGAGTGTTTGAATACACAGCACTGACATAGATTCCTGCCTCGACAAACTCTTTCTGGTGCTTGTTGAGGAAGCCGAACACGAGGCGTGAAGCGTCTCTTGTACAGATGTCAAGAAAACAATATTCGAGTTCGTGCTCTTCCTTGTAGTCTTCGACAACGGCAAGAAAGTCTGGATTGAGCGTGAGGCTGTCAACAGCCTTGTCAATGAGGGAAGTAGGCATGCCCTCGTAGATGGAAAATACGTCCTCGAGTTTTTCTCTTCCGAGAAGTTGCATGGCACGATACTGCACATATCTTACCCACATCGTGGCACTTTTCTGGATTGCCTGTAGTGGGTATCTTGCCGCAAGATGCTTCAGATAGCAGAAACCCATGGTCAGCGGGCCATGCTCCAGCACGACCGTGCCGCTGAAATCTGCCTGTATCCTCGCTTCAAGGCTCTCACTCATTATGGATAAAATTCAAGGCTAGGTTAAAAAACTTTCCCGAATCTTGAAGAATTACTTACTTCTTTTTTTTCTTCCTCTTGACAGGTTTCCTCTTTGGGCGGGTTTTCCTCGCGACTTTCTTTGCTGTCTTGTGGACCTTTTTTCTGCTGTCTGTCATGAATTTCTTCTCAAGCTTTACAATTTTTTTCTTGAGTTCTTTTATCTCCTTCAGAGAGGCTTTCCTGAACGCTGTGATTTCTCTTTCAGAATTCTTCTTCATGTTTTGAAGTGCCTTTTTTGCTTCCTTCTTGGACTCAATCTCAAGCTTCTTCTGCTGCTTCTTGGTCTCCTTCACGACATTCATCACGAACTGCCTTGCCTCAGCTGCAGTGAAATCGATATTATACTTCTTTGCCTCTTTGATGAGGCTCTTCACCTGCTTTTCTATAGCATCTTTTGTCAGGAAAATCGTCCCGACACCGACCATCGCACCCTTCCTGATAACTTTCTTTACCATTTATGTTCACCTCTTTCTGTAGTAGTATAACTCCGCTGGTTTATGTCCTCGTTTTGGGCGTATTTAAATTTATCGAAAACGCCCGGTGTAAAACCTGGCGCTAGAATCGCTTGAAGAATTTCCTTAAGAACTTCTCACTGAAGAGTTTCTTGACAAAGCGCTGCTCGCGAATGGCAGAGATGAGCAGGTTGAGGCCGATGAGCCCTGCAAGGAAGAAGCAGATGAATGAGGGCAGTGACATCCCCCACACTGGCCTTATATTGGCACCTATCATGAATGAGCCGGCGAGAATCATGGCTGCCATGAGGATGCCTTTTGTCACCCTGTTGGTGACGCGGTCTACCTCAAGAGTGAGGAGCTTGATGGTGTTGTTGACGCTCGCGATGTAATCATCCGCCTTGCGCAGGACATCGATGACTTCCCGCGTCTGCTCAGGGAGGTTGACGATGAAGTTCTTGAGGCGCATCGTGTCCCTGATTATGCCTTTCAGAAGGCGTTTCGGGCTCCGCTCATACTTGATAACCTCACTTATGAATGACCTGCCCACTGTGACCGGGTTGAATTCGGGGTCGAGCACATGGCACGTACCTTCCAAAGTAAGGAGCGCCTTGCCGAGCAGAATGAGGTCCCTTGGGACATGCAGCCGGTTCTTCTTCATCACCTGCACCATCTCGATGACAAAATCCGAGAGCTTGATGTGCTCGAGCGAGAGATCATAGAACTGTGCCATGTGTTCCAGCATATCTCGCTTGAACTGCTCCGGATCGCTCTCGGGAGTGAGTACTTTGAGCATGAGCAATCCTTGCCCTATGCCATCAATGTCTCCTGTGAGCAACGCGATAAATATTTCCCTAAGGTGGCGCTGCATCGTCGGGGTGAATCTGCCCACAATTCCATAATCGAGAAGGCCAATCCTGTTACCTTGAAGGGCGAGGACATTTCCGGGATGGGGGTCTGCGTGGAACACCCCCCAGATAAGTATCTGAGTGTAGATTGAGTGGGCAAGATTCGTCGCAATGGTGTCAGGGTCAAGCCCGGCCTTCTTGAGCGCACTCCCCTTCTTGATGGGAATGCCCTCAATGTACGTCATAGTGAGGACTTTCTTTGTGCTGAGGTCCCATTCCACCTTTGGGATGACTATGCGTTCATCATCCTTGAAGTACTCGTAGAAGCGGTCGATGTTCTTCGCCTCGCGGAGGAAGTCCAGCTCCCGGGCAGTGTATTGCTTGAATTCCTCAACAAACTCGACTGGCGAGACCAGCTCCATGTCAAGATACTTTTCTGCAAGGCCTGCAAGGAACGCGAGGATAGAGATGTCCTGCTTGAAGTTGCGTGCAATATCAGACCGCTGGACCTTGACCACGACCTCTGTCCCATCTTTCAATGTGGCACGATGGACTTGGCTCACCGAGGCGGATGAGAGGGGCTTGCTGTTGAATGTCTTGAAGAGCTTTGCTATCGAGCCATTGAGCTCACTCTCAACAAGGCGCTTTATCTTGGCAAAGGCTATGGGATTGACATTATCCTGAAGCTTGCTCAGCTCATCTATGTAGTCTTTTTGCAGGAGGTCAGGCCGCAGGCTGAGAAGCTGCCCAAGCTTGACAAAGCTTCCTCCAAGTTCCTCGAGGATTTTTCTGATGCGCGTGGGCTGATAGAATGTCTTCGGTTTCCCACTTGGCTTTTTCTTTGAGGGAAGGAGGTGCTTCAGCTGAAGTTCATGGACAAGAAAATCACCTTCGTACTTCTTCAGAATCCTTATGACTGTCTTGAGCCTTCCAATCTCTTCGTTACGCAATGGAAGTTTCATTGTTCACGCCCACCCTGAGTGACGAGAATTACTCTGCCTCTCAGCATATTTAAAACTATTGTATCAGAATCTTTATATATTCCCTTGGTCTAAATCAGAACAGAGCCTGTTTAACCTATGGCACAAAGGAGGCAGACGTAATGGCAAGCCCGGCGGAAGTTGGTGAGGTGAATGTAGGACTTCCCTTTGGCCTACCTCAGCAGGACATCATCATCACGACAGATGTAGATCGGCTGATTCAGCTTCTCAAGGAAAGGAGGCAGATTCCTGTCAAGGAAGCAGCAGAGGTTCTTGGCGTCACTCTCGAGACTGTTGAATCATGGGTGGGTTTCCTTGAGGAGGAGGGGCTTGTCACGTTGAACTATAAGTTCACCACCCCTTTCATCACATATCTTGAGCCTGAGGAGGAAGTTGAGGTGGAAGTCGAGGCGCCGAAACACCCCGGTGGATTCTTCATGTTCAAGGATGGCGATTATTCGAAGAAGAAGGCTGAGACACCAAGTGGAATCAGCGGGGTGGCTCCGATGAGGCCTTCGACTGAGCCCAAGCAAGGCGCGGGGATTCCGGGCATGCTGCCAGTCCCCGAGGAGCCTAAGCAGACCTTTTCCCCAACCCCCGAGATTCCTAAGCCTGCTCCAAGACCTGTACCTCAGCCAGTTGTCCAGCCAGAGCCAAAACCTGCACCTGAGCCCAAGGTCATGCCCGTCCGGGCAGAGGTTCCAAAGCCGATTCCACAGGTTGTGCCGGAGCCTGCGCCAGAGCCCCCTCAGGAAGTGGAAGAGGGTCTCCCCTCTCTTGTGTCTGAGCAGCCCCTTGCAGAGGGTCAGGGATTGCCCACAGGTGACTTTAGGGAATGGGTCGGTGAGACCTATAAACTCATAGAGACTGGCGATATAGAAAAGGCCCGCAAATTCTACACCATGGTGCGCCGCCATCTAGAAAGCATTCCTGTTGAGCATCATGACGAGCGAAAAGAAGTGGAGCACCACCTCCTAAAACTGAACCGCGACCTTTCACTCATAATGCGCGACGCTGCGCTATCACGGGCGAATGAGCTCGAGGCTGAGGTGGCAGTGAAGCTTGACCGGCTTCATAAGCAACTATCCAAAGGCAAGCTTCCAGAGGCAGAGCGGACCTATGTAGAGGTTGAGCATCTCTATGCAGAGTTCCCCCCTGAGATGCTGGTGAGGAAACTCACCCTGCAGATGGAGATTCTTAAGCATTATCAAGAGGTCATCAAGAAAAAGCAGGATTTCTTTCCCGCAGACCATTATCCCAGTGTCGAGACCCTATTCCATGAGCTGAAGAAGTACACTGATGCTGGACAGCTCAAGGATAACAAGACTATGGGTGCTGCCAAGGCGAGAATCAAGGAGATCTATCTTTCCCTTCCTGAGGATGTGGTGTCGAAGGAGGCTGTACTGACCAAAGAGCTTTTGCAGGCACTGCCTGATATTGTCGCCCTCCGCCAGAGTGGTGCCAAAAGTAAGTTTAGCGAGAAGGCAGATGAAGTGAAAGCCCTTATTTTAGAAGTGCGGAAGCGGATTGACCAGAAGCGCTTTGTTGAGGCGGAGCAGGCCTATGCGCGGCTGAAAGGGGCATTCGACATGCTGCCCCCTGGTTTTGATGAGGAAAAAGCCAAGCTCCTGCTAGAGATTTATGAATTGCACGGGAAGCTCGTCCCGCAGCTGATTGAGCAGATGAAACGGGATTTCCACGCGCGCTCAGAGGAGATTGAGAAGCATATCGGGCTTGCAGAGCGCTATATGAAAAAAGATAAGGTCGACCTGGCCCGTGACGTGTACCGCGAGATTATGATGACATTCAACCGCCTTCCAGAGGGCTTCCTTGATGAGAGCACCAATCTCAGGGTTGAGCTCTTGTCTCTCTACAAGGAACTTCTCATCAAGAGCGACATATCATTGATTGGCCATCTCAGCAGGCCGGCAGGAGAGGCGTATAGCGCCATGCTCGCGCTGCTTGTGAATGTCCACGCCCACGTCGAGAATGAGGAGTTCGAACTTATGGAGCAGGACTACAAGCGCCTCGAGGATTTGTTCGGCCAATTACCTGACAGTATGAGCAAGCACAAGACGCGCCTATCAGAAGAGGTCGCTAAAGTCAAGGCCATGGTCCACCTTTACAAGAATGCCCAGAGACTCCAGACATTCGACTTTTCTGATACATCCCAGAAGGAGAAGATTCAGAAGCAGATGGCTGCTGTGAAGAAGCACTATACTGAGTTGATAGGGCAGAGTCCTGAAGATGTGGCGTTGTATAGGTATGTGTATAGTATTTACGCTACATACCTGGCTGCTCTTCGTGAAGGTGCTTCTCTTCCAGCTCCCTCTCCAAAGAAGCGTGCGAAGAAGAAAAAGAAGAAAGCAGGTGTTCCTGAAGAGCCCATGCCTGAGCAGGATATGCTTGATGAGGAAGAGAAGCGTACGCTTCTCCTCACTCCGCTGAGAGATATATACGGCAGGGCTGTGCTGTACTTGAATGAAGGCAAGCTTGGAAAAGCCCACGAATGCCTTGATTTCCTTCTCGATAGGCAGCCTGATGATGAGCAGGCAAAAAGGCTGCTGCATGAAGTCGAGAGCCTTCAGTCAAAGAATGATTTAACGAACCTGCTTGTGAAGCTGAAGATGGACCGTGCGCGGCACGCGCTTGCAGTAGGTGATGGTGCCACTGCAAGGACTAATCTTCGTGAGGTCCTGACTATAGAGCCGCACCATGCCGGCGCCTCATCCATGCTTGCGGGAATAGGGGCAAATAAGCCAGTTCCTTCACTGGTTGTTCCTGCTCCATCTCCAGATGTCCCCACTGTAGACGCTCCTGTTTCGTCTCCAACTGCCCCTACCGCTGACATTCCAGCTCCTGATGCACCACCGCCAGCGCCGGAGATGCCTGTCCCTCCTGCCCCGCATGAACACGAGTCTGCCGAGGTGCTGGCCCAGAAGAAGGAATTTATCCAGGGCAACTCCATCAAGGAAGCAAGACTCCTCATCTCGCAGAAGGAATATGTTAAGGCGGAGGAGAAGCTCATTGAGGCCCTGAAGCACGGTCCCCATGATGTGGCCACGAAGCTCCTCACTGAATTGCGGGCGCGGCGCTCCTGAACCCTAACCTTTTTATACTTCTATTTGCTTGAATACTGTGATGGTTAAAGTCCAGAAGCTCGATTCGTATGTGGTGCGGGTCGGGAACATGGTTGTGAATGTCGAGATATCGGTTTCTGAGAAGGATTTCGTCCCGTTGTACAGGATAAGTATCCTCAACATCAGCCCCATCACCACCGTGGTGCTGAATAAGATTAAGGAGGAATTCGTCTCGAAGGTTGCTGCCGGAACCCTGGATGTGAGCGAGGTCGTCGAGCAGGGGACAATCAAAGAAGCCTTCAAGAAGGAAATCACGACGCTCATCCAGAAATATTTTCCTAACATCGACGAGAAATCCCTTAACCTACTGAGGGAGCACGTGATGCAGGAGAACATCGGCCTAGGTAATCTTGAAGTGCTGCTCTCAGACAAGCGCTTAGAGGAAATTGTCGTCAACAGCGCAAAGGAAGCGGTCTGGGTCTACCATCGGGAATTCGGTTGGCTCAAGACAAATGTCCGTGTCCCGTCTGAAGCGAGAATCCGCCATTATTCCACTATGATTGGCAGAGACACCCAGAAAGAAATCACAGTCCTCAATCCACTCATGGACGCGCGCCTCCCTTCAGGAGACCGTGTCAACGCAACGCTTAGCCCCATATCCAGCAACGGCAACACAATAACAATAAGGAAATTCCTTGACAGGCCGTGGACGATAACAGATTTCATCAAGAACGGCACCTTCAATTATGAGGTCGCAGCACTACTATGGCTTGCAATCCAGTACGAGCTCTCAATCTTGGTCACAGGGGGAACAGGCTCAGGAAAAACCTCTGCATTGAACGTCCTGTGCAGTTTCTTCCCTCCAAACCACCGTCTCATCAGCATAGAAGACACAAGAGAGCTGGTCATGTCCAAAAACCTCCACTGGGTCCCCTTGGTGACGAGGGATGCTAATCCCGAAGGTAAAGGCGAGGTGAGCATGCTTGACCTTGCAATCAATTCACTGAGAATGCGCCCGGACCGCATAGTTGTTGGAGAAATCCGTAGGAAGAAGGAAGCAGAAGTCCTGTTCGAGGCGATGCACACTGGCCATAGCGTCTATGGCACGCTGCACGCCAACAATGCCCACGACGCGATAGTTAGGCTCACAAACCCGCCCATTGACATCCCAAAGATGATGGTGCCTGTTGTTCCATTGGTGCTTGTCATGGTCCGTAACAGAAGGACTGGTGTGAGGCGGGTTCTCCAGATAGCCGAAGTGATGGAGACAGGAGATCCAAGAGTGCTCTACCAGCTCGACGCGAGAAAGGATAAGATAATGAAGATGAGAGACTCGACACGGCTGGTGGAAATCCTGAAGATGTACTCAGGACTCACTCCAAAGCAGATAGAAGCAGACCTCATATCAAAAGTCCGCCTCCTGAAATGGATGGTGAATAATAATCTCACAGATGTCAACAAGATTGGCCTTATGGTGGCGAAGTATTACACCGGGAGGCTAAAAGGATAGAGGGGATGATGTATCGGGATTCTTGAAAAGCTGCTTGTGCCGAGCGATAACCTGCGCAAGAAGCTACGCATGGCTCATATGTCTATAGACCCGAAGGACTTTCTCGAGCAGGTCCTCAAGAAATCTCTCATGCTTGGAGTCGGTCTTACCATATTCCTCTTTTTCACTTTTGTGAGGATAACTAGCCCAGTCGTCCTCATCTTTGCGCTGCCAATCTGCATCCTGATTAGCTACGCGTTTTTCTATAACCAGCCGATAGTGTACATCAATAAGCGCGCTAAGGAAATCGATACCGAGATTCTTTTTGCGACGAGATTCATGCTCATTAAGATAGAATCAGGGGTGCCGCTGTTCAACGCCCTCATAGATGCCTCTAAAAGCTACGGTGTCGCAGGAAAATATTTTCAGGAGATTGTTGATGAGGTGAATTTTGGAAAGCCCATAGAGGTGGCTGTGGAAGAGGCAAGGGAATACAGCGCAAGCCTTTCCTTCAAGGCCATCATGAACCAGATTGTCACTGCCCTGAAGACAGGCGCTGATGTTAGGACAGCGCTTCGTGCCGCGCTGCAGGAGATTGTCCACCACCAGCAGATTCAGGTGCAGGCGTACGGGAAGAAAATGAACGCGATTGTCATGTTCTATCTCGTCGCCGGTGTAGTGATGCCTTCGCTGGGAGTTGCGATGCTCATCGTTCTCGGCGGTTTCCTCGGGCTGCCATTGAGCCTGCCGATACTCTATGGTATCGTCTTTTTCCTCGCCCTCCTGCAGCTATCATTCGTGACTATCATCAGGACCATACGCCCCTCAATAGAGTTGTGAACCATGGACATCAAGCAAATCCTGCTCGTGGACCTCGGCAAGGCCTTTGTGCCCCAGCGCTGGCGGCTGCAGCTGAGAAAGTTCCTGATGAAGGCAGGTGTCACTAAGGAGCCATACAGCAGTATCGCGATACTCTTCCACACCTCAATCGTGCTCACTCTGTTCCTGTACATGTTAATAGTATATCCCGCGATAAAGGAAGTGACCGGCTCGCTTATAGTCCTGCTGCTCTCAACTTTCGTGCTTTGGGTGCTCCTTCATCTTGGTGTGGTGCTTGCCCTTTTCTTTGTCGCCTATCTTACCATAGACATGATAGTCTATCAAAGGACACGGGAACTGGAGGATGTGCTGGACCAGTACCTCGGTCTTGTCTCAGAGAATATGAAGGGCGGCCTGTCTGTTGAGCAGGCGATGTGGAAGTCCACGAGGCCTGAATTCGGGACGCTCAACCGCGAAATCAACCTCATCTCGAAACGAGTGGCGACTGGCGAGGAGGTGAGTGACGCGCTGAGAGAGCTGACTCTCAAGTATAATTCACCGATGCTGCGACGCTCATTTAACCTCATCGTTGAGGCAATGGAGGGTGGCGGGACCTTGACAGAGCTGCTTGACAGGATAGTTGCTAATATCAAGGAGACAAAACTTCTCAAGGAGGAGATGGTCGCAGCAAACACGAACTACATGATTTTTATCTCGGTCATTGTGCTCATTGTGGCGCCTCTTCTCTTCTCTCTATCCTACCAGCTCTTGGCTATCTTCACAGGCCTCACCTCTGAGCTGGGGGGCAGCATGGGGACCTCAGCAATCTCAATGCCCTTCAAATTCGGCGACCTGGCCCTTAATCCAAGGGATTTCATCTCGTTCGCACGGGCTGCACTCGCGACTACTGCAACATGCTCAGCAATGATAGTGTCCATGGTCTCGAGGGGCGACATCAGGGGCGGCCTGAAATACCTGCCAATCTATGTCCTCATCTCACTCCTTATGTTCACAATCATGACCGCTATCCTGACCCCTATCTTCGCGGCCCAGTTTGTTACGACTTAAAATTAGAGCCTTTTCAGGCGTATCTCTCCCTCTGTGACTTCTGCGACCAGTTCTTCGTGGTCCTTTAGTTTGGAAAGAGTGGAAACAATCTCAGGGAGCAGGAGGTGGTCGCCCCGCATGCGGGCGCTGATGATAATCTGCTTCAGCGGTGCCTGACCTGCCGTCTCGAGCTCTTCTAGGAGTTCTGAGGCCTTCGTGTGTTTCTGCCTCCTATGGTATTTCTCTCCCCGTTCATAGAGATAGCGTGCAATCATGCCTGCGACGTCTTTGTCCGTGGCCTTGGTGATGCCCTGCAGCCCCGGGCTCAGGTTTATTTCTATCACTAGGGGCCCGAGAGGTGTGTCGAGCATGTCGACTGCGCAGATATCTGCGCCAATACTCTCCGCTGCCCTTAAAGCAATCTTCTTTGCCTTGCCGGTGAGGTGTATGCTTTTCCCTTTCCCGCCCTGGTGGATATTGGCGCGTTTATCATCTTTCTTCCCGATGCGCTGCATCGCGGCAGCAACCTTGCCCCCGACGACAAGCGCACGGAGGTCTGTGCTGTCTGTATCAATGTACTCCTGGATGAGGAGGGGCTGCTTCAGCTGTTCGAGCATATCGAGTGTCGATGCTGCCGCTGCATATGACTCGACAAACATCACTCCCTTTCCCTGCGTTCCTGAGGGAATCTTGAGGATGATAGGGTAGTGCGAGTCCTTGAGTATCCTTTTTGCTGTGGTAAGATTCGGTACGATGTGTGTCTTTGGCTGGGGCACGCGGTGCTGGAGCAGTGCGAGGTGGGTGAGGAACTTATCATGTCCGAGGGAGAATGAGCGTGGCTCGAGCGGCATGTAGGTTTTGTCCCAGAGTGCTGTTGATAGTGCTATGAGGAGGGACATGTAGCGGAAAGAGCCCCTGAGATAAAGGCAGTCATAATGCGGCAGCGTCCCCCCTTTGCAGTGGATGACCGCTCCCTTGCCTGTGAGTTCGACGCAGAGGTCCTTGAGCTTGACATGCTCCGCCTCATCGAAATAGTTGCGCATCGCGTCAACTATCCATTGAGAACTCGTACTCCCCAGACTGATGACTGCGCCTTTCATCATTGCCTGGAACAGATGATGCGTTTAAAAACATTACTGAGGGAAATCGGAAAGCCTTTTCTCAATTCTCTGTATGAGCTCCTTATGGTCAAGCTTTCTGGCATGGAATTCCCTGAGGTTCTGGTTTTGTTCGTCTTCGTCGACTTGTTCTCTCACCTCAGGATGAGTGGCCTTGTACACTGCGAGAAGTCTTAATACAATGTCCTCATAGGTCTCCCGTGCATGGCTCTTATGCTTGTCTAACTCTCTCTTTGTGTCCTTGCGGAGCTTTATTGTCGTGACACTCATCTCTTCCCACCTCTTGTACACTAAGGTATACTTCTGTATACTCTCCAGAAATAGGTGTTAATAAATGTATCGCGTATACTGCAGTATACCGTGCTCAGGAATGAGTAAGTTGTCTGCGGATAGCTGCGATGTCTTTTTTCTGCATCGTGTGTGAGTATTTCTCGAAGAATCTCACAAATTCTTCTGCTGTGCTGGCCAGATGCAGGATGTGCTTTTTGTCTATCTGCTTGTGGGAATAGTACTGCATCCTCACCCGCAGCCCCTTTGACTCATTGATGTCGTTGTAGAGCTTCTTATTTATTCTTTTGGTGTCCACAAAGAATCTTTTCATACCTAAGAGAGTGCAGTTATGTATCTCGCTTTTGATGCCGCACCTTGCGAAGAGTGCATACAGGGCGAAGTATTTCGCGTAGTAGGATGTCGTGATAATCCAGTCAATCTCATTTTTTTCTAGTGCGCATCCGAGCATATTGAGAGCGCTTCTCGCTTTCCCGAGGAAGGTTTCGCGAAGGTCTTCCCTGGGATGGGCGAGTTTCAATCCTTTCTTCTGCCTCTTGCACCATTCAAAGCCTAGTTTCATTAACATACATCCAGAGGATTTCGGTCCATTTTGATGATCCCTGGAGGATGATATGGTCTGCAACCACCTCCCGCGTGAGTACATCTCTCTCCCACAGGCCTTCTTTGAATCCTTTCAGAGACAACCTTTTCAGGTCAATCCTCTGGTTGAATATCCTGGCCATCGTCTTTATGCTTTCCGCCTTTTTTTTCGGAAGATTTCCGACGTAAAGGATGTCAAAGTCACTCTCCTCATGCGCGTATCCCTTAACTCTGGAGCCGAAAAGGATGATGATGCCCTCCAGCTTGAGTTCTGCCATGTCCTTGAGCCACATTCTGATGTAGGGAACTGTGTCGAGGCAGTTCAAAGCAGCGGCCTCTTCTGCCATCATGAGGTACTTCTTTGTCGCAGGATTGGGGATGTTGAGCGTATATTCAAGATGTCTCCCTACAGGCTCCGAGTTGAAGATTCTGTCTTTCTCGAGGCTCCTGAGGTGCGGCAGCAGGGTTGCGTGCGATGTCTTGAGGAGCCTTGCCATTCCCCTGGGGTGGAACTTAGCGAGGTAGTTCCCCCGATAGAGCCCGACAATGCGCAGTTTTAGATTGGTAATTTTTCCGACCATATGGTTGGAAAACCAACCAATCTATAAATAATTGTCGCCAGAGCCGCGAGCAGAGCTTGGTAGCAAAGCTGATCTACTACGGCTTCACCTTCGAGCAGATTGATTCAATCCTGCGGAAAGCGAGAATTGGGAAGTGGGGGAAAGCGCCGGACGCATACAGACTGAGAACCTACGCGACAGCAGGTGGAATGTGAATTCAACATTCTCCCCGAAGGGTTTTTAAAGGCAGATAGTATCCTTCTATATAGCGAGCAGTTGATGTCAAACGGGAAACTGGTTGACGAGCTTCTTTATTCGCTTCGGCGGGTATGGAGGTCCGCGGTATTGACCTTCGGGCTGGTGCCGTGTCGGTTGCTCGCTATTTTTATTTAGGGCTTCTAAAGATTGTTACTGGTAAATTCCATCCCGCTTCAAGACTTCGCCGATGAGGATTGCTTCCACGAGCAGCTCATCATACTCCTCTTCTGACACAAGGGTGACTTCCAGCGCCATGCCCTGATGGCGTTGCTGCGCGGAAGCACAGCAATAAAACCGAGCCAAATCATGTGTATGCCCTCGGCACCGCGCATCCCGCGGTATGAATTATGCTCCAAATCCTTCCCAAATGCTGTTGATAAATGGGATCCCAAACCCTGTGGATGCGGGGTGAGAATTATAGTGCTGTTCTACCGCTTCTTCACGCGCTTCGACGGGTCGATAACAAACTTGCCCTGAAGAAGGTTCCTGCCGATGAGCACTTGATATTTCATACGGCTTCTGTTTGAAAGGGTAAATCTGCCGTTGATTGTGCGTCCCCCAAGCTTGACCTTCGCGCGTACCACTGCCCTGATGGCAGTGCCATTCGCTGATTTGATTTCAGTCACGTCTATGATAGGGCCGAGCCTGAGTGCTGCAGCGAGGCGAGTGTCAATCGAGGAGAGGGTAGCGCCAGTGTCAATCCTTGCGAGGGCTGTGCCCACCTTCTTCCCGGAGACTATAGTGACGCGCTCAGTCCTGCCTATGAGTGTCTTGTCTTTCTTTGGCACAGTATTCACTCCTTGAGAATCTTAGTGAGGATGTCCTTTTTCCCTGTCCAGTCAAGCGCCTCTTTCAGGACATCCACGATGCTGTCCACAGGCATGATGGTTATCTCCTTCATCTTGTTCTCATCTATAATGATATCTTTGAGGTTCGCCCTGGGAACCATGATATGCTTCACGCCAGCGTCCACCGCGGCATCGACTTTAGATGACACGCCGCCAACAGGCAGGACCTCTCCCCGCACTGACAATGAACCAGTCATGGCATAGTCCTGCTTGACAGGGATTTTTTTCAGTGCCGAGATGATTGCTGTCGCGACAGCGATGCTCGCTGAATCTCCCTCGACTCCTTCATATGTCTGGAGGAACTGCACATAGATGTCATATGTGCCCTTGATGTCCTCGCCGAAATAGCGCTTGATGATTGCCGAGACATTGGTAACTGCTTCCTTCGCGATTTCCCCTAGTTTTCCAGTGGCGATGAACTCACTGTCCTTGCCTCCTGGAGTGACTTCTGCTTCTATGGGGAGGATGATACCTGAGAATGCTCGGTTGTCTCCAATGACAGCGAGGCCGTTGACGCGGCCAATCCTCTTCCCGGCTGTGATGATGACCTCGTATTCCTTCTTTCGCTCGATGAATTTGTCCGCTATCTGCTGTTCGAGAGTCCTCGCGAGCGCCTTTGCTTTGAAAATATGCTTTGGCTCCACTACTTTCGCGCCCTCATCGACTGCGAAATCTCCTGCTGCTCTCACGAGTCCGCCGAGATCTCTTAAGCGCAGGGTGAGGTGCCCTTTGCGGTTCGCATGGCGTCTGGCGTCGTTCATAATAGTCTCTACAGCTTCCTTGGTGAAATGTGGAATCTTCTTGTCCTTCTTCACTTCCTGCGCCACGAATACCGCGAGCTTCTCCTGGTTCTCTTTTGTGTCAGGCATGGTATCTCCCATGAAGACCTCATAGCCATAGCCACGGATTCTCGAGCGGAGAGCGGGATGCATCTTCTTCACTGTCTCGACATTGCCCGCTGCGATGAGAATGAAATTACACGGCACCTGTTCTGTACGGACCATTGCGCCTGCTGAGCGCTCACTCTGTCCGGTTATCGAGTATTTGCCCTCCTGAAGTGCTGTGAGTAGTTCCTGCTGTGTCGCAGGGTGAAGCGTGGCGATTTCGTCGACGAACAATACACCCATATGGGCTCGGTGTATCATGCCCGCTACCACTCTCTCATGAGCAGGCGTTCCTAAGCCACCTGTCTGGAATGGGTCGTGCAGCACATCCCCTAACAGTGCTCCTGCATGCGCTCCTGTTGCGTCGTAGAATGGCGCGTTCTCTTTCCCGAAGTTATCGACAATGACTTTTGGAGCGAGAACCTTTGTCTGCGTGCGCCGCCCCATACCCATAGATATTCCGAACAGGAGCAGCAGACCTACAAAGCCGAGGATGAAGGCAGCAAAGATGACATCTGAAATTGTGTTCTGCTTCCACCATGTATAGGGAAGGATGGGAAAGAGGAAGATGAAAGCGAAGAGGAAGATGTAGTAGCCGAAAGAGGACTGCTTGCCTTTTATCTTAGTCCGGGCCACGAGTTCCCTCCCCTGCCCTGCCGGCATGACCCGGATGAGCGGGAGGTTATCATCATGTGGATTTGGGAATGAGACTGTATCGACGAGCTTCTCCTTGGGCAGCATCTCAGCCAATGCTAACCCGAGCATGCTCTTTCCGGTGCCTGGCTCTCCGATGAGCAGGACATGCCTGCGCTGTTTCGCAGCCTTGCGGACGATTTCACACGCCTCGTCCTGGCCAATCACCTGGTCGATAATCTTATCAGAGACTTCAATCTCCCCAGTGTCCTTGTACTTCTTCAGGGCAGAGCCCTGAAGGGCCTTCAACTTCGTTGAAGACTTTTTTGGAGCGCTCTTTACAACTTTCTTCTTCGGGGCAGAGCCCCGAAGGGTCTTCAACTTTGTTGAAGGCTTCTTTACACTGCGCTTCTTTTTCACCATCGTCAGGAAGCTATGAAGGTGCTTTCCTATTTAAAAGTCACGGAAGGTTTATATTATGGGGAAGGCGTGGGTGTAGGGTAAGGAGTGATATTCATGCCTGGAATCATAGTGGTTGGAGCCCAGTGGGGCGACGAAGGAAAGGGAAAGATAACAGATGTTCTCGCTGAGAACGCGCATCTGGTAGTGCGCTATCAAGGCGGAAATAATGCAGGTCATACTGTCGTTGTCGGCAAAGAGACTTTCAAGTTCCATCTCCTGCCGAGCGGAGTGGTGCAGGGAAAAGAAGTCCGCATCGCGCAGGGCGTAGTCCTTGACCCGAGAGTTCTTGTCAAGGAACTCGACGAGCTGGAGAAGCGCGGCATCCCAGCAAAACTGAAGATAGACCCCCGCACACACATCATTCTCCCCTACCATAACCATCTGGATGCAGCGAGAGAAGGAAAAGACGGGAAGATAGGCACAACCTTACGCGGCATCGGGCCCTGCTATGAGGACAGGGCAGCACGCTCAGGCCTCAGGTTTGAAGATCTTATCGATTCAAAGCGCCTGAGGGAAAAGCTCATTTCAATCCTTGAACATAAATTGAAGCTGCTGGACAGCGTCTATGCCCATAAGCATAACATCACTGAGGACTCGATTATCAGGGAATATGAAGCTCTTGGAAAGCGCCTCGCACCCTATGTCGGCGATGTCTCGCATGAGGTGAATTCCCACCTGCAGGAAGATGAGAGCATCATCTTATTCGAGGGAGCCCAGGGAACCCTTCTTGACCTCTCATTTGGCACATATCCCTATGTTACCTCCTCACATCCAATCTCAGGCTCTGTGTTCATCAATGTGGGCATCCCGCCGAGGCATTTTGAGGTCATCGGGATTGTCAAGGCCTACACCACGAGAGTGGGGAAAGGGCCCTTTCCGACAGAACTCAAAGACAAGGCAGGGGAATACCTGAGAGAGCAGGGACGTGAGTTCGGCACGACAACAGGCCGGCCGAGAAGATGCGGCTGGCTCGATCTTCCGATGCTGCGCTACTCCCACCGGCTAAACGGCTTCACCCAGATTGCATTGACAAAGCTTGATGTCCTCTCAGGATTGAAAGAGCTTAAAGTGGCGACTGCATACAAGTATGGCGATAAGGAGCTTGATGAGTTCCCTCACGATTTATCAATACTCGAGAAATGCACGCCAGTCTACCACACAATGAAGGGATTCACGCTTGAAGGCCAGCCAAAGGACTTTCTCCAGCTGCCACAGGAGGCCAGAGATTATATCTCATTCCTTGAGAGAGAGCTTGGCGTGCCCATAACTATCATGTCGACAGGCCCAAAGAGAGAAGAGACCTTCTTTATGGGAAAGCCGTCATAGAAATACTATTCAGACTCAGGGGGAAGGCGAGTCTCGACCATCTCCTGTACTATCTTAGCCTGCTCGTCAAGCCTCTGGAGAAGCTCCAAATCTGAGAAATTCTCTGCTGCGCACTGGCTGCAGTACTTATCTGAAGTGCCCTTGATTGCGAATACTGCTTCGCCCTTACAGATAATGCATCGGCTCCCCATCATTAAATATGAATTGACAGGGGTTTAAAAAGCCTTTCGACAAAACTATGCAAATGCAAGATTATTTAAAGTTCCTCTCCATTTAATTTCCTCGGTGAACAGTGAGTGGTCTTTAAATACGCATGGCGGCACGTGTCAAATGTGATGACTGCAAAAGTCATTACCCTCACCGAAGAAGATTCTGTGTGTGATGCCGCAGCGCTCATGATGAAGCATGATATCGCGAGCATTGTTGTTGTCGAAGGAAGAGGCTCAAAAAAAAGGGTGAGAGGCATTCTCACAGAGCATGATATGCTGGCCATCATCGCTGGGCGGAAGAACCCTGACAAGGTCCCAGTAAGTGAGGTGATGACTCCAAACCCTGTCACTGTCCACCCACTCGAGGATTTCATGGTCGCGAGCACTATGATGGAGAAATATAAGGTCAAGAAGCTTCCAGTCGTTGAGAGTGGCTATCTTGTGGGCATCATCACCCTTAGCGACATCACTCATGCGGTTAACGAGCTCAATAGCTACTACAGCTTCAGGCTCTCCACCTTTGATGTTCCTGTCGACAAGCCCCTTCGGCTACCAAAAGGAAGCAAGCTCTCGGCATCAAAAAAGAACTGAGCACTCTTCTTCTGCGTGATTCCCGCTGAAAATCCGCAACGTTTAAATAGCATAACGCCAGTGAGCAGGATGGTAAAAGAACCCTTATGTTCATAATGGAGGGATTGATATGGCTGAAGCGAAGGCGAAACCAATAGAAAAAACAGATGACCCGATGAAAAAGTCTGAGATTATGAGAGTTCCGACACATATTGATGGTTATGACCAGCACCTTGATGGTGGTGTCCCGGCAGGCCATGTCCTGCTCATTAGCGGAACAGCGGGAACAATGAAATCATCATTTGTGTTCAACATATTCTACAATGAGGTGCTGAAGAGCAAATCAACTGCGGTTTATCTTAGCCTTGAGCAGTCGTCCTCATCGCTCATAAAGCACGTTGTCAACATGGGCTATGACCTCACTAAAATCCCTGTTGAAATCATGGAGGATATCTCTAAGCTCCCAGCAACCCTGAAGAAAGTCAAGGCTTCGAAAGACGGGATGCTGGTCTTCATTGATGTTGGTGCGGTGCGGAAGCAGCTCAAGGCCGTAACAGATGCCCCAAGTGGAGACTGGGTGAATGTGCTGAAGAATGTCCTCAAAAAGTTCCGCGCACAGGCGAAGATAGACCTCTTCTGCCTTGACTCACTCTCAGCCCTCTATGTCCTGTCGGACATGAAGAATCCGAGAGCAGAGCTTTTCCATGTCTTTGAGTTCCTCAGAGACTCTGATGTGACCTCATACCTTATCTCCGAGATGCCGCTGGACAAGACCAAGTTCAGCGACTATGAAATTGAGGATTTCCTTGCTGACGGTGTTATCATGCTTGAGCTGAAAGCGCGCCAGAGGCGTGTGATGCGCGAGATTTCAATAGTGAAGATGCGTTCCACGAACGTCAATACAGATATCTTCACACTGGAATTCTCCGAAAAGAACAAGTTCAAGGCCCTGCACGGCGGACAGACACCACTCGTCTAATTTTGCGTGCGGTCATCTTCAGGAGTCATGTCAATAGTCTTATCGATGATATAATTCAGGCGAGTGCGGTAATTCTTGTTCATGTTCTCTTCGAGGGCAGTGAACAGGACCTCGCACCCGAACATATCTGCAGTGTCTCCAATTTTTTTGAGATAGCTCAGGCTTTCCTCTTCCTTGAGGAAGATGAGCAAAGTAGTGATGGAGTCGAACACTACAAGTGAAAATTTCTCCTTTGCCAGGGCTTCTGCGAGAGTTTGCTGGATTTCGTCGAGGGCAGATGGCGATGAGACATAAATGCAGTTGTCTTGAGCGGGGGCGTTTGGCACCACTGAATGCGTCACAGCGTCGACAATCCTGAATCTGGAGAAATCCATGTGGCTTTCCATGATGACTGGTTTCAGCGCCAGCAGGGGCTTGTTCAGGGAGACGTAGCAGACATTCCCTTTATCATAGACCTCTGAGATAGTTGCGAGCATTTTTGATGTGTATTCCCAGAAAGGGAGCAAAACGAGGAATCTCATCTTGCCACCTCACTCGGGTACATTAATGAATTCATCTATCATGGGCTTTATCTGATTGATGAGCCTATCATTTGTCGATCCCTTCGCTGTTGTCATCATCACAAGGATGGCATTCACATGCTCCGCCTTCAGGTGCTCAGCTATCGCAGTCGTGAATTGCACAATACGTGGAAGTGAGTTATAAAGGAGGATTGTCGTGAGTGAGTCGAAGATGACAAACCTGTCCTTGCCCTTTATTTTATCCAGATAATTCTTGATGGCGTTGCTGATGGACTGGATATTTATTGGTGAAGAGACGAACTCACAATAGGGAGTACTCTGCGGCTCAAGCCCGTACATCTTGGAGATGACATCGACAAAATATACCTTGGACACGTCGACTCCGTTATTCTCGAAAATTTTCGTCATTTCAGGATAGCCTTTCAGCGTACTCATATACACCCCTGAGCAGCCCCTTTCCTTGGTCAGTACCTTCAGAATCTCAAGGGTCACCTGGAGGTGGAAATTCTGGGGAGTGTCAATAAGAGTAATCCTCCCCCAATTGCTTTTGGGATGGTGAAACTGAGTCTTGAGGAATTTACTGAAGTCCGGGGGGGGAATAGTATGTTCTGCCATATCACTCACCTTCCTTCGCGAGGTCCTTGAACGCCTTCAGCATCTTGTCCTTCGCCACCTCGTGTTGTATGTTTCCGGTCAGCACACCCTGCACGCCCTTGAATGCGGCCATCACGTGGATACCGTCTTTCTTGATGACGTATTCTCTCAGGCGCTTGTCATGGTCGCTTCCACGCACCTTGATAACAGTGATGAACCTTTTCATCACTGACTTGATTTCGACATACTTCAACATGACAATGTTGTCTGGAATAGTCGAAATGTGGCCTTGCGTCAATCCAGTGGTCTGGAAGAGCCCCTCGCTCGCGTTGATGATGATATTCGTTGAGCCATGGCTCTTGAGGAAGACATTCACTTTGTGGGCGTACCCCAGGAGATTATCTCGTGTGAAGCCCTTCTCCAGGCTTGAGAGTGAGTCAATCACTACCCTATCAGGCTTAAACTTTTCAACTTCTTCTTTCACCAGCTGGAGATGCTCTTCATAGGTGAGGCTCTCTGGGAACCTGCACACAACCCTGAATAGGCCCTCTTTCTCAAGTTTCTCTAAATCAATTCCCGGGCAGGCCTTCGCATTCTTGTATATCTGTGCCTTTGATTCCTCAAAATTTAAGAGCAGGCACCTTTGCTTTTCCTTTACCCCTTCTGCGAGAAATTTCAACCCAAACACAGTCTTTCCAGTGCCGGATGAGCCCGTGAGAAGCGTTGTCGAATTCTGGTAGACGCCGCCTTCAATCATCTTGTCCAGCCCCAGGATACCTGTTTTGAGGCGCTTGTCTGGTATATCTCCCACTTCTTCCAGCTTTACCTGTGAGAAGTAATTGTGGCCGTTCTTGTTAATGACATAATATTGTGGCGAAGGGTCAAAATTGGTGCCCCGCATCTTCACAATCTGCAGTGCTCGGGTCACGTCCTCGCCACGCTGGATGTAGTTCAGCTTGAGAATGCCGTCGGCGATAAACTCTTCGATACCAAAGGGCGAGTACATCTTATCGGCAGATGCCACCTCGCTGGTGAGGATGGTGGTGCAGTCCAGGTTGGAGAGCATTGTCCCGAGCCGAAAGATGAATGTGCGAATGAGGTTCTCTTCCTTGAGGCGATAGCATACAGCAGTGACCGAATCAAGCACAAGCCTCTTGGCACCCATTCCTTCCACGAGGTTTTTGATGACAGAAAGTACGTTTTCGACATCCTGCCATTTCATCATATCCTTAGTGTAATCTATGTTGAGATCCTGCATGATGCTCCGTAAGTCAGTCATGTGGAGCTGCATGGGATTGATAGCTGTTTGGTCAAAGAACGCGAACTTGTTCAGGTTCCTGAGAGCCTTGAACACCGGCTCAGTCGTGGTGATGTAAATGCCTGGCTCATCATATTTCTTGAAGCCGTTGAACAGCCACTGCATCGCGAGTATTGTTTTTCCGACACCACTCCCTCCTGCGAGGAGGACGCACGCCCCAGCAGGAAGACCCCCATTGAGAGCCTCGTCGAGCGCGGGGATTCCTGTCTGGCTCAGTAAAGGCTTTTCTATAAGGGGTGCCTCTGTTTTCTTTACTTGCGCCATTTTTGCTTTCTTTGGAGTGGTTTTCTTGACAGCTTTCTTCGCCGTTTTTTTCTTTTGAGTTGCCATAGTGTTACCTCTTTAGTCTAATATGATTTTAATTTTTTGGAGGAGGGGGAGGGGCATCGTGCTGGGGCTTTTTCTTCCCGAACAGCTTCTTCATGAGCCCTCCCTTTTTTTCTTTTTCCACGTGATGCGCTGCTGCCACTGGTTTCTGCTGTTGGCTTTTCTGTGCCTGCTCATGCTCTCCTGGCTGGAGCTGGATGTCCTTCGCATAGTCCCGCACGACATCGACGAGCATATTCAGCTCGCGGAGGAGCTGCTGGCTCATGTCCTCTTTGAGGCAGATGAAGGCTCCATGGCATCCTTTGACAGATGCCTTGGTGATGAGCATATGAAGGAACTTCAGCACCACCTGTGGCTGTTCGTACACCAATACTGTTGAGATGGAATCAAGAATCAATGCCCCAAAATCCTCATGTTCGAGGAGCTGGCTGAACATTGTGTATATTTCTCCAAGAGCAGAGGGAGATGAGACAAAGCTGCAGCCCTCAATGGGCTTTGGGTTTGGGATTGCCATCCGTGTCACTGCGTCGATGATGTGGAAGCGTTCAGGGTCGAGCCCCTCCCCCTGGAATGTTGCAATCATCGCCTTGCAGGGCTTGTTCAGCGAGACATAGCATATTTTCTTATCCCCTGTGTCGCGGTACACTCCCTTGACTATTTGGGTCATGATGGGCACAAAGCCCTCGAACGGCACAAGGGTGAGGATATTCATATAACTACCAGTGATATCCCCCCAAAGGGGATACTTAAATGTTTTGCTCGTGAGAGGCGGCGAGTGGCAGCGGATAAAGATTTATATAGGGTCTGGGCTTGTCTTGCCCGCAGGGGGAATGCTCATGTCTGACGACGAATCTTTGGATATATCACTCGAAAGGGTGCTTCCGTTTCTCAAGAGATGGGGCCCACTCTTTGTGCTATTAGCCATACTGCTCTGGGGCTATAGCCTTAGGGCATATCACATCAACTATCCTGTGATTGGATATCACAATACCAAAGAGGCGCACACTCTTGGAGAGGCATTCACTTTCTACAAAGGTGAGTCTGTTGTTGCCGGCCATCAGAATTATTATGCCTTGAGCGATCCTGCTCAGGGTCTCCATGCAGACAATTTCCCCATACTTGGCTGGATTATCGTCCTGTTCTGGAATATTTTCGGTCTTGAGCTCTGGCCTGCACGGCTCGTGGTTATACTGTTCTCTTTAGGCACAATTGCGCTGACCTATATTGTGGCGAAGCAGCTCTTCAAGAAAGAGGATGTGTCCCTGTTCGCAGCTCTTGTCACTGCTGCCTGCCCCTTGCTCGTGTTCTTCGGCAGGAACGTGCAGTATGATGTGCCTGCCACATTATTTCTCATGGCAGGTATTGCTGCCTATCTGCAGTGGCGAAAAATACCCGAGACGAAATGGTTCTTCCTGATGAGCCTGTCCATCGCATTCGCAGCTGTGAGCAAGTGGCCAACGCTCATCATGGTTGTCCCTATACTCATTACCTTTCCCTATAGCAGACTCTGGCCTCTCGAGGAACTGAAAAAGAACTATAAGCAATACCTGACCGCGATTCCCCCGTTTATTTTGATGGTGTGGTGGTGGTTCTTTTCCAAGACGTTCAACCCTAATACTGCAGTCTCTCTCACAAGGGATTCGACAGCCCATATGAGCCAGTTTTTCACATCGCGATGGTGGCAGATAGTGTACCAATATGCCATCACAGATAATTTCTCGTTATGGGGCCTGCGATGGGCGCTTGCCGGCGTAGTGCTGTCCATCGTCTTCATCAAGAAGTTCCGATACCGCTTCATCGCCATATGGTCCCTGAGCTTCCTGCTCTATGGCTTCATGTTCGCCAACTTCCTCAGCCACCATAATTATTACCAGGTTCCCTTTGCGCCCCTCTGGGGGATTCTTGTGGCTCTAGCCCTGACATTCCTTGCTTCAGTCATCCCAAAAGTGAAAATGGGCTCTGCAATTCCCGGAAAGGCTGTCAGGTGGGTAGTTCTGCTTGCCTTCTTCTTTTTCGTGCTCCTTCCCCCATTTACCGAGAGTGCGAATAGGCAGTTCGCGACGCAGTTCTACGGCCTTGACGTGGCTGGTAATTATATCGTGGAGCGCGCGAACGACAATGATTTGATACTTGATTCAGCCCACCAGGACAGGGGCTTGCTCTGGCATTCCAAGCATGATCTCGTGGTGAGTGCGAATCTTACTGACATCATGAAGAAAGAGGAAGAGGGCAGTCTCAGATGGGCATTTGCCTACCAATGGGGCATCAATAAGGTAGGTGTCGGCGTTCCATTGCTTGCCATCCCTGAGATTGCTGACCATATCTATTCAAATTATACGCTGAGGCAGTTTGCCTTTTTTATTGTGCCAGGTCCAGGGGGCCAGCAGCAGGTGCAGGAGATGTATTATCTCTACAGGTACGGGGGCTCATCTCCCACGCGGGAGGAATTCCTTAACAATCTTAGCACTATAGTGCAGTCATACCCCATCCAGAAGCGTGTGTACGACGACCCCTATGGCCGGCAGATAGAGCTGTTATACCTGACGTTTGATTGATAAGGAGCTGATTAGGGAGGAACTTATGGGTGAGCGCACATCATCACGGCTGCTGCTTTTGCTTAAGGCAGCAGTGGGAATTGCACTGCTTGTTGTCGTGCTGAAGCAGGTTGACTTCTCTGTGATGAAAGGTATCCAGCTGTCTTGGGGATGGCTGCTTCTCGCGTTTATCCTCGGCCTTGTCATTATACTCTTCAAGGCGATGCGGTGGAAATCTGTGCTTTCGAGTTACTTTGGACATGATTTACATTTGAGCGATGCGATGCCTATACTCTTCATAGGCCAGCTCTTCGGCTTCGCAACCCCTTCGAGAGTGGGGGATTTCATCAGGGCGAACTATGTGAAGAAGAATCTTGGCCTGAAAAAAGGCGCATTATCGGTTGCGTTCGAGAATCTCATGGACCTCGCAATGATGTTCGGTTTATCTGCAATCGCCGTCATAGTCTTTTTCGATGAGTTTGTCTCGCTGTTCACGTTCAGCATGCCAGGATGGGGAATAGTAGTGTTCATAGTGTTGGGTGCAGCGGCAGCAGTAGTCGCGCTTCTCGCCTGGTTTGAGCATCCCCTGCTCGGCGGAGTGAGTAAGCAGGTAAGGGAGCTTAAGGAAGCCCTGAAAAAGCTATGTGATTCCCTTACTGTGGGGGCGCTGGCGTACCAGCTTTGCTTGACAGCAGTGACATGGCTCCTGACAGCATTGCTCACCTATGCGTGTGTCGTCTCCCTTGGCGCGCAGGTCAATTTCATCCTCTTCCTGCTGATAGTGATGCTCCAGAGCGTGCTTGTCCTTGTGCCGGTGACTGTTTTCGGCTTGGGGATACGTGAAGGCACATCATATGTGCTTTATCCACTTGTGGGAATCTCGGCTGACCTTGCGATTCCGATTGCATGGCTTGCCATACTCTTTGTGTCTGTGGTTCCTGCACTGGGGGGAGTGGTGGCCTATTTTATGTATAAGGAAAAGGTCACAGAATACCGTGAGTGATGTGATTAGTTCTCGTCAGACGGTTGCATTGGTACAGTAACGCCGTCTCCAGTGAAGAAGACCTTGAGCCCCTGCAGCGCCTTCATGATGAACCTGCCGTCTGTGAGCTTGTTGAGATTGTTGAGGATGTAGCTCGGCCTCATGTAGAATTTCTTGTATGCATCTGCCTGGAACTTGAGCAGCCCTTCTTCAGTCCATCCCTCTGGAATGAAGGGCAGCCTAGGGGCGTGGTCTGAGTAATATTCCCATTCAGTGCGGACTGTGCCGTGCTTTGGCGCGACTCTGGCAAGCTCAGTCATAGGGTAGGGAGTGAAGACATTGAATGATACCGCGTCGAGCGGCAGGGAGAGGGCAAAGTCGAGGCTAGATTTCGCTGTTTCTCTAGTCTCTTTTGGCAGCCCGACGATGAATGAGCCATAGACCTTGATGCCGTGGTCAACAATATTTTTGCTCACCCTGGCAATCTTCTCCTTATCCGCTGTCCTGTTGATGAACTTGAGCATCTCGCTGTCCCCGGATTCAACGCCGAGGTAGATAATGTGGCATCCCGCCTTCTTGAGCCAGGTCAAGACCTCGTCATCAAGTGTTTCTACCCTGGTGGAAAGGTTGAACGTGATGTCCAGCCCCTCGTCGATGATGCCTTTGCATATCTTGATGGTGCGCTTCTTGTTGACTGTGAAAGTGTCGTCCTCGATTGAGATGTGCTCGGCATTGTATCTTTCCTTGAGATGGCGCAGCTCCTCAATCACGTAGCGGGCGCTGTGTGCCCTCCATCTCCTGCCGAACATCCACTGGTCGCAGTATGAGCAGTTGTACGGGCAGCCGCGGCTTGTTATTACACTTACAGTGAGGCCCCTTCCTCTTGTGGGGGTCTGGCTGTATCTGCTGAGGTCGCCAAAGAGGTCACGGGAGGGCCATGCCACGCTGTCGATATTTGATATCTTCTCGCTAGGAGCAGTGGCCTTGATACCCTTTCCTTTCCTGTAGAGCAGGCCCTTCACTCCAGAGAGATCCTTGCCGCTTTCAAGTGCCCCCATAAGTCTTGGAGCGGTCACCTCCCCCTCTCCCATCACTCCTATGTCGAGGTCAGGGCATTCCTTCATAGTCTGCGTTCCGGTTGCGCTGAGGTGCACTCCTCCATATACTGTCCTGATGCTGGGGTCGATACTTTTCACAAGTGAAAAGAGCCTTTTTGCCTTGAGATAGGTGATGGTGGTGGAAGTGACACCGACAACATCTGGAGAATACTGTTTGATGATTCTGCCGAGGTCCTGCATAGTTATCTTGTCGGCGACTCCGTCAACGACCTTCACTTCGTGGTCATGGCGTATGCTCGAAGCGATGTAGCCCAAGCTCAGGGGAGGCATCATCGGCGCTCCGAACGCATGCCTCCCATAAGTCTCTTCGTCGAGAACAGGAGGATACACAAGAAGGACTCTCATTTTTTCTTTTTCGCCTTTTTGTTTTTCTCCTCAGGCTTTTTTCTCCAGGGTTGCCATATGAGAACAATTCCTATCAAGATGCCGGTCAGAGAGAGGATACTTCCAATGACGAATGGTGGAGGCAGGTAACGGAACGTCACAGTGTCACTGTAAATCTCGCTGACAGGGATTGCGGTCCCGACAGCATTCGCCCGGAGCATGTTCACATCGTTGCTTTCAGTAGATGCTTTCCACCATCCTGGGAACATGGAATATTTCTCTGCGAGGATGAGGAAGTTTCCTGTTGTCACAGGACCGACTTCTACATTGTTAGGCGTGTAATGTGACACGTCGACTTCCTGGATTGTTGTCACGTTCCCGTTCATTTCCCTTAGGATATCTTCCAGCTCCGCCGTGTCAATCTGGTTCTCTCCCTCCAGTATGTCGGGAAGGATTCGCACACCAGATTCCTTCATGGAAGCCAGTATGCTGAAGTCAGCGTTGTTGCTCAATGTGATGGGGATAACTACTTTATATGCGCTAAGGGCACTCTGGGACATCTCAGATAGGCTCCTCGGGTCATGGATGACTGCAGTCGTCCGCGGGTTGAAATCTGGATGGACAAGGATACCATATACTATGTTTTTTACATTATCCAATTCACCAGTGACGAGAATAGCGTTCTCGATAGTGTATGCCCTTGGAAGGACATTATCGTTCACATAGAGATGCGGACCGTCGTAGTGCATCGCGCCCGGCGGGTAGTCGCAGATTCCGCATTCTTCAAAGCTCTGTTCCAGGCTGTAGCCCTCTCTCTCGATAAGGGCACTGCTTGTGCCGTACTTGACATTAAGTATTCCCAATAATCGCGAGGGGTAGCTGTGCGCTATCATGATGTACTCCATGTAGTCATTTATCCAGATAAGGCCGTCGAGGCCCTGGTTATATTGGATTTCAAGGGGAATAGTCACTGGATGGATGGCCCAGTCAATCCCCGGAACGTCAAATGAGGCAATCCTGAATAGCCCCTCCCGTTCACTGAGGGACTGCATGATGTGATTTCCCTTCAGCATATCATTCCCTGCCTGGAGCTTTGCAGGGGGGTGGCCGAGAATGATAAGGTCAACGACTATCAATGCCACTAAGATGATGAATGCCCTGTTTACCCAGTTCTTAGGTATCTTCGTTGAGAGGACAGTCCATCCAATGCCTGCAAGTCCTGCTCCGGCAAAGACGAAAAGCATGAGAATCCTGCCCTGCACATGGAATCGGCTAAGCATGGGTAAAGTGGAACGGACGAGATTGTAAAATGGGATGTTGAGCATCAACACTGCAGTGAGTGCAGTGGCACCAAGTGCCAGGACATAACGTTTTCGGAACTTTAGGAGTGCGAGCAGTGCCAGAAGAAACCCACTAAGGCCAATCTCGCACACTTCTTCATTCATATAAATGACTGCGTTATCTACATAAGTCTTTCCTCCCAGCCCATAGTTTGCGAGCTTTGTCCAACTTGATCGTGCAAGGAACCGGAAGATGTTAAGGGGGGTTCCCCAACGAAGAGTTGTAGGATGTTCAGCGCCACTCCATTCTCCACCTCTGTTTGTCATTTTCATAAACTGATTTGCGGGCAGTAATTTCACAGCAGAAATTGATAAGCATAAGCCGACAATGACGAGTCCTGCGGCTATCAGGAATGGAAGTCTTTTCCTGAGGCGCTGGCTGGTGAGGACGGAAACCGCAAGATAGATTCCCATGACGAAATATGAGGTGTAGAGAAAGTACTCGGGAGTGCCACTGATGACCTGTAATCCTAAGAGGATACCGGCTGCCGCCCCCTTCTTAAGGAAACCGCTTAACGTCTTTTGTCTGGTTAATAGGACTAGGCAAAGGAATATTGCTGGTACAAGTGACATAGGAAAGGTGTGCCAGAAAAACATACACTGGCCCTTTGACATGAACCACGCGCTGAATGCAAAAACAAGTGCAGACACAAGTCCTGCCTTCTTTGATTTAGTGAGGTGAAAAATGAGCCCATACATCAGCAATCCGGCAAGTGCGATGTTTCCCATCACTAGCATATTCATGGCCAGCACTAGGGGAAGCAAAAAAAAGGGGAAGACAAAGGGGTAAAAGAGCCACTTGTCACCAATGGCATGGGAGGGGGAGCCCGACCAGACGTAGGTGTTCCACAGTGGGAGCTGTTGATATCTTGTGATAGAATATTTCATGAACATGTAGTCATTGATGCTGAAGCTCTCAATCCACATGAAGAAATGGTTGCTGACAATCCCATGCAGCCTCCACAGGAGGAGCAGGAAAAAGATCATGATGTAGGTGCCGTGTGTCTTGGTCAGGCTCTTGACACACTCTGACCGTCGGATTAGCACTCGCATAAGGCCGTATATCCCTCCGCAAAGAATAAGTGTCACGGCCACTGAAAGTATGTGCTGGCTGGGAGTGATATAGGCCCTGTCATTGAGATTCAGCAGGAGTGCGAAGAGTACGATAGGCGGGAGAGGCAGAAATGGTAGATGCCACTCTTCATTCTTCTTATTCTTCGTCTCCCTCATGGTGCTGTGAGACACTGAGAATGATTCTTAAATGTTTTGCTGGCAGAATCTAGCTAGTGATTCTCGAAATATTTCTTCCAGAGATGGAGCAGCCGCCTGTCCTCATCGCGGAGGAGACTATCTGAGCCGCTACCTCTACACACAGATTCGAGAAGCTGATATTCATAGAGGTCAGTGGGCGTTCCCCAACACACAAAGAGATCCACATCAAAGATGACTGAGCGCTTTCCCAGTTTATTGAGAAAGATCGGCACGGCATCGGCGTAAAACTCGTTGTTTATCCTGTAATCTTCCTGTATCATAAGATTAGTCGCATCGATGAAATATTTTGCTTTTCTGAACCAGAAGCTTGCAGCGATGGCGTGGTCTTTATAGGGGTTTTCTGAGATCGGCACCTTCACTGACATGTCCGTGATTGTCGACTGGTCATCTGCAAGCACGCACCAGCCTAATGAATGCGGATTCCGCTTCATCATCTCTCTCTTGGTGAATGTCCATATGACTGAATCGACTGCTGGGTCGTTACGTAGCCGTTCGTATTCTTCAGTATCATAAACATAGCCAGTGTCGCAGGCCGCGATGAATAGCGGTTCATTAGGTTCGAGATAATCCTGTCCAAGCATGCAGGTGCAGGCTTGTCCCTCAGTAGTCTTATCCACCGGGATGATAATTGCCTCAGGTATCTCAGACAGCAGAACCTGGTCAATATGAAAATCATCTATATGCTCCTTCCGAACGACAAATATCCATTTGTCACTTGGTGGCATATCCCTGATGGCGCGGATAATCATAGGGATTCCGGAAACAGGAACCAATGCCTTTGGTAATTTATAGCCTTCCTTTGTGAATCTGCTCCCTAGTCCTGCCATGGGTATAAGATTTGCCATTTTGTTATCCTTATTCTTTATCGAGCTGCTTCTTTTGAGCGCGGTTGAACAGGTTAAATCTCCCCTGCAATGCCGCAAGGCCATCTGCCATTCGTTTCTCTATCATAAAACCATAAAAATTATGGTCCTCTCTCAGCTTTCCTATAGGCAGGTACAGCTTGAAGAGAACTTTTAATAACGGGTTTGTATATTTGTAACCCATCCTCTCATCAGCAAAATAGGAGAGGAAGGCGGCATTCTCAAGAAGGCTTATCATGTTTTTTGTGAGCCAGGAAGGGGATATTTTGTACCAGTTGTTGTAGTGGAAATCCGCCCAGTCCAGAAGCTTATCTGATGCGACAAAACCCTCTGAGACCGCTAGATCATAGAGAGGGGTGCCTGGAAATGGAGTATAGATGATGACCGGACCCACTGTATTTTCATTCTCTTTCATAAGCTCTCTTCTAAATTGAAGAGTCTGGAGGAACTCCTCCTCTGTTTCAGTGGGGAACCCTCCCATGAAAGTGTACTTGATCAGGAATGGATAGCCCTTAAGTTTCTTGTTGGCCAGTCTGACCATGTCCGGAGTGATATCCTTTTTGACAAGTTGGAGTATGCGCTCGCTGCCGGATTCAACCCCTATATCTAGGTTCTTGCAGCCACTTTTTTCAAGATTTTTTAGATCATTATCATTAAGTTTGGTGATTGCATTCGCCCGGATTCCAGCAGTCCCCCAGTTATAGTCATTATCTATCTTTGCCATTGCTGCTATGAGTTCTTTGAACCATTTGATGTTGTCACCCATGGAATCATCCGAGAAGAAAAAGTCCCTGATACCATATTTAGACTCAAAGAATTGGAGATCTTCAATGACACGCTTCACAGAAAAACTCCTCCAAGTGCGCCCATACAACTGAGAGACTGAGCAGAACTTGCAACGGAATAAGCATCCGCGGCTGACTTGCAGTGTTGTGGAAGGCATATTGGGCCTGTATCCTACTGCAGAATACTGCTTGAGGTTTATGAGGTGGTAGGGGATTCGGGGAAGTGCATCGAGATTCTTAATCAGGGGACGAGGTGGTGTTTTGCGCAGAGCTCCTTCTGGGGTTCGGTACATGATGCCGCGGATGCTCTCAATCTTCCTTTTCCCCTCACAGTAATCCACCATCTCAGGGAGTAGGTAATCTCCTTCTCCCGTGCAGATAGCGTCAACGTTCTGTTCCTGCATGCACATCCCAGGCACTGTCTGGGCCCAAGAGCCCCCAAGAAATACGAGGACATCTGGATTCAATGATTTAATGTAAGTAGCTGCTTGTGACATGTATCGTATGTTCTCTCCAGCAGTAGTAGTTAGGCCGACGACTTTCGCACCTGAGGATAAGTGTTTCTTAATAGTTTTCTTCCAATTGAAATCTATTCTTTGGTCCACAAGGGAAACAGTATAGCCCTGATTATGGGGGACTGCAGCAATGCTCAGCAAGCCTGTTGGAGCGCGGACACCCATTATGTCTGCAAGCCCGTATGAGGGTTGAACAAGGATTATGTCAGTCATCGCTTCTCGGGCAAGAAGATTGTCGGGAGATATAAATTTATTGTGTTTTGAGTGGGGGGTGCCAATAACCTCTGTTAGGGTGAAACTGAGCAAATCTTTATAAGTGCCTCACACCCCTTTCCCACCTCAAGACTGCGAGAGTATTGAGATTATCACGTGAATGTATTCAGGAGGATAGAATTCAATGGGAGAAAAATGTATTGTGTGTGGCGCATCTGATTTTCAGCAGGTATATTTTCAGGGCAAAGTGCCTGCCTGTAATAATTCCCCCCTGAAAAAAAACGGCTTCGAAAGTGAGATTGTCGGTGAATTGGATATTGTGATGTGTAAGAAGTGCTCCCACGTCTTTAATAGGCTTGCAGACCCAGAAATAATTTCCCGGATTTATGACAAGACTGATTTTTCTTCGGGCATCCCAAGTACTCCGGTAATGCTTGAAAGATATCAGCATATCATCACCAATGCCCTTGGCGAGGAACATTGTAAAGATAAAGTCATCCTTGAAGTGGGAGCCAGCAATTTTGTTTTCTCAGAACTGCTTCTGGAGACGGGGGCGGCAAAAATCATCGCCTTCGAACCGGCGAACTTCCATACAGAGAATCCAGCTATCATACACGTGCAGGACTATTATTCCTTAAACCTTATCCCCGAGGAGTATACAGGTAAGGTCGACCTCATTATCCTGAGGCATGTCCTGGAACATATCACCGACCCCATACCATTTATCAGGGATTCCCTTTCCAATGCACTCAATGTCGGCTCCAAAATATATATTGAACTGCCCGACATCAACGACTCACTGAAGCACAGGAGAATCTACGATTTCTTCTATGACCATGTTAGCTATTTCTCTCCCGAGCTTCTCGAGGGGCTTCTCTCCTTGTTTGGATTTAAGGTATTAAAGCGTACTTGGATGATAAATGGCCAGCACTTCGGCCTGCTCTGTGAGAAAATAAGGCCTGCTGGTGAACCAGATGTCCCTGGGCTGCAGGTTGGGGTGCCAAGCAGGGACGCTGACATCGATGCATTCAAATCTTATGTTTCTACATTCAAAGAGGAGCTGGCAGAGATTTTCAAAGCCCACAAGAGCATTGCCATTTATGGTGCGGGAGCTCAGGGTATTGCTGTCGCCAATCTCCTGGGCCTCACAGGCAGTGATGTCCGTTTTATGCTGGACATAAGTGAACTCAAGGAAAATAAATATGCTCCCCTGAGCCATATCCTTATCCAGAGACCCTCTGAACAGATAGTGAATGAGGTGGATGCGATTGTGATTGTCGCATCCCTGCATCAGGGAGCCATCCATAAGGCCCTCAGACAAAATTATAAGTTTAGGGGGAAAATATATGGCACATACCCAACAATATTTGAACTCAAATAATCCTAAAAATGAGAACCATGAAAAAACCACTTTCCAAGACAATTCATCTGGTATGGCCTAACGACAAGAACCTTGGCTCTGCTGTGCTTCCTCCCTTAGGGATAGGCTATCTGGCCTCATACCTTGTGGATAAGGGCTTTGATGTGAAAATTCATGATTCTACATTCTCAAAACGATTCTTTTTTGATAAGGAACGCGCTATTTATGGGATTGCGATAGATACACCCATCTTGAATGTCGCAGAGGTAGCCATCAAACGCATTAAGAAGGCGAACAAGGATAATCTCATTGTCGCGGGAGGCCCCCATGCGACCACACTTCCCCACTCTTTGATGGAGAACAAGCTTGTAGACTACCTTACTGTTGGGGAAGCAGAGGAGACATTCCACAGCCTTTGCGACGCCTTGCTTAAAGGAAAACCTGTCAAGGACATCAAGGGGGTCTATTACCGAAAGGGTAAGAAGGTGGTCTTCACAGGTCCGGCACCAATGGTCAAGGATCTTGACGCGTTGCCTTTCCCTCGGTATGACCTCTTTCCGATTGACGATTATCTGGGTTATAAGCCTATCAAGGAGCTAAATATGATTACCTCCCGTGGCTGTCCGTTCGACTGCATTTATTGCCAGCCTTACCTTCATAACACTTTTGGGAGAAACATCCGTTTCCGGAGCCCAAAAAATGTCGTTGATGAGATGATGGAAGTCAAGAAGAAGTATAAGCCCCACATCATCTTCTTCTGCGATGACTTTGTCAACGCGAAGTATACTCGGGAGCTGTGTGAAGAGATTATCCGGAGGAAAGTCAACATATTTTGGAGGTGTCAAGCGAGGGCGTGCCTGAGCAAAGATGTGTTGAAGCTCATGAAAAAGGCTGGCTGCATGAACATCGCCTTTGGTGTGGAAAGCGGCAGTCAGAAAGTTCTTAACGCGATTAATAAGAAAATCAAATTGGACCAGGTGAAAAAGCAGTTCGAAGACTGCCGTAAAATAGGTATGTTCGCGCATGCCTTCTTGATGGTGGGAAGCCCTACTGAGAATTGGGAAGATGTCAGGAAGACTATCTCGTTTGTTGATGAGATTAAGCCATTCTCTATCTATGTGTGCATTACGACGCCTTATCCTGGCACCCACTTATTCAATAAGCTATTGCGAGAAAATAAATTACCTAAGGACATTGACTGGCTCGCCATGCACCATTTTAGGGATGACGCCTTTCATGGTGATATCTCCGAGATGTCTGAAGAGGATGTGGTAAAAGCGAAGTACCTTATCCTTAGTAAGTTTAAGAAGTCGAGTAAGTTAGCTCGGGCAGCGTACCTCACATCTTACCTCGGCGATGGCGTGGGGGCGCTTAAAGTAGCATCTTTTGTGCTTGGCAACCCTAAAGTGACATTCGAAATTAGTAAGGCGTTACTCTTCATATCCAAAACAGGTTCGGGGCTTCACGGCACGAATCCAGAGAGCGATTTTTTTGATATTGAGAAGTCATTTGGTTAAGTTCCCCCTAAAATGAGATTTTCTAACGTAACCGACGTGATAATCTTTATATAGCCTACCTCGTTTTCCTCTCTAACAAATATACCTTTGTCTGGAGGGAGGGATAACAAATGAAAGCGCTGGTGTTACATGGTCCTGGAGACCTCACATATGAGGAGGATTGGGCAGAACCGGAACTAAAGGAAGGCTGGGCACTCATGCGCATCACCTACTGCGGTATCTGCGGCTCTGACTTGCCGCGCACGATGCAGACAGGTGCCCACAAGCACCCTCTGATTTGCGGTCACGAATTCAGCGGCGTCATCGAGAAGCCTGCTCCCAGCTCAAATCGCTTCAAGGGAGGAGAGCGCGTAGCTGTTTTCCCCCTGATTCCCTGCGGAGAATGCCCTGCTTGTGAAAATGAGGAGTATTTCCACTGCAAATCCTATGACTTCCTCGGCTCCCGCTCCCATGGGGCCTTCGCAGAATACTGCATTGCTCCTGAGGAAAACCTATTTATTCTGCCTGACAACGCTGATGACCGTGCTGGCGCCTTTGTCGAGCCCCTTGGGGTAACGAGGCACATGATACGGCAGTCTGGATTTAAGGAAGGAGAAAACGCCCTCATCATGGGTGCCGGCTCATTGGGAATACTCGCTGCGCTCTGGCTACAGTCAATGGGGGCATCGAGAGTGGTGCTTGCCGGCAGGAGCGAGGAATCGCAGGAGACAGCGAGAAAAGCTGGTGTCAAGAATGTTGTTTCCATCAAGAGCAAGGAATTCGCTGAAGTGGAGGGCTTTGACCATGGCTATGAGTGTGCCGGTGCGAACCAGGCGCTACTTGAACTATTGCGTAAGGTCCGCAAGAAGGGCTCTGTCACTGTTGTTGGCAGGGACACCAAAGACCTGAAACTTCCACTGAAAGACTTTGAGGGATTCATGCGGAAAGAGATGGTGCTTAGGGGTTGCTGGGGCTATGACGCCAGAGGAGACGGAGAGGAAATCCGCAAGGCGCTGGAAGAAGGAAAGATTGATGTCCTTCCCCTCATCACAAGGGAGATTGACCTGAGCGAGGGAATCAAGACTCTCCAGAACCTGTACAATAAGACAGAGTACAATTGCAAGGTTCTGTTCAAGATTGATTGACTCATGTGAGAACAATGGCGCGCATCATGCTGGGAATTGACCTCAACTGCTTTACAAACCGCTTTATGGAGCCTGAGGACTGGACTGCCCGTGCAGCAGAGTTGGGCATAAAGCATGTGCAATTCAATGCAGATCTCCTTGACCCGTTTCTTCCCTGGGAGATTCAGGAGCGAGTTATTGAAAAAACTAAGCAGGAGTGCAAGCGCCACGGCATCACCATCCATAGTAGCTTTGGGGGGCATTTCCACCATCAGAACTATCTGGGCCATCCTGATGAGGAGATTGCGCGCTGGTATGAGGAATGGTACAGGCGGCTCATCAGGCAGACTGCTCTCTTGGGAGGCGCAGGTGTCGGCACCTGTTACGCAATCATGACAGTGAGGGACGCCGATAACCCTAAGCGAAAACAGGTAATCCTGGCACGGGCTGCCGAGGCCTACAAGAGGCTAGCACCCTATGCAAAAGAGACTGGGCTTAAGTACCTTCTTTTTGAGACAACCTCAGTACCGAGGGAGACCTGCGCTACTTTTGAGGAGACTGACCACGTGCTCAAACTTATGAAAGGGATGGATGTGCCGATGCGCCTCTGCCTGGACGTAGGCCATAGGAACATAGCATCTGAAAACGAGAAAGAGGGCTGTGCGTACGAGTGGATACGAAGATACGGTAAGATAGCCCCTGTCATTCACATCCAGCAGAGCAACAAGGCAGCAAGTCATCACTGGCCATTCACAAGACACTACAACGAACAGGGTGACATCGTGCCTGAGAAAATAGTGGAAGCAATCGAAGATTCAGGGGCAAAAGAGATCCTGCTCGCACTTGAAACCAAGCATAAGGCGTTCCACCCCACAGAATACAACGTGCTCTCAGATATCAAGGAATCTTTAGACTACTGGAAGAAGGTGGTACCTGATGAATGAATCAAAATCCATTGATGCGACAGGACTCTATGAAGAGATGGCTGGCTCTGTCGAGAAAAAAGTCGTGAAAAAAGCAGGGAAAGAATCACGGCTCTCTGTGGATGACTATCGCAAGCTGGCGAGTATGGTCAATTCAGAAATTGGGCAGGTCCTTGAGTTAGTGAAGCCAGAAGAGATAGAGCAGCTCATGGCAGAGATTGTGTCAGCAGAGAAAATCTTCTGCATCGGCGTCGGCCGTGTCTTTCTCTCGCTCCAGTGCCTGGCTAAGCGGCTCGCGCACTTTGGATTTGACGTGAACCTTGTAGGTTCTGTCGTTGAGAAAGCCATCACAGAGAAGGATCTGCTGATTGTGGCAAGCGGCTCGGGAGAGAGCAAGTTGCCCATCATCATCACAAAAATAGCGAAGGATCACGGAGCGCGCATCGCACACATTACATCCGCTCAGAAGTCTACAATTAAATCCCTGGCAGATGTAGCGCTGCACCTGCCTTCACCAACAAAGGTGGACCTGGGCAGCGGAGTGGAGACTATCCAGCCGATGAGCACCCTGTTTGACCAGACGCTGCACATATTCGGCGATATCATCTGCCTGATGCTACAAGAACGAACAGGACAGACACATGAAGAGCTCAAGGAAAGACATGCTAACCTTGAGTGAGGAGGAAAAATGAAAATTATCATACCACTTGCAGGGGAAGGGTACAGGTTCATTAAGGCAGGATTCAAAGACATCAAGCCGCTCATTGATATCGATGGGAAACCTATGATCCAACGCGTCGTGGAGATGTTCCCAAAAAGGAGCGAGTTCATCTTCATCTGCAACAAGAACCATCTCAAGGACACTCCGCTGAAAAAAAACCTGAAGGACATCGCGCCGAAGGGGAAGATAGTAGGTATTGACCCCCATAAACTGGGACCAGTGCACAGTCTCATGGAAGCGTTCGAACATATCGATGATACCAAAGAGGTGTTCGTCAATTATGTTGACCTCATCAACAGATGGGATTTCGAACATTTCATGAAGATAGTGAGGCAAGGCAAGTATGATGGTGCGCTGCCCGCGTTCAGGAACTTCCACCCAGCCTCGCTGGGAGACACTTTTTACGCATACATGCGCATCAATGACAGGAACGAGTTGCTGGAGATACGGGAGAAGGCTTCATTCACAGATAATAGGATGGATGAGTTCGCCTCTGCGGGGGGATATTACTTCTCCAGAGGAGAATACCTTAAGAAGTACTGCACTGAGCTTGTTGAACATAACCTCAATACATCAGGAGAATTCTACATGAGCATCCCCTATAATCTTTGTGTGAGGGACGGCCACAGAGTTCTTGTGTATGAATTGCCCCAGCACATTGTCCTGGGCACTCCTACTGATTATCACGCCTATATGTTCTGGGCAGATTATTTCAGGGGGCTTTCCAATGGAGACCAGGAAGGGCTGGATCTTGGTAAGATGGGCGCTACAATCATTCCCATCGCAGGGCCTACTAAGAGCCTTTTCTTGGATGGGTCTCTGGTTCCCAAGCCGCTAATCCCCATAAGGAATAAGCCACTCATCATCCGCACACTCAATGCCCTGCCAAAAACCGATAAGTTCTTGCTCCTATTCCTCAAGGAAGCTACTGAACAGTTCAATTTCGGCTATTATATCAAGAAAGAATTTCCCAAGGCAGAAATCGTGTCCCTCCAGAACCAGACTGAGGGAATGGCGTGTACATGCCTCAAGGTTGAGGGCATGATAAACCAAAAGGAGCCACTCTTTATCTCAGGTTATGATTTTCTGCTCAAGTATGATATAATGAAGCTGAAAGCCCTCATTGATGACAAATCAAACGATGTCATCATATTTGTCCACCGCGATCATCATTATACTAGACTCGACCCATTCACCTACAGCTACCTCCAAATAGATGATCAAGATAATGTGAGCTTTGTCTCGGAAAGGGCGCCAATTAGCGTCACGCCATACAAGGATGCGGCGTTTGCAGGTGCGCTATTCTTCAGGACTGCCAAGCTGTTTTCTGAGGGAGCGAATGAGATGATTAGGAAGGGAAAACGAATCCAGGGGATGTTCAACGTCGCGACGAGCGTGAACGAGCTCATAGAGAAGGGACTGAAGGTAGTGCCTTTTGAAGTGAACAGGTACATCCGCTTGGGAACCTCCACGAATATTAAGGAATACAAATATTGGGAGAATTACTTCTCCTCATGCAAGGACCATCCCTATAATAAGGAAGAAGGTACTGTGATTTAATCTTACTTGTCCTTTTTCGAGACATCAAGAAAAGGGGATGCGAACTTCATCGCAATATCAATGCCAGAGGGGCACAAGCGATGTGCGTTGGCAGCAAACCTTATGGGTAGTGCTGGAAAAACATGTGCTCGAGGGGAACGGATACAGCGTACGATGGCACGGGCTACTGCCTCGACACTCTGGTAGAGCAGTCTTGACTGCTTCCGGACTGGCTGATCATATACATTTACCCAGTTCTCGTAAAACTCTGTCTCTACAGAGCCGGGATAGATTACGCTTACATCAATCTTTGAAGGGGAAAGTTCCCTCCTCATTGCATCAGAAAAGCCGTTCATCGCGAACTTTGTCGCGTTGTAGGCAGAAGTCATGGGCAAAGCTATGATGCCGGCGATTGAGGATATATTGATAATATGCCCTTTGCCTTGTTTTTTCATCACAGGAATCGTTTCCCTGCAGCAATAGAACATCCCGAAGAAATTGACATTGAATATGCGCCGCATTTCCTTAGGGGGAATCTCATCTACAGGTCCGAAGACCCCATATGCAGCATTGTTCACCAGAACGTCGATATGCTTGAAGCGCTTCATGGTAACTGTGACCATGCGCCTCACATCCTCTTCCTTTGAGATATCGGTCTTGACAGCGAGCGCTTCTCCCCCAAATTTATTGATATCTTCAGCGAGCTTGTCGAGGCGCTGCTTTCTGCGCGCTGCTAGGACTACTGAGGCGCCGTACCTTGCGCATTCCCTGGCCAGCGCCTCTCCAATCCCTGATGAAGCGCCAGTGATGAGGATGACTTTTCCTTGTAGTGACTTGGATGCCATATCAGGGCACTTGAACCCGGTGCGGCTTTTAAAAGTTATGCAGTCAATCGATAAAGTTTTAAAGCGGGGGGCAGTTAGGGCATATTGATGGTTAAAGCTGCGAAGCCCGGGAAGAAGATAGCGAAGAAAACGAAGAAATCTGCTCCGGAAGTATCAGTCATCGTGCCGGCGTACAACGCTGCACGTTGCCTCGAGGATTCTGTATTGATGATTGAGCGAGAAGTGAAGAAGACAGGCATTCCCTTTGAGATTCTAATTGTGGAGAACGCGTCTACAGATGAAACTCCAGCAATCGCGGCGAACCTTGCCAAGAGGAAAAGTATAAGGCATCTCACGAATAAGGAGAAGGGTCGCGGCCTCGCACTGAATAAAGGCTTCATTGAGGCGAGAGGGGTATCAGTCGTGTACATTGACGCCGACCTTGATATCCCGCTTAAATATGTATTTGAGATTGTACGGGAGCTGAGGAGTGGCTACGATATCGCAATAGCGTCAAAGAGGCATCCAAAATCGAAAGTCGGCTGTCCTAAACAGAGGAAATTCCTCAGCCGCGGCTATAACTATCTTGTTAGGGCAATGCTCCATTCGAAGGTCAAAGGACATCAGGGCGGCCTGAAAGGCTTTAAGAAATCCGTGATTACCGACATTCTTCCCTATGTGAAGGACAATAAGTGGTTCTGGGACACTGAAGTGCTCGTCATCGCACAGTGGATGGGCTACTCTATCAAGGAAGTGCCCATCAGGGCAGACTACGGCTTTGAGGGGACAACTGTTGTGATGGATGACATCAGCGAGATGTTCTCGGGCATCATGAACCTGCGCTCAAGAAGGAAGGCATTGAAGGGCAGAATCGCCAGGGCGAAGTAGGGTCCGCTATTTTAATTACAGGCGAATGCCTAGCGAGAAAGGAAATATCTCCTGAATAGGCTGAGATACTCTTTCACAGATCTTCTGAAAGGTAGCCATTTCGTTCCGACATATGCTTTGTGGATGGTGAATAAGAGAGTATACAGCCAGGTGAGCCGTAACCTGATAAGCCGCCGCATATGTGGGTAAAGGAAAGGGAAACTGACAGTCAGGGCAAAAAGCTTTTGCAAATTCTCCCTCTCAGTTTTGTTTTCAATCTTCAAAGGTGATTCCTTATAATAATTCCCGAAAGAATCGAATGTATCCCCATCAAACATGCCCTGTTCTACCGCAATCTTGAATATTTCAGTGGAGGGGTAAGGATGCATGATGTGGGCGATGCTAAAGAGGGGCTTGCATTCAATGTTCAATTCCAGGGTTTTGAGGTCATCTTCCAGAGTCGATGTCGGGATTGCGATAATATTCTCGGTGGTGAATCCAATCCCGTTTTTTCTCAGTAATCTTGCGCAGTTGATTACCTGTCCATTAGTGATGTTCCTCCCGAGGATAATCCTTCTGATAGGCTCACTTCCCGATTCGATGCCGAATGATACCCTTATGCAATTAGCTTCTTTCAATAGCCGGGCCACTTCCTCGTCCATGAAATCCACTCGTATGCCAATAATAATGCATTGCAAGTCAAGCTTCCGGAATTTCTCTGAGAACTCCCTTAACCACTTTTTGTCCAGATTGAAGATGTCATCTTCAAAGAGGGCTAATGTGATACCATACTTCTCTTTGACGTCCGTAAGTTCCCTTATCACGTGGTCGACGGACCTTCTCCGGACATATCTCTGTCCCTTGTATAATTGCTTGAACCCGGCATTGAAGCAGTATGAGCAATTAAATGGGCATCCCCTACCAGTTATGAAACTCCTCACCTTGCTATTCTTGACCTCATCATAATCATCAAATATCGTCCTGTCCAGGAATTCCAGTGTATCCAGGTTCTGGATGAGTTCCCTCACGTCATTCTTGTGGACCTTGTTATTTTCCTTTACCCACAGATTCTTAATTTTGGTGATGTCTCCTCCGCTCTCTAGCAGATTCAGAAGCTCAAGGAAGGCTTCATCACCTTCTCCCCTGCAGACGCAGTCCACTCCTTCTTCAGTTATCATCTGCGGGAAAAATGTTGGGTGCGGCCCCCCGAAAATAGACACAAAATCATATTTCTCCTTCAGTTTCCTGTTTATATCTAGAAACCGCTGATGGAAGCCTGTTCTCAGGGAGTACGCAATGAGGTCTGGTTTTATTTCACTGACCGTCTTATCAATGTCATCTCTTGAGGGATCTGCCACGAACACTTTATGCTTATGTTTCACAGCCGAAGCCAGGCTCATGATGCCGAGCGGTTCCCTGTAAATGGAGCTTTTGTCGACAATCCCAGCCACAATCAGAACTTTCATTTTCTCATGCTCCTTTCAGCAATTGTCTCTTAACATCATCTTCTTGAATCCTGTTTTAAAAAATGCAAAAATCATGGTTATTGTACGCAGGAGATTATTGTCAAAGGAAATCAAAATCAACCTGAACCACACCAATGGCTCTAGAATTAAAATCGAGGGAAAAGATATTAGGTCCACTAAGATTTTAGCCCAGCGTTTTTTTCTGTTATTTACCAGTGATTCAATGACCTTCTTAGGGTATAGTGGGCTGAGTCTTATGACTTTATTGAGGAATGTCGGCTTATATTTTGCGTAATTCTTTTTGAGGGGGTCTTCAATTGCCAGATTCTCTTTTAACGCCCTGTCATAGATCTCGGTTCCCTGATAGAAGCAGAGGGAGAATAATTGCAGCATGAATGGCCGTGGTATTTTCAAGACAACATTAAGTGTCTCAATCACATCTTCTTCTGTCTCATATGGGTTATCAAGGATGACATCATACCAGCCCGCCACATTGTTTTTTTTGACTAGTTTGGTGGCTTCTATGAATTTCTCATTTGATACAAACCGCTTATATGTCCCTTGATTGATTCTCGGTGAGCCGGACTGTAGGCCCATGAATATCCATGAAAGCCCTGCTTTTTTCAGCAACAAGATTTTTTCCTCGCTGAGATGCGCGGGAGTTGACCTACAAATAATCTTCTTTTTTATGTCTCTTTCAGCGGTCTCTGCAAAGGCTTTCATCCATGCGATGTCATACGAGAGAAAATTGTCATCATGGATATTCAGGTACACTAGATCGGGAAATAGCTCGATTCCATGCTTTATCTCTTTGAGGACATTCTCAACACTGCGCTTTCTGATTTTCTTTGTGCCGTATAACTTTGAAAATGCGGAATTGCAGCAATACGCACAGGAAAAAGGGCACCCCCTGCTTGTTATTAGGCTGTAGAATCTCCCGGAGTACCTTGCATATCTCCTGAAAATGGATTTGCTGAACTTGACAATAGTTCCATTATGCAAGATAAAGCTTTTTTGAGGAAGATATTCTGGGAAGGGCAGCTCGTCCAAGTTTTTAGTCAATCCCCTCAATGGATTTAGATGGCTCCCTTTAGGGGATTTATAGCCTAGATTCAATATCCCCTGGACCGGCTTATTTTTAGAGATTGCATTCACAAATTCTAGATATGCCTGCTCAGACTCGCCCCTGAAAATATAGTCGGCATGATTCAAGCACCCTTTTGGGTCAATGGTGGGGTGTATTCCCCCCCATACAATAATGATTTCTGGAAATTTCTCCTTGATGAGTGTAGACACTTCTTTTGCTTTATCAAATTCTTCGCTCATCAAGCTGATGCCTATGATTCTCGGCTTGAAGTCCTCTAGGAAACGCATAATGGATGGAGTGTCCTTTTTTTGATACTGGGGAATAAATAATATGTGTGAATCTATGTGGTTTTCGATGAGGTAAGAATGGATGTATTTCAGGCCGATTGCGTCGATACTCTTTTGAAGTGTGACCAATAATGTTCTCATTTTCAGACACTTATATATGGATTTTGATGACGTTTATATGTTTGTTGATTCAAAGGGAGCTGTAAAAAGCTGCCCACCACAAACTATTTAATGCCCTCAGGGCTTTCAGGACTGACATATGGGGGCAGGGTAATGGTTGGTATGAAGCTGAAGAAGGAGCCGATTCTTGTCGCGGCTCTTATAGCCCTTTTGGTGCTGGGATTCATGCTGAGAAATTTCTCATTCACCGAGGGGAAGCTCCACGAGGACAATCTTCCTTGTAAGAGCACCAACGACGCCTTCTTCCACTTGGATTTCGGCTCCTGGATTATAGAGTCGCAGGATGCGAGATTCGTTCCGCCGCACTGGGCAGAGGGGAGGATGGGTGTCTGGACAGAATATACCACTGTGCCATATATCCTCATGGCAGGGATAGCCCAATTCACGAACATTCCCCCCTATCAGGTTGTGTTCCTTACCATCAACCTCCTTGCCGTCTTTCAGGTAGGGGTGCTTTTTGTCCTCATACGGAGGCTCTTCAGCACGGAAATGGCGCTCCTCGCATCTGCACTTGCCCTCTTTCCAGCGAATGTCGCTTGGCTCTTTCAGCAGTACATCGGCTTCTTCTTCGATGTATACTCATATCTTTATGTGCTGGTTATCTTATTCTTTCTTATTCTGTTTGTCAAGAAGCCAGATTGGAAGACTGCGGCACTCATAGGAATGTTTCTGGCAGCACCCTTCTATGCGCATTTTGTGGAGGTGCTTTTTGTGCTTCCTTTTATCCTGGTAGTGTGCGGATTTTTCTTCATTAAGAGAAAGTTCGACTGGTCTTTTTTCGCAAAGACCGCAGTAATAGGTCTTGTATTCCTTCTTTTCAGCGCCTATTACGTCCCAGTGCTCATGGGCTATTTACTTAATAAAGAAAGCTTCGCAGCGAATGTTGTCAGGGGAGTGAATGATAAGCCGGCCTACTTCCCGGAATTCACAGTACCTATACTCTTCCTAGCACTCATCCTCATTGCCCTCGCCCTCTTCTTCGCGGTGAAGCATCCAAAGGAGAAGCGCATTCCAAGGTACATCCTCCTGGCGTTCATCGCCTATTGGTTCATCGTCTCAAAGAGCCACCTGCTAGGGGTCATTGCGCAGCGCTCATATAGACAGCTTATGTCTGGCTACGGCATCTTCTTTGTGCTAGCGGCATTCGTTATATTCTTCATTGTAGATCTAGCTACGAAACAGCTTAAGATGAAGTCTGTGCGCATGCCCGTCATACTAATCATCACGCTAATCATAGTGGCGGTGTATTTTTCTCCGCTGAAGCAATCGTTAGCCCAGATAAACCAAGGTTCGTTCATCGACGATGACCGCTGGAATGCCGTCTCATGGGTTCGTGACAATACTCCACAGGAGGCGAGGATATTTACCCTTAACGGCTATCTCCATAGTGTGGGCGGGAAGTTTTCCCAGAGGGCATCTCTCAAGGGCGACCTGAACATGGAGTACAATGTCGTGAATATCCAGAATATCTGCAATGCCCTGCAGCAGAATGAGTCACTTCCTGAGACTTATCTTGGCGTCTGCACGACTCTGGTTCCGACGTGGGGAGGTAAGCTTCCTGTGGAGCGCATAGCGCTCCATGAATACAGGCTGGAGGAGCCTGAGTTCTGCGACCTGCCGCACTATGTGACTCCTGAAGGTGAGGAAGGCAGACCCCTGGTTTTCCCGCTTGAGCACGTTGATTATGTGCTTATCCAATACGTTGGCACGGGGATGTTTATTGGGCAGCAGCCCGGGGCATACGATGCATGCATGCAGTGGTTTGTACAGAAAGGGCAGGAAGAGGGGAAGTTCAGTGTCGTATATCCTAATAACGAGTATCCCAATTCAAAGATGGCAGTGCTGAAGGTGATAAAATGAGCGACGACAGCATGCCTTCAATTGACCTCAGCGCACTGGAGCCCCTGCTCGGGAATAAAGTGCTTGCTCCGCTTATCTACAGCGCAGGAGCCCTCATAGTGATAGCTGCTGTGCTCGTCGCAGTCACGCCCCTCATCTCCTCGAGCGGATTCTCCCTCGCCTTTGCGATATTCTTTTACCTGATAGTGCCTGGCTACTGCATCCTGCTCAACTTCGAGTCACTCGATGGAATTGAGCGAGTGCTTCTGGGCATCCCGGTGAGCGTCGCTCTCCTGCCCATACTGCAGTATTTTCTTAACCAGATGGGAGTCCTCATCACCCTGGTGTCAACATCAGGTATTATTCTTGTAGTGAGCGGGGCAGCCCTGCTGGCATGGCACTTAACTAAAAATAAAGACTGAGGTCAGCTCTTCTGTCTCTGCTCCTTGAGCCACTGGCGCGCATAGCCAAATGACATAAGGCCGTAGCCCAGGGCAGCAAGAGGGAGTATTCCTGGAAGGTACTTCTTCGGAGGCTTTGTGAAGAGGCTAAAGAAGCTCTTTGCCCTCAGCTTGGCGTACACTTTCCTTTCGCTCCCGTGCTTCTGGGTGAGGATAAAGGCGTACTTGCCCTTGCCGTTCATGCTTCTGATGTAGCGCTTAACAGAGGGCAGGGCCATGTGTGTTATCGTGAGTTCGGGATGGTAGCGTATCTTGTAGCCGAGTTTTCGCATACGTATCCCGACATCCTTGTCGTTTGTCTGCCGTAGGCGCTCGTCAAAGGGTCCCTTGAGCTTATCGAGGACAGATTTCCGCATGATGTTATTGCCTCCTGTCAAAGAGTTGGAGAAATTGTTCTCATCCACGAGGAACATTCTTCGAAAGCCGAGATTGCCCCCTGCAGGATAGCCCATGTAGGAGATGCAGTCCGCGACATAGGTATCGTTTGGAATCCTGACGTCTCCTGCGATTGCAGCCACCCATCGCGGCTCGTGCCTGAATGCGTCCACTCCTCCAGATATCCAGTCTTTAGGTACGATGCAGTCATCATCTGTAAAGAAGATGAATTCTCCTTTTGTTGCAGCGACTCCTGTGTTCCGTGAGCCAGCGAGCCCCTTATTTGGGTTGTTCTGGATGAGCTTGACATTTTTCCTGCCTTTGGTCTTCCTCTTGACCAGTTCGATAGTCTTGTCTTTGCTGCAGTCGTCAACAATCACGAGCTCCCATTTAGTGCTGGGATAATCCTGCTTGAGCATCGCGTCAAGTACAGGCCCTAAGCGTGTTTCTGCGTTGTATACACATAAGACCACTGAGGCATCGGGTTTCCTCGCGCTGGTTCTCTTCTTCTTCTTCTTCTTCTTCTTCTTCGCTGCCATCATTTCTTCCTCAGGCTCGGGGCCTTACAGTTACAGAGCCAGTCATTGAACCGGTTCCTCAGGGCAAAGATAAGCGGCCTGTAGAAATAATAGGATAGATTTCCTCCCAGGACCTGCTTCACATGATACCACAGCACCTTTGGCTGGGTGTAGAATTCTGTGAGGAAGCGCTTCTGATAGTATTCAAGGTCTTCTTTTGTGAGTTCGTCTGTTGCGACAACGCTGTTTCCCCAGCGCTTGAAATCTCTCCAGTCCTTGCACAGAAGCTTCAGCCCCTCGTTCTCGACAGCCTGGTGGTACACCTCAGTTCCAGGATAAGGTGTGAGGATATTGCAACTCGCGCGCATGAGCTCAATCTTCTTCGCGAAGTTGATAGTATCCCTCACTGTCTCGTGGGTCTCATAGGGCAGCCCTACGATGAAGCTGCCACGCGGTTGGAGCCCCATATCATATATCATCGCGTAGAATTTTTCATAGGCATCATGCGTCGTGCCCTTTTTGATTTGCAGCAGTATCTCGGGATTTCCCGACTCGACGCCCATTGAGATCTCAGAAAGCCCGGCCTCCTGCATCTTCTCAAGCATCTCCCTGTCAGTTGTGTTTGCCCGGGTGTTGACATAGAGCTTGATGTGTTTATTCAGGCCCCGCCTGATGATCTCGTTGCACACCCCTAGCACGTGTTTCTTGTTGACCGTAAAGGTGTCGTCGAAGAACATGAAGAACCTGGCCCCGTAGTCATTGAACGACCGCTCAATCTCATCGACCACTCTTTCAGGCCTTAGATAGCGCGGCTTCTTTGCGCGGTTGAAGCAGAATGTGCAGAGGAAGGGGCATCCGCGAGAGGACTCAATCGCGTCCATCCTGATAATTCCTTTTCCAGGTAGCACATAGTTGTAGTGAGTATAATCGACGAGATGCTTGGCGGGCATTGGAAGGTCGTTCATGTCCTCCACAGGCGGCATGCGCACGATGCGCTCGTCTTTTGGGAGGTTGTTTACTATGTGGAGCGCAGCCAGTTCTCCCTCGTCGCAGATGATGTAATCTATGCCTGGATTCTCTTCAAGAGTTTGCCTCGGCAGGGCAGAGACATGCGCTCCTCCCACCATAATGATTATTTTTGGATACTCTTTCTTCATCCTTTTCACAAGCTCCTGGACAAGGGGGAATTCAGGAGTCGTTGCTGTGAAGCCCACAATGTCCGGCTTTGTTGCGAGAATCTCCTTGTACAGTTCGTCAGGAGGGGCTGCTTTTGGCTCTGCGTCGATGACTTTTACCTCATGACCCTCGCGCTCAAGTACTGCTGCTATGTAGAGCAACCCCAGCGGCGGACGTATCTCGCGGTTCTTCGGGAGCTTGCCGAACACCTGGTACACATAAGAATAAGCTGGCCTGATAAGGGTGACGCGCCGCTTTGTGAATGTTTTCTGCTCAGGAACTTCTTTCCTTCCGCTGATAATGTCCCTGGCAAACTCGCGCTCCCATTCCTCAATACCTCCCCTGAGATACTTGAGGTTGGTGAAGCCTTTTTTCCTGAGAATCTTTAGTGCTTCAATGCTCCGCTTGTCTGTCTGAGAGTAGAAGAGGGCTTTGGTGTCTTTCTTCAGGTGGTCTGTCTTCCCCTTCACGATGTCGCTCATGGGAAGATGCCGTGTGCCTACTATATGTGCGAGTTCCCATTCAGGGCGTGTTCTCACGTCGACAAAGAGGAATCTCTCTCCCTTGTTGCGCAGCCTGCGGACTTCTCTCGGAGTGACTGAATCTCCTGTGTCCACCTTAGAATGTCGCCTCTGCCCCATCTCTTGCTGGTATACCTCATGCATTTAAATAAATTGTCAGAAGAGGCTGTCGAAGCTGAGCCTCTTAGGGCTGATGATGGCGTCCTCGATGTGTATCTTGTGCCAGAGCGCGAGCGTGAGCAGGCTCCAGAACTGCTTCTTGTAGATTTTTCGCGAGGTCTGGTGCTGGCTGAGGATGCGTGATATTCTCTGCTTCCTGAAATATTCGGAGTTGAGCAGGGAAGACTGCTTGAACACAAGCTCTGCCTCATGCTTCAGCCCCGCCTCGAGCCAGTCGTTGATAGGCACTCCGAAGCCCTGCTTCTTTCTTTTGATGATTGAGCGTGGGACAATGCCCTTCATCGCCCTCTTGAAGAGATATTTTTCAGTGCTACCCTTCATCTTCATGCTTGCCGGTAGGGAGAGTGCGAGTTCCACGTAACGATGGTCTAAAAAGGGAACCCTCATCTCAAGGGAGTGTGCCATGCTCACTCTGTCGCTCTTCACGAGGATGTCGTCAGGTAGCCAGTTTTCCAGGTCATAGGCCATCCACTGATGCAGGGGCGGCAGATTTTCTCCTGCATAGGGCTTCATGATGCCCTTGGGACTCCAGGTGATGTTCTCCTGCGCAGAATCTGTAAGGAGCTTCTCCTGCTCTTCTGGTGTGAATATGCCCAGTACTGAATACAGGCGCTCTGTGGGGGTGTTGGCCAGGACAAGCTTGCCCATGCGCCTGATGTAAGGGATGTCTGGCAGGAGCTTCATTCCCTGTGATCCTGCGCTCTTGAACTGTTCTGGGAGGAAAGAGCCGATAGCATGGCCTGTGTTGAGCAGCCAGTGCCAGAAATACCCTCCGTGAAGCTCATCGTTTCCGTCTCCTGATAAAACAACAGTGACGTGCTTTCTGGTCTCCTGGCTCATCACATACGTTGGAAGCGCGGCAGGGTCTGCCATCAAGTCATCGACGTGCCACACGACCTTTGGTAGGATTGCTGTGGAGTCGAGCGCGACCTCAATTTCAGTGTGCTCAGTGCCGATTTCATCTGCGACAAGACGTGAGTTCTCGACCTCGCTGAAGCTTGCTTCGTCGAATCCGACAGAGAAGGTCTTCACTGGCAGCTCAGAATGCTTGGCCATGAGGGCGACCATCGCTGTTGAATCAATTCCGCCTGAGAGAAACGCCCCTAAGGGGACATCAGCGAGCATTCTCATCCTCACAGAGTCTTCCAGGAGTTCGAGGACTTTCTTTGCTGCGTCGCGCTCTGTGAGCCCGCTCTTGGTCCAGATTGGAGCCCAGAATCGGTTTATGGTGAGCTTTTTTGGGTTCTTGATGTCTATAAGAAGGGTGTGGCCTGTTGGCAGCTTCCTGATGCCGCTGATAATTGTATCCTGGCCTGGGACGTATCTCAGGGTGAGATAGGCAGCGAGGGAGTTCCAGTCCATTTCTCTTTTGATTTCTGGATGGAGAAGCAGTGACTTTATCTCTGATGAGAATGCGAAATTCTTTCCGTCGTGATAGTAGAATAGGGGATTGATGCCTAGTCTATCCCTCGCGAGGAAAAGCTGCTTCTTTCTCCTGTCGTAGATGCAGAAGGCGAATTGGCCGTTGAGCTTCTCTACGCATTTAGGTCCCCATTGTTTGTATGCCTTGAGGATGACTTCAGTATCGCTGTCTGACTTGAACCTGTGGCCTTTTTTTGTGAGGTCAGCACGGATGTCCTTGAAATTGTAAATCTCTCCGTTGAACACAATCCACCGCTGCTGGGTGCCGTCGTGCATGGGCATCCTCCCCTTCTCAGAGAGGTCGAGGATTGCGAGCCGAGTGCTGCCAAGCGTTGCGAAGGTGTCTGCGTACACTCCCTGTTGGTCAGGCCCTCGATGATGAAGGATGCGGTTCATCCGTGAGACTAATCTCTTGTCGGAGCCGAGGAATCCGTTTATGCCGCACATCGTCCCTACTCGTCGTCTTTCTCCAGGCCAAAGCCAAGCACCTGCGTGCCTGCCATCATGAGGCGGCGGAGCTCATCGAGATTCTTGACCTTTGACAGCCTTTCCAGAACGTAGCTTGGCCTGAAATAGAACTGCCTGTACGCCTTCTTGAGGTAGGACTCGAGTTCCACTGCGGAAAGGTCGGTGAAGTACTGGTTGAAAAATGCCTTCTCGTGGAGCATGCTCATATTAAGGCTGGAGCCGTCCTTGATTTCTGGATGGTGTTTTGCGACCTCGTCGAACATCTCGCTTCCTGCATAGGGAGTGCAGATGCCGAAGGTGACTGTAGATGGCCTTATCTTGAGGATGAACTTGATGGTCTGCTCAATGGTCTTTTTGGTCTCTCCAGGCATCCCGAGCATCATGTGGGCGTGGGTTTCTATGCTCTCTTCTCGGCAGAGCTTGAAGGTCTTTTCTGCCTGTGCGATTGTGGTGCCCTTGTTGACATTGTCGAGAATCTCCTGTACGCCAGACTCGACACCGAACTTAATCATGTGGCAGCCAGCTTTTTTCATGTCTTTCAGGACATTTCTTGTTATGGTGTTGACCTTTCCGTTGGCAATCCAGGTGAGGTCTAAATCCTCCTCGTGCATCATCTTGTAGAGCTCACGGTTGCGCTTGCCGTAGATGGTGAATGTCTCGTCACGGAACCAGATCTCCTTGAATCCGAGGTCAACGAGGTATTTCATCTCAAGGAAGACATTTCCTGCTGAGCGGTAGGCGATGCGCTGCCCGTAGAACATCGGGACAGTGCAGAATGTGCACTTGCTTGGGCATGCCCTGCTGGTGACTGCGGTTGTATAGGGAATGCGCTTCGCTATAGGGTTAAAATAATCCACTCCTTCTGGAAGAAGGCTCCTGTCCGGGATGGGCAGGTCATCGAGGTTTGTTATCCAGGGATAGTCAGGGTTTGTCCTGACTGCTCCCCCCTCCCTGTAGGAGATGCCCCTGACGCGCTTCCAGCTGTCGTTGCCCTCATCGAGCGCATTGACAATGTCCCTGATGATAAAATCAGGCTCTTTTCGTACTGCGATGTCCAGGCTTTTCGCATGGGTGAGCGATGCCTGCGGGTAGAAGGTGACGTGTGAGCCGAACATGATTGTCTTGAGGTTGGGCTTGATGCGCTTCAACTCATCGACAAAGAGCGAGTCTTCTCGAAAGCTCATCGTGGAAGTGGAGAAAATGACTGTATCGTAGTCCTTGATGATACCTTTCACGTATTCCGCTGTTTTGAACTCCGCGCTTGCGTCTAACAGCCGGACGTCATGGCCGTGCTGTTTGAGAATAGTAGCTATATAAAGGAGGTTAGTGGGCGGTGCTTTCGCACCTGCTATGCGCTTTCCTTTGCACCAGCATCCGTAGATGAGGTCCCGCACGACGTTTGAGGTTGATTCTGAAGGCGGGCTCAAGACGAGTACTCTCATGGCTATCACACATTATTAGGGTGCTGTGAGGCGCCCCTCCTTTAAAAACTTTGGGCTTTTACCGCAGGAAAGAATAAATAGCCCAGCAAGTCATCTGCAGTCGATGTTTAAGCGTGCAAGGTATCTGGTGTCGCAGTTTGGGATGGTGAAACTGTGGAAGTATCGTATTGCGCCGTTCCGGAGGTTCGGCCAGTTCCAGCAGGAATGGGGATTCATGCAGGCATTGTCGTTCTGCTCTTCGCTTCTCACGAAGAAAGGGGTGTTTGCTGTGAATCTGTCTGGATTGCAGGGCTCAGTGCGCATGCGCGTGGGCACGTCTGATGTCACGACGTTCATCAAGATATTCTTCAAGAAAGAATACGACTTCAAGCTTGATTTCGAGCCGAAGCTCATCATAGATGCAGGCGCCAATGTGGGCTACTCCTCTGTTTTTTTCGCGAGCAAATATCCTGACGCTGAGATAATCGCCATCGAGCCTGAGGACACGAATTTCGAGCTGCTTGAGCATAACTGCTCAGCATACCCTAATGTCAAGCTTCTCAAGGGAGGATTATGGTCAAAGAGTGCCACATTGAGAATCCTAAACCTCGAGAAGGCAGACAAAGCAGGCTACATGGTTGAGGAAGCCAAGGAAGGGGAAGAGGGCGCGTTCCGTTCCTATACTGTGGGAGAATTGCTGAAGCAGTCAGAATACGATTTCATCGACATTCTCAAGATGGACATTGAGGGCGCTGAGAAGGAAGTGTTCTCTGTCAACGCGAAGGATTGGATTGGCAAAGTGAAAGCAATCTTCGTCGAGCTGCACGATTACATGATTCCAGGCTGTGAAGAGGCGCTGAATAGCGCTACACGGGATATTGCATTTGAGCAAACACGCAAGGGCGAGAATGTCGCTCTTATCAAGGGTTGACTTCTTCTTTGACGATATAATGCTGCTTAGAGCGTGTAGAGGTCATCATCTCAGTCAGAAGCCCGAGCGAGAAGAACTGCACCCCAACGACAAGCAGCAGGACTGCGAGGATTAGTATGGGTCGGTTGCCGATGCTCTGCCCTAGGAACTTGAGGTAAGCGACATACAGGCTCGCAAGCCCGCCGAAGAACATGCATCCAAGGCCAGGCCACACAAAGATGTGGAAGGGCTTACCTGAATATTTCATCCGGGCGCTCACCGTGATGAGATCCATGAAGCCGCTGAATAGCCGTGAGATGCCGTACTTGGTCTTTCCAAACTCCCGCGCGTGGTGTTCTACAACAATCTCTCCGACGGAGAATCCGTGCCAGTGCGCGAGCGCGGGGATGTACCTGTGGAGCTCTCCATAGAGGTTTATGTGCTCAACCACCCTGCGCCGGTAGGCCTTGAAGCCGCAGTTGAAATCATGGATGCGCAGCCCAGTCAGCTTCCCGGTCAGCCAGTTGAAGAATTTTGACGGCACTCTTTTCCCAAGGGGGTCATGGCGTTTTTTCTTCCAGCCCGAGACCATATCATAGCCCTTGCTCAGCTCGTTGAGGAAACGAGGAATCTCTTTCGGGTCGTCCTGCAAGTCCCCGTCCATGGTGAATACTATATCTCCCTTGACCATAGAGAATGCTGCTGAGAGCGCTGCTGCCTTGCCAAAGTTCCTCTGGAAACTGATGAGCCGCACTGATCTGTCTCGCTCGATGAGCTCCTTCACTCTCTCTGCAGTGGCGTCTGTGCTCCCATCATCAATGAAGATAATTTCATGCTCTTCCTTGCCCAGAGCATCCTTGAGCCGCTTGTGGAGAGGGACAATAGTCTCTTCCTCGTTAAGCACCGGAACGACAATTGATATCAGCATTCTATACACCTTGGTTTGTATTGGAATTCAAATTCCCTTTATATCTCCTTCCCTTATGCTATCTTTACCACTTCAATCCTAAAATAAAGGGTTTGATTTGCCAAGGGATGTAATGCAAGGTCTGTACCATATGCCTGTTCTGGCAGAATAACTACATCCTTCACTTCACCTTCCTTCATCCCTTCGAGTGTTTCCTCGAGGTCACTGAGGAGCGTCCCGCTGCCTTGGATGTAGGGGATAGGCTCAGCCTCAAATTCTTCGAAATCAGCCATATCTCGGGGAATCGTGAGATTAATCCAGCCCACAATCGTGCTGTCAAATACAGTCTCGTCCTCAAGCCAGCCGATATAATTCATCCAGAGTATGTTTCCCATTCTCACATTCGATTTCAGGCCGCCATCCCAATCTACTTTCCAGGTGAGGATGGGGGCATTAGTTGTTCTTGAGTCGAACAGATCGAAGTGCTCAAGGTCATGGCCTTGGAAAAAATAGAGTCTGCTAAACATGCTGCCAGGAAGCAGTTCATTCCCTTGTTGTGCTCCCTCCGTGCTTGCGGCAGTGATGATGAATTTATTTGGCTCAGGGAATCCATACACCGCGACTCCGAATTTTAGCCCTTCGTTCTCTAAGAGATTATCATCTGCCTTCACAATCCTGAAATCATGGTTTGAATCAATGAATGCCACTGAGTAGAATTTTTGGATTCCAAATGGTGTCTGGATTGCGCTCTCCCCAGTGGTGCGGTCAATGAGGAAATTGAGTTCTGGGGATTGGCACACAGTGATATCTCCCTTGGTTGAACAAGAACCAGTAATCCAATACTGTTGCCAGGGAGAAATCCAGTCATCTGCGCTCTCATCTTGAATCTCGTAATGGTATCGCGCCGCCTCTTTTTCAGAAAGGCCGAATTCTTCAACAAGGATGGTTGTCCCCTGCCTGGAGCTTTTTCCTTTCACTTTTGCGTACATCTCTGCGCGCTCCAGGTCCCAGCTTCCGAAATGAGACCATGCCTCTGCCTTTTTAATCATATCTTCGCTTGTGATAACATAAGCCTCAGGGGGCTCACAAAAAATGTACTGGAGCATATTCTCAGCTTCTTCAGGAGTCACAAGCACTTCAAGGCGGATGCGGGCATCCTCTTGGTCGAGAAGAAGGATGTCATTGAGAGCATTGGCGGATTCAATAGAGTCATAAAGAGAGTTCTTGAGGAGGATGTGTACCCAGTGCAGCCCGCAGTCTAGCTTACGGAGAATCTCCACTGCCTCTTGCTCATTCTCAGTGAGGAGCATGCGCCCAACCCAGGGAGCAACTGGAGTATTCTGTGATGAGCCGTCGAACGTCACTCCCCTGTCTGCAATTGCCTTGAATGGATGTCCAAAATCCCACCATGAGGTGATGATTGCATCCTGTTCAGATTCCATCCTGATTCTCGTCAGGGCACTGTTCCAATCATCATTTATGTAAGGGATACCTGTCTTAGCAACTTCTCGACCTGAATTGATAGGGATCACGAGCAGGAGGAGAAGGAGGATAGCGAATATGCATTGTGTAATTCTTCTGTCAAAGGGAATGCGCTTGACAATCATTGGAGTGACCAACTGATACGTTCTCCCAGCAAAGACGCCAAGCGCGATACTGAACGCCGGTACGACAATCATGATGAACCGCACTCCCTTCAGGCTGGCAAAGCTTGTGCCCGTAAACCAGATGATGAGGAAAAGAGCATATTTCACGTCAATCCGCTCATTTTTCAGCCGGGTCAGGGTGAGGAGTATGCCTATGATGCTGAGGTAGAAAAATAGTGAGTGGTTGAGGCTAACCTTGCTGATGACTTCACTCAAAGAATTGGTGGACAGCTCTTTCACTGAAGAATAGATATTTGGCCAGATTGTGGCAGTTCTGATACCCGTCCCAAGCGCAAACTCCAGGGGAGCGACATAGAATTTTTGAACCTCGGCTGTTCCTGAGAACAGGCTGATGAACAGGAGACTGCTCATGAGGAACACCGCTGTAAGGCAGGCCGGCAATTTGAGTCGCTGAACGATTTCGTTTGGTTTTAGCTTAGTTTTTGAGAGCACGGCTCGTCCGATTTCGAAGAGTATGAACAGGCCGACTGTGGCGAACAGGAAGTTAAAGATATACCACCAGAGGGTCCAGGTGAAACTCGTTACTCCCATGAGGAATCCTGCTGATGTGGCAAGGATAATAGTACTCTTCAGGCTCTCTGTTTCGAATGCTTCGAGAAAAAGCCAGGCTATGAAGAGCGGCAATGTCATCACATAGGCATCAGTATCAAAAACTCCTGCCAGAGTGCGGCTGAGGAAATAAGGGTGCACTGCAACGATGACGGCGGCAATGAAGCCCCCTAGGTTTCCTGCTATCTTTCGTGTGATGAAGAATGCGGGAATGACGGCGAGTGCTGCAATCAGGGCGGGAAGCACGAATAACGCTGTCTCAAGTGAGATGTTCCGAAAAAACAGAGAGGCAATCTTGAAGAAATAATAACCAACATACAAGTGAAGATCAATCCACATTTTATATCCTATAGGGGCGAATATGTGACTATCCCATGAGATGTATTCCCTTGTATCTGCAGGCTCTTCGTAAAACCGTATCTGATTCCAGGGCTCTCCCTGTTTGGTCTCATCATGGAATTGCCCGGTCTCGACCTTGTTCCTGACCTTTCTAAAGTGCGTCCAGGAATCAAAGTGGAGAAAATATGTAGTGCCTGTACTATCCTTGAAAAAGTTTTTGAACGTTTGTGATTCAACATCTGTCAATTCCTCAATGTCAAATGCCTGTCCTCGGAACTCTCCGGTCATGAAGGTGTATGTCTGCTGTCCAAGCACCTCCTCCAGCAGTTGATTGAGAACCATTTCATGCTCGGCCGAAGTGAGCTCAGGCTTTTCAGCGTAGAGCACTGTTGCCATATCATTCCTGATGATATTGATGACACCGTCTCTTGCCATGCTGTCAGTGACGGGCAATGATGCAGTCTGCATGCGCAGCCACACGCCCAGGAATAGGGCGATGAGAATGAGTGCGGCAGGAATGAGCTTGTTCTGGTGTTTACTGAATAAAGTTACAACTCTCTTGAAATCAATAGAGAACTCATCCTCATCCTTTTCAGAGGCCTTTACTTGCTTTTTCCTCTTTGACTCTTTCTTGCTCATGGTGGCAGCCTTACGCTATTTTGACTATATGTATCTTGTAATTCAGGGTCTGGTTCCCCAGCGGGTGGAATGTAGGATTTGTCCCGTATCCATCCTCCGGTAAAACCGTGATAATTTTCTCCTCTCCCTCATTCATCCCTTCTAGGGCACTGTAGACGCCGGGAATAAGGCTGTCTGGACTATAAGTAAAGCCCACAGGTACAGTTTCATAATCCTCGAAGTCAAGGCCTGCGCTCCCTGTGAGATTCTCCCACGCAATAATAGTTCCATCAAAAGTGGTTCCGTTATCCAGCCAGCCGATGTAATTCATCCAGACCCTGTTGCCGTCCGCAACACTGGATTTTAAGCCGCCGTCCCAGTCCAGTTTCCATGTGGATATGTCCACCATACCTGTTTTCAAGTCGAACAGCTCGAAATGCTCGAGGTCGTGGCCCTTGAAAAAATGGAGCCGGGTGAACATGCTGCCAGGAAGCAGTTCGTTTCCTTCCTGCGGTCCGCTTGTCCCTATGATAGTGAGTATGAACTTATCTGGTTCTGGAAACCCATACACCACAGCGCCGAATTTGGCACCCCTTCTCTCAAAAAGAGTATTAGTTTCCTTCACGACCCTGAAATCATTGTTCGAATCGATGAATGCCACTGAGTAAAACGTTTTCTCCCCTTTAGAAGTAGGGATGGTAGTCTCACCTGTGGTGCGGTCGAGGAGGAAGTTGAGTTCAGGGGATTCACACACTAAGATGTCCTCTTCTACAGGAATGCATGAGCCCGACATCGAGTATTGCTGCCAGGGGGCTATCCAGTCATCAGCGCGTTGAGTCTGTATGTCATAATATGTGCGCGCTGCTTCATTGTCGGGGATGCCGAATTCTTTAGCCAGCATCGTTTTTCCTTCCTCAAACTCAGTTCCCCTTACTTTACTGTACATCGAAGCACGGTTCAGGTCCCAAGTGCCGATATGCGCCCATGATTGCGCTTTCTCAATCATGTCATCGCTTGTGATGACATAGGCTTCAGGCGGTTCGCAGAAGATGTATTGGAGCATTTCCTCTGCCTCTTCAGGAGTCACGACTTGTTCGAGTCGTGTACGGGCTTCCTCGCGGTCTGTGAGAAGGAGCACATCATTGAGCATCAAGGAGTATTCAGTGTTGTCGTAGTCGGAGTTGAATAGCATGACGTACACCCAGTGGTAGCCGCAGTCCAGCTTGTTGAGGATGGTGATAGCTTCAGTCTCGTCCTCTGTCAGCAGCATCCGTGCCACCCAATGGGCATCAGGATTGTTTTGTGATGCACCGTCAAATGTCACTCCCCTATCCGAAATCGCCTTGAACGCATGCCCGTAGTCCCACCATGAAGTTATGATGGCATCTCGCGAGGAATCCATCTTGATATGTGTCAGCGAATCATACCAGTTGTCGTTCATCAGAGGTAATGCACTTCTGCTAGTATCCATCCCTGCTTTGATTGGAATGATGAGAGGCACGAGGAGCACAATGATAAGCGTAATCTGTGCAATCCTTTTTTTGAATTGGAAATGGTCAATGAGTACTGGGACAAGGAACTGGAATGCCTTCCCTGCGAAGAGCCCGAGTGCGATGCTGAATACCGGGACAATGACCATGATGAACCGCAGGCCTTTCGTGCTGGCATACACTGAGCCAAGCAGCCATATGATGAGGAAGAGGGCATATTTGATGTTGACGGGTATTTTCTGTTCTTTTTCTTTTCCGTTTCTCAGCAATGTGAGCAGGATACCCAGAAGGCAAAAGCAGAATATAAGAGGAGTGTCAAAGCTGAGGTTTTCCAGGATTTCAAGTAAGGGTAGTGTCCTCAGTTTTCCAACTGCACTATACACATTTGGCCAGATAGACGTGACAGCGACAGAAGTCTTGAGGACGAACTCGAAAGGCGCGATGATGAAATTCTTGAATTCGGAGATGCCTGAGAAAATAGAAGTAGACACCAGGCTGGCAATGAAGAATGTTATCAGGAGGACTGCCGGAGCTGCAAGGCGCGATGATAGTTCTTTGATATCAACACGCTGTTTTGAGATTATGCTTCTTGCGAGCTCTATCACCATGAATAGCCCAATTGTGGCGAGGATGAAGTCAAGGATATACCACCAGGCAATCCACGCGAAACTTGTAATGCCCATGAGGAAGCCGGCGCCAGCGGCCAGACCAATTTTTTTCTTGAGAGCATCAGTTTCGAATGCCTCGAGGAAGAGCCAGGCTACAAAAAGCGGTAGAACGACAACATAAGCATCGGTATCTGCGAACCCACCTACTGTGCGGGCCAAGAAGTAAGGATGGACTGCTATGATTACTGCAGCGACAAAACCCCCAAGATTCCCTGCAACACGTTTTGTAATCAAGAATGCGGGAATGACTGCGAGTGAAGCCAGGATGATAGGGAGGATGAACAATGCCCCCTCCAGCGTTGTCCCTGGTACGAAGATGGACACGGCTTTGTAGAAATAATATCCTACATGCAAGTGAAGGTCTATCCACATGAGGTAGCCCGCAGGGGCGAGAGTGTGGGTTTCCCAAGGGATATCTTTCCCTTCTGGATCCCAGGGTGCTCCCTTCCTGATCTCATCATAGAACTGCCCTGTCTCGACTTTGTTCCGTATCTTCCTGAGATGAGTCCATGAATCCATACTGAGCAGATACGTGACCCCTTCCTCATTTCTGAAAAATGCCTTTAGCTCTTCTGAGTCATCAATCAGGGTTTGTTCTATGCTGAATGATGCCCCCTGCTTTGACCCTGTTTTAACTGTATAAGTTGGTTCCTTCAGCGCGTCCCTTAACTGTTTCTCGACAATCTCCTCCTGGCGCGGCGTGGGAAGGTTAGGATTTTTTTGATATTGGGCCAGCGCAAGGTCAGTCCTGATGAGTGATTCCAGCTGTTCCGCTGCCCAATCATCAATGGCAGGGAGTGACGCGGTCTGCATGCGCAGCGATACTGCGAGGAACAGGGCGACGAAAATGAGGGCGCAGGGGATGAGCCAGTTTTTTTGTGTGGTGAAAAAATCCCTGACGCGCTTCAGGCTGAATTCTTTATCGTGCTCAGGCTGAGTCTTTTTAGCTGGCTGCCTCTTCTTCTTCCTGCATACAGCCTTCTTCGAGGCCTTATCTGCCATCGTGTGACCTTTTTCCCCCTAGCATCCTCACGCAATCTTCACTACTTGTATCTTGAAGTTCAGTGTCTTGTTTCCAAGTGGATGCGCAGTGGGGTCAGTGCCGTAAGCCATCTCAGGCGGGATGGAGATAGTCTTTGATTCTCCTTTAACCATGCCTGCAAGCCCCTCGTCAAAGCCGGGGATGAGTCCTCCTGCACCGTAGGTATGCGGTAGTGGCAGGGTCTCATAATCATCGAAACTCATACCTGTATTGAGATTAAGGCTTTCCCAACCTATGATGGAGCTGTCGAACATCGCCCCTTCATCAGTCCATCCCATATAATTGACGAGCACCTTGTTGCCCGGTTTCACTGAGTCTTTCAGTCCCCCGTCCCACGCCACTTTCCAGGTGATGATGTCTCCCATACTGCTTCCTCTCCTGTCAAACTGCTCGAAATGATTGAGGCCATAGCCATGGAAGAAGTACAGCCTGGAGAACATGCTGCCAGGTAGCCATTCTGAGGCGAGCTGCGGCCCATCGCTCTTTGCTGTGGTAACCACAAAGCTGGTGGGGTTTGGGAATCCATGCACCACTACGCCGAATTTGACACCGCCATTGTTCAGCACGCGGTTCGGGTCATCCTCCTTCACTAGCTGGAAATCCCCCTTGCTGTCAATGAATGCGACTGAATAGAATTTTTTGTCGCCATCCGCAGTAGGTATTGACACCTCTCCAGTTGTCCTGTTGAGCAGGAAACTTATCTGGCTGGTCTGGCACAATACCATCTCACCGTCATTCTGGCAGCTTCCGCTGGCCCAGTAGCTTGGCCATTGGGCAATCCAGTCATTCGCTTCCTCTGTCTGGATTTCATAGTAATACATTCTTGCCTCATTGTCTTCCAGGCCGAACTGCTCAGTGAGGATGTTTATGCCCGCAGTGCTTTCTTTTCCCTTCACCAGATTATACATGGCTGCCCTGCGCATGTCCCAGCTCCCAAAATGTGCCCAGACACCTGATTTTGAGACCATGTCGCCGCTGGTGATGAAGTAGTTTTCCGGCGGGTCGCAGTGACTGTATTGTAAGACAATTTCTGCCTCATCTGGGCTGATAATCTCCTCCAGCCTTGCGCGGGCAGTTTCTTTGTCCATGAGGATGATTTCATAAATAATCTTGATAGAGGTGACTTCATCATCAAGGTAGCGATTGAGCGCATTGAATGCAGCATTCCCTCCACAATCTAGCATACGGAGGATTCCGACTGCCTCATTTTCATTCTCTGTCAAGAGCGTTCTGCCAATCCAGTGGGCCTGTGGTGTATTTTGAGATGCCCCATCAAACGTGACTCTCCTGTTCGCGATGGCCTTGAACCAGTGGCCGAAGTCCCACCATGAATTGATGATGGCATCAGGAGCAGCTTGTGCATCTATACGTGACAGCGCACCGTACCAGTCATCGTTCATGCTGGGTATCTCTTGCATGGCGGTACCCTGAGCCGTCCTGAAGGGATGTACTAAAAGGAGAAGCACCATTGCGCTGAGGATTATCCAGGCAAGGGTCTTGTTGAATTTGAATTGCCCCATGAGCCATTTCGTACCGAACCTTACTGTAAGCCCTGCAAATACCCCCAGGGCGATGCTGAACGCAGGCACCAGGACAATAATGAACCTTACACCTTTGAGGCTGGCGTATATTGAGCCCACGAACCAGATGGTGAGGAATATGGCGTATTTGACATCAATCTTTTTCCCCTTCATTGGCCTGATGAGTGTGAGTAGGATCCCTATGATGCTTAGATAAAAATACGAAAGCTTGTTGAAACTGATGTTCGCCTTCACGCTCGCGAAGTTCGCGGGATTCATCTCAGCGACAGTCGTGTACACGTTTGGCCATATCTTCGTCTTGGCAACCTCTTTGATGACGGCGAAGCTGAAAGGCTGTGTGTAAAAGCTCTGGAATGCGGTTGAGCCGGAGAACAGCGTGACAAAGAGCGCACTTGTGATAAAGAACACGAGCAGCAGTATTGCCGGCAGCTTGAGGCGGGAGATGATGTCAGGTATGTCGAGCTCTCTCTTCCAGAGCACGCTCCGCACAACTTCAGTCACCATGTAGATTCCGACCATCGCAATGATGAAATCAAAGATGTACCACCAGCCAATCCAGGCATACGCGGTCACTCCTGTGAGGAATCCCGCCAGGATTCCAAGGCTAATCTTCTTCCTGAGATTCTTTCCCTCAAATGCCTCAAGGAATGCCCACGCGATAAACAGTGGGAGTGTCACTGCATAGGCATCGGTGTCGGCGAAGCCTCCGGCAGTGCGCCCGAGGAACACGGGATGTATTGCCACGATAACCGCGGCGAAGAAACCGCCCAGGTCGCCTCCAACCCTCTTTGTGATGAAGAACGCAGGAATGATGGCAAGGGCAGCCACAAGCACGGGCACAAGGAAGAATGCTCCCATTGGAGTCGTGTCCGGCTTGAATGCATGCATAATCTTGTAGAGCCAGTACCCAATGTCATGGTGGAGGTATACCTCCATGGGCTTTCCCTGGGGAGCGAACATATAGTTGTTCCAAGGTTCATTGACCCATCCATCTTCTATTTTGCGTATAAAATCATAATACTGCTCATTTTTTAACTCATCATAGAAGTGCCCAGTTTCAATCTTGTTCCTGACTTTCCTGAATTGCTGCCAGGAATCAATAGCAAGGAGATACGTGACGTCGTTATCGTCTTTCAGCTGCCCCTTCAGAGACTCCGAGGTGAGGCCTATCTGCTGGTCGATGTTGAAGCTCTGTCCTGCATACTGCCCTGTCTGGAATGTGTAGATGTCATTTTGTATTGCTTCCTTGAAGAGGTTATCTGTGAGTTTTTCCCTGTGCTCGGCGGGAAGGGTGGGGTTCTCGCCGTACACTGTAGAGGCGATGTCATTCCTTATCATGTTGTGGATGTTACTCGTTGCCCAGTTATCAGTGATTGGCAATGTCGCGGATTGCATACGCAGCGATACGCTGAGGAACAGCGCAATGATGATGAAAACAGCGGGAAGCACGAAATGCTTGTATGATTTTAAGAAATCGAAAGCGCCGCCGAAGTTGATGGATAGTTCATCTTCATCCCCCTCGTCGTCGCTGCTCTTTTGCTCTCTCTCTTTTCCGTCGGACTTGAACAGCCCCTTCAGCTTTGAGCCGATTGCACCGAGGTCAATGGCAATCTCGTCGTCTGACGAGTCTTTTTCTTCTTCAGGCTCTTCTCTCTCACGGGCTTTTTTTTCGCTTCCTGCATGCTTTCTTTTTTTCCTCGGCTTCTTCTGCTTTGTTTCCTTTCCCTTTTTCGGCTGCTCCTCGTCGTCGTCGCTTCCGAGCTTTTTGAAGAATGAGCCTATTTTACCCAAATCGATGTGTATGTCATCCTCTTCTTCACGTAATGAGTCAGTCATAAGTATCCCCCCGGAATCGTAAGGGTAAAACTCAGGAGGTTTATAAAGTTTGTTAAGACATTCTATGGAGAGATTCTCGCTGCGGGAATATTTAAAAAAGAGTCAGAGTTATTCGTTTCCCTGGTTGAAGGGCTGTGACATGGAACGAAGACTAGTGTGCAGATGGTTACTTAACGTGGGGGTGAGCGTGCTTTCCCTGCTCCTTGTGATTATGTTGTTCGAGCTTGTGCTCTCATTCATCATTCCCCCAAGCTTTGTTCACTGGATACCCCATGATGAGCTCGTGACAGATCATATCTCTGGTAAACAAGTGAAACATATGACTTCAGAGTTCGACCTTAATTACATCATCAACAGTGAAGGAAATCGCGGGACACTTGCAGGTGATTCTGCATCTGAGCAGATTGTGCTCGTAGGGGATTCATTCACCTTTGGCTACGGCGTGCAGGAGGAAGATTCTTTTGGCTACCTCCTTGAGGGGATGTCAGAGCTGCCAGTCATTAACCTGGGGCAGGCAGGCACAGAGCCTGAGCAGATATACAAGAGGTTCATGCTGAAATTAGAAAATCTGTCGCTGAAACCAGTAGTTGTTGTCTACACTGTGTATTTCGATGACCTCGGTAATGTGGGTAGGTGGAATCTCCTGGAGTATGATTATGAGCTAAAAAGTGTTGAATGGAAGGCTTTTGAGAAGCCGCCCCTCTTCGGTTTGAGGGCGTGGTTGTCGAGGAATAGTGAGATATACAACCTTGTTTCTAGGGTGCTGACACAATCAAAGGTGGCGGATGTCAGGCAGGCGGATAGTATTTTGCCAGAGATTCTCAATGCGCGGGTCGATGGGGAGTTTGCTGGCAAAGTGGAGAAAATGGATGTGATTCTGCACCTAATGAAAGAGGCTGCTGAATCCCAGTCAAGCGAGCTGCTGCTCGTGTATGCGCCTGCGATGCATGAAGTTAATGGTGAGGCGCTTTCTAGGGCTATGGAAATGTATGCTGTCTCGGAGGAGCAGTTAGGTGTAAGAATTATACGCGAGACCCTCAGTGAACTCGCGATGGAGAATGATGTCCAGTACCTTGACCTAACTGAGCCGCTGAGGGAGGGGAACGAGGATTCAGTCTTGTATTGGGAAATCGATATCCACTGGACTCCCGAGGGGAATAAAGTAGCCGCAGCAGAGATTTACAAAGTAATTGAGCCGATGCTGGGCTGAGGCAAAAGAGATTTATGTTGCATATGGAGGGATGAAACCATGCCAGTTAAAATAGCGAATGATTGTGAAAATATTTCAGCGACTGAGGATGCGATGAACGAGTTTGTCGCAGACCCTCTTGGCTACTTTCTCATCAGGCTCAAGCGCGAGAGCGGGGAGATCGAGCTGGGATTCTGCAGTACGCCTAATGTCGTGTCTGCTGTGATTGTCGGAAAGATGCCAAAGGAACTCTATGATACGATTATCAGGAAGAAGCTTGTGTCACGGCTCGAGCATGCCGCTTATCTCGGGCGGGAGCTTCATAGGGCGTATGTGGCGCTGAAGCTCGGTATTGAGTATGTCCAGGACGCAGGCCTAGAACTTGAGAAATCCTGAAAGTGTGCTTGGGGCGAGTCCCCGTTTCTTTGTCCACGTGATGAACTTCTCAAGGCGCTCCACGTTAGTTATTCCTGTTCCGCCGAAGTTCAGCTTGTGCCAGATGCCTTTTGCTTTAACCGGGGGCTCGACGAATTCCCAAGGGTGGAAATAGAGATGGATAAAGCTGGAGTCGAGCAGCGTCAGCCGGGAGCATGCCTTGGTGTACAGGGAACCCATGATGCGGAACCATGCCCAGCTGAAGGGCAGCCGCACGAGAGGGACAGCAGAGACTGGGATGACGATGATATCTTCCCTCTCCTGCACACATCTGGGCGAGAAGAAATTGTTATAATGGCCGGGAAGGAATACCGGATGGAGTGAGCTGTCATACGTGAAGCCGCACTTCTTTAGGATTTCATAGCTTGGCCTGCTCATCCTCGGGCCGCGGAAGCCTTTGATTTTTGTCTTGAAGCGCTTCTCCATCTCTCCCTTTGCCTTAGATATGATGTCTTTTGCTTTCTTTTCTTCCATTGTGTGGTACACATGGTCATGGGATGCGCCGTGCATGGCTAATTCATGACCAGATGTGAGGATGCGCTTTGTGTCCTTTGGAAACCTCTCTGCGAACTCTGCTGTAACGAAGAAAGTGCTGGACGTGATGTCGAGAATGTCCAGCAGGATATTGAGGCCGTCCTTTCCAAGGGAGAATGCCTTGTCCTCGCTGAGAGGGATGCCCAGTTCCTTTGAAGGGAATTGCTCGACATCGAACGTGAGAAGGAGTGTCTTCATTTTTCTTTCTTCTTTTTCTTTATCTCTTTCGGTTCTTTCTTGTCTTCCTTCTCAGGGCATCTCATCCAGAATGCAGCGATGCCAATAGCTATCAGCACTGGGGGGAAAAGGATGTAGTGGTACTTGACATGAAGGCCGGCAATCGCAATATAATAGCTCACTGTCCCAATTATTGAGAGGGCAACTGCAGTCCCTACTGCTGCCCGTTCTGCAAAGCCGAATCTGCGGCTCCAGTAGAGCATGAGAACTGAGCCGGGAAGGATAAAGAGCCAGTAGGTGCTTGCCACAAAGCTCAATACAGTGCTCATTGCATCCTTGTAGAACACAATTCTGAATATGATGAGCAGGATGATGAATAGCAGTGCATGTGCTATGCCTTCATCTTTCAGTACAGCAAGCTTCGCTACACTATCCCTGTTGGAGGTCGTGGTCTTCAATGCATGCATCTCCTTTTTGTGTATTGTGTAGTATAACTACTAGGTCATTCTGGTAGGCTATATTTATCCACTCGTTCTCTGTCATGATGTTCGCGATGTATAACCCATACTGCACCAGGATAGGCTGGTATGACTGCTTGGTGAAGAGGACGTAATCCCAGTCACAGATGTCCCGGTCTTTCCAAAGGTTTCCTTCAATGAGATTGAAGTCATACTCCCAGTTCCAGATTATGGGGTTCTCTTTGCTGAGGTCTTCCGGAACCACTGCCCAAGGATACCAGTTCGTGCCGATTGTTGAATACATGTGTCTCCTGACGCTGTTGTTTTGTATCAGCTCATAGTATTCATCCTTTTCGATGAGAAAGTGGTGCCTCTGGAGGTTCAGGAATATATCACCGACAAAGACATCGCCGTACATGATGGCGAAGGTAGTATCTGGAGGGGTTTCGTCGCGCAGCCAGGTGATGCCGTCCCAGAGCTGCTGGTTCAGGGAGCCCTGCCCTGCATCTGGCTTTTCAATGGTGAGTGTGATGGTGAGGATGAGTATGAGCGTGACTGCTGTGGCTATTGTAGTGTTCCATTTCATGCCTGACTGCTGAAGGAGCATCTTTCCTCCGTAATAGAGTATGAGCCCGAGGAAGAGTGAGAGGTAGATGGGCCAATACAGGCGGACAAAGAACGCCCTCTTATGGAAGCCGATGGCGTTTGCATATCCTAATCCCAGCATGAGGAGGCCGAAGAGGATGACAAGGGGCTGTGTTATTTTTTTCTTGAGGAATTGCTGGCCGAGGATGACTATGGATAAGATGACGCCGAGTATGATGAGGTAACGGATGGCACCAAGCTCCGCGAATTGCGGCGCGCCTCCCCCTCCTGGCCAATCTGTCAGGACGGTCTGCTGCTCCATGAGAGGAGACCAGACATTGACGAATATGAGGGCGAATCGTGAGACTATGATAAGGAAGACTATGGCTGCTATGGCGAGCTTGAGTATGCGCTTCAGCTTGAGCTCTCCTTTCCATAATAATAGGGCAAGGAGCGCGATGATGAGGATTGCAGTGGGGATGACATATGATGTATAAGCCATGAACGCCCCAGTCAGGGCGATAATGATGAAGAGTATCCAGCCGGGCATGTCTCGTTCGAGGACGACCCAGGCGAGCATGATGATAAAGAGCTGGCCGAAGATGCCGGGCCAGTGTCCCCAGGTGAAATAGCGCATCGCGACTGGGGTTGAGAACATATAGAGGAAGAGGGGCAGCGAGAGGAGCGCCACTATCTTGTTGAATCTGCGGATGATGAAGTAGATGAGTGCGGCAGAGATGATGGTGGAAAGGAAGATGAGGGCTGGGGTGGTGAGGTACGTGTCCAGTCTGGGAAACGCTGCCCATAATGCTCCTAATTGGGACACTGTCGGCGGATAGTATCCTGGGAATTCAGCGAAAAATCCGCTGACGCGTTCCATGGGCTCGTATTGGTAGTCGCCTACATGGAGGATGCCTGCTGCGCGCCCTTGATGCTGGAATGTATCTGCCGCGTTGTACGCATAAGGGTAGCCGTGGTCTATCTGGTGTGCCCAGATTTGCCCCGGCCCGAGCCAGAGCAGAAGTGCCAGAGTCAGGAGAAGCATGCCATATTCAAGCCATTCCCTCTTGATTTTCATGATTTACCTGCTCCCAATCCCTTCTTTGCGCTGATGGCACTACATTTAAAAATTTATGGTAACCTTTGTGCGCTGATGGGATACGAGACTCTCTCTGTTGTCATTCCTGTGTATAACGAGATTGAGACTATACAGGAGATTATCAAAAAGGTGCAGGATGTCGATGTCTCTCCGCTGAAGAAGGAGATTGTCATAGTGGACAATGTCTCGACAGACGGGACAAGGGAATTTCTTCATAAGTTGGATGCGAAGTCAAAAGAGACGAACATCAGGGTGTTTTTCCATGAGAAGAATATCGGCAAGGGCGGGTCCTTGCGCACTGCTTTCTCGCATATTGTTGGTGACATAGTGATTATCCAGGACGCTGACCTTGAGTATGACCCTGCTGATTATCCTGTGCTGCTGAAGCCAATCCTTAGTGGTGAGAGTGAAGTAGTGTATGGTTCTCGATTTAGGGGAACTGGAGCATTTGATGAGATGCGCTGGCTCATCCCCACGCATTACTTCGGAAACAAATTCATTTCCCTTATGGCTTCGCTGCTCTACTTCACCTGGCTCACTGATGTCGAGACCTGCTACAAGATGTTCACTCGAAAGGCGCTCAAGAGTATCACTCTCAAAGGCTCGCATTTTGATTTGGATCCCGAGATTACCGCGAAGCTGCGCAGGGCGGGCTATAAAATACAAGAAGTTCCTATCCACTTCTATCCCCGGACTTTTGAGCAGGGTAAGAAGATAAATTGGAAGGACGGCTTCAAGGCCCTCTGGATTCTCATTAAGTATCGTTTCTTCAGATAAACTCAAGTAAATTCAAGTAAGCAAACACCTAACAAACGCCCCCTCTTTCTTTGAAGTGCGATTCCCAACTAAACCCCCGTGACACGAACAAACAGGGGTTTATTCATAACACATAAATAAGTGCAACACAATGTCATAGTGTGGTTGATGTTTCAGTAGAGCCTAAGGTTCCTAAAGCGCCCAGCGCCAATAAGAGGAAGAATTACAGAAAAATAATCTTCGTTGTTTTAGGCGCCATCCTATTTGGCTTGTCCATCTACGGAATGAACTGGGTACGATGCAATCTCATGGTTCCAGGCTGCCCGTCTAAGACCTTCGAATTGGAACAGGTGATGTGGCATTTTGATAACGAAGCAAATCCAGACAATCTCTATTACTGATCGGAGAGGATATGGAAGCATAGACTGCCGAGTTTCGTCACCATGATGTGTCTCAACAGTACAGGGCAGATTAGGTTCGAGGGTAAGAGGATGGACTCTCAGATATTCCCTTCAGAATACATATGGGTGAATCAATCTCTATCTCATTTGCTGTGCGTTGAACCAGTTAATCATAGTGTGTCATTCACCCTCAAGGGAACCAATCGTGGGCTGGATCGTGTGACCAAAGTCACCTGGCAGGCAGGAGAGAACATAGGTAAACGAGTACTTTATCCTGAATAGAATCCACCAACAGATCAGTAAGCAATAGCAGTTTCTATCCGCAAACCTCCGTTTGCTGAGGATCAGCTCTTCAAGAACTTCTCGTACCAGTCAAGGGTCTCTGAGAGGCCGGTGTCCATGGTGAAGGAGGGTTTCCAGCCAAGGATTTCGTTTGCTTTTTCCGAGGAGACGTATTGGTCCTTGATTTCTGCCTTCACTTCGTTCAGGATTCTGAGGTCGACGTCCTTCTTCTTCGAGACATCGATAATCTTGTTGACAATGTCAATCATCTTGATGGGAGTGCCGTTCCCAAAGTTGAAAGCCTGCCCTCTAACCTTCTTGTCGGAGAGCTTGTCCGCAAGAGTGAGGTAGGCATCGACAGCATCACGCAGGTAGAGGAAGTCGCGCATGAACTCGCCGTCGCTCCTGACAATGACCGGCTTCTTCTCGATGACAGATTTCATTGTGCCGGGCACAATCCTGCTCCAGTTCAAATCCCCACCGCCGTAGAGGTTCGCGCATCTCGTTATTCCCACCGGAAGGCCATAGCTCAGGGCGTATGACTGCGCAATGAGGTCGGCGCAGGACTTGGATGTGCCGTAAGGCAGCCCAGCTCTCAGAGCGAAATCTTCAGTATAGGGCAGCTGCTCGTGGGTGCCGTAGGCCTTGTCGCTTGACGCGACCACCACTCTCTTGATGGTCTCGACTTGGCGGCAGGACTCGAGGATGTTCCATGTGCCGCGGATATTGGTCTCGAATGTAGAAATTGGCGATCGCACCGCAGTGCCTACTATTGCCTGGGCTGCGATATGGAAGACAGTATCAATCTCATACTCGTTGATACTCCGCTGGATGAGTTGATAATCCTCCAAACCCCCGCGCACGATATTGACTTCCTTCATGAGAGGCGAGGTGAAGAATCTGGACTTGTGCACATCATCACGAATAAGGCACGTGACCGCTGCGCCTTTCTCGATGAGCCCTTCCACTATCCAGAAGCCGAGCAGGCCGCTCCCTCCAGTCAAAAAAACGTTCCGTCCATCCCATGAATCCATAATCAATCACTTCCACATATGCCAGGGCGCCTCCTTCGATGCCCACATCTTGTTCAGCACTTCCATGTCCTTGTAGGTGTCCATGCACTTCCAGAATTTGTCCAGCTTGTAAGCATAGACCTCTCCTTCATTTGCGAGCCGCTCGAAAGGCTCCCGCTCAAGCATCAAATTATCCTCAAGGTAATCGAAAATCTTCTTGTGAAACACGAAAAAGCCACCGTTCACCCAGTCCTTCAGTGGCGGCTTCTCAATGAATGATGTTATCCTGTTGTCGTCCATCTTCAGGATGCCAAACTGGCACAGGGGCTTCACTGTTGTTATTGTCGCGACCTTATTGTGCGACTTGTGGAACTCGAGGAGCTTGTTGAGGTCGATGTCGGCGAGGCCGTCTCCGTAGTTAGCGAAGAAAACATCGTCTTCAATGTATTTCTTGATTTTCAGTATCCTGCCGCCTGTCGGTGTCTTCGCGCCTGTATCTGCGAAGGTGATGTTCCAGCCCATCTCTTCCTGAAGCGGCTCGAAGTGCTCGGTAATCTTTTCTCCCTTGTAGCCAAGGCAGAGGATGAAGTTATTGAAGCCGAAGTGGCTGTACATCTTCATGATGTGCCAGAGAATAGGCTTGCCCCCTATCTCGACCATGGGCTTTGGGATGCTCTCGGTAAGCTCCTTGAGCCGTGTCCCCTCCCCTCCGCATAAAAGGACTGTTTTCATCTCTCCTGCAGAACCTCGTTTTGATTATATAATTTGCGATTATTTTCCGGGGCGCACCATGCGGTACATGATTTTCAGGAAGCCGGACACAAGCTTCTGCTTCGACTCCCCGTGCCGCTCCCTGTAGTCGGCGGGCAGCACAGCATATCTCAGGTTGTGTGACACTGTCCTCCTTGAGAGTGCGCTGATGAACCCCATTCCATCAGGAAGGCTTTCCGCATCGATACGCTTGAGTGACTCTGTGCTGAAGATCCGCTGCCCGCTCGTGCAGTCCTTGATGTTGTGCCCTGTCATGAGCCTGAATGTGGAGACAATTATTTTGTTCCCGACCTTGCGTATCGCGGGCATCTCATTCACACTGCCGCCGAAGCGGTTTGTCCATGCGCAGTCCAGCCCCCTGGATTTCACTTCTGCGAGAAGGATAGGAAACTGCTTGGGGTCATAGGTGAGGTCAGCGTCGAGGAAGGCCACATAAGGTGTTGTCACATGCAGGAAGGCGTGCTTCAGGGCTGCGCCGTACCCCTCGTTCCACGCATGGTGGAGGATACTGAGGTAGGGCTTGCCTTTCATCTTGGAGAGCATGTGCCCGGTGAGGTCAGTGGAGCCGTCATCGACAGCGAGAATCAGGGCGTCTGGATTGGCCTTATGCACACGCTCGATGGCCTCTGAGATGGAGCTTTCCTCATTGTAGGCAGGGATTATTATGGTGAGCTCAGGTGCCTTATTTTTCTTTGTCTTTTTTCTTCCCTTCGCAGTTTTTTTTGCCATGTGGTCGCTGTGATAACTCCCTTGGCATTTTTATATTCTTGCCTGCCAAGTTCTGGAAAGAAGAGATTGATATTGGAAAGAGGATATTTATATACCTGCGGTTATTCATGGAGTGCAGATACGCGATGGATGGAGCGATAAAAAAGGTTCTTGTCGTCGGAAGCAGCGGCACGATAGGCACGCATCTCTCAGAGGTCCTGCTCGAGAAGGGCTATAGTGTGGTGGGGGCAGATATAAAGAAAAATGCTTGGAATGCTGATGTGGATAACGTCACCGTCATCGCAGATGCCCGGGATATGAAGGCGTTTGACTCACTTGATACTGACTTCGACCTTGTTGTCCATCTTGCTGCCTATCCCCGCGTGTACGAGCTGGTCAAGAAGCCGGAGCTTGCTCTTGACAATTTCAGGATGCTGTTCAATAGCCTCGAGTTCTGCCGTAAGGCAGGGGTGAAGCGGTTTATCTTCGCCTCAAGCAGAGAGGTGTATGGCAACTCTGGAAAGAAAGTCTATAGTGAGGATGAGGCATCCCTTGAGGGCTGCGAGTGCCCCTATACTGCCACAAAATTCGCTGGCGAGGCCCTGGTCCATTCCTATCAAATCTGCTACGGCATGGATTTCATCATCTTTCGCTTCTCAAATGTGTACGGAATGTACGACGCTACCGACCGGGTGGTGCCGCTCTTCATAGAAAATGCCCTTGCCAATGAGCCGCTGCGCGTTTTTGGAAGAGAAAAGCTCCTTGACTTCACATTTATCACCGATGCGATTTCCGGCACAGTGAAGGCCATCGAGCGCTTTGATGTGGTGAAGAACAACACTCTCAACCTCGCGACAGGAAATGGCTCGACAATCCTTGAGCTTGCCCAGCTGGTCAAGAAGGCGCTGGATTCAGAGAGCGAGATTGTGGTGGGCGAGAGCAGAACCGGCGAAGTGGTGAAGTACATCGCCGACATATCAAAGGCGAAGAAGATGCTCGGCTATAATCCCCAGGTGGAACTTCCTGAGGGAGTAGAGCGCTCTATAGAGTGGTACAAGAATTCTGTCCTGCAGTCATAGGTTGAGAAGCAGGATTCCGAGGACAATTCCTATTGCAGCACCTGCGAACACATCGAGCCAATAGTGCATCTTCAGCTTGGTGCGGCTCCACGCGACAGCTGCCGCGAGGCAGAGGAAGGTGGTGAGGGCTGCGCTGTTCCCTATCCAGCTGCCGAATACTATTGCGAACATGAAGGCGCGCATCGAGTGCAGGCTGGGAAAGGAGCTGGCATAGAGCTTGCCTATGTAAGTGGTGAATTCTATAGGACAGGGCCTGTCCTTGAAGTAGAAGGTCTTCACTGCAACGACGACGAGGATTGAGAGGCTGTATCCGATGATGATGAGAAGCAGGCGGTCGTAGCGCTGGATGAGCACGTGGTAGGCGGCGACAATCGCGTAGATAATCGTCCCGCCGAGCGCGGTTATCTCTGTGGTGACATCGAGCCGCGCGTTGTCCACAATGTCTTTCATCGTTTGTTACCGTCCAGCTTGCATCCTCCTGCGGGAAGCATGCGTATGATGCCGTCGAGGTCTCCCCCGCCGAGAATCTTTCGGATTCTCTTTGCCACTGCGCTGCTCTTCTCAGTTCCAGGGATGACTTCTATAATCTTTTTTGAGCGTGCTGTTATCGCCGCCTTAGGCCCCCCAATAACCCTATCTTCATCATCAATGCCTATCGCGATGCGAGGGATGGCTGACATGAGGTTTCTTTTTCCCCTGACCATGAATGAGCCCTTGCCCATGAACTCTCCGCTTGGGGCTTCCTTTGAGAGCTGGCTTCCTTTCACTGAATAGACCTCTACGTTCCCAAGACCTAGGCGCCATGCCCTGGAGTATGATGCTGTTGCTATTGCCGCCTCCTCGAGTGTCACGTCAGTGGGCTCAGCGTCATCTGCCTTTACTACGAAGAATGGAGAGCCTGGGATGTCGCAGTGCAGGACTATGTCAGTATCAGATGCGTATTTCTTGATGACCTGCTCATTGGTCGTGGCGTCCCTGCCTCCGATGCACAGGATGCCCTCGCTCGAGAAGAACCAGCGGAAGCGCTCATACCAGTGCTTCTTTCTCGCCTTCTGCTTTTTTTCTGCCTGCTTTTTCTCTGCTTCCTTCGCGGCCTTCTTGAGCCGGCTTCTGCTCTTGTCCAGGGCCTCCTGGGCTCCTTCGAGCTTCCGCTTTGCCTTTTTTGACTTGTCGAAATAGCCTGATGCGTTTTCCTCAATTGACTTGTTCAGAGAAAGGGTGACTTTCATTGTGGGGGCGTTTCGCCAGGCAGGGCATCAACTGGCAGCTCCTCAGTTGGTGTCTCCCCGTTAGAATCCTCAGCAGCGTCACTGCTCAGCATGCCTGTGTTACTAGCATCTCCACCATTAATCATAAGGTTGAGGGCAGCCAGGCTCATGAGAAGTAGGACTAGGACTGCAAGCACTGCCGCGTGCACTGGTGTGAGTTCAGCCATGGTATTCACTTATTTGCACTCAGTTATATCTGCCATATTGAGAGGGACAGTCGAATCCTCGCATACCATCTCTCCGTCTTTGCCCAGAGGGATAAGAGTTATCTCTGTTAACCGTCCAAGCTCTTTTGGAAGGCCGACCGTGTATTCAGCGTCGCTCTCTTTTTCGAGGGGCGTCATGACATCTTCCTCTGTAGAGCCTGTGCTTCCGGTGAAAATGAATCGTATGCCGCCAATGTCAGTTTTGCCTGTGTTGCGTGCCACGAGTTTCAGGTTGACTGTGTCCCTGCATACTGTGGGGAGATCGTTCAAGTCTCTTATCTCTATCTCGACCCGCTCGCACGCGTCGCCACCAGTCATGGTAATGATGGCACTGACTATGAGTGCAAGAAATGCGACGACAAAGGCGATGAAGACCACTGTGGCTATGAGTGGCGACAGTCCTTTCGTATCACCCATAAGGAGATGGGGGGTTCTGCACTTTATAAAGCTTATGAATGAGGAAAAAGAAGGCGTATCTGTGAATAGAAAGCGCGCTCTTAAGTTACTACCGTTCATCATCCTTGCGTCAGTGGGTGTTCACTCAGTCATTGCGCGCATCCAAGGAGTGCTGTTGAAGTATATAAGTCATATCCCTTCTGCCTTTTCCCTTGAGTGCGCTTTCACCTCTGTATGCGCTGTTCGCGTAATCCTTTTATACGGTTATTGAACCCCCTCTTTCTGAGGTGAGTATCATGTTAGGGGAAGGACTGTGCGTGACAACACTCTCACCTTATTTATTGCGTTCGAGATAGTGATGGTTATCTTTGTTCTTGTCATCGGCGGCATTACTGTGGGTGTCACGGGCATGAGTGTCGCCGGGGCTGAAACTTCCGATGCAGAGTCTGCGTCCCTTTCCGGCGCGGTCTGCTTTGAGAACTGGCGCTGCTCATCGTGGTCTTCATGTGCTGATGGATTGCAGTTCCGCGAGTGTTCAGATGTGAATGCCTGTGGGACTGAGCGCGATATGCCTGCTCTTCAGCAGGAGTGCGTGAAGAGGAAAGTTATCGACACATATGAGTTTTCTACCCTGGGAAATAATCCTACTCCAAGAGATGTTCCTCCTTCTCCTCCTCCTCCCCCACCCACTCCTCCCAATCCCGAATCCACGAGTGGCGCGGTTCTGCTTGAAGACTCACCATGTGAGCGCGGATGGCCCTGGCATGAGGGAGAGGTTGTTGTGATCAACGAGCAGAACTATGCCTGCGATTTGTTTGAAGTCACTCATCCCTCTTTGCATGAGATTGCGCGTGAAGCCCTTGAATGCTGTAGTTCTGGATGCGGGCCTGAATGCCATGACTATTGCGTTCCTGCCTATACGCATGCCGGCTTTGGCGGAAGTAGTGAGCATCTGAAGCGGTGCTCTGCGTTGTACCTTGTGTATGGACTCGGCCCTGCCCGGGAATGGATGCAGGATTATTTCGCAGCTGAGTTCGCTTGTTCTGGTTCTCTTGAATATGGATGTGCTGCTGGGGATGAATACACGTGCGGCTGTTCAGAAATGGAGTTCAGCCCTGCTGCTGAAGCCATGTCCTGCAATCCTGTTCCAGTAGATATCACGCCTCGCTCATGGCTTTCTGATGTGAACTTTGAGAGGAACAACTGTTATCTGTCTGACGTGCCCGCCCATGCGAGCATCATTTTGGGAACCGGAACCTGCGTTGATTATTCCGTCATGCTGACGTCGCTGCTCCGCATTGTTGGTTATGGTCCGGACGAGATATATAGTGTTATGGGCGACGGCCATGAGTACAATCTGGTGAAGCTTCCTGGAGAAAAGCGATGGAACGTCGTGGACACGAATGAGAACAATCCGATTCCCTATGTCGCATCTGGGCTTCCAAGCACACAGTATGATTATTGTGATTATCATGACACGAGCTGCGCGAATGATAACGGCCAGACCTATTGCCCTCCCAGAGACAGCGTGAAGGGGTGTGACACATGAGATTGCGCGAATCACGTTTTGCCATCTTGCTTATCCTCCTTGCGCTTATCGCGCTGAGCACAGTGTCAGCGCAAAACATCGCCATCGAAAAGAGTGTGGAGAGCGATGTCCTTCCTGCTGGCGCGATACTCGTGGTGCGGATTGGCATCACGAACCTCGCAGATAGTGACGTAGAGCTCACTGTGCAGGAAGTGGTTGTTGGGGCTGAGCCCGTGCATCCCCATTCGCTTGTTGTGCATGAGCCTGTTCCTGGCATGATTGGAGTGAGATTGCCATATTATAAATGGCAGCTCACCCTTGCTGCCGGGGAGTCGCAGGACATACTGTATAGTGTCAGGCCCTCGGCTCCAGGGGAGTATGTAATCGCTCCGACTCGCGTGTTTTCTTCTGCCGGGCAGTTCAAATCGAACAGCGTATCGCTGTGGATTGCGTGTGATGGTGATGGAGTCTGTGCTGCTGGCGAGAATTATATGAACTGCGCTGCAGATTGTGCGTCTGGAAGCGCGGACGGGATGTGCGATTTCATCGCTGATGCGAGGTGCGACCCTGACTGCACTGTGGAAGCGGACAGCGACTGCGCAGTTTCTGCCCCGCTCTCTGAAGCCACTGCATTCGCAGCTGCTGAGCCTGATGGTAGGGAGTTCTGGCACTTTCCTCTCGGCTGGCCCCTGCTCCTGCTGCTGATATTGATTCTTGTGCCTGTGAGCGGCGTTCTCACCATGGGCGGAGTCCTGGGGAAGCGCTAGTGCACATTCTTAAATAGTTTTAAACCCCCAAGCCAGATTATGGCATCTGTGAAATCATTGGTGAAGAAGCACTGGCCCCTGCCTTGGGGTGAACTGTCCGGACACCTGCGATGGCATCACAAGAAAATACAACGGCGCGTGTGATGCTGGTGCGTGTGTATATGGTACTGAGGACTGTCAGCAAGGTTGCGACAGCGGAGTGTGTATACTTCCTGCACCTCAGAAAGGCCGTACTGTAACAAAGACACTGGGTCTGATGGAAGGTCCCAGTGCTGTGAATACACTGAAGGGCTTGGTTACTTCAACTCCGTGGGTGTTTTATTTCGGCGTGATTGATTGCTGAGGATCATCAGTCAAATTCCACGAGTTTTGATTCGATGAGAGTTCTCAGATTATCGATTATCTTCTTCGCCACAGGAGATTTCCTCTTGAAATAAGCCATCTTGACTTTGAATCCCTCATAAGCGATGCGGTTGCGGATTTTTCTCATGTTATCCATATCTTTGATTTCTGAGGTGTCAAATTCAGGATAATGCTCTTCTAAATATGAGAACAAGCATGTATGTGTCTCACACCTGTAGCCGTCAAGAAGGAGAAGCGCTGTTACCAGTTCCTTTATGGCCTCATAATATGCCTCGATGATGAAGGTCACGTGCTCTGGTACCTTCATCATGGGAACGAGTTCCAGTCGTGTGTTTACCTGGCTCAGGATGTTTCTTGCCCTTTCTTCGTTTATCCTTGTGCGGATAGGCCTTGACATAACCATATAACGCAATGCCATTCAGGATATTGTTCTTAAGTTCTTTGCTCAAAGTTTCGAAAGAATCGAAGAACATCACGGAAATCTCACGGTTGAATCGCTTCTCGTATTTGTTTACGTCTATTTTCACTTCGTCTGTCAAGACTGCTAAGTCTATATCGCTGTCTTCTATGTCGTAGCCGTCTCTCGCCGAGCCGAATAGCACTATCGCGTCCGGAAGGCAAGCATCGCATATCTCGTTGACTATTGGTGAGAGTTGGATGCAGAGGGTGTATGTCCTTAATCTGCGGAATTCCTCATTATCTCTGTTTGCTTTGTATGCCTTGTAGATGGTTCCTTTTGTCTTGAGGACCAGTTCCTGTCTCACCAGCTGCCCGATATAGCGCTTCGCGGCTGTGGTGGACAGCTTAGATTCGCGGGCAATCTGCCTCAGCTGCAGATCTGTCGTTGGAAACCTAAAAAACACTTCCAGCACTCTAAATCTGTTATATTTTAGTGACATCTGTCATATTAAAGTAACATTACTATAAGAATCTGCCTGCCTGTAACAAGCTTTTTATACTTTCTTTTCCAAAAAGCCTCATTGAGGTGATGTATGTGAGGATTAAATATCTCGCGCTACTATTGACTGTGATTCTGTTGCTGGCTGGTTGTGACCAGATTGACCGGATTGACTTTGGCGGCCTGATTGGCAGCGACTCTGGTGATGACTTCGTGTGCGAGCGCCCGTATAGGCGCCACATGGACAGCTGCTGCCTGGACCAGGACTGGAATAAGATATGTGACAGCGATGAGGCCGGACCTACAGAACCTGTGGACACACCTGATGAACCAGATACTCCAGACGTTCCAGATACTCCTGATGAGCCAGATACTCCGGACGTTCCAGATACTCCTGATGAGCCAGATACTCCAGATGTTCCAGATACTCCTGATAACCCCTGTGCGGGAGTCAGTTGCCTGAGTACCTGTGATGCGAATACAAGGAAATACGACGGCGCATGCGTGGACGGCGTGTGCCAGTACCAGACTGAAGTGTGTGAGTTTGGCTGTGTGGGTGGCTTATGCACTGCTGACAGCTGTGATGACATCACCTGTGATCCCATCTGTGACGGCGATACCAGGAAATACGACGGCGCCTGCACAGATGGTGCTTGCATATACCAGTCAGAACTCTGTGTTTTTGGCTGTACTGGTGGAGTGTGTGACCCTGACCCCTGCATTGGAATCTCCTGCTCAGATACGTGCGACGCTGACACAAGAAAGTATGGCGGTGCATGCGCAGACGGCGCCTGTGTGTATGATACTGAGGTGTGCGTTTTTGGCTGTACTGGTGGGGTGTGTGATGCAGACCCTTGTGAAGGCGTGACCTGCTCGAATATTTGTGACGGCACAACAAGAAAATACAACGGCGCATGTGCAGACGGTGCCTGTGTGTATGGTACTGAAGTGTGCCAGCAGGGCTGCGACAGCGGAGTGTGCAATGAAGGCTTTACTATCTTCACAGGCAGTCAATATAAAAATGGTGATTTTGGCGGCATTGCAGTTGCCAACACGGACTGCCAAAACATGGCAAGTGCCGCTGGCCTGACTGGACAGTTCAAAGCATGGCTTTCAGACAGCACAGTGAATGCCAAGGACCGCATTACTGTCACGAACAAACCCTATTACCTTCTAAATGGGGTGAAGGTTGCAAACAATCTTGCAGATATGTTGGATGGCAGCCTATTAAGCAAGATCTACATAAGAGAGACAGGGGAGGATGCTTTTGGGGCAAGAGTCTGGACAGGCACCACCTCGGCTGGGCTCAAAGCCAGCACTAACCCTCTTGATTTTTGTGATGACTGGACTGACCAGACTAAGTCTTCGATTACTGGAAAGGCTTCTTACTCTTCAAGTGAATGGACTGATTATACTGACCTATGGGGTGTTAATTGGGGCACTTTCTATTGTTTCCAGGATGAGTGGACTGAGTACTACTGCCAGTGGACTTGGCCCCAGAAAGTGACGTACAAGGCAAGTGGGAGTGTGTATACTTCCTGCACCTCTGCTAGACCGTACTGTAACAAAGACACTGGTCCTGATGGAAGGCCCCAGTGCTGTGAATACACTGAAGAGATTGGTTACTTCAACTGCGTTGGTGTGTGATTTCACCTATTTTAGTGTGAAGTCAACGCAGACCCTGAACTTCCTGCAGCCAATCTGGCCGCAGAGGTGGTGGCCTACGATGTTTGGCTTGAGATTGAACTCTGCGCAGGCGTCTTTTACCTTTGCATAGGCGGCGTCTGGAATTTCTGACTCATGCAGAAAATCATAGAAGTGGATGATGCCGTTCTTCTTGACAGCAGCAAGCGCGATATCGAGGAAATCTTCGCCTCCCTCAGGCAGAGGCATCAGCACCCGGTCAAACAAGCCAAGGTCAGGTACACGGTCGCGCACATCACCCTCAAAGCAGGACACGCGCGAATCAAGCTTGTTCTTTTTGATATTCTTCAGGGCGAGCTGATGGCCTTTAGGATTCAATTCAACGCCGATAATTTCCCCAGCGTCTGAGTTCTTTGCGATGACTAAACAGTAAGGAGCGCAGCCGGAGAACATCACCAGCACGCGCTCATCGGGTTTCACGAGACCAGCAATGCGCAACCGCTCGTGGCTCAGTCTGGGAGAGAAGTAGACTTGCTCGATGTCCACTTCCATAATGGCTTTCGATTCCTTGTGAATAGTGCTTGTCTTCTTTTCGCCTGCGAGATGCCGCACTGTCCGCGTCCGAAGCTCGCCTTCGTGAGGGGAATCTTTAGCCACAACAGTAAGAATGTGCTTGTGCATGTTCAAAACGATTTCCGCGATTTCTTTCTCCTTTTTCGTCAATTCCTCAGGCATCTCCAATATAGCTATATCACCCACTACATCAAAGCCCTGGGGAACAAGCGCTAATTCGTCAGGGGGAAGAATGCCGGCGAGCGCTTCCTTCAATCGCATCAGAACCACTCACCCAAACCTTTCTGGCTCTTATCAGTCTTCGCATTGAGCTTCTCCAGTGTAGAATCAACCCGTGCAGTGCTGAAGTCATGCTCCTCAACAAGCACCTTGTACACAGCGTCAACATCCACGGGTGAAAACGCTAAATTATACTCCTCAGTCACCGGCATGTCAGTGAACAGCGAATACACCTGTTTCCAGGGATGTGAGCAGTGCGAGTCCCAATCCACAGAAGCGAACATCTTCTCGAAATCAGTCCCGAACTTCTGAACAAGCTTCAGCCCTTTCTTCGGCCCTATTCCTTTCACGCCGCCGGGATTGTAGTCAGTCCCGACCAGCAGACCAAGAGCGATCAATTGCTCGCGGGTCAAGCCAAGCGATGAAAGCATGCTGTCAAGTGTCACAAGCTCAGGCATAACTGCCTTGGTAGACAGAGTATTGGCAATCCTCCTGCGACCTGTAACGTTCAGTCGGCGGAGCATCCGCGGAGCGCCAAACAGCAGAGAATCAAAATCCTCGCTTGCAACAGCATACGCATCCCCCTTCGAAACCATGGCAGAAGCCTGCGCTTCCCCTTCAGAAGGAGCCTGTACGATAGGCAGCCCTAAAGCCGTAATCAGCTGCTTTGCCTCATCTACCATCTCAGGAGTCAAGCGGGAAGTCCTTGAAGCGAACTTCCGCATTCCATCAACATCTCCCTTCTCCTTTGCTGTCTCGTACTTATCAACAGCTTCTTCCTTCAGCAAACGACGCCTCTTCTGTTCCTCAAGCTTTAAATCCGGAGTCTTGCCGTCAAACACGAATATGGGCTTCACACCATGCTGAAGCAATCGAGATGTCCTGGAGAACAGCCCGGTCAGATGAGACGTTACCCTGCCCTTGGAATCCAATAATAACGTCCCGTCACGCTGCCTAATGGAAGCCAAAAACTGATACAATATGTTGAAGCTGTCAATAACAATGACTCGTCCATTAAGGTCCTTCAGTTCAATCTCAGTCCCAGCCACCAAGTCCGCTAGCTTGACACCCATGCAGCCAAGGACTGGTTGGAAATATATAAGCATTCGCGTGGGATAACCCTTTTAAATCATCTCAGGTTCACCACTACTGAACTGTGAAGGTTCACACCATGGGCCGCGACATATTCCAATCTTTAGAGGGCTATCTTGAACACCTTGAGAGAGAGCACTATGAACCAGGAAAGGAGAGCTATTCAGCAATACTTGGCCAGCAATACGCCCAGAGCTATATAGATGGAGAATTCGATACATTGCTGAGCTTTGCCTGGGCAGGCCAGTCTTTCTGGAACAAGTGCGTCGATACCCTCAAGAACTGGATGGAGCGCTGGGATGAGGACGGCTTCGAGCACCAGGAATTCCTTGACAGTATGGTGTACCATCTCAGCACCAATCCAAAGCCAGACCTTCCCAAGCGGATGCAGGACCTGCTCGACACCACGATTCAGGCACTCTATTCGCTCGATTATAACTGCTTCTTTCTCAACCTCTCACTGTTGGAGGAAATAGATGGCATAGGCAGGCGCCTCCAGGGCACTCCAGGCAGGCCGCTTGAGCTGTCTTGCTATGCAGAACACCTTTCGTACTTAGGTTCTGAGACAGGGAACTGCACATTCTCGCTGAGCGGAAGCGCGGATTCTCTGGGCTACAAGGCAGTCAGTTCAATTTACACAGTCGATGGCATAGTGAATGAGGCTGGCAAGAGTGCCCATAACTCTGATTTCCATCTCACTGAGTTTTCCTGCGTGTCTGAGATTGGCGCTGGGAACACCTATCACATCTACACTCTGCCAGGGGAGGACGAACACACGAAGAAGCTCCTTAGCAACATGCATACGAGGTTCAGTGCCAGGCACTTCTGGAGCAAGGGCAACAAGCTCTACTTTCCCAAAGGAGATGATTGGGAGGAGGTGCTTCCAGAATGAGTAGAAATCTCTTCGAAGAGGGAGTATTTGAGAGAGAAAAAAAGGAGGACACTTATTCCGCGGGAGACGAGAGCCTCACTCTACTCACGGGAAAGCTCATTGACTTATACCATTCTCTCCCATTCCCCCATGGGACAAGCAATTTTGAGGATACATATCGCCCAGTGCTCCAACAGTTCGAAGCCGCCATACCTCACGACGTCCCCGGACAGGAGACCCTGGACGCCTTTATCGACACCCTCGGAGTCACTCTTCCACAGGATAAGGTGCATTTCACCGCAGGAGCCATCACCGCCCTGGTCCAGGCGCTATACAACCGCGGCCACAATGATTTCGACATAGATTTCGAGAAATACAGGAAGTCCGAGAAGGGCTACGCCTATCCCGGATTCTTCTGCTGGTTCCTTGAAGGAGAAGAACACAAGCCCCTTAAGCTGACCTACACAGGAGACGTGGGTCAGTTCGCAGGGGATACAAAATTCTGCGACTTCACGTTCATCGGGGATACCACAGTCTTAGGGAAATACGCAGAGGACTGCTCGTTCACTGCGCACGGCTATGCCCACCAGCTCGGCTATGCGTGCAAGCGCTCGACGTTCAGGGAGCACGGCAGGTCAGACAGAGTGGGGCTGGAGTGCGAGGACTCGCGCTTCTATCTCAAAGACTATCCTCGATGGGAGATGGAGTACGAGCAGAAGAGATTCTTCATGAAGAACAATGAACTCTGGCTGCTCGATGAAAGCGGTATGGATTATGTGCGGGAGCTACGCCACACGCCCTAGATTATCTTGACAACTACGCCCTTCAGCTCCTTGTCGAGCTTCTGCTCAGCCTTCTTCGTGAGCTTTCCGGGTGTTAAGAATAGCGTTGGCAGCCTTTTGCTCTGCCCTTCAATCATCGCTCCTGCGAGGTCAGTATCATTACAGTTCTTCTTTGACTTTGCCTTTGCATAATACCTGAGTTTTCCCACGGCGCTCGGAACATCAACAACTAAATCCAGCTCAGCGTTCTTGCGGATAACCTCTGCCTCAATGATGAGGATGCCCTTTTCATTGCAGAAACCCTGGAGCTCCTGGAAGAACCTGTCTTTCAGCACTTTTTCTGGAATCCCTTCAGCTGGAAGTTCTTCCTGCACTGCTTCCTTCACTTTCTTTGGCCCGGGCTTCTTTTTTTTCACGGGCTTAGGCTTGGGCTCTTCTTTCTTCACTGGCTCGGGCTCAGGCTCTTTGACAGGCTCTTCTTCCTTCACAGGCTCAGGTTCCGGCTCTTTCACCGCCGGCTTTGGCATGAGTTCCTTGACCTTGGCAGAAATCTCCTCGTTCTTCACGAGGAACCATTTCCAGAACAATTCCTCCTCTCCATATAGCTTGACAGTAATCGGAACAGCGAAATCCTTTATCTCGCGCATAGCCACTCGCTCAACAGGAGCGAGGTCAACATCACGAAGAACCTTCTGCTGCTGGAGCAATAGCAAAGCCTCGCGCTCCCGCTGCCCTACTTTGTCGATAAAGCGGGTGAGCTGGGTCTCCTGCCCAGGGATATAATATAATGGCGAGCCCCCAAGCTTAAGATGTGTGATCTTGACAAGCTTCTTGGAAGCCAGCTCGGACAGCATCGCGCTTGTGATGAGGTTATCCTTTCCGATGTCCTTCCGGACTTCATTCGGCACACTGGGACCGTGCCTCCGTAGGAATGCGAGAATCTTCTCGCGGTAATCTATCCCCTTCTGCTCCTGTTGCTGCGTCGAGAAACGCTGGAAATCCATGTTCGAAGAAAAGAGAGAACCACTATATATAGATATATGCTCCGTCTCTGCGATACATTTATAAATCCTCGAGAACTCCCGAACAGGAATGCAAATCCCGGTTCTGCTGGGTGGCGCGCGTGAGCTTTTTCACGTGCGTGCAAGGAATGGCCTGCAAAGGAGCTTTTGAGCACAATGCTCATTCTCAAAGGGCTCCCGTAATAGGCTGTTTACAGGAACAAGGTAGGGAATTACCTATGCCCACAACTCGACGTCCAAGGAAGGGAAGCCTCGGTGTTTGGCCTAGAGTGCGCACCAAGAAGGAAACACCTAGAGTCCGCACCTGGGCGAATCGAAATCGCGAGGACATCAATCTCCTTGGGTTCGCTGGCTACAAAGCCGGCATGACCACGATATTCGTCACGGACACCCGGAAACATATGAAACGTCAGGGCGAGAAAAGGCCCATCCCGGCGACGATTATCGAATGTCCGCCGATGCGCATCGTCAGCGTCCGTTTCTATGGACCCCTTTCAAACGTTCCCGCTTCTTCTTCACGATTCAAATCATCTGTGCCGATTGTCGCTTCTTCATCTGGTGTGCGCGTCGCAGCAGAAATATTCGCCGCGAACAGCCCGCATCTTCAGAGAACGCTGAATAAGCACAAAAAAGTGACTCCTGACAAGGCTAAGGCAGAGCTCAAGAAGATTAATGAGCGCCTAGCTGAGTTCACAAGCATAAGGCTTCTTATGCAGACCCAGCCATCCCTCACAGGAATAGGTAAGAAGAAGCCGGAGCTCATGGAAATCGGCCTTTCAGGCACGCTCGAAGAGCAGTTTGGATTCGCTGAGCAAGCATTAGGCAAGGAATTCACCCTTGCGGATGTCTTCCAGCCAGGGATGCAGGTCGATATCAAGGCAGTCACCAAGGGAAAGGGCTTCCAGGGAACGACAAAGCGCTTCGGCACCAAGATTCGCACCCGTAAGTCAGAAAAGAACAAGCGTGGCGCAGGCAACGTCGGCGCCTGGCACCCTGCAAAGGTCCTGTACCGCGCACCCCAGCCCGGAAAAATGGGCTACCACGCGCGAACTGAATACAACAAGCTCATTCTTCACATCGGAACCGACCCCGAGGAAGTGAACCTCGACGGCGGTTTCCTTCATTATGGTGTCATCAAGAATCCGTATCTCATACTAAAGGGCTCTGTGGCTGGCCCGACGAAGCGCCTCATCAGGTTCAACGTCGCTGTCAGGCCGAACCGCATGTTCACCTCAGAGCCGGCAGAAATCCGCAAGATAAGCAAGGCATCACCGCAGGGTAACTAAGATGGCTATCAAAAATCGAAGATTCGGAAATCGAAGATTTTTGGAGCCCCAAAAACACCGGAGGTGTTTTTGATGGTAAATCTCGACATCATCAACACGGACAGCAAGGCGGCAGGCAAAGCCGCACTTCCCACGCAGTTCGATGAATATGTGCGGTCTGACCTTATCAAAAGGGCCTTCCATTATTATATGTCCAAGGAAAGGCAGCCCTATGGTGCGTCCCCTGATGCAGGAAAGAGACCCTCTGTCCGCATCTCCAAGAGGAGGCGTGACTACAGGGGCTGCTACGGGATAGGTATCTCCCGTATTCCAAGAAAAATCCATTCCCGCCGAGGTAGGAGGATGAACTGGACAGGCGCGTTCGCACCCGGCACTGTCGGCGGAAGGCGTGCCCATCCACCTAAAGCGAGCAAGAATTGGGCGCACAAGCTTAATATCAAGGAGCGAAGGAAATCAATACGCTCAGCACTTGCTGCCACGCTCCAGAAAGAGCTTGTCGCACTGAAGCATCGTGTCCCTGAGCAGTATCCAGTTGTGCTTAACTCTTCATTTGAGAACATCGAGCGCACCATCGACGTGAGAAAGGCCCTTATTGCCATAGGCCTGGGAGATGAGCTCGAGCGCACAGAAGGTAGGAAAGTGCGCGCTGGTCGCGGAAAGATGCGCGGCAGAAAGTACAAGTCCAAAAAGGGACCGCTCCTCGTTGTGGGGGGTGACTGTAAGCTCCTCAAGTCGGGCCAGAATATCCCCGGCGTGGATGTCGCAACCATAAAGGACCTCAATGTGCTCCACCTTGCGCCTGGCGCTGAGCCGGGCAGGCTTGTGTATTTCACTCAGCAGGCTCTCGAGCAGATGGAGAAGAAGGGACTGTTCATGCCTCCGAAGAGGCGCGTGATTAAGGCTCCTGAGCAGAGGGAGACCAAGAAAGTAGAACTCAAACCTGAAACACCGGCAAAAAAGACCCCAGCAAAACCCGTTAAAAACGTAGAACCAAAGGGTGAGAAGAAATGAACCCTCACACCATTGTGAAGTACCCTCTTTCGAACGAGAAAGCTATCCGTCTGATGGAGTCGGAGAACAAGCTTGTCTTTGTGGTTGAGAGGGCAGCGAACAAGGCAGATATAAAGCGCGCCATAGAAGAGATTTTCAAGGTCAAGGTCGAGAAGGTAAACACCCACATCACTCCCAAGGGAGAGAAGCGGGCGTATGTGCGCCTCTCAATGGATAATCCAGCAATAGATATCATGACACAACTCGGGCTGATGTAAATGGGAAGAAATCTTATCCAGCAGAGAAGGGGACGGGGAACTGCAAGGTTCCGCGCACCTAGCTTCCGCTATAAAGGTAAGATTGAGTACCGCCAGCACGATAAGGACAAGACGCTCACAGGCACAGTGCGCGATTTCGTGCAGTGCCAGGGCCACAGCGTCCCTCTGGCAGAAGTCCGCTTTGAGGATGGTGTCAATGAGCTTCTCCTCGCTCCAGAAGGCCTGCGTGTGGGTGATACTGTTGCAATAGGCGCTGAGGCACCAGTGAAGCCGGGCAACGCCCTTCCTCTGAAGAAGTGCCCTGAGGGTACCCTCGTATTCAATATTGAGAACACTCCTGGAGACGGAGGCAAGTTCGTCAGGTCATCCGGGACGTTCGCTCGCGTTGTCGCCAAGCTGAACAACGCAGTCATAGTCGCACTGCCTTCCAAGAAAGAGAAGGTCTTCCATCCCAATTGCTTTGCCACTGTTGGCGTGTGCGCAGGCGGCGGGAGGACGGATAAGCCCCTTCTCAAGGCAGGAACTCATCATCATAAGAAGAGAACGAAGAATAAGTTTTATCCTAAGGTGCGCGCAGTTGCGAAGAACGCCCAGGACCACCCATTTGGCGGTTCGCGTTCGCTGCGTAAGGGCCGGCCCACTGTCGCGCCGAGGAACGCTCCACCAGGAAGGAAGGTCGGAATGATACGCGCGCGCCGTACAGGCCGTAAGAAAGGCACGAAGTGATAATCAATGGCAAGAAAACAATTCACCTACCGGGGAAAGACGCTCGATGAGCTGAAAGAGCTTGACATGAAGGGTCTCGCGGAACTTTATCCTGCAAGGCAGAGAAGGAGTCTTAAGCGAGGCTTGACAGAGCAGCAGAAGACCCTTATGAAAAACCTTCAGGAGAAGGATATGGTGAAGACACACTGCCGCAACATGGTTGTGCTGCCACAGATGGTGGGCAAGAACATCATGGTGCACAACGGCAAGGAGTTCGTTTCAGTCCGTGTGGTGGAGCAGATGCTCGGCCATTACCTTGGCGAATTTGTGCTCACACGGAAGAAAGTGGGCCACTCAGCCCCAGGAGTGGGAGCGACGAGGTCAAGTGGGGCAATATCAGCGAGATAATCATAATGGGATACAAATATTCGGTGAAGGACCTGGATCCTGAGAGGACCGCTAAGGCGGTCATCATCTCAGCGCCTTTTTCGACGAAGCAGGCGATTGAGGTATGTAATGCTCTCAGGGGGAAGCGCCTTGACAAGGCGATGAGCTACCTTGAGGACGTCATAGTCCTGAAGCAGGCAGTCCCTATGAAGAGGTTCAACCGTGATATGGGCCACAGGAAAAGCATCGCCGCAGGACGCTATCCTATCAAGGCAAGTACCCATATCCTTGATCTGCTCAAATCAGCCAATGCGAACGCCCAGGAAAAGGGCCTGTCGACAGCTGACCTCTTTGTTGACCACATCGTGGCAAATAGGGCGTCAAGACCCTGGCGCGCAGGCAGGCATGTCAGGAGGAAGGGAAAGCGCACTCATGTTGAGGTTGTTGTCAAGCAGCGCGCTGAGATTAAGAAAAAAGCTCCTGCAAAGAAGCAAGAGAAGTCAGTTACTGAGACAAAGCCGGCGGTAAAGACCCCAGCAAAGGAAGAGAAGGCAGTTGAGAAGAAGCCGGCTGCAGCTCCTGCGAAGAAGGAGGCAAAGCCTGCTGAGAAAAAGGCGCCTGCAAATAAAGCACCGGCCAAGAAAGCCGCTGCTAAGACCCAATCACCAACCAAAAAGAAGGAGACCAAACAATGATTGAACGAACAGTCGTTGCCCAGAAGATGAAGGAATTCGAGATACAGGAGTTTGTAGAAGAACATCTCAAAAGAGTTGGGCATAGCAAGACGACTCTCCAGCGCACGCCTCTCGGCGAGAAGGTTGTTGTGCACGCCTCCAGGCCGGGCCTCGTTGTAGGGAGGCAGGGAGAGAGCATTAAGAGGCTCACAAAGAGGCTCAAGGAAGACTTTGGCCTTGAAAACCCTCAGGTTGAGGTCAATGAAATCAAAGATATTTACCTCGATGCGAACATCGTCGCTGAGATGATCGCATCCTCACTCGAGCGATTCGGCACAAAGCGCTTCAAGGCAACAATGCACCGCTCACTGCAGAATGTCATGGCCGCAGGGGCGATGGGTGCAGAGATTGTCATGTCAGGAAAGCTCCCGAGCAAGCGCGCACGCACTTGGCGTGTGTACAGGGGCCACCTCAAGAAGAGCGGCGACGTCAAGGTAGAGGGTGTCAAGACCGCGTATACAACTGCCGAGCTTAAATCTGGCTCAGTGGGCGTGCAGGTGCGAATCATGCCGCCTGACCTGAAATTGCCTGATAGGGTAGTCTTCAAGAGCGAGATGAAGCCCGCTGAGAAGGCACGGGCTCCAGAAGGAACACCCGCTGCTGCTGCCGAGGAAATAGAGACTATAGAGGCTGCAGAGGAGACCGTCAAGGGAGAAAAGCCTGAGACAAAGGAAGAAAAGCCCAAGCCAGCCGCGAAAAAGGCTCCTGCCAAGAAGGAAGAGAAGCCTAAACCAACTGAGAAAGCAGTAGAAAAGAAGGCAGAAGCCCCTAAAAATGAAGAAAAGCCTGCTGAAAAGAAAGCAGAAGAGCCTAAAAAGGAAGAATCACAATCCCCAGAAGCACCCAAAGCGGCAGAAGAGCCTGCCAAAGAGGGAGGTGACGGCAAGACGTCGTGACCATGGCAAACCGTTACATGAAAGATTTGGTAAAGCTCGATGTGAACGGGCTGAAGCGGATGCTCACCGAGGCCCAACAGGATAAGGTAAGTCTCGACGCCAAGGTCCATGCTGGAACCGACCCAAAGGCGGCCCAGCTCTCCCGCGGTGTGCGAAAGAGGATAGCAAGGCTGAAAACTCTGCTCAGGCAGATGGAGAGTACTCAAGGATGAGCGCAATCTGTTCAACGTGCGGATTACCACAAGAGCTGTGTGTTTGTGAAACCATTGCCAAGGAAAGCCAGAGGATAAAAGTGTACACGGAAAAACGGAAGTTTGGGAAGATGTATACAATCGTCAAGGGAATTGACGACCGCGAGATAGATATCAAAAGCCTTGGCAAGAAGCTCAAGAACCATCTCGCCTGCGGCGGGACAGTCAAAGACGGATTCATTGAGCTCCAGGGAAACCATGCGGACAGGGTGAAGAATTTCCTCGTTAGCTTTGGTTTCGCCAAAGAGCGCATTGACATGGGAAGATAATCATATGACAACTAAGAACGAGGTGCCAAAAAAAGAAGACCAGCAAGCAAGGAAGCGACTCGACAAGCTCCGCAAGCAGGCGGTGAAAATCGTCCAGGGTGAGCTCATCGGAAAAACCGTTGAGGCAATCCCGCACAAGGGCGAAAAAAGCATCAAAGGCACCATTGTCGACGAGACGCGTGATATGCTGGTCATCGAGCAATCCAAGAGCAAACGGGTACGAGTGGTCAAGAAAGACCATGCGTTCGAGTTCCTCGAGGGAAAGCGGCGCATCCGCGTGAACGGCGCGCTCATTGCCCGCAGGCCCGAGGACAGGCTCAAGATTAAGGTCAGGTGGTGACATGGCAGAAAAGACCAAGAAAAAGGCTCCGGCAAAGGCCCCGAAAAAGGCGCCTGCAAAGGTTAAGCCTACTGTGAAGAAGCCGGCTCCGGTGAAGAAGCCTGCTGCAAAGCCAGTTCCTAAGCCGGTCGTGAAGCCTGTTACAAAACCTGTAGGTAAGCCCGCTCCGAAGCCGGTTGCCAAGCCGGTTGCTAAACCGGTTGTGAAACCTGCGCCTAAGCCAGTTCCTAACCCTAAACCAGCGCCAATCAAGGTGCCGAAGAAAAAGCCCATCCTCAAGAGAAAGAAATCAGAAGTGAGAGACCTGGGCCATGACATCAAGAGCCCAGAAAAGGAGCCGGAAGAGTACGATGCGCACTGCCCTTTCTTCGGGACAATCGCGCTCCGCGGCCGTATCCTCAAGGGAACAGTCATCTCGGCGAAGATGCACCGCACAATCAAGGTTGAGATAAACCGCAGGCATTACATCCCTAAGTACCAGCGCTACGAGAAGAGGCGCACTCGGTTGCTGGTGCATAACCCACCTAGCATAAACGCCCAGGTCGGTGACATCGTTAGAATCATGGAGTCAAAGCCCATCAGTAAGACAAAGCATTTTGTCGTGGTGGAGCGCACCCCTCCCAAGAAAACTCTTATCGTTGAGGAAGAAGAAAAGAAGGATTGATACTCATGCAAGCAATACCAGCACGAATCGCACGCAGCATCCCGGTCGGGAGCCAGGTAGTTACCTGTGATAACTCCGGGGCGAAGCTCCTGAGGGTATTTTCGGTCGTTGGTCACAAGACCACGCACCGTAGGTTATCTGCTGCAGCTGTCGGCGATTTAGTGATGGCGAGCGTTAAGCGCGGCAAGCCTGAGATGAGGAAACAAGTCGTGCATGCGATAATAGTGAGGCAGGCGAAGGAATACCGTAGGCCTGACGGGACGCGCATTAAATTCTCGGACAATGCAGCGGTTGTATTGAAGGACGAGAAGGGAAACCCCAAGGGTACCATCTTCAAGGGCCCCATCGCGAAGGAGGCCTGCGTACGCTGGCCAGCTGTCGCGAAAGTCGCGAGGATAATTATTTAGAGGAAGGACAATGGCAAAGGAATGGATTCCGGGATGGAAGGCGAGCACACAGCCTCGCAGGCAGAGGAAGTACCGGGCGAAGGCTCCGAAGCATGTGCTCAGGAAGTTCCTCAGCGTCCACCTTGCCGAGCCTCTCCGCAAGAAACACCAGAAGCGCGCCCTTTCCGTCAGGGTCGGCGATAAGGTCAAGGTCATGCGGGGCCGTTTTAAGGGCACCTCAGGAAAGGTGACCCGTGTGGACCTGGAGAAGACCGTAGTGTTTGTGGATGGGGCAGAGTTCACCAAGAAGGACGGCACCAAGATTACCAGGCCGATACACGCCTCGAATATCCTGCTCACTGAGCTCGACCTCAGCGATAAGCGCCGAGTTGACGCCCTCAAGAGAGCTGCATCGGAAAAACCAGTAGCCAAGAAGGAGAAGTGATAGTCATATGGTCAAGAACCACCTAAAGAGGTTAAACGCACCCAAGACGTGGAAAATCGAGCGGAAGCTCACCAAGTGGATAGCCAGGCCGAGGCCTGGATCGCATCCCCTGGAGCACACGATGCCTCTCGCCACGATCTTCAAGGAGATGCTCGGCTATGCAGATACCACTCGGGAAGTGAAGCGCATCCTCAGGTTCAATGAAGTCATGGTGGATGGACGGAAGAAGTTAGATGTCAGATATGGCATGGGCCTCATGGACGTGTTGTCTATCCCCAAAATCAATGAGCATTACCGCATGCTTCTCAACACTCACGGGACATTGTTCCTCCAGAAGGTGCCTCAGGGAGAGAGCAACCTGAAGCTCAGCCGTATCGACGGCAAGACCTCAATCAAGGGGGGACAGCTCCAGCTGAACTTCTCTGGAGGCAGGTCAATCCTTGTCAAGGACAGCCCGTACAAGGTCGGCGATAGCCTGCTCCTAGAAATGCCAGAGCAGAAGGTCAAGGGACACTTCCCTCTTGAGGAAAATGCCATTATCTTCCTCACAGGAGGAAGGCATGTCGGCACATTTGGAAGGCTCATGAAGCTCAAGGGAAAGATTGTGACATTCTCCCCGCTCGAGGTGGAAGGGGAAAAGCACGCTACTTCCCGTGATTACGTGTTTGTTGTGGGTAAGGATAAGCCTGCCCTGGTCATGGCTGACAGCCAGGAGGTCGATGCCAAGTGAGCGCTGAGCCTGCCAAGAGTGGAAAGGAAAAGGCCTCAGTCATGAGGGCCATCTCCGTGGAGAAGGTCACGCTTAACATGGGCACTGGCAAGGAGATGCCGAGGATGGAGAAGGGCATCAAACTCCTCACAGCCATCACAGAGCGCAAGCCGGTTAAAACCATGACTACTAAGAGGATTCCCACCTGGGGAGTCCGCCCCGGGCTTCCCCTTGGCGTGAAAGTCACTGTCCGAAGAGAGGCTGCTGTCGAACTCCTCAAGAGGCTGCTCTTCGCGAAGGAGAACCGCATGAAGGAGAAAAATTTCGGCCAGCACGGGGACCTCGCTTTTGGCGTCTCAGAATATATTGACATTCCAGGCATGAAATACGACCCCAGCATCGGCGTCATGGGCTTTGACGTGTGCGTCACCCTCGTCCGCCCTGGTTTCAGGGTGAAGAGGAGGAGCAACATGACCCGGAAAATATCCTCGAGGCATAGCATCACTAAGGATGAGGCAATCGCCTTTATGAAGGAAAAATTTGAGGTAGAGCTCACAGAGGAATAATACCATGACAGTCAGCGATTATCGGAAGGTGTTTAAGCAGTTGAGGGCGAAGCCCGAGAAGCTGAGAAAGTACCAGAAGCATAACTCCCCAAAGGAGCGCTCGGTTGCCCTTACCAACAGGAAGTGCAGGCGCTGCGGCCGTATAGGCGGGCATGTAGGCCAGTATGGACTGAACCTGTGCAGACACTGCTTCCGTGAGATTGCGACAAAGATAGGATTCAAGAAATATAACTAGGAGAATTACCATGTCACTAAACGACCCCTTGGCAAACGCGATGTCAACTATTTACAACGCGCAGAAGAGAGGCATGCAGGAATGCGTGCTTTACCCTAGTTCGAACGTTGTCAAGGGTGTATTGAAGATACTGCAGGATGCCCGTTTCCTCGGCGAATTCAAGGAATCGACGGACTCACGCGGGAACTACCTCACAATCCAGCTCATTGGAGCAATAAATAAGTGCGGCGTCATCAAGCCGCGCTTCTCGGTCCAGAAGGACGATTTCGAGCGGTGGGAGAAGCGCTTCCTCGTGGCGAAGGATTTTGGCATCATTGTCGTTTCGACAAACCAAGGTATTATGACCCACGCTGATGCAAAGGAGAAGGGAGTTGGAGGCAGGCTGCTGGCATACTGTTACTAAAAATGAAAATGGACCTTTTGGAGCAGGAACTTGAATTGCCCGAGGGCGTCACTGTGGCGCTCGAGGACCTTGATGTGATAATCAAGGGTCCGAAGGGCGAGGTTAGGAGGATGCTCTTCAGCAAGCAGGTCGATATCGTGATTGAGCCCAAGAGAGTGTTGTTCAGGGCGAAGAATGCCACAAGGCGCCACAAGCGCCTCATGGGTACTTTCAGGGCCCACATCAGGAACGCTTTGAAAGGTGTCACAGAAGGCCATATATACAAGCTCAAGATTTGCTCAGGTCATTTCCCTATGAACGTGGCTGTCAAGGGAAACGAGTTTGTCGTGAAGAATTTCATGGGCGAGAAGGTTCCCAGGGTATTTAAGATCCTGGAAGGGGCAGACGTGAAGGTCGAGGGAGACAAGGTCAAAGTAGAGTCGCCTAGCAAGGAGATTGCCGGGCAGACCGCAGCCTCAATTGAGCAGCTCTGCCGCAGGGTTGGGTTCGACTCAAGAATTTTCCAGGACGGCATATTCATCATCGATAAGGATGGCAAGACCATCCATTAAGGTAAAGACAATGGCTCAGAAGAAAAAGGAAAGTGCAAAGGGCTCAAAGAAAGAGACTCTTCTCGAGGTCCGCAGGGAGGCGAAGAGACGCAAGCCCAAGTTCATACGTGTGGACGCGCATAAGCACAAGCGCCTTGATAAGGTGTGGCGCAGGCCGAAAGGAAGGCACACCAAGATGAGGGAGCAGAAGCGCGGAGCCAGAAAGAGAGTGGAGCCAGGATTCCGAAGCCCTGCCCTTGTCCGCGGTCTTTCCCGTAGTGGATACGAGCAGGTGATTGTATATAATCTTTCAGACCTCGAAGCCCTCAACCCGAAGACGCAGGCCGCCCTGTTGTCCCGCCAGATGGGCACGAAGAAGAAGGTTGATGTCGTGAAGGCAGCCATTGAAAATAATATTACCCTCCTTAATCTTAGAAACCCTGCTGAGTTCCTGAAATCAGTAGAGCAGCGCTTCGCTAAGAAGAAGGCCGCGAAGGCCGCTAAGGAGGCGAAGGACAAGAAAAAGAAGACTGCAGCAAAGTCTATCGAGGCTGTTGTCGAGAAGGAAGAGGCGAAGCCGGCAGAATCTAAGCCAGCAGAGAAGAAAGCTCCTGCCAAAAAGAAGGCAGCAGCCAAGAAGAAGGAAGCTGATACTCCTGAGGAGCAAGAGAAGGTGGAGCAGAAGAAGCGGGACAAGGTCCTGACCAAGAAGAAGTGAACATCATGCCAGAGCTACAATTCCAGAAGAGACTCGCAGCAGAGCTTATGAAGTGCTCTAAGTACCGTGTGGTCCTTGACAGTGAGAACCTTGAAGATATCAGGGAGGCCATCACCAAGGACAGCGTCCGCGATCTTATCAAGACAGGGCTCATCAAAAGAAAGCCAGTCAAAGGCATTTCTAGGGGAAGGGCCAGGAAGAAGGCTAAGCAGAAATCTAAAGGCCGTCAGAAAGGAGCTGGCTCGAGAAAGGGAAAGCGCACTGCCAGGCTTCCAAAGAAAAAGGCCTGGGCCAATAAAGTCAGGGTCCAAAGGGCATTGATACAGGAGCTGCGCGACAAGAAGTACCTCGACCCGAAGACCTACCGTATGCTCTACATGAAGGTGAAGGGCGGCTTCTTCAGAAGCAAGAGGCACATTAAGCTCTACATCGACGAGCAGAAGCTCGCGAAGAAGCCCCAAAAAAAGGCATCACAATCATGAGGTAATCAACTATGGCACTCAATAAGCGTTCAACAATGCCGTTCAGGAGAAAGCGCCAGGATAGGACAGACTATAGAAGGCGCCTGAAGCTACTCTCTTCAAAGGAGATTAGGCTTGTCGTACGCCTATCGGAGAGAAACGCCCTGGCTCAGCTTGTACAGTACATTCCAGAGGGAGATAAGGTGCTTGTTTCCGCCTCGACCAAGGAATTGGAGAAGCTCGGCTGGAAGGCCAGCAAGAGCAGCATTCCCGCTGCGTACCTCGCTGGCATGCTTCTCGCGAAGAAGGCTGCAAAGCTTAAGCAGCCAGTAAAACGGGCTATCCTTGACATAGGCCACAAGACGCCTCTTGCCGGCTCCCGCGTGTTCGCGGTGCTGCGCGGTGCTGTGGATGGTGGATTGGAACTACCTCATGCTGATAAGGTGCTCCCTTCAGATGAGCGCATCTCCGGCAAGCATATTGAAGATTACGCAAAGGCACTGAAAGAAGGAGACGCAGACAGGTACAAGCGCCAGTTCGCCGCCTATATTAAGGAGAAGGTTGACCCGACCACATTTACCGCTTACTTTAACCAATTCAAGGGGAAAATCACATGACTACTAAGAAACCTGTGGGGAAGAAGAAAAGGCAGCCTGTAGGGAAGGCTCTTAAGATAGAGAAGGAGCAGAAGGCTCGTGAGAGCGCAAGCGAAGCTGTCGCTGGCGAGCTCACCAAGGAGCAAGTCGACGACCTCCCCCCGGTTCCTGAGATGGCGTTCCCGGACTGGAAGCCCTCAACAGCCATTGGTAAGATGGTCCGCAATCAGGAGATTGTTCATATTGACGAGATTCTGGATAGGGGACAGAGAATCCTCGAGCCAGAGATAGTGGACGTGCTTTTACCTCATCTTCAGACTGACCTGTTGTTGATTGGCCAGGCAAAGGGCAAGTTCGGCGGCGGCCAAAGGAGAGTGTTCAAGCAGACTCAGAAGAAGACTCCAGAGGGAAACAAGCCGCGGTTCGCCACGTTTGGTGTTGTCGGAAATCATAACGGCTACATAGGTGTTGGCTATGGTAAGTCTAAGGAGACTGTGCCTGCCAGGGAGAAGGCCTTCAGAAACGCCAAGACCTCTGTCATCAAGATTCGGCGCGGATGCGGTTCTTGGGAATGTGCGTGTAAGGAGCCTCACTCGATTCCATTCTCTGTTGAGGGTAAAGTGGGGTCTGCGACTATTAAGCTCATGCCCGCCCCCAAAGGCACTGGCCTGAAAGTGGAACCAGAGTGCCAGAAGATTCTGACTCTTGCGGGCATCAAGGACATTAGGAGCCTCACCAAGGGGCAGACTCGTACAAAGACAAATCTCATCAAGGCCTGCATGAAGGCGCTTGAACAGCTCATGCTTACAAAGGTACAGCCCGGCCATGTAAAGAAACTTGGCATTGTCGAAGGCGGCATCAAGGGCTTTGTGCCGCCTCCACCTGTGGAGAGGAAACCAAGATGGCAGAAGAAACGAAAACCAAGACCAAGAAGGTAGAGGAAAAGAAGGCACCTGCCAAAAAGGCAGCTGCGAAGAAGCCTGCTAAGAAGGCTCCTGAGAAAAAATCCTCTGGAAGGATTGCGATTATCCGCATCCGCGGCGTGAACTCGGTGCGCCGTAAGATTGAGGACACTATGACCTATCTCAGGCTCTACCGCAAGAACTATTGTGTTGTTGTCAAGGATAGCGCTGCTGTCCGTGGTATGCTCCAGAGGGCGAAAGACTACATCACCTGGGGTGAGATAGACGAGAAGACATATTCACTACTTGTTGAGAAGCGAGGCGAGGAGTATAAAGGTAGGACTGAGGGTTATCATGCCCGGAAATTTGTTGAAGTGAAGGGTAAGAAATTGAAGCCTTACTTCAGGTTGAGTCCTCCGCGCGGCGGTTTCGCGCGTAAGGGCATCAAGTGGCCTGTTTCGCTTGGCGGGGTTTTAGGTAACCGTAGTGAAGATATTATCAAGCTTATCGAGAGGATGGTGTAAGTCATGGTCGTCCACAAGAGGAAAAAGCTTTCCCGCTACCGCGGAAGCTATACTCACGGCGCAGGCTCAAAGAAAAAAAGGCGTGGAGCTGGCAATCGCGGCGGTAGAGGGATGGCCGGAACTGGTAAGAGGGCTGACTCGAAAAAGCCATCGATTTGGCGTAATACGAAGTACTTCGGAAAGCACGGATTCAAGCGCTCGATGGCGGACCCTCCCCGTGAATTGACTATATCTGCACTTCGTCGTATGATTCCCCGCTTGGTCGAATCAGGCATCGCTGTGAAAGATAAAGACGCCTTCAGCGTCGACATCTCAGCCCTGGGCTATGACAAGCTCCTCGCAAAAGGCAAGCTTGACATGAAGCTCAACCTCAAGGTAAAGTATGCCTCACGAGGCGCTGTCACCAAGGTTGAGGCAGCAGGCGGTAACATCACTCTCACTGAGGTTCCTGATGCAGCTGCCCCTGCGGCTGAGGCAGCATCCACAGCCGAGTGACCTGATTCTGCTGAGGAGGCTTTTGACTCTTTAACCAAAAGACTTTTAAAGCGCTGAGGCGCACTTCCGCAAGGAGGGGGACATAACTATACAATGGGTATTCTTGCGATTATTGAGCAGGTCTCAGAATTCATTCCTGAGGTCAGAAAGCCGACGCAAAGAAGGCTTTCTTTCAAGGAAAAGCTCAAGTGGACAGGCGCGATTCTCGTCGCATTCTTCGTCCTTGGCATGGTCCCATTGTACGGTTTGGGAGGCAACGCCTTCCAGCAGTTCGAATTCCTCAGCGTCATTCTCGGCGCCAGTTTCGGTTCTATATTATCACTTGGTATCGGTCCAATAGTCACTGCGTCTATCGTCTTGCAATTACTTGCAGGCTCTGGATTGCTTCCACTCGACCTCACCACCCATGAGGGAAAGCAGCAGTTCCAGGCACTGCAGAAAGTAGGCACCTGGTTCTTCATCATCTTCGAGGCTATAGTTTATGTTATGATGGGCGGGCTCACTCCAGACCCTGCTCTCGCAGCTGCGAATCCGGCTCTCTTTTTCCAGATACAGATGATTCTTATCCTCCAGCTCTCCATCGGTGGCCTTATCATCGTGTACATGGATGAAGTTGTCTCAAAATGGGGCTTTGGCTCAGGAGTATCCTTATTCATCCTGGCAGGAGTGTCGCAGAGCCTGTTTGTCAGGGCATTCTCGCCGATCCATCCTGTCACTAACCCGAACGCGTATGTTGGCGCGATTCCTGAGCTATTGAGATCACTCTCGCAAGGAGACCCGACGACAGCAATCCTGATGATGGGAGGCCTTTTTGCCACTTGCCTTGTCTTTGTGATGTGCGTGTATGGTCAGGCGATGAAAATAGAGATTCCGCTATCTTTCGGCCGTGTCAGAGGGTATAATATCCGTTGGCCATTATCGTTTCTCTATACGAGCAACATCCCAGTCATACTTGTGGCAGCGTTATTGGCAAACCTGCAGCTATGGGCGAGGCTTTTGAGTGCCCGTGGCATAACTATCCTGGGCACGTATGGGCCGAACGGGCCGACTGGGGGCTTGGTCGCTATGCTCAACCCGCCTAACATTATCGGCCTGCTTGTCAAGGGCAGCGTCACAGGAAGCGACCTTGTCAGCCTGCTGGTGTATGCTGTCATCATGATTCTCGGTTGTATGGTATTCTCATACTTCTGGATGCAGACCTCAGGGATGGACCCTGCGAGCCAGGCAAAGCAGATTATGGCTTCAGGACTGCAGATACCCGGATTCCGAAGAGACCCCAGAATCCTAGAGAGGATTCTTGCGAGGTACATCGGTCCTCTTACTATAATGGGCGGTGCGTTCATAGGTGTTCTCGCGGCGACTGCCGATATGCTCGGAGCACTGGCGAGCGGAACAGGTATCCTCCTCGCTGTCATGATTGTATACAAGCTCTATGAGGACATCGCTAAGCAGCACATGATGGACATGCATCCTATGATGCGCAAGTTCATGGAGACGTGATACAATGGCATTTGGTTCAATAACGGGGAATCTCATCAACCCCGCTCTGCTTGACCCTGTATTCTCGCCGCTCATGAGCCTGCCTGGCTGGGCGGCAATTGGGGTCATCGCCCTTATTGTTTCAGTTATTGTCACTCTGGTGTACAAGTTCGCAACTGACCAGGACCTGATGAAGGAGCTCAAAGGCGAGATGAAGGAGCTTCAGGCAGAGATGAAAGAGCTGAAGGACCATCCAGAGAAAATGATGGACGTCCAGTCCAAATTCATGAAGACCAACATGAAGTACATGACGCATTCGATGCGCTCCACTCTTTTCACTATACTCCCAATTATCTTCATCTTCGGCTGGCTCAACGCGAACCTTGCGTACCTTCCCCTTCAACCAGGCATCCCCTTCGAGGTGACTGCCCAGTTCGATCGCGGCACCACAGGGATAGCGCATCTCTCAGTGATAACCGGATCAGCACTCGAGGTTCAGGTGGACCCGACACAGGAGATTGTCGAAGGCATCGCAAAGTGGACACTAAAGGGGCAGGACGGGGAATATACTGTCGAGATACTCCCTCCTGAAGGGGAGAGCAAGAGCCAGCAGGCTGAGCTGCTCATCACACAGGCTAATTCCTATAAGCAGCCCGTGACCAAAGTGAAGGGAAGCTCCATCAAGACGATAACAATCGGAAACGAGAAACTCCATCCCCTAGGGGAGACAAGGGTTCTCGGCTGGCAGCCGGGCTGGCTGGGGATGTATATTCTCTTCTCTCTTGTGTTCAGCATGGCACTGCGAAAGGTGCTGAAGCTGGCCTAGGACAAAATGTTAGGATTATCCAAGCAGGAAGTTAATCAGGCTATTGAGCTTGCCAGGAACGATTTTAAGCAGAAGTTCCACGGCTCCACCCTGGGCCATGTGTGGAGTATTCTCACCCCGCTTATCCTCTTTGGCATACTGTATGTCGTGTTCTCTGTGTTCATGGATTTTGACATGGAGAACTATCAGCTGTACCTGCTTCTCGGTGTTATTATTTTCAGCTTTTTTTCAGAGGCGACCAGGGACGGGATGCACTCTATCCATCAGAAGAAGAGCATCGTGAAGGATTTAAAGTTCCCGAAGCACATTATCGTGATAAGCTCTGTCATCACATCGGCAGTGTACCTCTTCATCAACTTATTCATCTTCCTGTTGCTGATGTCATTATTTGGCATCTTTCCCGGGCTCACGTCATTTTACCTGATTGTGACGCTTGTTGAACTGTTTTTGCTGGTGTTAGGTCTTGGTTTTTTGCTCTCTGCCGTGTATGTTCGCCACGGCGACATGGAGTACATCTGGGAATTTCTCGTTACGATTTTCTTCTGGATAACACCTATATTCTATGATTATGACATGGTTGGTTCACAATATGTCAAATACTATATGCTGAATCCCCTTGCTAGAATCATCTCGACAGCACGGCAGATTCTGATATATGACCACATTCCCCTGCTCCACGGCGCTTCGGGCTGGAAACACGAAATCATTACCTTGTTGATTTGCGTGTTCATCTTTGTGTGGGGCGTCTGGCTTTTTCGAAAGAAATCGCCGCGCTTTGCTGAGATGCTCTAACGCTTGAAGAATTGAGCGAGAAGGCGTTTTGTCTTGAAGCCTGTTCCTGCCTTTGTCTTTGAAGTGTCGAGTACAATGAGGTCAGCGCCTAATCTTCCGACCATTTGCCTGAACCTTGGGCTGAGATATACTGCCCTGACTTTTTCGAGGAACTTTGTCTTCTCGAAAATGGCCCCGTCCTTCTTCTCCCTTGTTGAAAGGCGCTTCATCGCAATCTCGACAGGGACGTCTGCGAGGATGACCAGCTTCGGCGGGTAGGTGATGGCGAGGGCATTCCCCGGCAGCTTCAGAAGAGCGTCCCAGGATAGGCCCTGGTTCCCTTGATAGGCAAGGGAGCTCAGGAGGCTTCGTTCTTCCACTACTATCTTATTCTCGTTGAGCATAGGGATGATAGCGTTGGTGAAGAGGTCTGCGCGGTCCATGTCAAATGCCTGCGCCAGTGTGTCTGCAGAGGTGTTGTGCTTGAACATCTCCCTCACGCGCATCCCGAGTGGGAACTTTGTAGGTTCCTCGCAGAGCAGCGCCTGGTACTTGAGAATGGTGTATATTGGAGGATAACTTTCCTCTTTTCGCAGATCCAATGTCTTGAGAGAGTTCTTCTCGAAAAATTCCCTGCAGGCATCAAGGACAACGCTCTTTCCAGAGCCGTCTATGCCTTCGACTGCGATAAGCGTGCCCATCTTAGAGTTCCTGCTGCACAAGCTCCCAGATGCTGTTGTGGATGGACTCTATGGAAAGAATATCTCCCTCTGACGTGCACTCAATTCTCCGCCAGTGCGGATAGGAGTGGCACAGCTCAAGGTATGTCTGGACGCTTCTCTTCTGGTACTCAATATTCTCCTCATTGATGTCCTTCTGCTTGCCCTTGAGATAGCTCTTTTCTTCCCTTGATTCGATGATTTGCTGGGAGATTATTGTGGGAACGTGGAGGTAGATGACCAGGTCTGTGGGAGGGATGCCTAATCTATTCACTTCCATTTCATAAAGCCAGTCGAGGAAATCCTTTCGCTCAGAATGGTTGAGAATCTTCGCTCCCTGGTGCGCCATGTTACTCTCCATATAGCGGTTCATCACCACGATGTAGCCTCGCTTGAGCCATGCCTTGAGCTTCCTGCTGTTCTCGTACCTGTCAAAGGCGAAGAGCATGCTTGCTAATTCAGGGTGGACTTCGTCCAGTGTTCCGTACTCTCCCCTGAGGAATTTTCCGACGTGCTTTCCGAAGAATGAGTCGTACTGGGGGAAATCCAGTGTTTTTACCTTGTGCCCCTCTGCCAGGAGGTGCTTCACGAGAAGTTTTGTCTGCGTGGCCTTGCCAGAACTGTCAGCTCCCTCTATGGCTATGATTTTCCCCCTCATCTTATTTTTTAGAAAGTCCTATAGCAATAAAAAGGTTACCTTTGGAGCGCAAATCATTTATACTGCATGGGGAGATTGCTTTCTGGGTGATGTTGTGAATCTCGTTGCGGTTGTTGGTATGACTGGCTCTGGCAAGACAGAGGTCTCCAAGGAGCTTGAACGCCGAGGTTGGTCTCGATTGAGGTTTGGAGATGTGACCGATGATGCTTTGAAAAGGCGGAGTTTGCCGCGAAAAGAGAAGTATGAACGGCAGGTCAGAGAGGAATTGCGCGAGAAGTACGGGATGGCCGCCTATGCCCGATTGATGATACCCAAGATCGAGACTGCCCTGGTGTCTTCTGATGTTGTGTTGGATGGGCTATATTCCTGGGAGGAGTTTATTGTGTTGAAGGAGAAGTATGGCAATAAACTGATTATGCTGGCTGTGTACTGCTCTCCTGCTACCAGGCATCATCGTCTTGGTTCCCGTGAGGAGCGGCCTTTGACAAAGGAGGAGGCTGTGTCCCGGGACAAGGCCGAAGTAGAGAATCTGAACAAGGGCGGGCCCATTGCGGTCGCTGACTATACGATGATAAATGAGGGTCCTCTCGATGAGCTGATGAAGCAGACCGAAGACTTCCTCTCGTGGCTGGTGAAGTGAGATGGCGAGCCTTGTCCTGTTCTTCTGCATCCTTTTTTCAGTGGGCATGGGCATAGGCTTTAATCTCCTTTCTACCAAGAAGTTTTCAGACCGCTGGAAGCGGGTGTTGGTGATACTTGGCGGCTTTGCGCTGACCGAGCTGGTCATGCTCATCGTGTGGAATATCGCAATCAATAAAGTTCATACTGGCCCTGTCGGTGTTGGGGAGGCGCTTGGCATTGGCATAGGGGTTGCCGTGTTGTTAATTATCCTGCTCAGCTTCGGCGCAGTGTTCTATATTGTGTCGACTGTGCTCACTTCTGTTGTGAAGAGAATCAAACTACGAAAACCTTTAAAAAGCTCTTAACGTCCCCTTTCCTACTTCCATAACGACTTCGTCGCTAGGCAGCGTGAAATCCTTTGGATTTCACAGCCTTTTTCGACGGAAAGTCGAAAAAGGGTTCATAGCTCAGTCTGGCTAGAGCAACCGCCTCTTAAGCGGTAGGTCGGGGGTTCAAATCCCTCTGGGCCCATACGAAGAAAGTTCAGTTCACTTTTGTCGTCGGAGGAACGAGCGACAATGGCGAATGGAACGGCAATTTCTGTCAAAGATGCTAGAATAACGTATGAAAGTGCTATATATAATCATTCCCACCAATCTCCCAAGGTGAGAGATATGGGAGGACGATGGAAAAACAATGACACTTTCTTCAATCAGTGGGCGTATCTTCAAGACCCATCGAAGGAGAATCCCCGACGGAGCAAGCGCCTGTGGCGCGACGTGCTCGAGTCCAACAGGAAGCATCTCGCGAAGCTGATTATGCATCTTCGGGCCCAAGGGGCATCAGACGGAAACATGCAGCGGCATCTCTACGCACTCAAGGTCTTCGGCGTATTGTGCAACTATGACTGGCAGCAGGCCACGCGGGATCAGAATATTGAGATAATGGCCCGAATCATATCCTCAAGAAGATACAGTCCTGCGAGCATCAAGGCCATCAAGGTTGCCCTGAATGTCCTCTACCGCACGCTCTGGGGCAAAGAGGGAGAGAAGCATCCTGCTGTGCGCGGCCTGAAGGCAACGAAAAAGGAGCGAAGGGAAGAGATAGAGCCTGTGTTTTCTGTCGGGCAGGTGAAGGACATCATCCAGGCAACGGAGAAGCTCCTCTACAAGGCTATATATTCTATGGGGTATGAAGGTAATCTCCGGCCCCACGAATATTTAGAGGCCAAGCTGAAGCAGCTCAGGCCATTTGAGCATGGCTTCATGTTGACGGCCCTGACCTCGAAGACAACCGGCGTGCCTGTGCGCACGATTCCATTGATTCAGTCAGCACCGTATCTGTCTCGATACATTGAGATGGCACATCCCAATCCAGACCCCGAGTCGCCCATTTTTGTGACAGAACGCGGAAAGTATGCTGGGATGCCTGTGTCCAATTATGCTGCGAACAAGGAGCTGAAGAGCGTGTGCAGGCGCCTTGGCATCAAGAAAAAAAAGATAACGTTATACCAACTCAGGAAGGCAGGAATCACACATAAGCGCCTGTCTGGCGTTCCTGATGCTATCATCGAGAAGCATGCTGGATGGGTCACCGGCACTGCGATGCTCAAGCACTATAGCCGCGTGACCGGCGAGGATGTCAACCGTGCAATCCTCGAGATGAACGGCCTTGAAGCCACACAGAAGCAGGAAGTCCTAGAGAAGAAAATCTGTGGCCGCTGCGGCACTGAGAACGGCGCAGCAGACAGGTACTGCTACCGTTGCTACTCCCCCCTTGAAACGGAACGCTGGCTCACGGAGCAGGACAAGTTCGAGAAGGCGCGAGAGGTAGCAAGCACATCACTCCTCAAGAAGGTGCTCCCGATGCTCTCTGACGAGCAGAAACGCGAGCTCCAGCAGGAGTTCCTCAATGCGCTGCGGTGATGACTGTCGATGAGGCAAGGCATCTAATGGTCAATAAGATAGACACGGAGGGATAGAAGATGAAGAAACCGAAACCAAAGGAACAGAAACGGAAGTATGCAGAGCAATGGGACGACGAGCTTGAGCACATCTTCAGCAAGCTCAATATCGTGGACACCCATGAACTTATGTACTTTATAGAAAACGAATTACACATAGAGAGGGGCCCCTACACCAAGCTTGTGTGCGAGGTCATCAGAGAGTGGACTAAGGAAGGCAGAAAGGAGATTCTGGATTATCCTGGCCTGTATATCACGATAGGCGGCGGGCCAGAACTCGTGAGCGCCACGGCGTCCATTCCCTTGAAGAAATCCAAGTCAGGTGCCATCAAAGTCGTTGCGCTCAACGGTTCGCTTATTGACACGTTGCCAGAGGAACATCGGAAGGATGCTGTATTTACCTCCCTCAGGCACACATTTAATGATGACTCTCGACTCAGGTATGATAAACCCGTCTTCAGCGGTGTCTGCAAGTCCTGCTGGGAACCTGAAGACGAGTGAGGCAGAGGGGATTCTATCTCTTCCGCCAGAAGAAGCCAGCCGATAACCAACACCATGATTATATGGCGGGTCAGTGAAGACAACATCTACCCTACTGCTGAAAGCACTGCAGCAGTTTCTGGATGCGCCCATAGGGCGAATTGTGGAAGAGCTGTGGCCTCATTACTGGGCGGTCCACGAGGTTTCCCAGTTCCTCTGGGTCCTTGACCAGGTCGCTCATGCCAGGTGCATGCATCTCATTTATTCCAACAGTGAAGAGGCTCAGAAAGATGCTAAACAAGTCCTTGCTGTCTTCAGGCACAGTGGCAGCAAACTCCTTAGTGGTCTCCCTCACAAGATTCTCAAGTCCGCGTTTCGGCATCTCTATCTCTGGAAGGTACACTTCGGTGAAAACGATGTCCTCGAAAAAGGGTTGGAGAGAGGTTTTTGACTCAACCCCCAGGAGAGATTCGAGCACCTTGAGGATAGCATAAGTAATCTTCTTCAGCTCTTTAGGGGATAAAATCTTATCCACATGGTTGCCCCATGCTTGAAGAAACTCCTCTGACACACTCTTAGGATCAATTCTGACTCGAATCTTGTCGTTCACAAAGAGGTACTCTTTCACAGGGGGAAAGAGAACTTCTATGAACAATTCTTCAAGCACGCTGCCAATGTCATCATTATTCCCGCTTTCCTCTTTCAAGACATCATGAAACTCAGTCCTCAGGAAATGCAACACGAGAAGGAACCACACAAGAAAATACCATGTTCCCGAAGGAATCCATTTTCTCTTCGGTCCATCTTCGGGATAGGTTGTATTGATGTATTTCTTCCAGAATTTTAGGTCTAATAATTCCTGAAGGCTGTCGTCCAACTCTTGTTTGACGGAGAAGAGGAGCGCATACCGTTCCATAACGCGGAGGAACGTCCTCTTTTCTCTATCCTCTTCCCAATGGTCCTTATATCCAGCTTTAGTTCGGCGCCTGATGAAATCAATTCTATGCTTTCTCAAGTGCTTCCTGAAATCCCTATAGTCTTGGAATCCGTAGTGCCTGCCCCGTGCAGGGATGACCTCTTCGAAGAAGGCTTTCCTCATCTTTTCGACTTTTTTCAGTGCATTCCTTCTCCTGACTTCAGAAGGAATGTCCCAGGTCTTCCATTCAGCATACTCAAAGAGGTCCCAGCCAATCCATTCGTCATGGGCCGACATGGTTTGGATAAGCGACCAATAAAAACCGGTCTGATTGATTTTGTACCCCACACCATACTTAGTTTGAACATAAGGATATTTCTTCTTCACTCTTTCACGGAAGCCGTTTGACCCTCGAGTAGTTCTTTTCGCCCTTCTGAGTTCATCTTCGCTAATCCAGCCGGGCTTGTGGAGAAAGTGCCCGAAGAGTATCTCCCAAGATACTTCCCGACTTGAAAGGCTCAAGAAAGCGGCAAAGTTGGATTGCTCTATGGGATTGTTGATTATCAAACGCTTCATTCCCGGCTTTCGGGTTCTTTTTTTATCTTGCTCCTTTTTTCTCGCCATTTATCGTCTAAACACCATGCAATTTCTGTCAGTCGACCCTTGTTTTTGGTCGAGAGGATATAAATTTACGCCCAACAGCCCAATCACCATGGAAGGCAAGCCTTCGCAGCAAGGTCCAGAAATGGAGCCGCAGGAGATGCCAGCAGAGGAAGAAAATTTCGTTGCCATGCTACCTCCTGACTTGAAAGAAGCTTGGTGTCTCCTGCGGAACCTCCCAGGTCCAGGCTTCGAAGGCTCAACTTCCAGTGTTTACGGCGCATCTGACGGCGGAGAACGTCCTTCTACGGTTGGCAAAACAGTGCTGGAAGACGTCGCGAAGCAGGAGAATAGCAAGGGAGAGCAAGACGGTGGGCTCTCCCGCGCTATCCTCTTGGAACTCAAGCAGCTCAACGGCCAGCTTCGTTTGATGAGGCAACAGTTGAAAGCATTACCGGGGTGTCAATGTGGTGTCACCAGAGACGCAGGAAGCAAGACAGAGGATAATTGACTACATCCATTTGAAAGCTGACACTGTGAAGTTCAGCGATGTGCGAAACTCCGGATATTCTTCTGATAATATCCTGTTGTTACGTCTTCAGGGCGGGACTGACTGGAATCGGCAGAGGCAGTCGCTGCACCCATTTCCCCATCCTGCAGCTCCTGCCAGATGTTCAGCGTGATGATAATCCTGACTTCCTCCGGCATGGTCGGGAAGCTGACGCCCAGCAGGCCGTCAGTCAAATCAGGGCTGATCTTGGTCAGGGGGTGTCTTGCATACACGGGCTGCTGGGGCACTTCAGGAGGCGGGCTCAGAGCAGCGAGAGCGCCCACTGTGAGGAGCAGGAGAAGCACGGCTATCACAATGCCTACCATGCCCCAGAGTGGGCGTTCCGCTTGTCTGCTCATGAGCTGGCTATTCCACGGATATTCTGATATATAAGCCCTTCTACGGGGCCCTCGCAAGGAATTCGGTGACGTTCAGCGTCAGCGTGTTCAGCGCGGTATCAAGTGTTGCACCCTGGTCTATCCACTTGTTGCCCTGGGTGTTTCGCAGGGCCATCTCGAGGTTGTTCTCGTTGCCGCCCACCTCAGTGTCGTCGTAGCTCATCACCAGCGTCACCGGCTGCGAGAATACCGCACCCTTCGGGAACAGGTCATAGCTGAAGCCGTAGACTGTATTCCCGCTGACCACCGTGTAGCCGTCCTGCGCGCTGTTGTGCGTGATGTTGACGAGGGTGTCGTTGGCAAGCGCTCCTGCAGGGATGGTTATCCTCATTGTGCCGGCAGGATTGACCAGCGTCCCGCCGCCAGAGCCGATGACAGCCGAAGCGTCGTACGATGTGACGGTGAAGTAGCCGTCGTACTCGTGCAGCAACACACCGAGCTTGTGCACAGTGCCGAATATCCTCCACTGGCCGAGTTCCGCGTCTGCAGGGAGGGTGAAGACGTAAGGCACCTCCGCCCCGCTCGGCGTTGACGTGACGAGGATGTTCTCGCTCCTGTTCACCACAGCGCCGCTCGGGTCGTAGATGGTGTAGTTCACGTCAACCGGGACGTGCTTGTCCTCTACAGTGCCGATGATGTTGACCGCCTCGCCAGCCCCATAGGGGTCCTTCTCCGTCACGATGCCGTCTTCAATGCTAAAGTGCGCCTCAGTCACCCAGAAGTCCAGGTTCGCGGTGTCCAGCACCTCGTCCGTGCCGCTTACGATGAGGACAGCATCGGCGTAGTACTTACCGATGGCTCCGGTGTCATTGTAGGCGAAGCCTATGGTCTGTGCCGCGTTCGGCGTCAGGGTGATGACGCTGCTCGTGTTGTAATAGACCGCGCCGTCTGCGTCAGTGACAGTGAGGTTAACGTAGACGTCATGCGAGATGTCGTCATAGTTGCGCGCCTTCACGCTGAACAGGCCGTCGCCGTATTTCTCAGTGCCGTTCGGCTTGTACACCGGGTTCTTGGTGGTGAAGCTCTCGATGAACGGCAGGCCGACATTGAATGTAGTGTTACGCCTGTCGTACTCCAGGCCGCTCTGAGCCTTGACCACGCTCTCCAGGGTGTGCGTGCCTGTGCTGTTGAACCCTGTCGTGTAGGTATAGAGCTGATAGCTCGAAAGCTCCGCGATGAACTCTGTCTCGGAGAACACGACAATGCCGGAAGCATTAATTATAATGGTCTCGACAGTCAGGTTCTTCACCAGGACACCGCCTGTGTTCTCCACCTTGACGGTGAGTTCTGCCGTGTCTGTGAGGCGATAGGAGCCCTTGTCCGTGTCGAGTTGTGTGATCTCCACGCTTGGGATGCCTCCGACCGAGGTCACAGTCAGCACGGAGTCGTTCACCACTCCGTTCTCGCTCGTCGCGATGACGATCATGTCGTTGGAGTCGGGCGGTGAGGCGTTCGCCGGGACATCCACCTCGAAGAACGGATGCCGGGTACTAAGCGGATCCACAATCAGGGTCGTGATGCTGTTGTTGCCCTCGTCCAGGAACCTCGTGGTCCAGCCCTGCTGCTTGTCCACGCTCATAGTGACGAGGTCAGCGGTGTTCCCGAGATTCTCGATGGACATGTTGTAGCGCACCGTGGTGTTGGCGTAGCCGCTCTTCACGACCTGCGCGTCCTCTCCTCCGACCTGGAGATCTATCTTGAAGCCCCTGATGAGGAACCGGATGTCCTCGAAGTCCGTCAGGTCTCCGTCTGTCACCGTGAAGCGGATGCTGTGGTTGCCGCGCTGCTCCCAGCTCGGCACGAACTGCACACGGGCATGAGTCGAGTTGAGCTTCTCCACTGTGAAGAGCGTGGTGTTCGCGCTGAAGTTCAGGTCAGGGCTGTCGACATCGGTCGCGCTCAAGATGAACGTGTACGTGATGTTCTGCAGCGCCACCTGGTTGCCTATCGGGTCAAGGACAGGGGGATTGTTGACTGCTGCTGTCACCTGAACTGTGAAGCTCTCTGTGTCCCAGAGCAAGCCTGGATCCGTCGCGGTGCATATGACCAGTGCATTGCCAACCCAGTCATTCACCGCAGAGATGTTCAGGAGCTTAGCAGTGTTGTCCACAGTCGCGAGGACATTGCTCTCGTTGCTGTTGCAGTCCCAGTCCATCTGAGCATCAGTGTTATCAATGTCAAACACATGGTCGCTGAGGTTGACTTCTGTGGAGGTGTCTTTCGGGATGATTATCGGGTCTATCGCCGAGAAGTCCACCTCTGGCGCGTCGTTGACCGTGTTGTCGTGAAAAAGAAAAAGGCAGATGCGAAGAAGAAACCTGCTGCCAAGAAGGCTAGCAAGAAGAAATCTAAGTGAACAAGGGCACGACCTCGTACCCAAGCTCTTCTGAAAGTACTTCACATGCTATAGTATGCGCTTCTTGGATATCGAGCTTATCTGCTGTGGTGAAGAGCTCCCTGCACTGGTCAGCGCCAAACGCATCGCATATCGAGGACGCCACATACAACCCTGCCTGTGAGCAGAGCTCCTGGTGCTCCTGGAGGAGGATTATCCCTTCCGGAGGCTCAGTTCCTGAGACACCCTCCACAGCCTCTTTCAATATCTCACCGCAATGATAAGGTGTGAATGTCCTGTATTCACCCTCCACAAGCCGGGCGAAGCCTTCGTAGAGCGCGTGCATGCTGAATTCCTCTAGATAACTCCCCAAGAATCCTGCCATGCATTCCAGCCTTGGCGTCACATGGTGGGCGAACTCATGCCGCACTGAAGACCGGATGTAGTCCCTGAGCCACTCCGGCTTGGATTCCATGGACCATTCACTTATCCTGTCATTGAACATGCGATAGGTGCTCTTGTCCTCTCTCCCAAGCCCGCAGCCGAACTCCTCGATAAGGAAGCATTCCTGGTGCAGCTCAAGTAGTCCGTCAGTCAGGACGAACTGCGCCATCCTCTCAATGTCGCAGTGCTCTCCCTTCAGCTGAGACGGGATTCCCAGTCTGATAGCACCCCACACCCGCATCACATCACCGATTATCATCGCTGAGCCCAGGTAATGGGTTTCCATGAGGTCATCATCATCAGTCACAAAGACGGCAGGAACCATGCTGTCCTTCACCTGGAACTCCTCTTTCATCTCCTCCAGCACTTCCTGGACAAAGCCGACTATGCCCTCTGGATGAAGCTCATCAAGCTCCTGTGCATCCTCCGGGCCCGCAAACACAATCTTGCGGTCATCACTCTCCCTGTAGTGGCTCACATCCTCTACTTCAGAAATCCAGTTTTCTAGCCCAGGGTCCATATCTTCATCCATTAAGTATAGAATCCCTTCAAACCTATATAAATATTACTACTTGAAAGAAGTAATCCCTTCCAGATAAGAAGATTTATATCCAAACCAGCGATTCCAACACTCAGGGAGGTCATAATCATGGCAGAAGGGGACGAATGGGTGGAAGCTGGATTTGAAGCTATTGGCAAGTATTTTGCGGGCACAGAGGACGAGATAACAGACCTTCTCGAGAGCACACAGCCCTATGCGAAGAAAGTAGACAATAAAAAGTTCTCAGACTCCTATGGGCTTCTCCTTGGCCTTCAGGCAGGAGCTTCCGCAGGGCTCGCCCTCCTTTCTGTGGCTAATCCGTGGCTCATCCCCATCTCTTTTCCCCTGGTCATAGACACCATCACTCGTATGGACGACATGAAATACGGGAAGAAATATACAGTCACAGACAACGGCAGCGAAGTCACGATGCCAGTTGGCATTGTAGCTGTAATAAAAGACTGGTATCAGGAGAATTTTGATTAGCGCTTTCCGCCGCGGTACTCTTTGAGCAGCCCGGCAAGCCCCTCGAAGAGTTCTCTGCTGGTGACAATCCCAACTATCTTATCCTGCTTCATGATGCGCGTCCAGTAGGAGGTGTGGTCAAGCATGAGGCTGTTCGCGCCGATGATATCGCGCCTTGCGTCCAGTATGAACTGGTGCTTGCTCATCACCCTCTCGGCAGGTACCTTTGCCAGCATGCTCTGGCCGTGGTAAAGCTCCTGGACAATCTCTCTCTCCGTGATGATGCCCAGCACAGCCCCCACTTCGTGAACCTCGATTGGCCCGCCCTTTGCAATAAGCACCTTGACAAGTTCTTTCACCTTCTTGTTTGGCTTCGCAGAGGCGTGTACCTTCATGAGCTCATTCAGCGTAGGCAGCCCGGACTTGAACTCAGTGCTGGCGAAGAACATGTCGAGCTGCTCCAGCAGGTGCCTTAATGTGGTGACGCCGACAAGATTCTTTTTCTGCAGGACCGGCATTTCATCCAGGTCAGAGGTGAGGAAGGTCTCGATCGCTTCCATGAGTGTAGAGTCAGCAGACACGCCCTTTGCCTGGCTCATTACATCCTTGACTTGTTTGTTCATGAGGTCCGTATCTTCAGAATGGACAAGTAAATCCTGGAGCGTGACAAGCCCGACAACCTCCTTGCCTTTGAGCACAGGCACTGAGGTGAGGTCTTCGGTCACGATTAGGTGGATGACCTTCTCGACAGTATCCTCTTTTGTGACAGTCTGGGTTTCCTTCTTCATGAGCCGCGTGATGCGCAGGCTTCCAGGGTCGACCTGAGGGCCCTTTTTCCTGTTTTTAAGCTCGAGATAAGCAATCCCTCCTCCAGCGAGGAGGAGTACTCCAAGGATGCCTAATGCGATAAGCCCGGCATTATCCGTTATGGGCTTGAGAATTGTGCCAATGCTCCTTTTTTGTTCCTCTCCCTCTCCAGGGGTCTCTCCACCCTCTCCAGGAGTGGTGGTGCCGCCTTCAGGTACATTGCCTGTTGTCTCTCCAGGAATTCCCTCTTCAGGAGTGTCGTCATCATCCCCAAAGGTGTGGCTTTCCCTGGGGCCCTCGGTTGTGTCTCCAGGGGTCCCTCCTGAAGTCCCTCCGGTTCCTGGAGTGCCAGGCGTCCCTATTGGGGCTGTGACATTCAGCTTGTTGCTGATACTTTCAGTGGGCGATTTGGCGCTCAGCTCGATGGTGAGGCCCTTTCCCTTGAGTATGATGCTATCCCCCTGCATGACTGGGGAGTCAGGCGTGAGGACATCCTGGCCTCCAAGCGCCATCTCCTCAGCAGTGACAGTGCGCACTCTCGCCTCCCACACGACACCGTACTCGTCTGTCCACTGCATGGTCACGTTCACTCCCTCTTCTCCTGGCTCTGCTGTCTGCTCGAGGACAATACCATAGACGAAGGGTGTGAGGACGTCAGGCACATCCTGCGCAGCTGCACTCCCGCAGAATGCTGCTATGAATAGGAGTAGTAGGGCTGCAGTGAGGTGCGCCTTGTGTGCCATGGGAATTCCTCAGGCGCCGGACTATAAAAAGCTTTTCCAGAGGCCTTTTTTCAGCAAAGCTTAAAAACGCTTATTCAACATTCCCCCTTTAAGAACTACCTAAGAACTGAGGTAAAAGATATGGATAAAATTGAAGGAGTAGTGAAGTGGTTCAATCCACGCAAAGGATACGGATTCATCGCAGGCGATGATGGGGAGGATTATTTCGTCCACATCCGCGGCCTTATACAGGGCGTCCGCATCGCAGAGCAGGACCGCGTCACTTTTAAGCCAGCAGACACAGACAGGGGAAAGCAGGCACAGGAAGTCAGCCTTCTTGGTAAGGGTGGTGGAGAATCCGCTCCTGCCGTAGGGGATGCTCCTGCTGAGCCCGCATTCGCAGAGGTTCCTGCAGAGGAGCTGAAGGAAGATTCAGAAGCTGAACTTCCTGCTGAGTCCGAAGAGCCTGAGTTTGAAGAGGTTTCTGAAGAGGAAGCTCCCGCTGAAGAGGCTCCCATAGAGGAGGAAGCTCCCGCTGAAGAGGCTCCCGTGGATGAGGAAGCCCCTGTTAATGAGGAAGCTCCCGCTGAAGAGGCTCCCGTAGAGGAGGAAGCTCCTGTTGAAGAGGAAGCCCCTGTTGAAGAGGAAGCTCCTGCTGAAGAAGAAGCCCCTGCTGAAGAGCCTAAGAAGAAGAAAAAGAAAAAGAAGTAAAGGCGTTCTCACGGACGTGAATAAAGTAGCGTGAGCCAGCAGAAGATTTAAGTAGGGCTCCAAATTACCCTTTTCAGGGGGAAATATTATGGTTGACATTCCAGAGAGCTATTTTGAATGGCAGTGCACACAGAGGCGAAAAAATCTAGTCGGCATGCTGAAGAAGTCCACCCGAAAGGAGATGGGCATGTCCGGGCAATATATGCCCTATGCGATGCTCGCGCTTCATGACCCTGTGATGGCCACTGTGAATCCAGATACTCTTGAAATCAATTGCGCCCCTAAAGGTGTAGGCATTGTACTCGCGACTGAAGAGGCGATGCAGGATTTTATCGATGAGGCAGAGGCACTCATCGAGAAGGCGTATGACCTTGGCCTGAAGGAGACCCTGGAAGAGAGGGTGCAGCTCCTGCTTGACCATATTTACCCTGACATGGGGGATGAGCCTGACTGGGGAAGCCATTACAACCTTGGCAGTGTCGGAACAATAGAAATCTATGGTGGCACGACCTATGCGAACGTGCTGAAGCATCCCCATGCCTCAATGCAGTACAACGGCTTTGCGGGTGGCAACGGCTATTTCTCCCAGGAATTGAAGGTTGAGGTCGTGATGCACGAAGCAGGGAGCGTATTCTATGACTATTTCATCGGTCTGCACGACCTGTTCCATGTGCCTCCTGAGAAGATGCGCCATACGAGGAAGGACCCGGGCCGCTATTCCTGCGTGTATGAGTTGAAAGCCACAGAAGTGCGGGACAAGGCACCTGGAAAGAACGCTGGCAAGCCGATTACCTAGCCAGAACCTTTATAAAGCGCCTTCCAGTCTTTTTTATACATGCTGCTTGAGATTCTAGTTGGGGCAGTGATAGGGCTCCTTGTCGGGATGTCCGGTTTGGGTGGCCCTATGCTCTTTGTGCCGCTGCTTATCCTGTTCTTTGGCTATAAACCGACAATGGCAGTGGGTATTGCGCTTACATTCATCACAGTCACTAAGGCAGCAGCCCTTATCGAGCACTGCCGCAAGGGGAATGTCAACTTCCACATCGCCAAGTATTTTCTTATAGGCAGTCTGCCCATAGGACTGATAGTGTCTTATGTCATTAATCTCCTGAACAAGAACCCTGTCAAAGGAGAGTTGCTGAACGAGTTTCTTTTGAGTGTTATTGGAATGATGCTCGTGCTGTTCTCCTTCTTCTTCTTCTTTGAAACGGTATTTAATTACAAGAAGAGAGTGCGTGGGCTGAGGCTGTCAAAAGACCAAAAATCCTTAGCTATTATAACTGGCGTGTTTGCCGGTGCGCTTATCGCAGCCACTTCGATAGGTGCCGCGAGTCTCGTGGCTCTCGTCTTGGCCCTCCTTTTCCGCGTGAAAAGCAACGAGATTGTCGGTACCGATATATTCATTACTATGGTCGTGTCAGGCCTTTCAGGACTTGTCTACCTTTTCCATGGTACAGTGGTTTTGGGAGACGTGTATCCATTCCTCATCGGTTCAGTACCTCTCGCGATTATCGGGACGAGATTCACTGAGTTGGCAAAAGGGAAGCCACTGAGAGTACTTATATCCACAATTGTCTTCGCCGGTGGAATGGTCCTGCTCTACTCAATCTTCGCCTGATGATTCTGGCTTGAGCTCTTCCCATCCTCCGGAACTATCTGGCACGAGAATCCTGTTTTTACGCTCGTAGAAATCCTTGTTCGCGACCTCTTCAAAGGGGTGGTGCTCAAGAATGGGCAGTGTGATGTGGAAATCGCATCTAGTTGAATATGCCTCAATGTTGGAATATACTCCAATCTGAAAGAGTGAGGGTATGTAAAACGTGCTGTCCTCAGCACATGTCCCCACTGTGTTTGCTTCCCCTCGCATGTCAATCGTGACGTTCTTCACATAGTAACCCATGTACTCCGCTGTCCCGTGGAATGTGAGGTTGCAGTGCCTTGCCATCCAGGCAAACTCAGACATCCTATTGTTACTTTTCCAGGTGAGTTCAAGAGGTCTGTCCTCTTCACCTACGAATCGGTCGAGCATCTGGTGTGGCCCAGTTTCAAGCGGCGAGAGATTCACGACAAAGCCATTGTAGCCAAGGTCGTAGTATTTCCGTATGAGAGGAACGAGGATGAGGTTCAACCCATACTGATAGTCCGCTTGCCCCCCTAAAGCGATTCGGGCTATCAACGCGTCTAGCAACACGTTTGGGTTGAAACTCTCCTCGTAAGTGTCAGGTAATTGTGAATCCAGGTCGTCGCCAAGGTCCATGACCGTCGTGATGTCAGACATAGTTGTGTTAAAGTACTGCTCAGCGATGGAGCCGGCGAGCTCTGCCTCGTAGTTGTGCTCTCCTGGCTCATAGTGCTCTCTCTCTTTAGGAGTCAGCGTGTCCTCAAGTCCTTTGAAGCGGCTCATGGCTTCACCTCTGTCCATTCGCCGTCTTTGAGGTAGACTAGGATGTTGCCCTGCTCGAAGAACCATTGCCATGTACCATAATGGTCTTCAGGGAAGCCTTTAGGGATACTATGTGCATGATAGGTGCAGTCTGTTGAGATGATTACTTGAGAGTCCATCTCCTCCAGGTGGAGGACGCTTTCCTCTGCATGGCAGCCAGGCGTCTTCACTTTCCCGTTGAAGGCCAATGTGGACTTGTAGGCGCAGTAGCCACCCTCTGAGGTGTGGCCGTCCAGCTGGATATCGCAGAAGCGTACCCACATGGCAAATTCTTCTGTATGCGCCCTGTACGAAATGCTTAGCGGCCTCTCGCATGTGCCTTCAAGATTGTCTGCGAGGCGATAGATGGGGAATAATGCATCTTCTGCTTTGAACTGGAGCGGCATGAGGTCAAGGACGAAATCATTGTGGCCATTTTCATAGAGGGCCTGGATAAGCGGGTCGAAGAGACGGTTCGTGCTGCGAATTCTTGATGGCGGAAGGCGCTCATTCATTCGTGCGACAATCTCATCAAGGAACGCGTTGGGCTTGAACTCTTCGTCATCTGCAGTGGGGAGTATTCCTTTGAGATAGCTGACCTCGCTTGAGAGCCTGTTATAATGCGTTTTCATCTTGGTGCTTATGAAACGGTCAACAAGATGCTCGACAAGAGCGAGGTCGAATCCGACGACGCCGGGCTCGTAGTGCTCTCGCTCTTCGGGAGTGAGCGTGTCCTCGATCCCATCAAAGATGTCCTTGCGGCTCATTTCTTCACCTTTTTCAAGCCGCCGCTCCCGTCAGGAAGGAATATTGTGTTGCCGAATGTCCCTACGAGCCTGTTTTTGCTGTACCAGAACCCAATGCGTTCGAAGAGCCCCATCGCTTCATTGCCTTTCTCCTGGGCCAAGAAGATGCACTGATATGGTATGCGCTCGGCATGGGTATCGCGATATTCCTTGTGCATCCCAAATATGTCCAGCATTGAGTCTACTCCGTGGAATACGCTCAGGTAGGCGCCGCTGCCCACCCTCTCATGTGTGCCGCTGAGATGGAATTTGCTCTGGTGCGCATCTTTTCCAGTGTATAGGGCCTCGCCGTAATGAGATATCTTGCAGTGTCGCACCTTAGTGCCTATGGATGTAACATTGCCTAGCATTGTGAGCTCAAATTCGTTCTCCACCTTCCCAACAAGCCATTTTCCCATATCCTTTGGGGTAATATTGAAATGCCTGGTGTCCACGATGAAGCCATTATGGCCGAGGTTGTAGAGTGATTGCACAAGTGCGTTGAGGAAGTGGCCCAGAGACTCAGAGACAATATTTGTGCTCTTGCTGAGATTCACATCATGGAGCCTGTACGTCATCGTGTTGATGAGTGCCTGTGGCTCATACTCGTGCCCCTCGATGATGTCGGTTATCGCAGCTACCCCACGGTTGAATTTGCGGACGAAGTCATACACGAACATCGTGCTGTTCACAGCACCGAACCTGAGCGTCTCCTTGCTCCATAGCTCCATCAGCTGTTTTGAGAGCTCCATCTCCTCGCCTGTCCCGCCCGGTTCGTAGTGCCCTTTTGCTTCAGGGAAGACGATGTCCTCAAGCCCTTCAAAGCGGCTCACCACATCACCTCTTCAATCTCATCTCCGCGGTGGAGGTGGATGATATTGCCCTGCTCGAAGAATCCCTTTCCTCTCAGCTTTGAGAGCTTCATGTTCAAGCGGAGCCTGTTGAAATGGTAGTTGTGCCAGCCCCAGCCGTCGAGATTCACGTTGAATAAGTTGAACTGCGCACCATCACTATATACAATCGGCTTAGCAGAGTCCAGATTGAATGTGCAGCCCTTTGGATGGCCGCCGAGAAAGTCGATAGAGCCATAGTAGTCGAATGTATTGAATCGTGCCTGATGCGAGCCGGATTTAACATCTCCCTGGAAAGTCAGGTGGCAATAGGAACTGTCTGCTCCGAAAATCTCAACCATTCCACTGTATGTGGCGTTGAGTGTCCTCTCTTTTGTGCCTCTAATCTTTCTGCCTAACATGGTCAGCTTGCTTCTTCCCTGCTGATATCCCTGCAGGTCAATCATGAAGTCATTCTGCCCGAGGTTGTAGAGCGCCTGCACAAGGGTGTCGAGCATCATCCCTGGCTTTGAAGGGTGATTCTCATGCGGGGACATCTCCCAGTTGAGCCGCTCTATCATCGCATCGAGGAATACGTTGGAGTCGAATCCTTCCTGCATCCCCTCTTTCAGCATTCCCTTGAGCTTCCTGTAGAATCCATTTCTTCTTGAATCTGCTGTCTTCTTGTGGGGGACACCCCAGTAGAATGTGTGCACCCTGTCAAAGCCTTCGTCGATGTAGAACTGCATGACTGAATTGACAAGCGGGAGGTCGAAGCCGAACGAGCCAGCCTCGTAGCTATCTCCGCCGCTTGGCTCCACTACACCTTCAAGCCCCTCAAACATGCCAGAGCGGCTCATGGAGTCACCTTGGTCCAGCCGCGGCCCTGGCGGTGATAGAGTCTGTTGCCTTTGCGCCGTCTTTTTGGATACATGTTGTATCTTCCAAAGAAACTCTCTTCCTTGAGAATTGCCATCCTTTCATAGCACGGCTTGCGCCTCACATAGAATGCGCATTCTTCTGAGGTACATATAGAGCCAATATGATCACTCAGCCAGGGCATTACCTCAAGATAGAATTCAGTCTGGTACGAGCCTATGCAAAGCTTGTATGCGTTATCATAATCAAATGCTATCTTCGACCGGAAGTTTCCCCCTCCAGACCCGCCGACAAAGTTGCCGCTGACCTTCCCATCAAGTGTGAGGTCGCAGTCCGAGACGAAGTTGGCGAAATTATCGACATTCCCCCTGTAAGTAACCCTTAGTGGCTCGTCCTCCCTTCCTATAAGTCCCACTGCGAGTTTCTCTGGCTCAAAGATGAGGAATGAGAGGTCGATGAGGAAATCATTGTGTCCACGGTCGTAGAAGACCTGCACCACAGGATCTAGGAGATCGTTGAGGAAGGATTGCCTGTGGTCAGCACCATAGCCACAGTAATCTGGCCCCTCATACTCTGAGCGATGGATTGCGAATAGAAGACAGTCGATGAAGGCAGAGGGGTCAGCATCCTCAGGGAGAATCTCAGCGACCTTGTCTGCCCGCTTCCTCAGCATAGGCTGGGCTGATTCTGTCCTGAGAATCTCATCTCTCTCATGGCAATGACGTTTACGTCTTGCATCTGTTCTGGGATACTCGCCGCCCCAGTGTGCGAGTGTCCTGTCGAGGAAAAGCTCCACAAGAGTATCGACTTCCGCGCGGTAGGGTTGCCAATTGCCCTCCTCGTAGTGCTTAGTAGCAGGCTCGATGTCAATGAGATCATTGATGCCCTCAAGCGAGTCCCGGCTCATGGAGACACCTCTTTCCAGGTGTCTGGCTTTTTTCCAGGGACAAGCAGTGTGTTCTTGCCGTGCCTGAAGACATTCTTTGGCTTCTTCCACCACCTATACTTTGGAGAGGTCCAGAGCTTATCCTTCTCCTCTTTCGTGATGCCATTCCGCACGTGGAATCTGCACTCTCGGGGGATGTACTTCATGAGCTTAGTATGGAGATAATCAGTGCCGTATATCTGGAAGAGCGAATCATGGTAAAATTCGCAGTCCTTTGCCGAGCCTCCAACCACTTCTGCCTTTCCCTCAATCTTATAACTCGAGGATTCGCTTTTGTATCCTGCATATTCCACATTTCCCTTCACTGTCATCACGCAGTTCCTGCTCCGCCTGCCGAAATTTTCCACATTCCCTACATACACCAGATTGAGCGGGAATTCCTCAGTCCCTGTGAGGTGCCCAGCTATACTGGAGGGAGTCCAGTCGTCTGCTTTGACATGGAAATAGTTGTAGCCGTTGTTGTAGAGGAACTGTATCATGGGAGTGAGGAAGCACGAGAGGTGATTATCTGGTTCCATGACCAGGTCTTCTTTCCTGAGCGCGAGTATGTACTCCTCAAGGAACAAGTCAGGGTCGAAGAGCACGCGGTACTTGTCCTGGTCGAGCACATGGTCCATGAATGTGAGCCACGCTGCCCGCTTTTCCTTACCCACTCGTATGAGCATGTCAGCGAGCTTATCTTCGAGAGTCCTGCTACCTGGGATGTAGTGGTGCTCGAGGTCTATTTTCAGGTCCTCTAACCCGTCGAACATGAATGAGGAGCGACTCATGGAGTCACCTCTTCCCATTCAGTGTCTGTTCTGGGGACAAAGAGCCTGTTCTTCATTATGAAGAAATCGCTCTCGAATATCTTCTTCCTCACAGAGGGGGTGAGCGGAGCCCGCACATGGTACTCGTTGTTGAGGTATTCAGCGTCACTTTGTGAATAACGTGGCAGCGGATCGAAGTCTGAAAGCTCATACTTGCACCTGACAGATTCCCTTCCTGCCTTCCGGACAGAGCCGTGGATGACAAATTCGCATCCGCTTGCCATGGTTCCAACTGCCCAGCCCACATTGCCCAGGACCTCTATCTTGCAGTAACTCACCCTGTCCCCGCACTCGATGACATCTCCCAGTATTGTGACGGAGAGCAGGTTGTCATCCTTTCCCCTGAGAGTCTGGAATCCAAGAATCCTTGATGTGGGGGGCAGCCTGTTGAAGTCAAGCACGAAATCATTGTGGCCGTTGTTGTAGAGTGCCTGGAGCACGGGGTCAATGAAGTAGTTGAAGTAGCAGGCATGGGTGATGTCAGTCTCAAGCGGGATGTACCAGGTGAGGTCGTCGAGGAATTTGTTCGCATCGAAATCCTGGTCAGTGGGAAGCATCTCCGAAAGCTCACGTACTTTTTCCTTGTATTTGTGGTCGAATCCACCAACCCATTTCCTTGAGCGCCACATCTCCTCTACGATGGTTTCGTACTGTCCCACTAAATTGTCCACAAGGGAGTCGCGCGTGTGTTCTTCCCCTGTCTCGTAGTGCTCCTTCATCTTTTTGGTGCCAGAGGCAAGCTCACCGTCAAGGAGGTCGCGGCTCACGGCGTCACCTCTTCCCAGCCGCCGCTGTCGTCAGGAACGTAAAGCTGGTTACGATGACGAGAGTTATAGGTGAAGAAGTGGGCACTATTAAGAAGGTCAATTTCAGCTTCGGCAAGGACTTCATGGACATATACTTTTGAGTTATTAGGTGCGTCGATTCCCCACCTTAATTGCTGAATCTGTGATAAATAATTCCTCAGAGAGTTGAATGTGAATGTACATTTTCTTGCGGAATTCCCAAATGCACTGATATTCTCCTTGAATTTGAAGTCTGATCTGTATGCCCCCGTTGCGACTGAATCTGAACCGAAGGACGTCCCGTGGAGTTCAAGCGAGCAGTCCGAGACATATGCTCCAAAATGCCTTACCCTCCCTATAAAACGCATATTGAGGGGATTTCCTCTCCTACCAGTGAGACCATTACCAATGTCAGTTCTTGATAGCCCAGAACCTGAGGTGTCAATAATGAAATCATTATATCCTACATTGTACAATGCTTGTATCAGGGGGTCCAGGAGCATTTCTCCAAGATGCATTCCCTGGCTATCTAAGAATCCATATCTGGTAAGGGCGGGCAGAATGGCATCGAGAAATGCGTTGGGCTCTAGGGCCTCTGTATCTAATCTCAGTTCTTCAGTGAGGAAGTCAGCACGTTTCTTGATACCATCCAATAGATACATACGGTATGGTTTCCTCGAGAAACGTAGTTTCAACCAATTGACCGAACTTTTGATGGCAGTGAGGGTTCCTTCCTTCACAATATTGACAAGCTGATTAACCCTCTCTTCATCATAGTCAAAATGCCCTTCTTCGTATGTTTCTCTTTGCCTGCTTTGGGATAACACGTCCTCAAGCCCTTCGAGGCGGCTCATGGCTTCACCTCTTCCCAGCCGCCACTGCCGTCAGGGATGAGAAATGTGTTGCCGTGCCCTGAGAACCACTCAACTATTGTACTATATGCTATCACATCATCTGAATCTTCAATTCCCTTCTCAAAGTAGAACTCACACCCTTTTGGTACGTCCTCATTCAAGTGCTTTCCGGCAATGTCTTGAATCCAGGTGTAGGGATTGCCAGTATCTATGTGAAATGCGCATCTCTCAGCCTTAAGGCCAACTGAGTACTCCGCTTCCGAGAATGTGAACTTGGAATCCAGAGATTCCCCTCCAACATGGTTGAAAGGCCCTTCTGCGAAAATCCGTGCGTGGGTGCAGTCTGAGCCAAAAGTATGCACCTCACCCTTGTAGTAGAGGACAAAATGATTATCTTCAGTGCCATAAAGCTGAGCTCCCATCCAGAATAGCTCCGGAAAGTCTGAGAGGTCAAGGTGGAAGTTGTTAAAACCTCTATCATACAATCCCTTGAGAATAGGATTGAACATGTACTGAAGAAAATGAAAATTTGGCTCATGGCGGCCTTGTTCTTCAGATTCTATCCTGTGCTGATGCAGGCCATTGACAATCGCATCGAGGAATTGTTGGTGGTCAAAATTTTCTCCAAGCTCGGCATCACGTATCATAATCTTATAGTGTTCCTGAGTGAAGCTGTTGGCAGAGTTTTCTGGGTCGAGGAAGTAATGGAGAATCGTGCTCACGAGCTTGTGGTCGGATACCTTCTTCCCAGGCTCATAGGGCTCTCCACTAGGATTCCGTTCAATATCCTCAAGCCCTTCGAGGCGGCTCACGGCGTCACCTCTGTCCATTCATCCTCCTCGCATACGAAGTATCTGTTGTGGCTTGGGGCACCAAGCAGTTCCAGCCAGGTGTCTTCAGTACCATTATGGAAATAGAACTCACAATCCGCTGCACTCTCCAGGATATTAGTGGGGGTATTCTCACCATGGATGTCAAAGCGGCAGTCCATGCATAGCTCAATCTGCTCTACATTTCCTGACACTGAGATGCGCGAGTACTCAGACTGCATAATCAGATTAAGGTCTCCGGTGACGTGCAGGCTGAGCATCTCATCTTCAGTGCCATTAAGGTACCCGACTTCTGCCATACTGTTCTTTGGGAAGTCAAGCATCAGGCCGTTGTGTCCCTTGAGGTAGAGCGCCTCCACGACTTTGTACATATATATGAGCGGGATGCTGTCTATGATGTTCTGAAGAAATAGCTCAAAGAAATCAAACCCTGAAGCATTGGGGGACTTGCCTTGAGTGTACTCTTGCGCACCCTCAAAAACCGCATCCAGAACCTGCTGTCCCTGTACACCCTCTGGAATCATCGCTGAAAGCGTTTCTGGAAGTGTATCCATAAAACCCGCTAGAGATGACAGGCTCTCCAGGTCTTCGGTTTCCGGCAGGAGGAGAGTGAACACATCTTCAATACCCTCATCATCTTCTGAGAACAGGGCATCAAGAGGCTTGAGCAGGGCGTCTATCGCCTGCTGTGTTGGTCCCATGTCGACGCTCTCGTAGTGCTCTTTCTTCTCAGGCGCTTTACCTTCTGCCAGACTCTCGTCAAGAATATCACGGCTCATGCAACACCACCTCCTCTGCAGAGTGCACCTGCTTCCATCCCGCTCCCTGGGGAATGTAGAGCTCATTCTGGTCAAAGAAATCCCAGAGGATGCCTCCCTTGAGCTCAGTAAGCCCGTTTCTGGCATAGACCTTGTTCTCCTTTCCGAGGATAGCTATTGTTACCGGACTTTCAAGCTCATACACGCAGTTCTCGGATTCATTTCCTACTTCTCCGATATCTCCCGACAGGATGAATCGTGAATCCTCTGCGTGTTTTCCTATACTCTCAGCGCTTCCCTCAAACTCAATAACACAATACTCACACCACTGCCCCAGCTCCTCAACATCCCCGAGAAGCTTGAGCCTGAGCAGCCTGTCTTCTGCGCCGAAGAGCCTGTAGCCGAAATCCTCGTCTCTGCTTAAGGAGAACCTGTAGCGGTCCCTACCAAAATACTTTGCCAGTGGCCTCAGGTCAAGCTCGAAATCATTATAGTCTTTGCAGTAGAGCCCCTGCACAACCATGGCGAGGAACGCGTGGAAATCAGATGTATGGCGAGTCTCTTTCCTTTTCAGCATCTTGCCGAGGGCGTAGTCCATCCCAGTGACTAGTTCGTCGAGAAAGGTATTAGGCTCAAAATCCTTCCCGATGCCCTGTTCCAATACTGGGAGAAGCAGCAGGGTGTTGCTCTCATGCCCCCAGGTTCCGAATCTAGTTCCCTCCTCTTTCTCGAGGATATAGTAATCAAGTACGGTGCTGACTGCCTGGCTGAGATCCATCTTATCTTCCACAATCTCAGCTACTGACTTGCCGCGATTAAGTAGATTATCGAGAAGGCTCATTGTCGTATCACCTTCCCCTCTTTGTCGACCCTGCCCCACTCGCCAGATGTGTCGGGAGTCCAGAGCTCGTTGGTTTTCTCCCATACGAATTCCCAGGCAGACTTTCCTTTCCTCAAGACGCCGTTCTTCGCATAGATGGCTGTGTTTTTCGCACCGTGGCTAATTTTAGCTTGATGCTCGATGTCAAATCTGCAGTGTTCGCTTTTTTTTGCGACCTCATCCACAATCCCGCTGAGGATATATCTTGAATTCTGACCCATTTCCCCGGCTTCGTTTGCGTCTCCGTCCAGCTCGAGGATGCAGTTGCGCGCATAGTAGCCAAACTCATTGACATTGCCGATGACCTTCAGGCGAAGGGGCCTGTCCTTGCTCGCGAGCAAACTGCTCGCAACATTCTTTCCCTTGTCTGAATCCTCAGGGCGGAAGTAATGCTGCAATGCCTCCAGGTTCAGGACAAAGTCATTGTAGTCCTTACAGTAAAGCCCCTGGACTATCATGTTGAGGAAAGTCTCGATGTTGCCATGCCTGTTGAGATTCGAGCTCTCTAATTCGTTCCAGTACTGCCCTAGCCTGATGACAAGGCAGTCAAGGAAGGCGTTGGGATGGAAATCATCTTTTATCCCTCGCTCAAGAATTGGGATGAACCTGAGAATCTCTTTTTCACTGTTGAACATACCAATATTATGTTTCTCGTTCTGGTCGATATAGTACTGTATGACAGTATCGACGAACTTTAAATCACAATCAGCCGCTCCACTCTCATAGCTCAGCTCGGAATTGGACAGGTCCATGTCCTCAAGACCATCGAATACGCCGTCGCGGCTCATGGAGTCACCTCTAAAGCTTCATCTCGCTCTAGTCCAGACAGGCCCTGAAGAGTGTCACGAGTCAAACCGCATCACCCTTCAGATTCGTAGTGGTGGACGTTGTCTTCAAGAACACCCAGTGCTGCGCCCATGAGATCCTTTGCGTCCTTTAGCTTGATATAGCGGACGTTCTCCGGCATTTCATCTGCAGGAAGAGGGAAATCAGGTGGGCAGTGCAGGATGGTGATTCTGCACTTCTTTGCCATCTCATCAAACTGCTTGTACAGGGCATCCAGATTGAATATGCCTCCGTCAGTGATGATATAGACGTCGAGTGAGTCCAGAGTGAGCTCTGCCATGTCCTCAGTGAGGCTTCCGCGGTCAAGATTGACCTCCACCTCTTTGGTGATGGCTTCCTGGTACATCTTCTGCCCCAGTGAACCCTGATTGTTCATCCAGTCGAGGATGTTCTCTGTCTCGTCCCTCTTGAGCTTGTTGCCGTGGCCCATGAACCTCTTCTTCTCCTCAGGGGGAAGGATTTTCTCCAGGATATCCAGGTCAACTTCTGTTCCGCCGGCCTGGAAACCAACCAGCGCATACGCGATCTGGTAGAGCTGGTTCGTGTACGGCACTGGATATGACTGGCCGCTGAAGTTGATTGCCCCGACAAGAGAGTCGTTGATGAGGTAGTTGTTGGCTATCATCATCCCGCAGAGCACATGGTCGCTCTTGTGTGTGGAGGGATTCGGCATTGAGCCAGATGAATCCATCAGGATGAGGGCATGCGGAACCCGAGGCGCTTTATGATAAGTCTTGTCCTCTGCGTCGACCTTCACCGGCGTGATGCCCGGCATGATGCCTCCATGCATGCGGAAGACGTCAATCTTGTTCATCGGGTCTCCCGGCTCATAGGGTTTTCTCATCATAGGGAAGCCGCCATCTTTCGGCGTCCGCAGTTTCTTCGGCAGGATATACAGGGGCAGCCCGAGAGAGAGCTTCATGTAATATTCAATCTGACTCTCCTCTGTATTGAGTTTTGTGAGTGCGCCGCCCTGTCCGATGCCCATGCCTTCGCTTGATTCATCTCCACCCTGGTCAAAGCATTCTGGGAACTGTTCCGTGGCGAACTGCCGCATCTGGTCGTACATGTGCTTGGTGAAATTCTGGCGAATCTGGTCGAGGGCCTGGGCCATCTGCATTGGAGAAGGCTTCTGGCTTCCCGGACCACCATGGTTGTCACCGAAATCGCCGCATGTGCCGCCTATTTTCGGCTTGTTCTGGCCGTCACCATCCTGGTCACCCTGGCCGCCGCAACCATCGCCGCATTGTCCCTGACCTTCTCCTTCACCTTCTCCTTCACCCTGGCCGCCGCACTGCTGTTCGATATCAATGAGCAGCTTGCCGTACTGGCGCATCGCGTTGAGATGGTGCCAATAAGAGTCCTCATCAAGTGCAGTTGCGTTGTGCAGGAATGGCCAGCCGAACTTTGTGAGGAAAGGGATGTCGTGCATGCGCTCGACATAGCTCTTCTCAACACCCATCTCTTCGGTGCCGTCCTTCGCCTTGATCATCTTCGTCTTCTGCTCAGTCAGCTCAGGAGGAGGTGTTATCTTGTGCGACATCTTGTCCTTGAACTGGAATCCGTAGAATTCCAGGTTCAGGAGAATCGGCCGATAGTGGTCCATGTACTCAGGATGCTGCATGAGGTCGTCCTCAATCGCCTTTCCCATAGTACTGTAGAGCTCGGCAATCGCCTCGCCTCCTTCAGAGGTGAAAAATGCCGAGAGATTGTCCACGACGTCGATGTAGTGCTTGAACACCATGTCGCCGAATTCCTTCTTGTCCACCTGCTCTCCGAGCCAGTCAAATGAGGTGTAGGCCATCTGCATAAGCACGAGCGCAACACTAAGCTGGTTTGGAAACAGCATGTAGTGCGACACAGTGTGAAGCAGTATGCCCTCAAGAAGTTGGTCCGTGTCCTCAGTATAGGGCATAAGTGCGCGGACATACTGCTCATCGATGGTTACCTGGCGTGCGCCGACCGAGTGCATAATCTCACTCTCGGCCTGCTCGCCGACCAATGCGGGCGGGGCAAGCAGGTTCGGCCTCGGGAAGAAGTGGTCCAGCACAGTCGGCCAGAGCTTCTGTATCTTCTCCTCGAGCTCCTCGCTTGTGATTTCTTCGTCTGCCATTGTCATATCTCCCCAGGGAAGAGAAGACTTACTCTTCCTCTGGAGTTGCCGTTGCAGCAGAGTTGAATCTTTCTACCCACGGGTTATTGATGTCAATATCGTAGTTCTTGCTCATCTCCTGGCGGATGGCATGCATGACCGGATGCTCCTGCGTCTCAACCATGTTCCACTGCCTGTCCTTGAGGCTTTTCTCCTCGTCGAAGCCCTTGTCACCCTCGCGGGTGTACGGGTCGAACTCAGGATTCACAACAACGCCGACAACATCAAAGAACTCCTTGTTCCTCTGGGTGTAGTCCTGCGACATCTCTTCAAGCAAGCTCCTCATGAGGTGGGAGGTCTGATCCCAGTCACGAGGCGATATCTGCTTCTGCGCAGCATACGTCGCGTCAAAAGGAAGCTTGTGGTTCTCGGTGCACACGACTGCGGCCCTGTAGATTTCGGTATCGACGGTGTCTTTGCCGAGCCACCAGGCGATGGCGCGCGCGATACTGTCTGCGTCTGATTGGCCGCGGTTACTGAACGGCCCCTCAATCTTACTCACAGCATGCCCCTTATCAGGATAGTCTGAGGTCATCATCCTCGAAAGCGGAATATGGTCCTCGCTTCTTTTGACACCATACATGAGGCTCGTGTTCATACAGGCTTCCCACCAGAACGCTACCTTGGTGGCAGTCTGGTCAAAGGGAATCTGGTCGATCTCCCAGAAAATCTGCTCCAAATCCTCGTCGTTTAGCGGCTCGACATCGAGCAGGGGAGCGAGAACCTCTTCTCTGTACTGGGTTCTCAGGTCAGTGGTCTGGCTCACAAGACTCTGGAAGTGCCCCAGGTTGGATTCCATCAAAGGCATGATTTCTCTGCGCACGATGTCGGTGATCATCTCCTTGGCAATCGCGTCTGACAGGGGGTCCACGCGGTCACTATCTTTCATTGACTCGCGGTAGAGCCCTACCAGCTCGTCAATTTTCTTGAAAGAGGCCATGAGCTGCTCAGGAGTCTGCTCCAGCTTTGGCAGCGTCACTTCGCCGATGTGCATCATCGCTTTCACAATATCTCGTGCAGCCCCTTCGGGGGCATTGAGGAATTGCTCTGCATACATTTCAGGCAATTTGTCCACCCTGCCGCCCATCAGCTCGACCGCCTTGTTGATATTAGCCGTCTTTTTCTTATCTTGTGCAAGCCTGGGCAGGGGCCAGTGCTCAGATGAGCTGGTCAGCCTGTCCATCAGGGCGTAGGTCAGCTGGAAGCTTCCCTCGTCGACCGGGTTGATGGTGTAGAACCCCGGCCTCTTGCCTGTATCAATTGAATACGAGTTCGCATAGGTCCAGATGCCGTCCTCGATTCCGGTGAGGACGAGTGACTGCAGCTTGGTCGGAATTCTGAGAAGCTCGTCAACGTTGAAGAAAGGCATCATGTGCCCGAGAATCCAGACAACCCATTCATTTCCCTGGTGAAGGGCTCCGTAATGGAGATGGCCTGTCAAATCCTCCTTGGTGAGGTCTGGTGTGCCTCGAACAAGGACACGGCTTGTCATGTCCGGTGAAACGCCGCCGAGCATGCCGCACACAAGCCCGGCAAGAGATGTCTTACCCGAGCTTGGATCTCCCTTCAGGAGCTGGCGTCCCTTCGTGAAATACGTCAGGAACGAGAGCGTTGTGTTCCAATTTTCGATCTTAAGATCGCCAATCTGTTCGGAACTTTGGTCTAGATAATATCGCTGGAGGAGATCGTGCATAGCATGCGCACGCTCTCTCAACGTCGAACCCATAGGTAGTCCTCCGACGCCAATTGCTAGATGTGGGGGGCGTCGTTTGAAGGGGGTCTTAAGTTCCTTTTAAATCTTTCTACTTTAGAGTGGTGATATTTTTCGAAATTAAGATTTTTCCGCCTTTTGAATCTCCAGTTTCCACTATCAAAAAGTTTATATATGAGTTTGACCATACACTACTAGATATTGTGTATTGAAAAATTCCAAAACACAAGATGTTGTGTTCCTTTGGAGCGTACGGGGGCATATATTGGGGAGGAGTGAGCACTTTCCCATGCTGGGTGAGAGGTGACGTAGTTGGCTGATGAGAATGATATTATTACTGAAGAGCAGGAGGCGCTCTGTCCAGAAACAACTTCAGAAAAAAGGGTTGATTTTCCGCAGGAAGGATTGACTGTTCCAAGGTTTTTTACCATAAAAGGCAAGGACGCCTTTTCAAGCGTGGAATACGAGAAGCGTACGTCAGTGATAAGGAATCCCGACGGCACGACAGTGTTCGAGCGGGACGATGTTGAGGTTCCAAAGCAATGGAGCCAGGTCGCTACCGATATTCTTGCGCAGAAATATTTCAGGAAGGCAGGAGTGCCCCAGGTAAAGGCAGACGGCACTCCGCTTCTTGATGAGAAAGGTAGCCAGGTATTTGGAGGCGAATACAGCATAAAGCAGATTTTGTCAAGGATTGTGGCCTGCTGGCGCCACTGGGGGGAGCAGTACAGCTACTTCTCTACCAAAGAAGACGCTCAGGCATTCTATGATGAGCTTTCCTATATGATGCTCCACCAGTACGCAGCCCCAAACTCTCCGCAGTGGTTCAACACAGGGCTTTTCAATTCCTATAACATCACCGGGCCGAGCCAGGGGCACTGGTATGTCGACCCTGCGACAAATGAGCTGAAAGAGTCTGCCAATGCATATGAGAGGCCGCAGCCCCACGCCTGCTTCATCCAGAGCGTGGACGATGATCTGGTCAATCCAGGTGGCATCTTCGACCTCGTGCTGAGAGAGGCGCGCATCTTCAAGTACGGCTCAGGGACAGGAACAAATTTCTCGAGCATCCGAGGTAAGGGTGAGCCTCTTTCCGGAGGAGGGACGTCTTCAGGTCTCCTCTCCTTCCTTAAGGTGAATGACACTGCAGCGGGCTCTGTCAAGTCGGGCGGCACGACAAGGCGTGCGGCGAAGATGCTCTCATTAGATATGGACCATCCTGAGATTGAGGACTTCATCCTCTGGAAGGTCAAGGAAGAACACAAGGTGGCGCATCTCGTCGCCGGCAGCAGACTGAACGCGGACGCGCTGGATGCCATCATGCACGCGGTCGTGGAGAACAAGAGCTCGGACCAGACGCAGAACCCGGAGCTTGCGAGGGCGATGTCCCATGCGTTGAGGGAGAATGTGCCTGCCCGCTATATTCTCAGGGCATTGCATCTGGCAGAGCAGGGCCATACTTCTATCGACATCGCAACATTCGATACTGATTACAATGGCGAGGCCTATGGTACAGTCACTGGCCAGAATGGGAACAACAGCGTGAGGATTCCTAACAGCTTCTTCAACGCAGTCGAGCGAGACGAGGACTGGAACCTCATCCGCAGGACTGACGGTGACATCTTCAAGACCCTGAAGGCGCGTAAGCTGTGGGAGGACATAGGCTATGCTGCCTGGTGCTGCGCAGACCCAGGCATCCAGTGCAACGACACCATCAACGAATGGCACACCTGCCCTGCCTCAGGTCCTATCCGCGGAAGCAATCCCTGCAGCGAATACATGTTCCTGGACAATACAGCATGCAATCTCGCGTCGCTTAATCTTGTGAAGTTCTTTGACGAGGAGACAAGTAAATTTGACATTGATGCGTATCGCCATGCCATCCGCCTCTGGACAATCGTCCTTGAGATAAGCGTGCTGATGGCGCAGTTCCCGAGTCAAGAAATAGGGAAGCTGAGCTATGACTACAGGACTCTTGGCCTGGGCTATGCGAACCTCGGGACTCTTCTCATGGTGCAAGGCATTCCCTATGACAGCGAGGAAGGAAGAGCCTTATGCGGAGCTCTTACCTCAATGCTGTGCGGCGAGGCCTATGCTGCCTCTGCAGAGATGGCAAAGCATCTCGGCCCGTTCAAGGGCTATGACAAGAACAAGGAGCACATGCTTCGTGTCATCCGCAACCATCGAAGAGCAGCATACAACGCGAAGCCCGATGAATATGAGAATCTGACAATAACGCCAAGGGGAATCAATCCTCAGCAGTGCCCGCCTGAACTACTCGAGGCAGCCCGCTCCTCGTGGGACAGCGCACTATCTGCTGGAGAGCAGTACGGCTACAGGAACGCACAGGTCACTGCGCTGGCCCCAACTGGTACAATCTCGCTCGTCATGGATTGCGACACCACCGGGATAGAGCCTGACTTCGCACTGGTGAAGTTCAAGAAGCTGGCGGGCGGGGGCTATTTCAAGATTGTGAACAACTCCGTCCAGAGGGCGCTTCGCACCCTGGGTTATCCAGATGAGCAGATTGAGGACATCGAGAATTATTGCAGGGGGCACGGCACTCTCGGGGGAGCACCTCATGTGAGCCTCGACTCTCTCAAGGGCAAAGGGCTGAGTGATGAAGTTCTTGAGAAGGTCGAGAAGATGCTGCCGAATGCCTTCGAGCTGAGCTTTGTGTTCAATACTTACACCCTCGGGGAGGAATTGCTCCATCAGCTCGGCGCCACTGAAGAGCAGCTGGCAGAGCCTGATTTTGATGTGCTGAAGTTTCTGGGCTATTCCCGGCAGGAGATTGAGTCGGCGAATGAATACGCGTGCGGCACGATGATGTTGGAAGGCGCGCCGCATCTCAAAAAAGACCATTATCCTGTGTTTGACTGCGCTTCCACTTGTGGCAGGAAGGGCGAGCGCTTCATCCATACCCATGGCCACATTGGGATGATGGCTGGTGCCCAGCCTTTTATCTCAGGTGCTATCAGCAAGACGATTAATATGCCTGAGGAATCGACAATACTCGACATCCAGGAGGCCTATCTAGAGGCGTGGAGGCAGATGCTCAAGGGTGTGGCATTATATAGGGATAACAGCAAGCTGAGCCAGCCCCTCTTGGGAAAGGCCCATGAGGATCTCTTCCAGGTGAATATCGAGGACGATATCGATGAGAAGATTGGTCCGAGGGATGTGCAGGCAGCTGCCACTGAGATGGTTTCCCCCAAGAGACGCCGGCTGCCCAAGAAAAGGCGCGGTTTTGTCCAGGAGGCAACGATTGGAGGCCATAAGGTCTACTTACGTACTGGAGAGTATGCTGAGGGCAATCTCGGCGAAATTTTCATCGACATGTACAAGGAAGGCGCTTCATATCGGACTCTGCTGAGCTGCTTTGCCATCTCGGTGAGTAAGGCACTGCAGTACGGAGTCCCGCTGTCGGAATTCGTGGACTCGTTCACCTTCACGCGCTTTGAGCCTGCTGGGATTGTGTACGGCCATCCAAGAGTGAAGAGCGCGATGAGCGTTCTTGATTTCGTGTTCCGCGTGCTGGGTTATGAATACCTTGGCAGGACTGATTTCCTCCACGTGAAGCCGGACGACGGCACTATCCAGACTCAGCTCTCGCCCAGGAAACGCGCAGCACTGGCAGACACTGACTCTGCCACTGGCCTCGGCCCTAAGGCTGAGATGAACGGCAATCCCGACGACCGTTTGGATAAGATTCAGGAAGCAAGAGTCAAGGGCTATGCAGGAGAGCCCTGCCAGCAGTGCGGCTCTCTCAGGGTAAGGCGAAACGGCGCATGTCTCGTGTGCGAGGACTGCGGCACCACATCAGGCTGCAGCTGAAAATATCGTCGAAAACCGAGCTTTTCCATCTGTCGTACGGCTAGCGCTCATTTTCTCCTCAGAACGTTTTTGATGCCGTATTTGTTTCCCTATTCTTGAGGTTGGGAAAACATGACCAAACTATTGACAAAACTGAAAGACAAACTAGATGCAATGGAACCCCCGGTAGATGATAACCCGGTGATTGACAACGTAGCCCCGCGATTCGCGCTTTTGGACGCAGGACCCGAACGCCTCAGCGAAGTCATCGAGGATTTCTTCGCAGAGCAGGATGTGAAGCTAAAAGAGTGCGGTTGGGATATCTATAACCCCGATGCTGGAGAGAAAATCCACATGCCTTACTATGGGGTCTATACACTTGGCGGAGAGGAAGTGCTCGACGATGTCCGCTCTGAGATTACGAAATACAAAGCCATAGTTGATGAGAAGCAGAAGGCATACGACGATGTGGAAGCAAAGCTCACTCTTACAAAGCAGACAGGAGGCATCTTCAGCAAGATTGTCGAGACCACCAAGGCAAACCCCCAGAAGAAGGACCTGGAACGGGAGCTTCTCGATGCCCAGTCCACCCTGCGCAGGAGGCATGAGCAGCTCACTGCATTCGAGGCAGGAGAGTCCTATCTTGATGCTGGGGAATGCCGCGCGAATAAGGTGTGGCCCTATATCCGCGCCCTCGAGATAAGCACAATTGCACACACCTCTGAAAAGGAATACGATTCGAGCGTGACCATCACCTCCAGGCTGTTTGACAGGGAAGCATATGCCCTTGCAAAAGAGCTTGCGGAGCACATCCACGAGGAGCTTCCTGAGCTCACAGTCACACTGGGCAACCACCATGACATAGCCTGTAGCTGGCTGGTGCCACTCCTCGAATTTGGGAGGTATGGGCTGGATAAGTGGAGCGGCGGGATGCAGAGAGTGCCTTTCCTTTACTATCTGGAAGACGTGGAAACAGAATAATCAACCTACAGGGGCGGCTGGCATACTCTCACGATTTGGCCCGTGCTGCCAGCTTGTCCCTTATTATTTTTATTTGCGAGAGCTTTGCGGTTTTGAGAATGTTTTTTGTCTTGAGGTAGAATCCCTTGCAGTAGTCTCTTGTCTGTTCAATCTCTTCTTGGCTCACTGGCCTGTCAGTGTAATACTGGAGCCTGTTTCTGTTGTCGAATGCTTTCATAATCATGCGTGTATCTTCTTTGGTATAAGGTGGAACTAGGAACTTCCTCATGAACTCCAGGGAACAGGAATGGATTTCGCTCGTCACCCCAATTCGAAGCATGAGGGAATAGAGTGAATAGTAGAACACGTAGTGGATTTTTGCTGTTGTCCAAATCTCGCTTGTTTCTTTGTTGTCTAGGCTATTAAGTGTCGCTTCAGCCATCCTTAAGTAGGAATTTGATTGTTTCTCATCAGGTATCACTAGTCTTAGTCCTCTCATTTGCTTACAACACCACCTTATCGAGACCATAGTAATGCTTCCAAACATTCCTTACGAAGGATTCTATGCCAAATATCAGAATATGATGGTTGACAATCGAGCCCCATAAGTTATTCTTCTGCTCAAGAAGCCTTCTAAACTCTTTTGGCGAGAAATGGAAAAGGTCTACGTCCGCACCAAGGGTTTTTCCGGTCTCGTCGTAATCTTTCTCCTTTTTCTTGCCAATGACAAAGACATCTACGTCAGACGCCTTATTCTGTGTGCCCTTTGCATAGCTGCCGAAGATGCCTACGATGCGGTCATCATCCTTGAAGGTGTACCTGAGTTGTAGATGTTTCTTGAGGAATTCCATCTTGCGCGTGTGCTCGCTGATTGCAAGTACGTCCTGAATCTCGGAGAAATCATGATTCAAGTAATACAATACCTGCCTTCCCCTCGGCTGGGCGCGTAAGATTGCCTGATCTTCGAGCTCCCGCAACGCAAGGGCAATCGCCTTCTGGCTCATGGGGATTTTGCCGACAAGCTCCCTTCCGTGTATCTGTCGATTGTAATCGCCGAGGAACTGTTTCAGAATGTTGTAGTGTTTATTGTGTAACATATTACTCATATGAGTAATTTTTTACTTATTTAAATGTTTCCGCAGGAATGTATCCAAAAGGCCGACCTCCTGGAAATAGCCAACGCAGTATTTCTCAGGATGCTCGTGCATATCCTTCTTCAGGGCTTCAATCTCCACGAACTCGAGGCTCTCCACCTCCTCAGGATGCCCTGAGAATGGCCCAGGATGTACAGTATAGAATATTTTGACAAACTCGATGTTCAGAGGCCTGTCCGTGAGGACGAATTTCCCTATGGATTTGATTTTCAGGTCGGGGGCTTCCTGCTCATGAAAGATTTCCTCTTCCATCTCCCGCAGTGCAGCGATTTTATAGGTCTCTCCAGCGTCGACATGCCCGCACGCTGAGGCGTGCCTCTTGCCGGGCTCAGTCCTCATGCCTAATCCTCGCCGCTGGACGAGAACTTCTTTCATGGATTCATCTCTGAAGATGTGCACGCAGGTCCCGCGATGGCGCAGCCTCTTTGTGTGGCAGTCCTCGAAACTGGCCTGGCCTATCACTTTGTCGTTCTCATCCACAACATCAAGAGTCCCCATCACACCATGCGAGTATCCCTGCCTTTTTAAGGCTTTGCGCCCGTAATGTTTAATAACACAGATTCACAGACACAGGGCATGGGACGCGCGCTCGAAGGGATATGGAATGCGATACTCGAGTTCTTCGACCTCTCTGATCTCGAGTTCAACGACGTCAAAATAACTCCTGAAGTCATGGAGAGAATCTGCCATTTCTCGAAGGAAGTGTATCCCAAAGAGTTCATCTCCCTGCTCAAGGGCAAAGTCGATGAGCATGTACTCGTGGTGGATGAGCTCATCTTCCAGCCCTTCACCAATACTGTACGCAGCTCTTCAGTCCGCCTCAACCTCCCGATGGTCTCTGGCAGTGTAGGCTCTGTCCACTCACACCCAAGCCCGAGCAACCATCCAAGCAGGCAGGACCTCAGGTTTTTCTCAAAGATGGGCGGCATCCACCTCATCATATCCAACCCATTCAGGGAGCGAGATATTCGGGCTTATCTTGCCGATGGCACGCCTATAGAATTTTCACTTCTTGAGCGAAAGCCTTAAAAGGGTAAAGAGAGAGTAAAATAGGTAATGGTAGCCCCCGAGCAGTTAAAGTTCCTTATGAGGACCTTTAGGAAGAAGAAGCCGATGCGTGTGCATATAGACCGCATCGAGCCACATCCTAACTATCCGGAGGACCGTCTGAAAGACCTCCATCAGATAGAGGAGAGCATAAAGGCTCAGGGCTTCCGTGATGATCACCCCTTGAAAGTCAAGCCACATCCGGTCAAGAGAGGGTATTATCAACTGGTTGACGGGCACCGCAGACTCAAGGCTGCGAAGAACTGCCTCCACGACCCGAAATGCAAGAAACTTACGCACGTAGAGGTCCCTATAGTCGTTGACGACTACTCCAAAAAGGAGCTTGACGACCTCTATGATGAGGACAAGTGGAAGAGGTATCCTATTCCGCACAAGAAGGTGCAGTACAAGAATCCTCATTACTGCCCGCAGTGCGGGACCAAGCTCATGCCGGGCGACAGCTTCTGTCCGGAATGCGGCTTTAAGCTTAAGTGAGTTGTAACTCTAGTAAATGGTGATATGATATGGTTGATTTCGATGCTGCGCTCGTGACACTGACAGATGCGGTAAGTACGCTGACAAGCAATAAATGGCTCCTCGCACTGAGCATCTTTGTCGCGTTTTACATCCTTGCTGCGATATTCGTATACGTCATTGAGCGCTATGTCCGCTCATTTGTGAAGAAGTTGCCCCATGGTGACTTTGGAGACTTGCTGCTGTCCACAACGCACAGGCCCATACGGACGCTGCTCCTCCTCATCGGCCTGAGGCTTGCTGTCGTTCCCCTGGCTCTGGCGGAGAAGTATGGGGTTGTTATCAACCGTGTCCTCGATACTCTCGTGCTTATTGTCGTGACGTATCTTGTCATTATCGTGACGCGCGTCATCCTCACTTCATGGGGAAAGCAGTGGGCTGCAAAGACAAAGACAAAGCTAGATGACCAGATTCTGCCCCTCATGAAAAGCACATTCGATGTGCTGCTTTCTGTTATCGGCTTCCTGTTGATGCTTGACGTGTGGAAAATAAACATAGGGCCGTTCCTCGCCTCATTAGGTATCGCAGGTATTGCCATCGGCTTTGCTGTCAAGGACTCGATTGCCAATATCTTCGGCGGAATCCAGATAGTGCTGGACAGAAACATCACTGTGGGCGACGCTGTTGACATCGGTGGCGTGGCTGGAAGTGTCAAGGACATCGGGATGCGCACTACTAAAATAAGGACCTACGACGGCAATACTGTGTTTTACCCCAACGCGAAGCTTGCCGAGAGTGTTATCATCAACATGAACAAGAGGCCTCACCACAGGTCAAGGTTCACTGTGCAATTTGGAGTATCGTATGATGCTGACCCTGTGAAGGTTGAGACGGCAATCAAGAAGGCAGCGAAGGGAGCGAAGCTCATCCTCCAGGACCCTGCGCCAACCATATTCTTCGATACGTTTGGGGATTCTGCTATGACATTCAAGGTGATGTATTGGGTGAAGAGCCGCAGCGACAAGCTTGAGGCAGACAGGGCATTGAAGCATAATCTCCTCAAGGAGTTCAAGAAGGCAAGGATAGAGATGCCCTTTCCCACCCTTGATATCAATATCAAAAAGTGATTACTAAGGCCACACGTTGCGGCGATAGCCGCCGTAGCGCCTTCCGCGGTCTGAGTTCTCGTACATGTAGAGCCCTACACCTGCCACTACAATGCCGGTGATGCCAAGGCCCCAGCGCCATCTCTTGACGTATTTGTTGATCTCTTCCTGGTAGTTGTGGCCCTTTCCTTTTGGATAGTCAAGCGCCCTGAGGATGTCGATGCTGCTGTTGCCCATGTCCTCTGCGAAGACCTCGCTCGCTGGTTTACGTGCGTACAGGCGGTCTTCAGCAGTATTGAGCGCTTCCTCGTATGCAAGAAGCCTGTCTTGCACAGCGTTCAGCTGAGTGATGTCGTTGGCTGCGCCGTTGATACCCCATACCATGTCCTCGACCCACCAGTGCTGCCGACTCTCCGAGACGTATGACCTCTCGTGGTGTTCGGTCGGACTGCCGTCCCATTTCTGGTTGAACTCCTGGATTCTTCCGTTCATGCTGCTCTGCCCTGCTGCTGCGGTGTTCCAGGCCTCCATGGTGCTGTTGTCACTGTTCTTTCCTGTGAACTGTCTCAGGTCGAGTTCAGCGACTGCCAAACCGCTTTCTGTGAGTGTGACCTTGTAGAAAGCTTGCTCCAATGCCTCCATGCCTGTCTTTCCCTGTGCATGGTCAACTTCCCACCAATCGTCGCGCCAGTCAAATACAGTGACATAATAAATCTCCTGGTGGCACTCTAAATCACCATCTGAGTCTGTGCTGCACACCTGCCTTGTCCTCATCTCCAGGTGGTCTTCAATATGATAACTGTGGTCAATGCTTGAGGCGATTGTGAAGCCAGCTGAGGTCATCTGCCCCATGGCGTGCGCCAGCCCCGGGTCCTGGTAGTGTACAATAACCTCCTCGATGTCCACAAGGGTGTCCTCGATGTCCATGAGCAGGATCTCTCCCTGCCCGCGGTAATCAAAGGGAAGCTCTGCATTCGCGTCCATGTAGCCTCGGTCCATCAGCCAGGAGAGGTTGCCTGCGTTCACGACAATGGAGCTTGTGTTATTGAAGCCTTCCATTTCATCGGGCATCTCCTCAACCATCGCAGCATAAGGTGTGCGTTCTGTGAGGTCCTCACGGTGCAGCCGGTTCTCGATTGCGTTGCCTAGCACAGTGTGGCCGAGAACAAAAAGTCCTGCAGCACCGGCAGCAGCGATGATATAAGGAAGTGACGGGCTGTCAGGCAGCTTGCCCATGATGTCGGCAACCTTCTCGTCCCACTGTTCTCCGGCACCCTTTGAGAATACATCGTCGAGTGTGCCCTCGTCTTTGTCGAGGCCTCGCTGTCTCCGCTTCAGCTCAGTCTTCAAGTCTTTGTGCTTCTTCCGTTCTGAAGAGAGCATAATGGCATTGAGCTTGCCGGCATAGTCCGCTATTCTGGGGTCAGTGTCCCCTGAAAGCGCTCTCAATACTTTGCCGAACAGTTCGCCGGTCTCATCAGACGTTATCTCCTCATCTTCAGAATCAATTGCCCGCTGGCTCTTCAGGGCATACTGCTTCACTTCTGATGCAAGCCCGGCATATCCCTTCTTTCCGAGGCGCTCTGCCATCTCTCTCAGGCCAAGGTTGATCTCTGTGACGTTCCTGCGGATTGCCTGCGGTAAATCATGAGTCATCCACGAGGGCAATTCCTCTGGAGTTACTTCCCTTTTTCTTGCGATAATGTCTCCAATTGCACCGGGGTCCCGCTTCTCTTTCTCGAAGCCGTACTCTGTGAGAATGACTTCGTCAAATAGGTCTTCCTCAGTCATGCCGGCTCTTGTGCCGAGAATCGCGCTCACGAGGCCTGATGCCATGTACGGTACCTGCGTCCCGAAAGTATCAACTGCAAAATCAAAGCCGTGCTCACTCAATCCCTTGAAGAAGCCGTGCCTCAGGAGCTTGCCCTGCTGAACGTCGTTGAATACTTCTGTTAGAAGCCCAGTGAGAGACATATCATCAAGCTCTGCCTCTCCTAATGAGGATGCATCGAATTCAGGGATGGCATCAGCAGGCTCAGAGTGAGTCTCTTCAACCGGCTCTTCGTCCTTTTCATCGAGCCATGGAAGGCTGTTCTTGCCGCTGAACCAGTCTTTATAGGATTTTAAGCGTTTTTTTTCCTCGCGCGGAGGTTCGTCTGAAGTGTGAGGGCCCATAGAGAATCAGAAGAGGTCTCAGCTTATAAGTTTTACTACTAAAAAGTAGTTTCTTTAATGTGTGGCTTCGCCTGTTGGCAGACGGGGTATTCAGGGCTTAATTTTGGCGGTCTGCCATGCGAGTTTGCAGGTGAATAGTCTCAGTTCTGTACGGTCCGAGCTTGAACTCGAGATCAGACAGTTCCAGTTCGGGATTTCCCTGCTCACTGATGATTTTCTTTCCATATGCGATGAATTCCTCGTCGCAGTTCACCGCTGAGAGAGCGGCACTTACCTTTGCCTGCTCACTCCAGGCTACACTTGTTGAGTGGGCGAGAAACGCTTCTCCTGAGGTTTCATCTTCGAATAGGATACCTATCTGCTGGCCATCAGCGGGTGTGGTGAGGCCTCCATCATAGCAGAAGCCTCCTTCGTACTTGATGAATTGTCCAACCATGTAGTCGGAATCAATCATCTCCTCAAATGTGACTGATGTGAATTGCTGTTGGTATTCCGCATCTGTAGTGATGGGAGCGCATCCCGCGATACCTAATGATGCTGCTCCCAGTATTCCTATTGCTAATGCTCCTTTTGCTTTCATCTTAATCACCTTGGACTCAAGTCCCTATCATATGTTATCATTGAGGTACGGTACGGGCCAAGCTTGAATTCAAGCGCACCGATATTGAGCTGGGGATTGCCCTGGTCATCGATAACCTTTTTTCCGTACACGACAAAACTTTCGTCGCAGTTGCTCGCTGCGAGCGCTGCGTCACCCATGGAGTACGCCCAGTTGCTTCCCGCAGGTGTGTAGGCGAAGAACGCCTCCTCAGTGGCCTCATCCTCAAAGAGGATGGCTATGTCAGGCGCTTCTCCTTGGGTTCCATGCCATCCGCCGTCATAGCAGATGCCTCCTTCGTATTTCACGAGTTGCTCCACCATGTAGTGCGGGTCGACCATATCTTCGTGGCTCATCTCAGTGTACACTCGCTCCTGTGTGGCGGCTGTGTTAATGTCACCTGTTGGGCTTCCGCATCCCGCGATGCCTAATGATACTAATCCAAGTATTCCTATTGTCAATGCTCCTTTTGCTTTCATCTTAATCTCCTCCCTCCTGCGGGCTGAACTTGTTGTGGAGGTTGATTTGTTCTATACGATATGGCCCCATCTTGAACTCTAAGGTTCCTATCTTCAGCTCTGGATTTCCCTGCTCGTTCAGGATTTTCTGTCCGTATACGACAAAGTCTTCCTCGCAATTCACTGCAGTGAGCAGCGCATTCGCCTTGGAATGGTCTTCCTGGTTTCCCATGCCTGTGTGGGCTATAAATGCCTCTCCAGTGAGGTCATCCTCAAAGAGAATGGAAAGGTAAGTGCCTTCTCCCGGGCTGCTCGGCAAGCCGGTCTCATAGCATATGCCGCCCTCAAAGCGGATCATCCCGTCAATGGCGTATTTAGTGTCGACCATCTCGTCGAAATCAAGGTCTTCAAAGACCTCTTCGACCTGTTCTTTAGGGGCTTTGTTTGGAAGCACCATGCCGAAATACACTGGCAGGCCGATGACAGCAGCTATCACACCAATTCCACCACCAAGTACACCTAAACATTCCCAATCATATCTATCCATTTTGTTTCATTCACTATTAATCCTGAGGGCTCAATCTATTCTGGAACTCGATTCTCTTGGTTCTATACGGCCCAAGCTTGAACTCCAGCGTGCCGATGTCAATCTCAGGGTTGCCCTGGTCATCGAGCACTTTCTTTCCATACACGACAAAACTCTCGTCGCAGTTCACAGCAGCGAGCATCGTGTTCGCTGTTGCGTGGTCATCAGTGCCGCCCCAGCCTGTCTCAGCGAGAAACGCCTCTCCGCTCGCCTCATCCTCAAAGAGTACTGAGAGGTCGTTGTTGCTGCTGACCATCCCAGGCCAGCCGTGCCCGTAGCACACGCCGCCCTCGAAGCGGACCAGTGCGTCAATAGCATACTCAGGGTCCACCATCTCATCAAAATCAAGCTCCTCAAAGACCTCTGTGGTCTGCTCCTGGAGCCTTACTTCCTCTTGGTGATCTACCCATTGGATTAACTTGAATCCGCCGTAAAATAGCCCGCCAACAAATCCTATTGCCAGACCGTTCACAATCACATCTTCCCATGTCATCTTTCATTCACCTTATTTATGTGGAGAAATCTCTCCGTCGAGCATGATACGCTCTGTCCTGTAGGGGCCGAGCTTGAATTCAAGGGCGCCGAGCTGCATCTCAGGGTTGCCTGAATCGCTCAGCACTTTCTTTCCATAGAGCACAAAATCCTCGCTGCAGTTCAGGGTCTGGAGTGCTGCATTCGCCTTTGATATGGCTGTACTGTCATCCCTAGTGGTGTAAGCAAAGAATGCCTCATTGCTCATATCGTCCTCGAACAGAATGGATAGCTGGCCGTCCTGGCGCTGCCATCCGTTTTCATAGCAGATGCCTGTATTGAACTGCACCAGGTCTCCAATGTGATATTCAGGGTCTGACATCTCCCCGAAATCCATCTCCTCAAAGACCTCTGCGGTCCTGTTTGCTATATCTTCCTCATGTGCCTTGGTGATCTGCTTGTCTTTGACTATAACCCAGATGAGGCCTCCTGCCACGACTGTCAGGCCGCCCAGTAGAACTATTTCCCCTATGTATTCTCCTCTATATCCCATTATTTTCACTTCCTAAATCTCATGCCCGCAGCCTCAACAGCTTCAGGGCGCTTTTTCTGCAAGTACAAGTTGACCCAGAGGTTCTGCTGCTCCTCATACTGCCAGCTCTTCGACACCTTCTGCAGCCACGAGGCAACTTCCTCGTCACTATGGCCGTTGATGTACTCAACTGCTGACGTAGTGTTCCTGTACATGGTATAGTCAGAATCTCGGTCCTGCAGGCGTGAGAGGAAATCAAACAGCACCGGGTCGTTTCCAACCGGGTAAATCAGCGCGAGCTTCGTGTCAATATCCTTAATTGATTTGAACACGCTGTACTGCTGCCTCTTCGAAGCCTTTGATATGCGCTGAATCGCATACCGGAGCTTCTTAGCCTCAGGTGATTCAGAATCGTCAATCTTCTTGAAGATGGAGTCCATGTCGTCGACAAGCGCTTCCTTTGCCCACTTCGCGAGCTCATTGTCCTGGTTAATCATCCGGGCAAGAGAAAGCTCGCCCACTTCAGGAGCGAACGCAAAGAGCCCTTCCTTGACAAAGGTATCAATAACAAGGTTCACGTCATTTCCATTCACAATCACATACTCGTTAGTGATGCGGTTATCATTCGATGAGGGCTTATGCTCGAAATACACCAGAACCGGCTTGTTTGAGTAGAAACCAAACAGGTCCATGTTATCGTCCCTGACTTTATAGAAGTCGAGATGCATCCGGACTGGAAACACGCCCTGAGGTTCGATGAGCCTCAAGTTACCCAGAGCTGGCCTCTCTTTACCAGATGCACCGTACTTCATCTCGAACGATTGCTGGACAACCTGCTTCACATCCTCGGAGAGGACGTATCGCGGGTCTTTCCGGACGTGCTGGACGACGTCATGCATCATTTCCAGTGTCTCGAATGCTTTCGTAGGAGTGTCAAGTGAGACTTCCAGCTGAATCCGCCGGCCTTTGCGGACAGCTGCAGCCATGATAAGGTTTTGAACATCAAGTGAAGGCAGATGGGTCTTCACCCTGCCATAGAGCGCCTCTCCAAGGCTGACCTGGTTCACCAGCGGTCCTGCCTTCTGGTACACCTTGTCGAGCAGCTTTCCCATAAAGGAAAACTCGTCTGAGATGATGTCGCACTTCCGCTGCTTGTCCGACACGATGATAATGTAATCATCTACATCATATCCCAGTGCGGAACCGCCGCGGTCAATGTGGAACTCAGTATCAGCAACTTCCTCACCGAGAATCTGCTCAAGCGCTGAGCGGTACTTCTCAGCATCCTTTCCAGTAAGGGTAAGAAGCTTCTTTGCCGGTATGACTAGGCTGTTCATGCTATTAAGCGGCTTTCTCGAATTGAGATACTGGCCGCTCAGCTGCTGGCCTACAAGACCTTCAAGTACACCAAGCCCATCTTCAGGCTCAGCCTCTTGCTTGGCCTGCTTTGGCTTCTGAGGCTTCTTGTCGCGGATCTCTCCGTCTGCCTCTACTCGCTCCTTGATAAGGTCGTCTATGCTCATTGTTGGTCAGCTTTCTTCTCCTGGGCAGTCTTATCGAGCTGCTCAATGAGATATTCAATCGCTTCCAGCGGAAGGTTGTCGATGTTCGACTCAGCTGCGATGACTTTAGGGTCTCCCCGGGCCTTTGCAGCGAGCTCGTACTGTGCGACACGCTTGAGGTATTCCTCCTGCTCAGCTGACTCCTGGTCAGCCTCACGCATGGCGTACTCTTCTTGCACACCTTCACGTATCATGTCAGGCACAATCGTCTCCATCAGCTCGGAGTACATTTCCTTAAACTCCTCGTCTGACATATCTCTGAGATCCTGCGTGTTAGTCGGCATGTGCTCTCGGGCGACGTCGTACAATCTTAAAGCGACGTTACGAACATCTCTACCTGAGAGGCTGTTGCTGATGTCTTCCGGGTCCTCTGGATTCAAACAGAGCTTACCAATCGAGGTCCAGGTCTGCCTTGCAATCTTGTTGCCCTTGTCAGTCTGTACATAGCCGTACTTTACTCCGTCACGGAGCATGATCTCGAGCAGCTTTCCGTACTCGTCTGCCTTTGTCGGGCCTGTGACGACGAACTCCTTCTGACGAAGCCTACCGGCTGATGCCGGGTCAAGGTCCAGCGGCCTGTTCGTGGTTGAGAGGATGGCAACGTTACCATGGTTGGAACTAGCCACACCTTCAATCTCGTTTAGTAGAGTCTGCAGCAGGCTTCGCTCAGGTGAGCCTCCCTGCATCTTATCACGGGCAGTAATCAAAGCGTCGAAGTCCTCAGCGAGGATGACGTAGAGTTTCTTACCCTGGCGGACCTGGGTAAACACTTCCCTGATTCTCTCTTCAGATTCACCGAACCACTTGCTCTTCACTCCAGAGTCGAGCTTCAGCAACTCGAACGGGATGCCGTATTCCTCTGCCTTGCGCGAGAGGCTCGTGATGAACGCCATTGCAGTCAGGGTCTTACCTGTACCTGGGCGGCCTTTCATCATGATTCTCGTCGGCATCTTTGCAATATTCAGCGCACGGTTATCTTTTGTGGCTGGATTGTAGTGCAGTAAAGTATCCTCCAAACGAATGAGGAACTCGAGGAGGTCGTCGTTGCCGATGATATCGGCGTATTCGACTTCCTCCACTTCGAGCTCCCCTTTCACTGCTGGAGTGAATGTGAAACCGCTGAGCACGATATCGTCAAGTTCCCAATGAGAACCATCTAGATTCCAGCTCGCGTCTGTGAGCCTGTATCTGTCCATCACGTCAGCATACCTGTCTTTCTCGAACTCTATCTGGTTGATGAGGAAGCTGTAGAAGCCCTGCAGTATCTGGTTGAACTCCTGGTCTCCCATCTCCCCAGTCTGTATCTGCCCCTTAGCCAGGGCATCGACAAGGGTCTTTGTCGAGTTGTACACGAGGTTCTTCTTCGAATGTGAGAAGTCCACAGTCAGAGTATAGCTGCCCTCGTCGAGAAGCTCACTTCCCAGCGTAGTCAGGCCTGCGACTGCACCAGCATACAATGAATAGAGGTTGATGAAAGATGATTCATGCCTCTTCACACTATCTGCCTTGCCTTCTTCTTCCGGCTTAATGAGGTCCTCTAATCCCTTATGGACACTCATGTAAGTGGTGAGAGCACGGGCGTAGCTGTCCATACTCTTGACCTGCTCGCTGCTGTTCCATCCCTGCTCGCCGATGTGGTCTCTGACAAATGTCGAGAGACTGTAGTAGCGCTCAGGCTTCACTCCTTCCGGCAGCATGCCTGACTCTGTCTCTTTGAATGGCAGGTATCCCTGCTCTGAAAGGTGCTCGCGCACCCATGATTCTTTGCTTTTCCATGTCTTTGGATTGATTTTTCTTAGTTGTGTCATGTTCTTTTTACTCCAGCTTTAAGCTTCATATATCTTCAATGGACTTCCCTTGGTCAGTTCGGAGAGTTCGTTCCTGATACCTGCGTCGGCAACAGCGAACTCTTCAAATTGGATGTCTTCCTTGCGTACATCTTCCCGCCAGCTGATGCTGCCAAATAGCTTGCTCTTTGCTTTCTCGACAGCCCCTCTGCTTGAGATGTAGTCGCGCCTGAATCTCAGGAAACCTGAGTCCTGCGCATCTGCGAGGATGGTTTTCACCTCTCGACTTCCGTTCTTTGTCCAGTGAGAGTAAAATGGGCCGAACACGCCGACTGAGACGTGCTTTGGATGTAATTCCTCGAGCCCGTTGAGCGCGTCCATCATGGCGTACGGACCGCGCCCGAACTGCTTCTTGATAATCGTGATAAGGTCTTCAGACACTCCGATAACTCCGTTCTTCTCCCAGATATGCTTGCCTGTGCCTCTGGTCGTGTCTCTCCAGTTCTCAAGCAGTATGACGTAGCTGTTGTACGTGCCCTGCCCGGTATTATATGCGGTAAACGCGAGCTTGAATTCCTGTACATAGTAGCCTTCAATCGCGTCTCCTTTGCCAGTGAGCTCTCCGCGCAGATCCTGCGCGACATCTGTCTTGGTCACTATAGGAAGGTCGGCTTCTGACAGGCGCTTCCTGAAGTCTTCTGAACGGTAGAGTTCAGAAAGGCGGTTGTATGCTTCCAGGTGCTCTTCTCCATTGTTGTGCATCTCGAAGAGAAGATACTCGAGGCCGTCTGCGAATGCTGTTTTCTTCTGTCCAGCTTTTCCTTTTTCAAGCTGAAGAATCTGCGTGAGGTGGTGCATCCCTGGCAGCCCGCTCTCTCTGTAGAGCGAGATGTCAGTATAGATGCCGCGGTTCTCAGTGTAGTCAGAAGAACCGTTGATGAACCTCAGGAAGTCCATGACCTGGCCTATCCTGCTCAGCTCTCCAATAAGGTCTGGATAGACCTTATCGTCAAGCCCAGGGTCAGCGGAGAAGTTCCTGCAGAGAGCGTCTGTGCTCTCAACAAGTGTGCTGAGATAGCGCTCCTTCTCTTCTCCTTCCAAATCCAGGAAATCGAGGCTCATTGTAGATTCCTACCTAAATCCAGAGGATTAGGCTTCTTCGTCCATCTCCATTGGCTCAGTAGCCAGCCCGTCCGGGTTGAGGATGTACTCCTTCTCAACGAAGACCTTCTGCGACATCAGGTGGTATGCGTCCTGGAATCGTTTCAGGGCGTCGATGGTCTCGCTGGAATACTTTTTCACAGTCTCGACCTTCTCTTCGTCCCAGAATGGCTCTGCAAGCATCTTCATTGACTCAAGCGCAATCGCTCGTGCAGCAGCTGCGTTGAGCATGAGAATCTCGTTTGCTCGCCCCATGGTCTGCTGGTAGACGGTGATGACCTCTTCAGCCAGCATGGTCGCGCATGCAACTTTAGCCTGCTGCTGGAAGATAGGCATTGAATGCCGAATCTGCGCGTCGTATCCAATCTTCATCATCTCATATGACATGACGAGGGCCTTGACATTAGAGAGTGTTGCTTCCTGGGCTCGCTTCGAGTTCTCAGCGCTCCTTAGGTGCTCGTCGGCGTTCTGCCGCTCTCTCTGTGTGTCGAGAAGAATGTTCTCGAGCTGGTTCACGTCGCCCTGCTTCATAGTCACATCAAGGGCGAAATCTTCTTTCTCCTTAGTGCCATTGACCATGGCGTCGAGCTGGGTAACCATCTCAGTGTATTCCACCTTCGATGCGTCGAAGGCTGCCTGGGCTTTGGTGACCTCTTCCTCGAGGATTCCGGACTCTTCTCTCCATTTGAGGGAGTCTGTCTCAAGGAACTCATAGTGCTTCTCACCCTGCTTGTGCAGGACTTTCAGTTCTTCAAGCCCCTCAGCTACCCTGTCACGGGCTCCGATGAAGTTTCGAACTGTCTGTTCAAAGATGCTGTCCAGAACCCCTCCGTTTCGGGAGACGAGCCGCTCGACTCCTTCTCGGCCGGCTTCTCTGACTGGACCCAACCATTTCAGCAGCGGGTTCTTGTACATCGCTTTGTACATGCCGAACTGCCAGTTTTTCAGTTCTGAGAGCCGTGTATCCCACTCTGAAGCGAGATGCTTGTGCTCGTCGTTGAGTTCGTCAAGATCAAGCGCATAACTTACCATGCGTGTTGAGAAGTCCTTAATAGATAGTCCCATGAGTCCGCTTTGGCCCATGGCTTTCTCGACTTCCTGTCGTCCCGATCGGGTTGAGCGCTCAACGTCTGAGACGCTCTCTCGTGACTGCTCTCCTGTGAGCAGTTCCATTAGTGTCTGTTCTCCAATCTTTGTCTCTTCAAGAGACTTTGTGTCGGTGTGTGTTCCTTTTGCCATTTTCATTCTTCTCCTTTTTTCACGAAGTCATTAACTGAGAATTCCGTCGTAATCCTCTTTCGGATTCTCACTCCAGCATCGTGTTCTTTCTTTTCCTGAATGAGGGACAGTGTTTACAATTATAAGACTTTTTTTAGAAATCTTCGCATTTCCCGAGAAATCAGCTGTGAAATTTGGATATGTTGCACTTTCAGAAAACAACCTTATTATGTATCTCCTTGCTTATTCCGTCAGGACAAGAGAGACAAACGCGATTTTGAGTGAGCGTTAAGAGGAAATAAGAATGGAAACACAAGCAGAAAATCCACTGACATCATTGCCGCCAGAGCGGCACAACGGAAGCGCAGACTTCTATAAAGAGAAGAAATGCATATACGCCTTTCTCATAGGTTCGGCGCTGACAGAAGACAAGAACTGCTACAGGGTAGCATGGATTGACAGCCGGGACGGGACAGGCCCGGACATGACACTTGACCTTGGCTTCCTTGAGATGACACTGAGAGACTTCCTCACACAATATGTTGTTGAGTACGACGTGCGAAGGCTCGCAAAGAATGAAGAGAAAGTGGCGCTTAACGACACCCGTGACGGGATAACCCATATGGGCGGCGGAAGGCGGCAGTTGAATGAGCCCCTTTCCGGAAGGAAGAACGAGGCCATGGTGTATACCCTCTCTCCTTTGCGAGGAAACACGAACCCGAGGGGAATCTCCTCACTCGACGTCAAGCTCAAAGATATCTGCTGGCTGAACCGGATTGTAAGAGAAGACACAGGCCATGAATCGACAGAGGACGATGTCATGGTGTGGTCCTACGGCTTCAGGCTGAGCTACACCACCCATATGGCAGGCGGCTCAGACTTAGAGCTCGAATCCTTGCTTGAAGACTAATATTATACTAAAGGTAATGACAATGACAATCTCGACACACCTCACGAAGCTCCTCGAAGAAGAGGAGCCTTATGTAACCACACTCCTCAGAGATGGGGTAGTCCTCCTTGGCGGGAGGTTCTACAAGCCGGCTTACAGGCCTGATACAGGCCGAGATGTTCTTTCTATTGGAAAGCACTCTCTTGCCCTTGAGCCGATGGAGAGCCTTCCCCGCCTGGAGAGGATGTACCTCGAGGAGCCAAGTGTGTTCGAGGCATTCATGGAGATCCAGAAGGAGTACATGAAAGTCGACCACAGGGTTTCACTTCCTAGAAACCTGAACGACGTGCTTGTCGAAGAGAAGCTGCTGAGCCTGCTCATCGACGATGTCCTTCCCTTTTTCGTATCAACAGACAGCGCCTTGGACGATATGCTTCGCGAAGTGACGGGAACAGCAACAGCGAAGAGCGCACCCACCGCAAGCACCAAGACTATAAAAACTACGAAGAAAAAAATGTTCAGCAGCGGAATAGACGACCTCATAGGAGAGGCACTTGGAGAGAATTATATTCAATCATCAAAGAAGGAGAAGTCCTTCCTCACACTTGGAAAGAGCTGCATGATGGCAGCTGCGATGAGAAAGTTCGGCCTGAAGGACATCTGCACCATGCGCATCGGCCCGGGAGCTGCAGAATGGATATATGAGTTGCAGCCGAAGTTCTCGCCAGACGGAGTGGACTTTGTTGAAGATGCCACCATCACGCTCAACAAAAAGTTTTACATGCTCGTGCCGAAGATGCCGTTGAGCAAACTGCTCGATGAATATGCCGAGCAGATAGACCTCATGCTGAAGCGAGAGGCGATGAATGCCAAGATGGGCATCAGCGACGCGAATCTAAAGCTTGAGGAACTTGTGTCCACGCTAGAAGAACCGCAGTACAAGGAAGCAGGCATAGGAGTCGAACGCCTGCGCCATAATGTATATGTCCTCTCAATGAAGGTGCCGCAGTTTGCGAACCTCGGCGAGGACGGCAACATCTATTCATTCCCGGCATGCGAAGTCGCTGTGAAAGTTAACGCTACGAAGAGATCTCCAAGCGCACCCTACAAAATCACGATGAACGACCCCTATGTCACGGGAACATACCTTCATCCCTTTGTCACGATGCCGGACCAGATAACTCAGGGATTAGAAGAGGATATGCACATCTGCCTTGACGATGAGACAATCCCGCTGGAGCAGCGTGCCTCAACTCTATTCAAATCATACTCGCTCGGAAAGAGGATAGCTGCCTATCTCAATCATTCGAAGCAGATTATCATGTCAGGTTACATGCTCAAGGATCCACCACGAAAGAGGAAAAAGAAGCCCTTTGACGTGGATTCAGCTCCGAGAACAAAGCTTAGCGAGCACAAGGCCCATTATGGCCAGCTCGAGAAAAGCTATGGTTGGATTCTGAAGCACAAGATGCCGGTGACGAACGTGAGCGAGGAGCAGCTCGAGAGCGTCATGGCCGGCGGTAAGCTTTCAAATTAGGTGAACAAACAAAATGACAGACGATGGATTAACAGACCTGATCAATAGCAGGTTGGAAGAACAGCACAAAGAACGAACAGTAGTCATACCGGCTACACAGGACATAGACATTGTCCGTATCTCACCGGGTGCAGTGGCGAAATTTTACGCCATCCGGGACATATATAGAGGTATGCTCAAGGACGCTGGAGCCCTGACTGTTGAGCAGCAGAGTAAGGAGTTCTATACCTTCATGATGCGAAAGCCAGGACAGGACATCACAACAGATTTCTACATTCCTAAGCAGTCGGAGAACACCGCTGCCTATACTGAGGTGGATATGGACGAGGAAGCCCTGAGCGGTGCCCTTAGAGAGATTGGGCGCGACTCAAGTAAAGAAATCTACGCATGGGCGCACATCCACCCCCTGCCGCATACCTTTGCTGAGACGCTCTGGTCAAGTGACGAGGACAAGGCGAACCATCAGCGGTTTGTGATGAAGAATGTCCGCTCAAATGTAGAGAATCACCTCATAGGGCACGACATCACAAAGATGTTCCAGCTCGAGGCAAGTGTCGAGGGTGAAACCCTCGTTTTGCACGACCCGGACTCTGAGAACCTCTATAGGCTTGAATACAACGTTTCTGCGCTTGCGGGCAAACTTGTCTCCTCGCTGAAAGAGCAGGGAGTCAAGGTCAAGGACGAGGCTGATGCCGAGGCTATTGTCCGAGAGCTGCTTACTGACGAGAACGCTATCAAGATGCTCGAGGACCACCAGCCGGTCTCGATTGTGTATGGAAAGAGCCTTATCTTCAACTGCAGAGGCAGTGCGAAAGACGTGATTGAGAAATTCTCAAAAGATGGCGGAGTGAAGGACAATTCCATCCTCTACGCCGAGGTCTTCGGCTATCTCCTGGACAGCCAGGGCAGAGTCGTTGCAGATACATACAACTGCATCGAAGTGCCTGTACAGGTTGTCGAGGTAGATGGAGATTTCGCGCTGACTGACGATTACGAGCTGAGCCCGAAGCACATGGCCCAGCTTGAGCGCGAAGTGAAGAAGCAGATCTTGCTCAAGCCAAAGCGGAAGCCGTACGAGATGAAGCCGGTCCCGGTCACTCCAGTGACTAAGCCAGGCCAGACTCTCGAAGAGACTGTCAAGAAGCCAGTGTCGGAGTTGAAGCACGTCGTTGTCGCTGAGAGCGGCGAGGACAAGCTCAACCTCTGGCAGCGTTTCCTGAAAGTCTTCGGACTGTACCAGCCGAAAGGCATGGAGCAGGATGACGATGAGGAAGAGAGCGAGCTCGAAGAGAAGGTGAACTAATATCTCACTTGAATCTTAGTGCTTTTTGGCATTTTTGGACCCATTATTCTGGAAATGGGGGAAATTCAAAAACAACCTTCTTATTGAAGGGACACTTACCATTATCCACGAAGCTGGAGACTACGTTAATGTTAATATGAGGACGAGAGAAGTTAGAGAGTTGATTACACTATGTTAGAACGTTACGACAGGCAGCAGCGGATTGAGATAGACGGAGAGCAGTGGGAGCAGGATAAGCTCTCAGACGCAACAGTGGCTCTTGTAGGCTCATCCACGCTTGCGCAGAACGTCGCCTGCGCCCTACTTGGCCTTGGTATCGGCAGGCTGCACATCTACGACAACCGCCGCATCAGGGACGGCCTGGAAGCAGGAGAGTTCCTCCCGCAGCACGCTACTGGCAAGCATGCCTTTGTTGTTGAGGCACTTGATGAGGTAATCTCAGGGATGAACCCCCTCATGGACGTTTCAGGTCATGTATGGAAGTTCATTGACCCTGCCTCGACGTGTGCTCTTGGTGAGCCGGAGATTATCATCGACGCAGCGAACGACCCGTATACAGAGCGTGTGCTGCTTGAGTACGGCCGCTCCAAGGGCATTCCAGTGCTGAACGCCTCTGCGAAAAGGCACCACTGCGAGCTCCTCCTCGAGAAAGGAGAGGGAAATATCGATGATAAGGTCTCATGCGATTATTATGGCATTGACCAGGACCCACTGATGTCGGGCCTTATCGCAGGCATCGCAGCTGACGAACTGAGAAAGGTATTGATGCCTCTCGGAACAGAGAAGCCAATCAGCAAGCCAGTCACGTTCAATACACTGTCGAACAACTTCCTCGGTATCTATGATGACCTGAGTGAGGAAGAGTATGCTGCTCTCGCAGACAAGTACAGGGGAATGACCGCAGCTGTCATCGGAGCAGGCGCTCTCGGAAACAATGTCGTGCTTGCGCTTGCGCAGCTCGGCGTCAAGAGAATCGAATTGTATGATTTTGATCACATTGAGGAATCGAACCTCGCACGGCAGGTCATGTTCACCCTGCACGACTCTCCTGTCGGTAAGGGCAAGGCAGAAGTTTTGAAAGATGTTGTAAGCAAGCTCTTCCCAAAGACGAAAATAGTGTCGTACAATAAGCCCTTTGAAGGCACCTTTAGCGGGCGTTCGCCTGACGTGCTCTTCAGGTGCACTGATAACTGGGAATCGACGAAGTCCATAAACGAGGCTGCTCTTAATTACGGCATCCCGGCAGTGTTCATGGGAACTGATCCAACTACAGGACAGGCGTACCTCTTCAACCCTGGAGAGAACTATTGTTTCGAGTGCATGTTCGGTGTGGATGCCCAGATACAGGCCAATGTGAAGCCAGTCGGATGCGCCGTAGCCCCGGACGCTTCAGTCATAACGACCAACATGGTCGCTTCGTATCTTGGGATGGCACTATTCCAGAGGCACCTTGGAGGCCATGAAGTACCGGCCAATATCATGAGGTACGATAACCACAAGGTTGAAGGGCGGCTGTATTATCCCTTCACGGAATACGCCCCGGAGAAGGAAGGCGAGTGCAAGTGCCACCTTCTCTTATCATGATTATGGTGATGAATACAATGACACAAGAACAGAAGCAAAAGCAGAAGCATGATGATATCACAGTCGACGAGGTGTTCGACTTCCTTGTTGGAGATGAAAAGCCCAAGCAGGAGCAGAGACAAGTAGAGGAGCCAGGCCAGTACCTGCCGTTTTCGGCATTTGACCTGCTCGCAGCAGCAGAGATAAAGGAAATGTTCCCGAAGAAAGCCTTTGACTCGCGAATTGAGGGTCTCGAGAGCCTTGATGAGCTGAAGGGCCTTATCCTGGCATCGCAGCTGTATGAGTCTGCGAGCGATGCGGTGAAGACTGAATATCAGGTCATGATAAACGATTCCAAGATTCCGAACATCACCCTGCACGAGCACATGCTCTCGCACTACGGCTCATCGCTTGATGAGAGTCAGGTAGAGGTTGCGAAAGCAAAGCTCGACAGCAAGCTCCCTCATGAGTTTTACGCCCTGATGGGTCCCTCACTGAAGAATACAGTGGAGACTGGCTATCCAAAGGAGAAGTACGTACGTAAGAGGGGAGTCCGCCGCGGAGCGGTCAACGCCGGACTTCTTGCCCTTATTGGGGCTGGAGCAGTTGCAGGAGCTTACTTTGGAGTGAAGGGCCTGCTCGATACCAAGGACACCCAGCACGAACAAGTGATGGAAACCCTTGAAGAGATTGAGGACCTCGACACTCTTGATTATACTAAGTGATAACTATGAGACAGACTAAGGAACAGAGAAAGGAAGAGGCGCTTGTCAGGAAGATAGCGAGCGTATTCCCTGACAGCGATGAATCAGCATTCGACCCTTCAGAGTTGAAGGGCATCTCACTTGAGAGCTTATTAGTAGCAAGCAGAATCTTCTCGCGGGAAGACGGCACTGGAATGGTAGGTAGTCTTAGCTATAATCCCAAGATGGAGGACCATCTCGTTGTCGATTACCTGTTGGAGAACGCTGGCATATCAGAAACTGCAGTGGAAGGAATGGCATTTCGTGAGACTCTGCTTAATGAGATGGCTTCTGGCTCAAAAGCCAATGTCATGGACCTTGTGTCTGCCTGCGCAGCAGGAAAGCTCAATGCCCAGGACATTGAAGATATGATTACCATGCACAAAGACAAGCTGCTTTCACATTATGCCAAGCAGTGGGCAAAGGAGCTGAGAGGCTCACCTGTACTGAACGCAGATGCGAAGAAGCTGGGGGGGCACATCACTAAGGTTGCTACCTGTGTGCTCGGCGTTGGAGTAGTTGTTGGCGGTGCTATCGCCGTGGGAAATGTGATTTCCACTAATTCAGACCAATCATCAGTTGAGCACGCCCGCGCTGTCGAGGTGTTCGACGAGCTGTATGTCGCTCCAGAGCTGATTGAGAGCGAGTTCCTCGACACAGTGGCAGACTCCATTGTCCCATATGAGGGGTTTGGAGGAATTACTGCAGATATGCGTGTGCTTGAACAGAGGAACACTGATGCGAGGAACGCGTATTCGCAGGCAAAGGATGATACTGCAAAGCTCGAAGCGCTTGTCGCTGCATATCCGAATACATATGAGGCGCTTGTCGCAAAGAAGAAGATTGTCTTCCTCGAGTACCTGCATAATCCCAATGCTTCGCAGGTTGTAGAGGAGTTTGATGAATTCGTGGTGCAGTTCGCTGATTCAAGCGACCTGACGACAAGTATGCTGATTGACCTGGTGAACAGGCATTACAGTCTCATGGTGAAGTCAGACACTGAGAGTAGTGCTGCAATGCAGACCCTCACCTGGCTCAACGACCTTCATACGAAGACCGAGGGCACAATGGCAGGCTCTGAGATAGCGTACATCCGCGCGATGATATACTCAGGGGAGACTGAGGTGCATTCCCTCTACCTTGCAGATGCCAGAGATTACCACCGCCTTGATGAGAGGCTTGTGAACGAGGTGCAGGCTAGTAAGGACAGTGACCGCATCCGAGACCTGCTCGCGGAGAGCGGGGAGCTAGACACATATAGTGTGATGAACTTTCCCTCGACTCAGGCAGCAACTATGGATTCCTCATTGAGAGCCTCGCGTGCGCTGTTCTACATGGCGCAGGAGTACAAGGACACTGATGAAGTGAAGTACGCTGCGATGCTGAGTAGGAGCACCTTCCTCGGAGAGCTGAGCGACATCGAGCAGTTCTACGCTCCGTGGCTGCCTGAGGCGCATTGGCAGCTTGGATTTACTCTGCACAGCCATCAGGAATGGTCAGCTGCGAACGAGCACTTTAACTATGTCATCCAGAACTTTCCCTCGACGGATCAGGCAGTGGCTTCACAGGCGCTTGTTGTCGACCCTGCTGAAGAGCAGGCGATGGTAGATGTTGAGCTTGCCCGGCTCCGTGAGGATGCATTTGATCAGTTTTACGAGAGTGTGACAGAACGATGAGCAATACAGGATGGTATATTTTAGGAGGAATTGTTGTTGCAGGAGCTGCAGCTGGAGGGTATTTTTACTTTACGTATGAAAGGCCACCTGCGCCGCCAGAGCCGACAGTGGTGTACGAGGAGATGTCTATTGATGATATTCTCAATGAGAATGCAGAGCTCATAGTCACTTTAGAGCCTGGAGTGCCGCAGGATGTGCGCCTGCACACAATAGATGATGGCGATGACTATAACATCGATATGGCGTGCGTCAGCTTCTTCCTCGGGTCAGAGCTATCTGGCCAGTTCCTGCCTGCAGAGTACTGCCTTGTGGATGTCGAGGCAGAGAGCGTCATCCCCTTGCATGACTTAGAGACGCAGCTGCTTGCTGCAGAGCGCTCAGAGACCGAGATATCTGTCTCAGGGCTGTACAGGAATGATGTGCTCGAGGTGAGCGGCATCAACCAGAAGACAGCATACGGAGAGGAGACGCTCTTCGCGCTTGAGGAGATTGAGGATATTGAGTTTCTTGAAGGCGTTGTTGTGCATGCTGAGAAGTTCTATGACGGCAGTGAGGGTAGTAGCCTATATACAGTTACCATCAGGCAGGATAACGACCTTTTCCTAGTACTGTTTGACGGCGGCATCAAGGGCTACTCCACTGGAAACACCGACGCGATGGACAAGCTCATCGGGCAGTCTGTCCGCATAGAAGGCCTTGAGCAGGAGATGCCGAACCTCTACCACGGCCTTAGGCTAGAGACTCTCACTTCAGAGTGAAAACAGTATTGCCGATACACTAATAAAAGAACATCTACCCCACCGACGCTATGGAGGGGGGATTCACACGGTCTATGGAGATACACTATAGGCCTATTGGCGTGATTCATTCTAAATTCAGCAAGCCCAATGGTGTCCCCATCCAGGCAGCTGTCGCGAAACGGCATAAAGGCACTGTTGTCATCTATCCTGAGTATGTCGATGGCCTGGATGATATCGAGGGATTCTCCCACCTCATACTCGTGTTCCACTGCCACCTCTCGAAGAACGGCAGCCTCAAAGTAAAGCCCTTCCTCGAGGATAAGCAGCATGGGATTTTTGCGACTCGCAGCCCCAACCATCCTAACCCTATAGGTCTATCAGTTGTGCGGCTGCTGAAGCGCGAAGGTAACACTTTATATATTCAGGACGTGGATATCATTGACGATACTCCTTTATTGGACATCAAGCCCTTTATCCCAGATTTCGATGAGCGCGACGATGTCCGTGTGGGCTGGCTGGAACACAATATTGAAAGGATGAACAAGGTGAAAGATGATGGCAGATTCGCAAAAGAGGTCTGAGACGCTGTACGAGGATTCTGAGACTGGCTGTTGTAAGCGCTTCGACCCGAAGCAGTGGAACGAGCGCAAGGTGAAGTTCAACCAGATGCTCTTCATCAAAGACAGGGTAAAAAGCATATTCCACATCCCGCTAAACTTTAGTAAGGTGATGATTCGCAATATCACGCGCATCAAAAACGCTGATGCCCTGCCAAAAGATCCGCTGATGCTCGTGGATGAGAATTCCCTCTGGGGCGCTGACGTGTACATCGCTGTCGCAAAGGAAGTGCCTGAGGTGGAGAACGTCCATATGTCAGGGACATTCAGAACAAAGGTATTTGAGGGGCATTTCAAGAACATCAAGTCCTGGATGAAGGAGATGGAGGAATACGTCCACTCAAAGGATGAGTTTGTCCGGAAATTCTATTTTTTCTACACTACCTGCCCGAAGTGCGCAGAATTCTACGGCAAGAACTATGTCGTGCTATTCGCAGAGGTTGATGAGCCTGAGCACATAGAGCCAGAGATGGAGCAGCCGAAGCCCAAGGCAGATAAACAGGATTAAGAAACCTCACCCTTAGCTTCCTTCTTGCGGTAGGCCTTCTCAAGCTTGAGGAGGCTCTGCTTGATATCCTTTGGTGAGAACACTGCCTCGCGCTCAGCGCAGAAGCCCTCCACCTGCTCGGGGATGAGGTCCTGCTTGCTCACATAGATGAGAAGGGGCTTGTCCATCTTCTTGACCTGCTTGAAGAACTTCTCCTGGTCTTTCAATGGAAATGGCTCAGTCAGGTCGTAGACATATACGATGACACTCGCGAGGTGCTTCAATGCAAGATGCGCCTGGCGTTCGATGTCGTTCATCTTGTCGAATCTGTTGAGCGTTCCGGGAGTGTCGACGAGCTGGATCTTACCATAGGGCGTCTTTATGTAGGCTACATTCAGGCGCTTTGTCGTGAATGCGTATGACGCGATTTCCGGCTTTGTGCCGGAGAGCTTTTTGAGCAGGGTTGATTTGCCGACATTGGGAAAGCCGGCGATGCACGCGGTGAACTCGTTCTTCACCCGCGGGAACTTCCTCAGCACTTTTCTGCACTCCTCGAGATACGCGAGTTCCTCTTTTATCTGCTTCAATGTGGAGGCCACTCTGCCAAGATAACCCTTCTGTAACCCGGCCCATTTAGTATTGTCGCGGTTGCGCTTCGCCTTCTCAATATAGCTGCGGCTGAGCAGCTCGACGCGCTTCGCAGCCCAGCTCACTCCTCCGAGGCATTTTCTCATCATCCCTATGTCCAGAAAGCATTTTGAGAGCTCAGTGTAGAATTCGGTGAGCTCATTCATCGAAGGAAAGGATTTTACGGTTTCCCTGAGGCGCTTGACCAGCACACTCCTTACAGCCCTGATGCGCGTGATTACTTTTTCCTTCTGGAGCTTATCGAACTCCATCCGCTTTGCCTTGCCCTTCTTTATGCCCGCTACTTTGAGTCTGCCGGCGCCGAACGCAGCGTCCATCATCTCCTTCGGCTTCTCTAGGGGCGGTATATGCTGAAAGTTCATATCTTTGATGAATCACAGGCATTATATAAAACGATATGTCAAGGAGTAAGCACAGTAATCTTAAATGACCTGCCGCTGAATAACATTTATATAGCTCTCGTCTTATGAATGGGTGGGGGGTGAGATGCTTAACCCACTGTCATCAGAAGGAGTAGTGTTCGTTTTTGCGCTCTGCGCGCTAGCCCTTGCCCTAATTATCCTGCTCCTATCTTATCTCCTGCGGATGCGGGGCTCTCCTGACGTCGAGAAAACAGTATACGAGTGCGGCGAAAAGCCCTTTGGAGATGCCCGTGTGCAGTTCAACTCCCGTTACTACGTCTTTGCCCTCGTCTATGTCATCTTCGCTGTAGAAATCATTTTCCTCATGCCCTGGGCTGTCTCAATGCGGCTGAGTGACAACATGCCCCTCCTGTTGCTGGAAATGGTGGCGTTTATCGGAGTCCTGGCAGTCGGGCTGGGATATGCGTGGAATAAAGGTGCTCTTGAATGGCTGTGAAAGAAATTGCGAGGAACCCATTGGAAGAGCTTGCTAAGCCTGAGAAGTGCAGGTTTTCCGGTGTCCTCTTCGCTCCCATTGAGGAACTGCTCAAGTGGGCCCGCAGATCAAGCCCATGGCCATTGACAATGGGGCTCGCATGCTGTGCGATAGAGATGATGGCAACAGTAGGCTCCCATAATGACCTTGACCGCTTCGGAGCCCAGCTTTTCCGCGCAACTCCAAGACAGGCTGACATTATGATAACCTCCGGAACATTGACTTATAAGATGGCGAAGCGGGTCAAGCTCCTGTATGAGCAGATGCCTGACCCCAAGTATGTAATTTCCATGGGCAGCTGCACGAACAACGGGGGTCCGTTCTATTATGATTCCTACACTGTGCTAAGGGGAGTGGACCAGATAATTCCTGTGGACATCTACGTCCCGGGCTGTCCCCCCCGTCCAGAAGCCCTTATATATGGGCTGTTGAAGCTCAAGGAGCGCATCAAGTCAGGAGAGATAGAGCGCTATAGGAAAGAGTACCAGTTCAAGCGGAAGACAGGCTCAGAAGACCTGCCGATGCACGGGCACGAACTGTGGAGGAAAAAATGAATTTCAGGCCGCTCTTCAAGGACCTGAGAAAGGAGTTTGGAAGAGGAACAGCCTTGTGCGAGTCTCCTGCAGAGGGAGCGCAGCAGGACACAGTGGTTCATCACTCCAAGACTGAGCAGATGCTGCTCGTCGATGCCAAGAAGCTCAAGGCGGTATGCAGCTATCTGAGAGCATACGCCGACATATCCTTTGACTATCTCATCGGCATGACTGCAGTGGATTTCCCTGAGCGCAATGAGTTTGAGCTGCTCTATTTCCTGTATTCAATGGAGAAGAACGTCAGGCTTACCCTGAAGTGCATCCTGCCAAGGAAGAAGCCGAGCATAGACAGTGTCATCGCCGTGTGGAAGGCTGCTGAATACCCTGAGCGCGAAGTGTACGATTTGTATGGGGTGAAGTTCACCAGGCATCCTGACCTGAGGAGGATTTTCCTTGACGACGATTTCAATGGCCACCCTATGCGCAGGGATTGGAAAGGCAAGGAATTGATACGGCTGCCAGAGGTGGGGCCACGATGAGTGAAAAAAGCATCGCGGACTCCATGGTGTTGGAGATTGTCGAATGGTCATCTGAGCCGATTGAGATCACTAAGGAGCTCTGGCTGGACAATTTTGATGTCAATTTCGGCCCCCAGCATCCCTCGACCCATGGAGTGCTGCGGCTCGTTGTCACCTTGGAAGGCGAAGTGGTGAAAAAGGTCGTGCCGCACTGCGGTTATCTCCACAGGAGCATAGAAAAAATCTGCGAGAACCGTACCCTCCTGCAGATTGTTCCGTTCACAGACAGAATAGATTACGTTGCCTCGATGAACATGAACCATGGCTTTGCCCTTGGCGTTGAGAAGCTTCTCGGCATAGACGTTCCTGAGAGGGCACAATACATCCGTGTTATCGTTGCTGAACTGAACCGCCTCGCGAGCCATCTGCTCTGGTGGGGAGATATAGCTTTGAACCTTGGCTCTGTGACGCCGTTCTTTTACGGATTCCGCGAGCGTGAGCTCATCCTTGACCTGTTTGAAGAGGTGTGCGGCCAAAGGCTGACGTACAACTACATCCGCCCCGGCGGAGTGAGCCATGACCTGCCTGAGGGCTGGATTGAGAGGTGCGGAAACACGATTACCAAGATACGGAGCAGATTCCGTGACTACCACCGCCTGCTCACCAATAATGCCATATTCCAGATCAGGATGCGCGGCATTGCCGAGATAAATAAGGAGGATGCCATCAACTATGGTATGTCAGGCCCATCACTGAGGGCTTCTGGAGTAAAGTTCGACGTGCGCAAGGCAGAGCCCTATGACGTGTACGACAGGGTGAAGTTCGAGATTCCTGTAGGGACGCGCGGGGACTGCTTCGACAGGTACATGGTGCGCATGAACGAGATGGAGCAGAGCATCTCCATCATCGAGCAATGCATTGTCCAGTTGCCCGATGGCCCTTATCAAAAAAAGCTCTCAATGATGCAGCGCCTGCCGAATGCAGAGGCATTTGCCCGCACAGAGGCTCCGAGAGGGGAATACAGCGTGTATATCCGCGGCACAGGCGATAAGAAACCCTGGAGGGTGAAGTTCCGCACAGGCTCATTTTCCAATCTTGCTGTATTGGACCAGTTGAGCCGTGGCTATAAGATTGCAGACCTCGTCGCCATCTTCGGCTCACTTGATATTATTGTCCCTGAGGTGGATCGATGAAAGTGTTCATTTCACCTTACATTATGAAGGTGAGTGGGGTCTTGTGCCCCACCCGGCCAGCATGTCAACCGGGCTTGGTTGCCAAGCACAGCGAAGGCAACCTACGAACAGCGGTGAGTATGCAGTTGCCTGAGGTGGATAGGTGATGAATCCGCTTCTAGTGATTGTCGGGGCATTCACACTGATGACAGTGGTGTTTATTATCGTGATGTACCTTGTGTGGCTCGAGCGGAAAGTGTCAGGCCATATGCAGGGCAGGATAGGTCCTATGGAAATAGGCTATCACGGCGCATTGCAGCTCATCGCAGACGCCATCAAGATCATGACAAAGCAGGACGCTGTCCCAGAGCACACAGACAAGCTCATCTTCAGGCTTGCCCCAGTGTTCATTGTCCTTCCCTCGCTCACAGCACTTGCCTTCATTCCATTTAGCAAGAACCTTCAGTTCGCAGACCTTAATGTAGGGGTTCTGCTCTTCTTCGCCCTCACAAGCCTCACAAGCATGGTCATCCTCATGGCAGGCTGGGGCTCGAACAACAAGTTCAGCCTGCTCGGAGCATTGCGCGCAGCTGCCCAGGATTTGAGCTATGAAGTGGCATTGCTGTTTGCTTCTGTCGGCGTTATCATTCTTGCCGGAACCCTGAGCCTTCAGCAGATTGTTATCAAGCAGGCAGGCATGTGGTACGTGTTCAAGCAGCCTCTTGCCTTCCTCCTATTTTCCATCGCCATGGTTGCTGAGCTCAACCGCACTCCATTCGACCTGCCTGAGGCAGAGAGCGAGATTGTCGCCGGCTACTTCACTGAATACAGCGGGATGCGGTTCATCCTCTTCTTTCTGGGAGAGTATGTGAGCATGTTTGTGCTGAGTGCTTTGTGTGTCGTGCTGTTCCTTGGCGGCTGGCTCGGCCCAGTATTGCCTGGCATCGTGTGGTTCCTCCTCAAGATGCAGCTTGTCATCTTTGTCCTGATGTGGCTCCGCTGGAGCCTTCCGCGGTTCAGGGTGGACCAGCTCATGGACTTCGGCTGGAAGGTCCTTGTTCCGCTTGCACTGTTTAATATCGTACTCACTGGCGCGGGGGTGGCGTTCTTTGGTTAATCCTTTCAAGGCAGTGGGTAGCTACTTCCGCAACCTCGCTGTTGACTTGTGGAGTGTGCTTGATAGCATGGGAGTCACCATCAAGGTATTTTTCACAAAACCTGTAACGCAGCAGTATCCCCACGAGATGAAGGAGCTGCCTGAGCGAAGCAGGGGGACGCTGGTATTGTACGCGAATCCCGAGACCTTGAAGTGCAAGTGCACAGTCTGTCGGCTCTGCGAGATGGTGTGCCCTAACAATAGCATCCACATCGATTTCAAGAAAGATGAGGAGGCGAATAAGAAAATCCTGAAAAAATACATATGGGACTCTGACAAGTGCATCCACTGCGGCCTTTGTGTAGAAACCTGTAATTTCAAGGCTCTTGGCTGGACTCCAGATTTCGAGCATGCGACTGGTAACCGAAAAAAGCTCACCTGGGACGAGAGGGACATGCTCCATGCCTGGCTCAGGAGTGAAGGAAAGGATATTGACGTGAAAAAAATCAAGCTGAAGTGGTATTGATGGTAGCGGACCTGGTGTTTTACAGCATCGCGGCCTTTATGGTAGCATGCGCGCTCCTTGTCGTGCTTGACAAGAACGTCTTCCACAACGCTGTGTTCCTCACATTGTCTTTCCTTGGCTTTGGGATACTTTATTTCCTGCTCGATGCAGCTCTCGTGGGAGTAATCCAGATACTCATCTATGCAGGCGCTGTCACTATGCTCCTGATGTTTGTCATCATGCTCACCAAACCCCAGCATGCCCAGGCACAGGGCTTGCTGAGCCCGTTAAAAGGCCAGGGCCTGTTCAATATTCTCATGTTCCTCGTTGCTGTTGGCATCGCTGCTATCATCATCAGCCAGGTGCTCCCTGTCCAATGGAGGACATCTATTCCTGGAGAGACTTTCGAGCAGCCGGACAAGAGCGTGGCTGCGATTGGCCTGCTGCTGCTCGGGCAGTTTGCCCTGCCTTTTGAAGTAGTCTCTGTCGTGCTGCTCGCCGCACTGATTGGTGCTATAGTCCTGGCAAGGACTGATGACGTTGGAGGTGAGGGGAAATGATTGGCCTTACCCATTACCTCGTGCTGTCCGCAATCATCTTTGGGATAGGCGTGTACGGCCTTCTCACAAGGAACTCTGCCATCGCGCTCTATATGTCCATAGAGCTCATGTTCAACGCTGCCAATATCAATTTCATCGCATTTTCACAGTACATCGTCCCCTACACTATTTCAGGGCAGATTTTCGCGCTCTTTGTGATTGCGATATCTGCTGCTGAATTTGGTGTCGGTATAGCCATCATCCTCTTGCTTTACCGCCAGATACGCTCGAGCGATGTTGATGATGCGAAACTCATGGAGGGCTAAGGTACATGATGGAATACGCGCTGCTCATCCCGCTGCTGCCACTTCTCGTGGCTCTGTTCCTGTGGTTCTTCGAGAAGAAGCTGGGAAAGAAGTCAGCGTATCTTGCCATAGGCGCGATGGCCATCTCATTCCTGTTGTCTTCAGCGATTCTTTTCCAGGTGCTTGCGTTCAACGCGCAGCATCCTGGTGCTGGAGGGCCCATCATAGAGATGGAGTTCAGATGGCTCACTGTACATAATTTTGATGTCACGCTTGGCATCATGGTGGACAACCTGACCGCGGTGATGCTCATGGTCGTGACCATAGTCGCGCTTGCTGTTCAGGTCTATTCGCTTGGCTACATGCACGGCGACCCGCTTTTTGGGAGGTATTACCGCTATCTCTCGCTTTTTGCTTTCTCGATGCTGGGGCTTGTGCTTGCGAATAATATCCTCATCCTGTTCATCTGCTGGGAATTGGTGGGATTGTGCAGCTACCTGCTCATTGGCTTCTGGTACAAGAAGAAAGGCCCGCAGTATGCACAGAAAAAGGCATTCCTTGTCACGAAATTAGGGGATTTAGGGTTTTTGATTGGCGTGATGGCCATCTTCTTTGTGTTCAGCACCTTCAGCTTTGAAGGTATCTTTGAGCAGGTTCCCCTGCTGATGAGCTATGCGAGCGGTAATGTCCTCTGGGGGATGACTGGACCCGGGCTTCTCACTCTTATCGCGATTCTGCTGTTTTTGGGTGCGATGGGCAAGTCGGCGCAGTTTCCTCTTCACATCTGGCTTCCTGACGCTATGGAGGGTCCCACTCCTGTTTCGGCATTGATTCACGCTGCCACAATGGTCGCAGCAGGTGTATACCTTGTGGCGCGGATGTATCCATTGTTTGCCGCTTCGCCCACAGCCATGCTTGTCGTGGCTGTGATTGGCACGATTACCTTGTTTATGGCAGCGACGATTGCCCTTACTGTGTTTGACATCAAGGGTGTTCTCGCATATTCTACTATCAGCCAGCTCGGCTACATGATGCTCGGCCTTGGTGTTGGCAGTTTAACCGCAGGTATTTTTCACCTCATGACCCACGCCTTCTTCAAATCCCTGCTGTTCCTCGGCGCTGGCAGCGTGATTCATGCAGTACGCACTCAGGATCTTCGCGAGATGGGCGGCCTGCGCAAGAAGATGCCCAGGACATTCTGGACCTTTTTGATTGCGACAGTCGCCATATCCGGCATCCCTCCCTTCTCAGGGTTCTGGAGCAAGGACGAAATATTATTGTCTGCGTTCCACTACAACAAGGTGTTGTTCGGCTTTGCTTTAGTTGGGGCGATGCTCACCGCCTTGTACATGTTCCGCCTTGTGTTCATGTGCTTCTTCGGGACTCGCAAGTGCGAGGCTAAGCCCCATGAATCGCCAAATTCGATGACCTGGCCCATGATGGCTCTTGCAGGGCTTTCTGTTGTGGCTGGCCTTGTGGGCATGCCCTTTATCGGGAACCCTTTCAGCCACTTTATTCACTTTGGAGGCGCGCACCACGCCGCTTCGATAGGGCTTATGCTGCTTTCAGTTATTTTCGCGTCTGCGGGCATCTATATAGCATACCTTGCCTACTTCGAAAAAACCCTCAATGTGAAGGTTATGGCCAAAACTTTCGGCCCGCTCTATGTGCTGGCGAAGCACAAGTACTTCATTGACGAGATTGTGCACATCGTGTTTGTGCACGGGAGTCTGATTGTCGCTGCGGTGCTTTCCCTGTTCGATAAATTGGTCATTGATGGCCTGGTGAACCTTACTGCAGCGATTGGCAGGCTTATCTCAGGCATCAGCAGGCTCATTGACACATATATTGTGGATGGCATAGTGAACCTGCTTAGGAAGCTGACACGGTTTACTTCATGGTTTAGCGGGAAATTCGACCTGAAAGTGGTTGATGGCGTGGTGAATTGGTTTGGAGACATCACCAAGATTCTGGGAAGCAGCCTTAGGCTGACCCAGACTGGCCAGGTCCAGGCCTATGTTGGAATGATATTCGTGGGCATTGTCTCTTTGTTCATTTTCCTTTTCGCATTAGGAGTGGTGATAATACAATGATTAGATTGGAGGTGTTGATATGGATGGGTTGTTAAGCGCCATATTGTTCGTACCGCTATTGGGGGCAATCCTGATTGGATTCCTCAAAAACGAGAAGCTCATGAAATCGCTTGCCATAGTGATTTCCGCGATTCCTCTCGCGCTATCCCTTGTAGCGGTAGCTCTCTTCCAGGCAGGAAGGGGACTTGCTGATGAAATATACAAATGGATACCGCAGATAAATGTCAGCTATCATATAGGAGTGGACGGCATCAGCCTGCCCCTTGTTGTTCTGACAGCGCTGCTCTCGTTCCTCGTGATGGTGTGGAACTACACTGAGAAGAACCGCTTCAAGGAGTATCTGATTTACTTCCTGATACTCGAGACTGGCATGCTCGGCGTGTTCATGTCGCTGGATTTGTTTTTGTTCTTCGTGTTCTGGGAAATTTCCCTGGTGCCGATGTATTTCCTTATAGGGATTTGGGGCGGCCCCAGAAGGGAGTATGCTGCCATCAAGTTCTTCCTGTATACACTGGCGGGAAGCGTTGCGTTGCTGCTTGGGCTGTTCATCATCTACTTCAGCTCCACTCCTCATACACTGGATTTGACTGTGCTGGCCTCTTCAGGGTTCAGGCTGGCTCCACAGGTTGGAGGGTTAGTGTTCTGGCTGCTGGCCGTCGGCTTTGCCATCAAGGTGCCGATGTTTCCCTTCCACACCTGGCTTCCTGACGCGCACGTCGAGGCGCCCACTGCCGGTTCGGTCATTCTTGCCGGCGTGCTGCTGAAGATGGGCGGCTACGGCTTCATCAGGGTGCTGCTGCCGCTATTGCCTGGCGCCTCTCGTACATATGGCAAGTACATCGCTATTCTTGCGCTCATATCTATAGTGTATGGAGCTCTGGTGGCGATGGCGCAGACAGACTTCAAGAAGCTCGTTGCCTATTCTTCAGTGAGCCACATGGGCTATGTGATGCTTGGCGTGAGCAGTGTTATGCGCATGGGCGTGCATTCTCCCGAGCTTGTGACATCTGCGGTGACTGCCCTGAACGGCGCTGTACTGCAGATGTTCAACCACGGCATCATCACAGGTGCGCTGTTCTTCCTTGTGGGAATTATCTATAAGAGGACTCATAACAGGGATTTGAATAAGTTCGGCGGCCTGGACTCGAAGATGCCAAAGTATGCAGTGATTCTTACTGTGACTGCTTTTGCCGCCCTTGGGCTGCCGAGCCTGAACGGCTTCGTGAGTGAGTTTTTGGTGTTTTTGGGAAGCTACCCTATACAGCCGAATATTGTGATGCCGGCGCTGCTTGGTATTATCATTGGGGCAGCGTACATGCTGTGGACGCTGCAGAGGATACTCATGGGTAAGGAGAGGGTGAAGTATCCAAAGATAACTGACATGAACTGCCGCGAGACCTTTGTGCTTGTGGTGCTTGTCGCGGTGATGTTCTTTGTAGGCATCTATCCTGCGCCGATACTTGACATCATCAACAGCGGCTCAACGCTCATCCTGAGCGCAATGGGACTTATGGGGTGAACACAAAACTATGTACCTAGCCAATATTCTCCGCATCGCTGGGCCTGAGATGGCTGTGATAGCCCTTGGCCTCTTTGTTTTGGTTGCGGACCTTGTCTGGAAGGACAGGGAGCGGATGCTCGGATGGCTTTCTGTTGCTGGTCTTGGAGGGGTGTTTGCCTGGACTGCGCTTGTCGTGCGGTACGGAAGCTATCTGACAGACACTTTTGTCGTGGACAGGATGAGCGTGGTGTTCCAGCAGATATTCTTAGCAGGAGCGATTATTGTTATTCTGTTATCGCTCGAATATATGGAAGGCTTCTGCTGGAAGGCAGAGTATCTGGCCATTATTTTGTGGGCTCTCGCCGGCATGATGGTCGTGGCCTCTGCGAATGAGCTCATCACGTTGTATGTGGCGCTTGAAGTGGTGACGATTTCGTTCTTTGTGTTGACTGCCTGGAGAAAGAAGGACAGGCTTTCTAGTGAGGCTGGCCTGAAAATCTATGTCCAGGGCTTTGCCTCGAGCGCTGTTTTTATTTACGGGCTGAGCTTGTTCTATGGTTTGACCGGCACGACTTATTTGAGTGTGCTTGCCAACCGTTCTGGAGAGCTTATAGGAGTGCACTACCTCGCCTTCCTATTGGTGTTGGCTGGCATCGGCTTCAAATTGTCTCTTGTGCCGTTCCACATGTGGGTGCCTGACGTATACCAGGGGGCGCCGACTCCTATCACTGCGTTCCTGTCTATTGCCTCAAAGGGGGCTGCCCTTGCCGTGTTTGTGCGGCTTATGGTGGTTGCCCTGCAGGGCATGAGGGCTGATATGGCTGCACTGCTTGGTGCTCTTGCTGTTGTGACGATGACCCTTGGGAACCTGGTTGCGATTCCCCAATCAAATATCAAGCGTCTGCTGGGATATTCTTCAATCGCACACGTGGGCTATGTCCTCCTTGGGCTGGTGATGTGGAACTCTATTGGTGTATCAACGTTGATGTTCTATCTCATTGTGTATACTTTTGCGAACCTCCTGGCGTTTGGCGTGGTGATTGTGTTCTACAACGCTACCGGCAGTGACAAAATCAATGATTACGCAGGGCTGTTCGAAAAGAATCCGTTCCTCGCGATTTGTCTCGCTCTCGCTTTACTCTCTCTCGGTGGGATTCCCCCTCTCGCTGGCTTTGTCGGGAAATTTTACCTGTTTGTCTCTGCTGCCGGGGAGGGATATCTTGTCCTCGCAGCAGCCGGTGTCTTCAACACACTTATCTCAATGTATTACTATCTTAATGTCGTAAGATTGATGTTCTGGGGCAAAGGTGTGAAGCGGGAAGTCAGGAAGCCCATAGCCTTCGGCCCTGCACTGAGAGTAGCATTGCTCATCACCCTTATCCTGACAATTGGCTTGGGATTGTATCCCGGACCGATCATCGCAGTGCTAGAGCGCGCAGCCTCATTCCTTATCTGATAACGCTAATAGGGTAGGCAGCGCTGCGAAATGCTTATAAGGCACTGGGTGAATGAATATACTGACTTGAACTGGGCTTAAAGGGGAAACCAATGTTATGTGATGAGCATATGGAAGTTGCGCAGCGCATCGGAGCGCTCTGCCGGGGATTGGTAGAGAAAGACCAGGGCTTCGGCGGAGTATTTGTAGGAGAATCCTTCACAGGCGGAGGCATAATGGATTCTCTTATCTCAATCCCGGGAGCATCCCAGTACGTCCTCGGAGGAGTAGTATTTTACAACCTCATGCTCAAGGAAGCACTGGGATTAGCTGGCATTGAGCCAGTGTCAGCGGAATTCGCAGAAAAATCAGCCCAAGAGCTCCTCGCCTATGCGAAGCGCGAATACGGAGTTTTTCCCTCAATAACAGTCACGTCAACAGGATTCGCAGGGCCGTCAGGGCAGGTAGGATTATTCTACATAGGCATAGCCACAAAAGACAAGGCAAAAAGCTTCAGGTTCGAAATCTCCCCGGAAGGAGACCACATCACCAAAAGAAACGCCATCAGGGCACAGGGAGTGCATGAGGCACTGAACCTCATTGAGGAATGGCTCAGGGAGAGCTTCTGATGGGACACGGGCATTCACACGGAATCGGAGACACACATAGGCCACAGGAAAGAAAACGCCTGCTTTGGGCAATGGCCCTTACCGGCTCGATGATGTTCGTCGAATTAGTAGCAGGCTACCTCACCAACAGTCTCGCATTAATAGGCGACGCAGGCCACATGCTCACCCATTTCGCAGCATTGGCAATCAGCCTGGGAGCAATCATCCTCGCTGCGAAACCAAGCTCAGAAAAGAAAACATTCGGTTTCTACAGGGTAGAAATCCTGGCAGCACTGCTCAACGGCGTCTTCGTGCTTCTCATCTCGCTCTACATTTTCTACGAGGCGTACCTGCGCTTCATCAGCCCAGAGGAGATACAAACCATGGAGATGCTCGTCGTCGCGATAGCAGGCCTTGTAGTCAATCTCCTCGCAGCATGGATTCTGTTCGACGTGAGCAAGGAGGACATCAATGTCAAGTCAGCGTTCATCCACCTGCTTGGCGATACGCTGTCATCTGTCGGCATTATCGCAGCTGCTGTTGTCATCCTCTTCACAGACTGGTACATCCTTGACCCATTAATAGCAGTCATCATCGGCCTCGTCATCCTCATATGGGCATACCAGCTCATCAGCGACTCGATATACATCCTGCTCGAATCTGTTCCGAAGGACGTGGATATCCCCAACCTGAAGAAATGCGCTGCCTCTCATGATAAGCGCATCAAGGACATCCATGATATCCATGTGTGGCAGATAACCTCTGGGATGTACGCGATGACAGCACATGTTGTTGTTGATGATATCAAGGTGAGCGAGACACAGGAGATTCTCAAGGGGCTGCAGAAGTGCATGAGTGAGCACTTCAAGATAGGGCATATCACAATCCAGTTCGAATTAGAGCATCCCTGCTGCGGCGAGGAAGGGCATCATCATCCTGAGCTTGAGCATCTTCATGAGCATAAACATGACTCAGAGCATAGCCATGACCACGGCCATCCACACGACCACGAGCACTAACTGCTCTTTTTCTTGGTGAGGTCAATCATGTTAGGCCTGTGCTGGGTATGCACCCTGCCAATCATCTCAGAAAGCCTCTCCCCAATCTCCTGGGGGGGAATCTCTTTCACATCTGAGCGCTTCCCGAGAATCTGTTTCAGGCTTCCCCTTCCGCCGCTGCCAATAGAGAAGGGATAGACCTCGAGCCAGCCAGCGTCCATCATGTCGCCGAGCATGCTCCTAAGAGTAGAGAGGTCATACTTCTCCGATGAGTTCTCTCCTCCATCAGAGCCGATGAAGAGGTGCACAGTGGGCATCTCCGGACCGTTCTGCCCTTCATATACACAGCTTGCGATGTCCTCTAGCCCGAAACCTACGCCGTCGTAGAGCTTTGTGTTTCCCATGTCGCTCAGCCGGTCAATCTTGTTCAGCACCTCGTTCTTGTTTCCTGTGATGAGCCAAGTCCTGTCGCTGAATGGCCTCACGCAGAAGTCCCAGTGCTCTGGTAGCTGTTCGATAGCTGTCTTGAATCCTTCCTTGACATTTCGTAATGGGGAGCCTGACATCGAGCCTGAGACGTCGATGACAACATACACAAGGTTGTTGTGCCTGTTCACGATGATGTCCTTTGGCAGGCTGCTGGATGATATCCGCGATGAGTTTGTTGGAGCCTCGCCGTGCATCTCGATGAACTGGTGGGTCGCTATGGCTTTTCCTGCGACATAGACCATGTCGCTGCCCAGGATGAGGCTCAAGTCCCCGTCATAGGGATGGCTGCTTCTGGTGAACGTTTCTCCTGCAGGGACAGAAACTCCTGAGATGGTGATGTCATCAAGCGCGAGCCATATCCTGTCAAATGGCATCTCACGATAGATGTCGTATGTCGGCTTGATTTTGTCATTTGTCATTAATCTATCAATATCAGCACGGTACTGCACAAATGAGTGCGGCATGCCGGAATAGTCAAGCATGTTCTCGTTGATGAAGTCATACAATTCTTCAACAGCGTCCATACCTGTTATCCAGGGGCTCCTCGGGTCGCCGTGCACATAGCGGTCACGGACAGCCTCAGGAGCTGTCACGAGGAAGATGCTGCAGTAGTCTATAGTGTCTCCTCCCCGAATCTCTGTTCCGTATTCCTCGAAGATGCGCTCTTTCTCAGAGCCCCATTCTTTCATCCTCTCGACTATGGATGAGTCATGAAACTGTTCTCCATAGTCGCCGGACTGTGCCCTTGCGGACCATTTTCTCTTGAGTTTTGAAAAGGGGCCTCCTTTTGAGGCTGTGCCATTACCGTCTGTTCCTGTCAGTTTATCCCATAGACTCATCATATTCACCAGTAGTTTCTCTGTTTCTAACGCTTATTTTGTCTCCTGTATGGAGGTGTGGGGGCTATGCTTTTATTAGTTTCAAATGGAAAACCCCGCATCCACAGCAAAGAATAGGTCATTATTCCGAAAATATATAAATCAGGTTCGTACAGCACCCCTTAATGGCAAGAATACTCCTAACAGGGGCCACTGGATTCCTTGGCACACACCTCTCTGAGGCTCTTCTCCAGGCAGGGCATGAAGTGACTACTCTCATAAGGGATGTCTCAAAGGCTCCTGAAGGCGTCGCCCCAGTAGAGGGCGATATATTTGATATGAAGAGCCTGGAGCATGCCTCCGAGGATAATACTGTTGTAGTCCATCTCGTGGGCGTTATCCGGGAGAGAGGCAAAGCCACGTTCGAGCGCGTGCATGTGCAAGGTACAAAGAACCTCGCCAAGGCGGCGAAAAAGGCGAAAGTGCGCAGGTTCATCTATGTGAGCGCCTTAGGGGCGAGCCCCAAGTCAAAGAGCGCATATCACATCTCAAAGTACGAGGCAGAGCTCATCGTCAAGCAGAGCGGGATACCATATACGCTGCTCAGGCCAAGTATCATCATAGGGAAAGGAGATGCCTTTGCCACCATGCTGGCGCGTGTTGCCAAGGTGGCGCCCCTTATCTTCGCCCCCCCATTATTCTCAAACGCACGGCTCCAGCCCGTTGCTGTCGATGATGTTGTCAGGTGTATCGTGTCCTCGCTGCAGCCCAAGCACAAGAATCGAACCTACGAGATTGCCGGACCTAAGGTCCTTTCCCTGAAGCAGTTCTTCAAGAAAGTGCTTGCTGTGAATAATACTGGCCGGCTTTTTGTGCCTGTGCCTGACTTTGCCTTCCAGCTCGCCGCCCCGCTTATGAGCAGGCTCCTCGGCCTCCCATTAAGCAGGGACACTCTGGTGATGCTTAGGGAAGCAGAGCCCTGCGACCATACCCTCGCAGAAAAGGCATTTTCGATGCGCTTTATGAGCCCTGAAAAGGCCCTAAAGGCTCTTGTACGGGATTAATCTTAAATAATGCCTTCTATTTGTCCTAGACGGGGAGATGGCAGTAGACCGTGAGCCTTTGACAAAGGAATTGCTCGAAAGAGGAAGCGCTGCCATTTCAAGGGGGATGTCCTCAGTGCGCACCCTGCTTCCAGAGAGCAGGCGTTATAGGGTATCATACAGGAGCAACATCCCCCTCACAAGCCCGCGCGGCATCTCAGTTGAGATAAGCAGCGCGTGCAATCTCCGCTGCAGGATTTGCCACCAGTGGAAAGACTCTGAAGGTAAAGTATCTCTCACTGAGATAGATATCCGCCGCATCATAGATGATATCGCGAGATATTTTCCAGATGCTGTCCTCGAATTCTCAGGACAGGAGCCCACATTAAACGCGAACCTGCTTTTTCATTCCCTCGAGTACGCGAAGCACCGCGGAGTGAAGACTGCGCTTAGTACAAACGGGATGCTCCTCAACTGGGAATTTGCCAAGCGCCTAGCCGACGCAGAACCGCATCACATTTCAGTTTCATTGGACAGCGCCACCCCTGATATCCATGATTACCTGCGCGACTGCAAGGGCTCGCACAGGAAAGTAATCCAAGCCCTGAAGCATCTCGTGCAGGCGAAGAGGCGTAGTAATGCGGGGACAGCAGTCTCGATAACCACAGTGGTCTGCGACAGGAACATCGAGGAACTGTCAAAGATACACACCCTTGGCAAGATGCTTCATGTGGACACAATCAATTACAACGCCTTTGTCCTGGATAACAGCTACTTCCTCGCAGAGGGCGAAGGATATGACAATGAATTCTGGGTTCCCAGCAAAAGGATTGGCGTGCTCCGGAAGTCGATTCAGGGCCTGCTCCGTCTCAGGAAGGCAGGAACTTATCCCATCATCACAAATCCTGAATGGCAGCTGCGGGAGATGCCTTCATACTTCGAGAAGCGCGAGAAGTATGCAGCAAGGCGCTGCCTCGCTGGCTACAACTATTTCCATATCCATAAGCAGGGTGACGTCACAGTATGCGGCAAGGGGCCGTTCCTCAATGTGAAGCAGTATTCATTGAGGGACATATGGCATTCCCTGGCGTTCTACAAAACCAGGCAGCGCATCAAGCGCTGCGAAACCCCCTGCATCAACAACTGCTATGTGCTCGAGTGAAACAATATGACTATTACCAGCAACATGAGAAAGCGCGCGGAGCATGTCATCGCAGACATCAGGCCTGAATGGCTCAAGCCCTCTTCAATTCATCTCTGCGCCACGTGGAGGTGTAACCTTAACTGTAGGCAGTGCGACATCCCGTTGACCGGTGATAGAGAGAGGCCTGAGCTCACCACAGAGCAGATAACGACAGTCATCCAGCAGCTGAAGGAATGGCTTGGCCCTTTCCATCTCAACCTCGCTGGCGGAGAGCCTTTCATTAGGAAGGACATGATGGACATCATCGAGTTCGCAAGCAGGAACGGCATCACCGTCGGCGTCACAACAAATGGCATGCTCATCACTGAGAAGATTGCGAAGCGCATCGAGAAGTCTGGCATCCAGAGCCTCAACATATCTCTCGATGGCATGACCCCAGAGACACATGATAGGATGCGCAATAAACAGGGCGCCCACAAAAAAATCATGAAGCTGATAGAACGGCTGAACAAGCCCCGCGACTACTGCCTTGTCATCGCGACTATTCTCATGTCCACTAATCTTGATGAGATTGTTGACATGGTTGACTGGGTTGAGGCGAGGATGCTGAACGGCATCATCTTTCAGCCTTTATTTTCAACTTTCGGCAGGCCCTATGAAAAGGGATGGTGGAAGAAGAGCGAGTTCTGGCCAAACACCCCTGAGAAGCTTAACAAGATGGACGCTGTCATTGACGAGCTTATCGCAGGGAGAAAAGAAGGCTCTCCGGTAGTGAACAACATCCACCAGCTCGAGGCCATGCGATGGCACTTCCACAATCCCGAGGCTGTGAATGGAGAGCACCTGCCCAGATGCCGCGTCGACACGAAGAACTTCGCAATAAACGAATACGGAGACGCCCTCTTGTGCTTCTGGCTCAAACCAGTGGGCAGCATTCTCGAGCAGCACCCTAAAGAAATCTGGCACTCCGCCCAGGCAAAGCAGCGACGCCAGCAGATCAAGGTGTGCAGGAAGAACTGCTCAGTGCTGAATTGCCATTTTGACTGATTCTTAGAATGATATGTCGTTATCTTCCATATAGTCAACAGTCTCCTTGAGCATATCGCGGTCAAGGCAGGCAAGCAGCTTTATGGCTTCAGGTTTCCCCACCCTGTGGATGAGGCTTTTCATGCTGTCATGGTCCTTCTTCAGCTGATTACCAAGGAATATTGTCCTCGGGATTTTTGCTGCTGCGAAACCGCAGACGCCTGCGAAATACGCAAGAGAATTTGGAATATCTCCTGGAAGAGGATTCGAGCCTATAATATCCATGAGGATGGCTACTGCCCCGAGAGGAAGGCTTCCGAGAAAATGATCTGTTAGAGGTCCAAAGGCATAGACTGCAAGCACTTCTTCACATTCACAGCCAAATGCTGGAGGGGCTGCCTCGCAGAAGGCAGTGGGAGAATCAACAGGGGAATACGCTATGGGAAGCGGGAGCATATCCAGCTTGAAGAAAAGGCTTTCCTGCCAGGCTTTGGCACGTGTTGAAGGATTGTCACTCATCATCTGATGGATGAGCTCGTGCTCCCAGATGTCCAGGTCTAAGGTCCTGCTTGCTGAGTGTATGACTGCCGGTGAATATTTTTCGAATTGGATGATGGCATCCGCTCCGGCAGCCTTTGTGGTAGGAGTATATTTGGTGACTATGGATTCACCTGGGAACGCATTGTACTTTGCTGCGAAATGCTCATCCACACTATCGGGAAGCTCAGAGTATTTTCCCGTCTGTATCATCTCTTCGCGTTCAGTGCGGATATCCTCCATCCGCTCATCAAGCACAAAGATGTTTTCCCCGTGGAGCGGGGCAAAGCCTTGCCTCAGGTAGTCACTTATCTCTGTGCCGAAATATTCAACTGTAATAACGCCAGGCTCAAAGCGCAACGTATAATCTGCGCCGTCCTTCCTCTCCAGCATTAGTGAATCAAGAGTCATTTTTGAAAGAGTCATTATTGAGACACGCTGCGCGCGCCCGAAGCATGGAATTGAGAGTGCTTTGGGATTATCACGCACTTAGGCGCGCGCACCGTGGTAGGTTTGTTTTAGCTATATGTCAATTAGGTTCTCAACTATTTAAATATTTGTATTTTTACCACTATAAAATAGTATCAAAAATGTTAAAACCGGAACACGCATCCCAAATAACATGTACGTGCACAACATCAACCCGACGTTGCTCAGCTTCGGGCCATTTGAGATACGATTCTACGGCATAGTGTATGCCCTCGCCTTATTGGGGCTCGTGTGGTGGCTCCAGAGGGCTGCTGCAGCGAAGAAGCTCGATAACTTCAGCAGAGAGCGCGCGATGGATTTTGTGATTGCGTGTATGGTCTCAATGCTTATCGGAGCGAGGCTGATGCATGTCCTCACCCGTATCCCTTACTACTCCGAGCATCCCCTCAAGGTGCTGTTCTTCTGGGAGGGAGGATTGGCATTCTATGGAGGATTCATAGCAACTCTCGCGTGCGGCTATTATCTCACAAAGCGCTGGGAGCTGGACTTCTGGAAACTGGCAGACCTTATCATCGTGCCGATTCCCCTGTTCCTCATGCTCGGGCGGATAGCGAACTTCATCAACGCAGAGCTGCCAGGCAGGGTGACAGATGTGTCGTGGGCAGTGCTCTTCCCTGAATATATCGGCTACAGGCATCCCTCGCAATTGTATGACGCCTTTCTCATGCTCATCACATTCATCTTGCTCCTCCTGCTCTGGAGATCTGAATTAAGGGAGAAGAAGGGATTCATCTTCTGGTCATTCGTGACAATATATGGTGTCATGAGATCCACTATAGAATTTTTCCGTGTGCCAGATGAGGTGCAGCTGTTCGGCATCTCTTGGACCCACTACAGTTCCTTTGTCATGATTGCGCTTGGAGTGGTGATGCTTGCCAGGATGCACTCAGCCAAGAATCAATGAACAAGCTTGTCTCCTGGAAATAACTTTATATAACTCGCTAATCTTATGTTCCGTATGAATACACTATTCCACTTCTTATTCAGTTATATTGTTGTGGACCTCGTGTATGGGAACGCCCAGCCCTACATTATCCCTATCGCTCTCGCATCTGTTCTCATTGACCTTGACCATCTTCCCTACATTCTCAGAATGAGGACACGCCTGATTGATGAGGGCCTGGGTGAACTCTCAAGGACATTCCTTCACGAGACACCTGGACTCGTTCTTGTCTCACTTATCCTCCTTCCATTGTATTTCATCCTGCAGGACCAGATCCTTGTGAGGGTGGTTATCCTCAGCGTGCTTCTCCATTATGTACTGGATTTCTCTGCCGGCAAGTCGCGCCCATTCCATCCCTTCTCTAAGCTGGTGATGACTTCTCCCTGGGTAGCCCAGGAGCTAAAAATAAAGATACTCTTTGAGATATGCGCTACAATCATTGGAGGTGTTGTATTTTGGCTACTCCTCCAAGCATAGGGCCCGCAATCTGGTTCAAGAAACATAGAGACCGGCTCCTGCAGTTCATCCCAGTTCCCAATATCAATCCTAACAGTGTGAGTTTCTTCACAGTCTATCTTTCAATCGCTTCGCTCATCGCCCTGCGCTACAGCAGGCAGTGGTTCTTTATCCTGTATATGCTTGCACTCCTTCTCGATGGAACTGACGGGATGATTGCCCGGAGATACGGCCGGGAATCTGAGGTAGGCTACCAATGTGACGCGATTTCCGACAGGCTGTGCGAGGGAATAGTGTTTCTGCACTTCGGCTGGTTCTGGTTTGCCACCTTTATCTTCAATACAGCTCTCTCCGTGTGGAGTGTCGCGAAGAACAAACACCGCGTCCTGCCCATGAGGTTCTTCTTTCTGGTATGGTATCCAATTGCCTTCTTCCTCTGAAGAGCATACAGAGTAGATAGAAAAAGTAGATAGAACATAGGCTTGTGATGCAGTAATAGTGTGGGGTAGTGCCCTGTTTCCCCCCAAGTTAGGGGCACCACCCCCAAAGAGAAATTTGAGGATGTCGGTGCGCTTGCACCTGGTCCGATAATGGGGGGGAATTCACTCTGACTTATAAGTTTTTTCCTGCTCATCAACAGCTGATTTCTTACCCAAAACCACCAGCCCACAATGTGCTGTGCCTCATCCCCCTTGCAAGCCCACAATATGTTGTGGGTGTTACATCTGGTTCCTCTGTTAATGCTGGCCAAAAGCCTTATATACTCATTTAAGAATAATTCTATCCTAAAAAAGGGATAATCATGTTCACACCAAAAGAACTCAGGATACTGGACCGGTTTAGGAAAGAGCCCTTCGCTAATTATACAATTAGGGAAATCATGCTGAAACTGAAAACAAAGTCCTATAGCTGGACTCATGCAACAGTCAGGAAACTCGAGAAGGAGAATATCCTCACTCTTGAAAGAAAAGGCCCGAGCCAGCTCTGCACACTCAACCTCAATGAGCAGAAGGCCATAACATATCTCAGTATGCTCGAAGAACTTTCGACTCAACGCAGGAAAATTCCGAATCTTAGCGAGATACTCTCTTTAATGCCTTTTGATTTTCATATTCTCATTATCACAGGAAGCTACGCTGAAGGCACATTCACCGATGAATCAGACTTAGATGTTGTGGTTGTCCTGGAGAGCAAGGAAGAACGGAAATGGCTGCTCAACAGACTCTTAAGCAAGGGGAACCTTATGATTCCACAGCTGCATCCCTATGTATTTACAAGGGAAGAATTTATAGAGATGCTTACCAACAGGGAAGCGAATTATGGCAAGGAGATAGAGCGGAAACATCTCGTGGTCTCAGGCGCAGAGTTATATTTCCGGCTGGTGAGGGAGGCGGTCCGTGATGGGTACCGCCGTGAACCAGTATGTGGATAGGGCAGAAAATGAGTTGAGGCTCTCTATTGTCCTGAGAAATCTTTCCCAATCAGGCATCCGAGTAGAGTTGGGAGCCCTGAAAGAGGATACATTTTATAGCGCAGCCATCTCTCATGCATACTATGCGATATTCTATTCAGCGAAAGCGATTCTGCTCTCGGTATACATAAAGACCGCTGCTCCAGGGGTGCATCAGAGGACACTTGAGCAATTCAAGAAGCACTTTGTTGATTCTGGAAAGCTAGATGTTGAACTCTTGAGAATCTACAGGAAGATGATTATCCGTGCAGATGGACTCCTCGGGTTGTTCCAGTTGGAGAAAGCGAAACGGGGCACATTCACCTATAAAGCAATCCCCCAAGCGAATCTTGAGCCAGCGGACGAATCAATGGGGAACGCGGAGACTTTCGTCAGATCTATTAAATTAGTTCTTGAAAAAAAAGAAAGAAAAAAAAGAAAATAAAATTTAGCGGACGTGCTTAGTCCTTTCTGCTTGTCTTACCGAGAAGGAACACAACAAGCAGGACAATCACCAAAGCGCCGACCAACAGCCAGACCTTGGGGATCTTGCCAGCGTCGCCGAGGTCAATGAGCTCGCTGCTTGCGCAGTGAGTCTTACCCTCAGGACAGGCAGGTTCCACAGCGCCAGGGCTGGAGAAAGGCACAGTCTTGTCCAGGCGGATCTCGCGGTAATCGCGGTCTTCCGCTGAGTCGATGTAGTCGCCATTCATCTTCAAGTACTGGCGTACTTCAGATGTGACAGTCTTATCGACAGTTGTTGTAACCTCTTCAGTCACCGCGACTCCGTCTGCATCGACAGTGGGGTTACCCTCGTCGTCCAGAACAGGCTCCGTTGTGGTGACTTCCTCAGTCACAATCTCCTCGACTTCGTTCACCTTGAAGGGGATGTACTTGACATAACATCCAGTTCTCTTGTCCCCTGCGGTGTCGGCTTCGATGGTTATGGTCATGGCTTCCTGTGAGGGTCCGACATCCATTACGAATTTCGGGCTCACATACTGGGCTCCAGAACCCATACCTACGCCGTATGTCGATGTGACAATGGCATCGTCCGGGCTCTTGCACCACAGGAATCCTTCCATCTCGTGGCCGAGGTTTGTGTTTACTATGTCGAAGATCAGCTCTGCGCTCTTTTCCTTGGCAATACCAGGGTTTGTGCGCTTCAACTGAACCGACAGCTGCGCTGATGCGGTACTAAGCATCATCAGCGATAGCACGGCTAACACTAAAAGTGCTTTTTTATTCACTCTCTATCACCTCGCTGTTGCTAAATGGCACCCTTGGGTGCCTTACTAGGAGTCCATTTGGAAGAGACGCTTTATATTATTTTCCTGAAACAATTGTTTCAGGTAAGATGACATAACCTGATTCATGTATAAAACTAGGGAACAATGCGCCTTTTTATCCGCAGAATTGTACAGAACTCTTATTTCCTGCTGAAGTTGTCGCTTAGAGTGATAAGGGTGGCTGTCCCGAAGTCCCGGCACACGATGAGGCTCTTCTCGCTTAGCCGCTTCACAGCCCGCGACACAGATGCCTTGCTTAGCCCGGTCTCTTTGGCTAATTGTATCTGAGTCCGCTCCTTGTCGGACTCAATCAGTGCCTCCATCACGGCGCGTTCCTTATTGTCCAGGGCAGAGAGGATGTCCTTTTTCGCAGGAGACACTTTCCTGAGATACCTGTTATAGATAAACACGAGCAGGATGCCGGCCAGGATAATCAGTAAAATAATGGCAAGCACGCCATCAACATTACTGTCACGGTTGTAGATGAAGGCAGACTTCGGCCCGAGGGAATAGCGGACCTCAAAGGGAGTGTCCAGTTCGACCGGGCGCCAGCCGATGTACATGCCCTCATTGTCTGAATAGATGATGCCACCCTCAGTATATGAGATTACTGCTGCCTGCGAGGGAATCGAGACCACAACAGCGAGCTCATCAGCAGACCAGAATGGATGGCTCAGGTCAAGGCTCACCATCCATTCGTCCCCTATCTTTGACGTCATGGAAGCGGTCTGGTAACGGAGCTCCAGCGGATAGCCCGCTTCTTCGCGGGAATTCTTCACGATGAGCTCGCCCTCAAGGGCTGCAAACCTCAATACAGAAGTGTCGTCATTCACGCTCACGAACTCAGGATTCACAGCAGGAATGGTTATCGTATCCTGCTCCCGCGAGTCTATCACAAGCTGCGCCCTCACCTCGGCGATGCCGTCAGGCCACACCTCAACAGTCAAACTTGAATCAGGAGCAGCACACACTGCAGAAGAGAGCACACACATCAATAATAATACAATAAGCACGCGCCTCATCAGTCCTTCACCCGTATCACAAAGGTCTTGAAGAGCATATCGTGCAGGCCCTGCTTGTACTTATGTGCGGCAATCATCCCGACACCAAATAATGTGGCGATGCTCGCCAATGCCAGGGCGAAACGTAACCCTCCTTTGAGAATGCCAACAACATGCCCGTCAGTGTTAACAACTTTTATGCTGTATAGCTTCATTCCCAGTGTGGAGCCGTCAAGCCCGATAAGGAGGCTGTTGTAGATAATCAACAGCAGGGCCACGAAGCTCCAGAACAGGATGAAGTCGAGCCGTACACCGAGAATGACTCCAATTACCGCACCCACTGCCCCAAGGATGATGATGTCGGCGCCGAGGGCAAGCACCCTGATGAAGAAGGGGGCATATTCAACATACGAAGAGCTCTTGTATAATGGATGCCCTTCTTTCATGTACTTTGCGAGAGATCGTTTCTTTGGGTTCTTCTGGAATGAAACCTTGCAGCCAGGGCACACCTTATGCTTTTTTGTGAGGGGTGTGCCACAATCTGCGCAGTAGCTGTCGCAGCGGGGGCAGCGGATATGCTTGCCAATCTTCACAAGCAGTGAGCCGCAGCTATCACAGGCTTTTTCCCCAATCCTGAAGCGCGCCAGCTTCGTGCCGCAGATGGGGCAGAAATCGTCCCCGGGAGTGACTGCAGTGGCGCATTCAGGGCAGTACTTCATGCCGCACCCCCAGTCGCGTTCACTGCTGTCTCATTTCCTTTCGTCCCTGAAAACAGCTTGATGATGGGCTGGAGGTCAGCACTATAGAAAATAATAAGCGTCAAAACCATTGCGCCGAGAATCGCGGGCATGAAAGGGTAGGCGCTCCTCCTCAGAAGCTTGGCGTAGATGATGCGCAGCACAATCTTGTCCACGACCCATACCAATACGAGAAAGACCCCAACATGCACTATAGGCAGCAGCGCCACTCCCGGCAGGACAGCGACAATATCCCCCCACGCTGTCTTGATACCCACAATGCCGGTCCGCATGGCAAGGATGACAAAGGCACAGATGGCAATACGGACCATGAGCATGTCGTCCCCGTAATAGTCCTGGAAATAGAGCGCGGCGACAGCTATCGCAGCCCAGATATAAAGAAATGACCGGGATGCCTTCATCCGTATGAGGTCATCAAGAGTGGCGACAGCGTACGTCCCCACGAGAAAGACCGCGGCAATGAGCATGAAATGGTCGGGAATCATATTATTCTTCTGCCGCCCTGAGCTCCATCTGGACAATCCCGGTTATGAGACCATCAACTCTTGCTGGCATACCACCCGAATCAGTGTAGAGGATTGTCGCTTGGTGCTCGGCATACTGCCCTAGGCTGCCATACCCGCACTTCATGAGGATGTTCGCCTTTTCACCAGCGATAAGCTCCTGATTGATGTCCGTGCCCTCGCATAGATCTGTGGTGATGTGCTCGATGATAATCGGCCTCCTCTTGTCATTCCTGAGTGAGAGGACAATAACGTTATCATGCACTACAGAATGCAGGCAGGTGAACTCCGCGTCGAACAGGCAGCGGTTCTCCTGTGTCCTTATAGCGCCGACTGGGAGTGGCCTGTCCAAATCTCCGCGGCTATAAGCGAATATCGCGATGAAGAACACAACCGCTGATATCAGCATCATCACAACAAGCGCGAGCATCAGGACACTGAACCACGAGCCTCCGCCTGAGTCTTTCTTCTCTTCCGGCGCCTTGTGTACAGCCTCTGCCCCGCATTCGGGGCAGAACTCGTCATCAGGCTTGAGCTTTGTCCCACATTCGATGCAATGGCTCATCGTGCCTCACTTGGTGAACCTGATTTTTGCTCCGCACACTGTGCAGAATTTGACTTTATCCCTTAGCTTGTAGCCGCACTTGGTGCAGAACTTGCTCCTCTTCTTCTTCTTCTCGTCTTCTTCAGCCTGCTTTTTCCTCTGTTCCTCTGCAAGGGCTTCATCCTTGAGCGCATCCACAAAGGAAAAATACTCCTCGCTGAAGTGCTGTGGCTCAAAGTCGAGGTCAAACTGTTCCTTCAGTTTCTTTAGGACAACTTTTGCAGACGGCGGCCTATTAGGATTGATATCTTCCTTGATTTTCTCGAGGGTGTGCTTGATGCGGTCCCTCTCGTGCTCAATGCGGCTCGCTTCATCTTCCTTGTGGTGGCGCTCCTGCTCCTCCTGCCTGAGCTGTTCTGCGAGCTTCTTCTTTTTCTCGTGGGCGTATTTCATGGCCGGAGCTGCGAAGTGGTAGCCCATCACGATGATAAAGACCAGAGAGCCAAGGATAATGAAGACAGCAGGCCTAATGCCGCGCTTGCAGGCGCTCGCCGGCTCCTTGCAGGAGTAGGAGGCGAAGCCCTTGTCTTTTGGGCAGGGGCAGTCTCCGCAGCAGTTCTGGCTGCTTTCTCCCTCTGAGCAGATGCCGTCTCCGCAGGACGTGACAGTCAGGGTGAGTGGTGATATCTCTGAGATGGAGCGCTCCTTTCCGCTTTCCCCTACGATGTAGGTGACACTCGCCCCAATTTCGCCGACGCTTGCCCCTTCCCCTGTGAGAGTGACAGTGACGTCTTCACGCCCTCGTTCTGAGATGATTCTAGAAATCTTGCACTGGTTGCCTGTGCAGTCCATGCCTGAGATGACACTTGTCATGGTCACTCCTGAGCCGAGGTTCAGCACAAGGTTCAGGTTCACAATCTCGTTGAGGCTGTTGTCTGCGCTCACCGTCACGTCAACCTGTTCTCCCTTTTCTATTTGGTCCTGGGTCTGTGTGAGCACCACAGTGAGTGCGTCGAGACAGGCGCCGTCAACAGTGCAGTATCCGCTCTTGCACTGGAAGTCGCATCCGCAGGCCTCGTTCGCTTCCTGTGACCTTTCCTTCTCGCAGTTCTTGGTCACTGTACAGGCAGCGTAGCCCTCGCTGCACCCGCAGGTGTTGTCCTGGCAGTACAGCTCTCCGCAGTCCTTGTTTACACGGGTTATGGGCTCTTCCTCGCCCTCGCAGTTGTTGTATGTGCAGGTTCCCTGGTGTTTCACGCCCTTCTCCAGCACCCTCCTATTGTCTGGCGCGCAGATGAATTCCCCGTTGTAGACGTCACGATCCTCGCAGTGGGCGTCAGTGACGCACTCGACACATACTGCATTGTGGCAGTAGGTGTCTGCGCAGGGGAAGTCAGCAGGACAGGTCGCGCAGTTCTCTCCTGAGTCATGCCTGTTGTTGCCGCAGAGTTTCACGCACCTGCCGCCTGCGCACTCCTCGTTCGAGGCGCACCCGCAGTCAGCGTGGCAGCCGCCGCAGTTCTCGTTCGCGTCGCACCTGCCGTTGCCACACCAGCTCTTGCACTGGCCACCGTCGCAGCGCTCATAGGTCCCGCATCCGCAGTCAGCGACGCAGCTGTAGCAGGTTTCGTCAGAGTCGCACCTGCCATTGCCGCACTTTATCTGGCATGCACCATTGACGCACTCATAATTGTATCCGCAACTCTGCACCCAGTTTCCCTGATTATCGCAGCTGTCAAACCAGTAGATAGCGCTTCCGACGCATCCCTTGTGGTCATTTGGAGTGCAGCTTCCGGTGAGGGTGAACGTTACAGTCTCACCTTCTCCGTCGACAGTATTGATATGGGCTGTCGACCCGTCGGTAAGAGTCCAGCTCTCCCCAGTGTATGTATTGGACAGGATTTCCCCATTGACAACCAGGGTGGCGACCGGTTCCATCCAGGCATCGTAGTCCACATTGGAGATAGACACCTCAAATGTCTTCCCGTTGTCTGAGTATGTGCTGCTGTCTCCTTCGTAGAGGTTTCCTGTCGTTGCTGCCCCTGCGAGCCCTGCTGAGGCAGCAAATATGATGAGTAGCAATGTGAAGAACATTATCCTACGGCTTTTGTCTTTTTTGACCATGATACTCACTGATTAGTCTTACAGCTATAATGCAGGGATTTCTGGGACATGACTCTATTTAAAGCTTATGCCTCTCAACAAGCAGAGCGTTTTTATAGTGGTCTATTCTTCTTTTCTAGCATGAATATCGCAGTCATCGCCACGACACCTGATGTCGCGAGTATGAACATCAGGAAGGCATTGCTTTCAGAGCTCCCCTTGAAAGAGATAGGTGAGCAATTCGACGGCCACCCAGTCCTCACATGCACAATCGGAGAGCGCGATATCCGTCTCTACACTTCGGAAAAGAGGTCAATCCACGCTGAACACATCGACCGGGAGCTTTCTGAGTCAGGCTTCATTCCAGGGATCATTATCTTCATCACGAAGCATCAGGGTGGTGCAGGCATCAAATCCTTGAGCTGCCACGCCCCCGGCAACTGGGATAAGGCAGAGATGGGCGGCACTCCGAAAATACTGTGCCCAGCACCTGCATCCATGCTAAAAGTAGCTGCCATCGCACTGAAAGAAGAGTCCGAAAAGATGGAGTGGAGATTCTCACTAGAAGTGACGCACCACGGGCCTGAACTTGAGACTCCAGTCATGTTCATGGAGATTGGCTCGACACCGGAAGAATGGCCAATCCCTGAGGCTGGAATCGCTGTTGCTCGTGCTGTCCGTACTGTCCTCGAGACACCCCATGAAGAGAAGCAGGCAGTCCTTCTCCTCGGCGGAGGGCATTACTCGCACTACGGAGAAAAGGTTCAGTTGCACAGCGGCTATGCGTGCGGCCACGCCTGCCCCAAGTTCATGCTTCCTTATCTCGACAGGGACATGCTTATGCAGGCTCTTGACAAGACGATATCTCCGGAAAAGCCCATAGTATTGCTCGATTGGAAAGGTCTCGGTCCAGATAAGGCAAGAATCCGTGATATGCTTGAGGAAGAAGGCATAGAGTGGAGCAGGTCAGACAAGTTCTTTAAACCCGCTTGACCTTGATTTTCTCATCCTCTGGATGCCACAGCCTGTAGATAGTTTCCTCGCTCTTCTCCCAGTTCTTGAGAAACTTCTTGACAAAGCCTGGCATGAGGGAGTTGAAGCGCTTCTTCTTGAGCAATGCGATGAACTGGCTCTCGAGCGCCTTGCTCAGGTCCTCATACAGCCCTAAATCAGAATAGATGAGATTGTTTTTCAGGCGCCAGTAGGCTTTGGTCCCTTCGTGGGCGAAGATGATGTAACCGCGCTTGCCCTTGATGAGCCGCGAGTAGGTGTCCATGCCGCGCAGGATCTTCTTTGCGCTCACCAGATAGACGCCTCCCTTTGTCGAGCCCGGGTCGAGGATGAGCAGCTCATCGTCTTTTACACCTAAGCAGACAGCATAATGCGCCTTGCGGTTCTGCGGGAAGATGTAGTCCTTCTTGAAGTCGACGATAGTGAGGGCTCCCTGGTCGAGCCAGGTCTCAAGCTCGTCGTCAAGCTGGGTGATGTATTCAAAGCTGACCCAGGCGCCGAGAACTTTCTTCTTTGTGAACTTCTCCACGACATTGATGAGCACCTGCGGGTGGGTCCCCAGGCCGACCTTGGTCTTGCAGAGCTTTCCTAGCTCCTTCTGGTTGGTCTCGAAGCCGAAGATGCGCAGCACCATCTCGGTAGCGGCAGGGCCGCAATAGCTTGGCTTCTGGGCCACGTAGTAGCGCTTGATATTCTCGAGCGTGTCCACTTCTGGATACTTCCGCTCAAAGCTGAGCTCGCTCTTCGCGAGTGTCTTGTTTGGTACGAGCAGGACTTTATCCTTTCCAAAATGGATTTCTGTATGGAACGCTGTCGTATCCCGAATTTCTCCTGTATTTCCCTCGAACGTGATGCGGTGCCCTACCTTGAAATACTCCAATGAATGGAGGTAGATGCTTGCGAAGAAATTCTCAGCCTGGTTCCTGAGCCCGAAGACTGCGAGGAATCCCAAGGCGATGATTGCCATGTACAGGGCGAGGAGCATGACGGTGGACGCAGGGGTGAACTTGATGCCAATATATGCCAATACTATCTCAAGCAGGAACAGGTAGAGCACGATGCGGATTATCATGAGCGTGGGCTCGACGAGGTAGTCGCGGTTGTACATCCGTAGGTATTCTGTCAGGCCAATCTTATCGAGCCCTGTCTCGATGAGCTGGGTGAGCAGTGCGATTACTGTGATGCCCAGGATGGCAATGAGGACAAGGGAAATCAGCATGGGCAGCTGTGAGTATAATGAGGATAATCCCTCTACGCTTGTGGTCTGGAGATAGAGCAGGGCTGCGACAATGCTGAGGGTCATTAAGGTATATCTCACGAGGCGTATCAGCCCTTCCTTGGCGTCAGAGAGGTCGCGTATCGCAGCTCTTCTCCTCAGCAGGCTCCTGAGCAGGCGTGACACGAGCTTCGCGAGCCCGAATCCCACTATGAGGATGAGGGCAGTGACGAGCAGCTCTATAGTTGCCTGGTTCTCCACCAAGGATTCCATCAGCTGCGAGAGGCTGAAGAACACGTCTCCGAACAATTCTGCCGCACTCATGGTATATTTATTACTAGATTCCTTTAAAGTCCTATCGAAAGTTTTATAAGCTTTATTCCTAAGTTAGAATATTGCAGGAAAGAAGCCAAAAGGTTCTGAAAACGTGGAGTAATGATTGCAAATGAATTTCTTTGACTCAGTAGAGCACCTGGAACCCCAGTGCAGAAAGTGCGGCTCACCGATAGACTGGGGTGTGACTACAGAATACCACGAAGAATACCAGTCTCACGTGTGCAGGAAGTGCGGCACGGTTCTCTGAGCTTTTCAGTTCTTTGAAGAAAGACATTTAAACTAGATCTATTGCTCGCTGTTTTGAGGTGGACTCATATGGCTGACAATCTTACTGAGCGCGTGCAGGAGGCGCTGAAGAACCCTGACGACCCGAGGAATAATTTTGATTATCTCTCGCTTTTTGACGCCTTCCAGGCGACAGAGAACGAAGAGGAGATTAATAATATTGTAGACTACGCGTGCTTCGCCGCTGGCGTTGCTGACGATGATGATAGATTATTGTATAGATGGTTCGCCATGGGGCACGAGCGCTTCATGCCATTTTATAGGGATGAGCCTATATCCGGCGTCGAGAGATTTGTGTGGAAGGCCCACAACTGGTTCGGCGAGAACATCATGTCCCGCGTCGCCAGAATGGATGATGAATTCCGCAGATGGCTCCATGTCGCAGGCCAGTACACTCTCCTAGAGGTCCCAGTCCAGAAAACAATCCTCACCACATTCTACCAGAGTGCAGCCCCCCACATAGTGGAAGAGCTGGAAAACGGTCCAAGCGAAGACTACCTCGAGTGGTTGGACGAGTAGGACGTTAAGGTGAAGCCTCGAGAAGATTAAATATATGCTTGAAGAACCTCTTCGCGTTGTTGAGGCTGTCTTCCGCGGGCTTATGATTTGCTTGTGCTAGGCTCTGATAGGTGAAGTGCCCTCTTTTTTTCTTCTCGCTCTGGAAAATGCCGAGCAGCACATCTGCTTTGAGGAGTGTCTTACGATACAGAGTAAGCAGTTCTACGTCCACTATTCCTTTCTCAACGAATCTCTTGAAGGCCTCGAAGGTCTTCTTGTGCACGTTTGGAGACGTTGTCGCCACATCTTTACTGGACAGATACGCCTTTGCGCCGTAGAAAATGGCGTAATACGAATGCGTGATGACTCCACTGTAGAATGATTGTGTTCTGCTGAGATGGAATGCCTTTCGCTGTAACTCTATGTCTGTTGTGACCCTGAGGATGACCCCTGCCAGGTCTAGCTCATTCTCAGCTCGTTCCAAAAATAATCTTTTTGTTGAAGGCATAAATGGTAGAATATACTGGGATTATGCACAGCCAGATGTTTTCTTACGATTTCCTTTCCAAGATTCTCATAGTCTGCCTTGAGCATGGTAATAAATTCTTTTTGAGTGATAATGTGATAATCAATCTCCACAAGAGATCTGTTTAGGACTGTCTTCATACTGATTTCTGCAGGGTTCTTCTCCGCTTTGCTCCTGATAATAATGGCGAGGTCGAGGTCTGAGTCTCTTGTCGCAGTTTCATCGGCATAAGAGCCGAAGATGATGAGAGCATAGAACGGATTATGTTTGTTGAGCTCTGTTTTCACCATCTCAAGCGGCCTCTGAAGTTCCTTTGGAATCTTGCTCTTGAATATCAATGCGAGATAGTCATAAAGCCGGTCTCCTTCATGGTTCAGCCTGTAAAGGTTTGCGCTTCCGATTTTCCGCTCAGTGATGAGGCTCTCCTCCTTGAAAGCTGCGATTGCGTTCTGCATGGTGCTGTTCGATTTATCTTTCACAGCGTTCTTTAATTGCGTATAGGTGAATTCCCCGAAAATATTCCGGGTGAACGCGCCCAGTATCTGCAGCTGTCTTTTCGTCAACATGTTAATTTACCTCCTTTTCGGTAAGATTGTACTTATTTTCCGGTAAATAAAGCTTTCGGTGATTTCGCATACCGCTATCGACGAGCTGAACAACGACCCCACCCAAGACTACCTCGACTGGCTAGATGCCTGACCTCTCCAATCAAACGGACGTTTATCTAAAGAAGGGTTATTCATTAGAGCCAATGCTTAATCTAAAATATGTTAAACCCGCAACTATTAGAAAAACAAAGCATAGGACCATAGATGCAAAAGTAGTATCAAATCCACCACCTATTTGGCGACCAAAATAATAGAAAAAAAAGATTCCGAATATCAATCCAAGAGATACGCTCCAGATAATTTTCTTGCGAGTAGGTTTCAAGTACATTTGATTCATCCTTTATCTATAGAGGGAGTATATATTTATTTGGATTGATACTGAACAACAGATGGCATGAGAAATCATAAGGGTTAATCCCTTTCACCTCCAATATGCCAAATAATTGGAGGTGGACACAACGAAATTTTACATTGGTTTGGACATACATCAACGCACAA
>JAFCGF010000002.1 GCA_017608295.1 Candidatus Woesearchaeota archaeon
TGTGCGTTGATGTATGTCCAAACCAATGTAAAATTTCGTTGTGTCCACCTCCAATTATTTGGCATATTGGAGGTGAAAGGGATTAACCCTTATGATTTCTCATGCCATCTGATTTTGCTCTCAAAATAATTTTTTGAGCCTCTTTTTATATTTCTTCTTCACTGAATGAGTGGTATAGAATTGGAGTGAACAGCGTTTCACTGAGGGCTTGGTGAACCAGTTCATAGCCTTGCTGGTTGTAATGCCCGTTGTCATCAGCTCTAAGATGGTTTAGAGGAACATCCTTGAATACATCATAAATTATCAAGGCTGAGAGATTGAGAGACGAGTTCATTTCTAGGAACCATTTCCCCTTTGAACCTCTCCACAATTCATCAAACATTACGTTATGAGACAACACGGTGATAAGAGTAATATTCGACTCTCTAACAGTATGTACGAATCTAGTAAGGGATAGGGTACAACTCTGGAAATCATCTATCTGGTATGGTTTGGGAATTTTAGAATCGGGATCTCTTACTTTCAGCATGAAGCGCACCCATACTTTACGCCAGATGTATGAAGCTTTGTAAAGTATTATATTTACATCTTCTATGAATGCCAGAAAATGTTGAATGGCTCCCTGGGGGTATTCTGGCGCTAGTTGCCAGATGGTCTTGTCAAACGTACAATCATCCTCAAGCAATTGCAGGATGATTATATCTGGATCCCAATTGAGAGCATAGCTAGTGAGGAGTTTTTCCTTGTTGCTAATGTCATAACCTCCTACACCCAGATTGATGCATTCCGTCTCTACTCCATAATCTATTCCATAAGACGCGTAGCAATCTTCAGGCAGCATTCCCCACTTCTGTTCACTAACCCCCGTCATGTGCGAATCTCCTATACCGATGACTCTCACTTTCCCCTGTGAGGTGCTGGAGAATATGTTTATAGGATTAGTCCCATAGAATATGTGGCTTCCGTTGTTTGAACTGGGATGCACATAACTAGGGAAATCTTCGTTTCGCGTAGGGAGGTAAGACGTGATAAAGTCCTGGCCCCTTTCATGGGAATTTGCATAGTGATATCGGAGATAACCCTCTGTTATAAGAAGAATTAGAAGAATCCCTATAATAAATGCAATCCATCTTCGTGAGAAATGCATAGCTACATGCCATTCACTAATATTATAAACTTATCGTTACAAAGATTGCATAATCTTAGATTCTTACCTGCCTGCGAGGATTAATCCTGAAGATAATATAATGGACAAAATACGATGCTACTTCGTTACTCATGTATCCTCACGCATGAGTGTCTTTTAAATGTAATTCGATAAAAGGTTTTGGAACAAACCTCCGTTAGGAGGGTGGTTTTCGCTTCAGTCGTGAGGGAACGCTAAATCAGAGGGGGCGTTTGATTCAGGTGGATTAGCTCAGCCTCCAAGCTCGATAATGAGCTTTCTCCCTTCTGGATGGATGACTGCCTCGGTTCCAGGCTTCAGATGCAAATAATCGACAATCTTTTTTGGAATCCTCACTGCGATTGAGTTTCCACTTTTTCTTATTGTGATCTTCTCCCCAAGACCCCAGACGCCCTTCTTCTTAGCAGCAGCCTCAATCTTCTTCGTAGTCTCGGAATCAGTATAGCTCTCGTCGCACTTATCGCAAACCAAAGCGGGAAACGTGCCGAGTCTCACACCATACATCTTTTCATCCACCTTCCCCTTCTTGAGCGTTCCCTTCGAGCATGTCGGACATTTCATCATTACCACCTCAACTGCACAGTTATCACGAATATCTTACCATCAATAATCCTATACACCACTTCTATGTGGCCGTACCCAGCAATAATCCTATCAGGTTTCTGCAGGTGCTTGCTCCCACGGGAGATGGCGCGTTCCACCTCTGAAGCAGATATCCCCCGTTCAACCATGCGCTTCCGTGCATGGCTGCGATAAAACACGTCCATAATAGCACCAGTAATACATGTATAACTAATAATACTTCTTAAGCCTTTCGGCACAGAATCCGAAAATAACGCGCTGTCCACCGAAAAGCCGATTGAGATGTAAGGAATGTGCACTCTATCCTCACAAACTACCAATGTCCGACATCAAAAACTATTTAAAAGTAGCATCTTATTGGCAACATGGTTAAATAATGCTTATTTAGAGCATTGAGAGTGATGACTCATGGCTGAAGAAAACAAAGTTATTTCTTGCGATGTGCTCGTCATTGGCTCTGGAGGCTCAGGGCTAAGGGCGGCACTCGAGGCAAAAAAAGCCGGTGCAGACGTAATTGCAATAGGAAGGTGCCTCGTCGGCAAAGCGCACACCGTGATGGCAGAGGGAGGAATAAACGCAGCCCTAGGGCATGTCGACCCGGAGGACAACACAACAGTCCACGCTGGAGACACCCTCGCAGGAGGGAAATTCCTCAACGACCCCAGGATGGTCGACATCTTCACCAAGGCCTGCCCAAAAAGAATCTGGGAACTCGAACGATGGGGCTGCCTCTTCGACAGAACTAAAGAAGGCAAGGTCCACCAGAGGCCATTTGGAGCAGCAACATACAGGAGGACCTGCCATTTCGCAGACAGGACAGGCCTGGAGCTTGTACAATCCCTCCTCTCAGAAGCGAGAAAACATAAAATCAATACCATCGATGAAATCTACATCACCTCGCTCCTCACAAATGGAACAGGAAATAACAGAAGAATCGCAGGCGCCACTGGCATCAACTTCAAGGAAGGGGAATTCATCACGCTGAGGGCAAAGGCGGTCATCATGGCCACAGGCGGCTACGCGAGAATCTTCAGGACAACATCCAACCCTGGAGAGAACTACGGCATCGGCACAGCAATCGCCTACGAGGCAGGAGCAGAGATCATGGACATGGAGATGGTCCAGTTCCACCCAACAGGCATGGTATGGCCAGAAACAGCAAAGGGAGTCCTCGTGACAGAAGCAGTCCGCGGAGAGGGAGGAATGCTCAAAAACTCCGAGGGAGAGCGCTTCATGGAGCGCTACGACAAGGAAAGGATGGAGCTCTCATCCAGAAGCACTGTCGCAAAAGCGATTTATACTGAGATTCAGGAAGGCAGAGGGACAAAGAACAAGGGAGTCTACCTCGACATTTCCTTCAAGCCAGCATCCTACATCAAGAAAAAATTAGCAACCATGGTAAAACAGATGCATGACTTCCAGAACCTTGACATCACAAAGAGCCCGATAGAAGTCGCCCCAACAGCACACTACACTATGGGTGGCATAAGAGTCCATCCAGAAACAGCGATGTCATCCATCCCCGGGCTGTTTGCTGCAGGAGAAGTCTCGGCAGGGCTCCACGGAGCAAACAGATTAGGAGGAAATTCTTTAGCAGAACTATTAGTGTACGGAAAAATCGCAGGAGAGCAAGCAGCGGAATACGCAAAGACAGCAGAGCTCGCCCCTGTGGCCAAGAATGAGCTGGCAAGAGACCATGAAAAAGTATTCATGCCCTTCAAGAACAAGGAAGGCCTTAACCCCGCAGAGCTTCAGGATGACATCAGGGAACTCATGTGGAACCATTGCGCCATTGAAAGGGATGCACAAGGGCTCAAGACAGCTATCAAGGAACTCGAAGATATCAAGACGAAATTCCCAAAAGTCGGCATCAAGGGAGATATCCGCTATAATATGGGCTGGTTCGACTATTTTGACCTCTGGTCCCAGATTATCAACGCAGAAGCATGCTTACGGGCAGCCCTTATGCGGGAAGAGACACGAGGAGCCCACACAAGAACAGACTTCCAAAAGACAGAGGAGAAATGGAGAGTGAATATAGTATGCCAGGATAAGAAGGGCAAGATGGCATTATCAACAAGAAAAATCGCACCAATTGAAGGCGAGGTGCTGGGGTGGTTGAAATCGCAAAAGAAGTTGTAGTCAAGATACAAAGGTTCGACCCAAAGAAGGACAAGAAGCCCTATCACGAGGAATTCACAGTCCCATACACAAAGGGGATGCGCATCCTCGACGCAGTCATCCATGTCCAGCGCAATTACGACACCACTCTCGCATACCGCTGGAACTGCCGCTCAGGCCTCTGCGGCTCATGTGGAATAGAAGTGGACGGAAAACCCTGTCTCGCCTGCAAGACACCAGTTACTAAGGATAAGCATACAGTCGAGCCCATGAAGGCATTTCCTGTCATCAAGGACCTTGTGCCAGAAGTGGACGAGGTGCGAGAGAAGCTGGCAGAGCTCAAGCCTTATTTCGTGCCAAAAGAAACGGAAAATAAAAAAGAGGGATTCTTTGTCTTCCACGAGCACGAAATGCACGAGATGGACGAGGCGCATGAATGCATTGAATGCTATGTGTGCTATGATTCCTGCCACGTCACGCGAAACCATAAGGAGCTCAATTTCTGCGGCCCCAGCAACGTGGTGAAGGCAGTGAGCTTCGAGCGCCATCCTCTTGACAAGGGAGGGAGAGCCCAGCTTCTCCACGAAAAGGGAAACATCTGGCAGTGCAACATGACACGCTGCTGTTCAGAGAACTGCCCGCAGGACATTTCCATCACAGAAAACTTCATCACCTATGCGAAAGAGCGCATAGTCGATGAGAACAATGTAATCCATAAACTTTTCAGGAGAATATTCTCTAAAGGAGGTGAAAAGTGATGGTCGAGCTCTCAGCACTCATTCCAGCACTCTTCATCGGAGCCATCCTCCTGAGAACACTCACGTGCTACTATGTCAGGTTCCTGCTAAGAAGGTTCGCGTTTTTCCATCCGACGCACTGCGACACGCGGTATTTCCTGTGCGACGAGAACCCAAAGGGCATCTGGAAATACTGGCCCTTCAGTTGGATAGCCAAGCTTTTAGGAAGAGTTTTTTACCTTGGAGACAGCAAGCTGTTCTACTACCACAAGTACTTCCTCTGGCTGACAGTCATCCTGATGCCTTTCCACCTGTATGAGACTGTGCCCATATTCATCAAAGCAGTGATGGCGGGCTCTCTGGACTTCGCAGCGATAGATATCTTCATCGAGATGGCTTATGTATTCGCCGGAGTGATGTTCATCCTCTCCTGCCACAGCATCAAATACTTTTTTGACAGAACATCCCACAAATGCAGGTGCAAGTCCCTGCACGGCGCATATCATGTCTTCGAGAAGGCCAACCACTGGCACGCCTTCTGGCTATGGACTACCATGGCACTTATCGGAGTGCGCCTTGTCTGGCTTGCCGCACACGGCACACCCATCCTTACAGCGATGCTTATGCTGTTTGTGAGAGTTAACCATTAATAGAAAATAGAATCTAAAGAGATGAGAACAATGGCAAATCTGAAAGAGACAGTTGAACAAGCAAAAAATAAGCTGAACACCATCCTTGATACAGAGCACGATTTCCCTAACCTCGCTGGCCACATCTATCTCCAGCGGCTGTTTGAAGAATCTCCGCTTGTTTTCCGCCAGCTGGTATTAAAGCATAATCTCCTGGGCAAGGTCTATACTCCTGATGTTGCAGTGGGCATCAGGTATTACCATCACTGGGCCAACCGCTTCCTCTCAGAGGAAAACCGGCCCCTTATCATGGGGTTTGAGGATATCCTTAATGGCAAGCCCATCTCCGAGTTAAAGGATGAAAGTACCAAAAAGGAAACAATGGAACGTGTCCAGCAGCGTGTATTGGACTATCTCCACAAGAGGCACAATTTCTTTGCCAGGATGAGCAAGTCACATACTAACCTCAAAAGAGAGGACATCAACTCAATTCTGCCGCGCGTCCTCATAGTCATCACTGACAGCGAGCGCATCCTTGGCATAGGAGACCAGGGTTCAGGTGGCTCCCTCATCTCAACAGGAAAGCTCAACTGCTACTTCCTTGGAGACGGGATGTTTCCGGGCTACGCTCTTCCTATCGGCATCGATGTAGGCACCAATAACATGGCAAAGCGAGACGACCCCCACTATGATGGAATCAAACAGCCCCGCCTCAAGGATGAGGAATACTACCCTTTTGTGCAGACCGTGCTTGACGCCATCGCTGACCTACAGCCCGGCGTGGTGCAGTTTGAGGATTTCAAGGGAGAGCGCGCCTGGAGGGTGCTAGACTGGTTCTATAAAGACCATCCTGAGATATTCGCATTCAACGACGACTCCCAGGGGACAGGCTCTGTGGTCATCGCAGGGCTTCTCGCAGCGGAGCGTGTCCTGCCAGGGATTGCAGACCGGCTGAGAGCTGTGTTTGATGGGGCAGGAGGAGCTGCAACGGGTATTGCACAGCAGGTTGAGCACTTCCTTAGAACTAAAGGCATGTCACAAGAAGATGCAAGAAAGCGCATCATATTCTCTGACTCTGCAGATGTGCTCTACAGAAATCGCACAGTGAAGACAAAGAAAGGCCGCAAGGAATTCATGTATTTCCAGGAACCCTACATCCTCAATGGAGAACGGGCAAAATCACTGGAAGAGGCTGCAAAACAATCCATCCCTGATTGGAAGCCGGGAGATAAGATTCCTATGGAATTCGCTGCAAAGCACTTTTCCTGTAATCTGCTCATAGGAACGTCTACTGTGCCTGGGCAGTTCCATCCATCTCTCGTGAAAGACCTCCACACTACACTCACTGAGAAAGGTGAAGACCCCACTGTGCTGGAATTCCCGCTCTCAAATCCCACTGCAAAAGCTGAGATTCTGACTGTGGAAGAGAGCGAGGACTTCTCAAAGTCATTTGATGACCTTGACCATCGGGAAGATATCCTCAAAGGCGCGGTATTAAGGCATCTCGAAGCAGCCGATGGAAAACTCTACCTTGGAACCGGAAGCCCATTTCCGGGTGTAGTCTACAACGGGAAGCAATTTGAAGTTGGGCAGTGCAACAACGTGTTCATCTTCCCAGGCATAGGGCTGGCATTGGACTACATCAACGCCAATAATCTCATGAGCGAGGAGCAAAAGCGAAAAATAGACATGATTGAAGTGCTCTATGATGGAGCGCGAGGACTTGCCACAATGCTCGATGAAGACATGCTCAGCAAGAAAAGACTCTATCCCTATGGTGGCCAGCTGGAGGATGCGATAACCTCTGTCGCTACGACAATCATCACTGACCTCGCGAAGGCGCAGGTCACAAAAGAGGATATCGCCCGCTTCAGGTGGACTGACAGCGAAAAGCCGGACACGATGGAATTTGAGGATGATATTCCCAACCGAGCAGCGGACTTCTCGCTTGACCCAATTCGCGAGGACCTGCTTCACTTCAGGGCATTGGAGAAGCGCTAGCAGAAAAACATTTTAACACCATCAAGTATTATTAGATGTATGGCTGACATCAAGCCGACGCGCTCTGAGCTTATCAAGCTCAAGAAGCGCATCGCTCTTGCCAAAGGGGGGCACAAGCTTCTTGAGAAGAAACGGGACGGCCTAGTCCAGGAATTCTTCGAGATACTCAAAGATACGAAGAGGGCAAGGGGGGAACTTCTTGAGAGCTACAAAATTGCAGATGAAAAGCTGAAAGTGGCGCGGGCATTGCATTCTGACCCTGAACTCGAGGGCATCTCCATGGCTGTCCAGCCGGCGCCGGACATCTCCCTGAAACAAAAGAACATTATGGGTACTATTGTGCCGAGCATCACCTCAGAATCAATGAAAAGGCCCCTCGAAGAGCGTGGCTATGGTATTCTCACAGTTTCCAACACTATAAATGAGGCGTGCGCCGCCTATGAGGAGCTACTCAACAAGATTATCCTCGTCGCAGAGGTTGAGACTACCACGAGAAGGCTCATCGAAGAGATTGGCAAGACCAAGAGGCGTGTCAACGTTCTTGAGTATGAGATTATCCCAGATATGGAGACGACGCGGAATAACATCATGCTCCGCCTCGAGGAAATTGAGCGCGAGACTATATTCAGGACAAAGATGGTCAAGCGCAAGCTCGAGGAGCGCAATAATTGATTTTAATCCAGAATGATCTCAAATGCGATGTAGAAGTCGTGTTCTCCCAATAATTCCTTGTTCTCTTCCACCGCATCATCAATCGACTTGGCCCGAGGCTCAACGTCGTTCAGGGGCAATGATGTGAAAAGTTCTTCAAGCGTCCCAACAACATAGTCTCCTATAGTCCCCCAAAGGCTCTCACCGCTGTACCCCTTGCGAAGCTCAATTATTCTACCATCCACAAGTTGTTCAGGATTATATTGGCGGCGATACGCACGGATTTCGTAGCGCTTACCATAGTCTTTGAAATCCTCGTACGCCTCAGTACACAAGGGAAGGAAAAATCGCTTCATAGGAAGGGGGAATCCCCTAGCATTCAAAAAGCTTAGCTAGTCAACAGCTTAGCACCTAGCTTCATCTTGACCATGAAGGGCATCTCGATGTGCTTCCAGTATTTCCGCACCGCTTCAAGAGGGTGGTCTTTCATCCACTCGCTCTCTTCAGGTGTGGATATCTGGTCCCACATGTTCAGGTCAATCTTGATGGTGAATTCCACGTCTTTCAGCCCCTCTTCAACAGACACGAGCTTTCCGTTGTGTATGCAATTAGTGAACTCCCCTTCCACATTGCCCTCGCGGTGAAGGAGCAGGCCAATCCGCTCGTAGTCAGATGCTGCTGCAATCCTCTGGAAAATGGGCGAATCGTTTATGCCTTTGATAATATTCTTCATTTCGTTGTTGTTGTCTTTTTTCTTCGCTGCCATCAAAAAAACCTCCATCAGTTGCATATGATTTTCAAACAGGACTGCGTAGTCTGTCATCGCGCTCACTCCAGCGGAACGCCAGTCCACAGGGTCCAGTCCTGTGAGGGCGAATACTCGCCAAACACGAAATAGGGCGAACGCGTCTGGCCAAAATAACTGAATTCTACATCTGACCAGGAGCGCTTTGGCATCGTCGGCATCTGGCTTCCATAGATTGAGCCGCCGAACTCACGCCAGCCCCCGTACATCGCCAGGTAATCCTGATGGCCTGGCTCGACGATAATTTTCTTCGCGCCAGCCTTCTTCATCTCCTCAAGGAATTCCTTGATTGGGGCAATACCCTGGCCTGGAGTGACGTGCTCGTCCTCGTAGCCAAAGTTGTCTGAGACGTGCACATGCCCGATGATATCATGTTTGTTCAGGTCCTTGACCTGGTCGATGAGCCATTTCTTGAAATCCTTCTCGTTCTGTTCGTAGCTCTTCTTAGGGTTACCATAATAATATTTCTTCCAGGTATTCGCATGTCCCACGTCAAAAGTGGCCCTGATGTGCTTTGTGGCTGCCTTGCGTGCCTGCCCCTCTGACATGCCCTTCTTCTTCATCTGCTCCACAAAGGCGTCACGGGAGGCGAGGATGACCCTCTTCAGCTCCTGAGGATGCGAACCGTACTGCTCGGCAAAGACGTTCTCAGGAGCAATGAACAACGCTTCCTTCAGCCCCTTGGACTTCGCCATAGCGAACTCAGCAGCCCGTGCCACAGTATTAGCAGTCTTCTTCAGGGCGAATTCCTCCATTGTGACCGTGTTTTCCTTCTTGGCCTGAATTTGGATAATCTGCTGTGAATATGACAATCCGGTCTCTCGCCTGTGCTCCATCCCGAGCCTGACCTGCTTGATGCTGCTCTCAAGCCACTCCAGGGGGTCCATCTTCTCGTCTGGAAGGATTCCGAACGGATCTCCACCACGCCCGACAACCTTTTTCCAGTTTTTTCTGTCTTCAGGCGAGACCTTTTCAAAGATCTCCTCATAATACTTCTTCGCCTCCTTAAGCTCGGTGAGCTGCTTCTCCATCTTCCCATAGCCTTCAGACCAGTACTTCGCCATACCGCTTGCCTGGTATTCCTGCTGGTCAAGGTGCGCGTGATAAAAAAAAGTAGGGACATCCTTGCCCTCTTTTATCGCCTGCTTCTCGAAGAACTCCCAGCCCACCATCTGGGTCTTGAACATACCTTTCTCTTCATCAAATTCAGGGATGGGCCTGCCAGTCTCATCCAGAATCTGCTCACCCTTCGCGTCTGTCTTGAACACTGGCCAGGGAATCTGCGTCGAGCGCGTCAATCCGCCGGCAAGCTCCCCTGTACGCTTATCCACAAGGCGCACAACAGCGTGCTCGTCTTCATTCTCGTAGCCACGGAAACCCTCTTTATTGAATTCCTCATAGATTGAGCGGGGAAATTCTCCAAGGTGCGCCACAATCGGGCCGCCCTCAGTGGTGTCAGCGGCAAATTCAACAGCACGCTTAATCTCATTAATCGCTTTCTCTCTCGCCTCCTCGCTAAAGCCCTGCTGGGTGAATCCTGCGAGGCTGCCTATACCCACGCTCGCGTGAGTGGAGATACTCAAGTCGTTGATTTTAGCCAGGTCCTTGATGGCCTGCCTCTGCCATTTGGGAACCATCTCAGGGTTTGTAGAACTGCCTCCCATAGAACCCTTGCCCACTCCGGTGAAGCCCAGCTCAATGGTCGAGGTTCCCTGCTTGATACGTGCCTTCAGGGATTCGAGCTGGTCCTTGAAAGGAGGAGTAGAGGTACCGATATCTTTTACGCTGAAGAGCGCAGAACGCTTCCGGCTCGGGGGGTCCACGTGCTCGTAGTCCCGATCCATCGAACTGTAGTAGCCTGAACTGAATTCTGCCATAGCACTCACCAGGTTATCAGCCCTCGCGCTTTCCTGAAATTCTTGTAGGTTGCCCACATGCTCTTGTGGGCGTCTTTCTCAGCGGTCTTCTTCTGCTTCTTATCGAGAAGGGTATTGCCTCCTCCAAAGCTGAACAGCCCTGCTGGCGAGAACGCGCCGAACATCTCCTTCATCGCGCCTCCCAGGGCAAGAAACGGAATAGCGGCAGACTCTCTCTTGGGCTCGCCCTTCTTCTTATTTTCAAGCTCCTTGGCAAAGAGCGTCTCGCCTGCCTCAACAAGATACTGCTTCAGCTCATCTCCCATGGAGTCCATCGCGAGCTTCAATGACTGGTCAATTGTTGTCAAAAGCTGCAGGTCTTCCTCGCGACGCATCGCCTTGTATTGGGTAATCTGCTCATCAGTCCAGGCATAGGCGCGCATCGTAACTTCTACCTTTCCCACATGGACAGGCCCGCGCTGGTAGCCCTCAGTCTGGACGGTCATATGCGGCCTTGTGCGGTGGAGGAAATTGACCAGCACACACGCTGTATATTTGCCGAACTCGGGCTTCTTCTTCTTGGCGATGAACTCAACTTCGATCATAGAGCCGTCGAACGCAGACACAAGGTCAGCGCTGTCCAGCCTACGATAATCCATCCCCATGCGCTTGATGTTCCTCAGGTAGGGCTTTATCCAGTCCATGTACATGCGGATGATGTCATAATGCTGCCTGAAATACTGCAGGGTGAATTTCCTTCTCGTCCGAAGCTCATCGTACGTCGCGCGCTTCCATTCCATGTAGGTGCGGAGCTTCCTCTTGAGAACCATCTTGACATTTTTGTTGAACTCCAGGGCGTTCACTTTTGAGTCAATATCCTTAATGGTCTTCGGATGAACAGAAAAGAACAGGTCAGGCAGAATTGTGAATCCAACCTCCCTTGCCATGCCGAAGACACTTCCTGGAGACTTCGCGCCTCCCTCCACAAGGTCAACCCACACGCCTTTCAACGCGATTTCAGCGCTTCTGCGGGTCTTGCTCTCCGGCTCCATGCTGTCAGTATACATCTTGAGGCGCTCATCAAGGATACGCATCTCCCTCACGAACTGGAAGATTTCCTTGACCATCTTGCCCACTGCGGCGAGGAACTGTGAAACCTTATCCTGCTGGATGCCGAGGCGCTGCTGGCTTGTCCCGAAGAATGCGCTCTGCTCTGACGCAGAAAATACATCGATAATCTTGTCGAATTCAGGGCTGCCCCAGTCATGGCGCAGAGAATCAAGATAGAAGAAATAGACTTCCTCTATAGAGCCTCCGTGCTTGGACATGATGAATCTATAGCTTTTCGCGGGCTTGGGATAGCCAGTCAGCCCAAAGGTGTCTATCTCCAATTCCAGGCTCTCAGCATCTGTGAAGCCATATTTTTCCAGCAGTGCGACTTTCGGGTCGACTGGTGCGGGTCGTTGTCCTACCATTGTGGTCCTCTCATATCAGTACTATGATTAGTGTGTGACATTATCATCGTCTATACAGTATATCAATTTTTCTCTTTATATATCTTTCGCATTATACCTATTCTAGAGTGGTAAAAATATATCATTTTAGGCAAAAAGAGGCAAAAACAGCTATTTTCGCCCCCAATGGTAGCTGTGGAGGCTCATCCGCCTGCGGAGCACATTAGGGATTTTACGCGCATGCCTGCCAAGAAAGGTGCCTGCGACTTTCGACAGGTCATAAAAAAAGAGATAGGGGACACTCCTTGGCGAGGTGTCTGCGACATAGCGCAGCTCGTCGAGCGTGTAGCTGAAGCCTTTCTTTGTGAAACTCCTGAAGGTATCGTCTGTTATCTCCATAAGAGAATAGGCGCTGTCAAAATAGCGCTTGAATGCGCCCTTAAGGGTGTAGTTATGGCTGTGGATAACTGCTGCCTTTGGCTCATATAGGGTCTCATAGCCATCGAGAAGCACGCGCTTTGCCCATTCCTGGTCCTCGCTCATGATGATGTCATTGTCAAAGGGGTACTTCTTGAGCGTACTTTTGCGCATTCCAGAGTTGACATTCGAGAAGAAGACATCATCCAAGGTTATAGAGCCCCTCCTCTTGAGGCCCCGCCTCCGCCTCACCTGAGGGAACCGCACAGTATAGAAGTACTTCTCCATGGGGGGGGCGCCCTGCCTGGCTGTCTGGCCGCCGAATACTCCGGCTATCTTCTTCTCCTCAAGTGGAGATACTAACTCACGGAGCCACTGGCGTGTCGCTGGAGTCGCGTCCTGGGAAAGAAACGCAACAACACTGCCCTTTGCCCTGCGCACAGCCATATTGCGCGTCCCGCCGTGCGAGAATTCATCCTGAGTGATGGTATACACTCGGGCCCCATGCTTCTTAGCAATCTTAAGAGTATCGTCCCGTGAAGAGGTATCCACTACTACAATCTCGTAATCAGGGTAGTCCTGCGACGCGACGCGGCGCATCACCTCTTTGAACAGGGAGCCGGCATTACGCGTCGGTATGACCACTGTCGCCTTAGGCAGCTTCTGTTTTGTGCGTTTTGCCATTCTGTTTCTCTAGTGCGCAAATAATGGGATGTTCTTATATTTATCGGACTGATTCAAAATCATTGCACAGCAGGATTTATATAGACTAAAGGTTATTTTGCCAAGTAATAATTACTACATGAGGGATGAATAGAGGGATTATTATGAAAGCATTTTGCACAGGAATCTCGGGATCAGAAAAGTCAGATTACTTAAACAAAACATTGGAGATGGCACTGTTCCACGGCAAAAAAGTGGAGTATTTCCACATAGGCAACAGGCTGCTTGAGGAAGTCAAGCGCCGCAGGAAGAACTTCAATATCCTTAATGTTCTCAATGTCTCAGAAGACATCCGTGGGGACTGGGTATCGACTGTCTTTGAGCGCGTGATGAAAGAGTCACCGAAGCACAAGCACTCTGTCATCAACACCCACGCTGTCTTCCTCTGGATGAACGTCTTTTCGAGAGCAATAGACACACATTATGTCAAGGAGTACGATCCTGACATATTTATCACCTTCATCGACAATTCAGAGGTCATCAAGGAGCGCCTGGATAAGAATCCCCAGTGGATGAACCAGGAATTGACAATAGACGAGATTGAGATGTGGCAGAACGTCGAGGTCGAGATGACGCGGATGCTGGCAGACCTCATGCAAAAACCCCACCATGTGCTGCCTGTCAAGCAACCCTCTGATGCTGTATTCAAGACGATGTTCATGCCTGAGCTTCCCTCAGTGTATGTAAGCTTTCCCATGACAAACCTCAAGGACGATAAGATACGCCAGGACATAGATGAATTCGTTGAGGAACTCAGGAGCAGGTTCATGGTGATAACACCCAGGGCCATAGAGCTCAAGCCCACGTACACCGACGTGATGGGTGCCCAGACTGTGCATCGGGACCTGCACTGGTTCATCCGCGGGACTGACATCACCATTGTTTATTATCCTGTGAACGTCCGCTCGACTGGTGTGGACAAGGAAGTGAAAGAGGCCTTCGACAACGGCAAGGAAGTGTGGATGATAGACTCAAAGGAGAGAAGCCCGTTCATCAAGAATTTCGCCCACGCCATCTTCCCAAACAGGACAAAGCTCTACGAGTTTCTGGACAAGCAGGGATTTATCAATATCAAGAAAGACGGCAAATACACCCTGCCAAAGGACGCCAAGGAGCGCTACAAAGAGTTCTACACATAAAGTTTTAAATAGTGCTTTTGCGCAGAAGGTCTTACTGAATATCCTTTTGAAGAGGTGAGCCCATGAAAGAGAAGCTGTTCGCATTGTTGATGATTGTATTGCTCGTCGCCCTTGCTGGGTGCGCGACGACGACAATTGTAGAAGAACCCCCTGTGACTCCAGAGCCGGAGCCAGTTCCTGAGCCAGTCATAGAAACTGAACTCACAGCAAAAGCCACGCCCTCGACAGGCACTGTAGGAGAGACGCTGGAGTTTGCTTGGGAACTTGCTGGTGAAGAAGGGACTATGATTTCGCATTCAGCTGTCCACTACGGCACTGAATCTGTCGCTGAAGTAACATCTGAGACTGCCCCTGCAGACACTGCCTACACCAGCTCGACCGTCGCCCATGAAGGGAGCATTCCTGAGCTGTTCACTACATCCATCATTCCGATGAACGGAGGAACCCTGTATTACCGCTACCACGCGACCATTGTGGATGTACACTACTGGAGTGATGAGTACAGCATCGAAGTCGCAGCCCTAGAGCCTGAACCTGAGCCAGAAGCCGAACCAGAGCCTGTGCCTGAAGTAGGTGGGCCTGACCAGGTCATCACAGTACTGAACATGGAGTTCTCCCCCGGCGAAATCAACGCGAAGATTGGGGATGTCATCCAATGGAAGAACGAGAGAGATGTCATCTCAAGCCCGAAGCCGGGACTGGTCATTCTTATCAGGGACGGCCGCTCGACTGCCGGCGCCTTCGGCGACTTTTCAACAGCGACGTTCTACGGTGGAGACACGTATGAATACACTGTAAAAGAGGCAGGAAAGCTCGTGTATATGGATGCCTTCTATGCCAATTCAGGTATCACAGGAACAATCAATGTGGTCCCCTAAGGAAGCCAGCTTTTTTCGTTTTTTATCTTTTCAGGTAGATAATCTGATATCACGAAATTGAGGCCGTGGATAGCGAGAGCCTGCTGCTCCGCACGCACCTTCATCTGCGCCAGGCGCTTCAATGCCATCTGCCAGGGCTTATGGTGCCTCACAAAGGGATCGTTCTTCAGCCCGTCCTTGATGCGCTTGACGTCAATCTCTTTCAAGGGATGTGTAGGAAGCTTGTACATCTCGATGTCATCAGCTGTGATGCCAAAAAACTTTGCCTGCGGAACGCAAAAGTACTCGTTGATGTGTGCGGCATTCCCAGAACCCACTTTGAGAGTTCGATAAATATTGAGCCATCCATAGGGGTCGCCGTCTGTGAACACATACACAGGAATGTCTCTCTCATCAGAGAGCCTCCTAACGAAGCGCCTGGTTGAGCGTGTGGGAACCCCACCCATGCCTACGAGAATGCATTTCGCTTTTTTCCAGTAATTGTGCTTCACCAGCCTCTGAAACATACCTCCTGTTTCAATGGCAAGGATGAATTCAGCATTTGTATCAAACTTCAATTCCTCCACACTGCTGGGGATTGAATACGCTCCAGAACCCATTTTGGTACAATCTATTTTAATCTCTTTACCAGTATCAGAATCTTTGTCAATCACCTTGAGCCTGCCGGCGATTTTCCCATCTTTTTCTTCCGCAATATAGCCTATCTGCTCGCGGTTCACGCGCAGCATCGCCTCAATATCGTCCATGATAGAATCAGAATCAGTCTGCTCTTTGAATCTGGCATCGCCCCAGTTCTTCGAGACATAATACGCCTCCCTTTTCGTAGCGATATCACTGGTCTCAATCAGGGTCTTTGATAGTGACATCATACGGAGAGTCTGGGCAAATGTCTTGATAGTAGCTGCAGTGAGCGTCCGGGACTTTACCGAATCCCCAATCTCGAAGTATCCATCATTAGCATCATACCTAACATTGGACAGGCTTCTCACAGGAGTGGTGAGCTTGGGCTGCTTCAGCTTCAGGATGTTATCATGCACCTCCTGTGCAATCTTCCTAATCTCCTTGAGTGTCTTTTTGCTCATCGTCATCCCAGCGTTGTCTGCTTCTCCTCGGTCTCCTTTTCTGCTTTCTCAGGCTTCCCTTTTGCTTTTGGTTCTTCCGGTTTCTTTTTTTCCCCTTCTGACTTCACAGTACCATCAGCATGCACCTTTGACAGCGAAAGCCCCTCATCAAAGTGGATGTTCTTGTCCGGCTTCGCTTTCACCGTGCCGCGATGCTTCTCCAGCAAATCCTCCAGAGCTATCTCGATGCCCTTGATGTGGTGCTTGTCAAGCTCAAGAAGTTCCTGTAATGCGATGCCCACGTGCGGGATGTACTTTTCCATAAAACTGCGCTTCTTCAGCTCTTTGGCGACACGCCTTCGCCTATGCACATAGGATTGGAGCTTTCTGCCTGCCTCCTGGAGTGCGAGCCTCACCTCCTTGATAATCTCTGGATAGTGCGCGATTGCCTCCTTACTTTCTGAGGTGAACGGAACCCACACTGAGGCCATGTGGATAAGGATAGTACACGGGCCGACGGGGATAGAGTTCTGGCTCTGCCTCAATCCATAAGAAGACCATCTTGTAGAGCTAATGGACTTTGTGGATGCGCAGGCGCTCTGCTGGTAAAGCAGCGGAACGCGGTTCGCAAATCGCAGGATGTTGATGCTCTTATCTGCCTTCTGCTCGCCGCCATATGCGATTCCTACCTCAATCTGAAATGGGTTCCCACGGTAGACTGCTGGAGGCCTCGATACTGCGCAAAAGAATTCTGCGTTGATTTCCTTCCTCAGTCCCATTTCAATAAGGTCTTCACTAATAGGGCTAAGGCAATCCGTAGGAGGGTTGATGAGACGGCTCTTCTTGATGCCGTCCATTAGCTTCTCCACCATCTCACGAGAGATACGGCGCGGCTTGGTCTTGGGGAGCAGGGCGGCATTCTCACAAATTTCCTTCGCTGTCTTCGAGCCGACACGGGTGAACTCACTCATGAGAAAGCTCTGCAGCGTGCGCGCCTTGGAACCCTGAAGCAGCTTCATCATGCGGCCAAGCTCCACTCCGCGGAGGTGCGGCTTAATCTCATTCGGCTTTCTCGGCAATGCGTCCGTGACCCTGATGAATTCGGTCTGCTTTCCGTCAGGAGCGGCATAGAAGATAGTAGCATGGGGGTTGATAATCGCGGTGTGGAGAAGATATTCATCGACAGAACGCATCCCGCGCTGGAACGTCCCTTCAATGTCAATCTCTATCCGCGTGCCCTGTGGCTTGTGCCAGTCACGCTCCTCGTGGGAATGGACTTTTCCCTTATTCTTTTTTGTATCAACAGTGAGCTCAACATAGTTCGCCGGGTGGTTTTCTGAGATGCGGCTCGTTATGCGTGCAGGCCTTCCGGTCGTGAGCTGGCCGTAAAGCACTGCAGCGGAGATGCCTATGCCTTGCTGACCCCGCGATTGGCTCAGCTTGAAAAATTTGCTTCCGTAAAGCAACTTTCCAAAAATGCTCGGAATCTGGCTTTTGAGTATGCCGGGCCCATTATCCTCAATGGCAACCCTGAAGCGGTCATTCTTGAGGTCGAATATCTCAACAGTAATCTCAGGGAAGATGTCCGCCTCCTCACAGGCGTCAAGAGAATTGTCGACTGCCTCTTTGACAGTGGTAAGAAGGGATTTCTTGGGATTATCGAAGCCGAGGAGATGGCGATTTCTGCTGAAGAACTCTGCAACGCTAATGGAACTCTGCTTCTTTGCCAGTTCATGGGCTTTAGTGTTCTCTGTAGCCATTGTCATTCAACTGAGTAGCTGATATGTCTTACTCCCCTTCATTTAGCAGCTGCCCATCTATATTAAAAGCTTTTCGCGTCTTGACTACACGCCTCTGGCGCTCAAGCCAGCGGTAGACCGAACTGTGTGTAGAGCCTTTAAGGAGAGACTCGACAGCGTGCCTTGCCAGTACAACATCCTCAGCCTTGCCTATGATGCAGATGGTCTTGCCGAGGATTGAGATATCAGTATCTGTCAGCTCCTCAATCACCTTTCTGGATTTCCCTTCGGCACCGATGACTCTGCCCTTAAGGCGTATCATCGAGTTCTTAGTATTGGAAAAATCCTTCAGGACGAGGACATCGAGCATGTATTCTGGATTAAGGAGGTTCATCGCGGTGCTTGGATTGAAGCCACGCGCTATCGCAGTGACAATCTCCTTCGCCTGATACAGGCCTATGCTGTCTGCCGAGGTGAGAGTGACGTCTCCTTCCCTAGAGTCCACTGCCATCTTCGTCTTGGTGGCGTCCTCTATGTGCTTCTTTATCTCTCCTTTTGGCCCAATAAGCACAGCAATACGGCTCTTCGGCACCTTTAGTTCGACCTTATACTCTGGCATGCCAGCATGGAGTCAAGAGGGCATTCTTAAAGTTTGCTCATGCCTGCTTCTGCTTTTTCTTCCGCAGAGCCACAATTCCGCTCCAGATGAGATGGATAGGGATGAAAATCAGGATTGGCCCCACAATATCCGCACCATACGACCAAAAATAATCGAAGAGGACATACACACAGGCGATTCCTGCGTATGCAAAAGTCCTCTTAAGGTTCAGGTAGAATGGCGATTCCTTGTTCCTTCTAATGAGCAGATTGTTCGCCACTCTCAGTAGCACATAGGCCAGGAAGAGGAAGAACAATGAGAAGCCATATACAAAGAGGATGAACAGTAGTCCAACAATCACGTTCAAGATGACGTTAAGATAATAATTGTCCTCTCGAACTTCCATCCGATACTCGTCATTATTGTCTGCCTGCCCCAGGATAAGGTCATCAACCATGTCCTGCGCTGTGAGCTTTCCTCTGAGCTTCGTGAGGAAAAACTCTCCGCTGCTAAGTTCTTCCAACCAGGTGAAATCCACCTCAGAAATGTCTTCTTCACTATAATGAGGATAATAAGAGTAATAGTTATCATAAGGATAGTAAGATTCATCTGCGACACGGCTCAGAAGATTATATTCTATCTTGTCGACAAAAGACCCAAATTCCTCTTCAAAGCCATCGATATTCATGGAGTTGGTCTTATAGGGTGCGAAAGTGTAGAGCAGCACCTCTGTCTCCCCTCCGTTGAGTGAGGTAATCTTCAGGGGATACACCATAGTATCTGTCTCAAAACTCAGCTGCAGTGGTTCTATGTTAGCAATCCAATCCCGTGACTGCATCATGTCTTGAGTGTAAATGTCATCAACAGAAATGCGCATCGCTACGAAGTACCAGTCCTTTTCAATGTAGAAATCCATCAATGGAGATAGCTTCTCCGGCACCTGGTATTCATTCTCATTCAGCCATTCGATAAGGGCTTCAGGATTCTCAGCAGATAGTGTCGCGGTCTGGTAGATGCCGACCTGCTTCTCCTCATGTACTGTAATGCCTGCTTCATCCATTTTGCCTGTCCCCATCATTCCAAAACCCTTGCTCATTCCTGAACGCCGGTACAGGGGCGCAGTGATAGAGTACAGTTCTATGAAGAGGCGGGCAGTGCTCTGGTCAAGCGTGGGATATGAAGGTACTGGAACAATCCAGGCGAACTCATCCATCTCTCCCTCGAACGAGACCTGAAGTATAAGCTTCTCAACAGTGCCGTCCCAGAAGATGATTGCTTTCTGTTCAGGCTCCAGGATATCTCCCTCATAGTTGGTTGGCGGGATATAACAGCCATCAGCAAGAGCAGTTGGCAGGATGAGCAGTGCAAGGAGCAATATGAATGGGATGTAGCGTTTCATAGGGTCACCTGGAATGCTTCTGGACAAAGAGATATATAAATCTGGTGACATCATCTTATGTTTATGATATCTCTCATCCGCCTCGTGTGCGGCCCACTGGACACGAACAGCTACCTTATCCTTGGCAAGGACGAAGCCTGGGCTATAGACCCTGCTCCTGAGAGCGCGCAGAGGCTGCTCGACGAGGCAGAGAAGCGCAATGTGCGCATCACTCTCATCATCAACACGCACGGACACTGGGACCACAACACAGACAACGCAAAGCTCAAGCAGGCGACAGGCGCGAAGCTCGCAGCCCATGCTGCAGATCTTGGTTCTGCAGACCTCCTGCTCGAGGATAATCAGGAACTCACGCTCGACGACTCGACATTCATGGTGATGCACACTCCCGGCCATAGCCCTGGTAGCATCTGCCTGTATAATGAAACAGACAACATCCTGCTCAGTGGAGACACACTATTCCCCAACGGGCATGGCAGAACAGACCTTGGCGGGGGAGATCCTGGTGCGATGATGCACAGCCTCAAGAGGTTGGCAGCCCTTCCTAAAGAAACAGAATTCTACCCTGGACACGGAGAGTCATCAACAATAGGTAAAGAGCGCTGGCTCAGATAGAATAGATATAGAGTCCAAAGTCATGCAAGATACTCATCAAGCCGCGCACTCACGCTCTCGACAAACGCCTCTGGCGAGGAGAAGTCCACTGAATTGTCATACATTGCTTTACCAGCAATAATGGTGAGGTCAGGCAGAGTATCTCTCACAGAACATTCTTTGCGCTCTGCAATTTCAGTGGCAAGGCGCCAACCGATTGACGCACCCCCTACATGCTCCTGATTCCTGTACTGGCTGGACCTCAGAACTTTGTACACATCAGTTACGGTCATGGAATCTTCTGCACCAAATATGGCCATGGTCTTAGGTGCTCTTCGTGCAACGTCTTTCACATATTCACGATCATGCCCATTCTTCACGTGGAAATCTGAAAGCCTCATGAGAGCAGTGAGCTGTTTTGGTGTGGTTCTCTTAAACTGCCATGATAGAGCAAGATCATAGAACTCGCTCACTGAACCATCTAACTCGAAATCATCAGCCCTGAAATCAGAGAGAGTATGCACCACTACATGGGCCAGCTCCGCCATCAGACCCGCCTTGTATTCTTCATCAGAAGAGGCTTCTGCTTCCTCACCAATAACTATGCTGAACCCATCTTTATTTGTGAACATATAGGAAAAGTCGCCTTGAAGGCGCTTGTCCAGGGCACAGAGATGTTTGGTTAACACAACCTTCTCTCCATCCTCTGCATGATACAGGCCTTCGTCCTCTTTTGATATCATCTCCTCCAGAACCGGGCGGGTTTCGCATGCAAGTAAGATCTTTGTATCCTCGAGAATCTTCTCATGATTAGGACTCAACGTAACCACATTGGCCACCTCATCAAGTGCCTCCTTAAAGAGACGCTCAACTCGCTCTCGCTTCTCCTCCATATCAGCGAGATATTCCTCTGAGAGTTCCCTATCATCCCCCATACTGCGAGGATTTACTCTTCAGATTATAAATGTTTTTCATTAAAAAAGCCTAAAGACTAAAACTCAGGGCTAAATGGCTCTTAAGATGGAATCAGTATTCATCAACAAGCTCATCTGTGGAAACTTCAGTCACCTCAAGAAGCTCTCCCTTGCCGCAGAACGGGCATCTCTTAGAAACTTTGGATTTCATTCCCAGAGTAAATTTGTAACGGCAGCTCACGCAGAGATAGGTCACTCGCGTTTTCCTCGGCTTCACAGGCTCGTTATGCACGTGTGTCACGCGCTTCGAGGCGGAAGTTCCCATCGCAGACTCTGGCGCCTCCCAGTCTGAGCCCTTTGTCGGGTCTTCAATGTCCTCTATCAACTCAAGGTCCTTTGGCTCATTGGCAGTCGGAGGATTCCGCGGAGCGTCGCTCGGGCTCGGCTGGAGGGCATAACAGCTCTTGCACACAATCTGCGAGCCATCTTTTGAATAGCGGATTTCGGAGCGCGGAACTTTGTTCTTGCACCTGTGACACATAAAGAGAGTTTCCATACTCTTCTGGTGAACATGAGGCTATAAAAATTTATCCGTTTCCCTCGATAACAAAAATCCGCTGCTCAGAGCTATGGTAAACCGCAGGTTTACCATTCCTGAAATCCATTGGATTTCAGTTATCCCTGCCTAAAGGCAGGGGTATTAACGCTCTTCGCTTAACAGCGGATTTTTGGAATTGAAAACGTCGCGCTAAAGCGCGAAGCATTAAACCTAGACGTTTTCAATAAAATCACTGATGATACCGAATACTGCCTCGAAATATTTTTTCTGGAAACGCTGGCTGTAGGAGAATTCTTCATGTAGCAGGTCCCTCAGCCCCTTAAACGAAGAAAGGAGCACATTTACACTCCCCATATAGCACTCTTCCATGTGCTTTCTAAACTTCCGAGCTGCAAGAGTGTGCATCCTCTCGAAAGGAACGATAACAGCGAGCAAGATAAGGGTAAACTCGAAAACCAGGGCAAAGTCTTCAGGATGCTTAGGCAGGTCTTCCTCAGAGGCGACAACTCTTATCGCCCGAGGGCACCTATCCTGGGGGAAGGCTACTAGATAGTTCTCAAGAAGATAATCGCCGGCTCCACGCTCAATGAGCCAGGTCAGCATATAAAGCTCTTTCAGCGCGAGCCGTGATGTACGCCCTAATCTGGACAGAAGGGGGTAGAGCTCCTCAGGGTTGAGCTTGGGATGGGAATACCTGTCCATCCTCCGTACAAACACTCTCTTGAACTGCTCCTTTATCTTCCCGTGCACGCCCTTTTCATCAAGGACTGCATGTGTCATCTCGTGCAGCAGGAGCCCTATGAAGGCCTTCTTTGACTGCTTGAGAAAGGCATTATTCTCAGAAAGAAAGATGATAACCGCGCGCGTCTTCAGGTATCTGAAATAGAAGGCCTCATTGCTTCCCTCCCAGACAGGACGAAATGAGTGACAGGCTTTTTTTGCGAAGATACTGCACACCGCATCGCGCGCACCCCCTTTCTTGCCGACAAAGATAAACTGGAGGCCGCGCGGTACAGAGGCGAGATTCGCTGTCTCAGCAACACATTCCCTCGCAAAGGCCTGCTCCGGCTCAGGAACATCAAAGAATCTCATCCTGGGAATGCTGGCCATATATTCCTCCTGTATCTCAAACCACTTAAATTTTTCCATGATTGAGGAGTAAAGTTTTAAAGCTCTTCAGGCTTCCCCAGGGGTATGCAGGGAATTGAAGATATTGTGGAAGAAGAAAATGGGGACGGGAAGGTCAACCACATCTACCTCATGCCATTTCCCAGAAAGGAGTTCGCCCTCTATGTGGACTCGCTTCCAGCGGACGAAAAGACAGAGGAAGCATACCAAGAACTCAAGGAAAGGATTGACGACCTGGTGAACTCAAAGAATCCTCTCAAGAGATTCGCAGGAAAAATCGTAGAAGATAAAATTAATGACCTCGCTGTGGAGAGCCAGCTTGTCCGCGCAATGCACAATGGCAAACCTGTAGTTATCCATTACCCCACAGAAATGTATGCTCTCGATGCTTATGTGCAATATGACTGCATCCTCCAGGGGCTCATGAAGAAGGCCAAGCTCGAGATGGCAATCAACATAGGGGGCTCGGTTGTCAGCGCGATATTCCAGCAGTGGTGGATTCTTCTCGGAAGCATGCCCATGCTGTCAAAGCAGTGGCGCGAAGGGCGCGCCTACGAGACACTGCTCGTCGACGGATGGAATTCCATTCCTTGGGACGAGTGCGGTGATGATGAGCTCATCGAGTTGAACAAGTCGGATGAATGCCAAGTACCCATTTCATTCAAGAAGGACGAGCGGCTGCAGGGCATTGTTGATTACCTCACCCTTCCTGAAGGGAGGATAAGAAGATACCGCGACCTCATCAGGTTCTGCGGCAAAGACGAAAACCTTAAGGAGTTTACTGATTTCTACAACAACTGGGCATAACCATGGCGCCTAGATTGGATACCATCAAGTCTAAAATTGAACCTCTCAAGAAGAAGATTGAGCCTGTCAAAAAAAAGATAGAGCCAATGAGGCAGAAGCTGAGGAGGACGAAAAAGAAGAAACAGATTCTCAACCTCCAGAAGATTCTCAAGCAGGATACCATTTGCCTCGATGACTTCAAGGAGTTCCGCTCAGTGGGCAAATCGAGAACTACATACACCTTCCATTTTGAGACCTCGCCTGGAGAGACTATAGAAATGAGGCTCTACCTCCCTAGCACAAAAGGACCTTATCCAGCTATGCTTTTCAACTACGGCATCGGGCCGAATGTGGAATTCGCCTATCTCGCAAAGTACATCACCCGCGGCGGCTGGGCTGTTCTCGTGCCCGCATACAGGGGGTGCATCGAACTCCAGCCAATACCTGATGATGTTGATAAGGTAGCAGCAGCATTTACTTTCCTCAGGAAGCTGGACATTGTAAAGCCTAATCGTGTCGGCATTGTAGGGGGCAGCTATGGGGCTGCGCTGACAGTGTGCGGGGCAGCCCACAGGCGCGTACAGAACCATGTGCGCTATGTTGTAAGCATCGATGGGCCGGCTGACATCAAGGAGATGCTCATGCACGCGACATCAGGATCCAAGGTCGGTCATCGCCTCAAATGGATTCTCAAGAAAAAGTTCAGGAAGATGATCCTTGAATCTATCAGAGACTACAAGAAGAAACGGGGCGAAAACAAGCCAGATGATGAGGTGCTAAAGGGCTTCTATAAAGACTATTACCTTGTCACAGAGATAGTACGTACCAAGAATCCAGATAAAATCAAGAAACTCTACAGGCAATTCAGCCCCCACATGATAAAAGAATGGAACAGGCTCACACCAATCAAGCACATCCATAAGATCAAGGCGCCGGTCCTCTTTGTCCATGGAAGCGACGACACCATGGTTCCAGCTGAGCAGTCGCACAAACTGCATGAAAAAAGGCTTCGGCTCGGCCTGAAGAGCGACATCATCATCATAGAAGGTTTGGGGCATGGCATAATGGTTGGCAGCCCGCGGAAGCTTGTCTCATTCCTGCGGCATGAGGGCCGCTCGACCCTTAAGAAGGTCACGCGCTTCATACGAAGATAGATATTTATAGGTTAAAAACGGAATTCATAAAAGAGTGACACTATGGAAATTCCCCTTGGATTGAAAAGCCTTCTTGATTCCTTCTCAGAAATCTATACTGACTTCACAGTCGCAGTTGTCATCCTACTCTTTGGCATCGTGCTGGGAAAGATTGCAGGCAAGCTCATCCTCCGCCTGCTCCATGAGCTGGAGATCAACAAGCTCGTGAAGAAGACAACAAAGAGCGGCTTTCCCATTGAGGAACTCATATCCTCTGGAACCAGCTACACCATCTACTTCATCTTCATCGTCCTCTCACTACAGAGAATGAGGCTGAATCCGCTGCTCTTCGATATTATCGCAGTCGCTATCATTGCCATTATTGTAATTAGCATCCTACTCGCCATAAAGGACCTCATCCCAAATTTCATCGCCGGCATCTCCATCCATTTCAGCAATCATATCCGGGATGGAGACACCATCATGATAAATGATATCAAGGGAAAAGTGAGCCATGTAGGGATGATAGAGACTCGGCTGGAAACCAGGCGGGGTGACACCATCTACGTGCCAAACTCACTTCTCACAAAGAGCATTGTTAGGAAGAAGCGAAGAAGAAAACGGCTGAAGAAGAATTAAGAGGTCGCTGCCTCAAGCAGTGAGACTATGTTCCACAACTGGGTTCTTGTATAAACTTGCATGTTAGGGTCATCAATGACCTCATCTAATTCCTCCAGTGCCTTGCTGACCTTGATGCGATGGTCCTCGCTGCTGCTGAGAATCTCGATTGCACGGGATATCTGGCCTTTCACATTCCTGGGAACAGTGTTATCCCCGCTCAATTCAGTCAATGCTTCGATAATCTGCTGCAGGCGGTCCATTTTTACCAACTCCTTGGTCTTGTCGAGTTTTATTTAGCCTTCATCTCCTTCAGTACTTCTCCCTGAAGCGCTGTGGCCTTCTCTCTTGTGCTGTTCTCCTGCTTCTCAAGGGTCTTTATGCGAAGCTCAATGACCTCTTTCTTTGACTCGAGGTCTTTTTTCAGTTCAGGAATTTCCGACGCGACCATGATAGTACTGATAATTTTATAGGCCTTCTTGGTCTTTCCCAATTCTTCAAGGGCAGAATCCATCTCACTGATCTGGAGCTGCAATCCCTGCCGCTGGGCCTGGAGATTCTGAAGGTTCTGCTCCATTATCTGGAGCTGTTGGAGTTTTTTCTCAGTGTTTGGCTGGATGTCCATTGGAACTTACCTCACTCATCTTATCGAAAACGCGCAGTGCGTTCATGATTGCTACCATTCCTGTGCGCATCGAGGTCACGTCCTCAGCCGAAACCTTGACACGCGTCACCCCTTCTGCGTGCGACATCGTGATTGTCGCCTGCTTCACTTTTCCCGTAATCTCGGGCTCAACTATCTGCCTGAACTTCTGCCCAGGATCCTCGACATCAATGACAGTATCGAGGTGCATTGTTCACCTGGCAAGCACGCGGGCTGGGGTCTGCCTAGGCTTGAAGAAAATTCTGTCTCCGCAATAGGGGCATCTGAGCTTTTTCTTTATGTCGTCGTCTGTCAGTCCCTTTCCGCACTTAAAGCATTTGTATTCTACCATACGCTCTCCTCAACTTTCCGGCGCTGCGGGCTCTTCTGGCTCTGTGGTTTCAGGGACAGGAGTTTCCACTTCTGCAACAGGCTCTTCTGGCTCTTGAGCTTCAGGAGCAGGGGTTTCTACCTCTGGAACAGGTTCCGCTGGCTTTTCTTCTTTCTTGGCTTCAATCGGCTCCTCTTCTCCGACAACCTTCTTGCGCCGAGTTCCCACGCTGTATGCCCTGCCTGTGAATTTTGCGCCGCACTTCCTGCATTCCCATATGCCTGTGGCAACACGCTTCACGCGGATAGCGCGGCAGTAGGGACAGAGATGATTCTTCCTCTGTTCCGCCTCAACCTGGCCGAACTTCAACTTGACTCCTCTTCCGTAGCGGGCGCCAAACCTCTTGATTGACCCGGGTCGTCTCTTTGCCATTTTTTCTCGTTATCCTCGGTGGTTATTTATATCTTTTCTTTGGGGCTTTCAGTTTAATGGGTAAAAATTGGGGCTGCCCGGATTTGAACCGGGGTCTTCTGGCATTCTGCGCCCCAGCTATGCTGAAGCGTCCCAAACCAGAAAGGATGGCCAAGCTACCCCACAGCCCCATTGGGCTCTGGTCTGAAACTCTCAGGAGTCCAAGGTGCTTTATAAATATTTGCGCCCTTAGCCCTACCACAACCTATTTAAATGCCCTGAGATTCTCCTGAGAGAGGAAAGAAGAGGAAAAAATGCTAATCCAAGCACGCTCAAAACGGAAGGTCAGTGGTGCACGCTACAAAAAAGCACGCAAGAAGCGGGCATTCGAAGTGGCACGCAGCCCCTCACTGACAAAATTGGACCAGACCAAGCTCTTAGATATTCAGGTCCTCGGCCGCCACAAGAAGCTGAGGCTCCTGTCCACTGACAAGGCAAATGTAATTGACTCGAAGACAGGGAAATCACAGCTCGTAAATATCAAGACCATCCTCGAGAACCCAGCCAACCGCCATTATGTCAGGCGAAATATCATGACGAAAGGCACCATCATCGAGACTGATGCGGGGCATGCGAGGATAACCTCGCGACCGGGGCAGGATGGTACTGTAAACGCAGTGCTACTCTCTTAAAAACCCCAATATTTGGAGGGAGACTATATGCCGTGCGACATGTGCGGAGCTGACACTGGACTTGTTCTTGCAGAGATTGAAGGCGCTAAACTGAATGTCTGCAAAAATTGTGCGAGTTATGGGAAGATTCTCGGAAGGGTGCGCAGACCCCTGCCTCCAGCAGCCAAGAAAAGGATGATTCCCATTTCTCCACGAAAAAAACCTGCTGAGCCAGAATGGGTCCTTGTGAAAAATTATGCTGAGCGCATAAGGAATAAGCGAGAATCACTCGGGCTGAAACAGAAGCAGATGGCCCAAAAAATAGCAGAGAAGGAATCGCTGCTCCACAAGATTGAGACAGGGTCGTTCAAGCCGGGCATTGACCTCGCGAGAAAGATTGAGCGTATCCTTCAGATTACCCTCCTTGAAAAAGTCGAGTCCTACGACGCACAACTGCCAAAAGCCAAGGGCTCAGCTCTCACGTTAGGAGACATCATCGCAGTCAAGAAGAAGTAGTTCTCATAAAGTGCAAAAGTGCGTGCTCGAGTTCTCACACACTGTTTCAATGATGAAATCCCTGCTCTGTATCCCACAATAAGTCTCATCATTAATGACGAGGCAGGGGAATTCATTGAGCTCATGATAATCCATGAGGAGCTGGATGGAAGTGAGGTCCAGGTCAGCGTCAAAGGAGAAGATGAGGAGCTCTCCCTTTGCATCACGCTTGATGTCTGTGAGGATGAATGACTGGTCGTCACACTTAGTACAATCCTCGGAATTCACATAATAGAATGAGATGATCTCCTGGTCGTAATCACACACCTGATTGACCTTTGCAAGAAGCATCAGGTAAAATACCTCGTTCTCATTGAATACCTTCTTCTGGGCGAGATAAAAAGGGTCTTTCGCGAACTCCTCTGTCGCTGTCCGATACCTGTCGAGCTTCACTCCCAGTTCCCAGAGCGTGTCGTCAAGGTCATCGAGCTTGCTCTTGAAGGCAAGGCAGGCCATATCGTCCCCGTAGATTTCCGACATAAGCATAAAGGTCTGCATCTCATGCAGGTTGTTGTACGTGTCCTGGATAAGTGAATTTATGGTCTCTTCTCTCTCAGAATCAAAGACATCTCCCAGGATGAGAATCGTGGCCAGGAGGAAAACCGTAATAAGGAATGCAAGGACATACAGCTGCTTCTTCATCTCCATTTGATGTCCTTCCTCCGTACGATGGCTGTGATGGCGCTTGTCCAGAATATCTGATACAGGAAGAACATGAGGGGAAAGCCAGTCATGCCCAGCTTGCGCTCAGAATAGTGCTTCTCAGCTATTCTCAGTCCGATGAGCATGAGTATTATCCCTGAGATTAATGCGCAGATGCCCACCATGGATATTCTTCCAAGTGAGAGGAAGTCCAACTCAAATTGCAGAATCTGTTCCCAGATGTTGAAGCCGGTATAATGCAGATGCCATAATCCCTGCCACAAACGCTTCCCTAAAAGATACAGGCTATAATAGAACACGGCAATCCCGCTGAACATAAGGAAAAAGGTGAAAGGGACGAATAGTGCAAACAGGCCAGTCTCCTTGCTGATGAGAATGTCCTTATGCTTCAGCAGGGTCTGTATCGCGCCAGAGTACCAGCGCTTTCTCTGCACATACAATTCCTTGAATTTCTCCGGCGTGATTGTGTGCACCTTTGCCTGGAAACAGTTCCGTATCTTATAACCCCCTTTATGAATCCTGTAGGCAATCTCAAGATCCTCTGTGATGTTATCTGGGTCAAATCCGCCAATCTCTGCGAAGATGCTCTTCCGGTAAATGGAAAAGGGACCTGGTGTGACATTCACGCAGTCAAAGAATGACAGAATCTTAAGGAAAAGAGACAGGCCGATGATGTACTCTATCTCAATGATTTTCTGGAGGAATGTCTTCGGCTCCTTCACCTCGACGCTGATAGTAACTGCACCAACGTTGGGGCTGTCGAAAAACGGCAGGGCCTTCTCGAACACATCAGGCTCGACGACAGAATCTGAGTCCATGCAGGCGACAAATTCGCCCTTGGCGGCAGCTATCCCTTGATTAAGGGAGCGTGGCTTCCTCCAGTTCTCCTTACGGTCAATGAACACGAAACGGCTGTCCCCCTGTATGCTCCTGCGCACGACCTCACTCGTGTTGTCTTTACTTCCGTCATTCACGATGATGAACTCAATGTTAGGATACGTTATTTTCTTCAGCGACTCGATGGAGTGGGCGATAACCTTCCCTTCATTGTAAGCAGGAGCAATCACGCTAACGAAAGGCTTCTCGACGAGAGATCCAGCGCTTTCGCGCAGATTCCTCTTGTTAACGAGCAGCACCAGCGCAAGAAGGACAACAAAGTAGGTAGAGCAGAACCACACAACATAGACTATTGCGTTATACACCGGGTTCATACGTCACGCCACCCCAGAAAGTATTTAATCTTTGGGTATTTATAAAGATTTCTTGTCAGGAGCGATAGATAATATTCTGAGTGGGTGAGTCTGCCTCGGGCTGGGCTTTAAGCAGCCATACTTCCCCTCCAGGGAGTTCATACACATTATCAAAGGTGAGGCTATCCTGAAGGAGAAACAAAAGCCCTTCCTCGTCCCTGTGCCACACCTTACCTACCTTCATACTCGGGCTTATGAAGATATAGCGTATGTCCTCCTGAGTGAGCAGGGCTGTGGTTGAGGCGAGATTCCGGTTCAAGTATAGGGTCTCTGTATGCTCGAGTTTTTGCACACCTTCATTTGAGAGCAAGCCATCGAGATAGGCAGGCTTCTCCGCGAAGTACTCTATATAGAAGCCATTGTCAGGATGCGAAAACACCATCCCTTCTGCTTCTCCTGAAAGTTTAGCAAGAGCCATTGCCTGCAGGGGATAGGGTTCACTATTCACTGCCCTGTTAAAATATGATAGGCCTGTGAAGAGGAGCCCACACCCTATGAGAAGGATAGTCAGCGTACGTATCATTTCAACTTCCCACTCCATCTCCCACAGGGTGATAAAGCCTAGCGCGGCAAGCATAGCAAGCACTGGAGAGGTATAGAGTGTAAATCGGCGGGGAAAATAAAGAAAACAAAGTCCAAGCACAAGGACAGGGAGATGGCCCGCACTATAGGGAAGCCTTCTCTTCCAGACCGCGAAGATGGCGACTGCAGCAAGAAAGAGTGCAAAGGTCGCGAATCCAACGGGTGCGCCAAGGTCACTCACCAGTTCCATAATATATGGGCGTGCGGCAAACAGGTGCTGGAATAGCGGATATGTCAGTGAAAGCTGGCGGTAGTACATCAGAGGAAGAGGGAGCCCAATGAGGGTGAAAAAGCCGAGGAGGGGCTCTTTCATAGCGAACGAAGCCACTAAAAGTGTTGTGATGCCCAGGAAAAGGTTGAATGTCCCGAGAAAGAGGGAGATGAAGAGGAGGATGCCTGCGGCAATGAGGTGCCTGGGGCGACGGCGCTCGGCTGGTGTGAAAAGGAATATCAGCGCAAAGATGTAGAGGGGGAAACCCATATGTACTGGCTCAAGCACCAAAGAGAGCCGAAGGTAGGCTGGTGAGAGAATCCAGATAAGCAGGGCTAGGCACCCCACTTTTGAATCCACACCGACGAGCCTCAGGAGATACCATATGCCTGCAAGGGAAAAAGCAACGATAAACAGCGTGCTTACCCAGTAACCCAGGGTTGTGCCGAACAGAGTGATGAAGAGTGAAAGATAAATATAATAGGGATTAAGCGGCAAGAACCTTTCCTGAAGCACATCCCATGCCTGGATGCCTGTCTCACTGAACTGCCGGGCAATCCTCGCCGAAAAATAGCTCTCGCTTCCGACAGGCAAAGAATCGTACACCCCTATACGCACGGTAACTGGAACCAACCAGGCCAGTGCGGCAAGAGTCACGACAAGCATGACAAGAATCTCCTGAGTGCCTACATGCTCTGCCACTGACTGCATTCCCTTCCCACGAGCACCCTTTGAAGCCTTCATCTCTCCACCTGCAATGTACATTTCCTATGAAGGATGACGGGGCTGTCACCCTCCCATTTTGGATAGACCCTCACAAGGCAGCGGTCATCCTCTATGGGCAAGGTGCCTATCTCATACTGTTCCCTCGCCCCCCAAACATAGATGTAATCTATATCATATTTGTCGAGCAACCTGATTGCTTCGGTCTGTGAATGTGTTGTGAATATAGTGTCAACATCCTGGAGGCGATCGCCAGCCTGCCGTACAAGGAGAAAGTTGTTATCTATGGCATTCGGCCGTTTCGCAAGCGCTGTTATGTAATGGCCCTCATCAAGTGTGGCAAGGACTGTAGCATCTTCAGGCACATTTTCCCTAAGCCAAAGGAAGGCATCAAGTTCCGCATTACTCGGGACTTGCTCAAGGGAATTGAATGCGGATGTGGCTGATGGAAGAATTGCTGTGATGATAATCAGGATGACAAGCCCCAGGCGAATCCAGCGGGTGTAGCTTTCGATTTTACTTTTCGACAGAGTGACGAGAAGGAGCTTATAACTCTGGCCAAAGAGAACGACAAGTGTGAATCCGAGGCAGATGAGGCCGATGTTAAGGGGAAGGAGGCGCATTCCCAGAAGTGAGAACACTGCCAAGGCAAATCCAAAGAGAAGGAAAACGACGCGCTTTCTCTCAACAACGACATGGTTATAGCCCGCATAGAGGCCGAACACAAAGGGCAGAAGGCCGATGACTGATATCGCCTCGATAAGGTCGAACTGTGAGAATAACTGGTTCAGGAGCTGAGGGGGGATATTCTGCCACACGACAGTGGGGCCATGAGCAAGGAAGACATTCTTGAAGATGATGAAACTGAGCCAGGTGATGAAAAATGTGGCAAATATGACGACTTCACCCTCTGCACGGGAACCACTCATCTTCTCCATCTTGAGGAGAATGAGATAGAATATGAGGCCAAACACAAGGAGGAAGACACTCGCATGAAAAAAGGAAAGCACGAGGATGCAGCCCAATATCCAAGGGACTGTACGCTGGTCCTTGTGGAGCAGCTGGAAAAGATACAATGTAAAAAACATCAGGGGAACAGTGAATGAATAGACTGAGAGAGTATTCGTGGTTTCAGACACATACACAGGAACAAACCCTGACAGGAACGCCGCCACCAGTGAAGCCTCACGGTTCTTCGTAAGGTCACGGCAGATCAGATACGTCACAATGACTATTGTCGAGGCAACCAGGTTAGGAATCACCTTGAACGCGACAATCTCAGGCAGGATGAAGGACAGGCCTGCCAAGAGATAATGGAACAGGGGCAGGAACATGAATGTCCGTCCCCCATAACTCAAAGAGTCTTCAAAGAGAGGTAGGCGCGTCTCACGGATGCTCTCAACTTGCCTCAGCACGAAATAGCTTTCTGGAGAGCTGTACTCAGGGGTTTGGAGGGCAAAAGCAAGGCGAAATGAGACTGTAAGAATGAATATAGCTAGGAGTATTGCATGCTCCTTCTTCCACTCTAACCTCACGCCTTCAAGCCTTTGCATTGTCCTCCGCCTGGAAAATCCCCTTCCAACAACCGGGAGGATATTTAACTTATAAAGCTTTCAGAAAAAGGCAAAGGGCAGCAACCCCTCTATTAAGGGGAATGGGAAAGTTTTATAAATGGCGAACCGCTTACTGAGCACCAGTAAGGTCTTGTTCTAAGCAAGATGATTCATACCGACTATAATATTTGAGGTGGCTGTTTATGAAGGATAAAACACTACAGACTGGAACGACAACAATCGCAATCCTCTGCAAAGAAGGCATCATCCTAGCTGCGGATCGCAAGGCAACTGCCGGCACGATGATTGTAGACAAAAAAGCAATAAAAATCCATAAGATTGCCGGTAAGATGGCTCTCACCACATCGGGAAGCGTATCAGACCTTCAGCTTCTCACAAAGCTCATCACCGCCGAATTAAGCCTCAAGCGTTACCGCACAGAACTCGAGCCCCTGACCAAAGAGGCTGCACATCTTCTCGCGAGCCTAGTATATTCCAATATACGGAGTTTCTCAATCATCCCGGGAATAACACATTTCATCCTTGGCGGGCATGACCAGAATGGCTACCACATCTACGATATCTTCGCTGATGGCTCCATCTCTGAGGTGGAGAAATATTACGCTTCTGGAAGCGGCTCTGTCTTCGCTCTTGGGGTATTGGATACTCTCTATAGGGATGATATGGACTCCAAGGAGGCAGTGGAGCTTGCCAAGAGGGGACTCAATGCAGCATTGCAGAGAGACTCCGCGACAGGTGAAGGGCTGGACATCATCCGCATCACTCCAACTGAGATTGTTAAGATAGAATCACGAGAGCTAAGGCTCAAGATTGAGTAGCAGGAACCCACAATATGGAGGGCTGGTAGCACCATAGCCAGCACTGAATATACTAATAATAATTGAGAGGGATATTCTATGGCAGATATCATACAGGAAGTCATGAAGCATCTTCCTGAAGACAAAATCAGCGAGGTATGCTTTGAGGGCGCAAATATAGTTTTGTACACTAAAAGCAAGTCATTCTTCCTCAATAATGAGGGCATCATCAAGAATGTTGTCAACAAGCTCAAGAAGCGTGTTGAGCTCAGGCCAGACCCTGCGATTGCCATGGCGGAAGATGAGGCAAAGGACACCATCCTGAACATCATACCTGAAAAGGCAGGAGTTGATACCATCATCTTTGACCATGAAAGGTCAAGGGTCATCATCGAGGCAGAGAAGCCGGGGCTTGCCATAGGAAAGCAGGGCAGTATCCTCAGGGAAATCCGGCAGAAGGCACTCTGGGTTCCCCTTGTCAAGAGGAAGCCGGCACTCAAATCCAAGCTCATCGACAATATCCGCGGCGTGCTCTACCAGAACTCGGAATATCGAAGGAAGTTCCTCAACAAGACAGGCCACAGGATATATGATGGCTGGATACGGGAGAAGAAGAACGAATGGATTCGCATTACGTACCTTGGCTCAGGAAGGCAGGTCGGCAGAAGCTGCCTCTTCCTCCAGACTCCAGAGTCTCGCGTGCTGCTGGACTGCGGCGTCAACCTCGCGGCAAACGACGAGAGCGCCTACCCTTATCTTGACGCGCCGGAGTTCAACATTAAGGAGCTTGATGCTGTCATCATCTCGCACGCTCACCTTGACCACTCAGGCTTCACCCCGTACCTGTTCAAGTATGGCTACCGCGGCCCAGTGTACTGTACAGCCCCCACGAGGGATGTCTCCGCGCTGCTTCTCCTTGACTTCCTGAAGATTATGCGGGGAGAGCGGAAGAAGGAGCCCATCTTCGAGGCAGAGGATATCAAAGAAGTGGTGAAGCACACCATCACTCTCGATTATGGGGAAGTGACTGACATCACTCCTGATGTGCGCATCACACTCTACAACTCAGGACACATCCTCGGCGGGGCGATGGTGCATATGCACGTGGGCAACGGGCTCCACAACATCCTCTACACAGGCGATCTGAAATATGCCCGGACCAACCTGCTCGACCCTGCGGTCACTAATTTCCCCAGGCTCGAGACTCTGCTTATTGAAGGAACGTACGGAGGCAGCGACAACAGCCTCCCGCCGATGCGGGAAGCGCAGCGGCAGCTATTCACCACGATAAACGATACACTCAAGCGTGGCGGAAAATGCCTTATTCCAGTGCTCGGCTCTGGCCGTGCGCAGGAAGTGATGCTCATCATCCACAACGCCATCCTGGCAGGCAAGATCAAGAAGGTGCCGGTCTTCATCGATGGTATGGTGTGGGACATCACCGCCATCCATACTGCCTATCCTGAGTTCCTGAACAGCCGCGTGCGCAGGATGATTTTCCACAGGGACGACAACCCATTCTGCTCAGACACATTCTCCAGGGTGGGCTCCAAAAAAGAGCGCATGCAGGTAATTGAAGAGACTGGGCCGTGTATCGTCCTTGCGACAAGCGGCATGCTCGTCGGCGGCCCATCAGTTGAGTACCTGCGGCAGCTGAGCGATAATCCAAAGAACACCCTCATCTTCGTGAGCTACCAGGCAGAAGGAAGTTTAGGGGCGCGTATCCAGCGCGGTGTGCGTGAAGTAACTATGGTCCAGCCCGGCAAGATGAGCCAGGAGATGCTCCAGATAAAGATGGAAATCGCGGTCATAGAGGGCATGTCAGGGCATTCAGACAGACAACAGCTTCTCAACTTTGTGTACAGGTGCAATCCAAAGCCAAAGCGGGTCCTCATCAATCACGGCGAGATATCCCGTTGCCTTGATCTGGCTAGCACAATACACAAGAGTCACAGGATAGAGACCTCTGTCCCGAGAAATCTTGAGTGTGAGCGCATCAGGTAAACGTATCAGTGAAGAATTCTGAAATCTCCCCGCGGATAGCTCTCGTCTTCTGCCAGTTCTGAGACCTTCACGTCATCCACGTTGGAGCTGGGGCTCCCCTCTTTACAGAACTCAAGGAAGGCTCCTATCTTCTTTGGTGTGCCTATTGCAACAACTTCCACAGTAGCATCTGAAAGGTTCCGCACATACCCGCGGATGCCATGCTCGTCAGCGTACTGCTTCACATGCACCCTGAAGAACACCCCTGCACTCTTCCAGATACAATTATGCGGACAGCGCGTTCCATGATGCCCGGGAGAAGGATAAGTTATTTAAACATTTAGCGCACGGAAACGGGTATGGAAGTGCTTACAAAGGAAGAGCTCCTGCGGCAAAAGAAACGAATCCTCGGTATGATGAGGGAAGGAAAGCTGTTCATCCACCCGACAGACACCATTTATGGGATTGGATGCGACGCAACAAACAGTGAAGCGGTGAGCGCAGTCCGCAAGGTCAAAGACAGATGGCACAATCCTATGTCCATCCTCGCGCCCTCAAAAGAGTGGATACGTGAGAACTGCGTGTTCACATCTTCTGCTGAGGAATGGCTGGAAAAGCTCCCAGGGCCATACACACTCATCCTCAAACTCAAGAAAGAAAATGCTGTCGCGGAAGAGGTCAACCTTGGGAGCGGCACTATTGGGGTGCGGATTCCTGACCACTGGTTCTCAGAGATTGTAGGAGAGCTTAACATTCCTATCGTAACAACAAGCGCGAATATCCACGGCCATGAGTTCATGACCTCCCTGGAAGACCTACACTCCACAATCAAAGGAAAGATGCGATTCGCCCTCTATGAAGGGGAGAAGCGGGGTAAGCCGAGCCGCCTTGTGGATTTGACAGGAAGTGACGGGAAAATCATCGAGCGCTGAGATAACCTTAGCTTAACCATCAAAGAGTAGTAATATTTATATAGTTCTAGGGAAAATTAACCCATATAGGCCCATGAGTGCAAAGCCAAGCAGCAGGAAAGGTAAAGACTTAAAAAAAGAGTCCAAGTCCAAAAAAGGTATGAAAATCCTTGCTTTCAGCGACATCCATGGAGACAAGAGTCTCGCGGAGAAACTTGCCAAGCAGGCGGCAGATGAGGATGTGGACCTTGTCATCCTCTGCGGTGATATCACTCAGATGGAACAAGGGACTGAAGGCATCATCGGGCCATTCGCAGCCCGGAAAAAGAAAGTCCTTCTTGTGCCTGGGAATCACGAGACAGTCGCGACTGCAGATTTTCTCGCACAGCTCTACGGCATGACCAACCTACACGGCTATTCAGTATTGTATAAGGACATTGGGCTGTTTGGGTGCGGCGGGGCTGACATGGGCCCATTTCCCACCGATGATAATGAGATATTCGACCTTCTCAAGAAGGGTCATGAACAGGTCAAGAGTGCGAAGAAGAAAATCATGGTTACGCATGTGCATCCTAAAGACACGATTATTGAGCGCTTCAGCAATTTTTTCCAGGGAAGCGACGCTGTCCGCAAGGCTCTCGACGAGTTCAAGCCAGATATTGTGCTATGCGGGCATGTGCACGAGGCAGAAGGCATCGAGGAGATGGTGGACGGCACCCGCGTCATCAATGTCGGGAAGAAAGGAAAAATCATAACACTCTGAATGGTGAAACCAAGTGGTAAAAATCATCCCATTAGGTGGAGAAAACATCTTCAAAGTACTGCTCACACCCCTCCAGCGCACCCCTGAGGTTATATTAGGGAGAAAAAAGGAGTTCCTGGCCCTCGCAGGTGCAGGGGTAGCATTCCTCTTCACCTTCAAGCTACTCATGTGGAACATCATCCCGAAAATTTTTCAGGTGCTCCTCGTCGGGATTGTCGCTGGGCTACTGAGCATGGCCATGTTCCCGCTCATCAAGATGCAGAATGAGAATGCAAAAGGAAAGAACATCCTAGGCATCATGGCGACTCTCTTCGTGCTACTCCTGATTTTGCTGGTACTCTGAATATGGGATTGACAAGGCTACTTGGAGTGGGGGATTTATTGGCAGCTATCATTCTACTCCTTGTCGGAGGAGTGCCCGCCGGCCTCGCTAGGGGGTTTGCATTCTACCTCATCGCAAAGGGCGGCATCTTCGCAGTTATGGGAGACAAAATCAGTATTCTCGACATCCTCTGCGGGTGCTATTTGCTTGCTGCTGCCTATGGCTTCTCAGTCACCCTCATCAGCGTGATTGCAGCGCTCTTCCTCGTCCAGAAGGCAGTGTTCAGTTTTTTCTAGCACGTGTTAATACGGCTCTATCTCAGGAACCTCATCATCATAATGCTTGAGATCCGAATCATCATCATCATCCTTAAACGCTCCCTGTGCTGGTGCGTCGAACATGCTGAACAGGCTTCGCGAACGTTGAGGCTGCGCCACCTCTTCCTCTTCTGGGGACGATTGAACAGCTTGCAGCCCTGCCATCAGGCCACCGCTTTCATTGTCTCCCCTCTTCCTGTGCCCGAGTAGCGATTCAATCAGCCGAAGCGCAGCATGCAGTTCCTTTTCAGAATCCCTCTCAGTGTCAATCTCGATTTTCATGATGCATCACCTGTACGGAACACGTTCTCAACTTTGCTCTTACGGAGCAGCACGCGCGCGTATGCAGCAAGCCGGGGCTCGCTGAACATGAGCCGGAAGAGGTATCTCGTGGGATAATCCCTCTCGAACTCTTCCAGCACGCGCCGATTGCGTTCCTTAGTGAATACTGAGATAAGCGCATTATAATCTTTTTCGGTAAAACGGTCCATCACGCGGCGCATGAGGAGGTGTAGGTAGAGATCCTTGCCTATGCGGGCCTTCCACCGCTTTTGATAATCCCCTGCAGAGATTATACTCTCGGCAAGCTCTTCTGCAGCGACCATACCCTGGATGATGCCGCCTGCTGTTGTGGCTTTTACCATGCCTGCTGCGTCGCCAAGAAGATATGTATTGCCGTTCTGCGTGGGAAGCCGAGGGTCATACACCGGAATCAGGCCTGCTTGACGAGACCTGACCTTTCGCTTGTAGGTTCTACCCAGCCGCTTTTTCAGGAATGCCTGAAACAGCTCATTCGCGTTTGTTCTCGCACATAGGCCTATTCTCGCCTTCTCCTGAGACTCAGGCACGACCCATGCGAAGTCCCCTATGCCAGTGTGAAACTCAACGATATTTTCAATATCAGCCTTCACAACTGCTTGCACTCCCATGAAGTACTGCCGCCTGCCATACAGCCCTGCGGATTTCGCCACACCAGAATCAGGGCCGTCTGCCCCTATAATGACATCAGCTTGGAGTCGTTTCTTCTTTCCCTTTGCCTTGAATTGCAGTGAGTTTCCTGTGTGCGAGAGGTATCTGTGCTCGAGGTGGAAATGCGCCCCTGCCTTCTTCGCACGCTGAGCAAGGAACCTGTCAAAGCGCGTGCGGCACATGATGATATTCTTATCTGAAAAATGGAAACCTGCATATTTTCCATCTGGAGAAAATATACGTGCCTCGCGTGTCTCGTTCACCACATACTTCTTTGTCGGTGCGAGCTCAGAAATTCTCGAAGTCACGATGCCGGTGCACCGAATGGGCTTGCCTATAGTCTTATGTTCCTCAAAGACGTGCACCTCCTTTCCCGCCTTTGCGAGATGATAGGCCACAGTTGAGCCTGCCGGACCTGCACCGATGACCGCAATTCTCATTTTTCCGGTGCCAATGAAATCGCCGAGCTATTTAAACGTAGCGGGGAAACCGCAGATAGCTCCGCTAAGGAAGATATTTTCCGGCAAGTGCAACGGTTTCTGTTCCGAAGGTTTTTAATAGATGTTGGAAGTATCTCCAGCAGAAACAAACCACATAAATAATGTTTTTTGCAACGGAAAAGTAGTAAAAAAGCGAAAAATTTATAAAGAAAAACCCCCTTTAGAATAGAATATGCTATCCATAAGAATGATACGGGAGGTCACGATGAGAAAGAAACTAGTTTTAGGAATCCTAGCACTACTCGCATTTCTGCTCACAGTCACGAGCGCGCTTGGTCTCGGCACATTGCCTGTGCGCATCACTGAGGCTACCATCAACAATGATTTTGTCGAGCCGGACTACAATTCATCCATCATCCTCGAGGCAGGGGATCATGCGACACTCAAAGTCGATTTCTGGTCCACAAAATACCTCGACGATGTCCGTATCGAAGCATTTCTCGCCGGAGCCTCCTCAACTCCCGTTGACAGGAGGACCGCAGTCGTGACCATGGATGCGATGGAGGAATCAGTCATCTATACACGGCGCCTCTCAGTCCTCATTCCTGAAGATATCAGCCCAGGTGATTATACCATCGTGCTTTCCTTTTCAGATGATGAAAGCTCTCTCGTGCGCGAGTATGAGGTTGAGGTTGAAAGGCCGGAGCACGGCATCGCCGTGAGGGACATCTCCATCTCCCCTGAGGGTACAATCAAGGGAGGTCGCACCATCGCAGTGCGCACTGAAGTGTACAATTTTGGCAAGTATACTGAGACTGTCACCATAGGTGCAATCATTGAAGGGCTCAATCTGGAGAAACAGGTAACGTCAATGAGCGTGCCGAAATACACTGCCAAATACACCGATTCACTCTACTTCACACTACCCACTTGCACTCCCTCAGGCAGATATTCCCTTCGCGGAAGCATCGAATATGACAATGGCCTGAGACGGGATGTATTCGTACATTCCTTCGATGTGTCTGACAATCCTGAGTGCGACCTCATCTCCTCGGGAGGCTTCTACGACGACGAGCAGGTCATCATAGGTCCTGTATGGGAGCGAACGGTCATCACTGTCCCTCCTCCACAGGATGCTCCCCGCGGCGGAGAAGAAGCCACGTACAACATCAAGATTTCAAATGAGGGCAAATATGCCCGAAGTTATTACCTTGAGATTGAGGGCATTGAATGGGCATGGTCGTCCATCTCTCCCTCGAATCTCGTCGTGGTGGAGCCGGGAGACTCGATTACCATTTCCCTCGGCCTGCGCGCAAAAGACACTGCAATCTCAGGAACCCATATCTTCACTATCAATGTGATGTCGGGAAGCAAGCTGCTTGAGCAGATTAGCCTCGGCGCAAACGTTATCACTGATGGGCAAACCGGCGATTACGACCCGGGGATGGGGGGCGTGACCGCAAATGTCATCAAGCGTGCCCCTGGAGAGCGCGTCAATCTCAAGGCGATTGGCGAGGTCGGTGTGACGCTGCTCGTGACACTTATTGTCATCGGAGTGACTGTATTGTACTTCATCAGGATGGATGGTGAAGAGGAGCAGCCTAAGCCGCGGACAACGCACTATTACGACAACGTCTACAGCAGAGACATTTACAGCAAAGAAACCTGAGTGCAGTAGTTTTCTTCATTTTTTCACCAGAGAAATAAATCTCTCCCTAATATTTAATTAAGTGATTAGTTAATTACATAAATAGATTAAATAAATTAAGTAAAGAAATTAAATAATGAGTAAAATATCACTTTCCAAAAGCGCAGCCCGTAACTTATTTAAAGAAGGGAAGCGCAGAGCCTTTGAGGTAGGAGGAATGATGTTACGCAAAGCACAGGTCGGCATAGAATACATGATGATTTTCGGGTTCGCCTTAGTAATAGTGCTGCCATTCATCTACTACTTCTACGCCTATTCCCAGGGACCAGCACAGGATACGAGTGCAAGGCAGGCAGAGCTCATCGCAAGGCGTATTGTCGATAATGCGGAGACAGTATACTCTATCGGCGACGGCACCAAGACAACATTCAGGGCATATATGCCTGATACGATTATCAGTGGAGATATTAGGGGTAATGAGGTTATCTTCCTGATGAGCACAAGCAGGGGCAACTCGGAAATAGCCTACGCGTCAAGCGTCAATCTCACAGGTATTGCCCCAGACGCGGCGGGTACATACAACATCCACGTGGAGGCATTCAAGGGTTTTGTCAATGTCTCTTACACCTAATTCAAGGAAGCGAAAAGGACAGGTGGCTCTTGAATTCGCCCTGTTTGTGATGGTGAGTTTTCTCTTCCTGACCATCTTCTTGTACGCTATCAAGACCCGTCTTGTAGAGCTGAATGCAGAAAAAGACGCGAAGGAAATCCGGGACCTCACGAACCGCGTTAGGGAGGAGATTTTCCTTGCCTCGATAGTACAGGATGGCTACAGTCGAGGATTTATTCTTCCGACACAGCTCAACAACAGGGATTACACACTCACTATTGATGCCCCAGGTGAGCACATCATAGGGCAATTAGGAAACATTTCCTATACTACCCCAATTCCCGCAATCCTGGGCTCCGGACCGGCAATAGGCCATAATAACATCACCAAGACAGGAGGTGCCATCTATCTCAACTGAGCAGCACAGGAGAGGGCAGGTATGGGTGCCCGACATGATGGTATCCATGCTATTCCTGACCCTGCTCATCATCCTGTACGCGCAGTTCACTACAAATCTCTCAGCAGAGAATAAGGTTCTCCTCGAAAAGGTGGTCTTCGATGCGGAGATGATAAGCGAAACCCTTATTTCGGGGGGCTATCCTGATGACTGGAATGCGGACAATGTCCAGCGCCTTGGCCTCACTGACAATAATTACAGGCTCAATACCACAAAACTAGGATATGTCGCAAACCTCTCATATTTTGACAGGAAGTACTTATTTGGGACAACTTTTGATTATTACATCGCCCTGCAGTACATGGACGGCTCTCTCCTCAATATCACCAATATGAGCGGATTCACCACTTTGGACCTGAACCCCGAGGGAGGAATAGGCCTATACGGTCTCGAAACAATGGGCTCCACAAATCCTGACCACATGGTCAAGAAGGAGAGATATCTCATCTACAACAGCTCAACAATCAAACTGCTCATCTTCCTTTGGACATGATAATATACGCATCAAAATGAAAAACAGACAAGGAAAGAAGAAAGGGATTTTCTTCAGCCTAGACGGCATCATAGCCTTCAGCATCATGTTTGTCGGGCTTGTGCTCATCTCAAACTCATACATAGGAGAAAGACCTATAGGAAGCCAGATTCACCTGACTGAGGATGTGGCTGGCGTGCTCGGTGAGCTAAAGGTCAGTGAAGTCGATAACACCTACATTCAGGGGCTTATCGGCAACGGCACCATTAAGGGGGCAGCTCTCAATAATTCTCTCATTGAGATGATGGCGCAGTTCTGGGCAGAGAACCAGACAGCACTGGCAAATGGTATGGTTCAGAGCCTTGGGCCTCAACTGTTCCCTGACATGATAGCTAACCAGCAAGACATCCAGTTCATAGTTGGGGATGATATCATTTACGAGACTAATGGCACGAGCAAGACTATTGTCATCCCCATGAAGCGCATAGTGACTGGCATCGCTAAGGATAAGGTCACGAGGGGGATTATCGCACGCGCCTACCTCACCTCAATCAAGGGGAAGGCAACGTCCCGCTACATGTATTACGGGGGATTCGTCGGCCAGGGAAACATCACCAAGTTCCTCGACAATATCCCTGCGGATGCGAATATCACCCAGATTTATCTTGAGGTTGATGTGGGCAAGAACTTCACATTTTTCATCAATGATGTGCAGTGCGGCGGGCTCTACATCAGCTCAGGCATAAAGATGAGCGCTGATGGATATGACCTATCTTCCTGTAATGACTCAATAATCCTTGAAGAGAATGTCAAGAATAACTTCACCATAAAGTTCCCCATTGACAGCATAGACAACCGCTCGTTCATCGGAGGGGGCTTCCTGAGGGTGAGCTACCTCACGAATGAACTACTTGATATTGAGGATGACAATATCACTACATACTGGTTCCCTCAAATTGAAGGAGTGGTCAACTTATATACTGCCGTGGCTGTGCCGGGCACCATTGTAGGGATGGACGCTTATCTGCACTATAATGCATCCAATAAAACATCCCATTTCCTTTTCGGAAACAGCGTGGTACATGAGCATGCCGGCGACCCCTTTGCAGAACAGGAGCATTACCTCAACAACACTTTCTTGCAGAACAGGCTGGATTATGATTACCTCAGCAACAACACAGTCCCGCTCAGGCTATATTTCTTCAACATCACCCCGCTGATTATCATGATGGGAAATGCCGACGTTGTCCTCATCACTGACTTCTCAGTCAGCATGAAAAAAGCAGTAACTGGCTGGGATGATGTGGGAAATATGCGTAGTGCAGGGGACTGCGAAGGAGATGTTTATACTGATCCACAGGCGAGAAAGCAGGAGATTGCGCTGTGCGTTGATCAGGAAGTGGTCAATATCATCATGAACACATCCATCAGCCAAGCTCCTGGAGAGATTGTGGCCAACAGGATTTATCCAGTCCATTTCCACGATAACGATATGTATAATTACACATCCACTACAAAGGCGGACTTGATTGACTACTACCAGAATGAGTTCCCGCCACAAGGGAAACGAAAGACCTGCCTGGGGTGCTCGCTCAACCGAGCCTACGATATATTGGAGGAAGTAAGTAGTGGCTCAAGGAGCAAGTACGTCATCATGATGACAGACGGGATGCCCTCTCATTGCCCTGATGATGGCTGCGAAGCTGGAAACTCATCATTATATGCCGGCGTTGAGGAATGTCCCGGATTGTGCGATGTCCCCAGCTGCACTCCGGCAATCGTCGTCAGCGATTGTGCTGACTGCACATTAAATAACGGCGCCATCAACAACACGCTTTACACTGCCCAAAGGCTTGTAGATAATCTCAATGTCACCATTTACACTGTGGGCTTCGGCCCGATGGATGAATGTCCTGCCGCAAGAGATGTGTTGAGAGAGGTTGCCACTATCAGCAATGGAACCTATAACCACAGCAATAACCTTACTGTGCTTGTCGACATCTACCGGGATATCGCCTCTGACATCCTTCTCCGCACTAATCTCACCAGCCAAGCAGTGGTCATTGACTCCAATGTCAGCCAGGTCTCAACACTCTTCGGGGATTCTTACCTAAGAATCAACTTCACCCCTGCGCCGATGATAGCTGTCCACGGCGTCATCTCGCTCACTTTGGAGCAATCCAACTTCACTAGCGAATGCACTGGCAATGTGTACATTGAAGAAGAGATGAGAGTGCTAATGGCTGGGCTCACTTCATACAGTTCAGAACACTGGACAGACGGCCTCACAGTCAACAATCAGGTTGTATTCAATCTCTCAGACTACAGCACAGAGTACAGTGAGCTCGGCGACCCATATTACATCAATATCCCACCTGGGACGCTCAACATAGGAACAAACATCCTCGAGCTCAAAACAGGAGACAACCCAAAGAATAACACCGGATGCTCCACTAACAATACGTTTATTTATACAGTTGAAATCAACCTCACCATTCCCTACACAGGGGTGTCAGAGAAAGCGGATGGATGCACATGGGATCTTGAGTATGAGGACGGCACGTTTGACTCGCTCGACATCCCCATAGACCCTGCGCCGACAGAGAGCTGCAATTATACCTCGACATCCATTGATTATGATGAAACGGATGCCTACCAGCTCTCGGCATACAGCCTCTTTTCGCAGCTCGACTTTGACGATGACGGAAAGGTAAATATTGAGTTCGATGAACTAGACCTAACCATCGATTCAGCCATGGTCGAGGAAGTGCCATCGCTCTGGGGACCCACTATCGCCGAGGTGAAGACGTGGCAGTGAGGCTGCCCATATGGAAATCAAAGAAAGGTATAGTGTACAGTGTGATGGCCATCATGCTTCTTGCCTTTGTGGTGTATGCGCTCAATGTCCAGACCTCGTACACATACCAGCAGGAGATGTTCGTGGCAAAGAACCGTGTACAGGCCATGGACACATTCCTCGAAGACCTTGACAGGGACATGAGCCGAGCAGTCTACATCATCGGCTTCAGGGTGCTTCTTGCGATGCAGCAGGAGATTGTCAGCCAGGGCGTATTCATTAATGATGTCGACGCCATATTCAACGAAGGGTTCTTGGATGGCCGGATTTTCGGTGATCCCCATATCCTGCTCAACCAGTCAACCTACATCAACTGGACCCAGCGGATGGAAGTAGAGGCCTCCAAACTCAAACTGAACCTCTCTATACACATCGACCATGTCAGGATATACCAAGCTGAACCGTGGAGCGTGAGAGTGGAGGTCACAAGCAACATCAACCTGACTGATGACCTCCAGACAGCAGAGTGGAACATGCAAAAGACTACCAGCGGAGACATTAGCATCCTTGATTTCGAGGATCCGCTCTATATAGTGAATAGCCTCGGAAAAGTGACAAACATCATCACCAGGTCCCCATATGAGGGGGATTTCGTCAGCTTTGGCAGTACCAAATTCCTGAGGAACCATATCAATGGAAGCTACTATGTCGCGAATCCCGTCGCTCCCGACTACCTCCAGCGCCTCACGGGAAATATCACTGGAAATTCCACAAACGGAATCGAGAGCTTGGTTTACGTGCCTACCTTTTATGATGCTGGATTCGATCCCTTGGACAGGAGCGCGGTTGATTACATCTATTTCGGCACAGTAGACCTATCAGACCAGACATTCAAAATCAACAACACATACACGAGCTGGTTCCGCCTGGATAATACAAGCGGACATCTTGAGAGATACATGGTAGAGAATATCACGCTCTCGTGAGCATTTCCCAAGCTACCATGGTATACTGGCAATAGAAAGCTTTTTATAAGTAGAAAACGCAGGAGGATGTCATATATGGCTCCAGCAGGTCCAGTTATCCAGACAGGAGTAGACCAACTCATTGCCCTCATTGAAAAAAAAGGAGGGATTACCATCCCAGAGGCAGCCAACCTCCTTGGTTTGCCGAAGGTAGTGGTTGAGGAATGGGTCTCTTTCCTAGAGGAAGAAGGCGTAATAACTGTCGACTACAAGTTCTCAAAAGGGAAGCTTGAGCTCAAGAAGCTCTCAGAGCATGAAATGAAGCGGAAGAGCCAGGAGTTCGTGAGCAAGAAGGAAGGCTTCCTCAGAAAGCTCGAATCCACCCTCTCATACATCGATAAGGAGAGGGACTGGCTAGGACGAATCAAAGGGGAGTTCGAACAACTCGCCCAGGAAGTCCACAAGGAAGTGGAGAACATAGGGGAAGAACTGCGGACCCTCGAGAAATTCGAGAGGCTCAAGAGCGAGCTGGACAAGGAAATCATAATCCAGGAACAAGGATACCGCGATACAATCAAACAGATTAACAAGGAACTCGAGAGTAAAAGAAAGAGCTACGAGGGCATCATCAAGAGACTCCAGAAGGAACATATCAGCCTCGACGAGGAGCGGGCAAATGCTGTTTCACTTCTTAAAGAAGAAGACCGGCTCTCAGAAGAGTTAAAGCGAGTGACAAAATGGATTGGTGAGATTCACAAAAACATCGAGAAGGAGAAACACACGATTACTAATGCAGAAAAGCATATGGATGAATTAAAGGCCTGTAGTGACAAGATCAGTAAGGAGATTACTGAAAAAGAGGATGAGATAACTACACTTATCAGCCAAAGCAAGGCGCAAGAATCAGAGATTATCCGGCTCCAGAAAGGCATCTTGGCAAAATACGTCAGGGAACGGAAGAAAATCGCTGAGGACACAAAGTTCCTTGGCGCCCTGAAGGACAGGTTCAAGCAGGCGTTCGTAAAGAAGAAAGAGATACTCGACCTTTTCAACAACATGGAACGGGAACTCAATTCACTAAGAGGAGAGTTCGAGGTGCTCATCAAAAAAGCGAAAATTATCGAATTCTCAAAGGGATCATCAGATGTCGAGAAGCACACAAAAGAAATCGAGAAAAAATACAAGGAGATGGAGAAGCGAAGGAAGAACTTCGAAAAAGAAGCCCTTAAGCTCACCAGCCTTCTGAAACAGGTCTGATGGCAAAAAAAACAAGAAAAGTGAAGACAGTCGCCAAGAAATCTTCAACGAAGTTGAAGGCTCCGAAAAGAGCGAAGAGGGTAAGAAAAGGCAAGGATGTCGAAACTGTCTTCGCAAAGTTAGCGCATGATGGCATCGGAGAGGCAGCAGCAACGCTTCCGGGGAAACCTGCGGGTCCGAAAATAAAGAGGACTGTCAAAGGGAAGAAAGGTGCAAAGAAAGTTAAGATTCCCGCAGATAAAGCACCAGCAACGAAAGGAAAAGACCGCCTCATAGACCAGTACGAGTACACTGCTGGCAACATTCCCATCACCATCAAGATATTTGCCCGGCCGGGAGAATATGCCCCAGTGTATGAGTGTTCTGTCTCAGCCATCAGCCCGACGACAGAGATTATCCTTGAACGCATCAGAAGAGAGCTCATCAAAGAAGTATCGCTCGAAATCAGCGAGATAACCGACCCGCACCGCATGACAGATATCGAGGACCATTTCAAGATGGCCATAGGTACCCTCATCCAGAAGTACTTCCCAAACACCGACGAGGTGACGCTCTCCTACCTCACAACGTATCTTATCCAAAAAGCACTGGGAATGGGAAACATCGAAAACCTGATGATGGATCATTCTCTTGAGGAAATAACTATCAATGGGGCGCACGAACCAGTCTGGGTCTACCATAGGAAGCATGGCTGGCTCAAAACCAACATCAGGCTGGCCAATGACGACCAGATTAGGCATTACGCCTCACTCATCGCGCGAAAAGTGGGAAGGCAGATTTCAGTCTCAGACCCCCTGCTCGACGCGCATCTCAGCACTGGTGACAGGTTGAACGCCACCTTGCACCCTATTACAATTAGGGGCAACACCATCACTATCAGAAAGTTCGCAGCAAAACCGTGGACAATCACTGACTTGATTCGTAATGGAACCATTTCTCCTGAGGGTGCCGCCATGATTTGGCAGGCAATTCAGTACGAAATGAGTATGCTCGTGGCTGGCGGTACCGCCTCAGGGAAAACATCCATGCTGAACGCGCTTGCGAACTTCTTCCCGCCGAACCAGCGCATCCTCAGCATTGAAGATACTCATGAACTACAGCTTCCCGGCCATCTCCACTGGGTGCCGATGATTACAAGGCTTCCTAACCCAGAGGGAAAGGGCGAGATAAGCATGCTCAACCTTCTCGTGAACTCGCTGCGTATGAGGCCTGACAGGATTCTCGTCGGCGAGATTCGTAGGAAAAAAGAAGCTGAAGTCCTGTTCGAAGCCATCCATACTGGCCACAGCGTGTATGCGACAATCCACGCGAACAATACTCGGGAAACCATCATCAGACTTACAAGCCCACCAATTGAAGTGCCAAAGAGCATGATTCCTGCTCTCTCTTATATCATTGTCCAATATCGAAACCGACGGACAGGCAAAAGGCGGACGTTCCAGATAGCTGAAGTAACTGAAGACGCCGAGGGAACCGTCCTCATGCAGTACGACGTGAATAAGGACCATCTCCTTACTATCAACATGTCAATCGCTTTCATGAATCAATTGACCCAAGCCACTGGACTTACAGAGACAGCCATTCAAAAGGACATCGATGAGAAGTCAAGAATCCTCAAGTGGATGGTCGATAAGAACATCTCTGATGTTGACTCAGTCGGGCTGGTGATGGCAGAATACTACACCAACCATTCCCACATCATGATGTCTGTCAAGGCAAATAAAGTGCCCTCATCCGTATTAAGGAAAAGAGAAGAACTAGCACAGCTGGCAAAAGCAAAAGAAGAGGCAGCTGCGGAAGCAATGGCGGCTGCCAAGGTAAAAACTGAAAAGAACGAGACAGAATAACATGAGTAGCAGCCTGGTTACAACCCTAAAACACCAGTTCCCCCTGCTTCCCCTCAAACTCAAGCAGGCGGGCATGAATGATGAGCCTGATGAATTCATAAAAAAAATCCTCACAGTCAGTGCCTTCATGAGCATTGGTGCCCTCATAGTCATTGGAGGGGTGCTCAATGCATTGGGCGCCTCACCTCTGCTCATTATTATGACTTGCCCCATTATCTTCACACTCATGTTCATGTACATGATGAATATGCCTGACATGTACGCCCTGAAGCGCCAGAGAGAAATGGACCGCGAGATTGTGTTCATGGGGCGCTATCTCATCCTACAGCTTGAAGCAGGTATCCCGATATATAATGCAATGAAGAACATCGCCATGAACTATGAACATTCGGGCAAATTCTTCAAGGAAATCCTAGACTGGATAGATATGGGCACTCCAATGGAAGACGCCCTGAATGAAGGCATCGTCATCAGCCCTTCGCCAAATATGGTCCGGATTCTCTGGCAGATCCTCAACACTATCAAAACAGGAAGTGACATCAAGGTCTCACTCATCAATGTGCTCGACCAGATAACCAGGGAGCAGACCATTGCATTGAAAGAATATGGAAAGAAACTCAACCCCCTAGCAATGATGTATATGGTCATGGCCATCATCTTCCCTTCATTAGGTGTGACCATCCTCGTGATTATCTCCGCATTCCTTTCCATCAACATGAATCTTATAGCGTTGCTGGTGTTGGCAGGGATGCTCGGCTTCATGCAGTTCATGTTCTTCAACATCATAAGATCACAAAGGCCGGCGGTTGACCTATGAAGCTCGGTAAGAAAAAAGGGAAAGAAAAAATGCCCCCTATGCCGACAAAAGATGAGACAAAGACAACTAAAGATAAAGCTAAGCCCATAATCAAGAAGCCGCTGCCCTTCAAAAAGCCGGGAAACATATTCAAGAAAATCTTCAAGAGGGAGCCAAAGAGTTCTCTGCATAGAATCTCCAAGGAGATTGAGAAAGTAGAGAAGAAGAAAACCAAAATCTCAAAAGGAAAAAAAGATAAGGGCTTCAAGAAAGAGGCAAAAAGCCTGAAAAAAATAAAGAAAAAAAAAGTGCGCCAAAAGATGGAGCACTACCTTGAAAGAGCGGGCATCAATTTTGATGAGCAGTTCATAAGCAAACGCATCTTTCTTGCGGCAGTCGCCCTTAACCTCCTGCTTTCATTCTATCTCATGTTCTATTATGCCTCAAACGTCAGGGCAGGCGCATTTGGGATTATCTACTGGATGATTCTCATTTGGGTATTCGCATTCTTGGGCACCCTCACTCTCACCTGGCTCAGCTTCTACATCTACCTCGACCTCCGCGCCCACAATAGGCGGAAAATGATTGAGGAAGTCTTCCCCGACTTTCTCCAGCTCGCATCCGCCAACATCCGTGCGGGCATGCCTATAGACAGGGCCTTATGGTTCGCAGTGCGGCCAAGGTTCGGTATCCTAGCCAAAGAGATGGAAACTGTCGCAAAGGATGTCCTGAGTGGTACTGACTTGGAACAAGCATTGGACAAGTTCACCCGAAAGTACGATTCAGCTGTGGTCAGGAGGGCGGTCACGCTCCTCATTGAAGGAATGAAATCAGGGGGAGAGATTGGCGACCTTCTGGCAAAAATATCCATCAACATCCAGGAAAGGCAAATCATGCAGAAGGAAATGGGAGCGGATGTGATGAGCTACGCGATGTTCATCGCTATTGCCACAATACTTGCGGCACCCTTCCTCTTTGCCCTCTCAGGACAGCTCCTGGCTATTCTCACGGAAATCATGGGCGGGCTTTCGGCAGGGTCAGGAGGAGAACAGATGGCGCAGACAGGCATGTCAATGACATTCTCTGAGATTACATTGAAGGAGTCGGACTTCAAGATATTTTCTATCGTCGCGCTCATGATTTCCTCAGGCTTTTCTGCTGCCATCACTGCGACTATCCGCAAAGGCGATGTGAAAGAGGGTATTGGCCAGATTCCCATGTACATAGCGATAACCGTCGGCCTCTACCTTATCGCATCGAAGGGCTTCGGGATGCTGATGGGCGGATTCGTCTAGGGCGAACAGAGAGCACCCCACTAAGCAAGCACTAACATCTTATTCTGTTACTGAGCAGACCACAGCGGACCACACATCTCCGTGAGCCATTCACAGCATAAATAATTGTGTAATTGTCATTACATATTTCTCACTGGTCACGAAGAAAAAAAGAAAGAGAAAAAAATAAAATAAAAAAGAACGCGCTTATTGCGCGTTCGCCTGGATTCCGCCAGTTATCGGGTACATTATGCCGTTGTTGCTATTGTTATACCTGATGACCACGTCCGACTTAAACCTTCCAGCAGTCTGGGCTCCGCACTCTAAATAAACTGTAGCTTGACCACGGTTGACAACGGGAACTAAGGCTTCAGTCGCTCCGCCTCCAAGGTGGTTTACAGACCCATTCCCTGACACGGTACAGTCCCCAGTAGCATGCATGCTAGTCGAAACCTGAATTGTATAACCAACGTTGTTGCTCAACACGAAGCTGAGGTTTCCATCTCCACTAGGCAGTATGTGCACCCTAGCCTTACCAAGGCAGGACAACTCCGACGGGAACTGACACTGCTCTGGCAGCAGGTTTGTCGGCGAGAACACGCCGAAATACACCAGTGCGCCGATGACAACAGTCACGGCAAGTATGGCCCAACCATAGGTCATGATAAATTCCATGGCGGCCTGACCTTTTTTGTTACGCATTATTTCACCTCGTTTTGGGATTATTCAATATAAACACGATTACTGCGCGTTCGCCTGGATACCACCAGTTGCCGGATAGTCCAAGCCATTGTACGTGTTCAAGTAGTTGACTGTCAAGTCTGCCTTGAACCTTCCTGCAGCAATAGTACCACAGTTAACGACCAAAGTCGCCTGGCCGTTATGGCTAATATTTTGACCATCTCCGCTTACACTAATAAGTACAGGGCTCGCACAGTTCTCAGTACCACTAATGGTATCAAGAATCTCAATGCGATAGCCAACGTTGTTGGCCAGCGCGAAGGTCAGATAACCTGTCGACGGATCCGCTAGCGCCTTGCCCACGCAGGACAGATCTGCTGGGAACGTACACTGCTCTGGCAGGAGCCGTGACGGCGAGAACACGCCGAAATATACCAGTGCGCCGATGACCACGGTCACGGCAAGAATGGCCCAACCATAGGTCATGATAAATTCCATGGCTGCTTGGCCTTTTTTGTTACGCATTGTATCACCTCTTAATGGGGTTTAGCTATAGCTTTCATTAGTTCAGGAAATTTCGGTTTATATATCTTTCCCAAAAAAGGAGAATAAGGTGAATAAAAGCCAAAAAGTCTACTGCGCGTTCGCCTGGATGCTACCGGTAGCAGGATAAGAAAGTGCGTTGAACAAGTTAGTGTACTCTATCGTAATTTGCGCGCTGAATGGCCCTTCATCTATAGTGCCACAATCAATCATAATCCTTGCCTGGTCACCATGGGTGATGTTCTGGGGAACAGTGGCATCCCCATCAACTGTGAAACCAAGTGGGCTATCACAATCTCCAGCTCCAGTTATGTCATCAATACTCATTGTCGAGCCGACGCTATTGGTCACCACAAATGTCAACTCACCAGTGGTAGCGTCCGGCAAGGGCTTGCCTATGCAGGTCAGCTCAGCGGGAAAGGAGCACTGCTCAAGACCAAAACTCGGCGGAGAGAACACACCGAAATACACCAATGCACTGATAGCAATCGAGACAGCGAGAATCGCCCAGCCATAGGTCATGATGAATTCCATGGCTGCCTGGCCAGTTTTAGATTCCATGCTATTAGTATTTCACAGAATTCACATATAAAAATCTTTGCAGAATAATCAACTGAAGAGTTTAACTAAGTCCTGAGCCACACAATCATCTGGCCAGGCTCACGGTTTGCCCAGGCATAGTAGGGAATTGCAGTGATGGTTCTGTTTCTGATAATCGGCCCGAACCTGCTTTTCCTATAGGGTTTTTCTTCCCAATCATCCTCTTGAAAAATGCCCATAGGCCCGCACAGCACATTCACCCCGCCCAAAATGTCTGGGTCATACTTTGCCTCGAACCCACCAATAGAATAGAACACGACATCCCTGAGGTCAGTGTCGAAGTTATCAACAGATTCCAGGCAATAGACAATAGGGCCACACATCAAGGCTTGCTTGTTCTGGTTCTCTATGATATAAGGGTGGCTTTCGATCTTCTGGACAGGCATAGGCAGTTCCAGGCTAACAGTGTCCCCCTTATTCCACTCCCTGCGCACTTCAGCGTACTCTCTAGGAACAAGCCCATCTATTGTCTCTCCTGCGACCTCAATGCTCGCTCCTTCAGACCAGCCAGGAACCCTCAGGTACAGGCTAAACTCTCCCTCTCCGTCTACTGTGAACCTCACAGAGCCGTCCCAGGGGTAGTCTGTCTCCTGCACAAGCCTGACAATCCTGCCATCAAGGTCAATCTCAGCTGTGCTGTCTGCGAAGAGATGCGCCCAGATGCCCTCCTCTGAGGTAGAATACAGCTGGCCAGGAATCTCCGCGAGCATGCGGGCGATATTCGGTGGGCAGCAGGCGCAGCCAAACCACTCCTGACGGCGCTTTGTGTTGTTGTCAGCAAGAGGATTCACGTAAAAATACTCATCACCGCTCTGCGAGAGGCCAACCAAAGCGCCGTTGTACAGGGCAAGCTCCATGATATCAGCGTACTTCGCGTCTCCTTCAAGGAGGAGCATCCTCCAGTTCCACATCACATTCGCGATGGCGGCGCAGGTCTCTGCATAAGCCATCTCATTGGGAAGGTCGTAATCACTACCGAATGACTCGCCGGTATATCTAGCGCCAATCCCTCCTGTCACGTACATGCGCTTTCCAGTCATGTTTGTCCACAATGCGTCAAGGGCTGTCATCAGCTCTTCTTCACCAGTATCTGAAAATAAGTCGGTCGCGCCCATCACAAGATACACCGCGCGCACAGCATGGCCTTCTATGGTACGCATCTCCCTGAAGGGCATATGGTCCTGGTGATATGCATTTCCGCCGATTGTGGACTGGCCGCGCGCATCAATGAAGTATTTCGCGAGGTCGAGGTATTTCTCCTCTCCAGTCACCCTCGAAAGTTCAACCAATGCAAGCTCTATCTCCTCATGGCCTGGTGCTGCGTGCAGCTTGTCCTCGCCGAACACATCTGCAATAAGGTCTGCGAAGCGCTTCCCGACATCAAGGAGCCGTGTACTTCCAGTGACGCGGTAATGCGCAATACCTGCTTGGATCAAGTGGCCCCCGCAGTAGAGCTCGTGCATGTCCTTGATATTGGACCAGCGCTCATTCTCCTTGTCCACGCTAAAATGAGTATTAATGTAGCCGTCTTCATCCTGAGCGTCGACAATCTCATCGATGACAGTGTTCGCCATCTCTTCGAGAGTCTCATCAGGGCCTTCAGCAAGCATCCAGCACACCGCCTCGAGCCATTTGTACACATCTGAATCATTATAGTAGCGCCCCTGGAATTCTTTGTCTATCTTCCCTGCGGCGCGGCGGAAGTTGTCAATCCTGCCAGTCTCCTCGCATTTCTCATACTGGTCCTTTAGTGTGACTTCCTTCAGCGTCTCGCGCTTTGGCTGCCAGAAAGAGTCAGTAAGGGTAACAGCATCGAGGGGGACTGGTTTCAGCCTTGCATGGTCACTCTGAGAAGTATCCACAAGAACAGCAGAGGGTGCCTCCTCTTTCGCATCAGCCCTGTAGTGCTTGACAAACTCCTTTATTTTTTTCCACTTCCCCATAAGACTAGCCCCACTAGCTTAGCCGCTTTGCATACGCCTCTACTGCATCTATCGCCGCGAACATCGGGACAGCATCATAAGGAATATCTTCAAAGCCTTCATCAGCCCACCAACCGGAAATTTTAGAGCGGATGGCATCAATGTCTTCAAGCATCTTCCCTGCAAGGCCAGGGTCATCAGCAAGGTCGGCTGCCCTCACTCCGACAGCATAGAGGATTGCTGAACCAACATCATTGATGTCGAGCAGGTCGCTCCCACGTATGTCCTCTGGAAGCTCATAAGGGATTGTTTTGTTGGTAATCTCACCAATCTTATTGAGAATAGGCTGGTTATGAGTAGAGATTTCTTCTGCCCAGTATTCTGAAAGGAATTCCATCGAATCGAGCACCTGAGTGACCTTCTTCAGCATGGGCTTGATGATATCGCCCTCATATTTGTTCATGTGAGAATACATAAGGACCTGGTCCATGACTACTTCAAGGCCAGCCTCCATCTCGTCCAGGACTCTTTTTCCCTCGAGCATGGTCAGTGTGGTGTAGTCTTCAAAGCCAGGGATGTTGTGGGTAAAGCCCTCATCATTTGGCTGCCATTTAGGCACTGGGATTCCCATCCGCGTGTAGACATCCTCTCTCGGCCTGATGACCACTGCCTTCTTGAGCTCGTCAACCTGTGTGGTGAGAAAATGTGTGGCCTTCTCCACGCGCTCAGAGGTCTCATCATAATCTGTACGCTCCTTATCAGTCAGTTCATCCAGGCTGGTCTTCTTTTTCTTGAACAACGGCATAATCATGACCTCCCCTAACAGGTGTTACAGGTAAATTCTAGCTGATTTATAAGGCTTTAGCGCAAGATACGGAATAAAGCAACTGCCTGCCAGGAATGCATTTGGAGAAAGATTTATTACAAAGGGGGGCAGAAATAGGGACATGATAACCAAGAAGGATATGAAAGTGCCGGCTGATGTGCCGGGGAGCAAGCGGGAAGAGTACATCAGGAACTATCTTGATATCACCAGGAATACAGGACACCTCATGCTCTTTGCAGGCGACCAGAAAATCGAGCACCTCAATGACGACTTCTACGGGCAGAACATCCCTGAAGACGACGCAGACCCCGAGCATCTATTCAGGATTGCGAGCAAGGCAGCCATAGGTGTATTCGCTGCGCAGTTCGGTCTCATCTCACTCTACGGCAGGGATTATCCCGCTGTGCCGTATCTCGTGAAGCTCAATTCGAAGACGAATCTCGTGAAGACAAAGCAGCGCGATCCGGTGAGCAGCACTCTCGTGAGCGTCGCTGATGTTGTGCAGCTCAAGTCGGAGGGGAAGCTCAAGGTTCTTGGCGTTGGCTTCACCATCTACCCAGGCAGCGAGTTCGAGCACGAGATGCTCGAGGAAGCTGGCAGGATTATCGCGGATGCCCACAAGGAGGGGCTTATCGCCGTGCTCTGGGCATATCCGCGCGGCAAAGCGGTTAAGGATGAGCGCGATCCGCACCTGATTGCTGGGGCGTGTGGGCTTGCTGCTGCCCTAGGTGCTGATTTCATCAAGGTCAATCCACCAATGCAGCAGGGAGTAGAGAAGCCGAAACTACTCAAGGAGGCTGTGCTTGCCGCAGGGCGAACAAAGGTCATCTGCGCAGGGGGGAAGAGCGTGGATGCACGGACTCTTCTGCAGCAGTTGCACGAGCAGCTCAAGGCAGGCACTATAGGAAACGCCACTGGAAGGAACATCCACCAGAAGCCACTCGACGAGGCAGTGCGCATGGCAAACGCCATTTCAGCCCTTACTCTTGGAGAAAAAGATGTCGACTTTGCCGTGAAGGTGTATAAAGGAAAAGAGAAGTTCTCGCTGTGAGAGTAACCAATAAGGCGTCGAAAAATGAAATTGCAGCTCAAGAGAAAACATCTACGTAATATCGCCAGCCTGGTTGGCACTTTACTCATCTGTCTCTTGCTCCTCGGCCTTGTTGAAGTAGGAGTAAGAAAAATCCACCCTGAACTCACAACTCCTACTGATGATATGGACAGGTACAATTTTGACCCTGTGCTAGGCTGGGTGACTCAACAACATGGGGAGAGTGCGCCGGTTCACCAGGCACGTTCACAAGCAACCTTGACAACAGATTCAGCAAATGGCGGTTCTTCAATGCAGGAGTTCCAGGATATACAACTGTGCAAGAGTATCTCATGCTCAAGAAAATCAGCCCTATTGTTAATCCTCCCATTATCATCCTTAATGTGCTGGCTAATGATTTCACCAGCAACACTGTAGGCTGGCATTCAAATTATCCCCAACCTTATGCTCTACTCAAAGAAGGAAAGGTTGAGATTGTCCACATAAGTGAGAAAGATGTGAAGAAGAGGAGACTTGCCCTGCTTCTGAAAGAAAGCGCGCTCTTTAGGCTCATCTCAAAGAGGGGTCAAGGGAAAAATGATGTGGCAGATTATCCAAAAGCACAACCCGTACCTATTGAAGAACAGATGCTTATCATGGAAGATATGATGCTTCGTTTCCGTGACTTAACTGATGAGATAGGAAGCCATCTCGTGGTTGTGCTGTTGCCAGGGGAAGTACAGTTCAATACCAAACTTCCAGTGCCGGACCCCGACTCGCAATGGAGCCACGTGCTGGGAGAAGCCAATCTCCTGTCCGGCTTCTCAGAGGATTTCAACCCAGATAATCTTGAACAGCAGGAGGCGCTTGCTGAGACATATTCTCTTCTCACGCCTCCGATGAAAGACCACAGGTACGAGAGACTGGTAGAGTTCGGAAAGGATAATTCAATTGATATTGTCGACCTGACCTCACCCCTATATGAAATTTACTCTTCCCTTCCACTAGTCCAGCAGAATGAGTTCTACTGCGACTATGTGCACTTCAATTACACTGGTCATGGAAATGTGGCATATGTCATTGGAGAGCTTATGCCAATTGTTCTCAGTGAAGGCGTATAAGGACGTTCTCAGAAAAGAGTATGACATCATCATACTTTCAGAAAATAATATATAGGGGTAGTGTGAATCAAGTGGTCTTAAGGGGGTGGAATTATGGCTCTTGAAGAAATAACTGAAGATGATGTCAATGTACCGGCTGATGTGCCTCGGTGGATGAAAAATAAGTACATTGAGAATTATCTCAAGATGACGCACAACACCGGCAAGATGATGCTCTTCGCAGGCGACCAGAAGATTGAGCACCTGAATGATGACTTCTACGGACAGAGCAGCCTCGGACCGATTCCGACTGACGACAATGATCCTGAGCATCTCTTCAGGATTGCCAATGAGGCCACTATTGGAGTATTTGCAGCGCAATATGGCTTGGTATCGCTTTACGGTAAGGAGTATCCTGATGTGCCATATCTCGTGAAGCTCAACTCAAAGACACACCTCGTGAAAAAAAGCCAGCGTGACCCTTACAGCCAGCAGCTCTGGTCTGTTGAGCAGGTCGTGGATATGAAATATAACTCCGGGCTCAACATCCTCGGCGTCGGCTTCACAGTCTATCTCGGCAGTGAGTACGAGCACGAGATGATGACACAGGCTGCCAACGCGATTGCAGAGGCGCACCAGCACGGATTGCTGGCTGTGCTGTGGATGTATCCCCGAGGCGCTGCTGTCGGCGACGATGAAAAGGAACCTCACCTCGTGGCCGGTGCATGCGGTGTTGCGTGCGCGCTTGGAGCTGACTTTGTGAAGATAAATGCACCTAAAGCTGATGGAGCATCTGAGGCTAGCATGCTTGAGGAGGCAATCATGGCTTCCGGCAGAACTGGAGTTGTATGTGCTGGTGGTAGCAGCACTGATGCTGAAAAGTTCCTCCAGCAGCTCTCTGACCAGCTTGAGGTAGGCACAGTGGGTAATGCAACCGGAAGGAATATCCACCAGAAGCCACTCGACGAGGCAGTGCGCATGGCAAACGCCATCTCAGCCCTCACTCTTGGTGGAAAAAGCGTACACTTCGCGATGAAAGTCTATGAAGGCGACGAGGAATTCTCGCTGTGAGACTACCGAGCAAGGACTAAACAAATGAAACTAAGGCTCAAGAAGAAGTATCTCAAAAATATCGCCACCTTTGTTGGCAGCCTTACCATCTGCATATTGCTTCTCAGCATTGCGGAGTTAGGAGTGATGAAGCTCTATCCTGAACTCACAGAACCTACTGAAGACATGACAAGGTACGATTTTGACCCTGTGCTGGGCTGGGTGAATAAGCCAAACGTTGCTGAATTAAGCCTGGCAAGTGGGGAACGAGAGATTCTCGGCCTCACATCAGCTCTTGGGTTCAGGATGAATCCTGCGTCTCATGAAAAATTCAGTGACCTGAATATCCCTCCTATGCTGTTTCTGGGCGATTCAGTTACTTGGGGCACTTGTACATTTCCTGATGGAACTTTTGTAGGGACACTTAATTCAGAGATTGACAGCTGGAAATCCATCAATGCTGGCGTCCCAGGCTATACAACAGTGCAAGAGTATCTCCTGCTCGAAAGGTTGGGACCACCGCTCAAGCCCCCCAGTATCATACTCATGGTTTCAACCAATGATTTCGCTAGCAACACTGTTGCCTGGCATGATAAATACCCTCAGCCTTATGCCAGTCTCACGGAGGAGGGGGTTGAAATAACACTTATACCAAAGGAGATTGTCAGAAAGAGACATCTTATCTTGTTTCTGAAAAATAGCGCGCTATTCAGGCTTTTCTCTGGGAGGAAAGATGATTCTACAGAGAAGCAGCAAATCACCCCAGCACAACTTGAAAAGCAGATGGAAATTATGGAGAATATGCTGCTGCTGTTCCGCGACCTGACCAAAGAAATGGGAAGTCATTTTGTGGTTTTTCTCCTGCCTTTAGAGCCGCACATCAGTACAGAACTTCCGGTTCCTGACCCGGATTTTCAGTATGCCGATATTCTAGAGACTGCAAACTTACTGGTCAAATTCTCAAAAGATTTCGACTCGGAGAGTCTTGAACAGCAGGAAGCACTTGCTCAGGCCTATTCTCAATTGACCCCTCCCATCACAGACCCGAGATATGAGAGATTGCTCTCATTCGGAGAAGATAACTCAATCCACATTGTTGACCTGACTCTGCCTGCTTATGAAATCTATTCAACTCTTCCTGAGTTCGGGCAAGACAACTTCTACTGTGATTATGTGCATTTCAACTACACAGGCCACAGTACTATAGCACAAATCATTATGCAACTCATCCCGAAAGTTCTCAGTGAAGATGTGGGAGAAATATAAATACTGGACCCGGCCGCAGCCATAAACGCTTCGTGTTTATCAGCAGTCGTCCCCACTTCGCTTCGCTCAGTGGGCCCGGCCGGATTTGAACCGGCGACCACCGCCATGCTCCGCACTGGTGTGCATGTGAGGGCGGCATCATAGCCACTAGACCACGGGCCCTTGATTACGACTCTAGGAGTAATCAAGCCAGTAAAAGCCTTAGGCTTTTACGCTGCCGACGACTAAAAGGAGTCGTTGTAGCTCAAAGGAAAGCGGACCGCGCTTTAAATGCTTTTTGGGCGCAATCAGCCAAGATAGTCCGGCGCTGAAGCTGTCACTGCGACACGGGATTTTGCTTTTTTCTTCGCTTTCTTGATTGCCTCTGGCTCTTTTATCTTGCCAAAATCCTTCTCGTAACGCTCTATGTTCTCAGTTAGTGTCTTAAGAATCTCCTTCAGATGATAGGGAGTGACCATTATGGTCTTATGCAAAACCACTGGTGTCTGCGAGTTATCAGGCGCGAACTGGGGATAGATAAGCCTGAAATCCATAAAGAACTCTGTCGCAGAGTGGCTCACGGTCATCTGATTGCAGAAAAGCGGGCGCTTGTCCAGTTCCTGAATACCTTTCATTTCTTTTTTTTGCCGTTCCATGATAATATCACCTAGGTAAGTGAGATGGGCCCGACCGCAGCCATAAACGCTTCGCGTTTATCAGCAGTCGTTCCCACTTCGCTTTGCTCAGTGGGCCCGACCGGATTCGAACCGGTGGCCTCCGCCGTTCTCAGCACTGATGTGCATGTAAGGGCGACGTCATAGCCGCTAGACTACGGGCCCGCATGATAAGCGAGTATTAACGGGTATATTTCTTTATTTCCTCTATAACTGACACTGGAGTCGGGTCTGTATCGTACTTAATGGCAAGGAAATACGAGGCCCAATCACCAATATGCACTGCAGAGAAGAGTTTGCTCAGTGGCTCTCGCTCCTTGAACACAAGCTCAGTCACGTGACAGCGTGGCTTAAGCTGTTTCTTCACTGCCTTGAAGCCCCTTGAGACCATGCCACCTAAGTTATCCTCCCTCAACATCAGGACATGGGGCTCAATGTTCATGTTAAGGAATCCCTCCACTTCGTTGTGCATCAATTCAGGGAACACATTCCAGTAGGCGGGGGTCTTCGCATTCTCGTTGAACTGGCATTTCCACCTGTAAGCAGCAGGTGCCATTAAAGGACTCGCATAGATGAGGACGACACGACCCTTCAGTTCCGTGGCGAGCTGCTCACCTCGCTCCTTGTATTCTGGATTTTGAAGGATTTTCACTGTGTTCATCACCGCATCCCGCTGGTCCTTGATGAGGTCGGTGTTCTGCAGCACTCTCAGCATGGGGAAGAACAGGAAGGGCAGCGAAGTCCGCGGGGGAAGACCATCTGGAATCTGGATAAGCATCTTCTCGTCAGACAGGGCTTTCTTGGCAAGCTTTCCCCCTGACGTAACCACGGCAATCTGACAGAACTTCCGCTGGGCATTGCGATAGGCATCCAATGTCTCTGGTGTGTTGCCTGAATAGGATACGATGAACACCAAGGTTTCTTTACCAATGTCCTTTGGCAGTTCAGGTCCCAATACTACCTCAACAGGCAATCGCTCCTCTTGGAGATAGCTCTTCAGGAGAAAGCCGCTGATACCACTGCCACCCATCCCTGCAATCACCACTCGCGACACTGGTTTTTCAGCAATTTTCGCGCTTGCGAGATCAAATGCCTGAAGAGCCCATCGTGGGAAAGCCTCAATCTTATCCAACATGTTATCCTTATCTATCATTGCAAGCAAATCTCTATCATCACGATTTTATAAAGGTTGTCCTCGGAGAGGCATTTCAAGGGGGCAGTCAGAAAGACTTAAATAACGCATAATGTTCAACTGAGGTGATGCCACCACCTAAGAGACGGAAGAAAAAAAAGAAGCCGAGGAAGAAATATACTGGGCATCAGCCTGAGACAGTCGTACATGTGCGTCTGCCCAGGGGGGAACAGGTCTTAGGTATCTGCGAGCGCCGTCTTGGAGGCTCAAGGATGAAGGTCATATGCCTTGATGGCAAGGCACGAGTATGCCGGATTCCGGGCAGGCTCAAGCGCCACCTCTGGGTGCGTGAGGGAGATACCTTGCTCATACAGCCCTGGGAATTCTCTGGTGATGAGAAGGGCGATGTTCTCTATAAGTATCGGCCATTACAGGTCCAGTACCTCAAGAGGCACGGCTACCTCAAGGGACTTGAGGATCTTAAAGAATTCTAATCACGCTTGAATGATATACGCAGTTCTCGAAATAAGAGAGCTACCACTCCACCACTTATCATCGCGTCTGCAAGGTTAAAGACTGGCCATATCTGGAAATCCATAAAGTCAAACACCGCACCGCGCACAATACGGTCGATGAAATTCCCTAATGCGCCTGCCAGCAGCAGCACAACACACACCTTCACGAGGCGCTCATCTGGCAGCTTATCAGAAAGCACGAGATATGTTATCACCGAGATAACAACTATCGACAGGATGATGAGCGGCAGCTGCTGCCCTGGAAACAGCCCGAATAGTGAGCCTGTGTTTTCAACTCGGGTGAGATGAAAAATACCCTCAAGCACCATAATGACATCCAACGGCCCGAGAGCCCGCCTGATGAGCCATTTGATGAGCTGATCAATTCCAGCCAAGAGGAGTGCAGGCACGAGAATCATCGCAATGTCACGAGGCTTCGCCATCATATGGTCTTCGACCAGCAGGATATTTAAATGCTTGCCATTCTTGCACATTAGGGGGTACTCATGGACGCTATTGAATGTATTCACACGAGGAGAAGCATACGCCGGTACGAGCAGAAAGAAGTGCCTGAAGAGCTCATCAAGGAGATTCTTTCTTCAGGCATGACAGCACCTTCAGCACGAAACCAGCAGCCCTGGCAGTTCATTGTCGTGACTGACAAGGACCTGCTTGAAAAAATCCCAAAGCTTCACCCACATGCAAGGATGGCTGAAAGCGCGGCAGTGGCAATACTCGTGTGCGGAGACCTATCTCTTGAGGAAAGCAAGGACTACTGGGTACAGGACTGTTCTGCAGCCACTGAGAATATCCTCCTAGCCTCTCATGCCCTAGGTCTCGGCGCGGTGTGGTGCGGCATCTATCCGCGGGAGGACCGTGTGAAGAGATTCCGAAAGCTGCTTGGCCTTCCCAAGCATATCATCCCCCTTTCCTTGGTCCCAATAGGATACCCTGCACACTCAGCAGGTAAGGTCGACCGTTTCAGGAAAGAGCGCATCCATTACAATAAGTGGTGAGAATGTTCACTGAACTCACAAAATGGATTCTGGAGATTATCCAGACTCATGGCATTCTTGGGGTAGTCATAGGAGTCGCACTGGAGAGTATCATCATCCCTATCCCCAGTCCAGTGGTGGTGATGGCGGCAGGGGCTGTCCTCATAGAGCCGGGCATATCTCTGTTTGCAGCCATTCCCACCCTCATTTTTATCATCACCATTCCTGCGGTAATCACCGCTCTGTTGGGCTCCTATATCCCCTATGGGGTAGCTTACTGGGGAGGGAAGCCCCTCATCGAGAAATCTGAGAAATACGTGGGGTTGAGCTGGAACGATGTCGAGAAGGTGCAGGAAAAAGTATTCCGCGGGACAAGAGATGAAGTCTCGGTCTTTTTCTTCAGGGCATTGCCAATCATGCCACTCTCAATTGTATCTGCTGCAGCTGGAGCCATCAAGATGGACTTCAAGAGGTACTCTCTCGCGACACTCTTAGGGATGATTCCCCGCGTTATCATCCTCGCACTACTGGGGTGGAAACTGGGTGAATTCTACATGGGATTAGCGATGCGCTTCGAGAACCTTGAATCAGTCATCAGCATCACGATAATCCTCGGAATTCTTGCAGTTCTTGTCATACACAAGTTCAAGCTGATTGACCGCATAGAGAAACTGATGATTAAGTAGGTGCCTGGGAATGGGATTATCTCTCTTCGAGTTTCGGAGGCAGCTTGCCCACATCATCTTCGGCCTTATCGTTGTCGGGCTGATATTTGTGGGCTGGGCAACAGCAGAAAGAGTGCTGATTTCTTTGCCCATCGCCTTAGGCATGCTTAAGCTCCTGCAGGCAGGGCATTTCCCAATCCTTTCCCCGGCATTCAACAAGCTGGAGAGAGAGAATGACATGAAGATAAATCCAGGAATCTCGATTATGGTTTTTCTTGTGGCGTTGTGGCTGCTCCTGTTTGCTCTCGAGAATTATAACGTCAATATAGTCATGGGCTCAGTCATAATCTGGGCTTTTGGGGATTCGATTGGACATATCTTTGGGGCATCATTTGGCAGGATTTCCACAACTATTGACAGGACAAAGAAGATAGAGGGGGTAGTAGTCGCATTTCTCTTTGCTGTGCTTGCCGCACGCATTTTTGTCCAAAGGGACATGGCCATAGCTGGTGCAGGAGTAGGTGTTTTTGTAGAGCTTCTCAAGCTAAGAGTGCTAGGTAGAAGAATACCTGACAACTTCACAGTTCCTCTCGCAGCTGCTTTTGCGATGGTTGTTGTAGGGCTTCTCTGAGGAACATTTTTAAACCTGGGAATGGGATTTCATAGGGGATAATGGCACATAACAATTCTGAAGCGGATAAATCGAAAATTTCTATAGGAAAACTGGTACGGATAGCTGGGCCTGTCGTTGTCGCAACCGGCCTGCAGGCAAAGATGTATGACAGGGTCTATGTTGGCAAGGAGCGCCTCATGGGAGAGGTCATCGTTGTCAGGGAAGAGCTCTCGACAATCCAGGTGTACGAGGATGCTGAAGGCCTAAAGCCCGGAGAAGACGTACATGGCACCGGAGAGCCGCTATCTGTCGAACTCGGGCCCGGACTCCTCACAAGCATCTATGACGGCATCCAAAGGCCGCTGCCTGCCATCGCAAAGAAGGAAGGTGACTTCATCAGCCGCGGAATCTCAGCCCAAGCTCTTGACCCGAAGAAGAAATGGGAATTCACTCCAGTAGTCAAAAAGGGAGACCTTCTCACACCTGGCATGGTTCTTGGCACAGTACAGGAGACAGAAATGATAGAGCACAAGGTGCTTGTTCCTCCAACAATCTCAGGAAAGGCCAAGAGCATCAAGAATGGCTCATTCACAGTGCATGAGCCAATTGTCGTCCTTGACGATGGGATGGAGATTACGATGGCACAGCGCTGGCCTGTGAGAAGCGCACGGCCTGTCAGTGAAAAACTTCCCCCTGGAGACTTGCTCATCACAGGGCAGAGGATATTCGATGCCATGTTCCCCCTGGCAAAAGGGGGTATCGCAGCCATTCCCGGCCCTTTTGGCTCAGGAAAAACTGTCATGCAGCAGACTCTGGCAAAGTGGTGTGATGCAGATATCATCGTATACATCGGCTGTGGAGAGCGCGGGAATGAGATGACGCATGTGCTCAATGAGTTCCCAAAACTGAAGGATCCGCGCACAGGCAAGCCCCTTATGGAGCGGACTGTCCTTATCGCAAACACATCTAACATGCCAGTGGCCGCAAGAGAAGCATCTATCTATACTGGCATTACTATTGCAGAATATTACCGTGACATGGGATATGATGTCGCGCTCATGGCAGATTCCACATCGAGATGGGCTGAGGCGATGAGGGAAATCTCCTCGCGCCTGGAGGAAATGCCTGGTGAGGAAGGATATCCTGCGTATCTTGCCTCTCGTCTTGCAGGATTCTATGGCAGGGCAGGAAGAGCTGTCTCTCTCGGAGGGCAGGATGGAACAGTAACTGTTATTGGGGCTGTCTCCCCACCAGGAGGGGACTTCTCAGAGCCTGTAACGCAGAACACGCTGCGTGTCGTGAAGTGCTTCTGGGCTCTCGATTCGGTACTGGGCAACAGGAGACATTTTCCTGCTGTCAACTGGCTCACCTCATATAGTCTTTACAATGAGATGCTTGAGGATTGGTTCGAGAAGCGAGCCACCCATGAATGGGGGGAAAATGTGCGCAGGCTTATGTCTCTCCTTCAAGACGAGGAGAAGCTACTCGCTATTGTTCAGCTCGTCGGAAGCGACGCACTTCCTGACAAGGAACAGCTCACACTCATCATCGCGCGCATGGTGCGGGAGTTCTTCCTCCAGCAGAACGCCTTCCATGAAGTGGATACGTTCTGTGAACTGGAAAAGACCTCAGAGCTCATGGAAAGCCTACTCAAATTTGCTGACAGGGCCTATGCCGTCCTGGCCACAGGGGCAACCCTCGAGGATATCACAAAGATGAAGTCACGGAGAAAGCTATCTGAGCTCAAGTTCGAAAAGGACTATAAAAAATTCCTCAAGAACATCACAAAAGAGATGGAACAGGAATTCGACGCAATCAGTTGAGGTGACAGTATGCTCAGGGAATATCAAACAATAAACAAAATCGAGGGGCCGCTGCTTTTTGTAGAGAAGACAGAGCCTATTGGTTATGATGAGCTGGTGAGCATCCTTCTGCCAGACGGCACATCCAGGACCGGAGAGGTGCTGGATACGAGCAACAAGTTTGTCGTTGTCCAAGTCTTTGAGGGCACTCGAGGCATTGACAGGAAAACCAGGGTGAAGTTCCTCGGTGAAAGCCTCAAGCTTGCTGTATCCGGAGATATGCTCGGGCGCATATTTGACGGCTCTGGAAAGCCAATTGACGGGGGCCCAGAAATTATCCCTGAGAACAGGATTGATATCAGCGGCGCTCCCATCAACCCGTATGCGAGGGAAAGCCCAAAAGAGTTCATCCAGACAGGAGTGTCCACTATTGACGGCACCAATACATTAGTGCGTGGACAGAAGCTTCCTATTTTTTCTGGCTCAGGATTACCCCATAACCAGATTGCCCTGCAGATTGCCCGTCAGGCGTCTGTTCCCGGGCAGGAAGGGGAATTCGCAGTGGTATTCGCGGCCATGGGCATCACATTCGAGGAGGCGCAGGAGTTCATCAAGAGCTTCGAGCAAAGTGGAGCCCTGAACAGGGCTGTTGTATTTCTGAATCTTGCTGACGACCCTGCTATTGAGCGCCTCATCACAGCCCGTCTGGCACTGACTGCTGCAGAATTCCTCGCCTTCGAGAAGGGCATGCACGTTCTTGTCATCATGACAGACCTCATCAACTACTGCGAAGCGCTGCGTGAAGTAGGTGCTGCGCGTGAAGAGGTTCCTGGCAGGCGCGGTTATCCTGGATACATGTACACTGACCTGGCAAGCATCTATGAGCGCGCTGGTAAGATCAAGGGTAAAAAGGGCTCAATAACACAGATTCCCATCCTCACTATGCCGGGCGATGACATCACGCATCCCGTGCCTGACCTGACCGGCTACATCACCGAAGGGCAGATTGTGCTGAGCCGTGAGCTGCACCGAAAAGGCATCTATCCCCCAATCAATATCCTGCCGAGCCTTTCCCGGCTCATGAACTCAGGAATAGGGCCTGAGCGCACTCGTGAGGACCACAAAAACGTATCTGACCAGCTATATGCATCGTATGCCGAGGGAGTCGACCTGAGAGGGCTTGTGGCGATTGTCGGCGAAGAGGCCCTGTCTAAGCGGGACAGGAGGGTATTGAAGTTCTCTGAATTCTTTGAGAAGCGCTTTGTCCAGCAGGATCGGTTCGAAGACAGAACCATCGCGCAGAGCCTCAGCATAGGGTGGGAACTCTTCTGCAAGCACCTGTTAAAGGAAGAACTCACAAAGATAAAGCCTGCTTTCAGGGACAAGTATTACAAGGAACAGCAAGAAAATTAGGGCAAGGCAGGTTATCTCCTTCGTCGTATTTTCTTCCCTTGCAGAGCCTTATAGATATCGTCAAGAACGAGAGATATTGTTTCCTCACTCCAGCCCCTACGCTTAAGCCTCTTTACTAGGACATTTCTAGCGACTCCCATTCTCCGCTGGCGCTTGCAGTAGGGGTAGAGCGCAACAATATCTTCCACGAGAGCCGGCACAGGGGGCATGAAGGGAAGAAATTCATCCGCATATAAATAATTGAGTATGCTCTGAGAGTATATTGGAATCAATTCATTTATATTTCGGTCACCTCTGCTGAAAGTATGTCCGGCCAGCATCATGAAGGAAAGGAAGTCAGAAAAGAGACTCTCTACGATGACCTTGGGTATGTGCTTCGCGGAAAGCAACGAAGAACTGTCTTAGGGGTGATGGACGGACCCATGCTGCCAAGCCAGATAGCACGCTCAATCAAGGGGCAATATTCGATTTCTCTCAATAATGTCTCACGGGTTCTTCGAGACCTGGAACGGAAAGGGCTCGTGAAGTGTGTCACGCCAGATAAAGCGACTGGACGCATTTATCTGTTGACTGATAGAGGTCAGTGTGTCCGCAAGCAACTTGTCTCGCGAGACGGTTAAGAGTAGAGTCACGTGATGGTGATGTTGGTCTTATAGGGGCGCTTCGCTCGATTGTTCTTGGGAACATTCAGCGGGTCGATGTTTCCCAGGTATTCCATATCAAGATGGTTGTACCGCACTTCAACGACACCTGAGACCCCTGGGAAGAATGTCACTTTCTCCTGGACAGTATCTATGTTTCCGGTTACCCCTGAGAATTCAAGGGCAGTACTGTCAAGGCTCACATATATGTTGTCATCATCCTCATAGAATATGCCCTCCCATATGGAGTCTGCGATATAATCCCGTACAGTGGTTCCGGGGGGAACCTTGGTCTTCGCGTCAACCTCGATGTCCCAGATAATCCTGTCTAGTCCGTTCAGTTTCGCGTCTTCGAGATCTTTCTTTGCCTTCTCCCGTGCTGCATTCCACCCCATGATCATCACCTATAGAATTGAGAGATGGACCAATTGATTAATCTTTCTGCTCAAGAGGGAAATGAAGATTTCACCCGTAGAATTTCGCGCCAATCTGTTCACAGAGGTGCCTGTGGATGTAAGTGGGGTCTGCGAAATAATCTTCCAGGCTCACACCCTCAAAGGTTTCATGCACAAGAGGAGTATCGCGTGTGTAATCAATATTCCTCAAGAAAAAAGCATTGTTCGGCTCGAACGAAGAAATCTTCCCTGATTCTGCCTCAGCCTGTGCCCGCTCGAAGATTTCTTCTCTGTCTCCTCCTTCTTCATAACAGAGTGTGAGTTCATCATAGAACTTGTTCACGAAATCTGCGAAATCAAGCCACCATTGTGTTTTTTCGTAGCATTCTTCAATGAGATCTGGACGATGAGTCTCGGCGAACTGCAGGACCGCGAACTTGGCAGTAACAGTCGCTATGGCCTCATCAAGCCGATAGGGGATGCACCATTTTCGAGGGGTGGACTTCTTAAAATCCTTGACATCGCTAAGATAGCGATTGATATGAAAACCTTCATGCAACACAACGTATGCTCTCCTCAGGGGCTCTGCTTCAAGCAGGCTCTTCATGATTGGGCAGTCAGGAGTGCCTCCTCCCGCTCCGTCATGAATAAAAGTATCATACCCCTGCTCCTCGAGCGTCTTCTGGCGCCTCTTTGCTGAACTGTTATAGTTATAAAAAAGAAAGGGACGTCCAGGGGGAAGGCCTCTGATTTCAGGAACAGCAATTTTATCCTTGTGGGAAGCATACAGCCAGTAGAACGCCGGCGGCCGCTCAAGGTCGACGCGTGTGAAGGCATCTCCGAAATCAAGACCTAGCTCTTCTCCAAAAAGCCTTGCCGCTTCTACCTCTGCGATGTGTTCCTCCAGGTCATCCATATATCCTAAAATAAGGCATCTATTTATAAATTTAACTACTAATGAGTGCTAAATTATTCCGAATCCCTTCCCTATCTTCTCAAAGGCTGCGATAGCTTTGGCAAGGTGCTCATCAGTGTGGCCTGCAGATATCTGGACGCGGATTCGCGCTTTTCCCTTGGGAACAACAGGGTATGCAAAGCCGATGACATAAATTCCTTCCTTGAGCAGGGCGTCTGCCATGCCAACCGCGGTCTTCTCATCGCCGAGCATGACTGGAACAATAGGATGCACTCCCTTCTTGATGTTGAAGCCAAGCTCAGACATCTCAGTGCGGAAGCGCTTGGTATTCTGCATCAACCGCTTTCGAAGATTATCACCATGCTTCACAAGCTCAAGGGCTTTAAGTGAGGCAGCCACAATTGGGGGGGCGACACTGTTGCTGAACAGGTAGGGGCGGGATTTCTGCCGAAATAATTCAATCGCAGAGCCGTTGCCTGTGATAAATCCTCCTGACGCGCCTCCCAGCGCTTTTCCAAGCGTGGAGGTAAGCAGAGTGACTTTTCCCTCAACACCACAGTACGCTGGCGTCCCCCTTCCTCCAGGGCCGAAGAAGCCTGTGGCATGCGAGTCATCGACCATCACAGCTGCGTCGAATTTCTCCGCGAGCTCGCAGATTTCCTTCAATGAGGCAACATCGCCGTCCATGCTGAACACGCCGTCTGTCGCGATGAGTCGGTTGCGGGCGCTCTTTGCTCCGATGAGCTGTTGCTTCAGTGAATCCATGTCGCGGTGCTCATAGATGAACCGCTGCGCCTTGCACAATCTCATTCCATCGATGATGCTCGCGTGGTTGAGCTTGTCGCTGATGATAGCGTCTTCCCCTGTGAGAAGCGCCTCGAAGAGCGCGCCGTTCGCGTCAAAGCAGCTGCTGTGGAGGATAGCATCTTCCATTTTTAGGAATGATGCTATGCTTTTCTCGAGCTTTCTATGGATGTCCTGGGTTCCGCAGATGAATCTCACTGACGACATCCCGAATCCATGAGAATCAAGGCCTGCCTTGGCAGCTGCGATGATTTCAGGATTGTTCGCAAGCCCGAGGTAATTATTCGCGCAGAAGTTCAGCACTGTTCCCTGCTTCACAGCAATAGGAATCTGCTGCTGGCCGAGAATCTCGTGCTCTTCCTTGTAGAGGCCCTGCTCCTTGATAGAACTTATTGTCTCCTCGATATGCGCTTTCATCCCTTCAGGAAGCCTAGACACGGAACATCACCTTGCCGCAATCGTTTGTTTCCATGGCTGCGAATGCCTTCTCAAAGTCTGTAAGAGGGAATTCGTGAGTGACAAGGGGTTTGATGTCCAGCCCGTCTTTGAGGAGCTGCGCCATGCGATCCCAGGTCTCAAACATGCGCCTGCCAGTTATGCCGTAGATGCGGGCACCCTTGAAGATAATATCATTAGTGATATCCAAAGTCACAGGACTCTTAGGAATACCAAAGAAGCAATATCTTCCTGCACGACGCAAGGCGTCTAGGGAATCGCGGATTGCCAGCTCATTCCCTGACACTTCAAGCACAACATCAACTCCAAGGCCATCAGTGTCCTTATGGATAAGCTTCGATGCGCTTTCCTGTATAGGGTCTATAATCTGGTCGGCTCCTGCTTTACCTGCGAGTTTCCTGCGCGTCTTGTTGGGCTCGACTGCATACACCTTCTTCGCTCCTGAGAACTTCGCGACTGCGATTGAAAAGAGCCCTGCAGGGCCACAGCCATATACAGCAACAGTCTTATCCTTAACCGGCTCAACAAGTGTGACATACACTGAATTACCCAATGGCTCGAGGAGCGAGGCATATTTTCTATCAATCTCGTCTCCGACAGGGCGGGCGCAGATCGAAGGAACAACAGTAAAATCAGCATACGCACCAGGAACATCAATCCCAAAGATTTTCATGTTCTGGCAGAGATGCATGGTGTGTGTGGTGCACGGCACACAGTTCAAACAGGGAAAATGGCTCTCAACAGCGACAAAATCCCCTATCTTGACATCTTTCACTCCCGGGCCGAGTGCAGAGACCTCTCCGCAGGCCTCGTGGCCGATAATGAGAGGTGGTTTTATTCTGTCTTCTGCCCAGGGGTCCCAGCGGTAGATATGCAAATCAGTCCCGCAGATAGAAAGGCCTGTTACTTTAAGCTGGACTTCACTTTTTCCCGGCTCAGGAACAGGGGCATCCACTACCTCTAAACCCGGTTCCGGCTTCGATTTCTCAAGAGCTCGCATGACTTATCCACTATCATGTGGAAGGAGGACTATTTTAAGGTTTTCCCCTGGATTCGCTGTCAGCTGGAATCCCTCTTGCGCTTTCTCCAATGGCAAGCGGAGCGTGATGAACTGCTTCACGTCCACTCTGCCCGAGCGGATAAGCTCAATGGCGAGAGCAAGATCATTCGGAGCGGCAGCATATGACGTAGCTATTTTGACCTGATTGCGCCAGAATTCATTGAGTGGGACCGAAACCTCGTCCTCTGGCTTCGGCACTGCGAAGAATAGGATTGTTCCCCCTTTATCGACGCTGTCAAATGCCTGATGGACTGCCGGCATTGCCCCAGTGCATAGAATAACATGGTCAGCGAGCTTGCCCTCATTGAGTTCCTTCAGGCGCTTCGGCACGTCTTCTCTGGCATTGATAGTCGCGTCAGCGCCGAATCTCTTGGCAGCTTCGAGCCTATGGTCATTGATATCAGTCGCGATAATCCTTCCCGCCCCTGTCGCCTTTGCCAGGACTATATGCAAGAGTCCTGCGATACCGCTCCCTATCACGATAACACTCTGGCCTGCTTTCATGCGGATTGCACGCTGGCCTCTCACAACGCATCCTAGGGGCTCGACCATCGTGCCCTCGTCAAAGGATAGCTCTTTGGGTAAGATGAAGGTTCCCACTTGCACATTGATTGCCGGGATTCGGACGTATTCCGCGAATCCTCCTGGAAAGAAGTTTGTCGTGTGCAGTGTGTGGCAGGCGGTATGGTCTCCGTTGAGGCAGTAGCTGCAGGCATTGCAGGGCACATGGTGTGTGACTGTTATGCGGTCGCCTTTCTTGAAGCTCTTGACATTCTTGCCGACTTTCTCGATAGTACCAGCAACTTCATGGCCGAGGACTAGTGGAGCCTTCTTGATGCGGTACCACTCCAGCACATCGCTTCCGCAGATACCGCTAGACATCACCTTGAGGAGAAGTTCGTCGTCTCCAATTTCAGGAACTGGCTGTTCCTCAATGCGGACATCACTATTATTATAATATACTGCGACTCGCATCGTGCATACCTATGCGTCTGCCTTTACGCTGACCTTCTGCTTTCCTTTCAGCGACTCATACACTTTGTAGGCTTCATCAACAGAGGCATTCTTGTGCACGACAGCGCGGACTGCCTGTATCATCGCAGCCGGAGCGTCAGACTGGAAGATGTTTCGTCCCATATCCACGCCGACAGCGCCTGAGTTGATGCAGTTCCATGCCATCTGGAGAGCGTCCCTCTCAGGGGTCTTCTTGCCTCCTGCGCACACAATAGGGATTGGAGTCGAGTCAACCACATCTTCAAAACCCTCGACAAAGTAGGTCTTGACAAAATGGGCACCCTGCTCAGCTGCCATTCTTGTGGCAAGCCCAATATAACGGGCGTCCCGCTTCATGTCCTTTCCGACAGCGGTGACCGCAAGCACTGGGATGCCGTAGCGCTCTCCAGCGTTCACAAGCTTTCCGAGATTGAGTATGCTTCTGCTCTCGTTCTTCGAGCCCACGAAAATAGACATCGTGACTGCGCTCGCGTTGATTCTTAATGCATCTTCCATCGTGACGGTGATGTGCTCGTCTGACAGCTCCTCTCCGATAATGGATGGTCCTCCTGAGACTCTGAGCACTACGGGGGGGGCGTCCGGAGCGTCGACAGACGTCCTGAGGAGCCCTCTAGTGAGCATGAGCGCGTCTGCATAAGGCAAGATGGGCTCAAGAGTCTTTCGGGCATTTTCAAGTCCTGATGTCGGACCAAGGAAGTAACCGTGGTCCACTGCGAGCATGACACATCTCCCTGTGTCCGGTCGGATAATCCTTGCTAATCTGTTTTTCATTCCCCAATTCATTGAATGCACCTCCTCGTGCGAGCAGCGAAGCACTGGTCAACTTTATAAGAATTGCCCTCGGAAAACACAACCCTTAAAAACCGCCTGAGAATATCCAACTGCTGTTGCCCAGGTCGCTTAGTCTGGCCATAGCGGCAGGTTGCTAACCTGCTGTCCTCCGGGACACATGAGTTCAAATCTCATCCTGGGCGTTTAACGTGTTCTACCTGCTTCAATACTTATCGCAGTCGTCACTGGATTCCAGGATGGCCAGTTGAACCAAAGGTTCAACGCTGTCTCCTGGGCGTTTTGGTTCGCTTACTCAAAGCTTATATACCTGTTTCTCCTGCATTGATGCATGAAATTCAGTTATCCTCTTGTGGTTTTCATGTTTCTGTCCCTGCTCATGTTAGCACCATTAGTATCAGCAGGCCAGGACATGAGTACTGAGCTGTTCTCGGCAAAAGACCTCAAGATAGACTTGGAACTGTCGGGGAAGATTAACATCGTGCTTGATAGCAGCCAGGCTGCAATCGATTACGTGACAGCGAATCTCTCCTTCAGACCCCAGAAGAGCAGCCAGCAGAAAGTAACAAGCCTCGAGTACGTTCCAATGACTGAAGGTGCGGGCGAGAACTATGGCTACTTCAGGTGGAATTCACCCAGCAGCCAGCTTACCTATACGATGAGCTCGACAATCGAGACTATAGAGTACCTCCCTCCTGTCAAGAAAGACATCCGCTTCCCTGTATTGAACCTGCCCGATGATGTACTCATCTACACTCAGCCGAGCGAGATGATTGATTCTGATTCAGCTGCCGTGGTGCGCATGGCCACAAAGCTTGCCGAGGGCGAGTCAGAGCTGTATTCTGTCGTGTTCAACATCGGCAAGTGGGTCGAGGAAAACGTTGAGTATGACCTTAATAGCCTTACTGCAGAGGCGACCTACAGCGCCTCCTGGGTATTGGACAAACGCTCTGGCGTGTGTGATGAGATATCGACACTCTTCATCGCAATGGTCCGCTCACTTGGGATACCTGCACGCTATATCAGCGGTCTCGCCTATACTAATTTCCAGGACAAGAATGACTGGGGGGCTCACGGCTGGGCTGAAGTATACTTCCCAAATGTGGGGTGGGTCCCGTTCGATGTCACATACAGCCAGTTTGGCTATGTTGACCCCACGCACATCATCCTGAAGTATTCAGTCGACTCGAATGAGCCCGCCATAAAGTATCAATGGCTCGGAAAGGACGTTTCCCTTGAACCAGATGAGATGAAAACCACGGCAGCTCTCAAGATGGTCCATGGCCAAGCAGATCCTAAAGTAAGCCTCTCCATTGTTCCCCACAAAAGAGAGATAGGTTTTGGCTCATCGAATCTCCTTGAGGCAAGTGTCACAAATATAAGGGATCGTACTCTCGTCGCGGATGTCCATCTCACGAGAATCATCGGCCTCACGACAAAAGATTCCTGGACGCGCTATGTGCTTCTCAATCCTGGAGAAACCAAAAAAATCTACTGGACCGTCGCGACAGATTCTGACTGGAAGCCAAGCTATTACTACACGTATCCCCTGAACCTCTCCTCAGGGAGCGTAACTGTATCGAGCAGTTTCACAGAGAAAGGGGACGGAACGTACCTAAGCTTTTCCGAAGTGAGTGACCTGAGGAAAGCGAAAGAGGACTCCACCACAAAAAGCTACACTCGCGACGTCAGCTTTGAATGCGAGACATCACCCGAGCATCTCCACCTTGACATGAACCCACTCATCACCTGCACTATCACGAATGCTGGCAACACAGTACTCACTGACCTGAAAACCTGCATTGACACTGAATGCGAGACCTTAAGCCTCGGAATCGCAAAGTCAGGAGAGATGTCACATTTCCTCTCAGATTATGAAGCAGGAGAGCGCACCCTTACACTAAGGGCAAGCAACACCCGGGTCTCGAAAATAGAGGAATTTGACGTCGAGCTCTTGGACGCTCCATTAATTACTCTATCTGATATCACTGCGCCTTCGACAGTGGACTGGGGGTATGCATTCGATGTTAAGTTCTCGATTGAGAAGACCTCATACAGCATCCCTCAAAGCATAAGCGTGAAGATGCTTGATAGGGAAGTCGCATCCAAAGAGGACCTCACCGTCGGCGAAAAGCACATCATCAGTGTGGATCCCTCGCTCCTCCTGGCAGGGGAGAGTGATGTCAAAGTCCTTGTCACATACAAAGACGCTCTCGGGAGAGACTATTCAAGCACCAAAAGCTTCCACATCACCCTTGAAGGGGCGCCTTTCCTCAAGCAACTGGAAGCATTCTTCATCAATATCTGGGACAGCATGTTCCCAGAGTAGAGAAAGATTAAAGAATCGCTGCGAAATCTTCTCCAATGGGGGAAATGGCAGACACCACTTCGCGTGAACGGCTTCTCACAGCACTTGATGGAGGCATACCAGATAGACTGCCAGTCACGACGCACCATGTCATGCCTTCTTTCCTGAAGAATAAGATGAATGACATCTCCTATCCTGAGTTCTTCGACCATTTCGAACTTGACGCAATCCGCTGGGCGGTTGACACAAAGCCAGGAGAGGCTGATTACTATGACCCAAACCATGTGCCTGGCTTCCTTGAGGCACACAGAGTATCGAATGATGAGTGGCGCATCGAGACTGAGACTATCCCTGACGCGCGCTACCCTACAACGCGATACAATATCATCACCCCTAAGAAGACTCTCACAATGGTGCTGCAGAGCGACGAGCACACCTCATGGATAACTGAACCACTGGTCAAGGAGAAATCCGACATCGACATCATTGGCGAGTACATGACGCACCCTGTGTGTGATGTGGATGCTGTCAACGCCGCAGCAGAGGAGTTCGGCGACAGGGGCATTATCCGCGGGCACGTCATCTATTTTGACGTATATGGACAGCCCGGCTGCTGGCAGGACGCGATGTGCCTCTACGGCATGCAGGAGCTCATCATGGAAACCTTCTACGACCCTGGATGGGTGCATGCATTCCTTAATATTCTGCAGGAGCGCAAGAAGACCTATGTCCAGTCTCTCAAGGGTGCGAAATATGATATCCTTGAATTAGGAGGGGGAAGCGCATCCACGACTGTCATATCTCCAAAGATATTTGATGAATTTGTTGCTCCTTATGACGCTGAACTTGTGGAGTTGGCGCACGATGCTGGCCAGCGCATTGTCTATCACACTTGCGGCGGGATGATGCCAATTCTCGAGCAGATTGCTGATTTAGGAGTTGATGCGATGGAAACCTTCACTCCAAAATCAATGGGCGGCGACGCCAGATTAAAGGAAGCAAAGGAGCGCATCGGCGATAGGGTGTGCATGATTGGCGGCTTCGACCAGTTCAAATACTACATGCAATCAACACCTGAAGAGACGCGCGCAGAAGTCAAGAGGTGCTTTGAAGAGGCAGGCACTGGTGGAGGATATATCCTCGCGCCGAGCGACCACTTCTTCGACGCTGACCTCACTCTTCTCGAAGCGTTTGCCGACGAGGCGCGCAAGTGTGTGTACTAAGCAGTCCACAGATTCTCGCCCACAGCTCTGGATGTTTCTTTCGAAGGTAGTAATGCTTTTTTAGAACAAATTTCAATTCCAGCAGTGCGTCTCTGACATCTTCATCGCTTCCAGCGCCCCCTAGCATATCCTCAAGCTGGTTGACCCTATCCTCCCAGAACCACACGCGCTTCTCATCCTGCATTGAATCCCCAAGGAGCGTGTCGACAATTCGTTCGAGCAGCCCGCGGGAGCGGTGTGACAACTGCTCTTTGGATAGGGATGAGCGATACTCGTGCATCTTGGCGCGGTAGCCCCTAGACTTAGGCTTCTTTCCGCTGGCTGCACTCTCAATTGGCAGCACAAGCTCGTAGCCATGCCTTTCGGAAACATGCTCCCTGCCAGAAAACTTACTTTGCGCTGTGAGGCCAAGCGAGACTGCTCCTTCTTTGGTGAAGGTACACGTGTAGCCATAATCCAAATGGAACCTGCTGCCCCTGTGCACGCATTCCTCAAGCTTGTCGAGCGGGCCCTTCACAGCAGTATCGTCAGCCAGCATGAGATAGCCCATGCCATCGCCAATCTCCCGTATCTCGGGTTCATGCCCGCGCATGTCCTCATACTGCTCCAGAACCCTCTCGAGTGGCCGATAGCGCACGTCGCCAGGATTGACCAGGCCCATCACACTCTCCCCTTCCTGAAGCTCATCTGCAATGCGAGTTATCACATCATATCCTTCATGCTGATAACCAATAAGATATGTGCCCCTCGCCCTCCCCATTGACAGCGCATCAGCCTCCACGCGAATCCTTGGAATACCAAGAGCGATGACATCCTCCAGCGCATACAACTGCACCTGCTGCTCATCCTGTTCAGCGGCCATGCTTCCATCTCCTCCACACAATTCCCCCGCAGAGCAGTGCTGGAAACAGCCCCAGCGCAGCAAGCATCCCTACCTTGCCCTTCTCAACAGGAACACCAGCCACCATACCAGTCAGGCTATTTAGGCTATTTCCCTGCTCTTCCTCAGCAGGAGTGCCCCTCACAATAATCTTCACCTGTATGCCTGAGCTGAGCATCTCATCAGAGTTGAATCCCTGCATTGTGATTCTCGGCTCGAATGTTCCAGCAACAAATGCTGTGAACACCACTTTCTTCATTCCTCCAGCCTCAATCCTTCCAGTGAGAGGGTCAGCGCGCAATGCACTGTCCGGGAGGTGGACCGCGAACTGCTGCTCCCTGTCGGAGGGGTTGAATAGCAAAAAGCCTGCAGTCGCGTTTCCAGCTCCCGAGATGCTCACACTTCTCTCCAAAGGGGAGATGCCGATGCCGTTGGTGGCGCCGGCCTCCATTGAGAGGGTAGCGAGGAATATAATCACCAATACGATGCGCGCAGCAAAAGAAACAGCCGCGCTCATCGTACTGGAGAGAACTCAATACTGCCACGATAAACTCCTGCAGGATAGGCCTGCATCGTCTCAAGTGTAAGGTTCATCGGCAACACTGATATTGGTCCGGGAGCAAGTGCTATAGAAAGCAAGGCCCCCCCATCGGTGAGGCTTTCAGAAGCGCCACCTGCCTCCACACCAAGTGCATCAGAGGGGATAGTCGCGTGCTCGCCCACAAGCTCTGTGCCGCTCACCCGCAGGTCAAACTGCATATTGCCTGTGTTTCGTATTGTCGGATTGAGAGGAGTATCCATCTCACTATCTCCAGTGGCCTGGCCCATCTGGCCTGTCGCGCTCTCGAGGGCGAGTGTCGTTGAATCAAGCTCAAGGGACAGTAGCTCAAGATATTCGAACTGCGCAAAGGATTCTGCGCTCTGATTGCCGGCATCGATAGCATTCACTCTTACATCATATGTCCCTGCAGCAAGGTAATGGGGGAATTCGAGCATACCTGCATAGACTGCGTGCGTTTCGTTCAGGCTTTCATTCAGCAAAAGCTCAGCAGATATTCCTGCTGCTTCAGCAGTCACTTCTACAACATCGCTCGCCCCATTGAAATCAGCGACAATTACATTCACTTCAAGTAAAGAGAGGTTCTTCGGCCGTGGTGCAATCTGGATTCCCTCTTCATCAAGGTCGTCGGAAAGTAGCTCAACATCCATAACGCTAGGAGCGCTGTTGAGAATTGTCACCTCAAGCTGCACTGTCCATGAACCAGAGGTGCTTGTACCGAAGGCATACATGCTCGCATTATGCCATACTGGGATTGAGGAAATGAAATCCACGCTGTTGTCGTCAGTATCTGAATAATTACCCTCGCTCTGCACTCTCCTGAGAGAGTATCCTGGCTCGACAAGCGCAGCAGGACTACCCTCCCATAGCCCTTCATTGATGCCTGCTGCGTCACCCCAGCCGACCGCATCTATGATTGTTGAATTGAACACAAGTGCGACACCGCTGTCAGCGTTGTTCAGCCCGAGAGTCTCCTCATGGTCAGCGCCAGGCCAGGTGTCGTCATCTCGTGCTACGGACCAGCCAGTGTCAGCCACAAGATAATATCTCCCTGGAGCGAGAACAGCGTCTGCTGGCAGAGTGACGTCTGTTGCGGAAACCTCTGTCGAAAGGACAAAGCCGGAGAGATTCATCTCGCTCTCACCCCCATTATATATCTCTATAGCCTCGCCGCCTGCCTCAGTCGCTATAGGATCATATAACACCTGTGTAATCATCAGGTTCTGCGCCTCGGCAAAGGGCAGGAGCAGTGTCATCATCAAAATCATTGCAAACAGTGTGCGGACATTCATTGTATCACCCGCACTTTCATTCAAACGAGAACGATTTATGAATTGCTAAGGGATTTCCGAAGCATTGCCGGGGTAGCCGAAGAGTATTCGCGCTAGCTAGAAAATCCACGCATCTTCAGCAAGAAAACGCAACCCTTACGCCCGTCCCGTGGACTCTCCCTTGCCTATGCCCGCCCCCATGAGGTGGGCTACTCGGATGGGTTCAGGTATCTTAGAGCGTGTGCAGGTCATCTTAAGCAGTTCCTTTGCCTTCTTGATAGGCATTCCCTTGACCTGAAAGAATATCTCATCAGCCTCATGGACTTCGCCTGCCTTCTCGAGCAGAACAATCTTTTCCTCATGCCCTAGCTTTTTCAGCGCGCTGTGCATCTTCTCGAATTCAGGATAGTCGCGCATCACAGCGATAACCGGTATGCCAGTCTTCTCGTGCAGCAGCTCAGTGTCCACGACATTAAACCCTCCAAATGCGATTCCGTCGAGCATAATGCACTGAAGCTGTGTCTTAAACCTGGAGCGCGCAATCATCTCAGCAAGCACAGAAGTAGCGTCATCACCATCAACTGCGACAATATCTGTCATCACGCCCTCGAGCCATAAGCCTCCCCGAAATACCGCACCTATCACCAGTACTTCCTTGTCAGAGAACTTGTCAAAGCTCGCGTCGTCAAAGCCCACAATGCGTATCTCGCGCTTCACGCCCAGATAGAAGAGGACACTGTTAAAATACTGACCTAAAAAATAATTTTTAATTATCTTAAAAAAAATTTAGGAATGTATATAAAGGTGCAGGAGCAACATCTGGTCTTCATATTGAGAGGGGATACTCATGTGCGGAATCATAGGATATCGGGGACGGCGTGACCCTGTTGGGATCATCTTCAACGGGCTCAAGCGGCTTGAGTACCGCGGATATGACTCCTGGGGGCTTGCGATACGGAATCCTGACTCAGGGGTGTTCAAAAGGCTGCGGCGCGTGGGCAAGATTAGCACTGGGCTCAAGGACATCAATTCCACCTTTGGTGCCCAGCCAGATAGCGCTTCCAAGCTAAACATAGGGATAGGGCACACACGCTGGGCGACTCACGGAGCTGTGACTGAATCAAACACGCATCCACACACTGACAGCTCAGGCAGGCTCGTGGTAGTGCATAATGGCATTGTGGAAAATTACCAGGAGTTACGGGATTCCTTGCCAGGGCATGTGTTTGTCTCTGAAACTGATACTGAAGTTATTGCCCATCTCATTGAGGAGGAATACTCCAAGAGAAAAGACCTTATCGAGGCGTTCAAGGCAGTCTTCATCAAGCTTGAGGGACGGAATGCTGTCGTCTTGCTCACGCGAGACAGGGAGATGATGCTCGTCGCAAAGAACGGCTCCCCTGTGGTCATCGGCCTTGGAGAGGATGAGTACTTCATCGCCTCTGATGTTCCTGCTTTTCTTGAATACACAAAGAAAGTCTTGTACCTGGATGACATGGAACTAGCTGTCATCAATGATTCTGTTACAGTGCACGACCTCACGAAGAATACAATCATCGACAAAGAGGAGCATGTCATCGAATGGAATGCATCCCAGGCGGAAAAGGGAGAGTATCCTTTCTTCATGCTCAAGGAAGTGATGGAGCAGCGTGAAATCCTGCCAAGGGCTGTGAACCAGTCAGACGATGACCTTGAGAAAGCTGCTGAGATGGTGAAGTCAGCAGAAAAGGTCTTTGCCGTGGGCTGCGGGACAGCAGCTCAGGTTGGGCATATATCCAGTTATCTCTTCTCTGAGGTGGCGAGCAAGCATATCGTGCCTGCCCTCGGCTCTGAGTTTGAGAACTTTCATTCATTCCTCGACGACAAGACATTACTCATCTGCGTCTCCCAGAGCGGCGAGACCGCTGACCTGCTCGAGGCAGTAGAGGTGGGGCAAGAAAAAGGGGCAAAGATTCTCGCGATTCTCAATGTCCAGGGCTCCACACTTATGAGAAAGGCAGACCACACACTCCTCGTGCATGCAGGCCCTGAGAAGGCAGTCGCCTCGACCAAAGCGACCACAGCTCAGATTGCAGTGCTCACCCTGCTCGCCCACGCTGTGGCAGGAAAGACTGATGAGGGAAGAAAACTCGTTGCTGAAGCAGCCCGCTCGCTCAAGGACATCCTCGGGGAAGAGAGTGTGAAGCGCCTGAAGGAGCTTGCCACCAAGCTGAAAGATGAGCCGAATATCTATCTCATAGGCAGGGGCATCAACTACCCTCTGTCGAGAGAGGGAGCCATCAAGATACAGGAAGTAAGTACTCTGCATGCAGAGGGCATCGCAGGGGGCGAGCTGAAGCATTATGCCCTTGCCCTGATTGAGAAAGGAACTCCGTGCTTTGTGCTCGACACCACCAGAAACCTGAGAAAGGATATCCTGAGCAATGCGATGGAGATTCGCTCGCGCGGCGGGACAATCGTAGGCATCTCACCTGAGAATAATGAGGTCTTTGATACCTGGATTCAGATCCCTGATGTAGGTATCGCAGGCCCTCTTGTCGCACTTGCGCCGCTGCAACTCATATCATATCATCTTGCCCTTGAACGGGGCTTTGACCCTGACTACTGCAGGAATCTCGCGAAATCAGTGACTGTGAAGTGAATCACATGGATAAGCAAAAACCGAGATATTTCGGGACAGACGGGATACGCGGCACAGTGGGCCAGCATCCCATGACTCTAGAATTTGTGCGAGACCTCGGCAGAGCTATAGGGAGATATTTCGCAGAGCGGAACATCTCAAGATTAATCATCATCCGTGATACACGCGCATCAGGGGAAATGCTCGGAGACGCCTTGACTGAGGGCCTAACTTTAGAGGGGTGTGACGTGGTGCGCGCAGGTGTCCTTCCCACAGGAGCAGCGGCATTTCTTGCCAGGAAGCACAAGGCAGGGGCAGCTGTCATCTCAGCATCGCACAACCCAGCTTCTGACAACGGCGTCAAGGTGTTTACTGAGAAAGGCTTCAAGCTCTCGCAGGAGCAGGAGTGCGCGATTGAAGCCATCATGTCAAATCTCGGACAACCATCTGCACAGAAAGGCACAGCAACTACAGATTCAGCCATGAAAGAGGAGTATCTTACATTCCTCAAAGAGCAGGCGGACGATAGCGTCAGGACTTTTCTGAGAGAGAACCGCATTGTGCTCGACTGCGCCCACGGCTCAGCCAGCACCATCGCGCCAGAACTGTTCAGCAAATTAGGGTTGAAAGATAATGTCACCGTGCTCTCCGCAGAGCCCGACGGCACGAACATCAACGAGGGTTGCGGCGCCCTGCATACTGACAAGGTCGCTGAAGCAGTGAAAAAACATAATGCCAACATTGGCTTCGCATTCGATGGTGACGCTGACAGGCTCATCGCAGCAGATGAGAAAAGCCAGCTTCTCAATGGGGACAGGGTCATGGCAGTGCTTGCTGCATGGCTCAAGAAGCAGGGAAAGCTCTCGGACAATGTCGTTGTCGCCACACCCTACTCAAACCTTGGGCTGCGCGCCTTTCTCAATGGGAGAGAATGCACTCTGGAGATTGTCCCTAACGGGGACCGCTTCGTCACCGAAAAAATGCGCGAGAATGGCTATTCCCTGGGAGGGGAGCAGAGCGGACACATTGTCATTATGCCTCCTGGGACGACAGGAGACGCCCTGCTCACAGTAATCACCCTTCTCAAAGTCATGGCTGATTCTGGAGAGAAGCTGTCAGCGCTGCACTCCGGCTTTACTGAGTGCCCGCAATGCCTGCTCAACATCAAAGTCCGAGATAAGCCGCCCCTCAAAACACTTAAGAATGTGCAGCATCTCATACATGAGGCAGAATCCGCACTTGGAAAAAACGGGCGGGCCTTTGTGCGCTATTCAGGTACTGAAAAACTTGCCCGCGTCCTTGTCGAATGCTTTTCAAAGGAAGAGGCGCAGGACTGGGCAGAGAAAATCGCAAAGGCTATTGAAGAAGAGATTGGCAACTGAGGTGAAATTCCATGGCAAAAACACATACAGCACTCATCATGGCTGCAGGCAAGTCAGAGCGGTGCCATCCACTGACACTGACACGGCCGAAGCCCCTGCTCCAGCTCGCAGGAAAGACACTGCTTGAGCACAGCCTCGACCAGCTCAAAGGGGTTGTGAAGCAGGCAGCCATCGTTGTCGGCTACAAGGCAGAGATGATTGAGCAGTTCCTTGGGGGCAGCTACAAGGGTATTGAACTATTTTATGTAACACAAAAGGAAGCTCTCGGCACGGGGCATGCGGTCCTGTGCGCAAAGGATGTGCTTCCAGAGAAATTCATCGTGCTGAACGGCGATGATTTATACCATAAGGATGACCTGTCTGCGCTCATTGCCAAAGGACGCGGCCTTCTGCTTGCCAGGCACAATCGGCCTGAACGATTCGCCACTGTCTCACTAGAAAAAAAAAAGGTCTTTAAGATAGTAGAGAAACCGGATAACCCAAAGGAGAAGCTCGTGAACGCCGGTGTCTACCATCTTGACAAAGGCATATTCTCCTATCTTGGAAAGACAAAGCTCTCGAAGCGAGGAGAATATGAGCTGCCTACTGCCATCAACGCCTACTGTAAGGATTTCGACATGAAGACACATGAGGTAAAGAAATACTGGCAGCCGGTCGGCTACCCATGGGATTTGCTTGACGCGAACGAGCTGCTGCTCTCAGGGATGACAGCACGGTGCGGAGGCAAGGTCATGCCAGGCGCACATGTCGATGGCAAGCTCATCCTCGGCAAGGGAAGCGTAGTCAAGCCAGGCACTGTCATCGAAGGGCCTGTGTACATCGGCAAGAACTGCACCATTGGGCCAAATGCCTACCTGAGGAACAATGTGTGCATCCACGACAACTGCAAGATTGGCCAGGGAGTGGAGATAAAAAACACCGTCATCTTCAACAACTCAAGGGTGCCGCACCTCTCGTACGTTGGTGATTCAGTCATTGGAGAAAACGTGAACTTCGGCGCCGGGACGATAACTGCTAACCTCAGGCATGACAATGGCAATGTGCGCTCTGCAGTCAAGGGTGTGCTGCTCGACTCAGAAAGGAGAAAGCTTGGTGTCATCGCAGGAGATAACGTGAAGACAGGAATCAACACCATGCTCTATCCGGGCAGGAAGCTCTGGCCAAATACCTCCACCAGACCTGGCGAAGCAGTCACAAAAGATGTGATGTGAATTGGCGAATCGCTTAATGGATGAGAACCGCATTCTCGTCAAGAGAAGGTCAAAGAAGCCCTGGCTCTACGAGTTCGATATCATAAATGAAACAAATCGAACTATAGGCTACACTCGGGACGAGAGTAAAGATAGACAATTCAGGCTCATGCCTTTCTTCAGGAGCAGAGCGGCCACAGTCGCTCTGTATGACATGTCAGGGAAAAAAGTTGCCATTCTCAAGAGAAGTACATCAGGCTTGATTCGCCGTAGAATTCTGATAACTGACTCCTACGGCCAAGAAATTGGAGAGTTCAGAGAGACGAGGGTGTTCTTTGGAGCGCCCAAGCTTGCGCTGCTCCTAAACGGGAACATTTTCGGCTTCCTCGAGTATTCGCTCTCAGTGGGGCATGTACTTCATCCCATGAGTGTCATCAAGCTGCAAGATGGTAAAGAGATTGGAACATGGCTAGCGCCCACAGACTTGCGAAATAAGCCAAATACTCTCGCTCTCAGTTGCGGACACCTCACCAACGAACAGGCAGCCCTGCTCAAGGCAGTGTTTATCGCGCTTGTCGAGGCAATCCTCTACAGGGGCAAGGTCCTCTATCCTGATTGACAACGCCCATTATTTCCGGAAAACGCGCAGTTCCCGTTCAAACGCTTTAAAAATCTAACTCTCTCCCCTATTAATCACAAGACAGAAGAATCGGAAGGACTCAGATGATACATCCAATAAGACACTATCCAATGAACGAGCGCAGAATGTGGCAACCATTATCATTGATTTATCCTGACAGTGACGAGGATAATTAATTAGAGGAAAAATCTTTCATTTTAGAGTAGTCAACTATTTAAATCAATTTCTGCCCCCTCAAGCTACGAGGAAAGAGGGCTATGCTCGACACGATACATTCAAGGGAGCACTATCTCAGCAAGAGCGCTGAATATGCAGGCTTGGCCAGGGTTCTCTCAGGTGAAACCACAATCCAGAATACACTAGAGGCATGCCTCGCAAGGACTGACGAACCAGACCTAGACACTCACCACATCCTGCATTTCCTCAGTGAAAGTGAGGGCATCGAATACGATGGATTACCCTGCTTCACCAAGAAAGAATTGAACTACCGCTGGGGAGGAATGCTCGCCTTCGGGAGCCTTGCGACTCTTGGAGCGCTTGCTATCAGTGCACTCACCATCTCAGTCATGACTCCTCTCGTCATTCCCAGCTTTCTTGCAGCGGCAGGAATTGGTGTCAGTGGAAGCGCTGGCATCGCACAGGCTACCAACTACATTACAATTAAGCTCGTGGAGAGGGAAAGGAAAACTATGCTCACGCCACTCTGCGAGGCAGCGGAAGAACTCGATGCAGACATAGGCAGGCATTTCATCTATGAGCATTTTATAGGGGCACCAGAACGCTTCGAGTGTACGTATCGCTCGCTCCCAGATAGCGAAAAAGACACCGTCGATAACGAACTATTCCGCATGCTCGAATCAGGCATCCTCGAGACGGACGAGTCAGGATTGAGCAAGCGTCTTTATGCTCTTCGCGAACCTGGAGAATAAGATTTATATTCCTAAAGCATTCTTCTATTCAGTCTTAAGAGGTGAGGGGTATGCTTGATACTGTGCATGATACGGAGTTCTACATAGAAATTGCTGAAGACCATGACCTGCTGGAGCAAATTTTGGGGGGGGAGACCAGCCTCGAGGCTGAGATGGATTATTTCTTGAGGAAGATGGAATTGACAGACTGCACCAAGAACTTCAAGGATTACCTCTCCCTGCTAAAAGACCTCGGCGCAATCTACCTGGACACTACTGATCTCGAGAAGAGATGCAAGGCACTCATATGGGGTGAGCTGCAGAACGTCGGCTATGTATTTGGTCTTGGCGCAGTGACCTTAGGGGGAATTCTTCTCGCAGTGCCGCCCTTCACTATCGCGGAGCCGCTCATCGTAGCAGCTGGCGGGGGGCTTGCCGCAGCACTCCATAAGAATCAGGATTATATCCAGGACACGAAGAAGAGGAAACACTCTATTTTTGACCCTGTGTGTGATTTAGCAGAGCACTATGACCGGGACATAGGGCGAGCATTCATGCTCGACGACCTCATCCACAGGAGAGAGCGATTTGGCATCACGTACAGGAACTTGTCATACGGAGAGCGCGCCTTTGTCAACGAAGAGCTCGTGGAATATCTTGAAGCAGGCATACTCGAAATAGGCTCGTTAGAGCTTGAGCAGTATCTTGACAGCGTGATGGAAGAAGAGTAGCTATCTTGCCACTATCATCGTAGACGTCTTTGTCACTTCAGGTATGGATCGGACTCTCTTCAGGACAAACTCGCTGAGGGCATCGGCATCAGAAACCTCGACCTTTACCAGGGCATCCCACTCGCCGAAGAGGATATGTGCCTCTTTAACTTCATCCAAGCGAAGCAGCTGCTCCAGAATCTCATTCTCGTCACATTCCTCAAGTGCCAATTGCACATAGCCAAGCATCGTGTCATTCCCTCTTACTCATCAGGCGGATTTCTCCTGCCAGCGCCTGCACATCCACTCCTTCCGTGGTGTCGATAATAATAATGTTATGTTTTTTCTCTCCAGCCTCGACCTCGCAGAGCTGGAAAATCTCCACATCAAGGTTCTCACGGACTTTTTGAGCTGTATAATCACGAGTCTCAAGCCGACGCTTCAGTTCCTTCAGCTCGCAGGTGCACACAATGCACACATCCACGAGCTTTGAATCCACAAAATGGGAGAGGTGGGAGTCTATCACATAATCAAGGCGGGAATCAATAACTGATTCCAAGCGCTTGGTGAGCTTCTTCTCGTCCACAATGAAGCTTTTTCGCTCCTCATCGAAACCCTCGAACCACCCGCTGTCCTCAATCAGCTTGTTGAGGTCGATGTAGTTAAAGCCTAGCTCCTCAGAGAGCTCTTTCGCCACTGTACTCTTTCCTGTCCCGGGAGAGCCGGTAACAGCGATAATCATAGCTGAAGAACTCGTATAGAGATATAATAAACCTACGGCGACTGGAACAATTCAACACTCTTCAGGGGAAGGGTCTTGCTGTAGCCATACTCCAGATCAACTTTCAGGGATGTGGTGTATTCCTCGTCGAGGCTTATCATTGCGGTGCAGGTGACGTCAGCCTCATTGTCCTTGAGATAAACGAGCCCGTCCTTACCGCACGAGAGCGTGGTATCGCCAAGCATGCCGCTCACTCTCAGGCGGTTGATTTGCTGGTCGCCGATTGAAGCGGATGTGCATAGCGTCTTCGGAGAGACGTCAGCGACAAACCCTGTGTCGACATTCTTAATATGAATCTTGAAATAGACCTCATAAGAGCTACCGTCCTCGATGATACTCTCCTCAACACGGGTTATCGCCACCGGGGCGCCCTGGTCCTTCAGGATGAGGTCCTGGACTGTGCATGCCTTCTGCCTCTCTTCAAAGCCGTAGATGTCAGGGTCAACACAGATGCCTTTGACCATGTGTGTTGTGTAGCTGTAGCAGAGAGTCGCGGTTATCGGCGCAGTGAGGCCGTCATAATCAACCGTCTCGACTCTGCCGTCAAAGTACACAGGCTTCTTCTCGCCGCTTCTCCTGAAAAAAGACTTCCCTTTGACATCAATCGGCCCACGCGGGTTGTTGCCAATAGTGTAGTACTTATCGAGGTAACTCAATGAGATGAAGGCGTCGTCGACATCGATTGCTCCGAGGTTGTGCAGCAGCATCCCTACTTTAAAAGAAGTGTCCTGATACATCATATCAGGAGGGGCTGACTCGAGGAACTCCATCTCAATGCCGTCGCTTCCATGATAGGGATTGTAGAGTGCATACGCTGAGCCGCCGCCCATGCCGTCACAGCCTATGAGCAGGAGCGTCGTGATGATGAATACCAGTAGGATTGCTTTTCTCATATTATCATATCTCCATATAGGTAAGGCCGTCGCATTCGCTATTGCAAAGATAAGGGGTTGCCTGGCATACAGGCCTGTTGGGCTCAATGCACCTGCAGCAGACCTCGCTGCTGTCACAGGTTGTGGAGCCGCAATCAACTCCCTGGCCGTCTCCAGTGTCGGCGTCTCCCTCACCATAATCGAGCGCAATCTCAGTCTCACGGTTTGTGCACGCATACTTGCATGACCTGTCCCCGGTATTTATGATTTCACAGCACACCTGGCTGTCAGGGCATTTCCTGCCTCCGCAGGTCTCGAATCTCATATCATCATCGTCCCAGAAGGGCTCGTAGTTGAGGTTGATGCGCGTCTCCTCCCAGTCCCGGTATATGTAGCTGACCTTGACCGAAATTTCCTTAGGGGATATGACGGTATTGTCAAGCACATCCTCGGTAATCTCCAATCTGAAGGGAAGGAAAATGAACCTCTCGATGGGCTCGTCCCCGCCGTGTGTCAGGCGCTCGAGATAATCGGCAGAGACTGTATATGTCTTCCTGCTTGAGCCGCTGCATCCAGGACCCTGCACTCCGAACTTCTCGTTCTCAGCAGGTGGAAGGCACAGGCCGCCGTCAAGGGTGAGTTCAACATTAGTAATCTCGACAATCTCCCCGTCCCATTCATTTTTCAGGGTGAATCCAAGCTGGGTGAGAATGCCCTCGTTCCTCGCGACGCCGATAGGGTTACTTCTCACGACGCTAAGAGAGGGCATGACAGGTCCTGCCTTGAACACCGGCTCAGGAGTCTCGGGGATATCATATACATCATTCGGGTCCTTGTCCTCCCGGCGCATCTGCCTGATAGTCTCCTCATCCATGAAGACCAGGGTGACGCGCCCTTCTGTCTCGAAGGGAAACTCAATCCGCATCTGCACTTCCTTGGTCGGCTCGTCAATCACATCAAAGGGCTCGAATTCACATTCAAAGCCGTCTTTGGTGTTGGACAGCCTATAGAGTGGAATCTCCGCAGGAGTCACAATACCTTCCTCTGCAAACTCAATCAGCTCGCACGAGGGAATAAGGCTGCCTTCAATCTCATCCATGTTGCCTTCGCCTTCTAGGGATGCCCAGACGAGTATAGGATCGTCTTTATAGAACACTGTTTGCGCAGGATTCACCTCAAGAATCTTGATGCCCACCTCTTCACCTTCAGCATCAGCTTCGATGCACCCGCCTGTCGCGATGCACATCCTGTATTCAAATTGGGCATTGAGATTTGACATCATATTGCTCGGAAGCGACACAGTCCATACCACGAGGTCAGCAACGTCATGGATACCGTGCTCCATAAACCAGACCATGACCGGCGGATAGGTCGTGACAAAAAGATAGCCTCCGGCGAAGATAAATCCAAAAATCACAATAACAGCGAGTATTCCTCCTAAGGCTGTGCCGAACAAGCGGAAGGGAATCTGGACAATAGGAGAGATGACAGTCTCAAGCATCCATTTGATTGGGCTCCATACAAGGTTGAATGACCACCTGATGCTCCAGATAACTCCAGCAAAAATAGACGCGAGCCAGCCGAAGATGGGAATGCCCATAGGCTTTGGCATGCGCGCCTGTATCTCAGCATTGAATTCCTTAAAGTGAAGTTTTTGCTGCTGCTTCGCCTCTTTACGGCGCTCCTTGGCAGCGTCTTTTCTCGCCTTGATGGCCATGCCAGCAGAGAGTGCAGCAGCGCCTATTGCCCCTTCTGGGCCAAGTGCTGCACCTGCGCCTTTCGCAGCCTCCAATGCACGCTTCTTGAAACCCCCCTCTGGATCTTCAGCCATAGTGTCTCTCAATCGTATCTCACATAGAGGTTGGTAATGTCCATATTGCTCTTCGGCACGAGGCGAATCGCGTTTCCACCCTCCTGAACATAGGGGTCAATCCGCTTTTCGAATTCAGGGTCAGTGGTCTGGAAACCTGTCCTGTGATTGTTCACAACAAGGTCGCCTTCCAGAGACTTGCCTGAATCGACGAACTCAAAGACAATGTCTACATGCTTCCTGCCAACTTTGATATCTCTCATCTGGTTCTCCTCGATATCGAAGTGGTACACGACTGAAGCGTCATCGCGGAGCCTTGTCCGCACCTTTATCTGCTCAATGAAGTAGCTGCCTTCATCAGTCTTGAAGATGACGGTGTTGCTCCCTGCATCAAAGAAATCAGGATCGAACTCCACCTTATTGGAGACGCCGCAGTCAGGGGCCTTGGAGAATATCTCCATGCCGTTCACACCGACATAAAGTGTTCCCTGGGCATCTTCATCGTCACACTTGGGCAGGAACGTCAGGGTAGCAAACTCGATATTTGCGCCCTCGTCGTCAGATATGAAGAAAGCGTTCGAGCTCTGCTGCTTGCTCAGGTCAGTGTAGTCACCTACAACCTTCACATCGACCAGCCTATATTCGTTCTTTCGCCAGAACTGCCAGCCAGTCTCCGAGACGCTGAAGGTGAGCATGTTCTCCTCTTCAAGCATGCTCTTCGGCAGCTTGATGGGGTCAATGACCTCTTCCTCAACCTCGTTTTCGTAAATGACTTCACCATTAAGCATGACGCTCAGCACCCCGGAAGCGCTTTCTGCCTGGAATGAAATCAGGACATTATCAAGGCTGTCAAGGTCGTCAAGAGCAAGGCTCACGTTCCTCGAGCGCTCATCAAATGAGCTGTGAGTCACATAGATGGTGTTGATATCCTTCAATTCCACGGATTCTGTGGACTTGTAGAGATAAAACGATGATATGGTATGTTCGAATTCTTTGTTCTCCAGATATGACAGCCTGCCTGGATGCTCGCAAAGCAAAGCATTCTCGCCGCATGTCAGATCCTCAATCTCGCCGCCTCCATTATCATCATCGTCACCAGTTGTACCGTCGAGAATCTTCTCTCTCTCTGCGGGCGGGACGAAGAGGATATAGAGAGACAGCAAGAGAATCAAAATCAAAATAAGATTAGCTGCGCCATGTATGGGATTTCCCTGGCCTCTCTTCCGCATGCTCAACCACCTCGTTGGATATTGCTTGTCTGTATTTCAGTTTATAAAAGGTTTTCGCTCTATTCGAGGAAAAATGCACCCTGGGTGCCTGCATCCTGGAAATGCATAGTTATCCTCGATATACCTTCCATATCCCAATGATACTCCTGACTATTTAATTCTTTCGTTTTTTAACTACAAAAGAATAGCAAAAAAGACCATTTAATCAGATTCCGGCAAACCTATTTATAGGTCGGTGCGTTCAATAGGAAGCATGCGCATCCTCTCAAAGGACCTGAAGAAGGGCATCACCCTCAAGATTGAGAATCTCGATGACCTCTGGGTCCTGCAAAACGTCATCGAACAAGGGGATGTTGTATCAGGCAAGACCTTGCGAAAGATCAAGGCGACAGACAAGGACGGCAATGTCACCCGTGTCTCAAAGGAAGCGGTCTTTCTCCAACTCATCGTGGAGAGTGCAGAATTCCACGAGCACATGAGCATGCTCCGTGTCGCAGGAACTGTACAGGAGGGGCCTGAGGATGTACCAAAGGGGAGCCACCACACCTTCAATCTCGAGCCCGAGTCTATCATCACCATATCTAAAGAGGCCTGGTTCACATACCACCTCCAGCGCATCGAGGAAGCAACCCACTTAAAGCAGAGTGTGCTTGTGTGCATCCTCGATCGCGAGAGGGCGATTATCGCACTCTTCGAGCAGAGGGGGCAGCGCATCCTCGCAGAGCTGCGGGGAAACGCGCAGAGCAAGCACCTTTCAGAGCAGCAGCAGAGCACATTCTTCTCGGACATCGCGCGCAACATTGGAGAGTATGCACGGCGTTATCCAAAGACACAGATAGTCATCGCGAGCCCAGCATTCTGGCGGGATGATGTCAGGAAACTCCTTCCTGATGAGCTGAAGACACGAACCACTGTCGCCAGCTGCACTTCGGCGACTGAGTCAGCCCTGCAGGAGCTGCTCCGCAGGCCGGAACTCTCAGAGGCATTGAAGCAGGACCGCATCTATCAGGAGACCCAGCTGGTCGAGCAGGTCTTCGAGGCAATCGCGACGGGAAAGCCGGTAGCGTACGGCACCAAGGAAGTGAAGCGCGCTGTGGACAGCGGCGCAGTGAACATCATGCTCGTAACGACAGAACTTCTTCTGAAGCGCCACCAGGCTCAGACCCATAAGCCCCTTGAGTCCCTCATGAGGCTCGCCGAGAAGATGAAGGGAGAAGTCCATCTCATCGACAGTGAGCACGATGCAGGAAAAAGGCTCGACTCGATAGGTGGAATTGCTGCCCTTCTTAGATTTCCCATAGGTGCCCAAACCACCCCATAAACTATTGTGAAGTTCACTTCTCTTCCGTAACATTTTAATAGGTAATCTTCATTCCCTACTCCAGCGGGAGACCGAATCCCATTGTTTTTGCAGCACCATGCAATATTCGGTTCTATTCTGCTTAAGAAATTCCGAATGCGGAGGGGGAAACGGAAAAATGATTGTAAGCAAGGAGTTTATGGGCAAACTACGGCTCTATTTTGGGCTAAACCTCTATGAGGTACGCATCTGGACAGCGCTGCTTTCTCGCGGCGTGTCGTCTGCAGGCGAACTGAGTGACATCGCGAATGTTCCTCGCTCGAGGAGCTACGACATTCTCGCAAGCCTTGAAAGCAAGGGCTTTATTGTACAGAAAGCAGGACGACCCCTGAGATACGAGGCGCTGCCTCCGGAAGAGGTCATCACCCGCGTGAAGGACTTCATGGAGAACTCAGCAAAGAAGCGCGCAGAAAAATACGATTCCTTAAAGGGAACTGACATGTTCTCTAACTTGACTGATTTATACGGCCAGGGTGCTGAGCTCATCGAGCCGCATGAGCTTGCTGGTGCAATGCGGGGAAGAGAAAACATTCACCACCACCTGAACCACAGCGTCAAAAGGACTGAGAAGAATCTTACCCTAATGACAACTGAAGATGGGCTGGAGAGGAAGCACAAGCTCCTCATGCCTGTTCTCGAGGACCTCAAGCGCAGGGGCGTCAATGTCCGCATTGCCGCGCCGGTGAACAAGAACACTGCTGAGATTGTGAGAGAGCTCAGCAAGGTCGCAGAAGTTCGCCACGTGAACGAGCCTGCCAGGTTCTGCATGATTGACGACCGCGAGATGACCTTCATGGTCAACCACGATGATGACATCCACGAGGCCTATGACGTGGCGATCTGGGCGCACTCGCCCTTCTTTTCGCAGGCCTTCAACGAGATGTTCAGTCTTGCCTGGGACGGTCTCAAGCCGGCGAAGAAATAATTTTTTTATTTCCGGGCTTTTACTGCTGACTAGCTGTAGCTGGCAAAAGTTTATAAAATAAGAGAACGGAGTCATCTTATTGTGACTGCGCATCAATCTGCAGAGAAAGTGGAGAGGCTGCTGGAGAGTCTTCACCCCCTTGAGATAAAGGTGCTGCCGCATCTCGCGAAGCATTCCAATGTAAGGGAGCTCGAAGAAGCTTCAGGCCTGCAAGAAGTAGAAGTCATCAGGGCGCTGCAGTGGATGAGCAACAAGAAAATCATTGATACTCCGGTAAAGAAGTTCACTGAGCTGGTTGAGCTTGATGAGCTAGGTAAGCGCTATCTCGGTGAGGGACTGCCTGAGAGGCGGTTTCTCGAGGCTGCAGAGAAGAATACCAAGATTGGTGACATCACTTCAGCGGCGAAGCTCGACAAGGAAGAGGTCAACCTCTGCCTCGGCCTGTTGCGCAGGAAGGTCGCGATTGATATCAAGAAAGGCAAAGGCGGCCTGACCATCACACTCACTAAACAGGGCAACGAGCTGCTGAAAAAAGAGTCCTTTGAGGAGCAGTTCATCAAGACACTCAATGAAGGGCCTCGCCCTGTGGATACCCTCAAAGATGTGGAGCGCTTCGCCTTTGACGAGCTGAAGAAGCGCAAGGATATCATCAGGCTCAAGACAGAATGGAGCATGAGCGTCTCACTCACCAACATGGGAAAAGGGCTTCTGAAAACATTCTCATCATCAGGTATTGCAGGCAAAGACATCATCGAGACTCTCACTCCAAAGATGCTGCGCGACGGCTCATGGAAAGGCAAGAAATTCCGCAGATACGACGTGGGCATCAATGTTCCGGCAGTGTATCCTGGCAAGAGGCACTTCGTGAACCAAGCGATTGAATACGCAAGGCGAATCTGGCTCGACTTAGGTTTCAAGGAGATGACAGGCCCGCTGCTCCAGCCAGCGTTCTGGAATTTCGACGCCCTGTTCACTGCCCAGGACCACCCAGTCAGAGAGATGCAGGACACATACTACATCAAGAAGCCCGGAGTTGCGCAACTACCTGAAAAGAAACTCGTCGATAAAATCCGCGCTGTGCATGAGACTGGCGGGAATACAGGCAGCGCAGGATGGTCATATTCATGGAATCCTAATGAGGCAAAGCGCAATGTTCTCCGCACACACACCACTGTGCTGAGCGCGAGGACACTGGCAGCGCTGAAGAAAGAAGATTTGCCTGCCAAATACTTCGCACTGGGTGTCAACTTCCGCAACGAGGCAATTGACTGGTCCCACAACATTGAGTTCAACCAGACTGAGGGCATTGTTATCGACGAGGACGCCAACTTCAGGCACCTCCTCGGCTACCTAAAGAAATTCTTCCGCAAGATGGGGTATCCGGACGCGAGGTTCCGCCCAGCATATTTCCCCTACACTGAGATGAGTGTAGAGATCGATGTGTTCCATCCAGTGCACAAGAAATGGGTCGAACTCGGCGGCGCAGGGATGTTCAGGCCTGAGGTCGTTGTTCCCCTGCTGGGAAAAGACATCCCTGTATTAGCATGGGGGCCGGGCTTTGACCGCACAATCACAGAATATTTTGACATCAACGACATTCGAGATTTGTATTCCAACGACATGAGGCAGCTAAGAGAGATGAAGCTGTGGATGAAATAACATGCCTAACATAAAACGGAGTTTTATGGAGGCCCAGAAACACCAGGAGTGTTTCTGATGCCGACTATAGAGCTAAACCGGGCAGTGGTCGAGAAGCTTATGGGGAAGAAACTTCCTACTGACAAGCTCAAGGACCGCATCTCGATGATAGGAACCGACCTTGACGATGTCACTAAAGACACTATCCATGTTGAGATTTTCCCTAATCGGCCGGACATGCTTGCAGAGGGAGGATTCGCAAGAGCACTCTCTTCTTTTATAGGGGTAAACCCTGGTATACAGCAGTATACTACAAAGCAGTCCAAGTACGCAGTGAATGTGGAGAAATCAGTACAGGCCGTGCGGCCATACACTGCTTGCGCAGTCGTGACAGGATTGAAGTTCACAGATGAGCGCATCAAGGAGATGATACAGCTCCAGGAGAAGCTCCACACGACATTCTGCCGCAACCGAAAGAAGGCAGCGATTGGCATCTATCCTATGGAAAAGATAACGTGGCCTATCCGCTATCTCGCAGCTGACCCCAAGAAAATGAAGTTCATTCCTCTTGAATCAGACAAGGAAATGGACGGCATGCAGATATTGAGCAAGCATCCAGCAGGAAGAGAATACGCACATCTCCTCGAGGGCAAGAATATGTTTCCGTACTTCATCGACTCGGCTGATGAGGTGCTGAGCATGCCCCCCATTATCAACTCCCACCTCACTGGAAAGATTGATGAAAAGACCACAGAGGTCTTTATCGAGACATCCGGCTTCGACCTGAAGGCACAAAGTACTCTCCTCAATATCATCGTCACGGATTTTGCAGAAATGGGAGGAACAATACATCTCGTTACAGTGAATTATCCTGCAGGATATGATACGCGTAAACTAGTAAGCCCTGACCTAAAAGTACGGGAGATTCCCCTCAAGCTTGATTATATGAACCGCCTGCTCGGCCTCACACTCAAGGAAGCGGAACTCAAGAAGCTGCTCGAAAGGATGGGGCTCAGCCTTAAGCAGGGCAAGGTGCTTATTCCCGCGTATAGGGCAGACATTCTACATCCCATCGACATTGTCGAGGACGTGGCAATCGCATATGGTTATGAGAACTTCAAGCCTGAGCTGCCCAATGTCTCCACTGTTGGAGAAGCATCACCAATGACACTCTTTGAAGAGAAAGTGGCGCGCCTCATGGCAGGGCTGGGCCTGCTTGAGACACATACATATCACATATCCTCAAAAGAGGTGCAATGCGACAAGATGGGGGTTGCGAAAAGGCTTGTTGAAATCGAGAAGACAAGCAGCGCAGAGTTCAGCATTCCGCGCGCCTGGATGCTTCCCTCACTCATATCTGTTCTGGAAGGAAACAGGCGCCATGAGTATCCTCAGCGCTTCTACGAACTGGGGACTATCTTCGTGCCTGAGAAAGGAACCGACACAGGCGTGAGAGAGTCTCTGAGCCTCTGCACTGTTGTAGCGCACCAGAAGGCAAACATCACTGAAGTTCGGCAGCTCCTCGATTCCCTCATGAGGCATCTCGGGCTCGCTGCTGAGGTTACCGCCGCAGAACACGAGAGCTTCATCCCTGGAAGAGCAGGGACTGTGAAGGTACTCGGAAAGGAAATTGGCATTATCGGAGAAATCCGCCCGCAGGTGCTTGAAGCATTCGGAATGGAGCAGCCGACATCCGCGTTCGAGATCTGCCTCACACGCCTATTGAATATTATCGAAAATCAAAGCAAAGGGTGAGAATAATGAAAATAAAGATGATTTACGCGAACTCGTACCACGAAGGAGAAGACCGCGTGAACGACTGGCTCAAGTCAAAGAAGAATATCAACATCATAGACATTAAGTTCACAGCGAACTATGTCAGCGATGAGGACCATTATATGTTCATGCTCATGTATGATTAGTCAGGCTTTTTCCCCTTCAAGGGTCTTGACACTACAGTTTTTACAGAATCCATTGATTTCTGCCGCAGCCTGCGGGCAAGCCGTGCGCCGTAGCGTGCTCCATTGAACGCACCGTAAATCGCATCCTCTAACGGCTCGAACGCCATGTACCCGAAGAGCAGCTCAATACCTGTGACGTGCTCTACTTCCCTCACTTCTTTGAATCGTGGGATGAAGATAATAGCGATGAGCAGCCTCAGCAAGCCGGAGATGAGGAATATAGTCAGGAGATTTGAAGGAAGGTTCCAGAGAATCGGCACTCGTATTGAGAAAAAACCCCCAAGCATCGCCCCGGTGAACAGGAGGATACCATGAAGGGTGTCGTGATAGGCAAAGACCCGTGCCCGTTTAGTAGGGCGAATGGAGTCAAAGAGGAAATTCGCTGAGGCCAGCTCAAAGCCGCCCCATACAATCCCTGCATAGAAGTTGATGAGTACAATCCACCAGATATTTGTCGAGACGAGCCAGAGTATTGGGGCCAGTGGGATGAGAAGCGCAGTCAGCCGTATCACTTTGATGTTCCCAAAACGGTCGCCATATTTCCCCCAGTAGCGTATAGTCAGAACCTTGGAGATGGTAAATGAGACTATAACTGCTGTGTACCCAAAGTAGGGATACTGTAGGTCGCGGAGCATATAAAGGGCGAAAAAGGGGGAGGCAAAGGCAGTTGCTGCCCTGAAGAGGACATTGAATATCACGAATCTCCCATAGTTAGATTTAGGAAGCCTGGTGATGAAGGTCCCTAGGGTAAACCGTTCTTCTTTTAGCGGCTTGTATTCAGGCTCATCCATCTGAGTGATGAAGCCGCCAGAGATAAAACGGGCGATACTTGCAATTACAAAGATAGCGGCAAAGCCAATCATCTCATTAGTGTTCTCAAAAAAACCAAGGACAGCTCCCGCGGCAAGGGTTGAGATAACAGTCGCAACCTGAATAATGGTGTTCCGATGCCCGAAATACTGGCCGCGGAGCTTTTCAGGCACCAGGTCGCCCATCCAGCTTATCCAGGCTGGTGTGGTGAAGCGGCCGAGCATGACGTAGACAGTATACAGGATGATGAGCAGGGGTACAGCCCTTGACCTGAGGAGCAAGGGCAATCCTAACAAGGGGAGCCATATGAAGGCCTGCATCATCACTGTCGTGAAGACAATCTTCTTCCTGAGCCTCAGGTTGTCCACGAAATCTGCAGCAAATGGCTGGACAAAACTGCTCACAAGATTCGGCAAGGATTCGAGGAGGGCAATTTCCATATTGGTCGCTTTCAGTGCGATAGCGAAGGGCTTGATGAAATTCTGGCCGAATCCGACCATGATACTCCAGAATAACCCATCCCTGTCAGAGGCCCGAAGGCTCTTCTTGACATTCTCATCCTTTATCTTTTTCCAGAACGACATTTACGTCCCCAATAGAGTGGACAGTGTAAAAAAGGAACTACTTTAATCTTTCTCTGGAGAAATCAGAGCCGCTACTTTTTCTTTTTCGCTGGCTTCTTTTCTTCCGGGGTCTTTTTCGGCCTGCGGCGGACTGGTTTTATCTCGCGGACTTTGACTCCAAGATCCTGAAGTGCCTTGATGACATTCTCATGGGAGGCATTTTTCCTCAGGTCAACAACCTTATCTAGGGGCTCAAGGTGCCTGACATTGCACTTCCTCCTTCTAGTCTCACCGTCAATCATAACATGATTACTATCAATGACATCAATGATGAGGCAGTGCTTCCCTGCATCACGTCCTGCGAATTTCACGCAGTGTCTTCCTATGTCCATCATTGTGACTGCCTCACCCTCTTGAGCATCTCTTCCCTCATGCAGCTGCTGCACAAGGTGCCGCCAAAGGGCCGGCTCGGCCTCTTCTTCGTCTTTGCCATGGTGCGCATCTTGACAGGCCTTTCCCTTGGTGTGCCTGGAAGGGTCTTGCCGCATCCCGCACATTTGGCGGACTGGGGCTTCTGTCTGCGATAGTGCTGAACAGTCCTGCCGCCTGGTACGCGGCGCTGCACTTTCCGTATGCTCGTCGAGCGGTGTTTTGGTGCTGGCATGATAATACCTCAATAATTTATCTAATGAATCTGTCGAGGGGACTCAAGGACTATTTAAATAGTTTGTTGTCCCAGCCAGAAGTTGAGGATTTTCAGGGCATTCTCCTTAGTCTGGGGATAGCCAGCGATACTTATCCTACAGTGGAAGCACTTTCCGCTGTCAGTGAACTTCAGCTTTTCTTCTTCCAGCATGGCTTTCATGTCAAACCGGATGAAGAAATGATTCTCACTGTCCAGGCGTGTCTCAGCCTGTTTGAGTAGAAGCGAGCGCTGCTCTTGTGTGAGCCCTTGCTTAAGATGCTCCAGCACAGCGCGCACGTGCCTGTTCTTGCTCACCCTTATTGTCTCTATGGTGATGACCCGCTCATTAAAGCTCTTCGCTCTCTCAGTATTGATAGTAACCTTCTCCTTCACAAGGTCAAAGGGAATAAACGAGCGGAGCTTCTCCAGAATAATAGCTTTCTGGGTATCCTCCTCTTCCTTAACGAACACCGAAAACTCGATGTTGTGGGCGATTTTATTCATGCTTCCCACAGGAGCTTCGCAAGGTTTATATAAGTTCACTCGCAGGAATAATGCAATGAAGCATGCACTGCCCGTAACCATCACACTATTCCTCCTATTTATCGCCTCTCAGACTGTAGGGCTGTGGATTCTAAGCCAGAACATGGACATCATCACTGATGAAAGCGGGCAAGTGACCGACATTACTCCAAAAGACGATTGGGAGCGCCCAGATTTGGAGGGGATTGATTCGGTTTTGTACATCGTCGGCGCAATTCTTGTCGGCACTATACTGTTACTGATTATCATCAAGTTCAAGAAACGGATGCTCTGGAAGGTCTGGTTCTTCGTTGCCGTATGGCTCACCATTATGCTCGCCCTCGGCGTCTTCCTCACCCCAAGTCTTGCCCTCATCATCGGGCTCCTGCTTGCAGTGATGAAATTCTACAAGCCAAATATCATCATCCATAACGTAACAGAGGTCTTCCTCTATTCAGGCATCGCTGTCCTGCTCGTTCCATTGCTGGATCTGCTCTACGCCGGCATTCTGCTCCTTGTCATCGCAATATATGACTTCATCGCCGTGTTCAAGAGCAAGCATATGGTCTCGATGGCAAAATTCCAGAGTACTGCGAATGTCTTTGCCGGACTGTCCATCCCCTATTCAACTAAGACAGGGAATCCTGTTATGGCCTCGCTCAAGCCCCTTGAGGACTCTCCCCCTGAACCGCCTGAAGGCCCTGAAATGGAGGACTATGAATACGAGAAAGTGGAGTCCTCATTGAAGACTGCGATTCTGGGCGGGGGGGACATCGCGTTCCCGCTGATATTCTCGGGCGTGCTCATGCAGGAGCTCATCCAGAATCATGGCCTGCAGGTGAACGTCGCCCTTGGGGCTGCCCTCGCTGTGAGCCTCTGCGCAGGAATTGCCCTATTAGGATTGCTCAGCTATGGCAAAAAGGACAGATTCTATCCGGCGATGCCCTTCATCTCAGCAGGCTGCTTCCTTGGAACCGGAATTGTATATCTACTCATCTGAAGCCAGTATGCGCGAAGATTTTTATACTCTGTTTTCCTGAAACATTCAGACGAGGTGGCAATCATGGTTGATGAAGATATGGCACAATATGTCAAGACAATGAAGGACCAGGGTAAGTCCGAGACTGAGATACGCGAGAAGCTAGGTGCAGCAGGCTGGGACCGCCCGACCATAGACCAGGCAATCCAAGGTGGATTCAGTGGAGATGTTCCACAGCCTGCCGGGCCGAGCGTCAGTTCAAAGAAGACTACTGCCGGGATATTGGCCATCCTTCTCGGCGGCTTGGGAGTCCATAAATTTTATCTTGGAAACACAGGGATGGGCATTCTCTACCTCTGCTTCTGCTGGTCAGGCATACCTTCCATCGTAGGGCTTATTGAGGGTATCATCTACCTCACAAAGACTGACGACGAGTTCCTGAGGGAGTATATGAACAAGAAATAGTGAGAGCTCATGCCCCCTCCAACCAGTGAGATCCTATCAGAGATTAAGCTAGGGCTCCACAAAAGCTCAAGATATATTCTTTCCCACCACACTGAAGAAGAACTGTACAGGTGCTATGCGCTGAAGCTAAGGACTAAAGAGATTCATCTCTGCTCACGATGCCTTGGGATATACGCTGGAATCATATGCGGATTCCTGCTACACACTTTCACCCTTGTGTCTCCAGTGCATTATCTGCCCTTCATTATGATATTTCCCCTATTCGCGCTTCTTGACTGGTCGCTCAGCGCATTCGCTGGCTGGAGAGGTCATAATCTCCTGCGCACCCTTTCAGGCTTGGCGCTTGGCATCGCATACGCGCTTGGCATTACCCTTCTCATCTCAGGGGATTTCAGAGTACTGCGTGTGGGCATCGCATATACTCTAATAGCAGCACATCTCCTCTGGCTGAAACATTTTTATACTAAGGCGCCCAGAGGCATGCCAATGAGGTGACTCTCTCATGGATGTTGACCCTGAACTAAAGAATTACGTTAAGGAGATGCGAGATAACGGCTTCTCTGATGAAGAGGCGAGAAAGAAGCTTAAGGATGCTGGCTGGGATCCTGGAGAAGTAGACGCTGCCCTTGGAATAGGGACAGTAATGGAGGCACCGGCAATGCCAGACCGTCCTGCTCCTCCTACAGGACAGCCCTCTGGTGAAGGAGAATTGGGCGTGTTCGCCCTTCTCGAGAAAGCGCTCAACTTCATGTCATCGGAAATGCATTTTTGGATGCCGTTCTTCTTGGTGCTGTTCGCCCTCTATGCTGGACAGCAAATCATCTCTAGCATCTTAGCCTATGGAATGGTAGGATTCATCCCGATAAGCGGTCTTGAGGGGCTCAGCCAATCTTTTAGCGTGGCACAGAGCAGTTCAATGGTTGGTTATAATCTCCTCAATGGCATCCTCTCCCTGATTATATCCATAGCAATGGCGGTGGTTGAGCTTGGCCTCATCAAGGGTGTGGCAGTGCGCCTCACAGGCAAAGAATTCTCTCTCAGTGAGGGGCTGGCTGTGGGAAAGAACAAGATAGTCAGCGCTGTTGTCGCAGGATTCTTTTTCATCCTCCTTATGATTCTGGGCATGTTCCTGCTCATCATCCCAGGAGTGTATGTGCTTGTGGCGTGCATACTCTTCTTCCCTGCGATTGCAATAGGAGATAAAGGAGTCTTCTCTTCACTCGCAGAGAGTAGAAGACTTATCAAGGGAAGGTGGTGGAAATCTCTGGGTCTCGGAGTCATGTATTTCCTGTGCATGATGGCTTATATGATACCTGCAATGATAATTATCTTCATTGCCACTTTGCTCTTTACAGCCATTGGCATGCTGCTAGGACCATTGGTCTCAAGCATACTCACTCAGATTGTGTCAACTGCAGTGACCCTTCCAGTGACTATTTTCATGTTCATACTGATGGCAATGTTCTACCTGAATCTGAAGGAGAATACTCCTGAAACAGCGTGACCCCTACTGCATAACTACTCTGACTGCAGCGAGAACTCAGAGGGAGAGTGCTATTCCAGTCGCATTGACTGGATCAATACTCATGCCATCCTTCACCGCAATAGTCTGCACTTTTGTTGCCATCTGGATTTTCCGCGCCTCGTAGATTGGGTCGGCGCGCAGCATTTTCGAGCCGAAATGACCTATGATCGCAAGCGCAGGCTTCACCACAGTAAGCATCTGGATGGCTGTATCTGTGGTAAGCTGGTGCTCGTTCTCATGGCCCGAGGGGTCAACGACATTCAGGATAAGGATATCTGTATCGAGAAGAGCGTCAGCAAGCGCTTTCGAATAGCCAGTATCTGAGAGATACGCGAGGGTGAATTCAGGGCGCATGAACTTGAACCCAACACCTGGGATAGTGTGCTTCATAGGGAGCCCCATGATATCAACGTGCTCGATGCCTACTTTTTTTCCCACCTCTAGCGGGATAATCCTCTCCACACAGCTCTTGAAGTAGGGCCTGAACACCTCATCAGTCAGAGCATCCTCATGGCCCACAACTACACCTCGCTTATCCAGCCCTGCATGCGTCATTGCAGACACGACTGCATTGAGATCGTTTGAATGCCCAAGATGGGCATGTGATACAAGGACAGCAGTAGTCTCCCTAGGGTTGATGCCGTAGCGAAGGGCCTGTATCACCGCTCCCGGCCCGGGATCTATGTGCAGCTGCACATCATCAACTCTCAGGACAAATCCTCCTGAGGCGCGCTGCTGCTGGCCAACCACCATAGGGTCGCCGGCACTTCCCAAAAATGTCAATTGAGCTCCCATTTTTTACACCTTCCCCAGCAGGAACAGCATCAACGCGTTCTGCGCATGCATACGGTTCTCTGCCTGGTCAAATACAACACTCTGCCCAGAGTCTAGTGCATCATCACTTATCTCATAGCCACGGTGAGCGGGCAGGCAGTGCATGATGATAGCATCCTTATTGTCCGCAAGAAGCTTCAGGTTCACCTGGAAATCCTTGAATTTCTTAAGACGCTTCTTCTCATCTTCTTCCTGACCCATGGAAATCCAAGTGTCGGTATACACAACATCAGCTCCCTTCACCGCCTCCTTTGGATCCTCAGTGATTGTGACCTTCCCGTACTGACGGGCCTCATTCACAATCTTTTCGTCGGGCCAGTATGCCTTTGGCCCTGCGACAGCTATCTGCATACCTGCCTTGGTGCAGCCCAATAGCAGGGAATGGCACACGTTGTTGCCGTCGCCAATGTAAGCCAGCTTCAGCCCCTCAAGCTTGCCCTTGTGCTCCTTGATAGTGAGCAGGTCTGCAAGAGCCTGGCAGGGATGGAACTTTTCAGACAACGCATTGATGAGGGGAACCTGAGACACTGCAGCCATGGTCTCGAGGTCTGCATGCCTATAAACGCGGGCCATGATTATTTCACCATAGCGCGCGAGGCATTTCGTCTCGTCTTGTAAGGATCCGAGAGTGTAATTGCTCTTCGCCCAGTCCAGGAAAATAGCGTGCCCTCCAAGACGGGTCATGCCTGCCTCAAAAGAGAGGCGTGTACGCGTCGAGGTCTTCTGGAAGAGCATGATGAGTGTCTTCCTCGCGAGGATGTCCCTGAACTTCTCCGGGCCCATCTTCACGGTGTGGGCAAGGAGGATAATCTCCTTTAGCTCATTAGCTGTCAAATCAGATAGTGATAACAAATGTCTTGTTTTCTGGATTGCTTCCTGCATTCATTTCACCCCTAGTAAATGCTTGAGGATGACCAGCAGAGAATGTATATAAATTCTTCTGTCAGAACAATGAACTTTCTGAAAGGCGTTAAGAAATCTCTACTTTCGTGCCAATGGCTTGGCCAGGCATGCCTGTCTCAAAGCGTGCACGGATATTGCCTTTGTTGCCGTGGATTGCCAGTACCTTGCCTGGGATTTCTTTCCCTGCAGGGCTCTTCCACACGACTTTCTTGCCAACGAGCTTCTCGGCATCTTCCTTCTTTGAGCAGCCCTCTGGCTGGATGACCATCTGGTAATGGTGGACAGTCTTCCTGCCCCGCCTGAAATTTACTATGACTCCTTGCATGCGGACGTGGAAGCTCCCCCTTTTTAAAAAGCTTTCCGTCCTCCGTCAGAGAAACCTTTATATAAGCACTGGCTTTCCTGCAATCAGAATTTTCTCACACCACCAACAAGAGCTAGTGAGGAGAGCACACACAATGGCAGCAATTCAGGATAAAGATTTCGTTGAGATTAACTACACCGGAAAGCTTCACGAGAACGGAGAGGTATTTGACACGACAGAAGAGAAAGTCGCAAAGGATAATGACCTCTACCAAGAGGGCCAAACATATGAGCCGGCCACTATCTGCATAGGTCGAGGACACCTCATCAAGGGCCTTGACGAGCATCTTCTCGGAAAGGACGCAGGCAAGAGCTACAGTTTTACTGTCGAGCCGGAGAAGGCATTTGGCAAGAAGAACCCTAAGCTCCTCAAGATTATGGCTATGGGCCCTTTCAGAAAGCAGGACATCATGCCCCAGCCGGGGCTTCAGGTGAGTATCGATGGCCAGGTCGGCATGATCAGGAGCGTTACAGGCGGGCGCGTCGTGGTCGACTTCAACCATCCCCTCTCAGGCAAGCAGCTCGACTATGAAGTGATGGTCAAGAGGATTCTCACATCAAACGAAGAGAAGGCAAAAGCCCTCGTAAAGCTCCTGTTCAACCAGGAAGCCGGCGATGTGAAGGCCACGGAAACCTCACTCAAGATCACTCTCCCAATGGAGATTCCAGATGAGCTCAAGGACCTCATGTCCAAGGAGTTCAAGGAGCTTATCGGCATTGAGCCGGAATTCACTGTAAAAGAGCCTGAGGAACCTAAAGCCTCAGAAGAACCTGAAAATAAGGAAAAAACAGAATCTGAAGAGTAAGAAGTAGGGAAAATTTAAATAGGAGTCAAATGAATGCAAGAGTAAGAGGTTTGGGGGGATAAATAACCATGGAAACTGATCCAATGATAAGTAGTGCTATGCCAACAGATGCTGCGGCATACAAGGACCGCATCGTGCAGCGCCACCAGCTTGATGAAGAGCTTGAGCAGCTTCTTTCGAGGCACAAGGCAACCATCAAGGTCATTGGTGCAGGCGGCGGTGGCAACAACACCATCAACCGCATCAGCGAGGTCGGAATTGTCGGCGCAGAGACTATTGCCATCAACACCGACGCTCAGGACCTGCTCTACACTCTTGCAGACAAGAAAATTCTTCTCGGAAGGGAGCTCACTTCAGGGCTTGGTGCCGGTGCTGACCCAAAGGTCGGCGAGGAAGCTGCACGGGAGAGTGAGAAAGAAATCAAGGACTCTCTCGCAGGCGCAGACATGGTATTCATCACATGCGGCCTCGGCGGCGGAACTGGAACTGGTTCAGCCCCTATTGTCGCAGAGATGGCCAAGAAGCAGGGCGCCCTCACAGTGGGGATTGTGACATTGCCCTTCTCTATGGAAGGCAACCGCAGGTACCAGAACGCTATCATGGGGCTCGAGAGGCTCGAGGCCCTTGTGGACACGCTGATTGTCATTCCTAATGACAGGCTTCTGGAACTCGCTCCTGACCTACCCCTGCACACTGCATTCAAGGTCGCCGACGAGATTCTCACCAATGCCGTGAAGGGCATCGCAGAGCTCGTCACAAAGGCAGGGCTCGTGAACCTGGACTTCGCGGACATCCGCACAGTGATGCGCGGCGGCGGTGTCGCTCTTATTGGCATCGGCGAGTCTGACTCCAGCGAAAGAGCTATTGAAGCAGTCGAGAAAGCAATCACGAACCCGCTGCTCAACGTGGACATCACAGGTGCGAATGGCGCACTCATCAATGTCTCCGGTGGGCCGGACATGACACTCGAAGAGGCGCGCGCTGTTGTTGAGACAGTCTCAGAAAGACTCTCTGACGAGGCTAATATCATCTGGGGTGCGCAGATTTACGAGGACCTGAGCAAAACCATCAGAGCGATGCTCATCATCACTGGCGTGCAAAGTCCGCAGATTTTCGGCCCTACCCGTACAGTGACTGATAAGCGCCGCAATGAGATTGAGAACGAGCTCGGGATACAATTCATCGAATAGGAGAAAAAAAGAGTATGTCGACAAAAGGAGGATTGATGAAGGGCGGCAAGGCCTATGTCAAGGAATGCCGCCGTGTACTCAAGGTGACGAAGAAACCGACATCTGAAGAGTTCAAGACTATTGTCAAGGTCTCAGCTGCCGGCATGCTCCTCATAGGCCTTATCGGCTTTCTCATTCAGATGGTAAAAGTACTCGCCTCATAGGCAGATTTGTGTGGTGTATTTCATGACAGAAGATGACAAGAAAAAGGAAGATGCTCCCGAGGAAAAAACTCAAGAGCCCCAGGACGATGCACAGCTAGATGTCCCTGCAGAGCCAGAGCAGCCCTCAATTGAAGAAGCTGTCCCCGAGCCTGAACCAATTCCAGAAACACCAGCTGTTGAACCGGTTCCAGAGCCAGCCCTAGTCAAAGAAGCGCCTGTAGAGGAACCTGCTATTGAGAGTCCATCAAAGCCTGAAGAAGAGTATATCGAGCTTCCTGCTGATGATGTACCTAAAGCGCCCGCCCAGGAGGAGCCAGCACCTGTTAAAGAGGTTAAAGAAAAATCGGCTCCTGTCGAGGAAGTGCAAGAAGAGCCCCTACCCTCTGAACAGATTATGATGCCGCTCGAGGAAGAGCCAAAAACTAAGGAAGCGAAGGATGATGAGGAGATTCTTCTTGAAAAGCCAGGCTCTGCACCTGAAAAGCCTGAACCTGAAGAGGAGGAACTGGGGGAATTCACGACACATATTTTCGCTCTCAGGACAACTGCCAACAGGGAAGGGCAAGTGCTTGATTTCTTGAGCAGCAATGCTCTCAAGAAGGAACTTGAGGTCTTCTCAGTCATCCAGCCGCACGGGATGCGAGGATACATCTTCGTGGAAGCTGCATCACGAAGTGATGCTGAACAGGCAGCGTTCAGAGTCCCGTATGCGCGGGGAATACTTCCGAACAATCTGGCCTATCAGGATATTGAGCATATGCTTGAGAAAAGCAAGAAGGTCGAAATGAACATCCGCAAGAACGACATCGCGGAGATTATCTCAGGACCGTTCAAGCGCGAGAAGTGCAAGATATCAAGGGTCGACAAGCAGAAAGAGGAAGTTGTTGTAGAATTACTCGAGGCTGCAGTCCCAATCCCAATCACCCTTAAAATGGATGCCATCAAGGTCATCCGCAGGGATACCGAAGAAGGTGCGGAAAAGAAATAGGCCTGCATCGTCAAGCTTTTATATCTCATCTTCTCTTGAGTAGGACATGCCTCAGAAAAAAAAGAAGAAGCCAAGCAAACTGGACCCATGGGGCTCCGGACTCGTGGAGAGTTATGAGAAGGCCATCAAGGATTTTGGCCTAGAAATCTTCGACTTGACACTATTCCCAGAACCAAATCGTATCATGCGCCGCAGGGCTGTATTCTCTGCAAGAGACCAAAAGGTGATTGCGAGATGCATCAAAGAGAAGAAGCCCTACTACGCCCTAAGTGGCATCATGCCCTCTGCTGAGAAGATTCACTTCGGCAACAAGATGGTCGTCGAAAACCTAAGGTATTTCCAGGACCATGGCGCAAAGACTTACATCCTCATCGCTGACCTGGAGGCGGCAGCGACGCGAGGCATCTCATTGGAAGAGGCCCAGAAGCGAGCGAAGGAATTCCATATCCCTGCATACATCGCACTCGGACTAAATCCGAAGAAGACTACGTTCTACTTTCAATCAGAGAACAGGAAGGTGATGAACCTCGCGTATGAATTCGCCACAAAAGTGACACTTAATGAGTTCAGGGCAATCTACGGGAGCGCAGACCCCTCGCGCATCATGGCTGCCATTACTCAAGTCGCGGACATCCTTTTCCCTCAGCTTGAGCAGAGAATGCCGGGCATCATCCCAGTAGGCATAGACCAAGACCCCCACATCAGGCTAACGCGGGACGTGGTCGCACGCACAAAGAGCAAGTACGGCTTTTTCCCGCCGAGCGGGCTCTACCACAAGTTCACTCCAAGCCTGGACGGAGGGATGAAGATGTCCAAGTCAAAGCCCGAGAGCTGCATCTCGCTGCCCGAAGAGCCCTTAGTGGTATGTAGGAAGATAAAGCGCGCGGTCTCAGGAGGAAGAATCACGCTCGAAGAGCACCGCAAACTCGGCGGTGAGCCTGAGAAAGACATGGTGTTCGAGATGCTCAAGCTCCATCTCATTGAAGAAGATGAAGCGCTGCACCATATCTACGACGAGTACAAATCCGGAAGGATGACTACTGGCGAACTGAAGGAAATCGGATGCGATTCGATAACGCGCTTCCTAAATGATTTCGACAAGAAGCTTGAGAAGGCGCGCTCACAGGTAGAAAAGCTAAAATTCATCAGATTCTCCTGAGGGTACGCAAATTATTTATATCGGGCAACCGTCATGTGAATGGAAATGGTAAAGGTATATCCTCTCTCCGGGGCGTTCATGATCATCGCACTCATGGGACTGATTTTCTCAGCCATCATGTTCGTCCAGAGCGGGGCAGAGGGCGTGGATGAAGCCAATACCCTCACTGAGGGCAAGGATTATGACGTCGAGAGAACCATGCTCTTCAGCCTGATGTTCCTCTTTGGCCTGATGTTCATCGCTGCAATCATCTCCATGACCTATGGCGAGACCGAAGCCCTCAATAAAGTGAAATAGAATGAAACGGACCCTGGCCTTGGCATTCTTGGCGCTTGCTATCCTTACAGGAGGATTTCTACTTATCCTTCAGGAGCAGAGCACTGAGGCAAGGGTTATAGGCATTCCAGAACCTATCCCACGACTTGACTGCCATGGAGAAAGTATGGAGGTTGTGTGGGGTGAGCTACTCGAAAAGACCATCCTGGGAAGAAAGCATACTCTTGGACTCCTCTCTGTCCAGCAGGGAGTCCCCCCGAAGATTGCTCTCCAGATAGACGGCGTCCCCACTGAGCCCTTCTCTCTTGGTAATAGCATCCTCATAGACTACAACGCAGTTCTCAGGTTCACCGGACTCAATGGAGAAAATACTGCAGAACTCTGCATATTGCCTAACTAAAATTGCATTTTCAAGTTTATTACGTAATCTACACTAAGAGTGTTCATAAACAACACTTCATCTCCATATTAGTAAGATAAAATATGGACGGAGAGGCGATTTTTCTTCTAGGAACTGCAGCAGTGGGCCTGATGGGTGGAGGCATCTATCTCACCGGCAATGCTGTAGACTCAGCGTATGAAGATTATGCAGAGGAGGTTTCTCAGGAATACGAGTATATAGTAACTGCAGACACCTTAGACGAGGCCTCAGACACCCTAGGAGAAGCAGCACACGAGCTCGAGCGCTACTCTTGTGGAAAGCACTGCACGCATCATCCTGACCGTGAGGCATCCCTCACTGAATTGGAGAGCGCCCATCTTATGCTTGAGGGAATATGGCAGCAAGATGAAGTGAGTTATCTCGATATCGAACTGCTCGACCATATGGTGCTGGACGCAAAAGGAAACCTGTATGAGCTTCCTGATGAGCAGAAAGAAGAATTCTACCAGCCAGTGCACGACAACATCAGGGAACTAGAGGGAAAAACAGCAGAGCTAGAGAGCGTGTACACCACGCACCTCCCAGAGGACATCGCAGCAGAGCGCACGTCGCGGCTCAACCGCGCAGACACTCTGCACACCATAGGAACAGTCTTGGGATTAGGAAGCCTCGTAGTGATTGGTGCCTGGGCAAAGGCGCAAAGAGATTATTGATTCTTCTGCACACCCTTTGATTTGACATCCCCTCTTTAGAAAACTGCGCAATTTTCCCTGGAAGGGTTCATAAATGCTCCTTCGTGCCTTATTTTCAAGACAAATGGAGAAGCAGAAAATGGGAGATCTTGCATTATATGTTATGGGAGCATCGGCATTGAGCGGAATAGTGGCTGGTGGCGCCCTGCTAGTCAGCCTGCCGCTAAAGGCGAGCTATGACAATTATGTCAAGGAGATGTCTGCAGAATACGAGGATTTTGACATAGTGCATAATCTCGACGAGGGCATCGACAGGCTCTCAGATGCATCGAAAGAACTCACCCACTACAGTTATGTGTACAATGTCCACCACAGCCCCGACCACGAGGATGCGCTGGAATACCTCGACAAGAGCCAGCAGCACTTCATCGACGCAGGAACCGGAGTGGACCTTGACTGGCTCGCCCAGGAGAACAGCGGGCTCATTGAAGAGCTTGAAGCACTGCCTTCTGGCGAAAATGAGGAATTCTATGAGCCAACCAGATTGAATATAGATGCACTGGCAGAAGATGCAGAAAACGTGCGAGAGACTTATTTCATGTACGTGCCTCTCGAGACTATTGAAGGCAGGGAGTCAAAGAGAAATGCATATCAGGCCGCTCAATCAGTAGCAAAGACTGCTGGAATCATCGCCGGGTCAGTATTTATGTGGTATGGCCAGGTCTGGTGGTGGCTGGACAACGATTAATGCTGAGGAAAAAGCTCGTCAAATTTGTCTCGGCACTTTCTTTCTTTCCAATATACAGAATGAGATGCGCGCTTTTCAAAGAGCGCCACTGCTATCCTGACAAGGTCTGCTTGGTAGACGTTAAGGTCTTTCACTGACAGGAGAGCCTTTGCCTCCTCAAGACATTCATCCATGAGCCTCTTGTTATCTTCATCAGCCTCACGCTCAGCAGCTGCCTCTTCTTCTACAGTGAGGACTATGTCTTCCCAAATAGTGTTATTGCTCTTTCCCCGCCTTGGAAAGCTCTTGCTGAATGCCATCAGCAAAGGAATTAGGGGCGAGGATTATAAGCTTTTGCACAGGGGAATTTATAAAGCAAGGTAGAAAAACTGAATCATGCTCTGGGTCATACTGGCACTGCTAACTGCGCTCTTTAGGTCATTTGTGGACATCTTCAGTAAGAAGGGCCTCAAGGACATGGATGAGTTTATCATGGCCTGGGGTTTTCGCGCCTTTGGCTTCTTGTTCATGGTACCTACACTATTTTTCATTGACATGCCAGTAATAGGACGAGGGTTCTGGTATGCGTTGGCAATCAGCGCAGGGCTTAACACCGTAACTACTCTCCTCTACATGAAAGCCATAAAGGCGTCAGAACTCTCAGTCACAGTGCCTATGATGTCCTTCACCCCATTGTTTCTCATCGTGATGAGTCCCCTCATCCTGAATGAGGTACCGTCAAAAATAGGGATTATCGGCATCATCCTCATTGTAGTTGGCTCATACATGCTAAACCTAAAAGAGGTTACTAAAGGATTCTTAGCTCCGTTCAAGGCCCTAGTCAGGGATAAGGGGCCTCGGCTCATGCTCTTCATCGCCTTCATCTGGAGCATCACTTCTAATGTCGACAAAATCGGCCTGAAAAATTCTTCCCCCATCTTCTGGGCAGTCATCCTTAATCTGACCATGGCAATCATCCTCACACCACTGATGCTTCTGAGGACAAAGAAACCGATGAAGCAGATGAAGGGGCATTTTAGCAGGATTCTGCTGCCTATGGGATTCTTCGCAGGAACGAACCTGATTACCCATATGCTCGCCATCAGCATGGCACTTGTCCCTTATGTCATCTCCCTTAAGCGGACCAGCACCCTCATGACTGTTGTGTGGGGATGGCTCATATTCAAGGAAGGCGGAATAAAGGAGCGCTTCGCAGGCACAGTGGTGATGCTCGCAGGCGTCGTGACCATCGCACTCTTCAGCTAGATTTATTAACTCCTTCTGCTACGTGCTCACACATGGCACTACTCGCAGACGTACACGCGCATCTTGATGACCAGGCATTTGACCCGGATTTGGCTGAGGTCATAGAGCGCGCAGAGAAGGCAGAACTCAAGGCTGTCATCGCTAACGGGACCACTCCTGAGAGCAACAGGAAAGTCCTGGAGATAAGTAGGCAGCATTCGCTCATCAAGCCCGCGCTTGGGATGGATCCTATCGAATCATTGAAGCTCAGCGATGGCGACCTGGCAAATGAAATCGCCTGGATGCATAAGCAGAAGTTCGTCGCTTTCGGGGAAATAGGACTGGACCATTATTGGTCAAAAGACGAAGATGAGCACAAGCGCCAGAAGGTCATCTTCGCCAACATGCTTGAGCTGGCGAAGGAGATGAAAAAAGCAATCATCGTCCATTCAAGGAAAGCGGAGCGCGAGTGTATTGACATGATTCGCGATTCAGGCGTCAAAAAAGTCGTGTTCCACTGCTTTGGCGGCAATTTCAAGTTAGTGCATGAGATACGCGATTTTGGCTGGTGCTTCTCTGTGCCGACTTCTGTGATACGGAACGAACACTTCCAGCGCCTGGTGAAGGATGTGCCTGTGAAACAGCTTCTCACCGAGACTGATGCACCTTATCAGGGACCTGAGCCCGGGATGCGCAATGAGCCGATGAACGTCACTCTTACAGTAAAGAAAATCGCGGAAATAAAGAACCAAACCTTCGAGGAGATTGCAAACCAGCTCTTCGCGAACTATATGCGGCTGTTTTCTTAGCAAATCTTTTTAAGATATGCTGCCATTCTTGCATATGCGGGCTAGGTCGGGAGGTTAGCCGTCTCCTGTTACCATCAATCGGCTTATGGTGGGACTGAATGCCGAAGAGCGGTTATTGTTTGGGCAATGGGCCTCTGTTTCGACGATGAGGTTCTGTCCCGTCGGACTGCTTTCCATGAGAAATATGTCAGGCCGGGAACGGAGCAGCATTAATCATGTTGGGTGGTGCTGTCGGGGTCGCGGAACCGAGGAGACTCAGAGACTCTCCCTTTGTTCAGGTGATAGCTCATCTTTGGATGCCCGCATTATAATCACGCATGCGGATACCTATGGACATCAAAGAGGCACTTAAACCAACGAAGCCGCGCATCATCAATTCTGCGGGCGTCTATCTCGTGTACTTATTCTTCACCTACCTGCAGTCCTTCCAATGCTGCAAGGAGTGGATGCTTTGCCCACCTGAGGAAACGAGACGCGTGGTACTCACCATCTATCCAGGGGCACACTGCTGCCAGGTGTGCTGCGCCACAACAAATGAGCTGATTCTCGGCTATGTGTTGATGGTGCTCCTTAGAGTCATCATTCCAGCTATCGCCACCTATGTGATTGTATCCCTGGCACCTCTGCTGGTGAAGAAGTTGAGTGAAGAAATGTCTTATTAAATTTTTAAGGTGATATCACCTTTATTGAGTAGTAAAACTAAGAAGATTTATAAACTGAGAATACTCTCATTACATTGATAACCATGGTTTTAGAAGACAATATCAAGAGTGCGGAAGTTGAAGTGAAAGTGATTGGAAAGCATGAGGGCACGAAAGGTCTGATTTTCAAGCGACCGAGTTTTCTTGTTGCCTTGGAGATTATAGATGATGCATTCATCAGTGGGGACAAAACACACACTCTACCAATGTCTTTCGATCAGTACTGCCAGTTGAATGTTGGGGATACGTACCTCCTCACCATGTACACGCCTGACGAGGAGACATGGTATTTCCATCGAGAACACGCTGAATTGTTTTCCTGACACTCACTCAGGGAAATCGATGAACTTCAATCTCTTGTCAGAAGTCGTTATCTTGAGAGTGGAGCCGTTGGGGAACTCGTGGCGAGGCCCGCCGTCGAGAGAAATGATACCTTTGTCCATCGTGCATCCTATTGACAGGGTTTCACCTTCTTTGAGCATGCCCTCAGTCAATGTGCTCTTCACAATCCTTCCAGAGAACGGGTCACGTACAAGAAACTGGAAACCACGGTCCATAAATGCCATAACTTTTCCCCTAGCTGATTTAAGCCAGCCGTTGGAGCCGACAGCGGTCGCGACAAGGATACCTGAACTCTTCTGCAGCTGCTCCTCCTTCTCTCCCGCTTTGAGCGTGTATATTGCCATGTGGTGCGGCTCTCGGTGTCCTATGAACACCTCGTTCAGCACGAGTGGCAGATCCTTGCCCTCAAGCGTTGGCTGCAGTCTCGTAAGATATAGTGCAGTGAACTTATCGTCAAGGATTGCATGAAAGCGCTCCTCAAAGGTCTCAGCTGTCGCACGGGTGAGGAAACCTTCCTTGTCCTCGGGGTTTGAATTCACCCCTATAATGAACGCATCTGACACGTGCCTGGCAGCAACGAGGAATGTACCATCCCCCCCGACAGAGATGACGAGATCCTTGCCTACAGCATGCTCGTGAGTGAGTTCGCTGCGCTCAATAGATATCACAGGAATATTGTGCTGTTTGAGTACTCTTTCCACTTCTTCGAGAGCACCATAGGGCTCGTAGTGGACCACAAGAACATTCTTAGGCTTCATTTCACAAGCAATGCCGGCTTGCCTGGCAAAGCAGCCCTGGCCTTCGCCTCCTTACTTTTCTCCTGAGAGGTGATGGAGAGAGTGCAGCCGAATTCCTTCTGGAGCATTGCCAGAGCATCGTTCAGCGTATCCAGCTCTACTTTTCTCTTAATACCTGCTGTCTGAAGTTTCTTCGGGTCCTTGATAAACCCAGGAAGCATCTTAGAAATATCTTTCCCGTGTTTCCTCAGCTCATCATCCTTCATAATCATAGCAATGACCTCAGAAAGCTCCCGAGTCTTCTCCAATGCTTCTTTAGCAGCGTCGAAGAATTTGTATTTCCAATCTGATGCGACAAACAGCAGAATCTCTTTCGGCTTCTCAATCTTCGCAAGCTCAAGGACTATTGTAATGTCATGCCTGAGATTATCGACAAGAGTCTCTGATGCCTCAATCTCGTCATCAATATACTTCTCATTCCATTTTGGCCACTTATGCATGGAGCAGAAATCCTTCTTCCCGAGATGCTCCCAGATCTCCTCAGCAAGATGCGGTGCAAATGGCGATAAAAGAAGCGCAAGTATCTCCGGGCTTTTCTCAGGGATGTCCTTCCTTGCCCCCAGGTAATTCACGTACGCATTGAGCAGCACGATAGCCTTATTATAGGCGAATGAGGTGATATACTCAGTCACCCCTTTAATAGTACGATGCATCCTGTTCAGCACCCGTGCATCCGGCTCTCCTCGCGGCTTCTCCAACAGGGCGAACATCTTTCTAAGTATGCGATAGCTTCCCTCCACACCATGGTCGTCCCACTCCATCTGCTTGTCTGGAGACGCTACTGACATGAGGAAAAGCCGGGCGGTATCTATCCCATACTTCTTGGCTATCTCATCCTGCCCGACGACATTACCCTTTGACTTAGACATCTTGGCGCCGTCTTTATACACTATTCCCTGGTTGAACAGCCGGGCGAAGGGCTCATCAAATTTCACAAGCTTCATGTCGCGTAGCACCTTACAGAAGAATCTCGCGTAGAGCAAGTGCATCACCGCGTGCTCCGCCCCGCCAATATACTGGTCCACAGTCATCCAGTATTTCACATTATCAGGATTAAAGGGGCCTTCATTGAAACCAGGACTGGTATACCTGAGGAAGTACCAGCAGCTGTCCATGAAGCCATCCATCGTATCAGTCTCTCGCTTCGCGGGCTCACCGCAATTCGGGCAGATTGTATTAAGGAATCCCTCATTAGTCTTCAGGGGGTTCCCTTCTCCTGTGAACTTAATATCCACTGGAAGCGTAACAGGCAAGTCCTTCTCAGGGACAGGAAGCATCCCGCAGATTTCACAATACACAACTGGAATCGGCGTTCCCCAGTAGCGCTGCCTTGAGATAAGCCAATCCCTCAACTTATACTGGATAGTCTTTCCGCCGAGCTTCTTTTTTTTAAGCAGCTCCTGAAGTTTAGGTATGGCATCGCGGCTTTGCATGCCGTTGAATTCCCCAGAGTTGACCATTCGCCCCTCGCCTTCATAGGCGCGGGACATCTTCTCGACATTGAGGTCTTGGATCTGGGGCTGGATGACAAGCTTGATGGCCAAATCATGTTTTTTCGCGAACATAAAGTCGCGCTGGTCATGGGCAGGGACTGCCATCACCGCACCTGCACCGTATTCAAGCAGCACAAAATCACCAATGTAGAGAGGAATCTTTTCTCCGGTGAGAGGGTTAATCGCATGCTGGCCTATGAACATCCCTTCCTTTTCCTTTGTCCAGTCTGTCCGCTCAAAACCACTCTGGACTACAACTTTCTTGATGAACTTCTTCACTTCTTCTTCGCATTCCGTGCCCTTGACCATCTCCATGACCAGAGGATGTTCTGGCGCGAAGACCATGAATGTGACGCCATAGATAGTGTCCACTCTCGTGGTAAATATAGGAATAATATCCTCTCTTCCATCAATCTTGAATTGAATCTCAGTGCCTTCACTCTTGCCAATCCAGTTGCGCTGCATGGTCAGAATCTTTTTTGGCCAGTCTCCCTTGAGTTTCTGTAAATCATTGAGGAGTTCCTCAGCATAGGCTGTAGTCTTGAAGAACCACTGCTCAAGATGGCGTATCTCAACTTCATGTTCGCAGCGCCAGCATTTCCCATCCTCAACCTGCTCATTCGCAAGGACGGTATTGCAGTCAGGGCACCAGTTCAGGGGGGCCTTCTTCCGGTAAGCAAGGGCCTTCTCCATGAATTTCAGGAAGAACCATTGGTTCCAGGTATAGTAATCAAGGTCACAGCTCGCGAGAGTGCGTGTCCAGTCATAGCTCAAGCCGAGTTCCTCCATCTGCGTCTTGATGGTGGCGATGGCTGTCTCTGTGAACTCCCTTGGATGGACCTTATGCTTTATCGCCGCGTTTTCGGCAGGCAGCCCAAAGGCATCAAAGCCCATAGGATAGAGGACATTGAAGCCGTTCATGCGCTTAAATCGAGCGTAGATATCTCCAATAGTGTAATTTCTCACGTGGCCCATATGAAGGGCAGAACCAGAGGGATAGGGATACATCTCAAGCACATAGTATTTTGGCTTCTTCTCATCCTCGCTGACCTTAAAGATGCCTGCCTCTTTCCAGCGCTCCTGCCATTTCTGCTGAATCACGTGAAAATCAACCATAGCAAATGGTGTCGGTGGGGCGTTTTTTATATGTTTTGCTCGCAGGGCAGGTTATTCCACTTTTCCTGAGGAAGGCTTTTATAGCGACATCCTGCCTCCCTCTTTGGGGAAACACATGGATACTACTCTTTATGATGAGCAGATGGAAGACCTTGACAGCACAATAGACACTGCAATCAAAAGGAAGGGCAATAAGAATACTGGATTCACGAAGCATGTTGTGCTTACCACTGCTATATTGGGCATCGGCGGGCTTGCTGCCACCGCAATTTTAGGGAGCTACCAAAAGCCAGACATTCCCTCGCACGAGGAACGCGTTGCGTACTTTATCGATGAGTATGACGATGAATGGTTCAGGATGGAGTACTCACCAGACTTCTCAGAGGCGAATGCCTGGTCCACTGCACGAGAGCACTTATGGGTGTACATTACATATCCTAAGGAGCCGGGAGTGCGGGAATCAAAACACATCGGTGTCGTCGATGGCCTCAATAAAGACGACCCTGCGGACGGAACCCCTGATTGGACATGGGCCTCTCTTCCCAGTGGGAGAATAGGTAGTTCGTGCCACATTGAATATGCACTCCTTCCTGAACACCTGCAGGACATGCTCTTGAAGCACTATGTCGCAGGTTCAGAAGGATTCTACAGGCACGTGACAGAAGGAACCGAAAGCTATGAGGGTAACATAGGAGACGATGAATTCGAAGAGTTCTTCTCCACCTGCAAAAGCCTTACAGAAAACTAAGCCTTCTTGAATCGTGCGACCTGATCGATAAGGTCGACATGACCAAGGAACGTGGCGCGGCAACAGTACCGCTCTATGTTAAGGTCATCCATGACCTTCTTTCTCTCTTCTCCGCCCTTGACACGCTCTACATATTTCTCCCAGAGGTGCGCGAGGGGTTTGCCGCACGAAAAGCATCTAACTGGAACCATCATTTGGAATCGCCTCTTAATCTGGGCAATGGAATGCCAAGACCTTTTTAAATGTTTTTGGCTTTCACCTTCTCCCAGTCCTTGAGGAACTTTTCTATGCCAATATCAGTGAGGGGGTGCTTCATCATCTTTTCGAGCACATTGAAGGGAATTGTCGCGATGTGAGCCCCTAATCTGGCGGACTCAATGGCGTGCATCGGACTCCTGATACTCGCCGCGATGACCTCACAGTTGAACTCGTAGTTGTCGAATGTCTCGAGAATCTCAGCGAGCACGACCATGCCGCTGTTTCCCATGTCATCCAACCGACCGAGGAAGGGGCTGACATAGCGGGCACCTGCCTTTGCAGCAAGCAGTGCCTGGTTCGCAGAAAAGATAAGTGTCATGTTCACTGCGATGTTATCGTCCGAGAGCTGCTTCGTCGCCTTTAATCCCCCTTCGCCCATAGGAATCTTGATGACTACATTCTCTGAGAGCTTCGCATACTCCTGCCCTTCTTTCACCATGCCCTCTGCATCAGTGGCGGTGACTTCAACACTCACAGGCCCATTGACTTCGGACAAGATGTCCTTGACCACTTCCATGAATCCCCTGCCCTCCTTCGCAATGAGCGAGGGATTTGTCGTGACCCCGTCACAGATGCCCAGTTCGTTGATTTTCTTTATCTGCTCGATGTTCGCAGTGTCGATAAATATTTTCATTGTTTTCTACCCTCCTCTGCTGCCCGTCTGAGAGTCTCCACGCGGTCCGCGGGAGTTTCGTCAGGGCCGTGCTTGAATGTGTAGCTTCCGGCGACAAACACATTCGCGCCGGCAGCAGCTGCCAATTTAATAGTCTCGTCGTTGATGCCGCCATCTACTTGTATGTCGAGCTCAGGAGCGCGCCCCCTTGCGAGCCTCACCTTATCGAGGACTTCAACCATGAAAGACTGCCCTCCTTTGCCTGGTACGACTGACATCACAACAAGCAGGTCAAGCTCATCAAGGAAAGGTAACACCCCATCAATAGGAGTCGCAGGATTGATGGCGATGCCCGCCTTCACTCCAAGTGCCTTTATCTCTTGCACAAGCTCCTTGGGATTATCGCACGATTCAAGGTGTATGACAATAATGGCTGCGCCTGCATCCGCAAAGGCCTTCAGCTGCCTCTCAGGGTTATTGATCATGAGATGCACATCAAGCGGAAGCTCGGTCTTCAGGTACTTCACGACCTTTGGGCCTATAGTTATCACAGGCACGAACTGGCCATCCATCACATCCACATGGAGCCAGTCGGCGTTGCTAATCTTTTCAATCTCATCATTCAGGCTGCCAAAATTCGCTGAAAGAATACTCGGTGATATCTTGATTTCAGGCATCTATTCTCCCCTCACATGTGTGTATCTTATCCACGCGCCTCTTATGGCGCTCTTCAGTTAGTCCCAGGAACTCTATTGATAGCCATATGTCGAGCATCTTCATCGCAAGATCCTGCTCGAGGACTCTTCCCCCTAAACAAAGGATGTTGGCATTGTTGTGCTCACGGCTCATCTGCACAGTGAACTCGTTGTGGCAGAGCGCAGCCCGGATTCCCTGAAACTTGTTGGCAGCCATGCTCATCCCTATGCCTGTGCCGCACACCAGGATTCCGCGCTTTCCCTGCTGGACCTTATTCACCAGCCTGGTTGCGACATCTGGATAATCTACAGGCTCGGGCTTGTGGCAGCCCACATCCTCCACTGAAATGCCGTGCTGGATAAGATGCGCTATAAGTGTCTGCTTCAGCTCGAAGCCGCCGTGGTCAGAGCCGATAATCAGCTCCCTCTCTTTCCAAGGAATCTTCTCCATGGACGACAAAATCTCTTTCCCCTTTAAATGCGTTTCTGAATGATTGAATATTTCCAAAATGAGTAGAAAAGCTTATAAATCGAAGACACATATTAACTACTGAGAAGTAATATCATTTAAAGTGATACTTATGGGACGCGAATCAAAAACAAAACAGCCCGAAACACGCAAGGAAGACCTTGTCGAAATCATCCATGGCACTGAGATAAAAGACCCCTATCGCTGGCTCGAGGAGTGGGAAAACAGCGAGGAGGTCAGCGAGTGGATTGACGGTCAGAACGCCTACACCAAGGCACGGCTCGACAGAATACACGGCAGGCCCCAGCTGCGAGAGCGCCTCAATGAACTGCTTGAGACAGATTATATCGGAGCGCCGAGCGTCAAAGAAGACCGATTGTTCTATTACAAGCGCCCAGCAGGTGTAAAACAGAATTTCCTCTGCATGAAAGAGTGGCCAGATGGCGAAGAAAAGGTAGTCCTCGACCCAAATGACCTCAGCGAAGACGGCAGCATCGCGATTGCCGGAACATCAATCTCAAAGGACGGAAAGCTTCTCGCCTACGGTCTCTGTGAGGACGGTAATGACTGGGCACGGTGGCGCATCCTTGACATTGACAGCGGAGAGCATCTCAAGGATGAGTTCGAGCGCATCATCTACACTACACCATCGTGGCTTCCAGACAACAGCGGTTTCTTTTATGAGCGTTCAGAACAGGCTGATCCTGACGAGCTACAAAAAGTCAACCAACGTGTGTACTTCCACAAGCTCGGCACAGACTGGAGGGATGATGAGATTGTATTCGGTGAAGGGCTCGAAGGACAGGACTCACCATCAGCATCAGTCAGTAAAGATGGAAAACACGTATTTTTCTACATTTTTAGGGGATGGGGGCAGTATGAGCTCCACCTCATGGACCGCGAGACAGAGGAGATTGTCCATCTCACCGAGGAAACTGGTCCAGTAAACTTCAATGATGTGAGCATCAAAGACGACAAGCTCTACCTGCTCACCAACCACGAAGCGCCGAAATTCAGGCTCTGCGTAGCATCACTGGATAATCCCACTGCTGAACACTGGGAAGATGTGATTCCAGAAGGAGAGGGTGTCATCGAAAACATCAAAATTCTTGGAGATAAGCTCTTTGTCCAGGATAAGGTCAATGTGGCTGACAGGGTAAGGGAATTTACTCTTGAGGGTGAACTCGTGAGGGAAATCACGCTGCCCAGCCTCGGCTGCACAGGCGGTCCCTGGGGCAACGAGAAGAACGGCGCTGTGTTCATGAACTTCACCTCATTCTTCTATCCCCCTGTCACGTTTCATTATGACCTGGAGACAGGAAAGATGGAGGAATACCTGCGGAAAGAAGTGCCGTTTGAGCCCTCGCAATTCATGGCAGAGCAGGTCTGGTTCGAATCAAAAGACGGGACTGAAGTGCCGATGTTCATCATCAGGCGGGAGGATGTCCAGCTTGACCATACGAATCCTACAATACTCTATGGCTACGGAGGCTTCAACATCGCGCTTGAGCCGAGTTTCGCAGCCTCACGGATTTCTTGGCTCGAGCAGGGTGGAATCTTCGCGATAGCCAACCTCCGCGGAGGAAGTGAGTTTGGAGAGGACTGGCATCGCGGCGGAATGCTAAAGAACAAGCAAAACGTTTTTGATGACTACATAGCTGCTGCCGAAACACTCATAGAGAATGGCTACACTTCAAGCGAGAACCTGGCCATCCAAGGGGGAAGTAATGGTGGTCTCTTGGTTGCTGCTGTTGCAGTACAGAGACCTGAGCTTTTCAAGGCAGTCGACTGTGGAGTACCACTTTGCGACATGATACGCTACCATGAGATGGGTGAGTCAGCACAGTACTGGATTCCTGAATATGGCTCTTCGGAAGAGCCTGAGCAGTTTGAGTACCTCTTTGAATACAGCCCATACCATAATGTTGAGGAAGGAGTCGAATATCCGGTGTTCTACATCGAAACAGGTGAGGACGGCAGAGTACATCCGGGCCATGCGCTCAAGTTCGCAGCGATGCTCCAAGATAAGGCAGCGAATCCTGAGGACATCCTCTTCACCTTAAAGCGAGGCACGGGCCATGGCCACAGCAAGCCCATGGACATGGTGATTGGAGAACTTGTGGACAAATATGCTTTCTTCGCAAAGCATCTCGGCCTTGACTTAGAAACGGATTAGCTGAGCAGTCCCTTGTAGATCTGCTCAATCTGCTTCACGATAATCGGCCAGTCATAACGCTTTGCGAACTCCTTTGCCTCTTTTTCTTTCTTCAGGCGGAGCTTCTTGTCCTGCAGAAGGTGCACGAGGCGGTCTGCTAGAGCAACCACATCTCCAGAATCAAAGAGGAAGCCTCCTTTGCCCCCCCCAGTCGCTTCAGCGATAGGTGGAATGTTTGACGAGACATGCGCAGTTCCGCAGGCCATCGCCTCGACGGCAACCATACCAAAGCCTTCAACTCTGCTCGGGAACGCAAATACCCAGCTCTGCTTCATCTCCTTGATAACATCATCATGCCTCTCAATGAATCCAAGGAATTTCACGTACTTCTCAAGGCCAAGCTCATGGACCAGCTTCTCAAGAACCTGCCGTTCCTTACCGGTCCCTATGATACGGCAAGTAGCATCAGGCACTTCCTTCACAACAATGGCCATTGCCCGTATGAGTATATCCACTTGCTTGTAAGGTACCAATCTTGAGGCACAGCACACAGAGGGATGGGGAGTCTTCTTCGCTTTTATTGCGCTAAAGCTCTTGAGATTAATGCCATTGTGCACGACATCCACCTTGCCTCCATCAACGCCGCGGCTCTGGAGCTTTCCCCTTGTAAACGCGCTCACAGCGATGAATTTATCCCAAGTGTTAGCGAGAACCATCCGCTCCCAGACCTCTCCAAAAGCCCCTGTCACAAGACCCTTGTACTTAATCCATTCCCCACCTACCCACACATCATGGTAGGTCGCAACGCTCTTTGCCCAACGGTGCTTGGCAATAGTGTGTGCCGGAAGGTATGAAGTGAAATTATAGCCGTCCACGATCTCCGGCCTCTCAAGGCGCTTCCCAGCTTTGACTGCTTCCCGTGCGAATGAAAGCCGTGTACCAATCGAGCCGGAATGCGAATATTCATGCCTCCTGCCCACACGCTCGACGCATATTCCCTCTATCTCCTCCTCGCGCACTCCCCCGCAGTATGAGGTAAGAACACTCACGTCATGCCGCCTGGCAAGCTCCTTAGCTACAGAGAAGCACCTGCTCTCTACACCCCCCTTGAGTTCTATATTGGCAGAACTGGGAAAATACTCCGAGAGAAGCAGGATTCTCATGGCTTCACTTCTCCTTATTTTCTGGGAGATCCTTGAGCGCAAGCTCCCTCACTGTCTTAGTGACCTCGTGCTCAATCTGCTCGACCTTGATGTAGAGCCTGAATAAGAGGTAGAACATAAGCACTGTTGCACCATACAGCACCAGGTCAACGCCCCGGCCTATGCCAAATAATTCGGCAACCTGACTGCTGGTTTCAGGCCAGAAAATAAAGAATATCAAGGTGGCCCAGAGAGTAACCCAGAAGAGCATCTCTCCCCAGGTCAGTTTTCCTTCTTTAGCCCTGAGGAGGACTCTCGAAAGGGCGAAAATAGCGAACGCGCCGGCAAAGATTTGGAGTAGATACATAGTATTCACCTCAGCAGTTTCTTGATAAACAATTTGAATAGGATATTAAAAGCGTTGAGGTTGCTTTGGCCTGTCGCCAGGGAATAGTCTGTGTAAATTGCCTGTATAGGAATTTCCTTAAGCGTGAGTTTATTGCGCTTGACCTCATGGATAATCTCTGATGATACCTCCATACGGCTCGCCTCGAGCCGGAGTGTAGATGCTGCCTTCCGTGTGAACCCCCTGAGTCCGGATTGCGAGTCTGTAGCCCATGCCCCAAAGAGCAGAAACGTCGCCACATTGAGGCCAAGGTTTCCAAGTTTCCGGATAAGGGGCATACCTTTTGATTCAATCATCCGCGAGCCAATCACCACATCAGAGCCATTTTCAGCCAGGGCATGTGCAACCTTCTCGACATCCTCACATGCATGCTGGCCATCCGCGTCACAGGTGATGATGTACTCTGCCCCGAGGCGGAGAGCGGCTTCAATGCCTGTTCCAAGAGCTCCGCCAAGGCCCCTGTTAAGGATGTGCCTGACTGTTCTGGCGCCTGCCTGTCTTGCCACCTTAGCAGTAGCGTCACCACTGCCATCATCCACGACAATAAGATTCTCGAATTGGGCATTTTTCAGGGCGCGGACTACCTCTCCGACAGTCTTCTCCTCATTGAAAGCAGGGATAACAATAAAGACGCTGTGTTTCCAAGTATCCTCTGGGCTAGCTGTTGTCATCGCGCTCAGCAGATTAAATCCAGATTGATTAATAAAGCTTTTTCAAGAAGACCAATTGCTCAGGAGGAAACATAGTCTTCAGGAATCTCCCAAATCTACTCTCTCAAAGGCATCAATCCCTTGGGGGTGAGGACATGAGGCTCATCATAATCAATGCCCTTTGTGCCCATGGCTGAATCGATGATGCCAAGGACATCATTGAAATGCATGTAGAAATTTGATATGGTTTCCTCGTAATAGCTGTCTTTAGGCTCCAGGTCAAAATAGTGTGCGCGAAGTTCTGATTCTAGCTTCACAAGGCGTGTCTGAAGGTCAGTCAGATGCCTCGGGATGATGCCAAACTCAACCACTGTAGGTGTGAAGGCCTCGGCAAGCCCTTCCATGGCTTGGTGTGCCCTTTCCAGGAGAGAATGAGTCTCAATTTCCTTCGGCTCGTTGCTGAGAATAGATTCCAGTTTATTGATATGATCCAAACACATCTTATATGTCATCGTGAGTCCCCCTCAAAACCCCTATGTAGAGGCACTATAAAAAGTTTCCTATCATCTCTTGGGCCAGGTACTCAACACGTCTTTCCGGACAGCTAATTTGTCGAGTTCAACCCCTTTCTTACTGAAAAATATGCAGAGGTTTTTGATATCACGCTCAAGCAATTCCAGGGCATTGGGGCTCTCGACTGGCGTCGCCTGGGAGAAGTCGATGAAGACTGGTGAGCCGTGATAATTAAGGATATTGAACTGCGAAAGGTCGCCGTGGACCAGGCCTCCGCTGACAAGCGCCTTCAGCTGTGAGAAGGTATCCTTGAAGAAGCGCTCCAAATCCTCAGGAACCTCATCTTTCAGCTGCGGGGCAGGATTGTCTTCCCCAATCATTTCCATGACAAGCACATTGTTCTCAAAGGCATAAGGGGTCGGGACGCGGACTCCTGCCTCACGCGCCTTGAGAAGGTTCCGGTATTCCCTCTGCGTCCAGGCGAAGATGACCTTTCTGCGCTGCTTCTTTAGGGAAAGGAATCTTGGGTCGTAGCGGATATAGTCATATAGGTGATTGAAGTCACAGGTCTCAAGACGGTAAATCTTGATTACAAGGATTTCCTCATGCCTGAGGGAGAGAAAAACATTGGATTCTTTCCCGACAAACAAAGGGGTAAGGGAATAAGCATCGAAATTCAGCTTGGTTGAGAGCTTCATGATAGTCCTGACTGTGAAGTTATCAAAGACGTTCCCCATGACCTTGAATTTCTCTCTGGTAATCTTTCCCATGATGCAACTGTGTCTAAGCCGCTCGCCTATATAGATTTTTCCGGGGAAAGCCTTTTTAACAGCACATCCTTCCTAGGGGGGAATGGAAGCGAAGAATACCCAAAAAAGAAGGGGAAAGTTTGAGCAGCACACCTTTGCCGGAGTGTATTCCACGCAAAGGGGCAGGCGGACGTTCCTCTTCACGAGAAGCCTCGCGCCGGGAATGCAGGTGTATGGTGAGAAGATTGTCAGGCACTCAGGAAAGGAGTACAGGCAATGGGACCCGAAGAGGAGCAAACTGGCTGCTGCCATCCTTAATGGGTTAAACCAGCTAGGACTTGCAGAGGGGCAGTCAGCCCTGTACTTGGGAGCATCAAGTGGGACAACAGTCTCGCATGTGAGTGACATTCTCGGTTCAGGGGGAATGATATTTGCTGTGGAGAGCTCAGCGACCATGGCGCGGGAGCTGGTGTTTTTGGCTGATGAAAGGCCTAATATCTTCCCCATCCATGCCAACGCTAACCATCCTGAGAACTATCAGCATCGTGTTTTGCATGTCGATTTCATCTATCAGGACATCGCCCAGCGGAACCAGGTGGATATATTCCTGAAAAACGTGGCGATGTTCCTCAAGCCAAATGCGTTTTGCGTGCTGTGCGTAAAAGCGCGGAGCATAGATATTACCAAGCATCCCAAGGAGATATTCAAGCAGGCGAGGGCAGAGCTTGAGAAGGAACTGCTTGTCGTTGATGCCCGTGACCTCTCACCATTCCAGAAGGACCACATATTCTTCGTGTGCAAGAGAAAATGAAACCGCGCGACCCTGAGATTCCGGACCCGTACAAGGAGATAATGGATAATCTTGACTTGCTGAGCCCTGTGAAGAAATGCCCAAAATGCGGACAGCTCACGCTCAAGTACAATCAGGATAAGGGAGAGCTCTACTGCACAAGCTGCGGCTTCAGGCGGAGCATGCCCAGGCAGTAGGCAAAGATTTATATAATTCCTCGACGATGATTTACTTTGAGGGAGGGGCCCAAATGACAGACTATTACTGCAAGAAATGCAATTACCGCTTTACCTTGAAGCCGGGAAAGCAGCTGCCCAACAGATGCAGCTACTGTGATTCGAGAGAAACGTTCGAGAAGGTGAAGTCCGCCCAGGACATCATCAATGAAACCCTCTCAATGCCATCAAGGAAATGAACTTTAGCCAGAGGGTCTGGCATCTTACTTCTCAGATTCCTAAGGGAAAGCTCTCCACGTATGGCGAGATAGCACGCGCGCTCGGGACGAAAGCATATCGCGCCGTTGGAAACGCACTCAACAGGAATCCCCACGCGCCAAGAGTGCCGTGCCACCGTGTCGTGAAGTCAAATGGTGAGGTTGGAGGCTTTGCCCCAGGTACCAGGAAAAAGATTGCGATGCTCCGCACGGAAGGTATTGAAATCAAAGGCAGCAAAATTCTGGCGCTCAAGACATACCTCCATCACTTCGATTAGCGCAAACAATTTATAACCTGCAATATCCCACTACATCTAACATTAATTACGCTCATGCCGCGATCGCATAATCTGGTATTGCGCTGGCCTTGAGAGCCTGTTTCCGAAAGGATATCCCGGTTCAAATCCGGGTCGCGGCGTTTGTTTCGAAATAGGATTTGAACCTCCGGTTCATGCACAGAATCCTTCGGATTCTGGCACCTTTCGCTACGCTCAAGGATTCCGGGCGTCGGCGTTTAGCTTACTGTGGAGGCAATGCACCTGTGCATCTCCAGTTGATTTCGACGTTCCCAGTTTCATCGAACACGACGCAGGCAGGGTTACATATGTCGTTCGCATGCTCAGGATTCATCTCGAGGTCTATCCACCAGGTGCCGGTATCCTCATTGTGGAAGGCGTTCTCAGTCAATGTTCCTTTCTCAGTGCACTCGGTGCCCTCAGCAACAGCACGTGCCTGTTCCTCGCTCAGGGCAAGGTTATTGTTGACACACTTACTGTTCTTGCACACGCAATCCTCGGCATTGTATGCTGCCTGGGAGTCAAACATCATTGTGCAAAAATCTGGTTTGCTATATTGGTCTTCAAATTGCTTGTTAATGCAAGTATGCGGGTGACATTCTGAAGGAAGAGGAATGCAGTCAGCATCAACTTCACAGAAATCCAAGCTTTTGAAGACTTTTGAATGCCTTGGCCCATTGGTTTCGCTCGTACAGCCGCTCATGAGGAGGGCAGTGGCAACTGCGAGGACATACGCCGTGATAATTAACTTGTTTTCCATGCATACAGCTTGGGAAAGGAACTATATAAACCAAGCGAAATGGGTCGGTCTGAACCGACGCAATCAAAGTCATAAGAATACCTCCATATCGGGTTGTCCCAATCTAGGGCGATACCGATATCATTTTTTTTTAATACTTTGCTTGTATTTTCCTATTTCTTCCCTAGTGCTATGCCATATGCCATTGATTTTTGTAGCTGGCAGCACACCTCTCCGTGCCAGCAAGCTCAGATACTCCTGGGAATGTGGTGTTTCTTCAGCAAGAACAGATAACGGCAGCAGTTCATTTTTCTTTGTAGTCCTTGTCAAGGCAGCTATGTATCGTATGAGGGATTCTTCTACTCTCAAAGCCATAAAATCTACGAACACTTTCAGATTGCCAAAATGGGCCTTTTCCAGGCAATCAAAGTACTTTTTTCTGTCCCGGGACCTTATGGTGATTGGAGGATAGCCTTTACTCATCAGGATCAAATTGCATAACAGCCTTGCCACTCTTCCGTTTCCATCAACAAAAGGATGGATCCTGGCGAGCTCATGGTGCGCAAAGGCTGCTAATTCAATAGAGTTATACTTCTCTGGGTTAGTGTTCAGGGAATGGACCAGATTGCCCATCTCGCTCCCGACCTTGTAGGGAGGAGTCGGTTTCAACCGCGAGCCGACTATCCGGTTCTGGGATGTTTTGTATTTCCCAGCCCAGCGATTGGAGATTCCCTTCAAGGTAATCCTGTGCAATGTGAGGATGTCTGCTTCCTTGACTTCCTTTTTCTTCTTGAGGAAACCCTCGACCCAACCTATAGCTTCTTCCTGGTTGGTTATATCAAGATGCTCCCTGAGGGTCTTCCCACCTATGGTGATGCCTTCTTTCAATACAAGCCTGGTTTCATTCAAGGTCAGGGTATTCCCCTCAATTGAAGTCGAGTTATACACGTATTCCAATAGAAAGTCATCTTTCAATTTTTTCAGCTGCAGCTTATCCAAGGGCCTAAGTGAGTTGAGGGCACTTTTCCTTTCACTTATCCTCTTGTCTAGCCTCTGTGACAGCATCATGCCCTGAGTGAGGTCTTTCAACATTTATAAGAATATCGGTTAAGGGACTTTTCGCACTAATCCGATACTATGTATCACCAAATCACAGATAGAGTTCACAGGGGCGGCTCTTAACCCTGCGAGTTAAAAGCCTCAGATGGGAATTGAACCCACGACCTCTTGCTTTTTGCTGCAATTGCATACCAAGCAAGCGCGCTACCACTGCGCTACTGAGGCAATGGAAGCAGAGAAGAAAGCTATCGCTTAAATGCTTTACGTTTTGTGAGAAGGAATGAAAAGAAAGAATGAGAAGAAACATGGAGAGGCTTGGTGAGGGGGGGAGTGAGATTGGCTGAGAAAACAAGCCGCTCTCCATGTTCTCTCAGACTTATGGGTGATTTTCATCACCACTATCAGTTATATTATTCTTCAACTATATAAATATTTCGTTTTTGACCATTATAGAGTGATAAATTAGTTACTTTTTTACCACAAAGATTTATATAATTGGAAAAGCGAAGAGAGTGTGGGGAATGACTGTGGCACGAAGAATTTCACACGACACGCCGCTCTTTGAGATGACTTTCCGCAAATATGAGCGGCCATACAGGCTGGGTCAGCGCGAAGCAGTGCGCAGAGTCTGCCTCTCTTTGGGGCTTCTCCAGCCAGGGGATTCAAGGGATGCTATTGTCGACATCCTCTATGTCCTGCTCACTGAGCGCAAGCGGCGGAGAGTAATTGGCGCGGAGGATCTCGCAAGGCGCGTCATCGGCCTGAGAAAACGGTTCAAAAAGCCAGTGTACGGTGTAGCAACTTCTAATATCAGGCGGCAATTGGCCAGGCTCAAGGAGATGCTCATAGTCGAAAAAATTGACACTGGCTATCGCCTCATAGAATGGATGACACTGGAAGAACTCTTCAAGGAGCGCATCCAGCCCTATCTTGTCGAGGAAAGCAGGAAGCGTATCAAGGAGTATCTCGTTCTCGTGGATGGGCATTTCGGGAAAAAGCCCAAAAAATAGAAAAACCCGAGTCCAATGCCTTCCCTTATGGACGTGTATGAGCCGAGAGATGATTCTTTTCTCCTGCAGAAGCTGATACAGGGAAGAGTCTGCGGGCGTGTGCTCGACATGGGATGCGGGAGCGGAGTCCTCACAGTTGAAGCGGCAAAGCACGCTGGATCTATTCTCGCTGCAGACATTAATCCTAATGCAGTTGAAGCGACGAAGCATGCAGCCATGAATCTCAAAAACGTTGAGATTATAGAGAGCAATCTGTTCTCGAATGTCAAGCCGCAGGCATTTGACATCATCCTCTTCAACCCACCTTATCTGCCTGACGACCCTGAAGTGAAAGACACAGCGCTGGATGGGGGCAAGAAGGGATATGAGCTCACACTGCGCTTCCTCAACGAAGCTATCCCTTTCCTCACTTCAGATGGCGAGATTCTACTGCTATTCAGCACACTCACGGGTAAAAAGCGCATAGAGCAGGAAGTCGCGCGACTCGCGCTTGTCATGCAAATCCTCGAGGAGAAAAAGCTCTTTTTCGAAAAACTCTATGTAGTGAGCATCAGGCGCTCTCCACTGAGGAAGCATCTCGAATCAAAATCTTACACAGAGATTGCGCTCGAAGCGCGGGGTAAAAGGGGGATTGTCTACAGCGCACTGAAAGGAAAAAAGAAAGTCGCTATCAAAGTGAGCAATCCAAAATCAGAAGCAATCAACCGCATCGAGAACGAGGCGTTGTGGCTGAAGAAACTCAACGAACATCACATAGGGCCAAAGCTGTTCGAATTCCACCAGGCAGAGCCTGAGGTGCCTGCCTACATCATCATGGAATTCGTCGAGGGAAAGCAGATTCTCGATTTTCTTGAGGATGAAAAGGTCAAGAAAGCTGACATCGAGAAGGTCATCAGAAGAGTGATGAAACAGCTTCTCACTCTCGACGGGCTCCAGGTCAACAAGGAGGAGATGCACTGGCCCATCAAGCACATCATAATCCCACAGAACAACAGCCCAACTCTCATTGATTTCGAGCGGTGCCGCAAGACAGAGCGCCCGAAGAACGTGACACAGTTCTGCCAGTTCCTGTCCTCAGAAAGGGTAAACAAGATTCTCGCGGACAAAGGTATCGCGTTGCCAAAGCAACTGCTGAGGGAAGCGTCAACAGCTTACGCTAAGGGTAATAAGGAAACTCTTCTCGAGATGTTCAACCTCTGATAGAATTGAGCAATTCGTCCCTCACGGACTCCATGTGCTCGCGCTCTCGTGCCTCGACATTCAGCCTCAGGAGAGGCTCAGTATTGGACTTGCGCACATTGAACCAGTGGTTCTTGTATTCTATACGCAGGCCGTCAAGGTGAGAGATGTTTGTCGCGGCGTTGTGCTGCTCTGCGAGCATTGCGATAATCCTGTCAGGGTCGTCTACAGTCGAGTTTATCTCGCCACTCTGGTGATATTTCCTGAGTGGCTTTACGACCTCGGACTTCTTCTTGTTCTTGAGCATGCTGAATATGTGCAATGAAGCAAGGAGTGAACTCTCGGTGAAATAATGGTCCCTGAAGTAGTAATGGCCTGACAGCTCACCGGCAAAGAGGGCGTTTTCATCCCGCATCTGGCGCTTGATAAAGGCATGCCCCACCCTGCACATCACAGGAATGCCCTTGTGCTCGCGAATCAGCTCGGGAACTGCCCAGCTGCTCCTCAAATCGTACAGGACCTTTGACCCTGGGTTCTGCTTGAGAAGCTTACTCGCAATCAGCCCTGTCGTAAAATCTGAAGGCACAATCTCGCCGCGCTCATCCACAAATCCAACCCTGTCTGCGTCGCCGTCGAATGCTATCCCCAAGTCAGCGTTCTCGTCAAGGACAGCATACTGCAGGTCACGCATATTCTCCTCTTTCAGCGGGTTAGCCTCATGATTGGGGAACGAGCCGTCAAGCTCAAAGTGGAGCGGAATAATATCAAGATTAGGAATCGCCTGCAGGTGCTGCGCCTCTAACACTCCCATGGCGTTCGCTGCATCAACGACAACCTTGAGCTTCGGCACCTTCACAGAACCCATCACATGCGAATTATACTCATCTGTGATTTCCTTTTTCCGGATAAGGCCGCGGAACGCCGCGCTCTTGAAATTCCCGCCCTCAGCCAGCCTGCGGATATCAGCCATCCCGTTGTCGCCGCCGATAGGGATTGCATGCTCGCGAGTGAGCTTGAAGCCGTTGTACTGGCCTGGGTTATGCGATGCTGTGATCATGATGCCGGCAGGATTGTTATAATGTGCAACTGCGAAGTACAGCATAGGAGACGAACACATGCCAATATCCACCACATTAGCACCATGGTCAATGATACCGCGGCACAATCCCTCCTTCAGCTCCTCGGACGAGGTGCGCATGTCATTCCCGACAACCACTGTGTGTGCTTTTGTGAATTCAACATGGGCTCTGCCAATCCTATAGGCCAGCTCAGGGGTTATCTCATCTCCGACGATGCCTCGGATATCATATGCACGGAAAACTGTCATTTCTCACTTCCCCCTACGCCTTTCCATTCCTGCTTAACAGTCTCATAACTCTCCATCGTGCCAGTGTCAAACCACTGGCCTCTGCCCTTGAACGCAAAGAGCTTTCCCTCTGCGGCAAGCCTCGGAAAAATGTCGTATTCAAACATGATCTTCTCCTTGTCCGGCAGATATGAGAAAATCTCCGGACTGAACACATAATAGCCTGAATTAATCCAATTGGAGGGCGCTTCCTCTTTATTAGGCTTTTCAACAAAACGGAGTATTCTGTTGCCGTCAAGCTCTGCTACCCCAAATCTGCTCGGGTCCTCGACTTCATTGAGCGCAATCGTGGCCACAGCACCATGTTGTTCCCTCATCTTATTGTGGAGCGCCATGAGCGCAGTGAGGTCAAAAGTTGAGAGGATATCTCCATTCAGCACGAGAAACGGCCTGTTCCTCTGCTCAAGCAAGGTAAGGAAACCTGCTGTGCCGAGAGGCTGATCTTCAACAATATATGATACATCCATGCCGAAGCCAGAACCATCTCCAAAGTACTCTTTCACCTTATCAGCGAGATAATACAATGAGAAGACGACAGTATTCACATCATGCTTCTTCAGAATGTCAAGCACGTGCTCCACAAGGGGCTTGCCCTGCACAGGCAGCATCACCTTAGGAATCCTGTCAGTAAAGGGCTTCAACCGTGTGCCTAGCCCCCCTGCAAGAACCACTGCGAACTGGACATCCATGCGTCTCCCCTTCCTTTACTCGTTCCCGGCAGGCTTTTCCTCTGATGGACCCGCCCACTCTTTCTGCGCTTTCGCGTAATCTTTCTCGGTATCAATACCGAGCCAGCGCCCGCTGAAGGTATAGCCAATAAGCCTGTTCTCTCTTGCCAGCTTAGGAAATACATCATTCTCGAGCGTGGCAAAGCCGTCAGGGATGTATTCAAGAATCTCCGGCTCCATCACATACAGTCCGGCATTCACGAGATTGCTGGGTGCATGGTTCTTTGATGGCTTCTCAATAAAGGACACAATGTGGTTGCCTGTCATATTCGCGACACCGTATTTACTTGGGTCGGGAACAGTCTTCAAAGCGATGGTTGCGATGCTCCTGTGTTCGCTATGGAACACGAACATATCGAGAAGATTCAGTTCTTTCAGGTCGTCCACGTTTGAGACAAAGAAGCTGTTTGTGAGAAGGTGCTTAGCATGCTTTATCGGGCCTGCAGTCCCCAGAGGCTGCTTCTCCTCTATGTATGTGATGGTCACTCCTTGCTTTTTTCCGTCACCCAGTACCTCGCGGATATCCCCTATGTGGGAGCCTGCGGAGATGACAATCTGCTTGACATCATAGCGCTTAAAGAGTTCGATGGCGTGTTCGATGAGCGTCTTATCGCCAAGGGGAGCGAGGCATTTTGGGATGTCGCCGATGGATTTCTTGAGTGAAAAATCCTCTCCGCCTGCCAGGATGAGTGCTTTTGTCGGCCTTCTGTCACCCATCGATTTGAGCAGCAATAGCTCGACAGCATGGCTGCGATTCTTTATCCGTGAGCCGTCAATTTTCTGGTCTATCCTCTTAAGCAGACCAGAGTCAAGTGTTAGAGTTACGCGTTCTTTCATGATAATCCCTAGCCAGGGCAATATCAGGTGCTATAAAAACCTTTTGTTTTGTATGACGAAGTATGAGTTTATATGCAGTTTCGAAACCTAGCCAAACACTCCCAGCTGCCAGAGCAATGCAAGGACTGTCGCGATAAACGCCAGGCCAATAACTATGCCAAGCCATGCAGGCGGCTTATTATGATGGCTAAGGGGTTTGTCAGGCAGGGGAAGCTCTTCTTTTTTTGGTATTACGTCCTTTGGTTTTGGAGGTTCCTCCTTCTTTTCTTCCTTCTTAGGTTCTTTCTTAGGCTTCTCCTTCTTGGGTTCTTTCACTGCCTTGGCCTTCTTTTCCTTCTTAGGCTTCTCTTTCTTCGGCTTCTTCTCCTTTTTTTTCTTCTCTTTCTTCGGAGATTTCTCCTCCATCACCATCTCATCTTTCTTTTCTTCTAAGGGAGGGAGGGACTGTTCAGCTTCTTTCTCGAAGAAGCTCTCGACAACTATCGGATCGTAGCCGTTCTCGACAAACTTCTGCTTAATCTGCTCATCATTGTAACCTTCTTTCCGGCGCTCTTTGATATATTCCTCAATTTCCTGTCGCATGATTATCACCGTTGATACTGACAATTAGATGATTCTACGAATTCAAGATATAAATATCTTATTGCTCAGGCCTCAGCCGCCCTGCTTAACCAGCTTCCTGACTGATTCTTTCCACGTCTCGATATCCTCAGTCATCCCAAGGTTATGCGGGCCGAAATTGTTTGGCAGCATTTCAGCAGGGGTAGTTTTCCAGATTTCGTTCGAGAAAAGCGAGACAAGATAGACTTCGAGGTCTGGAGAGATCTCTACGAGGTATTGGCGCTGCCTATAGGGTACGTGCGGCATCCCGTCAGCGACGATGACCATGGCTTCGACATCGACAGCACCGTCAGCATAGGCTGCCGCCTTGGCATTGCCCACCGCGCCAAGGGGATGGTAAGCCACATCTCCGACAAAAGCACCAGGGTATACTTCAGTATACTTCCCCTTTGTCGTGAGTGTTGCAGCTCCTGTTGGATGGTGCTCGTCTCTTGTGCCGTAGATGTCGTAGGCAAAGCGGTAAGCGCGCGCAGCCTTCTTTATCGCTTTCCTGATGTCAGCAGATACTGGTTTCTCATGGAGCTTGAAATCCTCGAAGTAGTAGTCCTTAAGGCGCGCGACTGCAAGTTCTGTATTCCCCTCTTTCTCAGGACCTATGCCAAGGACAAACAGGTCGGGATTATAGCAGCCGTCTTTATTGAGGAAATAGCTCGCGAGCACATCCCTGCAGTTGCCGCAGGGCTGGGGGATGACTGTATCATGCACCATGATGCCCAGTGCAAAAATCTCATGAAGATTCTCTTTTCCTAGGGTCTGGAGCGCAGGAATAATCACAGATTCCTCTCCGTGGAGTGCACAGGTCTTTCCATATTCGTGGTTGCCGCCTCCTATGAACAGCCCGCTTTGGGTTATGAATCCCTCCCTGACCTCATACTTTGACTGGTCTGGGGTGCAGCGCACCTTGCGGATTTCCCTCTCCAGGGTGCGGATATGTTCGAGATAAGGCTCAAGGTCGTCGGGTAGTTCTGGGAAAAAACGTAATTCCTGCATAAGTTCCTCCTCCATAGGGGTAAGGGAACGAGGGTTACCTTATAAACATTTATTTTGTTCAACCAAAGAACGCGTTGTCGATATTTGCTATCTCAACTCCGGAGGATGCATTGCCGACAATCATGCCATTTTTGTTGGCGAGGACCGCTGCCCTGAGATAAGGCATGCCCATATTTGCTGTGCCGTCAACGCACTCCACACCGAGAATGTTTTCTATGACTTCTCGCTCCTCATCAGTCGCATCAGGGTTTATGACACATATCTTACCATTATGCACTGCCAGCGCCCCTACATTATGCAGCCCACCAATCGTGCCCCTTACCACAGGGACTTTAAGAGCAGATTCAATCTGCTGGATAACCTCGTCGGGAAAATCAGGGCTCAGGATGCATCCCTTGTCGCTCACGAGGATATTGTTGCCAAGCGCAGTGAGTTCTGTCTCGATGACCACTGGCTTGATTTTAGCTTTCTTGAGCCTCTCCAATTCAGAGTCGAATACAATCTCAGGTACGAGGAGGGCGTTCTTGTTGCCAACAGCAAACACACCAACGAGCTCTGTGCCGCAGAGCCGCATGATATGGACCTTCACCCCAAGAGCATCAGCTACTTTACTCACCTCCTTCTCAGGAAGAGGGTTCCCGAGGAGGCAGAGCTTCTCATTCGCGTAGCCGAATAGCCCCACATTAGGATTTCCGAGGAAATCCGTACGATAGATACCCATCGCGCGGGGGTAACTACTGAAACCTTATAAAAGTTCGTCATCCAAGAATGCTCGCACAGATATTTATAGCACAGAGAGAGTTCTTCCAACTGAATGATTCGCAATAGCTTCATCTTTCTCGAGAGAGTCGGCGGCTTGACTGAGCAGCACCTCTGGTCTAATGGCATCACCACCTGGGATGACTTCCTCAACACGAAGAAAGCACCAGGCTTCGGTACTGTACGGAAGGGCTACTGCGACAGGCAGCTGCTCAAGGCAGACAAGAACCTGCTCGTGGGCAATGCCCCCTATTTTGCCAACATCCTTCCCGGAGGAGAGCACTGGCGCCTCTACGAACGCTTCAGAGAAGACGCGGTGTTCCTCGATATCGAGACCACAGGCTACCATGGCGACGTGACAGTTGTAGGGTTATATGACAGCAAAGACACGAAAATCATGGTCAAGGGTATAAACCTCAACGGCAAGACTTTGAAAGAAGAACTGCGCAACTACAAGCTCATTGTCACGTTCAACGGCTCTTCCTTCGACCTTCCAGTCTTAGAGAAATACTATCCTGGCTGCATCCCCTACATTCCCCATATAGACTTACGCTTCGCATGCTCCCGTATTGGATTAACCGGAGGGCTGAAAGCAATAGAGCGAAGGCTCGGGATTGCACGGCCTGATGATCTGAATGAGGTGTCAGGGGAGGACGCTGTGCACCTCTGGCGCGCCTACAAGTCAACAGGAAATAAGGAATTCCTTGACAAGCTCATCGCGTATAATGAAGAAGATATCATCAACCTCAGGCCCATCTCAGATATTGTGTATAAAAAGTTGAAAGAATACACTCTTTCTCAGAAGTAGCCCCCGAGGGTGCTCTGGAAATGCTCATTGACGAGCTGTTCCTTTGTATAACCTAAGACTTCGAAAATCTTCTCCACAACTGGGATTATCTGATGGAAGATATAGTATTCAGCGTCGTAATCCTTTTGCTGGATTTCCTCGGGAAGGCGCGCCCGCTCGCTTATCTTTCCCTCACCCTCTGTGATAATATATTTCACCAGAGTTCCCGGACCGACGGGATAGCCCGTCTTTTCAAGGCGGATGCCTGCAGCAACATGAGGTCCTATTGACTGGTATTTGGTGAGCGGCTTCTGGAGCCGCGTCATCAGGATAACTTTTTCAATTGGAAGCTTATGCTCACGGACTTCTGCGATGGTCTTGCGCATGAACTCAAACGCTTTCTTTACGTCCTCTTCCCTCAGGATAATGTCTAAGATGGTCTCCTGCACTTCCTTGGCGATGTGCGCATAGTTCCTCTTCACGCTCTCAAAGCCCTTGATAATCATCTCCCCGTCTTCGCCGAGCAGGGCGTACTTCTTCTTGGCTCCGCTTGGCTGATCCCCGCCTTTAATAGAGACGAATATTCCCCTTGGGTAGAAACCCTCAAACTCAAGCTCCATCAGCCCGGGCAGCTTCTTATTCACACTCTCAATGAACGTCTCCGCCTCTTCCCTGGATTTTTCTCCCAGTGAGAGGAAGACACTGTCAGTGTCCCCATACAACACTTTGAACCCGGCTGCCTCAGCGCGCTTAATCGCGTCGTGGATGTAATACCTGCCGTATGCTGTGATGCTCCTTGCCGCCTCGATGGAATACCAGCGGGCGACTGCGAAGCTGAGATAGCCGTACATTGAATTCGCGACTGTCTTCAGGGCGTACTGTCGCGCATAGAGTACTCGCTTTTCTGCTTTGGTGGTCTTGCTCAGGATTTCCTTGATGCGGATTCTCCTGGTAATGAGATTTTCGATGACTCCTGAGATGAAGCCCTTCTCCTTCTGGCAGAACCAGGTCTTCGGGTCTTCAGGCACAACTGCCTTCTTGCAGCAGCCGCAATGCAGCGTCTCAGGAGAGATATTGTGGGCTGAGATGATGCTGGGATAAAGGGAGCGGAAATCGAACACGATGATGTCCTTATGGAGACCGGGCTCAGGCTTCACGACAAACGCCCCCTGGAATGTCTGCCTTCGGCGCCTCCCTATGGTGTCCCCATACGGACCCATAGGGACGACTCGCCCCTGGTTGAAGGCCTCGCGGATGAGATACCACTCAACGAGCTGCGAATAGGCCATCCTACTCACCACAGGTATGCTCTGGCCCACCACCTTAACCAGTTCCAGGAGATTGTCAAAGAGTTTTTCGTAGAGCTTGTAGGTAAGGATAGAATCCTGAAGGTTATACTCGCAGTAGGGTCCCAGCTTCTCAGGGGAACTGTCCCACACATCTGCGAGCAGGCCGAGGTCAACCTTATCTTTCCGCTCCCCAAGCAGCTCGTCAGACACTGCATCAAGGCTATACTCACTCGTCTTCAAGACTGAGAACATCGTCTTGCGTATGAACTTGAAGATATCAAGATGCACAATGCCGGTGAGCCTGCACACACTCTCTGCAGTGTGGCGCATCCGGATGTCTCCCTTGTCCAAGCCAAGGGGCAGCGGGACGCCAAGGTGCTCTGCGCGCTTTTTCATATAGGGAAGGTCAAAGCCGTCAGAGAAGTAACCCACAAGGATGTCCGGCTGCTGCTCTTCAATAACCTCTACGATGCGCTGGAGGAGCGCCTGTTCTGAATCGACGAATTCAATAGTCTTGTCCTTTGTCTTGAATTTGTTCCAGGTGATGACTTTCTTGAAGCGGCTTCCGGCGAACGCCACCATGAGAATAGGGTATTTCTCCGGAAGGATTGCCTCGCCGTGCGGGCTGTAGGTCTCTATATCCAGGGCCAGGACTTTCAGGTCCTCATAGATGTCTGAGTCCTGAGGGGTGAGCTTATCTGCTGTGGTGCGGAAGACAGGAACTTTATAGGCTGAATCTATCTGCTCTGCCTCGACATCGATTCTTGAAAGTGGCGCGATGTTATGGTCAATGCAGAATCTCCTCACAAAAGGGATGTCTGCGTCAAATATCTCTTGTATGTGCTTATGTTCTTTGAGCTCGTCACGCAGATGCTTCACGTCAGCCGGGAGTGCAGTATACACTTTGAGAAGCTTCTCCTTCTTCACGTGGATTATCTTCTCTGCCTGCTCGACACGGGCAACTTTTACTATGCGATCACGCGTCTTGACGTGGAGTTTTTCAAGCTCAGCGGTGAGTGCGTCCCAGTTCTTGTCTTTTGGCAGAATGTAGAAATAGGCTTCGACCCCTTCTATTTGGACGCAGAGTTGTTTCTTGTCCGCTGTCCGGCCATAGAGTTCGATTACTGGCCTGCTGCTCAGGGTCTTATACGTCGCGTGTATCGGATAAAAGGCGAAGGACGCCATTTCAGAGAACCAAATAGGGGGGCGCTATTTAAAGACTTCGTGTGACAGCCTTGGATGCACTGTCTTTGTTATTTTGACTGGAAAATCATCTGCTCCAAACTCCAGAAGCACTTCATCACGGATGCTCTTAGAACGGAGTGATTTCATGCTTATGTAATACTTATGCTGTGCATCAACAAGCTCATGCAAAGGCACGAAGGAATCAAAGTCCTTGAATGCGTCACGCGAGAAATGGAGATGGCCCCCCACATAAAGTATGCGTTCCTCCTGCAGGTTGTTCAGGGCAAGAGCAGAGTACTGGTTCCGTGCTGCGATGCCCTGTGGGGTGAGCAGATAGCGGGAATGGAGTATTGCTGCCTCTGCCTCGTCAGCAGGAAGGCGTTCCCTGAACAGTCTTGCCTCATTGTTGAGCCTCACGTCAATGTCCCAGGGGCACATGTTGAGGTACCGGTAGAATTTATAGATATCTTCTGTCCTGGCCTTCTCGTGAGCTCCTGGTCCGCAGAGGGCGATAATCGCGTTCTCCAGGCCGTCTGCGAAATCCCTGTAGGATGGTTCTTGAAGCTGGCTGGTGAAGATATCATTTACCTCAAGCGGGGAAAAAGGCTGATGGTCTATGAAGTAGAGCGGAAGATTCTGCCTTGCTGCATGGATTATCGCGACAGTGCCTGCGTCATGACTAACTTCTGCGTAATCATCAGCGATTGGAGGCCTCTGGGTGATGGTCTCCTTGTGTATCTCCCTGAGTCTTGTCACCAGCCCTTGCGCCAGGGATTCAAGGCGGTCTTCTATTGCAATCGCCGTCGGCTGGAAATGGTTGAGTATTGTTAGCATCAGCTCAAGGTCATCTGCGTGGTGTGTCTCGCCAAGCATCAGTACAGTCTTCTCTCCTTCGGGAGCGATGAGCTTGCTCAGGTCCATGCTGTAAGGTAATGCTATTCGCTTTATAAGCGCTTGGAGCAAACCTATATAAATTCCAGGAGTAGTGAAGACACAGGGAATTTCCATGGAAGCTTCAGAAAAAGTTGAAACAATAAAGACAAAAGGTGCACCTAGGCCGGGGATTGACGAATACTTCATCGAGATTGCTAAAGTGGTGGCGAAAAGAGCGACGTGCCCGCGGCTGAATGTGGGTGCCGTGCTTGTTCGTGATAAGATGATTATCTCCACCGGCTACAACGGCTCTGCCAAGGGGCTGCCGCACTGTATTGATGAGGGCTGTAAGATGTACAAAGGGCATTGTGTTCGTGCTGTACACGCCGAAGCGAACGCTGTTGCGCAGGCTGCATATAATGGTGTGGAAACACATGACTCAACGCTCTACATCACCCACTTCCCCTGCCAGGCCTGCCTAAAAATCCTGATAAACTCTGGTGTTACGCGCATTGTATACGCTGAGCGCTATGAGCACAAGGACTCAAAGCACGCAGAGGCAAACGCGATAACTCAGGAGTTCATAGACCAGTCTAACCTGACTGTTGAAAAAATAAAGAAAAAGTAAAAAAAGAAATTAAGAGCTTTTGATGTCCTCGTCACCTTCAGAAGGCTCAGGGCGCTCTGGGGCTTCGTATTCTGTGCCACAGTCACCTGAGCAGTCGCCGCAGCCTGTCTCCTCAGGGTTGAGCTCCATGATTTCCGCGTTTCCGCCGAGCATAGCCATCAAGGCTTCCATGTCCATCCCAGTCTGAGGAGGGAAGTACTTCTCAAGTGTGGAGTATATCTCCTCACTCTTAGCCTCAAGTTCGGTCTGTGTGGTGACTATGTCGCTCTCAGCATTCTCTTCCATCCACGTATCGAGCAGCCCCATCTGGTAGCGCTGCATCTCAACCTGCAGGATGTAGTTTTCCATGCCGCCTGACTGGACCATCTGCATAAGCATCTGTCCTGCATAGCCTTCAACAGCAGCCGTAAGCTCTTCAGTGAGATCAAGGCCAATGGCATCAATAATCTTTTTTCCGCCCTCAACAAGGTAGTCATTGAAGCCCTCGTAGAATGCAGTGAGCATGCCCGGCTCAGGGAGTTCCTCGCCCTCCTCAGGGATAGGCTCAAGAGCAGTGAGCTTTTCGGTAAGGTCAGCCTGGAATACCTCCATCTGGGGGAGAATCTCAGCAGCGAACATTTCCTGCACATCCGTATCAAACTTCTGGAGGACAGTGGCATATTGTGCCACGTGGGCAAGGTCTTCCACTTCCATATCAGTGATTTTCTCTGAGAGTTCCTCCCATCCCTCTGGAAGCGGGAGCTGGAAACTCTGCAGGAGGCTAGGGAGAATCTGAGTCAGTCCCGTCTCAACTTCTACCCTCTTGTACGGATCGGACTCAATCTCTTCCACATGGGCTTTCCATTTCTTCTCTGTCATACCCCAAATCTTTGTTTTTGCCATAGTTATTCACCCTCCGGCGCATTCGTAGGTGTAATGAGTGTGCCGATTAAGTCCTCGGGAGTGGTAATTAACATATAAAGGTTTTGGTGAGATGTCAGGACGGGCAACCCGAGTCAACTTGAAAACAAACAGAGGGGGGCGTTTTCTTTGGGGGACATAAGCCCTTTTTATCTTAAATAAGCCTTTTCCAGACATTCCCGCATTGGTTACACTTGAAAGAATAGTATGTTAAAGTATTGTTCTTCTTCTCTTGATCTGTAATCTCAATGTCATCGCTCCCACAATCACAACTAATCAATTCCCCATTTAGTTTCACTGTTGCCATGTTAACATCACCAGAGCATTGTCCGAAATAAAAAGGTTGTTAAAATATGTGCAAAAAGAAGGAATAAATGTGCAAAAGGCAATATCTGTGCAAAGCCCTCTCGACCTAAACATATTTAAATGAGTCTTGAGTCCTTCCCTCCGGGTTTAGATCTTCTCTAGGAATTGCACATGACGTAAGTAGAGAAGTAAACGGTAAGGAAACAAGAAGAAGAAAATACATTCAAGAAACTCAGGAAAAAACAACAAAGGTATGAAACTATGGCAAGCATATATGATGTTCAACCAAACGACCTCATCGAGAGGACAGCGGTCGAGCTGGCCAAGATGCCAGAGATCGCCCCTCCTGAATGGGCACGATTCGTGAAGACCGGGCACTTCCGCCAGCGCCCTCCCATAAGGCAGGACTGGTGGTATATTCGCGCTGCAGCAGTGCTGCGCTCAGTGTACAAGCTGGGTCCAATCGGCGTATCAAAGCTCCGCACAAAGTACGGCGGAAAAAAGGACCGCGGGCACAAGCCTGAGCACACCTACAGGGCCGGCGGCAACATCCTCAGAAAGGTTCTCCAGCAGCTGGAAGCAGCCAAGCTCATCAAGCAGGGCGCAGTCGGCGTGCATAAGGGCAGAATCATCACCCCAAAAGGCATATCGCTCCTGGACAAGACCGCAACACAGATTCGCGGGCCGAAGAAGGAGAAAGAAAGGCGTGTCCTGAAGAAGAAAAAGCCCAAGGTCATTCCAAAGAAGGAAGAGCCAAGGGAAAAGCCGGCAAGAGAAGTCAGGCCAAAGAAGGACGCGAAGCCAAAGGCTGCAGTCAAGCCCAAAAAAGAGGCAGCTCCCAAGAAAGAATCTCCGGTAAAGAAAGAGCCTGAAGTAAAGGCTAAGAAGCCAGAGGCTAAGACTGAAGAGAAGCCAGTAAAGGAGGAAAAGGCTCCTGCGAAGAAAGAAGAAAAACCGGTAAAGGAAGAGAAGCCAGCCTCTCCAAAAGACCCTAAGGGAAAAAAAGTACCCACTGCTCATGAGCTCGCAGCAGAGAAAAAGGCTGAAGAGAAGCCAAAGAAAGCGGAGGAGAAGAAGGAGTGAAAATGAGCAATCTCGACGAGCTGAAGGCAAAGCGGATGGCTGAGCTTCAGCAACAGCACCAGGGCCATGCACAGGCAGAGATGCAGCAGCAGGCTCAGCTTGAGCAGCAGATTGCACAGCTTGAGGCTGTTGTGAAGCGCCACATGACTCGGGAAGCCCTGGAGCGCTACGGCACTCTCAAGGTCGCACATCCTGAAAAGGCCATGCAGGTCCTCGTTGTCTTGAGCCAGCTCATCCAGGGCGGTCGGCTCACCCAGGTGACTGATTCCCAGCTCAAGGAGATACTCGTTCAGCTTACACCCCAGAAGAGGGATATTAAAATAGTGAGGAAATGAATATGGCACGATATAAGCACCTAAGCAGGAAACTTCGCCTAGCAAAAGCACATAAGCAAACGCGCTGGGCACCATTCTGGACAGTATTCAAGAAGTACGGCATGGGCCGCAGGCTCCATCCTGGCAGGCACACCGTACGGAAGCGCCACTGGCGCAGGACTAAGACAAAGGCATGATTCCAATGGCAAAAGACACCCAAGAGAGGACATACACTATTCCATTAAGGAAAGCTATTCTCAAAGTTCCCCGCTACAAGCGCGCGAAGCGCGCGATGAGCGAGATCCGCATCTTTCTCAAGAGGCACCTCAAAGTTGAGACTGTGAAGATAGGACAGCACCTTAACATTTACATGTGGCGCCACGGCATCAAGAACCCGCCGACAAAGGTCAAAGTGAATGCCATTGTTGACGAGGAAGGTGTTGGCTGGACTGAGCTCTTCGGCAAGCCTGTGCTGCCTCCTACTGAAGAAGAAATCAAGGAAGAAAAGAAGAAAGAGAAAGCAGAGGCGAAGAAGGAAGAAAAGGAGACAAAAAAGGAAGTAAAGAAAGCGCCTGCCAAGAAAAAGGGCGATGAGCCGAAGCTCGGCAGGAAAGCGCTTCAGAAGCAGCTCGAAGAGGACCTGAAGGCCAAGGAAGAGAAGGAGAAGAAAGCAGCAGCAAAGCCTGCCGCTTCTGCTAAAGGCCCAAAGAAAGACAAAGTGCCCTCTGCACATGAGCTTGCCAAGAAAAAGGAAGCGAAGAAGTAATGGTTATAACCTCTGGTGGGGACCCCGCTAGAGTATTCGGGCCCGTGGTCTAGTGGCTATGACGTTTCCTTGACGTGGAAAAGGTCGCCAGTTCAAATCTGGCCGGGCCCATTCGAACAAAGTGAGAATGGGGCTAGACGACCAGTAACGCGAAGCGTTACTGTGTATGGCCGGGCCCACTACTTTGTTCTCAGAGCTAACGCTAATCACGTTATTCTCCCACTAAAGGAAAACTTCAGTCTAGAGCTTCGTCAGCAGCGCTGATAAGATATCCAATCTCTGCGACGTATCCCTTAGCCAGCTCTTCCCAGACCTCGAGGACAGACCTCTCGCCGAGCTCATCTGCGAATTCGACCATTCCGAGATACATCAGGGCTTTTCCCCTCCGCTCATTAAGGTCTTCGAGAGTGGCTTCAATATTCTCTTCTGAAAGCTCCTCTGAGAACCCAATCAGGCTCTGCCTGACACTTGCCAGATATTCTGCTTCAGAAGTGCTCACAATGCTGTACGCGCCAGGAGCAATCTCGTCGTGGAACAGCTCTTCAAGGTCCTCTTTTCTCTCTCTCCAGTCTCCTTCAGGCTCCAAGAAGTCCAGTTCCAGGGCCTCTTCAGCAGCGCCAATAAGATATCTCAACTTTGCGACATGACCCTTTGCCAATTCTTCCAACACCTCGAGAATCGGCTTCTGGTCGAGTTCATCTGCAAATTCAATCATCCCGAGATACGCCAGGGCTCTATTCTTCCGCCCCTTAAGATCTCGAAGAATAGTCACTATTTCCCCTTCAGAACACTCACCTGAGAATCCGAGCAGCCTCTGGCCGACTTCTGCCAGGTGTCTCGATTCAGAGCCGCTCACTATTCTATAAACGTCAGTGGCATTCTTGTTTTCAATCAGTTCTGCAAGGTCTGCTTTTCGTTCTCTCCATTCAGTCATAGTCCATCACCTTTATAATCATCTATTCCGAGTTTGTCCTCGGCCATTTCAATAAGTATCTTGACATTATCCACATACGCCTCCGCAAGGTCTTCAAGACTACCCACGTACTGCTTGTGCATGTTTTCTGCATGGGTTCTTGGCTCCTTCTTCACTTTGGTCCTGTCTATGGTCTTGAGAAATCTCTTGACTTCCTTCTTCTTTCCCTTCAGCTCATCAAGGATATCAGAAATCTCTTCTTCAGTCATGTCAGGATTACTAATTGCCCTTGCGGTCTGCGGGATATACACAAAACCACTATTTGTGAGGAGTGTGCTGTACATCTGAGCACCTTCTTCGCCAAACATGTCGACCATTTTCTTCTTCTGTTCTCTCCAGTGTTGCCTTGGCATAGGTACCTCCTCGTTGAGTACTTTAGAGTGGGGAATCTAGAACCATTTATAAAAATTTGGTTCGGCAGTCAGAAATCTTCATGGGTCGGAATCACAAAGGGAGTAACTGTCGTCTCCACACCATACACAGAGAGCAGGACACTCGCAGCCCTGCTGGACCGGGGATAGGCCAATCCTTTGTCGTCTGTCTTCTCAAGAATATAGGAGTACCATTCAATATTCTCTTCAAAGGTGCCAGGCAGGAGTGTGAGAACAGCAGCAGCAGGGTAGAATTCAGTGTTTCGTTCCCAGTTTTGCTCATTCATAGCGAGAAATGCCTCGTTAAAGCGGTCAGCGCGCTCATCGAAGCTCCCCTCGGCGTCCCTGAGGATAAGGGCTGCGACGTCAGCGTCGAAGCAGTCTCTCCTTCCCCTTGTGACGAGCTTCGCCTTCAGCTCGTAATGGCTCTGGACCAGCTCTTCAGGAGTACCCTTGTCCTGGGAGAGGTTCGCTGCTATGAAGCACTTCTTGGCAGAATAGTTGCTATCGCTCGTCATCTCATCCAGCACAGACATAAAGCGTGCCACATTGCTCCTAACTGTGCCGCCGAGATGCATCACCCTTGAAGATTCCCACCACGAATAGATGTTCTTCCCAAAATTGTGCTCTCTATGCAATAGGAGATAAGTCTCGACCAGCTCGTCTTTCCTCCTCGTGATAGCGCCGTCAAGGGCTGCAGTCGTGACAACGACATAGCATCTATGCCTGCCGCTCCACCCATTATCATTGAGATGATTATTCACAACAGGACAGCGAGGGGAAATCACATCGTCAAACTTCTCCTCGAGAAGTGCCATGTGGAAGGCATAGTCGTTCGTGTGGTCGCTTTTAACTTTCCAATTCCCCTGGGCAAGATGTACCCTATACTCAAGGTAGCGGTCACAGATGGTGTCAATTCTTTCCTGCGTACGTGCGATATCCTGTTCAAGCTCCCTGAGAGTCAGGTTTCCGACACGCTCAAGACGAGCCTCAAGGTGAGTAAGGAGCTGATTACCAGCTGGAAGGAGCTTCACATGCTCACCGTCATGCGTGGGAATGAAATCTTCAAAATCCGGAATCTCCTCGAGATTAGCTATCTTCTGCTCAAGGGATGCAGCCTTGTCGCGCTGTGTCTCATATTTTTTCTTCTCCTCATCCATGTATCCCCTATAATTACTAATGGCCTTGACACCAACAAGGGGCCTGTTATCCAGCATATTTGATTCACGCTGCAGAAGAGAATATTCAAGATAGTGGCTGTCCCTGAGATTACGGGTCTCTTCGAGCTTTTTGTACAGCTCGGGAAGCCCCTCCTTATCCTGCCTGAACTCAAAAACAGCCCATGTTGGCAGAGCCTCAACATACTCGTTCGTGCGGAGAAACGCGACAATATCTTCATCTACATCAATTGGCCCATTTCCCTCTTCGATATCACTGAGTGCTGCCTTGATATCGCTGAGTGCTGCATAGGCGTCAGCGCAGGTCAATTCCCCCATCAGTGCGAAGGGGTGAGATACGATTTATAAGATATTCGGCGCGCTTCAGGAACAAAACCTTTAAGTAAGTGGTCTGCCCAATATATTGACATGCCAACGCGACTCGCGAAGAAACTTCACATCCATATAATCCTGCTCTTCATGCTGCTTTTTATTCCTGCCACACTCATCGCAGAGCTGATGCACGCCCCAGGGATAGTCATCTTCATCTTAGCAGCGATTGCTATCATCCCACTTGCAGGGATTATGGGAAAGGCCACAGAAGAACTCGCGCTTCATGCGGGGCCTACTGTCGGTGGGCTACTCAATGCGACATTCGGAAATATGGCAGAGATTATCATTGCGATTATCGCAATCCGCGAGGGATTGTTCGACATTGTAAAAGCGTCGCTCACCGGCTCGATTGTAGGCAATATCCTTCTCGTGTTGGGACTATCCATGGTACTTGGCGGCTCGAAGCATAAGCGCCAGGACTTTAATCCAAAGGCAGCAGGCATGAACTCGCTCATGCTTGTCCTTGCCTGTGTCGGCCTTCTCATGCCCGCGATGGTCGAGCACACTGTCAGCGATTTTGTGATGGAAGAGATAAGCCTCATAGTGGCAGGACTGCTCATCCTGGTCTATATCTCAGGGCTTATTTTCTCATTTGTTACGCACCGACACCTCTTCAACCCAGAAGGAGGGTCGCACGAGAAGCCGAACATGAGCGTCCGCTTTGCTGTGGGAATGCTCATCACTTCAACTATATTCATGGCACTCTCATCAGAAGCCCTTGTCAAGAGCGTAGAGCACGCCGCCCATGCCCTTGGCATGACAGACCTGTTCATTGGAGTGATTGTCGTGGCGATTATCGGCAACGCCGCGGAGCATTCAGGAGCTATTCTCATGGCGATGAAGAACAAGATGGACCTCTCATTCGGGATAGCTATTAATTCTAGCGCGCAGATTGCGCTCTTCGCAGCCCCTGCGCTCGTATTCATCAGCCTCTTCATGGGGAAGCCGATGAACCTCGTCTTCACCCAGATGGAAATACTCGCGGTCGTGCTGAGCGTGATTGTGGTCTACATGGCATCTCTAGATGGAAGATGTGACTGGTTCGAAGGAGTGCAATTATTAGCAGTATACGCGATAATGGCAGTAGTGTTCTACTTCATCCCTTAAGCGTACTTTGAAAGGACGTCGATAATCCTCTTCTGAATATTTTCGATATCCCCGCTGCCGTCCACGCGGATAATTTTTCCCTGGCCCTCATAGTATTCCACCAGAGGAGAGGTCTGCTTGCGATACACCTCGAAGCGGTGGCGAATCACTTCAGGCTTGTCATCGTCCCGCAAATAAATCTCATTTCCGCACTTGTCACAGATGCCTTCGTCCTCAGGGGGATTGCTCAGGAGATTATACACCTCACCGCAGCCGCACATCCTCCTCGCACTAATCCTTTCGACAATCTCATCCTCATCAACATCAAGTTCCACAACCACAGTGATGTCTGAAACACTGTCGAGGAAAGTGGATTGTGGAATCGTGCGTGGATAGCCATCCAGCATGTATCCTCCCTGGCAATCCTGCCTTGAGATTCTCTCCTCCACAATCTTATTAGTAATCTCATCAGGCACAAGGTCGCCATCATCCATGATCTGGATTATGGACTTCCCCAGCTCAGTCTTTCGCTTCATATGGTCGCGGAAGATATCACCTGTTGAGATATGAGGTATCCCATAGTGAACGCTGAGCATCTTTGCCTGTGTTCCCTTACCGGCTCCCGGCGGCCCTAATAAAATCAGTTTCATGTATATTCACCCGAAATAAGCCAAATCTGTCCTTTCCTTCATTTCTTTCTGCCACACATTTTTCATTTCATGAATAATGCCCTGCATCTCTTTCCTGATTGCAGGGAATTGGCTGAAGAATGAAGTTATGAATTTCGCGCAGATATCTTCGCTCCCGTTAATGAGTACCTCATCGGCAGACCTGTAGTGATATCTCAGACGCTTATAGAGGTCATATATCTTTTGCTTCGCTACTTCATTGAAAGCGTTTGCCTCGCGCATCTCTCCCAGCTTTGTGTCCGGCTGGAGGACGGTGTCAAGTATCTTGAAATAGCTGTCAAGCTCGTCGCGTATAGTCCTTACAATTTCCCTGAGGAAAAATTTCTCCGGGTCAATGAGTGAGATTTCGAAGGCGTCATCAATCTGGTTGAAGGGAGGGAGCTGGAATTTCTTCTTGAACTCTTTGTAGAGCTGCTTGGCAGTCTTCTCCTTAGCCATAGTGACGGGAAGCTCTGGTGGTGTTTTAAATCTTTCTGAGAAGGCTTTCCGCAGTCATCTCTTTGGGCTGCTTCAGCCCCATGAGCTGGAGTATTGTCGGGGCGAGGTCAGCGAGTATGCCGCGCTTCCTCAATCCCACGTCCTGGAAACGGGACACAAAGATACACTGCACAGGATTTGTTGTGTGAGATGTCTTGGCTTCACCAAGCATATCCTCACAGTCTCCATGATCTGAGGTGACGAGGCAGGCCCCTCCAGCCTCAATGACGAGGCGAGCCACTCTGCCGACAGCACCATCGACTGCCTCTACAGCTTTCACAGCTGCAGGTATATTTCCTGTATGGCCCACCATGTCAGGGCAGGGATAATTGATGAAGATGACATCATACTTCCTGCTGAGAATCCTCCTCTCAAACTCGTCTGTTATCTCTCTCGTCCGCATCTCAGGCTTGAGGTCGTAGGTCGGCACTTTTGGGCTAGGGATGAGCATACGGTCCTCGAGTGGAAATGGCTTCTCGACTTTACCGTTGAGGAAACTGGTAAGGTGCTTGAACTTCTCGGTCTCGGTGAGGCGCAACTGGCGCTTGCCATTCTTGCTGAGAACCTCTCCGAGAGTGTTCTTGATATGGAAAGGCGGAATCATATAATCAGTAAATTCATCATAATAGCGCGTCATCCCAAGGTATGCGATAGAAAGGCGCTTCACAGGAAAATGAGGGAAATTCGGCTCAATCAGGGCCTTGGTAATCTCGATAGCACGATCCTGGCGGTAGTTGAAAAACACGAGTGAGTCGCCGTCTTTTATCCCACCATATCCCTCAAGGGCAGCAGGGGGGATGAACTCATCGCCGATGCCCTTCTTATAGCACTCCCTGATATACGTGCCGATGTCCTTGAAGCGTGGGACTTTCTTTTCATTCGGCCACACGAGCGCATCATATCCCTTCTGGACTCGCTGCCATCTCTGGTCACGGTCCATAATGTAATAGCGGCCACTGATAGTCTGGATTGTGCCGAGCTTGAGCTTTGCGAGCTTCTGCTCGAGCGGTGCAAGGTATCTGGGGCTGGACCTGGGATGAGTGTCCCTGCCATCGCTGAAGAAATGTATCGCGACTTTTGTGAGCTTCTGCTTCTTCGCAAAATCAAGCAGTGCGTAGAGATGAGTGATGTAGGCGTGCACTCCCGCGTCCTGGACAAGGCCCATGATGTGAAAAGTAGAATCATGTTTTCTGCAATTCTCGGCCAGTGCAATGAGTGTCTTATGTGTGAAGAATTCACCTGATGTGATGAGGGCATCTATTTTCTTGATTTCCTGGTGGACGAGGCGGCCTGCGCCAATATTGAGATGGCCTGCCTCTGATGTGCCGAGAAACCCCTTTGGAAAGCCAACCGCCTCGCCCGATGCGTCGAGCAGGCAGTGTGGATGCTTTGATAGGAGCTTATCATGGGCTGGTGTCCTTGCCTTGGCAACGGCATTTCCCTTGACTTCAGTACTGTAGCCCCAGCCATCTCTGATGATGAGAACAACAGGGCGAACAGACATTTTTGGGAAGGCAGCCATATTCTTGTTTGAGAATGGGCAGTATTTATGTGTTTGCTCAGCTGAGAACTCTGAGATCATTGACGGATTCACTGAGATAGCTCTCCTTGAATTCCTCTGTAAGGGCTGGCTTGTGCTTGATGTTAAGCATCCCCTCGGGAGTCCAATAATGCCTCCCATCGATATTGACATGCAACCGGTAATAGAGCAGCGTTGGCTTGGATTCATATAATGGGAATGACAGCCGTATGCCTCCGCTGTCGAGAACCTCCGGCTCCGCCTCGACAGTGGTTGAATAGCTGCTTTCCATTGGCCCAATTCCGCTCTTGATCCGTCCTGAATGGGAATACTCGTCAAGGTGAAGTGTGAATTGAGTCGCTGAGGAGAAACTTTTTGGAGGGGTGATCTCCCACACCATCGCCAGCTTTGTCCGCGAGAAGCCTTCAGTGGGGGCAGCTACAAGCTCTATCTTTGGGGAGGAGAGACTACCAACGCAGCCTGCCAGGAGCAGAAGGATAGTAGCACACACTACATAGGCAGTCAGGCGCCTAGTCACAGGAATCACACCCCTGGTCTTCAAAATAACTCAATACTTGCGGTTCGGCTGTGAAAGTGAAGCCATCCCAGAGGTCCTGCACCTGATTGACAATATTGATTCTCTCTATCGATGTCTTGACACTGTTGTAAGCCTGCGTCCTCACCTCGAGATTGGAGATGAACGTGATGATGTGCTCCTCACTGACCCCCTCCCACATGAGGCTAGTGACCTTTTGCTTGAGAAGCCTGAATTTGAACTTGGCCATGCGATTCACCTGATTGCCCAATGAGCTCAGGCAGCTTGCCTGCTCCATCTCGGGGCGGGCTTCACACTCCTTCTTTGCATTAAGCACTGTTGTGTCCAGCCCTATTGTCCTCTCCGCACAGGCAAGGATGGATGCATCGTCTCTCTCGTGGAGACAGGGCATGAGCTCATCATACTCAGTGATGCATTTACTGCGTTCAGCCCCGCTCAGGATACGGCACTCTTCAGGCACATCATTAGTGGGAATCCCCACCCTATAAAGGCGGCAGCGCACACGTCCGTCAAGCGTGGGATAGTCTCCACAGGGAGAATCCGCATCGAGAAAATCCACAGTGGTGGTGAGCTCGCAGGTGGCGCGGTCAGAGAGGTAGTGCTCGCCAATGCACTGAGGGTCAGATATATGGATAGTCGACATGGGCTGGTCCACATCGAGCTCGAAAAGATATTCTGTCTTGCCAGCCCACTCAAGAGCTATATCCTGGATAGGTCCTTTTGTGATTGCCCCCCACCAGAACTCCTCATCCAGTGAGGTGGTGAGGATATATTGAAGATCTTTAGGGTCAGAAACCGTATTCGCATAGAACCTCACCCGCATGACATCATTGTTCATCCTGCACCAGCGGATAGTAATCTCACCGTTCTCACACGAGGGAGTATAGGCATCAACTTCAACAGGCAAGGAGAGTATGGCAACTAGTGCAAGGATAAGAATCAGGACTGCATGCAAGGGTGCTGACTTGTTCATCAATTCTATGTCCAGGCAAAGCAGGTTTTTAAACATTATGCAAAGATTAAAAGGGAAGAAGTACATGATGTATTGAGATGCTTACCAAGAATAGTGACACATTACTATCCACTCCTGCTAGGAAGCAGGTTCTAGACATACTGGAGGCAGGGATTTCTGCATGCAAGGCTGAAGCAGTGGTACTGAAGCATGTCTCTCTTGAGGGGGACATTTTACGCATCAAGGACATGCACTATGCCCTCTCTGAATACAAACGGGTTGTGCTCATTGGCTTTGGAAAGATGTCTGGGGCAGTGGCACAGGCCCTGGAACAGATTGTGCCGATTGAGCAGGGGATAGTCATTGACACTGAATCTGTCAATACAGGTTCTGTCAAGGTTCTTGTGGGCACTCATCCCTTTCCTTCAGTGGAGAATCTTGAGGCGACGAAGAAGATTATTGAGTTTGCGTATTCGCTGGGTGAGGGCGACTTTGTGCTCTGCATTGTATCAGGAGGTGGGAGTGCGCTGCTGTGCGCCCCAAGCATATCCTTCCCCACATATATTGAGCTGCTCAAGGAGCGTATCTTCTCAGGCATTGACATTCACAGCCTAAACGCCTGGAGAAAGGAACATTCCCTGGTCAAAGGCGGGCAATTGGCAAAGCTGATTGCACCTGCGAAGATTGTCAACCTTTATTTTTCCGATGTGATTGGTGATGACATGGAGGTCATTGCCTCTGGCCCGACTTATATTGATGAGGCTGATAACCTATTACTGCTCAGCAACATGACAGCCATCAGCGCGATGATGGCAAAGGCACGCCAGCTGAAACTGGAGCCGCACCTCCACACTGCCTCTTTGAAGGGAGAAGCCTCTGAGATTGGCGCCTATCTTGTTGAAACGTTCACCAAGGAAAAGGAAAATTGCCTCATCGCCGCAGGAGAATGTATTGTGACTGTCACTGGAAAAGGGACTGGTGGCAGGAATATGGAGTTATGCCTCGGCGCGCTTGAACGTATTGGAAATCTCACCCTCGCGGCAATTGGCTCTGACGGAGTTGACGGGCCGACTGACGCTGCTGGAGCGATTGTCGATAAAGGCACGTTGAGGCGCGCAGAAAGTTCTGGGCTCAACATCAAGCATTGCCTCAGGAACAATGATAGTTACTCTTTCTTCAAGAAGACCGGAGACCTCATCATCACTGGAAAGACCGGGACGAACGTGATGGATTTGGTTGTGGCTGTGAAAGACAGGTAATGTAGCTAAGCCAACTCTTGCTTACGCTTCTTCATAAGCTGAGTATAGAACTCTTCAATCTCCTTATTGAACCATTCTCTTCCGTCTTCCACATTTTTAGCTTGGTCTCTTTCAATCTGAGCGTAGGTCTCTTTTGGGCTCATGCCCCTAATTTTCTGATAGAATGGAAACCCCTTTTCTGATGCTACCCACATAAAGTCAAAATTGTTGAAGATTCTTAGCACTGGCTCATCTGCAAAGGAATCGCCAAATGCCCAGTTATCATGCTTGAGGATAAGCCTCTTGATTTCGTTGCTCTTATCTTGGGGATAATCCAATGTATTGAGGATATCTTCCGCTATTTTCGCGCCCTCTTCTGAATGCAGTTTTCTTATGTCAAGATTAAGTGGATTAGAGCCCTTCGGAACCCGTGAATAACCTACATCGTGTAGAATAACTACTGGAACCAGGATGTCGAAATCAACTTCAGATTCATCAACAAATATAGGAACAGTCTCGAACAGCCACTTGACATGCCCTACATCACCATCTCTTCCTTTTTCATAGTAAGGAAGGGCTTTCTCAAGGATTACCTTGTATATCTCCTTCATGAATACAGAACAGCTATAGGTGATATTAAAAGCCTCTGGGGTAATCGCCACTAAAAGGTATCCTCAGGGTAAATGTGCGAGTACTTCTTCTGCAATCCTTTCTATAGGCTTGTGATCAATATCAATGACAAGCTCCCCAGGTAATTCAATTGACAAGGCTCTGTCATACAATTCCTTGAGTTCCTTGTCCGGAATTACCATTGGACGCTGGCTGTTATTCTTAAGAATTGTTGGCCAACTCCCTTTCAGGAGAATCTGTGTGACCGGTATACCCTGTTGAGCCCCTATTTTAATCACTTTTTGAATGTCAGTCGATTGGTCAGTAAATTTTTTGACCCAGGCATCTTCGGTTATCACGATATATCCAGCCCTAAGATAGTTCTTAAGACAGTAGAGATAATTGTCAAAGCTTAGGTTAAAATCACGCTCATCTCTCGGCTCATGTGCAGTCATAATCCATCTGAATTCGTCAACAGTCAATAGGGCTTTCTTGCCGCTGATACGTTTGACTAGCTCTTTAGCTAATGACGTTTTACCTGATGCTGGGGGCCCCCGAATTATAATCAATTGAGACATGGCTTTATAGAATTCAAAAGTGCTTATAATTTCTTTGGAAAGCCTCCGGAGGAATTGAGCAATAAAATGTTCATAAGAAGGGTAATTAAAGATAATTAATGAACAAATTTTATGTTTTTTCTAAAAAATAGTTAATTTTTATAAATCTGCAGGGCGCTTTTCTTCAAGCCAGCAATAGCAAGGATGCAGCCCAAGAAGAAACCCAACTATATCGGCTGAGCTATTTTGTGGGCCCTTCAACGAAAGCGAAACTGCGGGACGAATTTTCCCTGGCACGCGGGCTCACCAAACTGCCGTACTGAGGGCTCGCCAGGCTGCTCTACTACGTCCTCGCCTAATTCCAGTAGAATCTCTTGCTGAATCTTCTCGCGCCAGTAGATTGTGGAGCCAAGCATGGGGTAGAACGCAATCCTCAGGTCCTCGTGTCGCTGGAAGCACATCCACATCTCGTGTTTTGAGTCTATGGTGCGATGCAGGATGGCAGCTTCCCCTACATGGATAATCTCCTTCCCGCTGAGCACAAGATAAATCCCTGTAGATTCGCACTCAAAGCCCTCGCCGAGCGGGACCGGTTTCTTGAATGTGTAGCCTGCGATTTTCATGGTATCACCTAAAATATAGCCTATTTCCAGCCTTTATAAAGGCTCGGCGCACTTGGAATTGCACTCCTCAGCAGCTCTTCACTAGGTTTGGCTGTTCTGTGCCTTGGGTCGCAGGGACATCATGAGTCTTGCCTTCTAGTTGGGAGATACGCTCTTGCAGCAGCTGAAGCTCGGTCTCACATCCGGTCGCGGTCCCACAGGGATTGCCGCTGCTGCATTATATGTTTCCGCGCTTCTCCACGGCGAGAAGAGGACACAGCGAGAAGTGGCTGAGGTCGCTGGCGTCACCGAAGTGACAATCCGCAACCGCTACAAGGAGCTTCTTAAGGAACTGAACCTGGAGAATCGGTTAAAGAAAGCGCAAGAAAAAGCAGCAAGGAAATGACTCGAGTTCCCTATGTGTCCCTCTCCCCAGGGGGCGTTTTTCAGGGGGCTTTGAACCCTCTGGTGGAAAACATGAAAAATGCGGAGAAGCGCTGAAACGCTCGAAATCGATAACTAGAAGCCCAGAGAGCCTCCGGAGAGATTTAGCACTAAAAGGTTCAGAAGAAGGGTAAATAGATGACAATTAATGAAGAAATTTTGTGTTTTTTCTCAAAAATAGTTAATTTTTATAAACCTAGAGACAGAAAGATTTATATAACTTAGAGTTAGAGTAGTCTAACCAGGAGTTAGAATGGAATTGAACAAGAATGAGCAGAAAGCGCTGAAAAACATCTTCACAGACTACCTAACGGACTACAATGCCTACAACATGAAGGACAGGCTCAGAGTGAGCGATGTGGGAAGCCTAAAGCTGTTGAAGCGGTTGAAAGAAAAGAAGCTCCTCACTGCACGGAAGATGGGGAATGCCACTTTCTATAAGGCGAACCTTGAGAATGAGTATACCCTCAAGCTCCTAGAGCTACTGTTCCTCGACCACAGCCATCTTTCTAATTTTGTGAGGGGATGGATAGAAGATCTCAAGTCATTCAACAATGCCAAAGGCATTCTCCTGTTCGGCTCGATTCTGAAGAAAGAGAAAAGCGCCAACGACGTTGACGTCTGCTTTGTCTTGGAGAAGCACGAGGACTACAAGAAGGTGCAGAAGAGTGTAGAGCAGATGAACCAAAAGAGCAGGCAGGATATTCATCCCCTCTACCTGACAGAAGAGGATTTGAAAAATAAATTGCTAGAGAATGACAGCCCAATCATCGAGATGGTGCGGTCGTGCGTGGTCGTCTTAGGGCAGGAGCTTTTCGTGAGGGTGCTGAAAGAGGTGCAGTCATGAGCAAGTCAAAAGCGAAGAAGCATACAGAATGGTGCCTGAGGAAGGCGGAGACGGAACTGGCAAAGGAAGGAAAGCACAGAGGCCTTGTGCGGACTGAGCCTGACAGCGCTCTCGCTGCCAAACACATCGAGAAGGCGGAGCATAACCTCCAGGTGTTCCTCGACAACAGGAAGCTCAAGCACTACGACTGGACCATCACCATGGGTTTCTATGTCATGTATGATTGCTGCCTGGCCATCACTGCCCTCTTTGGATACGAGAGCCGCAACCAGAAGTGCACCCTCGCGCTCATCGAGAGCCTTATTGAGGACGGGGAGATTGATAAGGGCTATCTAAGATATCTTAAGGCGCTTGAGTCAGACGCTGAGGATGATGAAGGCCAGATCCTTCCGCTCAGGGAGAAATACCAGTACTCTCCGGTCATGGAGATTGACAGGCAGAAGGTCAAGGAACTGCTCGGCCTGTGTCAGGACATGATTAAGGAAACCAAGGGAATAGTCCACAGCTAATAGGGAGGCTTTGAACCCCCTGGCACAAAAATTGAAAAACGCGGAGACGCGCTGAAACGCTTGAAATTGATAACTAGAAGCCCAGCAAGCCTCCGGAGGGATTTGAACCCCCGACCTGCGGATTACAAGTCCGCCGCAATACCGGTCTATGCTACGGAGGCGGTTGGACAAGAGGTGAAGAGATGTGTTTTAAATAGTTTATGCGCTTCTGTGACATGACATCACATTCTTCAGTCATTCACAAGATACTCAATAGTATCGCAAGAATCATCTGAAAGGGCATTCTTCGTCTCAGGCTTCGAACCATATCTTTCACCAGTAATCACAGAGCCCATAATATAGAGGGTGCCATCAGAATGCTCAATACAGTCTCGCTCTCCCTCCATGACTTCTGAAAAGTGTTTTCGAGCCTGAGGGTCATCAAGTATCTTCTTGAGTGTTGGGGAAATCTTTCCTTTCATAACTAAGGGGGTTGTGAAATTACTTAAAAAGCTAACTCTAAAAAAATGGATTAACCTAAGTGTCAAGGGCATACTCTGGGCCGTAGAGTTGCCTGTCGTCGCCAAAGCTGTACAGCTCGAGGGTCTTCTTGAGCATCCCGTGGAAGAGATAGGCCTCCTTGAGCAGGGCGGCCCCTCGCCCTTGAATACTATTTTTGATGATGCGCTTCTCGTACAGCGGTTTGAAATTCCTCAGGATAGGGTGGTTTGCCCACTTATCCTTGTAGTCAATCTCAATCCATGGGCGGATGATGATGTTCAGCTCCCCGGTCTGGCACTTGACTTTCTTGCCGTCCTTGACTATCTCAATGTTCTTGATGCCGAAGCCGAGGAAATTGACGTTCATGAAATTGCGGTAATAGCTGTTGCCGGCATCTTTCTGCATGCGCCACCATATCCAGATCTTTCGTATTGGACCTGGGTCGTGCTCCTCTGCGTACATGGTTTCGTACTTGTCATCACCAGTCATGCTCTTCCAGCCATATTCCGTGACCCAATCATAAGAGGACATATAGAGGTATTTGAAATGAAAGACTCCCTTGTAAATCAGCGTCAGCTGATGGGGGTAGTCAAGCACCGGGTAAGTCTTCTTGCCCATGATACAAGACGGGGGTGAGAGTGTATTTAAAAGTTTCGTGCTTAGAACTCCTTGAGCTGGGACTGCCGAATAAGGGGCTGTTCTTCTGCTGTGGGTTCCTGTTTGGATGCATCACCAACTCCGAGCTGCTCCCTGACTGATGCTGCCAGCTTATTGCCTATAACAGCTTCAAGTGCTCCTGGCTTTGCCCTCTTCATATCAGCGAGTGTCTTGAAGCCTGCAAGATGGAGCTGGCGGCTTCTTACGCGGCCTATGCCCTTAAGCTGCAACACAGGAAGGAGCTCTTCCTTGACACCATACTTGAGCCGAACGCGAAGCTTCTGCAGCTGCGAGATGAGCTTCTTGAGCAACAACACCTTGCCAAGCTCGACAAGGGAATACACGAGCCAGTCCGCAGAGTTGAGCTTCATCTTCAATTCTCCGGGGCGGATACGGTAGGTGTCAAAAAGGAAGTGCTCATCGCGCTCTTCAATCCATTCATGCAACACAGTCGCAGTTTTTACTGAGCTGAGGAAATCCTCGTACTGGCTGTTGTACAGCGTGGGCTCATCAGTAAGCAGAAGCTCGTGCTTCTCGAGCAGGACATCCTGGATAAGCTCATACTCTTTTGTACGCACATTCAGCTTCGGCCTCATCTCCAATGTCGATGACACCAGGTGAAGGAATGAAAATGGCTCTGTGGGCTGTTTCATCGCCCTTCTCAGGCCAGTGATGAGCTGGTGCGCGGTCAAAGGGTCGAGGTAAAGCTGCGCCACTCGTAAACCCAATCGGGTGGCCTTGACTTTGACATCTTCAATCTCATCAGCCGAAATAAAATCATCTGAGAGGCCTGTCGCGGTGATGAACTCCCAGCCCTGCAGGAGCTTAAGCATCTTGTCTATGATGGCAGCGAGCTTCTCCATGTCGCTGTACTGGTGGGCCCAGAATGTTCTGGAGAAAAAGTCGAGGATGCCTCTCCTCGAGCGGACAATATTGGTCGCGATAAGTGAAAGGAGATGAACACGGAGAACAGGCTCAACAGCAAGCTTGGAGTAAATCTCTTCAGGCTCCCCCTGCACATAACGCTCAAGGAGCTCGTTGCGCTCATCAGGGGTAGCAGCGATAAGGATGGCCTCACCGTGCTCGTCATTGAAGTCAGGCCTTCCGCTCCTGCCTGCATACTGCAAATACTCCAGGACAGGAATCCACCGCAGCCCGCGTCTGCCCTCATAGCGGCGCATGCTCTTCATGATTGTGCGATAGCTTGGCAAGTTCACACCGTATGCGAGAGTCGGAGTGCATGCGATGATGCGTATCGTTCCTTTTCTGAACTCGTCCTCGATGAGATCGCGCTGCTTCTGGGCAAGCCCTGCGTGATGGAAGACAATTCCTCTCTTCGCGCACTTCGCGAGGCGCTCACATTGCTTCGTCGGTCTTGATAATGCCCTAAGAATCTTCTGGGAGAGAAGCTCGTGCTCAGGATTCCGGTTCTTGATTTTCTTCGCGATATCTTCTGCCGCCTTCTCAGCAGAGCGCTTGCTCATCATGAACACGAGGGCCTGCTTATCTCGCTCAATAGTGTCAAGAACGAGGTCTATCAAAGGCTCTCCAATATGCTGCTTCACCTTGAGCGGCTTGCCCTTGTGCTGATGAGACATGAATCTCTCAAAAGAACAGCGTGTTTAAATGTGTTGCTTGATGGAGGTTTGCAATCTTAAATTCCAAATTGTCCCCAGTAATTTACTATAAGACTTTTTTCTCCTGAATCAAGCTTGTTATAATCTTCATCTAGCATATCTACTTTAACAGTGTAATCTCCATCCTCATCGAACATACACATCAAAAGGCTAATCTCATCAGTCTTCTTCTCTCCTGAAGCAATTGAACCAATCCCAAAAAGGGGACTGTCTTCACACACAGCATTACCATCACTGTCTGACACAATCACGTCAAAATTTGGTCGAATACTGACATCCCCCGTATTAGTCACAGTTATTCTGATATCACCAAGATTTGCCACAGATTCAACAACCCTATCGACAGTGATTGTCGCACTCTTTACTTTCTGTTTAGGTGGTTCAAGTACAGGCTCGGGTTCTTGTGTCTGTGCAGCTGTCGGAGCAGGTCCTGGTGATACTGTCTCGGTGGGCTGCACCACAACATCAGAACCTGAAGACTGTAAACCAACCATGGACATTCCAATGGCAATCAGGAATATGAAGAGGATAAACCTTAGCCATCCAGACAGTTCTAGGTTAAGATTGTTCTTCAGCATATTGTTTGTCGGGGGAAGTATAAGCAAGGAACCAATAATCATGAGCAAGCCGCCAACGGCATTCTCTAGAGCGCCACCAAGACCCCCCAACAGGAAAAATACACCAAATATCCAAGCCAAGATACCGCTAATCGTAATCTTCTTAACCTCTTTAGGTGGTGCTACTGGTTTCGCTGGTGCTTGGGCTTGAGCTGTTGGCTGTTGAGCCCCCGTACTCGACCCGCACTTTGGACAGAACTGTTCTCCTTCTTTGAACGCTTCACCACATTTTTGACAGAATGGCATGAATTCACCTCTTACCTGCATGACATATGATTAGTAGATAATCGGTAATAATATCCTTATTAATGTTTCTATGGGATTTTAGTAATGGACTGGAACCTCTACAGCTTTGTTGTGGGAAGCAAATATCGAAGAAAAGTGATGCTTAGCCTTGATGTTGAAAGGACTCCTTCTCAGATTGCTAGGAAGACTGGCATTAATACCTCGCATGTCAGCAAAGTACTGGGAGAACTAGAAGACAAGAAACTTGTGAAGTGTCTTGTGCCAAAGAAGAAGGTTGGCCGCGTGTATAAGATTTCGGGTCAGGGGAGATTCGTTTTCGACAAGCTCAAGAAATCCGAGAACGGAATCGAGGAAAAGAAAGCGAATAAGTAAGAAATCTACTCCATCTCCCAGATGTCAACGCCCATCGCGGTCTTTATCGCTTCCCTAAGGTCATCATCTGCCTCTTTACCATCATGAAGAACAACCAGTACTGGCTGGACAGAGCGACGCAGCTGCTCCTGAAGTTTCCGGTTGAGGCTGTCAAAAGTCATGCCATCAGTCACAACGACTCCGGATTCCTTCCTGGTGAGCAGTGCATTGAAAGTTTCCTCAGCAGAGACCTCCTCAGTGGCATACACTTCTTTAAGACCTGCGAGCTTGAATCCTATAAGAAATTCCCTTGATCCGATAACAACAATCCCTGTCATTTAAGTCACCAGGTTATTTTGCACAAATTCTTCTTTCAGGCCGAGGTGGGCTGCCTTGCCGAGGAGCATGAGATTTTTCACTTCAACTTCTTTGGCAAAGAGGTAGCCGATAATCACGTCTGCGCTGAGGGGCTGGCGGTGGAGGAACCGCGTCGAGCGCTTCAGCTTGAACCTCTCAAGCTCTATCTCTATGGCTGTGAGGTTTGGCTTCTCTTCATCGAGGTGCTGAAACAGCTCACCATACTGGCTGCTCTTGATAAGCTGGATGACCAGGGGAAGTTCAGCACCCACCATCTGCTCAAGCTCATCCCTGTCAAGATGCCCACCCGAAAATATGACTACTTTACGTATCTTGTCTGTCGGCAGATTCGCTGCCTTAAGCTTAAGGATGGCCATGAGGTTGAGCAGGTCAATCTCGAGGAGAAGATAATCTTTTAGGACTTGGGCCTGCTGCGGCAGTGACTTCACTGTAGTGAGCATCCCCTTGTGGAGGAATTTGTCAAGCACAATCTCAATCAGGCTGAGGTTGCCTGTGCGCGCATGGTGCGATAGGGCCTTGGTGAACTCTTCGAAGGGGATAAAATCAAGCTGGCGCAGGACTTCCTCAACATTTGTCGATAAAAGAAGTTTCTCATATTCTTCCCTTGTGAAATGGACGGGAAAAATCATTTCCCATATCTTTTCTCGTTCCACCCCTGCGTTCACTCCGCGAAGAATAGTCTTGATGTCAAGCATGTCCTTTCTCAGGAGGTGCACTTCAAAGAGGATGTCAAGCTCTACAGGAGAGATGCGGCACATCTTGCTATAGGTTTCCATAAGGTTCCAGTGGAGTACAATCTCAAGCAGGCGAAGGCCTTTATACTTCATGCCCAGTTTCTCGAGATCCTTACGGTATTCTTGGTTCTCGTTAAGAAATTTCAGAAGTCCTGCGAGAGACACTTTCATGAGGCGTTGATACTCGGCAGGCTTGATGAGCTTGCCCTTCAATGCCATGACACGCGCATAAGTATAGGGATACGTCCCCAGCTTAAGTGCGCCCCGAGGACTCCGACGGACTCGCCTCATTCATATCACTTCCCGAAGAGTTCAGCGGCAATTTCAAGGAGAAAATGCGTACGGATATGCTTCAGCATGGTTTCATAGGTGAAATCAAGCCGCTGGGAACCGTCACTTGTCTCGACAATCACGCCCCCTGCGATATCCATAGGGACAACGTTTATTCCTTCAAGCGAGGGGGCATCTCCCTTGCGGGCATATACAACGGATATGGGAAATCCCTTTACCATATGGTCAATAAGATGGGCGACATGCTCCCTGCGCGTTTTCACAGGAAGAGATGAGGCAGCCTCCATACAGGCCTCAAAGAAAGAATCCAGAAGCTCTCTTTTGCGAACCAGGAGCATTTTCCGGGCAGTGAATTCTGCTGAGGCAATCTCTCGGTTTTCAAGAGAGTGAAGGTTTGAGTCAAGTTCTTTCTTGAACTGCTCTTCCTCGGCCTGCACCTGCTGTTTCGCAGCTGCCACTATCTTAGATGCCTCTTTCCGGGCTTCAGCGAGGATACACTTAGCCTCCTGCTTAGCCTCTAGCTCTATTGTGCGCTTGACTTCTTCGAGTCCCATGGTTCTTTCTTGTTGGTTTCGTTATTGAGTCTAACCGGCTGCCATCTGAATAATCAGGATGGATATGACCATGCCAAAGATGACAAGAGTTTCTGGGATGACTGTGAAGATAAGTCCCTTACCAAACATCTCCTCATTCTCGGCAATCGCTCCAACTGCAGCGGCGCCAATCTGCTGCTCACCGATGCCTGAGCCAATAGCGCTCAATCCAACTGCAAGCCCCGCGCCGACTGCGATAAGCCCCGTGCCAATATCAATAGCCATATTGTTTCACCTCCTACATTTCTACTCCGAACGGACTGTATTCTTTGCCTCCACCCTGATAGAATTTGGTGAAGTATTCGACATAATGAAGCCTCAGGGAATGCAGGAACGGGCTGAGAATACCTAGCAGGACGTTGATAACGTGGAAAAGCACCAAGATGATGATGCCACCAATCCAGCCCAGTATGTTCCCTCCTGAAAATGACTGTGATGCGAGCTGGTTCGCGACAATCGCGAGCAGCACCGAAGCGAGGCCGACTGCCATGAGCCTCGCATAGGATAATATATTGCTCAGGAGCGTCGGCAGCTCAATGAGGCCAATCATACCATCGCCCTTGAGGACGAGTGCCAGGCCCGCGATAGATAGTATCCACACAATTGTACTCGACGGCAGGAGGCCGGCCGCGAAGGTCCCGTAACCCCCTGAGAGCAGACCCATCTCCAGGACAAGCAGAAGCATGCCTGGCATGATAAGGAGCCAGCCAAACTTTTTCATGATTGCGTGCTTGAAACCGTGCATTCTCCATACATTTGAGAATCCTGTCAGGAATCCAAGAGTGAGATGGATAAACCCTATGAAAATGGATATCGCAAGGAGCGCGTCTGCATTCACACCACCAATGAGGATGTTCTTACCATCTGCGATATGCAGGAGGGAATGCTCTGCTCCTGTTCCAATGAAGCTTAGGTGCACTCTCGCAAAAAGAGGAGAGTAGAGTCCAATCTCAGCACCGAAGAACTCAGCGAAGACGGCTCCAAAGAAAATGGTACAGAGCGCGGCGTATCCAAGCGCCACTGGGGGAAGCACACCCACAATGGGTTTCCCTTTTGTCGCCTTGTACGCAAGAATCGCGACAGCAAGCACAACAAGACCATAGCCAATGTCGCCAAGCATGAATCCGAAAAAAAGTGGGAAGGTGAGTGCGATAAGCATCGTGGGGTCAACCTCACCATACAGTGGAGAGGCAAACATATCCAAGAAATGCTTGAAGGGGCGAAAGAGCTTGGGAATGTTCTGCTTGACTGGAGCAGCCTCACGGGGAGTGACGCGTTTAGCCTCTATATGAATTGAATTATCTGTTGCCTTCTCAAGCCCCTTGATGAGGGTTTGCTCATCTTCTGTCGGAACCCAACCCTGGATAAAAAATGCCTTCTCAGTAGTGCCAAATTTCAAGGGGAGTTCTGCTTTCCTTCCTTCCATTCCAAGCCAGCAGTGCGCCTGCGTGAGGAAAGTGCCGTGCTTACTGAATAACTCCTTGAGGGATGCCTCAGCAGTCTTAAGATCCTGGCTCACACTGGTTTCAATCGCAGGCTTGTCCGCAGGCTTATTGAGAAGCTTTCCCCTGAGCGCAGGAAGGGCGTTTTTCAGTGTAAGATTATCAAAAGGGATAAAATCAACCTCGTCGAGTGCCTTTCTCAGACCTTCCTGATCCTCGTCTTTTCCATATACAAGGATGGCATGATGGCCGTCTACATCTGCTGTGAATGCCTCTATGTCCTTAAAGCGCTCATTCAGCGTGTCGAGAACGCTAATGCGGATAAACCCGGCAAAACATGCACGCCCATGGTAGCTCTTTCCGGGTTTGTAATCGAGCGGGATGTTCTCTGCGACATGCAGATGCCTTCCAGTAGACAACGTATTCTGAACCCTCCGGCAATAATCCTTCTTCTTATAAGTGCTGTTAATCTCAGGCAGAATGGTATCCAGCTTCCCACTGAGTGCATCGAGTGTGAAGTCCGCTGGCTTGGACTCAGTAATGGAGCCCTGGTCTATCCTCGAAAGGACTGTGCTGAGATGAATCAGGTACTTTGAGACGCTCTCGTGCCAGGGTAGCGGGCTCGCAATATCAACTGATGAGGATTTTACATGCTGGGCGACGTGGAGAAGCTTGAGTTCATAGAGCATATCGACAACAGTGGGCATCTGGCTCAGTGGTGCGGCAATGAGCACCTTTGACATGGATTCTGGCCGCATCATTGGACGCCACCCTTCTGAATCTGCTTCTCAAGCATATCCATCACCAGTGCAATAGCCTTCTTCCTTCTCGAAGACACTGTCTTTTCTAGTGCAGCGGTCTCACGGGAAGCCTTCTCGAAAATAGTCTCGCCCTTTTTTTGCAACTGCTTGCGCTTCTCATCCATGGTGGACTTGCGCAATTTCCTCAGGTGCTTTTCAGATTCCGTTTCCAGTGTGCGGGTTTCGGCTTTGGCTTTCTTGAGGATATTTTCTGTTTCCTTCTCTGCTTTCAGGATAATCTCTCTAGCCTTGTCTTCTGCCTGCAGCACTCCATCTAGAACCTGGCGATTTATAGTGCCCCCTTTAGACGGCTTGGAGCCGGCGCTCATCACATATCACATAGAATCCCTATTTATTAAAGCTTTCTGCTGAAAGAACTCACTAAGGGAGACGTTCACATCAGCCAGCGCTTAAAACGAAAACTACATAAGGAAGTGTGAACAAAGTTATACGTGCAGGCAATTAAGCCTTCTCGAGGTGAGATGAATGAAAAAGAGACTGCTAATCTGTTTCACTGTCATTATGGTATTAGGATTATTCCTTAGCGGCTGCGCTGAGAAGGAATGCAAGGTTGCCGAGGACTGCATGTCAAAGACATGCTTCAATGCCAAGTGCAAGGAAAACGCCTGCACGTATTCTCCGATAGCGGAGTGCTGCGGCAACGAGAGATGTGACCAGAGCGAATCCTACGAGGGCTGTTCAGTGGACTGCCCAAACTGCGACGATAACAACGAATGTACCACTGACTCATTTGATTATCATACGCAGGAATGCGTGAATGGGGCAATTCCCGGTGTGGCCTGCTGCGGGAACGGTGTATGTGAGCTGAGCGAGGATTATGAAAGCTGCACGCGGGACTGCCCTAACTGCGATGACAATAACGATTGCACCAGGGACTCATACGACCGCCACACACAGGAATGTGTGAATAAGGCCATCATCCCCTGCTGCGGCAACGGATTATGTGATGAAGGAGTAGAAACACGTAATAACTGCGAAGCAGACTGCCCTGACTGCGATGACAGCAACAAGATGACTGCAGACAGCTTTGACTACGATAGCCAAGAGTGCGAATACGTGAAGTACTGTTTCTTCGAGGATTTTGAGGAGGGAACCCCTAGCTGGCTGGATCCAAGATGGATTATTGTAGACGGTGTGTTAACTATGGCTGAGGGTGTTGACCGCGCCAGCGCCGACTTTGGTAATCATCAATGGACAGACTACACTCTCAAATTAAAAATTAAACTTGAACAAGGAACATCAAATGTGTATGTAAGGGCAGGGCATGGAGACGGCGCCTATGGCTACGGCGTCACGATTTCTAAGAGTGCCCTAACTTTGTGGAAAGATATAGATGAAGGCATCACACTGGAGGGTATTAAGATCGATTTGGATTCAAACCAGTTTAATGACATACAAATAGAGGTAAAAGGAAACAACATTAGGGTTTATGTTAATGGTAATCTAGAAATAGATTACACCGACACTGATAATCCCCTCCTAGATGGACGTGCACGCATGGGGGTATATGACTTAGGAATATATCTCGATGACATCTCGGTGGAAGGGCTATGTGCCAAATAGTGACGGGCCATAGAAGGAATTCAGATGAAAACGAAAATATTGATTGGGATGCTGATAATTGGAATGTTGCTCAACGGCTGCATATTACAAACGCACAGGCTGGAGAGTGGAGGACCGCCACCAGGGGAAACAGCCCCAGGCGAATCTCCTCAAGCTGAGCCTGTTGACGAGTGTGAAGGGATAGCTGACAAGGCTGAAAGGGATAAGTGCTACTTAGGGGTTGCGCGGGATAGCGAGGGCGGCGACAGCAGCTTGTGTGCAAATATGGACACGTTTCAGGGGACAAGTGCTACCTCGACGCCGGAGTGAAGTCTGACGATATAAGCCTGTGCGACAAGATAACAGAAGATGCGCTAAAGCAAGTATGCTATGCCATTGTCACAGATGATTCCAGCCTATGTGAGAACATAGCAGATGAGCCTATCAAGGCTGAATGCTACAGGCTGTGCGACGAGTGGTCGGGATAGATTAGCAAAACTATTTAAATTTCTGTGCTGTGTTCGTGCCTATGGAAAACATCCAGTTCGACGGCCTTAACAATCTCAATGCAGAGGAGCAGCGCATCGCCGAGAAGATTGCTTCACACCATTATCCCAAGATACAGCGGGCTTTGAAGAACATAACCAAGCTCGTGGTGCATGTGAAAACCCATAAGGCCCATGCCCCTGGGCAGGATGCGCCAAAGGCGAAAAAGTTCTCAGTGCACGTGCATGTCCACGCTCCAACCAAGACAATCCGCTCATCGAGCGCCCATGATTGGCATCTGGAGAAGTCACTGCATAAGGCATTCAAGGATGTCCAGCGAGAGATTGAGCACGCCTTCAAGGATTGAAACAGGCATTCATCTTCTTGTGGAATAGCCTTAATAACCATATTCTGACCCCCTGCAGCATGCGAAAAGTCATAGTACTGCCTGTCTGGCACCATACCTCAGAGATATTCAGGGAAGGAGAAGCACCTGACCTTTCCACTCTTCGTTGGAGGAAACATGATTCAATTCTCACAGACTATCTCATGAGCTCTTATGTCAAGGGATTACAGCACGAGGAAATCGACCGTGTGTACTGGGACAGCTATGATGGTTCCACTATGGGCGGACTGAGTATTGACTATCTCCTCGAGAACGGCAGCACTACGATGAACCTCATCCTTGAACTGGAAGAGCATGGAGCAGTGTTCGAGCAGACCGAGGACCCAAAAATGGCACAGGAAGCCCGGGACCTGGTCAAGTCATGGGAGCAGATAGGGCAGAATGTCAGGGGTCTCGGTGACATCGTAAGGGCGATATTGCCTGCTCTAAGAGCCAAACGGGAGTTCATGAAGATGATTGACACGCGGGACGAGTACGCTGCAGAGAGAATCAACGAGTCACTGGAGGAAGGAGAGACCGGGCTGCTCATCATGGGTTATCTGCATAATGTGCATGAGATGTTACCTGATATCGCTCCCGACATTGAGATTGTCACGCTGCCGCAGACCCCTGTGTACTTACAGAGATATGCTGACCATGTGGATGACTATCTTAATTCCTATGGAAAGCGTGTAGATAAGGATATTGCGAAGTATCTCAAAGAGTGATAATCTTTCTTGGGTCGAGTCCTGAGGTAAGCTGTGCCCCTGATTGTGACACCACCATCGCTGAGCAGTATGACGCAAGCCTTCCTATGTCCTGCGGCTCATATCCTTGAGATAGCCCAAAGAGCGCTGCTCCGGCGTACATGTCACCTGCTCCAGTTGTGTCGACAGCTTTCACCTTGTGCGAAGGAATCTTGGATATGTTCCCTTTATAGGCTATGAGTGAACCCTTTGAGCCGAGCTTGACTGCTGCGAACGCGCATTGCTCGCCCAGCTCTTTGATTGCTTCTTTTGGGGATTTGCCTGTGAAAAGCTCAGCTTCCCTTTCATTGGCGAAGATGATGTCCACCATTGGAAGGAGCTCGCGGAATGAGTCACCGTAGCGCTCCACGACAAACGGGTCAGCAACATCGAGAGAAACGGGAATGCGATTCATCGAGCAGAGCTGCATCGCATGGATTGCCGCCTGCCTCTGGCTCTTGGTATCCCACAGATAGCCCTCAAGATGAAGATACCTTCCGCGGAGCAGCATGTTGGGCGAAATATCATTTTCACTGAGGTTGCAGCTTGCCCCGAGGTGGGTGTTCATGGTCCTTTCTGCATCGGGAGTGACGAGCACATGGCATGAGCCGGTAAGCCCTGGATAGCGGACAAGGATTGGCTCGACTCCTTTCTCTTTCAGCTCCCGCTCGAAGACGTGGCCATTGTCGTCCTCGCCGATTGCACCGATAAACGCTGCCGTGCCGCCGAGTGAGGCGACCCCGACCATACTGTTACAGCATGAGCCTCCAGGAAAGACATCCACATTGAGCTTATTCGAGGCGAGCCAGGCAGCGAGATGCCTCGCGTCCTTGTCCTCCAAAAGGCGCATCGTTCCCTTGGCCAGCCCAAGAGAAGATATGCTCTCCTCATTCACATCAGCGATTCTGTCAAGAAGTGGATTTCCTATGCCTACAACATCAAATTTATACATGTGCCTCCCTCGACCAGAGAGATAGCACACGTCATTTAAAGGTTTGCGGTTTCAGACGACCAAAACTATTTTATACGGAAGGGGATGCCTCCTGCTTGATGAAATATTCTGAATTGGCAGCGCTGTATGATGTGCTGGAAGGGACGTCAAAACGACTTGAGATGACCTGGCACATCGCCAAATTTCTCGTGTGGGCAGAGGAGCAGAACCTCAAGCAGCTTGTATTATTGCTGCAGGGCCGCGTGTTCCCGCCATGGGACGAGCGCAAGGTTGGCGTCGCAGAAAAGATTGTGATGAAAGCGATGGCAAAGGCAACTCAATCAAGTATGGCAGCGATTGAGAAGGGCTGGGGCAAGACTGGCGATCTAGGAAAGGTCGCTGAGGAATTCAGCAGTAATGAGACAAAGACTGATTTAAGCGCATGGGGAGGGGGCAGTGCTGAAGAGCTCACTGTCCAGCGAGTGTTCACAGACATGCAGCAGCTCGCAGAACTTGAAGGAAAGGGCAGCGTCGATGACAAGATTTCGATTATCACCGCACTTCTCACCTCAGCATCCGCCTCAGAAGCGAAATACATCACGCGTACTGCTTTAGAGCAGTTGCGCCTCGGTGTTGGCGAGGGGACTCTGCGTGACGCCATTGCCTGGGCATTCCTTCCAAAGGTCATGGGCATTCTTATCCCCTGTGGTTGTGGAAGCCTCATGCCGGCGATGTCTAAGTGCATCTCCTGCGGGGAGAAGCTCCCGAAGAAATTTCCCGATATTGTCAAGGCTGCGGAGCAGTTCGCACAGAAAAACAACCACACTATAATCTCAGGAGGAGAGCTCCTAACCGCACTGAAAGGAGAGAAAGAGCTTGAGGACAATGTGCTTGTCGTCGCTGAAAATGACACAGAAGCACGAGAGCTGTACAACGCCCTGATTGAGGTCGTACAGCACGCATATGACGTGACAAACGATTTCGGCAAGGTGGCAAAGGATGCGAAGGTGAAGAGAATCGCAGGGCTGCTCGAGATGACACTTGAAGTGGGCATTCCAGTGAAGGTGATGCTCGCTATCAAAGAGGATTCTATTGCTAAAGCATTAAAGCGAGTCGGCTCTCCTGCTGCTGCCGAATACAAGCTTGACGGATTCAGGATGCAGGTGCACAAGGACGGCGATTCTGTGAGGATTTTCACCCGCGGGCTCGAGGAAGTCACGATCCAATTTCCAGAGATTGTCGAGGTGGTAAACGAAAAGATTAGGGCTGAGAGTGTGATGCTCGACTGTGAGGCAGTCGGATTTGACCCAAAGACAAAAAAGTATCTCGCGTTCCAGGGCGTGTCACAGCGGATACGCAGGAAGTACGGCATCGAGGAGATGTCAAAGGAATTTCCAGTCCAGCTGAATGTGTTCGACGTGCTGCTTCTTGATGGAAAGACTGTGCTGAAAGAGCCCTTTGAGGCGAGGAGGAAGCTCATTGAAAGGATTGTGCCTATGAAAGGGACATATCTCAGGCTCACGCCGCAGATAGTAGGCGATTCTGAAGAGCGCTTCGCTGACTTCTTCAAGGAAGCGATGCAGGCTGGCCATGAAGGCATCATGTTCAAGAGGCTGGATGCAGAGTACAAGCCCGGCGCCCGTGTAGGGCACATGGTCAAATACAAGGAAGTGATGGAAGGCCTCGACCTGGCCATTGTCAAGGCAGAGCGAGGAGAAGGAAAAAGAGCGGGATGGCTCACCTCATTCACCCTCGCGTGCAGGGGCCCTGACGGAAAATTGCTTGAAATAGGTAAGGTAGGTACTGGACTGAAGGAAAAACGAGAGGAAGGCCTTTCATTCGAGGAGATGACTGAGCTGCTCACTCCACATATGGAGGACAGCGGCAAGGTCGTTGACGTGAAGCCGAAAATCGTCGTTGAGGTCCATTATGAGGAAATCCAGAAGTCGCCGAACTATTCGAGCGGATACGCGCTGAGATTCCCACGCATTATTCGCCTTAGGCAGGATAAGGGTATCAATGATATTTCTACTCTTGAACTGATTGAAACGTTCTACACACAGCAGCGCAATCGTAGCTGAAATTTCCTTCCAATAACTTTCTGTAACACTTATAAAATCAGCCAGAACCCCGTCTTTCATGAAAAGAGCAGGGCTTGCCTCACTCATAGTTCTCGCAGCAGGCGCTCTGTACGGATGCGCTCCTGAAGCTCAACCCAGTGAACAGTCAGCGCTGGAGATGGAACTTGAAGACGTAATGGAAGAAGCAACTGAGACACCTCTACCAAGCCCCACACCCGCAGCTACACCCACACCATTCCAGCCTCCGAGCTTTCTCACCGAAAAGGATGGAGAGTACTGCGTTGAGCTTGTGCCGCTCAAAGAGGATCTTTCACCCATTAAGTGGTGCATCTCGAATTATTTTGCCCAACCCAATCTTAATGAGACTATGATTAACCGGATTGTGCCAAACAGGACATTCCACGTTGGCGGTGTGCATATCGACACCTCGACAGAGCCGAACCGAATCTATGTGGTCGATTCTGGAAACAATCGCATCCTCGGCTTTGAGGGGATTGAGATGTCTCCTGACAGGGAAGCTGACATTGTCATCGGCCAGCCGAGCGCATATGATAGCGGCACATGCAACAGAGACAATACAACATATGCTGATCCAGACGCGGAGACTCTCTGCTTCCAGCCCTACCCAAACACCATCTCGACTCTGGAGAGCGGAAGGTCAACCCAGATGGCGACAGACAATGAAGGCAACCTCTATCTCGTTGACCTCGCCAACAACCGCGTGCTCAAGTACATTGACCCTTTCGAGACAGATACCATCGCTGACGATGTGTGGGGACAAGATAATTTCACTGAACGGGCATGTAACCAAGGTCATATTCGTCCCTCTGACTACACCCTCTGCACTGAATGGCCCCATGAATTCAGCAATTCCAGAGCGCAGGTCTTCACAGCAGGCGTGGAAGTGGACAGCGAAGGCAACCTCTGGGTTGCTGACACAGGCAACAACCGTGTGCTGCGCTTTCCAGCAGGAGAGAAACACGCTGACCTCGTCCTTGGCCAAGATTATTTTGGAAGCAAAAATGGCGATTGTCAGACTGCTGCACAAATGGAACGAGAATGGGTGGAAAAGAATGTAGATAAGTCCCAATGGGATGACATTGAACATGTTCATTTTGCTTTTAACTTACCTATGGACGCGCTGTGCAAGCCCAATGCAGTGCGCATCCATCCTGAGACAGGCGCGCTCTATGTACTTGAGGGAGAGTTACCAGGGAGGGCAAGAGTACTTGTCTTCGAAGCGCCGTTTGAGACTGGCATGTCAGCGAGCTATGAACTAGGCGTGGGAAGCAAGGATCATCCTAACTCAGGATTGTACTTCCCTCGCGGGATGGCACTTGACGCCACAGGACAGGGAGAGGTATGGGTAGCGGATGTGCACAACAGCAGGGTTGTTCTCCTCGACAGCGAGGGTATTGTGAAGATTATTGGCCCTCAGGATGAAATACCGCACTACAGTAATGGACGCACAGAATTCTCCTTCCCGGAAGGGGAGGATGCTTTCGGCTTCCCAAATGGCGAGATATCCTTTGACAGCGAAGGTAACCTCTACATCCCTGAGGACTGGCAGACAAGCTATGTGGTGAGATTCCCTCTCGAGGAGCTGCTCATGGAGGACAGTGAACTCAAATCTGATGGTGTGCTGCTCTATAAGGGCTGGAACCAGGTCTCGGGACTGACACTCTACAACACCCACGGCTTATCCACCTCAGAAGGCCAGCTCATCGCAAGCGAAAGGTACCGCCTGCTTGTATGGGATGATTATCTCGAGAAGGAACCGGGCGCACATGCTGACAGGGTGATTGGCCAGGTCGACTTCGAGAGCTGGGGCTACAACGGCTTGCACGTCCTGGGTGCGCAGACACTGGACGACGAGGGGCGCATATGGATTGCTGACAACCATACAATCCACGTCTTCCAGACACCATTCACAGGAAGCGGTCATACTGGAGATGAGGATGAGCCAGTAGCAGTCCTTGAGAGCAAGGAAAGCTTTTTCTGGGCTGATAGTGATGAGCCAGTCCAGTTTGAGCTTGGAGGAGTAGCATATGACGCTGATAACGACGCCCTCTATGTGGTGGACTGGCCGCGCAGCCGAGTGCTTCGCGTGTCCGACCCATTGGGAGAACACCCTGTCGTAAACATGGTGATTGGGCAAAGTGGGCATGCTGGTGAAGAGCGGGATTGGGCTACCTGCAACGCGGGCGAAGGAATGGAAAACCCCAGTGCCTACGGATTATGTAGTCCCAGATTTACAACGTTCGACAACTACGGAAACCTCTACATCATAGATGGCTCCTTTGAGCTGGGAGGCAATCGGCGCGTCCTCGAATTTGATGCAGACAAGCTTGTGCCTGACCCAGACAATCTATTCCCCCTACCTGAAGCTAATCGCGTGTTCGCAAAGCGAAATTTCGAGACGCGGAGCTGTACGGATTGGATGCCGTGCAATCCCACCTGGGTCGCGTTCGATTCCCTGAACCGGATGGTCATGACATTCGACGGATATGGCAGCAAGCAGTACCAACGTGTCCTGCTCTATCTTAATCCCTTGGAAGACCAGGAACCCAGCTATACTGTCCCTTTGCCCTTTGCCCAGGCAGCTGTGGCGCAGTTCGACTCGCTCGATAACCTTGTGCTCCAGGACCACACCTGGAATCGTCTCCTTGTTATTGAGAATCCCTTCTCTACTAAAGATTAGAAAGATTAAAATAACCCACATCGGGATTAATAGTTTTGATGGGGAGTTGGGTAAAGGCTGCTGCGGCGATAAGCCTTTCTGGGATTATGTTTCTCAGGGGGGACACTGCACAAATCCAGAGGCAATCACAGGAGATAATCAATACCCTCACCACATACATGGAGGCCTTCACTGGCGAGGAAGTGGAAGAGATTCCCTTCACGACAGACGTGCACTACTGCAGGGATAATCTCGACCTGCTTGAAAACTATTATCCTGAAATCGCTGAAGAGCTTATTGAGGAAGGAGAGCTGTGCGTTGAGGCACCAGCACCACCAGGAGCAATCATCAATAATGTGCCACATTATAATCAATGTGAATTCCAAAACACTAAAGGAGGAATCGAAGGCCTTTATGTTCCCTGTGCTTCTGGCTGCGGCCCGGCTGCAGTGAAGATGGCGCTAGAGTTCGCTGGAAAAAATGAGCAGGACATCTACAGTCTTTGGGATTTGCTGTGGACAGGTTCCATATCAGGGACCACTGACGAGAGTATCGAGCGAGTGCTCAGTGATGAGGGGGTCTTCGGCGGACAGTATATCAATCTTAAATGGGAAGCACTACAGAAACATATCGAAAGGGGGGATACTATACTCTTCCACATCGCGTCCGATAGGGATACTACTCCTGCCTACGAGAACGAAAGGTATTGTGGAAGCCGCTGCCCGAAAGGAGGGCATCACGCCCTTATTGTAGGGATGAGTGATGATGAGCTGATTATCCATGACCCCTTCACCAGCATGAATGAGGAATTCCACGAGAATGGCGAGTACCTAGTGGTCTCGCGCGACACCCTGGAAGACAAGCTGTACGCGAGATGGAATCTCATGACTGTTGTCGTGCCCGATGGAAGCCATCCTGACGAGGTTGTCGAGACCCCTGACGGGGCGTACTTTGACTATTTTCCCACCGGCTGGCCCGAGCAGCTCGGCAAGGGCTTTGGAGAGCGGGTATGGTGGCAGGCAGGAACCTTTCACACAGGCACTGACTGGTTCGGCAGGCTCGGTGAAGATATCTATGCAATGGAGAGTGGTACTGTCGTCGGCCTTGGCTGCCTCAAATGCGCTCAGGCAGAGACAGCAACCACGGGATACGGATTAACTGTTGCGCTGTATCATGGAGATATTGAGGGTGTCCCAATCTACTCAATGTATTCCCATTTAGATGAGGCGCGGGTTGAATTCGGCGATGAAATCAAGGCAGGAGAAGTTATTGGAACGATGGGCAATACTGGCTTCTGCTACCCTCGGGACGCCTACCACCTGCACATTTCTGTCTCCATAGATAATCCGTTCTACAGCCCCTGGAATGATTATAGTGATGAAGGCGAGTACAAGTGGATTGACCCAGGGCTGTTCCTTGGTAATGGATTACTTACTTCAAGATAGTAACACTTATAAATCTGAGGGGAATTTTAAATTATATGAAACTAAAGAGAGTGATAGCTGGAGCTGCAGTGCTGGCTGGCTCGCTGTTGCTGAGCTCTTCAAACAGGGCGCTGCCCCCGCTAGTGCATAACGCCCCCCTGGAAGAGCAGGCTGTCGGTGTTGAGGTTCTTGAAGAGGAAGAAGAGATACTTATTCTCAGGATGGGAGACATTCCAGGTGCTGGAGGGCCCACAATTCCAATAATAGGGGACACCCCTGGCACAGATGGCTCAATTAATGCTGAACTCATTCCAGAGGAATTGAAGGAGATTCTTGATTCTGATAGCCCTGATCATATGAACACCACACCCCCTCCTGATGTGATGTACTGCGGGGAGAATCTCACAGTTTATGAAGAATTATACCCTGAGGAGTTCGCCGTCGCAAGAGCGGCGCATTCCCCTTATGAAAGGCTTCGCTGCCTCCAGGGACCTGCTCCTGCTGGTGCAAGGATTCTTGATGTTCCATACTACAATCAGTGTGATTTCCCAGATTCTAAGAAGGGAGTGTGCGCCTCTGGCTGCGGCCCCACAGCAGTGAAGATGGTACTCGAATACATGGACCTTAGAGAGCAGGATATCGATTCACTATGGGAAGAGTTATGGACCGGTTACAGTGGGACTGAGCCCTCAAGGATTGCCTGGGCGCTGCTCAGCAGGAACATGTTGGGAGAGTGGCGCACTAAGATATCAAGAGAGGATATCGAAAAGCGCATTGACAACGGCTACCCCATCATCATCCATTCCAAGCCTCTTGGAACAAAGGCGCCATATCAGGATGAGCGCTTCTGCGGTGAGAACTGCCGTACATCAGGGCATTATATGGTGATTATCGGCACGTATGAGGAGGGTGTAGTGATGCATGACCCTTATACAACCTTTCCGTGGGACACTGAGAATTTTAAAAAAGGAAAGAATATGCTCATCTCCTGGGAGGCGCTGGAAGAGCAGTTTACATGGACAGCCAACAACCTCTTTGTGCTTATTCCTGAAGAGGAGACTCTTACGAGGATGGAGGAACGGGAGAACACCCTTGAACGCTACACAGGGGAATTGACCTATTGCGGGGATTCAAGGGGATTCCTGGAAGCAGCCAATCTGGAGGAACTCTTAGCATCATCCGCTGTCACAGCCTTGGACAGGAGGGGGATATGTGTCTCAGGCCCTGCACCCGAGAATGCTATCATCTGGGACGTGCCATTCTATTCACAGAGCTACTTCGAGAACAAGGTCATGCTGAATGGGTGCGGTGTTGTCACGTTGAAAATGGCGCTCGAGACCTTAGGCTATCAATGGGTGGATGTGAGCAGGCTCTACAAGGAAGTGGACACCACCCCTTATGGCACCCCATTGGGAGGGATGATGCTTAGCGCATTCAACCGTGGAGTATATGGTGGCGTGACCGAGGACATGCCCTGGTCTGAGCTTAAAGAGCATGTGTCCAAGGGGCACCTCATCATCATGAACACGTATTCTGACTCCTATGGGATGGAGAAGTACTGCCTTGATAACTGTGCCAAGCGGATTGGGCATTACCTGCTCATAGTAGGCATAGACTCTGAGGAGAAAGCAGTGATTGTGCAGGACTCCACTGCCGGCTCAATTTCTGAGCGGGGAAAGTATCTTGTGCTGAGCTGGGACACACTAGAGAACAACATCTATCCTGATGGGGACCGGGGGCAGCAGCTTATTTTTGTGTCGCCAGAGTGAACAGATTTTTGTATGGTTTGTGAATCAGTATAGGTATTTCTATACACAAGACAGTAAGATTTATATGTGTGGGGATGCGTCAGGTACGCATGGGGACTATCAAAGTAAAGAAGAGAGGCGTGGGAGTAAAATCCCATGCTACCTGAGCGCCCATTCCCAGGCTTAGAACACGATTTCTCGCACGATTCGCTCTGGTCGAGCTTTGGCAACGCCGAAACCAATGATACAAGCACCTTTCTGCTTGAGTCGAGCATGCTGTCCAGGGATGATTAGAATTATATAGTGAATGGTAAATCTACCTGTAAGGGGAGTGATTTCAATGAAGACAGGCAAACAAATTTTGAAGGGAGTGATGGTACTCGCGGCTACCGCGGGAGTTGGATACGCGCTTGCAGGTAGCGATGTCCAATCAACAACAACGGTTCCTCCGCATGAAGAGCGCGCTGCGTATCTTGTCGAGAATCTCAGGTCTGATTACGGACCGAACGTCAGATACAGTCCTTACTTCAAGTGGGCTGACATGATAACCTACGACAATGCGCTCGTGTCTCCGCTGGCAAAGATATCCCTGCGCAGGGGATTCCACACGATGTGGCTCAAGGACAACGACGCCATCAACGACCTTGGGATAGACACAGTGCATGCTGCTATATGGGACCTCAAGGGCAGGCGAGAATGCATGCTCAGCATCGATGAGCTTCCAGGGCTCCAGGACACCATCGAGACCCAGTACGAACTCACCACAGAGGCAATGTATCTCGCGCTCACCGAGGACAAGGACACCATGGAAGGCCTTATCGGCGAGGAAGAGTGGATTGTCATCACAGATGCCTGCGAGGGCAAGTGGCGCCATCCTAACGACCGCGATTCCACTTCCCTTGAAGACAATCTCTTGGTTCCTTAGGAGCCTATAATTTTTCTTTTTTACTTTATTGTCTGATGTAAAAGTAAAACTCACTGAAAGTAGTTAATTCTTTTAAGAATAATTTTCTCAAAAAATATTATTAAATGTAAAAATCCAAATATAGGTATGAAAATCGACCAACTCATAAAGGAAAAGTTCGTGGTGATGATAGAACTTCACCCATTGCAGCACAAAAATCCGGAGAAGAAGCGGTGGAGCATCATCGACAAGGCCTTCTACCTGAGGCCATATGCCGACATCGTCACAGTCACGGAAAGCACGAGTGGGCAATACTCGCATTCGACTCTCGAAACAGTGCAGCTGCTCAAGGAATACTCAGCTTTTCAGGTAGTCCCGCACCTCACGCTGCGACTCTACACCCCAAGGAACGTCAAGAGGCTCCTGAGGGAATGTCACGCCTCCGATATCAGGAGCCTCTTCGTCGTTCGCGGAGATGACTACGAGCATGAGGAAGGCTCATACAGGTACTCCTCTGAGATGATACAACACATAAGGGAGCTGAATCATGAGCTGTCGGTTGGGGCTGCGTGCAATCCCCATGCTCCAAAAGAGCAGGAGCTCAGGTCAATCAAAGCGAAGGCCGAGGCAGGGGCAACGTACCTGATAAGCCAGCCAGTCTTTTCAGTTGAGGAATACCAAAAGTATGTGGCGTGGCTCCGTGAAAACGGCATCACACTACCGGTTATTCCGGGCATCATGCCACTGAAGAGCGCAAAGACAATAGAGTTCATCAACAAAAACATCAAGGAAATAAAAATACCCGAGGAGGTGAAAGAAATGCACATCAATTCAGCAAACATAGAAGCAGTCTGCATCGCATTCAATCGACAGCTCATCAGGGCACTATGTAAGGCAGGCGCTCCGGGAGTGGACGTGTTCAGCCGCGGAGATGTGCGCCTCACCGAGCAGATCCTGGTTGATATAGAAGAGGAGAGCGCTGAGTCTGCCCTGGAAGAGGATGCAAGGGTTGCTCCGCTGTGGGAAGTCTAAGAATTACTTGATGGCGTCCCTGAGCCTGTCGAGGAAGGTGTTCCAGTCGGGAATCTTGACGCATACACCGACAGCGTGCTCATGGCCTCCGCCGTAGCCTTCAAGCCCATTGAGGCATCTATGAACTATGGCGTTGAGGTCGTGGGTTGTCGTGCGCATAGAGCACTTCATCTCCCCACCTCGTGAGCGGCAGATTAAAACAACCTTATCTGGATGCCTGTAGATAAGCTCATTCGAGAGCTCGGACGTGAAGCTTGTGCTCTTGTCACTATAGGTAAAGAGAAGAAGCTTATCATCAGTGACGCTCTGCTCGCCTGCCTCAAGCAAATCATCGTACTCTTTCCTGATGCGGGCGTATTTACGGTAGAGATACCTCCCGCGGGGCGTGGTCTGCTCCAGCACCTCATGCGGGGATTCCAGCCGTGTCAGAATCTTCACGCAGTTCATCGCCTCCGAGACTCTGCCTTTCACGACAAAAGATATCAGCCGCGCGAACTCGCCGATTGGAGACTGGTATAACGCGTCCTGCGGTGTCGTGATGTCAGGAGAAAGCAAGTCAGGATGCTCCTTTGAGAATTCAGGAGCAAGGTCGGTGAGCTGCCAGTCCCCTACAATACCAGTCATCGCGAGCCAGGGGTGCTGCTGCGCGACCTTGTAGGCCCAGTAGGCAGTCGGGCTGCCATCCTCCGGGTCCTTCACTCTGGGATTGAAATAGCGGATGCTCTGCCTGATGTGCTCAGGGGGAGGGTGGTGGTCAAGCCACACAATAGGGGTCTTACAGTGGTCGAGGAAGCCGTGACTGATGTCAGGCTTGTCCAGCACAACCACAATGTCAGGGCTATGCTCCTTGACCTTCCGGATGTACATCTCAGGCAAAATCGGAGATGCCTTGACGATTACCCCAGTGCCCTTTCCAGCGTACTTGTATAGCTGGATAAAGGAGCAAATGCCATCAGGGTCGTCATCGAAGAGAAACAGAGGCCTGCCGCTCTCATCGAGGATTTTTCGAAACTTGTCTATCTGCTCCTGCGGAATCATTGCAGAAAAGAAGAAGGATAGCGTTTTTAAGGCTTTGGATTCGCCTCTTCCCACAGCAGAGCGAATTCATGGAGGAAGCGCTCTGCAAGAGCTACATCCCTCACGACAACCACGTTCTCCTCATTTTTTGCTATTGCGGACCACGAGGGGTTGAATGAGCCGGTGATAACAGTCTCGCCATCGATAATCCAGACCTTGTGATGCAGGAACCCCTTGCCAGACAGCATCCGCGTCCCTATATTCTGAAGCTCCAGCCTCGGCAGCTGGGAATACTTCATGTTCTGCCGCACATCAAACAGCACCCCAACAGACACGTTGCGGTGGTGGGCAAGTATCAACTCGGTCCCCAATGCACTATCAGTAAACGAGAACGCCATCACACGGATGCTCTCCTCTGCCTCCTTCAGCTCGTGAACTATCGCGCTTCTGCAGTCGTCCTCCGGGCAAAAGAAGACATCTATGGAGCGCTTACGCCCACTTGACCACACCTTTAGTTGGGCGTCCCCAGGCCATACTCCGTCCCAGAGCTCTTCGAACTCCTGTTTGTATTGTTTCGCGATGGAGGGGGAATAAAGAAGAACGAGATTGTTGGAGTTCACGTGAGCACCGCGGAACGTGGGGTTCATGCTGCCAGTGATAACCCTCTTGCCGTCAATCACGCAGAATTTGTGATGCATTAGCCCGGACGACACCCCAATGTGCGAGTAATCGTAGGGAGGCTCATCGTCAATCTCGTTTTTCCGGTCAAGCACGAGGCGTACTGCGATTCCTCGCGCTTCCAGGTTCTGCAATTCCGCTGTAATATTCTCATGCGACAAATCATAGAACGCGCAGTCCACACTGCGTTGCGCTACCTCGAATGAGTCGACAAGAAGGGCAACGCAGTCCTCGCGGGGGCAGAAGCGAACATCAGGAGGCAGATGAGAGCCAGAGCAGGATGCCAGCAGGAGGAGTACGCTCACCACGGCATACTGCAAGATACGCATGTTGTTGATGCGAAAAGAGAGATTTAAGCGTGTATTGGGGTTTTATTCGGAAGAATCCATCTGGCGCTCGGAAAAAATATAAAGGGGGAAATACACGGATGGACAAGAGAGATGAGGTGAACATCAATGGGAATCTTTTCAAGGAGAAATGCTAACATAAAGAAAGAAGTCATCGGGATGGAGAAAGACCTGCTTGGCATCAATGCAGGAACTCGGGGGAACCTAAGGAACATACTGGGGAAGCTTCGCCAGATTATCGGGTCGCTGCCGAACAATCACCCTGGCAAGCGGGATCTCCAAAACGCACAGAATTCTGTGGCAAACATAGCGAATCTCATGGAGCAGGTCGAGAGGGCAGCTAACAAGGGGGCGCTCAGCGGGCTCATCGCAGACCATAAGAAAAAAGCTGTCAAATATCTCAACGACGCTGCAAAGCACCTCTGAGGAGAAAGCTTAATATTAGTGTATCGATACCACATAGCCATGGCCCCAGCTAAGAGAGGTAAGAAGCATAAGAAGCGGCGCTCAGGGCAGGCAACAGAATTCATCCTGGTGGGGCTGGTCATCACTATCATTGTAGGGCTTGCAGTATTCTGGGGCTCCGAGATTATGAAGGTCAGGCTACGCTCAGCAGCAGTGACAGGAATGCCCTCTGAAGTGGCACCTATCAAATTCTTCGCTGAGGAATGCCTTCGGCAGACAGCCACACAGCAGGCATTTGCCCTCGGAAGGCAGGGCGGCTACCACACTCTGCCGGCTAAGACTTTCGCGGAGAAAGACTACTACATCCCTTACTATTATGATGAAGGCGCAGAGCGCGTCCCTGGGGTAAATGACCTCGAGAGAGAGCTCAAGGCGGCAATCGAAGAGAACCTTGGGGAATGCCTTACATTCGGCACGTTCCTTGAGGAGGGATTTGTCGTGGCGATGGACGACCCAGAGGTCACTGTTGACATAGTGATGGACCGCTTCGTGGTAACTCTGGAAACCACTCTCCACGTCCAGCTCGGCACCAAAAGCTTCACCATCGAGACTGTCGATACAGTTTCTGACATCCGCTATGGGCATGTGCATGAGATTGCCGCGCAGTGTGTAGATAAGATTGTCGAGAACCCCGGCGGCTACGACTACACTTTCTTCCTCAACCAGGACGTCACTATCAGTGTGGTTCCCCTCAATGAGACTCACGATATCTATTCTATCGAAGACGCTGAATCTGTCAAGGACGAATACACGACATTCGCCTGGCTGTTCGCGATGAGGAGGGCTCCATGATGGCCAAGAAAACAATCTGGATTGGAGCGCTGCTTCTACTCATCGCGGTGATGAGCGCAACACTCATTGAGGGTCAGGTGCCGCCCGACGACCCCTGCGACCCGCCGCCGAGCAACAACTGCGAATGGTACGAAGACTTCAGCTACTATGCCTCTGGAGATAATTGCAGAAGAAGATGCACCTGGAACTGGAACAAGGCTCTCGCAGGAGACACGTGTTCGATACGGGAAAAAGCCGGACAGCACTGGAGTTCCTTTCCTGGGAGTGTCACATCCCTCTCAGACACTAAAGTCGGCTGCCTCATCGACTTTTTTAGCACGAGCCAACTTCTCCAGCTCAACCCGCAACGCCTCGCAGACCATATCCACGAGATAAGCGACCTTGTCCTCTTCGCAGACAGCCCCTCGCTCAGCCAGAGGCTGAATGATGCTCTCATCCTCCGCTTCGGCTTCAAGGACGATTTCCAGTTCACCATCGGGGAAGATATTGAAGGTAGCATCTCCATGCAAGAAAATGGCGTTCTTGACCACAACGGCCAGCACGTCATCCTTGGCTCGCTGACAGAGCTCGACGGCATTGTGCTGTTGCAGTGGGAGAATGAAATAACTGAGGACATCACCTATGGCTTCAGGTTCATCCTGAACGACATCCCTATCGATGTCTCAGGAGATTTCATGCACATGAGAGCAGAGAATAATCAGCTCATCATCAGGAATAACATCGTTATCAATTTCCTCGACGGCAGCGGCAGCGTCGATTTTAACGATGGCAAGATTACTTTTGACGGTGTTTATATCACGCTGGAAGACCATGAGTTCTACGGGACAGGAAAGTTCTCTGTAGATATCTATGACGCAGGAGGCGGTGTGCACCGGGCGCGGCTCGATGAGACTGTCCCCATCCGCATCACCACTGAAGAAAGCTGGGTGTGCATCGATGATAAAGACAAATGCGCACGATCCTCTGAAGGGGCAGATAGGACTATCATGTGCCTCGACTGTCCTGACACCACGCTCAACCAGCTTCATACTATGGTCGAAAACGGAGGAGTCGATGGCTTTGTTTTCTGGACAGAGGAATTGAATCACCTTGGAGAATCCACTCCTGCAGCTTCTGCGCGCGGAGAGATTATCACCAACTTCGCCAGGGGCGGACCCCTTGTCGATGGCCAGGATTCAGACATCCAATTTGACTTCCACAGCCTCGGCGAGATGGGGGATGATAATACCCCTTTAAATGACCTTGAATTCACCTATCTCGGCGAGGACGAACCCGAGGGGACGCTAGGAACCATCCAGAACGGAAGGAATACTCTTGAACTTACCGCTGAATATGACGGCTCCAGATATGATGGCATTCATGTCTATGGGAGTTCATATCGCATGGAACCTGTCGTCGTCACCACCTTCAGGACATTCAGCACACACACTGAATGGGATGGAGTAGAGGGCAGGCTGCTCATGGATAAGCTTCTCGATGAGTTCTATGAAGGTGGAATGTTGTTCTCAGATGACATGAGGCAGCATCACCTTAGCAGGGGTACCACGTTCACTGTCCAACTGCCCTATGAGTTATGTGACCTATCCAGTGAAGATGGTTGCCATTCTATAGAGATTTCAGCAGAGGAGTATTATGCGCTCTACGACCACTGGAACTCAGAAGACCCCTCCTTTGTTGAACCAACCACACTCATCCATCAGGACACTTTCAGGTATGACCCAAACACTGGGGAGAACATCGCTGTGGAGAATCTTTACTATTCCGACGGCTGGGACATGACCCTCGAACAGCGCGCCATCGATAGAAGCGGCATCTTCGACATGTATCTCAATGTGAAGTTCCAGGAGCGCGCCTGGCAGGAGATAACTGAGGCGTGCAGCCAGTGCACAAGAGACACCGCGCTTCTGGATGACCGCTGCGGCTCCTGTGACAACAGGGAGGGACAGGAACTGCTCGTGCACAACCGGCTTGAGTTCCTTAGGTCAGAGGTATTCATGGAGCAACAGATACACGAAGTGCACGGTCTTCTTGAATATCTAGAGAATCCCGAGCATGCAGGCCTTATTGACAATATCTTCCAAGCACCTGTCAGAAGGCTTTTCTTCGGCTGCGGGAATATTCTGAGCCATGATGACGCGACTGAATGCCTCTATGAACAGCTCCAGGAGCAGGAATATACTCTTGACGCACTCAATGAAATCGACCAACTCCAAGAGGAAGGGATGAGCCTCTCCGAGATTAAAGCCAGATATGAAACTGACCCTTCTATCCAAAGCGCTCTTGAGATACCAAGCATGCGGCTACGGCTAAGTGTCGAGATGTTCGGCGAAGCAATTACAGCTGGAGATCCTGTTGTTTACATCTATGGTCAGCCCTATGATATCTCCACTCCAGAGAACCAAATAACTGCCTATATGCTCCTCCAAGCACAGGCTGCCAGTGAATTCTCAGAGCAGGGTTTCTACTCACAGGCCCTTGAATACAACAAGCAGCTCCTTGACTTTGCCGGAGTCCCCCAGGATGAGATGACCATTCTGCTCCAATCACTCAGTGAGACACGGGAATATGATCCCTCAGATGAATACGACATCATTGGAGTCGGAGAGGGAAAAATAATCCTGAATGGAAACGAGTACGTCGTGCCGCAGGAGCTTACCACGCTTGTCGAGGAAGGAGTGTTCGATGAGACCATCCTGGAGAAGATGATTGTCGACTCGATGTCCGCACGACAGGAAGAATTCATAATCAACACGCAGGAATTCATCACAGAACTCGTACCAGATACTCCTTTCGAGCTTGCATTGAACCTCATACCTGAACTCTATATTCTTGGAAAGACGGGCATCATCACAAAGACTGCGACAGGACTCATCAACTGGGGAAAGACAGCCGCCAATGCAGCACTCCTAGCAATCAAGCTGCCTGCCATGAGTTATCTGGGGATGGGTGGCGGTTGGGGCTTTGTTGACGAGGCTGGAGAACTCGTGCTCAAATATGGTGATGAAGTCTGGGATATCAGCCGGAGAGGAGAGCTCCTCGGAAATGCCCTAGACCTCCATCTTGGAGGTGAGTTGACCAATGTCAACAGGATTGTGTCCCGACGCGTCCCCCTAGGATGGCATGATATCCCACTCACTGATGATATGCTCAGATACATCGACGAAGGCTCTGCCGTCCTCCGTTATCCTGACGGCACTCTAGCAGTTATCTCACCAAGTATGGTAGGGGACTGGGAAGAATATATGAGGCTCATGGGCGTACATGGGGAGATTAGCAACCATGTCCTAGTCCTCCCAAAGCAATTTGATGGGCAACAGGCTGTCATTGCATTAGGGGTAGAGAATCCAGAGGTCATGTTGTCGTTCCAGGACACCATGTCTGGTCACCTTACTGATGCACTCTTTGATATGGATGGCAAAAGGAAGGGAATGATTCTGGGGGGTGCGGATGAGAGCCTGGAAGCCATAATTCAGGAAAGAGGGGGGTCCCTTAGATCGGCTCTCAGTGAAGAATCTTACGGCATGGTCATTGAACAGGCGACCCTAGCCGGACGTGGAGACGACCCTCTGGGTTGGCTCTCTGACACTCTTAGGAGTGACACTCCAGGCGCGAGCATCTCTTACTGTGGGGCAAAGAAGTGCGTCATGATGGGTGAGAATGCAATCAATCCTAATCCAAACTTCCGCCCAGGTCATGGACACCCCAATCAAGGTGGCATCATAGTGACCTACGCTAGTGATCCTGACCTTAGCTTTCAAGATAATTGGTGGAGTAAATTTGGGGATAGTAGCACCTCAACCAACATGCAATTTATTTACAACGACGCGGGCATCACCGTAGTGAAGGAGATGGATGATGGAACCTTTGTCAGCTACTTGGTCGAACTCACCGACACCTCAGGGATGAACATTGTGACCAATGCCAACGACCTCATACCCTGAGCCCAAAAAGCTTAAGAATAGATTTAGTTCTTGAGAGACCTACATCCTTTCTGCGGAGGTACAGGGTGAGGGGAATGAGTAAGAGACGCCCCGAAACATGTTCGCTCCCGTAAATAGAGTATAGGAACTCAAGGTTACTAAAGTAGCAGGCTCCTCAACAACTCTTCAAGTTTTCCTGTCTCAGAAGACCAGTCATCAGATTCCATTGTAAAATTTGGAAGAATCTCTGGACTAGCAGATACTCTCAGCTGCGTAAGTGTCGCACTAGTCTCAGGCTTTGGCTCCAATGCTTTTATTACAGAATCAACATCATCCAAATCTACTTTATGCGCAACATAGTGGTACTCTGGGCTGCAGCAGTCATCAACATCCCTTCCGGCAATAACTGAGGTCTCAGCAAGGATTCCGTAGCCGCCAGTCATAAAGAACAGGGCGTTTTGGTAAAGATCGTCTCCAAAATCACTTATGCCGGACGCAGAGACTATAAGAGCAGCATAGGGAATATCATGTTGCTCTACCACATAGCCTTCTAGAATCTCTTTAAGTTCGCTGTCTGAAAAATCACCCTTCTCTGAATAAATGGGCTGTTCAAGTGTCAGTATCTTATCTCCCTGAGTAGATATAAGTCGTTGCCCTAGATTTGGACCTATTATCCTTCCAGTAAGGTCACAGCTAGCTCCAATCTTTCCATAAGGCTGCTCGGATAAGGACAAATCCTCTTTCAAGCCTGCCTGGAATTCGTGGAACTGACAGTAGAAACGGACTCCGTGCTGCACAGTTTCATCAAGATGAAATACCTGAGAAGCACGAGTTGCTTCATCTTTCAATACGAGGAGGCTCTCCTCCTCATTAGAGTATAATGTCACGGTCATTATAGGGGAAAGAGACTATATAAATCTTCTCATTTTAACCACTTTAGAGAGATTAAAATTTTATAAATCATATCCTTCAGCTAGTGTCTCGGCTTCTGAGAGGTAACCCACCTCAACCAATTGGTCTCTGCCGTATCGCACCGCTTCAAGGGACCATTTCAGGGTATCAGCGACAGGAAGGAAGTCATGAAAGCCTTCCCTGAGAAGGTCATCAATGCATACTTTCTGCTCTTCAACAGACTCGGCACGCACGAACTTGGAATAGGAGACGCCATTTGAAAGAGTGCCATCTTCCCTGACTGCACGAACCTTACCTTTGAAAGTTCCCTTGAACTTGCCGCCTGTAAGCTCATTCGGCATCTTGCTTCTCTGTCCCATTTCATCACCTGTTACTATTTTATTCATACTCCTTTAGTAACTAAGGAAAAATTCCTCTAGTCCTCATCGATTCTGCGACGCGGTCGATGGCAATCATGTAAGCAGCAGTCCTCATGTCAGTATCTTCCTTATCCGCAAGTTGCTTGACAACTTTGTAGGCATTGGTCATCCTGTCCTCAAGCTTTGAGACAATTTTTTCATAGCACCACTGCTCTCTCTGAAGGTTCTGCACCCACTCGAAATAGCTCACAGTAACACCGCCAGCGTTGGCCAGGATATCAGGAACAACAAGCACCCCCATTTCATAGAGAATCTTATCCGCTGCGGGCGTGGTCGGCCCGTTGGCACCTTCTACAACAATCCTCGCATCAATGCTGTCAACATTCTCAAGGGTGATGGAATTCTCAACTGCGGCTGGCACGAGAATGTCTGTCTTTATTCCAAGGACATCATCACGCGGAAGCTGCTGTGCGTTCTGGTACCCATCAAGGAACTTATTCTGCTCAAGATGGGCATTGATATCATCGAGATCAAGTCCGTTTGGGTCATAGAGCGCTGCAGTGACGTCGCTAATAGCAATAATCTTGACCTCCTCTTCAGCAAGGAGACGTGCAGCATGGCTTCCGACGTTTCCGTAACCCTGAACCACACAGGTCATCTTCTTCGGCTTGAGCCTGAGGTCTTTCATTGCCTCAAGTGCAGCAATCATCACTCCACGACCTGTTGCCTCCGTGCGGCCTTTGCTCCCGCCGAGGTGCTCTGGCTTGCCTGTGACAACACCTAGTTGGTTCACTCCGGTGAACATGCTATAGGAATCAGCAATCCAGGCCATCACCTGACTATTAGTGCCCATATCTGGTGCTGGTATGTCAGTGTCCGGTCCGATGATGTCGCGTATCTCATAGGTGAACCTTCTCGTGATTCTCTCAAGCTCCCCTTCTGACAGTTCATGAGGGTCGCAGATGACACCTCCTTTAGCGCCTCCGAAGGGGATGTCGACAACCGCGGTTTTCCACGTCATCCATGAGGCTAATGCGCGGACCTCGTCAAGATTGACCTCCGCGCTGTACCTGATGCCACCCTTGAATGGCCCCCTGCTATCATTATGCTGGACCCTGTAGCCCTTAAACATCCTCACTGAGCCATCGTCCATCTTCACTGGGAACTCTGCTGAAAAGGATCTACCAGGCGTCTGCAGCACGTCTCTCAGCCAGTCCTCAAGACCGAGCCTGTCAGCCGCGTTGTCAAAGTACATCTGCGCTATCTCATAAGGATTCAGGTTCTCCATGGTTATACCTCAGACGCTATGATGGTAAGAGTAATTGATTTGGGTTTTTAAGAGATGGTTACATAACATAAATAAAAAGTGCTTGATTATGCCACTAAACCATGCGAAAGTATATGAATAAAGCAAGTTTCTAACGTAATAATGACTTATTTGCTAGAGGATAGACGTACACTTAGAGTCTTGAAAGAAGTCTGCCGGGGCACTGGTGTTTCAGTGAATCTAAATTATCTCTCTAGAACATTGGGGAAACACAGAAACACAATCAAGAAAAGGGTTGATGAGCTTCTCAAACACAGGATTATCAACCCTCCAGTCTTCCCATTCTTTGCACTTTATAGGAGTTATCCCCTCTTAATAACTGTTTTCGCTGACATCTCTCACACACCCGAAACCCTCAGGTGGATGAAGGAAGACAAGCACATCTTCGCAGCTTTCAAAATAAGGAGGGGACCATACAATACCATGCTTATACTATTCCACAAGAATATCCTGAATTATCACCTTTGGAGGGAACATCTCACTGAAAGCGGTAAGATTCCATCAAGGCATGCCAGAACTCCCTCTGAAGCCCATTTCTTCTCCAACCAGCTCATGGTCGAGTATGAACCTAATGCGGGCTTGAGACTCCTGAAGGCACATGTCAAGAAAGGTAAAGCCATTACCCTACGCGGCTGCAAGATTGATGAGCTGAACTTAAAGATTCTTGAGCTGCTTCTCAATGGAAAGGCAATAAGGGTAAACGAACACCTTCTCGGCAAGAAATTAGGATTCCACAGAAAAACCCTTCGCAAACGGTTGGATGCGCTGTTAAAAGAAAATATCATCCTCGCGCCTGTGTGTAGGTTCCCAAGCTTTTTCGTACCACCTGATTGCATTCTTCAAATTACCCAAGTGGAGATAAATATAGACAAGGATAAGGTACTGAAATATCTCAAGAGGGACCCCCATATCCCCATCGCCTTCCATATCTGTGAGGGGCGATTCAATTACTTGCTGTTTGAAGTATTCTTTAACTTAGAAGAACAGGTGGAGCGGAGCAGCAAAATTAGAGAAAAATTTACTGGTTCAATCGGCATGACAGACACAACTGTACTGATGGAAACAAAGGCTTTCAATATTGATCAGCAAAAGGTCAGCCTTGGCGCGATAAGCAATTACATAAGAGCATTAAGACACAAGGAAAAAGACTATTCCAAGGTGCTCAGGTCCAGCTACCCCTTTCTCTACGATGAGTGAAAACGATTAACATAAGAGTTATATTTGGAACCCCCTGCCCCAGTTGAATATGTGGTACTGGGCCTGGAATTAAAGGGCTACCTCCGTAATTTTGAGCAGATAATGCTCCCAATCTCAAATTTAGGCTCTACTGAGATGAGAGTCCCACATTCCAAAGTAAATATGTGCGATGAGGTATAGCTTTGGCCAAGTGCTAATAGATAAAATACTCACAATCAGAACTTGAGAATCCTCTCCACATCTCCTTTGTCCGCATCCATTATGTGCCAGATGCCGCTCCTCTCTGCAGCATCATGGGTCAAAGCAGCGATGTCAGCGTGACGGTCATGAAAATTACAGACGATAATACTGCATACACCTACCTCGTCGAGAGTACTAACATATCTAAGATGAACATTATCTCTCGGGCTAGCTGGGCTGCCACTGTTGCATCGCCGCGAGTATTGCCCACTAGATTTAGGGGAACACTCCACGAATCTCCATAGCGTCTGCGACGCGCTTGATGGCAATCATAAAAGCTGCAGTCCGCATATCCACTTTTTCTTTTTTTGCTAGGTCACGGACAGGGCCATAAGCTGTAATCATCTTTTCCTCAAGCTTCTTGACAACAACATCATAGGGCCATTGCTCGCGCTGGATGTTCTGCACCCATTCATAATACGAAACTGTGACACCTCCTGCATTGGCAAGGATATCAGGAACTATATGGACCTTCAGATCATTGAGTATCTTGTCCGCGCCGGGTGTAGTGGGGCCATTAGCACCCTCAACAATCATCTTCGCCTGGATGTTCCCGGCATTTTTCTTAGTGATAGCATTCTCAAGCGCTGCAGGGACAAGGATATCGCACTCCATCTCAAGGATAGCATCGCGTTCAGGTAGGGGCTCAACGTCCCTGTAATTTCTCAGGAGACGGTGTTCACCCGTTGAGATATCTCGGTCTATCTTCGCAAGATTCAGGCCTTTTTTATCATAGAGTGCTGTTGAAATATCGCTGATGCCTATGATTTTGACACCTTTTTCAGCGAGCAGCCTTGCGGCGTTGCTTCCCACTTTACCATAGCCCTGAATTATAGCTGTCATGTCCTTAGGACGCTTCTTCAGGTCTTTCAGGAGTTGCATTGTAGAAATCATCACACCGCGGCCAGTCGCCTCAGGCCTGCCGTGGCTTCCACCGAGAAAAAGCGGTTTTCCTGTCACGACGGCGAAATCGTCATACCGCTTGCTCATGCTGAATGTATCCACAATCCACGCCATGATTTGCGCATTGGTATTGACATCCGGGGCAGGGATATCTTTCTCTGGACCAATCAAATCACCAATCTCGTAGGTAAACCTTCGGGTGAGGCGCTCCAATTCATCATGGGACAATTCAAATGGGTCGCATGCCACGCCACCCTTCGCGCCGCCAAAAGGAACATCGACAACAGCAGTCTTCCAAGTCATCCACGATGCAAGGGCACGCACCTCATCCAGCTTCGTGTGAGGGTCGTAACGGATACCACCCTTGAACGGGCCGCGGATGTTGTTGTGCTGGACACGATAGCCAGTGAACATCTTCACCTCGCCCGAGTCCATCTTCACCGGAAAATCGACAGAAAGCGTGCGCTGAGGGCTTTTCAGCCACTCGCAAAGACAGTGGTCAAGCTTGAGCCGCTTGGCTGCGTTGTCGAACTGCTGTTGTGCTATCTTAAATGGATTAAGCTCTTCCATACATCCACCTCCTTAAGATAAAGCCATAAGTAAAGAACTTCAAATATCTTTCTTTTACTTTTACTAATTGAAAAGCTCAAAAAGTTAATATATTCTCTGAGGCCTCACTATCAGCGTCCATCACGAACCTGATACCTGAACGGTCAGCCGCGTCTTTGGTCAGGGCCGCGATGTCATCACGGGAGATGTAATCCAGCGCGAACTTCCGTGAACCGCACATCATCTGCTTCAGACCCTGCTCAAGACGCTTCATATAGGTGAAAAGGCCAAGAGCACCACTTGGAACCTCATCATACTTTTTCCCAAGCTCTTTCTGAAGCTCAGGTGAAGTGACAAAAACTTCTTCTTTTGTACGGCCAAAGCGCGACACGTACACAGGCGCCTCCCCAGCATCAAGCGCCTTGCCAATGTTCTTTCCGACCATTGCGGCAGTCAGCGGTGCACGGGCCATCCCAATCAACTTGAAGAATGGCGCCCCTAATGCGAATCCCTTGAATATCTGGTCCTCAAAGGCAAACCCCGAGGCTATTGCAACGTCTGGCACATACTTACCATCACGTGATATCTTATCGAGATACTTATAGAGGAGTGCCCACAGCTCAACACCAGGCATACCCCACTCATTCATCATCCTCCAAGGCGACATGCCAGTCCCTCCACCAGCAGCATCAACAGTGAGCAGGTCAATCTTTGCCATAGATGCAAGTTTTACTGCGATGGCAAGGTCCTTCGGCCTGTAAGCTCCCGTCTTCAGGGTGACATACTTCGCCCCTACATCGCGGAGCTCCTTAACGCGCTTGATGAAAGCCTCCTCATTAACCATACCAAGACGGGAATGCCGCTCGAATTCCGTGAAGACTTGGCGCTTGAATGCGTCGATAATCTTTGGGTCAGTCGGGTCGGGTAAGACTATGTAGCCACGCTCATATAGCATCTGGGCCTTCTTGAGATTCTTGATCTTGACCTCGCCGCCGATATTCTTCGCGCCCTGACCCCACTTCATCTCGACAATCTCAACACCAAGCTTTTCAATGCAGTATTCTTGCACGCCAAGGTGGGTATCCTCAACATTAGCCTGTACGACAATACCACCATAGCCATCCTGCTGCCACTTCTGGTACATACGAACGCGCTTCTCCATTTCAGGAGAGTGCACAACTTTGCCGTTCTTGAACTCAGCTTCTGTATCCATACCACAAACATTTTCTCCAATAGTCAACATAATACCTGAAAGTGCAGCCCCTATCGCAAGCCCTTCCCAGTTATTCTTGGCGATTGCAGTCGAGCCAAGCCCTGGAATGACAAAGGGAAGCTTAAGCTTGATGCCCTTGTCGTGACCAATTCTCCTCTCTGTATTGACATTAAGGAAAAGCGCCTTGTCTGAGTCAGACTCCATCCCCTGCATCTCCATGAGCGAGCCCAGTATAGTGAAATCAGATAGGTGGACTGGGTATTTTTTCTCGCTTGCCGCAGTGATGATTCCAAAGGGCTGTGGGTAGATGACCTCATGGCCACGATAAGCTGACTTTCCAACCTCGCACATCCCTATGCAGCCGTCGACACACGTGGCGCAAAGGCCGCTCGTTGAGACTATAGACTCTTCTGTGCGATTCTTTGTGAGTGTTGCAGCTGTTGCATTCGCTTTTCCGAAACTCATTGTGGTACCTCTTGACTTTTCTTTATCTTTATTTTTTGATTATCATCCCCTTTGGGGCGCACACATGTGCCGCAGTCACCAGCGAGACCCATCCAGCAATTAAAGTCACCGGATTCTTCCAGGCAGGTCGGCTGGAGGCTGTTGAAGCAACCGCTGCAGAGCGTCTCTTTAGGGTTGGCCCCTTCACAGCGCAATGTGCATGCAGGGCAGATATACATACAGGCTCCGCAATGCCTGCATACATCTGAGAACTTATCGAAAGGAGTGGTTATCTTGACCTTGTCCCCTTTATTCACAAAACCAATTGCTGTCGCCATCATCTGCTCCTCACAGATGCGGACACACTTACCACAGTAAAAACAGGTCTCCCACTTAGGTGGGAAACGCACTTGACGCAACCCCATCTTTGAAGCAAGGTCCTGCAGCACTTTGGATGTAGGGCACTGGGAGATAAGTAGTTCAAGCACCATCTTACGCGCCTTTACTACGCGTTCTGAGGCGGTGTGCACCTGCAACCCTTCCTGTACGGGATATGTACAACTGCTCACCAGCTTTTTCCTGTCACCCGAGCCAATCTCGACAACACAGAGCCTGCAACCCCCCCAGGGAGAAAGACCTTCTTCGTGGCAGAGCGTGGGAATCTCAAGGCCGAGGAATTTCGCGGTGTCGAGGAGCGTCCATTTATCCGGGGCGTCAAAGTGAATCCCGTCGATTGTTATATTGGGCATTATCGCTTCCCCTCTTTCGTTTTCAACCCCTCAAGGAACTTCTTCCCGTCACAGGTTTCGAGGTCACAGCGGAGACAGCGCCTTGCTTCTTTGATAGCTGTTTTCTCCTCAAGCACTAAGTCGACTTCTTCAAAATTACATACCCTTTCCTTTGAGTCAATACGTGATGGTGTGGGTCGGGTAAGCTCAAGAAGCTCTTCCTGTTCTTTATCAGAGAATTTTAAAGGAGGAAGGTACTTGGAAGGCCTTGTGACCTTATACTCACGCTGAATTCTCCCATTACGAATAAACTGATCTATAGATTCTGCTGCCACTTTACCTGCTGCAAGAGCTTCCACAACAGTGTTTGGACCAGTTACAACATCTCCGCCTGCAAACACACCGTCAATAGGGGTGGCAAAAGTCTCAGGGTCTATCTCAAGAGTATCCCATTTAGTAACGGGCAGCTTTGTACCCTTAGTAAAGGAGATATCAGGCTTCTCACTGATGGCCACGATTAGTGTATCGATGTCCACCCTGAACTCAGAGCCCTCAATGGGCACAGGCCTCCTCCTGCCGCTAGTGTCATACTCTCCCAATTCCATATTCACAAATTCACAGCTAGAGAGCTTTTTATTGCTGGCGTGAATCATTTTTGGCGCAGTCAAGAACCTGATATCTATTCCTTCCTCAAGTGCGGCTTCAATCTCTTCCTTATAGGCTGGCATCTCAGCGACAGTCCTCCTGTAGAATATAGTGACGCTCTTAGGAATCCCTGTGCGCAGTGCTGCCCTCGCTGCGTCAACAGCCGAATTCCCCCCACCTATCACGGCAACCTTCTCGCCAATCTTAAGATTCTTGCCTAAGTTGAGGCTGGTCAAGAATTGTATAGATGGGTAGACACCTTGAGCTTCTTCACCTCGGATGTTCAGCTTCATGGACTTATGCGCTCCAGTTGCGATGAACACAGCCTTATATCCTTTTTTAAACAAGTCCTTGATGGAAAAATCCCTGCCGAGAGCAGTGTTGGTCTTGATATCAATACCTATACTTGTGGTATATTCAATGTCAGCTTCTAGGATTTCTCTCGGCAGCCGATATTTAGGTATCCCTAATGCGAGCATTCCACCCAGAATCGGCTGTTTTTCAAAAAGGGTGACTTCATATCCCTTTTGCCTCAGCTCAAAGGCACAACCGAGTCCGGCAGGGCCAGAGCCGATTACTGCTACCTGTACACCCTCAGTCTTTTTGACAGTTGGTGCCTTAAGCATTAGCTCATTCTTCAAGCCATAGTCAGTAACAAATCTCTTGAGGTTTCGTATGGCAATAGGCTCGCCACCTTCCCCTGCACGGCATTTTGTCTCACAAGGATGATGGCAAACCCGGGCAAGAGTAGAAGCAAGCGGATTATCCTTCTTGATTATCTCAAGGGCTTCGTTGTACTTCCCATGGGCTATAAGTGAAATATATGTCTGGGCTTCAGTATCAATAGGGCAAGTGTGTTGGCATGGTGAAGAAACAATCTCTGTGCAGACTGCTGCAGAACATTTTTTCTGTTGTATATGTGCAAGATACTCATCCTTAAAATATTTCAGTGATCCCAGCACGGGGTTGGCTGCTGTCTGGCCGAGTCCACACATAGACGCATCCTTAATGACATTACCTAGTTCCTCAAGGAGTTCAAGGTCTTCCACATGCCCTTTGCCTTCAGCGATGCGTGTGAGAATCTCATGCATTCGCTGGGTACCCTCTCTACATGTTGAGCATTTGCCGCAGCTCTCTTCCTTAAGGAATTTCATGAAGTATTTGGCGATGTCAACCATGCAGGTGGTTTCATCCATCACAATCATACCACCAGAGCCCATAATGGTACCCGCTTCCTTCAGGGACTCGTAATCAACTGGCAGATGGAACAGGCCTGCAGGGAGGCATCCACCTGAGGGACCGCCTATCTGGACTGCCTTTACTTTTCTGCCTTTGGGAGCGCCACCGCCAATGTCAAAGACAATCTCTTTCAGCGAGATACCCATTGGCACCTCGACAAGCCCGGAAATTTTAACTTTTCCTACAAGCGAGAATATCTTAGTGCCCTTACTCTTTTCAGTACCTATCTCTGCATAGCAAGCACCACCTATTTCTATGATTAATGGAATGTTAGACCATGTTTCTACATTGTTGATGTTTGTCGATTTCCTGAACAGCCCGCGCTGTGCAGGGAACGGCGGTCTCTGTTTTGGAATCCCCCTTTGTCCTTCGATGGAAGTGATGAGAGCAGTCTCCTCCCCGCAGACAAAGGAGCCTGCGCCCTTTGCCATTTTTATGTCAAAATCAAAGCCAGAGCCGAGGATGTTCTTACCCAAGAGGCCGAGTTCGCGTGCCTGCTCAACAGCCCGCCAGAAATGTTTAATAGCAAGCGGATACTCATGACGCACATAAATCCAGCCCTCGTTCGCGCCGATTGCGAACGCCCCGATAATCATGCCTTCAAGAACAGAATGGGGATTGCTTTCTAAAGTCGAGCGGTCCATGTAGGCTCCTGGGTCGCCTTCGTCAGCGTTGCAGATGACATACTTCATATCACCAGGCTGTTTTCTCGTAATCTCCCATTTAAGCCCTGTAGGGAACCCCGCACCACCCCTACCGCGCAACCCTGAGGACTTCACTTCTTGGACAATCTTCTCTGGAGAGAGTTTAAAGAGTGCCTTACATAAGGAAGCATAGCCACCAACAGCGATGTAATCCTTGATTTCTGTCGGGTTGATGTGGGAATTGTTTCCCAGCAGTATCCGTTTCTGTTTTTTGTAGAATGGTAAGTCTTTTTCGTAAGTAATCTTTTTACCACTTGCCGGGTCTGTAAACACAAGCTTATCAATGGCATTTCCAGCAACAACGCTCTGAGCAACTATTTCTTGAACAGATTTAGCCGTCACTGAGGGATAGAAGATTCCCTGAGGCTGAATAAGGACAACAGGCTCAACTTCGCAGAAGCCGAGACAACCCGCTCTGACCAATTCTACATCCTTGCTCAGCCCCTGCTTATTGAGTTCCTTTTCAAAGGCCTTAGAAACGTCTTCACTACCTCGAAGATGACAGCAGGTGGCGTTTGTTGAGATGACTATCTGTTTCTTTGCCTCCCCTTTCACGCGTAAGATAGCCTTTCTGAACTTCTCGAGCTCAGCAGGCGACAGGATTTTTTTCATTTTTTCTTGGCACATTTTTTTAGTAAGAGCTCTACATTGCCGGGCGTCATATTACCATGGGATTTTTTATTCAGAATTATTACTGGACCCAGCGCACAGGCGCCGAGACAATTAACAGTCTCAAGAGTGAACTGCTTATCCTCAGTGGTCTCCCCAGGTTTAATATTCAATCTATGTGAAACCACATCCGCAATCCGAGCTCCGCCGCGGACATGGCATGCTGTTCCAAGACATACTGTAAGGCAATGCTTGCCTCTTGGTTTGAGGCTGAACGCATGGTAAAATGTCGCGACACCATACACATCTCTCAGGGGAATGTCAAGTTCTTCAGCGACAACTTTCAATACATCCTCGGGAAGGTAATTATAGTGCTCCTGAAGGTCTTCTAAGATAGATATTAGAAGCCCCTTGTGCTTTTTGGCGAGCTTCTTTACGAGGTCCGCAACATCGGGTTTTTTTGCCATGGTTACCTCACATGAACCTCCGCAGCGCACAGGACAATTCTTCCTATTCAAAAATCTTTCCCTTTTAAATTGACATTAGTAAATTGAACTAAATAGGTAATTTATTCTGTAAATAAAAAGTTAATAAATTCTTCCATAAATCAACTAAGTGTAGGTGGGATGGGTACGCAGAATACCAAGAATATAATGGGTGAGAATTGGTTCAGCAACGCATTGGAGCAAATTCAAAAGCTACGCCTGCGCCTCAGGAACGGGCTGTCTGGGACTACTCATTAACGGTTGCAACCCATTACTTCCTTTGTGGCGCCTTTTTTGCATTTTCTTCTGCTATTTTCCTATTCTCTTCTTCGACCTTCTTTTGCAGGGCAACCTCTGCCTTACGCTCCTTCACCAGGTCATTGAGCACATAGGTCACTATACTCGCGGGATACACATAAGGCATCTCGAGAACATGCCCTTCCTTTCCTGAATACTCGACAAGCACTTTGCCAAAATCAAGGCCTGAGATGTAGCGCTCAAAACTCACGGTAGCGACATCAAGGTAGAGAATATTTTCCCGCTTCACAAAGAGAAAGCCTTCCTTAAATTGCATCCTCTCCTTGAAGAGTTTCCACTGCTTATTGGCGAGAGGTATCTGGAGAATCATTACAAACACCACTATCTGCACAAAGGCAAGCAAAATCGTGCTCTCCACTTCATGGAGTAATAATTCAACGAGGAAACTCTCTCCATTTGATGCCCCTCCAATATAGCCTATGGATTCCTTGAGAATGAGGAAAAGGTCTTCATGGAACACATATTTAATGAACATGAAACTTAGGGCAATGGCAGCGAGAATGGCAACAATATAGAGGAAATAATAGGCGCTTGCCCAGAGGAAATTGGGGGTGACTGTCGCCTCAAAATCATCTGGAGGGGGTGAAAGATGCTGCTCAGGTTGCGGCTGCTGTGTTTGCTGAGCCTGTGGCTGCTGTGTTGGCTGCGGTTTCTGAGGCTGCTGAGCCTGCGACTGAGGCTTTTGCTGTGGTTGCCCGGAAAACATACATCCTTCTGAGAACTGGAAGCATTTAAACATTGCGCAAAAAGATACATACTTAAACTGGTGGCAAAACTCAGACAACGGGAAAAATGACGAATTCTGGCATGCCATGGACAAGGAAATACCAGCCTACAGGCACGAGCCAGCTTCTCGGCCAGGACACTGCACTCACCGCATTGAAAGCCCACATCAGCACATTCTCAACAAGCAAGATTAAAGCAGCTCTCATTTACGGGCCGCCGGGAAGCGGGAAGACCGCGAGCGTGTATGCCCTTGCGGCAGAGCTCAACCTCGAGGTTGTAGATATCAATGCCTCGGACACGCGCAATAAGGGTTCCCTAGAAGAACTCCTAGGACCCGCTATGCTTCAGCGCTCTCTGTTTTCCCAGGGAAAGCTCATCCTCATCGATGAGATTGACGGGCTCTCAGGCAAGAAAGACAGGGGCGGGGTCGCTGCCCTCACAAAGCTCATTGGAAAGAGCGCGTTTCCGGTCATCCTCACTGCCAATGACCCCTGGGAAAGGAAATTCTCCACACTGCGGAGGAAATGCGCCCTCATCAAGTTTAATACACCACAATACAGGACTATCGCCAAGGTCCTCACAGGTATCGCGGAAAAGGAAGGCATCAAAGCAGAGCCTGAGCTAGTCGATAAGCTCAGCCGGCGGGCTGGAGGCGACATCAGAGCTGCAATCTGCGATTTGCAGATGCTCACCGCAGGCACAGACACACTCACATCCGAGGCGCTCGAGGAGCTTGACGCGAGAGACCAGCAGGACACTATCATGAACGCCCTTGTGCGGGTCTTCAAGTCAACAGACCCTATTGTAGCGTGGGAGGCATTCAAGCAGGTGGACATGAATCCTGAAGAATGCTTTCCCTGGGTGCATGAGAATCTGATGGCAGAATACACTAAGCCTCTTGACCTCTACCGCGGGTATGAAGCATTATCAAGAGCTGACATCCACCGCGGCAGAATCCGAAGATGGCAGTACTACCGCTTCTGGGACTACCTCAGGGCCTCGATAACCATGGGGGTTGCCCTTGCGAAGGATGAGAAGTACAAGACGTTCATCAAGTACAAGCAGCCCCGCCGTGGACTGGAGATATGGCAGGCCAAGCGCGCCAATGCATTACGAGATTCAATAGTCGAGCGCCTCGCAGAGCATACCCACACTCCCATAAGGGTCGCGCGCTCTGATATGCTCCCTTATATCAGGGCGATGTTCACCAATAAAACTACCACCAGCCCAGTTGCAAATGCCGTCGCCGAAACCCTCGACTTGAGCCCTGAAGAGCTCGCCTGGCTGAGAAAGATTTAAAAGCGATTCCTACCCTCCAAAGGGGAACCTGTGACCTATGACGGCGCAAGCCTGAGAGAGGTGTGTATTCTCACACGGTTTCAGGATAGAAGAACCAATACAAGAAGCAATAGGTGAAAACAAATGGCAAGTGAACTTGAAGAAAAGGTATTCGAGTCTGTCGAGATCGCCCGGACAACGGGAAAGATCAAGAAAGGCACCAACGAAGTGACCAAAGCTATCGAGAAGGGCAACGCCAAGCTCGTTGTCGTCGCGAAGGATGTCAATCCTCCGGAAGTTATCATGCACATCCCGCTCCTCTCGAAGGAGAAGGGCATCCCGTGTGTCGAGGTCACATCAAAGGAAGAGCTCGGCGCAGCCGCAGGGCTTGCAGTCGGCTCAGGAAGCGTCGCCATCCTCCAGGAAGGAGAGGCGAAGAAGCTCATCAAGGAAATCTCTGACCAGCTCTAGCCAGGTGTGAACAATGGCACAGGCAAAGAAGCATAGGTCAGGAGGAAAAGCCCAGAAGGGATCTGAGGGCAAGAGCAAGACAGAGTTTTCTCCATCATGGCCAGCGCGCGTCGAGGAAGTCATCGGCCGCATAGGCGCGCGGGGAGAAGCAATTCTTGTCAGATGCAGGGTCCTCGATGGGAGAGATGCCAACAAAATTCTCAGGCGGAATGTCAAGGGTCCCATAAGAGTAGGAGACATACTCATGCTCAGGGAGACCGAGATTGAAGCCAGGAAACTAAGGTCAGGCAGGAGGTAGGAAAGATGAAATGTACCTTTTGTGGACATAAGATCCCCGACGCCACAGGGAAAATCGTGGTGGAAAAGACGGGCAAGCTGCTCTATTTCTGCTCGAGCAAGTGCGAGAAAAACACGCTCAAGCTAAAGAGGAAGCCGCTCAATGTGCGCTGGACAGCGCGCGCCCGGGACAGCAGGGCACAGGCAAAGGCGCCTGCGAAGAAAAAGAGGTAAGGTTATGGAAAAGACACTCGTACTGGTCAAGCCAGATGGTGTGTTGAGAGGCCTCACTGGAGAGGTCATCAACAGGATGGAGTGCTCGACTCTGAAGCTCGTCGCATTGAAGATGGTGCATCCCACCAAGGAATTTGCGGGAAAGCACTACGCTGACGATGAGGAATGGTATAAGAGCGTCGGCGAGAAAGCGACAGCAGCGGCTGAGAAGCGCGGCGAGAAGCTGGACCTGGCCCCAATAGATATTGGAAAGCAGGTCAGGGACCGCCTGATGGACTTCATTAGTATGGCTCCGGTCGTGGCGATGGTCTTTGAAGGCAACAATGCTGTGGCAAAAGTGCGCGCCATTGTCGGCGCGACCAGCCCGGAGCACGCTGCCCCTGGTACGATTCGCGGAGACTTCTCTTCGGACAGCTACTATCTTGCTGACATGTCAGATAGGCCAATCCAGAACATCGTACACGCCTCAGGACTTCCTGAAGAGGGAGAGAGGGAAGTGGCACTGTGGTTCACAAAAGATGAACTTTACACATACGAGCGGACAGTAGAGCCACTCGTCTACAGAAAAGGGTGATGATAACATGGCAGAAAAAATGGTTGACCGAGTGCGCCGATTGAACGGCATGCCTCCTCAAATCAGGAACATCGGCGTGTGCGCGCATATCGACCACGGAAAGACAACATTCAGCGACAACCTACTCGCAGGAGCGGGAATGATAAGCAAGGATCTGGCTGGAGAGCTGTTAGTCCTTGACTTCCACGAGGACGAGCAGGAGCGCGGCATCACTATCGACTCCGCGAATGTCTCCATGGTGCACGAGATTGAGGGGGAGGAGTTCCTCATCAACCTCATCGACACCCCTGGGCACATCGACTTCTCAGGTGACGTAACCAGAGCTATGCGTGCTGTTGACGGCGCGATTGTGCTGTGTGACGCTGTCGAAGGCATCATGCCCCAGACAGAGACAGTGTTGAGGCAGGCACTGAGAGAGCGTGTCAAGCCTGTGCTGTTCATCAACAAGGTAGACCGCCTCATTCGAGAGCTGAAGCTCGAGCCCCAGGCGATGCAGGAGCGCTTCGTCAAAATCATTCAGGAGGTCAATACGCTCATCAACGCCCTCGCAGAGGATGAATTCAAGGGAAAATGGGATGTGAGCGTCGAGGAGGGAAGTGTCGCGTTTGGAAGCGCCATCCATAACTGGGCCCTCTCATTTCCATACATGAAGGCAACTGGAATGACCTTCCAGGACGTCATCGATGCTTACAAGCTCGATGAGCAGGTGCCGGAAAGCCACGATATACTGGCTGAAAAGGCTCCGCTACATGTCATTGTGCTGGATATGGTCGTTGACCACCATCCAAACCCGGTCAACGCGCAGAAATACCGTATCCCTAAAATCTGGAGAGGAGAGCTTGAGTCTGAAATGGGAAAAGCTCTCATCAATTGTGATCCAAAGGGGCAAGTGGGCTTCATCTGCACGAAGATTGTTGTAGATAAGCACGCCGGTGAGATTGCTGCGGGACGCCTGTTCTCAGGTACTGTCCGGGCTGGAGACGATGTCTGGATGAGCATGAACAAGAAGATGGTCCGGCTCCAGCAAGTTGTCATCTACAACGGCCCGAAGAGGGAGATGATTGATGAAGTCCCGGCTGGAAACATCCTCGGCCTCTCCGGCCTGAAAAATGTTTTCTCTGGAGAAACCATTTCCACGACACCGGATTTCGAGCCGTTTGAGAGCATCAAACACCTCTTCGAAGCGGTCGTCACAAAGGCCATTGAGGCCAAAAGGCCGACTGACCTGCCTAAGCTCATTGAAGTGTTACGTGTCGTGAACAAAGAAGACCCTACTTTGACTGTCGAGATCAACGAGGAGACAGGCGAGCACCTCATATCCGGAATGGGGGAGCTGCATCTTGAAGTTATTGAGAACAGAATCATCAGTGAGAAGGGTGTTGAAGTACAGACCTCCCCACCTATTGTGGTCTACAGGGAAACAGTCACGAAAAAAAGCCCCCAGGAATTTGAGGGAAAATCCCCGAACAAGCACAACAAGCTCAAGTTTATCGTCGAGCCCTTAGCAGACAACATCAGGCAGGCCATCAAGGAAGATAAGATTCCCAGCGGCCGGATCAAGAAGGTAGACCAGGAGCTAGTCAAAAAGTTCGTCGACCTCGGGATGGACACCAAAGAGGCGAGGAAGATAAAGAACGTCTTCAACGGCAACATCCTCGTGGATAAGACCAGGGGTGAAGTGCACATCAACGAGATTATGGAACTCGTGAATGACATGTTCGAGGATGTGATGAACGCCGGCCCTGTCGCAAGGGAAAAATGCACGGGGTTAAGAATCGACCTTGTCGATACCAAGCTGCACGAGGACACCATCCATCGTGGCCCGGGCCAGATGTACCCTGCTGTCCGTGATGGTATCAGGGGGGCAATCAGCCTTGCGCAGCCCTTCCTCCTTGAGCCGATTCAGACCCTCCAGTTCGAGGCCCCAAGTGAGTACATGGGAGAGCTTTCAAAGCTCATCTCGAACAAGAGAGGCTATCTTATGGATATGAAGCAGACCACTGCACAGGTCACTGTAAAGGCAAAGATGCCGGTCGGCGAGATGTTCGGGATGACCTCTGAGCTTCGTTCAGCGACCTCAGGCAGGGGAGTGCATTTCCTGGTTGACCAGTCTTTCGAGAAGCTACCTGAAAACCTCCAGAACGAGATTATCACAAAGATACGCCAGAGAAAGGGCCTGAAACTAGAAGCATAAGCCTAGGGGCAGGGTGTTACAGAACAAAGGCAGTTATTGTGCCAATCACACTCTGGGTGCCGAATAGAGTCATTGGCACAGGTCCAGGACGTATTCGAGCCTGTTGAAGAATTGCAGGCATGGCAATCCTTAGTACAGCAATCTGCCGCGCAGATGGTGTAATTCTCTCCAGGCCTCTGGCAGAAGCCGTCACAGTTGCACAGGTCTTCTTTAACGCAGATAGACACGGCGTCACGCTTCGCCTGGAGAATCACATCGCGCTTTCCCCTGCCAAGATAATTAAGATTCACCGCGATGTTCACGCGTGAGAGGAATATCTTCTCAGTCTCGCCATCACCAGCGTCATACAGTACTATCAGCTCATCAGGTACATTTGGATTCACATAAATGGACTTGAGTCCCCTCGGAAAGCTGAGGCTAAGTGTGGTCTTTGAGGGTTGGCCAAGGAGGTAGAGGTCGCTTGCGGTATCGATAAGTGTATTGCCCAGGTAAAGCACCTCAGAGTGGATAGTATTTGCACCATAGGCTTGCTGCGTGAAGAAATATATGCCGCCCAGCAGGGCCGCAATCATAAACCCCACTATGATGACATATTCTGTCGCGAACTGCCCTCTTTTGCCCATGAGTGTATGTGGAATGAAGAGATTTATATAGGTTGCGCGCGGAATGGCTTGCATGGCTAGTCTCCCAATAGAAATCATTGGCTGGATAGGGACTGTACTCATTGTGGGAATCTACTTCCTCTTGACTAAGGGCATAGTCAAAAGCAATTCAAAGGCTTATCAAGGTACCAATCTCATAGGGGCTGTGTGTGTTGTGATAAACGCAGTGGCAAACAAAGCCTACCCTCCAGCGGGATTGAACATCATTTGGAGCTTCATCGCAATCTTTGGCCTCTATACTGCATTCAAGAAGTAGGAATTCTTTTAAACCGCCAGCGGTTTTGAGAGCGTATGCTTATCGGAGTGGTAGGAAAGGCGAATGTTGGCAAATCAACCTTTTTCAAGGCCCTGACACTGGCGGACGCGCAGATAGCGAACTATCCTTTTACCACTATTGCCCCTAACAGGGGAATCGCGTATGCAAAGGTGAAGTGCGCGTGCAAAGATTTCAGTGTAGACTGTGAGCCTATAGCCGGCTCATGCATCGACGGCATGCGCTTTGTGCCCATAGAAATGCTCGACGTCGCAGGGCTTGTGCCGGGAGCGCATCTTGGAAAAGGAAGGGGAAACCAGTTTCTAGATGATTTGCGGCAGGCAGATGCCCTAATCCATGTTGTAGACATCTCAGGCAGCACAAACGAGCAGGGAGATATCGTTGAAATAGGCAGCCACGACCCTGCTGTTGACGTGCGCTGGCTCGAGGAGGAGATTGACCTGTGGTACCTCGGTATGCTAAATAAAAGCTGGGCGCGCTTCGCCCGCACAGTACAGCAGGAAAAATCAGAGATTGCAGGGGCGATTGCAAAGCAGTTCTCAGGGCTTGGCATCGACGAGGATTTTGTGAAGTATATGCTTATCAAGACAGGGCTCAAGGAAAAGATACCTACACAGTGGTCTCCTGATGAGCTGAAGCTTTTCGCACAGGCGTTGCGGCAGGCATCGAAGCCCATGGTCATCGCAGCCAATAAGGCGGATGTTGCCGGAGCTGACAAGAATGTCGACAAGGTCCTGGCAGAGTTCCCCGATAGGCCCATAGTGGTGTGCAGCGCCGAAAGCGAACTCGCGCTGAGGGAAGCGGCAAAGCACGACCTCATAAGCTACCTACCCGGAGATGCATCATTTGCACTCAAAGAAGAGAATAAGCTCAGCGAGAGGCAGAAGGCGGGACTGCAATTCATCCAGGAGAATGTGCTGGACAGGCTCAGCTCTACAGGAGTACAGAAAGTCCTTGACACAGCTGTGTTCGAGATGCTCGGGCTTATCGCAGTATTTCCAGTGGCGAACAACAAGCTCACAGATTCCAAGGGAAATGTGCTGCCTGAATGCTTCCTCGTTCCAAAAGGGACGACTGCGCAGCAGTTCGCCTACAAAGTGCACATGGAATTAGGAGAAAAGTTCATCCGTGCTGTTGACTTACGGACAAAGAAGACTGTCGGCAAAGAGCATGTGCTACAGAATCTCGACGTGATAGAAATCGTGGCTGACCGCTGAGTCACTTCTTCTTTTTCTTGTCCTCAGACTTCTCTTTCGCGCGCTTGAAGCTCTGTGGGAGGTCAATCACATATTTTCCCTCTTCAAGCCGATAGATGAGGGGTTGCTTCCTAAAAAGGTTGACGATATCAAGCTCGTACGAGCCGGGCTTGGTGATGCGGATACTCTCCAGATCGAGAATGACCGGCTGCTCAAGAGGCTTGTCAGGGTCGCTCACACCAATGATGTCCAACACATCCTTCTCCATCTGCTTCTTCTGCTGGTGGGTGAGGTTCTCCTGGATGCGCTTGCTCTCCTCAAGCTTAGATTTCCTAACAAAGAAGAACATCCTGCCGCCGCACTCGCAGCCCTCTAGAATTTCCTTGGCACCATCCCCATACAGGGCTCCACAGCGAACGCATTGGTGGGGCATTGGCTATCACTTCAGGTATAACTGTATCTTGTCCGGGTCTTTCTTTATCTCCTTGACAATGGTCGCAGGGCCGATGACAGTAAAGCCCTGCCTGTCGCCCAACAGGAAATTGACGAGATACTCTTTTAGCTTTCGGAAAAGGGCCTCGCTTCCCGCCTTGGGATAGATGACAGAGATCTCAATGCCCTTGAACTTCTTGTTTATCTGCTCCATCGTCTTCTTGATGAGTTCTGCCTCTTCTTTGCGGCGCAGCCTGCCTTCAAGAAGGACAATCTTATTTTCCTTCACCACATCGAGAAGCTTGGCTATCCTCTCATCAGAATCGAGGGATTCGATTTCAGCATAGGGTATGAATTGGAGTGTCAGCATTTTATGACGTCAACTCGAACAGGGAATCGTAAAACTTATCCATATTGTTTCCGTATTTGGCAGATATCCCCACGACCTTGTACTGAGGAAAGGCTGCCTCAATCTTCTTGATATCTGACTTCTTGAGGTCAACCTTGTTGGCCGCTATCAGGACTGGGATGTCCCGCGCCGCAAGATTTCCGATAATAGTGATGTTAACCTGGCTGAAGGGGTCTTTTGTGGCGTCGAGGACAATGATGACAGAATCCATTTCATCAAGCCATTTGATAGCATCAATGACTCCCTTTGTTGCTTCCTTGGCGCGCATCTTGGCCTCTGCCTCCTCCATACCCGCCTTGAGGAATTCCTCGTAGTCGATTTTTGTGGCGATGCCTGGAGTGTCCACGAGATTGAATGATAGTGCCTTCTTATCCGAGCGGATGGTGAGCTGTTCCTTTATCTGAATCTCCCGGGTCTCATGCGCAATGGCACTTACTGTGCCCATCGCATTGTCTTCTCCCAGAACGTCTTTGCAGATGCGGTTGGCCAGCGTGGTCTTTCCCCCGTTAGGGGGGCCGTAAAGGCCGAGCTTCACGTGGGGTTTCTTCTTGAATAGGCCTCCGAAAAGCTTACTCGCGATTTTATTGAACAGTTCGAACATAGTTAGCGCTCCCCGTACAGTTCAAACGTGCCCGACGAGGTATATATACTTTTCGCAAGAATTAGCGCTTTTCCCCTCTACAAATTGAGTCAATACGCCTCGTCGTGGTGGAGGAGCCGGTCAAAGATGATGATGTCTCCTTCGAGCTTGAACATGAGAATATAGCTTCCTACATGCACTCGCTTGTATTCCTTCAACGGGCCTTTGAGGTTCTTGAAGTGATTGAGGGCATGAGCATTAAGCTTAGAAATCTGGTTAATTTTCTTCTGGACAGCCTTGAACATGGCAGGGTCTTTCTTGTGCAGCCTCATCAGGACCTTCTGGATCTTGGACGTATTGATGTTCATAGGGAATCGCACCACTTATTGAATTCCTCCAGCGTCATGGCTTTCTGCTTGCCGGACTTGAGATCTTTGATAGTCCTTGTTGTGGATCTGATGACATCCTTCACAATCTCGTCCTTCACTTCCCTTGTGTCATTGTCGTCTATCTCAGAGATTTTACGAACCTTCTTCCTAATCTCAAGCTCCTTGACGTCTTTCAGTGTATCGATGAAAGCGCGTCTCGCTATTGAAGACCAGTTAACCCAATCTACCTTACCCATCTCTTCCTTCAGCCTATCCGGCACAGATACTGTCACGATTGCCATTGAATACCACCCTATCAATGGCAGGAGGATAAGGGGCAGGATATATAAAAATATTGTTTTTATTATATTTATTGAAATCATCGTCGCGCGAGTATCTTCTTGAGCTTCCCACTCCCAGCGAGCTTCTTCACAAGCTTATCTGCCCGGAGGAGACCCGCGCCGAAGACATCACCATATGGGTCTCGGCCCCGCCACTCCAGTTTTTCTGCGCTTTCTTTCATCAGGGCTTCGAGATTCGCATCCCTTGAAAGCTCACGCGCCAGGGCGAGTGCGCCTGCGACATGCGGTGTCGCCATGCTCGTGCCAGTCAGCTCCAGATATCTCTTATCAGGATACGTGCTGTATATGTTCACTCCAGGGGCTGAGATATCATTTGTAGGGTAGATGTTACTGAACCTAGGATGCTCCTTGTCACTATTAGTGGCTGCGACCGCGATAACACTCTCTCCAAATGAGGCGGGATAGCTCGGGCCCCGGGATTCATTGCCCGCAGCAGCCACGATGAACATTCCCTCACTATAGGCGCGCTCGCACACCTCGCCAAATGCCCGGGATGCGCCGGCAGAGCCGAGGCTGAGGCTTGCTATATCTATTCCCTGCTCAATGACCCATTCAAGGCCTGCGATGACATCCGCCTCTGAGCCACGACCATAGTCATCGAGCACTTTTACCGCATACAAGGTGCAGCCTGGAGCGACTCCAGTGTCTTTTCCAGCGACAATTCCAGCGCAGTGCGTGCCATGGCCATTGTCGTCCCATGGAGAAGAATCAGGGTCAGTCACATTGTAGCCCAGGAGGTCTGTGAACCTGTCCTTGAGTGCAGGATGATCGTAGTCAATGCCTGTGTCAATGACAGCAACTCCTATGCCGCTGCCTGTGGCGAACTGCCAGGCATCCGGAGCGCCAACGTGAGCAAGGTTCCAAAGCGCAGCGCTTCCAGGAGAATTATCCTCATACTGGAATGTGCTCACCTCATGCGAAAGGTCTATAGTGCGCACAATGGAACATGCATGCGTACACATCTCGCCGAGGGAGCGCGCGTAGCCGCTCTCGCACCGGACAGCAAGGTAAGGAATATGCCTGTAAAGATGGACAAGGTCGCTGTGCTTGAGAAGCTCGTTCAGCACATCCTCAAGGTAGTATTCATCGTATCCAATAAGAAGCTCAAGGGAAGAGGGTGATGAAAGAGAATCAATCAGCTTCGCGAGGGACTTGCCGACATGCCTGGAATACATGACTGGTTAGCTGAAGCTGGAATTCAAATGCCTTGCCTAACAAAAAACGGAGGATTTCCGGCTGCCGAAGGCAGACGGCCAGTTGAACTGAAGTGTTCAGCTTTGCTGAACGCCAGTTGAACCAAAGGTTCAACGCTGCCGGTCACACCATCTTATCAACAACTTTATAGAGCTGCTTAAGATGCTCTTCCACAGGGTGGAGTAGCTTCAGCTCTTCAACAACTCCTATGTAGATATTGATAATCTGCATGGCCATGGATTCCTTATCCATAGCGTCTATCTGCAAGAGATTTTTCAGCTCGCGCTGCATCTCTATGAGCCTATCATTGATAATAGCAAATCCCTGCTGAAGGCTCTGAACATAGCGGTCCTCATCCTTGATGAAGAGGACGTCGTGGCCTGCCTGGCTGAGCTCACTGAGATCCTTAAGGATTTGCACAATCTCTTTCATCAGCCCATCAAGCATGCTCGCGATCTTTGCGATGAGCTTGTCGAGTTTCTGCCTGAACTCCTGGGCAGCGGGGTCGCGGATGACCACGCGTGTCAGGTTCACTAAGCCGTCAGTGGGGCTTTTCCCTATGAGCTCATCATGGAGTTTCATCAGCGACTTGATGAGGCTATTAGTGCGCTTCTCCACATCCTTTATGTCTTTCTCTTTGATACCGTCTCCGTGACCAAGATTAAAGTCCATGTTCTTCACCGCTTCAGGAGCTGCTCTTTCAATGCAGGAAGGACCTTTTCAGCGCTGTCGAGAGGGCACCCGCCCATCCCTACATTCTCCCTGCCGCCGCCCTTCCCTCCGAAGGGGGCAAGCACCTCATTGAGCATTCTGGGAACGTCGATATTTAAATCCTTCGAGCCAAGGAGAATGACCTGGGCGTTTTTCTCTGTGCGGTTGATGAAACATATGATGCTCTTCTCTTCAAGAAGGCTATTTGCCCGCTCTGTGAGCTGGCGCCTCTCCAGAGAGTCCACGACTGCGGACATGAGCGTCACGCCGTTGACATCTTCCTTGTCGACATTACCCGCCTGCTCATAGGAAAGCTCTCTCACCTTTTCAGTGAGGTTTTCGTTCGCTGCCAGGAGTTCCTCGACTCTCGCCTCGGCATCTCCCATAGGTACCTGGAGCCTTGCCGAGATGAGCCTCAGGTGTTTTGCAGCTGTAAGAAGCTCGGGAGTCGCGTCTACTACAAATGTCAGTTCGTATTTTCCTCTCGCCCTGTTCAGGCTAGTGACAATGATGCTCCCCACTTCTGATGTCCTCGACATATGAGTGCCTGTGCATGCAGAATGGTCAAAGGTATCTATCTCAGTCACATGGATGAAATCTGCGGTGATGCGCTCCTCATTGATTCTGAGGCCATGCTGTTCCTTGAAGTCGCGTATGTCTTTTCTAGGGACTTCATGGCGGATGACCTCAAGGTCGGCATTCACCATATCATTGCCCAATAGCTCCGCCTCAAAAACATCCTCCCACTCAAGGTTAGTGGTGTTGACAAAAAGGTGTGACTGCTCTGTGCCAAGCTGAATCTTCGCGAGGGTGAGGGCCTGGTTTTTCTTCTCCAGGATGAGTTCAAGTGCCTTGAAAAGAATGTGCTCTCCAGTGTGCATTTTGGAAAGGCGAAGGCGCCTTCCTTTATCTACATGGATCCTGACTTCCATCCCCTTCTTAGGTTGCCCTTTTTCCACGAGAACCCTGTGAAGTATCTTTTCCCCAGTCTGCTTGACTTCTTTAACTTCTGCCTCAAATCCCTCTGCACTCGCTGTACCTATATCATGAGGCTGCCCTCCGCCGCCTGGGTAGAAGATTGTAGTGTCGAACTCAAGCCAGAGCTCATCACCCGCCCTCTCAACTGAGGTGATGATTGCTTCCTTCTCAAATATGTCCTGCTCCATAGGTCTAGCATTTCCAAGGCAGTTTTTATGTTTTGCCCTCTTAAAAATCGGCGGAAAAGCCCTGACTGCAAAAGATTTAAATAGCATCTCGGGCTATTCCGTGCAATCCTACCGGCAAAGGTGGGATGGAGGAAAAACAATGGCAGTTGTAGGATTTAACTTCACAAAGATGCTCGCAGAGAGAAAGATTTCGCCGAAGGGAGAGATAAAAGTCAACATCAACCTGGCCATCAAAGACATCTTCGAGGAAAAACTTGACCTCGGAAAGAAGAAGCAGTCCGGGCTGAGATACACATTCGAGTTCCAGACTATGTATGCGCCGAATATTGGGACTATTACCCTCACAGGAAACATCATCGACATTCAGGACAACAAGATTGTGCAGGCCATCCTTAAGGACTGGAAGAACAAGAAAAAGCTGGATGACGAGAAGACCCTGGCAGTGTATAACACCGCACTGAACAAGTGCAGTATCCAGGCCATCCTACTCAGCAAGGAGATGGGGCTGCCATCGCCTATTCCCCTTCTGAAGAAGGCTGTCCCGCAGGCGGCGAAGAAGAAGTAGGATAAAGAGAAAGATTTATGTAGTGCCCGTTCTGTAGTGCAGACGAGGTAACGGTAGTATTATACTCAACAAAGAGAGGTTATGTTATGGAAAAGGAAATCAAGCTCAAAGTGACTGAAGCGATACAGGATGATGTCAATAAAGGCATTGTCCGCATCGACAACAATATGATTGGGGAGATAGGGGCACGGCCTGGAGATATTGTCGAGATTATCGGAGACAGGACGACTCTAAGTATAGTTGACCGCGCATATCCAGGCGACATTGGGTTAAACATCATCCGCATGGATGGCATCACGAGGCGCAACGCGAAGACAGGTATCGGAGAGCTTGTGCGCGTGAAGAAGGCAGAGGTCAAAGAAGCGCAGAAGGTCATCATTTCTCCTGCAGGGAGGGGAATCATCGTCAAGGCACCAAGCGGGATGTTCAAACAAGGCTTGCTTGGTAGAGTCGTGACAAAGGGCGACCTGGTTTCATTAGGGGGGACGAGGACGCGGCGGAACACAATGTCACGTGCTCCTTTCGGAGATATCTTCAACATCCTTGATGAAGGGATGTTCAGCGGCATCGGCTTCTCCGATATTAAATTCATCGTCGTAGATATCATGCCGAGAGAAAAGGCTGTCATCATCACAGAGAACACTGAAGTAGTGTTCAATCCAGAGGCCACTGAGGTCACGGAGGAGAAAATTCTCGAGGTAACGTATGAAGATATCGGCGGCCTCAAGGAGGAAATCAAGAAAGTCCGAGAGATGGTCGAGCTGCCTCTGAAGCATCCTGAGATTTTCCAGTGCCTCGGCATTACCCCGCCAAAGGGAGTGCTACTACATGGGCCTCCAGGAACTGGTAAGACACTTCTAGCGAAGGCAGTTGCCAATGAAAGCCAGAGCTATTTCATCCTCATCAACGGTCCGGAAATCATGAGCAAGTACTACGGCGAGTCAGAGGAGAACCTCAGGAAGAAATTCGAGGAGGCGGAGAAGAACGCGCCAAGTATCATTTTCATAGATGAGCTTGATGCTATCGCGAGCAAGCGTGAGGAATCTAAAGGTGAGGTCGAGAGACGTGTCGTGGCGCAGCTCCTCGCATTAATGGATGGGCTAAAGAGCCGCGGCAAGGTCGTTGTCATCGGAGCCACCAACATTGTCAACTCGCTCGACCAGGCCCTAAGGCGTCCCGGACGCTTTGACAGGGAGATAGAGATTGGAGTGCCAGATAAGGGGGGACGACTAGACATCCTTAAGATTCACACCCGGAACATGCCCCTTGCCAAGAATGTCAACCTCAAGGAGTTAGCAAGTGTCACCCACGGATTCGTCGGAGCCGACCTCGCTGCACTGGCAAAGGAAGGGGCGATGATTGTGCTGCGGCGCATATTGCCTGACCTGAAGCTCGATGAGGAGGAGCCCATCCCAAAGGAAGTGTTGGAGAAGCTCCAGATAACCCAAAAGGATTTCAGGGAAGCCCTGAAGATGGTACGGCCGAGCGCGATGCGTGAAGTGCTTGTGGAGGTTCCGAACATCAAGTGGACAGACATCGGCGGCCTTGAGGAGGTGAAGCAAGAACTCATGGAGGCTGTCGAATGGCCACTGAAGCATCCTGAAGCATTCCGTCGTCTTGGAGTCCGGCCCCCAAGGGGCATCCTTATCTACGGAGCCCCAGGTACTGGAAAGACCCTGCTGGCAAAAGCGGTCGCGCATGAGAGCGAGGCAAATTTCATCCTTGTTAAGGGACCTGAATTGCTGTCAAAATGGGTTGGGGAGTCAGAGAAGGCGGTGAGGAAAATATTCAACAAGGCACGCCAGACCGCTCCGACCATCATCTTCTTTGATGAGATTGATTCGCTCGCACCTCGGCGCGGCATGAGTTCAGATGCCCACGTGACTGAGAGGGTAGTGAACCAGATTCTCACTGAGATGGATGGGCTCATCGACCTGAATGACGTTGTCGTTCTTGCTGCTACTAACAGGCCTGACATGCTCGACACCGCCTTGCTCAGACCTGGACGATTCGACAGGATTGTCCTCACTCCTGTACCTGACGAGAAGACGCGACTGGCGATATTCGAGGTGCACACCAAAGGGATGCCCCTAGGGAAGGACGTCAGTGTCAAAAAACTCGCAACAGATACAGAGAATTATGTGGGGGCTGACATTGAGGCAATCTGCAGAGAGGCGGCAATGCTCGCCCTCAGGGAAAACCTCAAGGCAAAGGAAATCCCTATGAAGTATTTCGAAGCAGCCCTGGAGAAGATTGCTCCCTCTGCGGACGAGAAGATGGCAAAGGCATACGCTGACCTGAGATTGAAGTTCAAGGCAGCGCGGGGCAAGGAGATGGAAGAAGCAAAACCTACGTATTTCGGGTGATACTACAATGTTTGGAAGTAAAGGAAGGGACAGGGTCATGAAGGACATGCACAGGCTCTGGGACCACTATAAAGAAATTGTGAGCAAGCAGCACCATCTAAGGACTGAGCTGGACAAGCTCTACAAGATTGAGCAGCGGGAGGCTGAACTGCAAAAGCACCTCCATAACCTGAGGAACGCAAAGGACCTCACCAAGATTGCCCATGAGGCGCAGCGAATCATCAAAGAGGAGCTCCACTATGTCGTGCTCATCGAAAAGAATGTTGACCGCTGCATCAGGCATCTCAAGGATCAGAAGAGCCTCATTAAGAGGATACGCAAGGACCTAAGAGGGTGATTGCATGGCAAATATGACAGACATCACAGAGCACCTGAACAGTCTGCTCCAAGTCCAGGATTATGAAGATGCAAGCCATAACGGGCTGCAGGTACAGGGTCCTGATGAGGTCAAGAAGATTGGCTTCGCTGTCGATGCCTGCCTCGCCACTTTCAAGCAGGCGATTGAGAAGAAATGCCAACTTTTGATTGTGCATCATGGCCTCATCTGGGGAGATGGGCTTGGAAAGCTCACTGGCTCTTCGTATGAGCGCATCAAGGCACTCATCAAGGGTGAGTTAGGGCTATATGCAGTCCACCTTCCACTGGATGCCCATCCACGATACGGCAACAATGCAGAACTCGCCAGATTGATAGGGCTAAAAAACATCAAGCCATTCGGCACCTATAGGGAAAAAGCCATTGGCTTCAGCGGAAAGCTCAAGCGCCAGCAGACCTTAAAGGAACTGGCGCAGCTCCTCAAGGCGACAATAGGGGCAGAGTGCAGAATCTTCCCATTCGGAAGGGCTGAGGATGAGCCTGTATCCACTGCAGGGATTATCAGCGGCGGCGGCAGTGACGGCATAGGAGAAGCTGCAGAGCTAGGACTCGACGTATTCATCACAGGAGAAATCAAGCATAGCACATTCCATTATGCAAAGGAAGGGAATGTCTCTATCATTGAGGCAGGGCATTACACCACGGAGACTTTAGGGCTTCAGGCACTCCGCCCAGTGTTAGAGAAGCGCTTCAAGGTCAAGACAATATTCCTAGATGAGCCGACCGGACTCTAACAATGACCCGGCTTGAGCAGTTCGAGGAGCGCGGGATTCGCTTCTGCGCACCTTCAGGGAAGATATCATCTAAGTTGCCGGTATTCTATAATCCTGCGATGACCCATAACAGGGATATCTCGATTCTTGTGCTAAAAGCCCTGGAGATGAAGGACCTGCGAATAGCACTGCCACTCGCAGCCACTGGGATACGTGGAGTGCGGCTGTGGAAAGAGCTGGGAAGCAGAAACATCGCCTCTCTTGAGATGAATGATGCGAACCCTGACGCTGTCGCGCTCATCAAGGGGAATCTCGGCTTGAACAGGATTGCGAGCGCGAAGATTCTCGTGAAGCATGACGACGCCTCGCACTTCTTGCTTGAAGGTAAGAAGCAACACTATGTTGATATCGATCCCTTCGGCTTTCCCGGTCCGTTCCTTGACGCTGCTGTCAAGAAGGTTGCCAATGGAGGCGTGCTTGCTGTAACTGCCACTGATTGTGGGGCGTTGTGTGGAAGCTATCCAGCCGCTGGAAAACGCAAGTACTGGTCTTCTCCCTTGAGGAACATGTTCATGCATGAGACAGGCCTCAGGATACTGGTGAGGCGCGTCCAGATGGTCGCTGGGCAGTACGGCAAAGCTGCGAAGGCAATACTTTCATATTCAAAACAGCACTACATGCGAATCTTCTTTTCTATTAAGGTTGGAAGGCAGGCAGCAGATGCTGTATTGCGGCAGCACGGCTATATCTCTTTTTGTAAGCAGTGCCTGAGATGGAGCACGAATGTCCTTGAATTGAAATGCGGGTGCGGCGCTGCGATGGAGCATGCCGGGCCCGTGTATCTCGGAAAGCTCTGGGATAGCTCACTACTGAAGAAAATGCGTTCCTTGAATGAGTATGAGGATTTGGACAAGTTCCTTTCGCTATTGCACGAGGAGAGCAGAATTGACGCTATCGGTTTTTATGACATGCACGAGGTCGTGAAAGCACACAGCCTGGGCTGTATTCCAAAGCGGGAAGCGCTCATCTCGCAGCTTAAGAAGATGGGTCATAAGGCAAGCCCGACGCATTTCACGGGGAAGGGCATACGTACAACTGCATTACTTGAAGATGTGTTGAAGGCTATTGAGAAAAGCTAACCAATTGCTCTTCGGACGTCAGTTACCTCGACAGACTGCACTCCATCAAGTTCTACGAGCTGATCCTCGAGGGGGTCAGTCGCTCCCTTGGATTCGTCCATGATAAAGATGATATTGAGTGCTGAGAGGCCGAATGCGATTGGCTCAACTTCCGCCTTGCCGAACTGAGCCCCATAGTCTGTGATGAGTTTTTCTGCTCCGTCCTGGACCTTCTTGAGGTCTGTATCTGGAGACGTTGGCATGATTTTCACTGTAATGATAACAGATGCCATTTCTTCACCTCAGTTTGGACCTGCGAAGCCGCATTCCGGGCAGGTGTACGATGTAGCGTTCTTCCTGCAGTTCCCGCAGCGGATGATTTCGTACTTCTCGCATTTCGGGCACTTGAAAAATGTCGTTGCTACCTGGTTTGTGACGAGCTTGTGGCATGATATGCATTTGTGTGTCATTGCAGCGCTGAGGACTTGAAAGATGCTTAAAAATGTTTGCCCATGCATACGAGAGAAAAGCATTAAAAACGCTGGCCCCATCCCCTCCCACTATGACCACGCTTCGCATACTGCTGGTGTCGGAATGGTTTCCGCCTGAGGTTAAGGGCGGAGGGGAGAGGAGTGCAGAACTGATAGCTAGAAATCTCATCAGAGCGGGACATGAGGTACATGTGCTCACCACTGAAGTCGAGAAATCATATGAATTAAAGGGCGGTGTGCTTCACAGGACGCTCAACACAGGAAGCCATCTTTCAATTGGCGGGAATATCAAACGGATGCTCTCGTTCCCCCGACAAGTCCGGGCAGAAGTAGCAAGATTACACGCGAAGCACACCTTCCATATCATCCATTATCTTAACGCAGTATCTATCCTTGGATCATTTAAGGGAGCACGCCAAGCAGCCACAATAAATAGCTACGTCACGCTCTGCCCGAAAGGAAACCGCTTCTACAAGGAGAAAGAAGCCTGCGACGGGTGCAACGCGATGAAATTCGCCTGGTGCTTCATGAACTCAAGCTACATCGGCATCGCGAAGAATCCGTGGTGGTTCAGATACAACCCTCTACTCATGTTCCTCCCTTACTTCAACTATCGGCGCTTCCAGAAGGCGCTGAAGAACGTGACTCCAATCGCCGCAAGCACTGCGGTAGCAGAGCAGCTCCACAACCTTGGATTCGACAATGCAGTCACCATCCCGCATTTCCCTGCTAAGACAGAGGGGAAAGCACAAAGTAATGCACTAAAAAAAGAAACGGGGAAACTGCAACTGCTTTATGTCGGCTCATTAGAGAAGCAAAAGGGGATAGACACTCTCCTTGAGGCATATGCGTCACTAGATGAAAAAGTGAGAAGCAAAACGAATCTCACCATTGCCGGGGATGGCTCACTAAGGAAAGAGTTGGAGAAGAGGGAAGTAAAGGGAATTCAATTTCTCGGTAAAGTGCAGCATGACAAGGTCATCGAACTCATGCAAAAAAGCGATCTCATCATCATACCATCAGCATTGCCAGAACCCCTGTCAAGAGTCCTGCTGGAAGCAGTCTCACTGGGAAAGCCAGTGCTGGCCACTGCGATAGGAGGGAACACAGACATCGTACAGGAAGGAATCGGAGGTTTCCTCATCCCGCCGCAGAGCATGGAGGCGCTGAAAGTGAGATTAAGCGAGCTCATCCAAGGAAAGCGGGAAGAGCTGGAGACAGCAGGAAGGAAAGGGAAAGAGCGCTACGATAGGGAATTCTCAGCAAAAGAGGTACTAAAGAAACTTCTCTCATTCTATGGTAATCAACCCTTGAGCTAACATTTCCTCAATAAGATAATCAGATATCATCTTTACTCCCTGGGGAGACCAGTGTCCCTCAAGGAAGTACATCTCCTTATAATGCTCCTCCCCAATTTCCTGGAGGTCAATAAAAGTTATGTTCATCAAGCTCAGCTCATGAGAAAATCTCCTGCTCACGGCAGTAAAGTCAAAGGAGCCCTCATCGACATCATCATAATCGCTGATTAGCCGCTGCTGTAGCCTCGGGTCGATATTTACACGGGAAGGTACGTTCACGACAATAAGCTTAAAATTATGCTCAACAGACAACTGCTTCATCCCGTCGAAAAGTATCAATACTATGTCCATCGCATCCTTCATCTGCTGGCCGGGCTCAGCAACAATAGAATAGTGCACAGAGTCCGCCGCCATATCGTAGAATGTATCCGGGCGAGACGAGCGCATTCTCGATGCCAAGAGAGACATCTTATGGTAAACCAGCGAGTGGAAGTGTGAATGCCTGAGAAGAAATGATGTCAGGGGTTTTCTCTCGTGCAGTGCCTTTCCTGGCACTGGCTGGAAGCCATCCTGCCATTGTTGAGATGTTGGATAATTCGCCAGTAAGAGGGAACCATCATCCATGAGGATGAACAAGGGCTTGGTGGCAAAGTTTTGCACAGGGTACACGCAGTTGGAAAAATCGTTCTAGAAGAAAAACACCATCACAATATCGGGCTCGTATGTAAGCCCCTCACCTCCAAGAATGAGATACTCTTGGTCGGTGCCATAGCCTCCGGCGGCAAGGGGCAGCACCTCATAATTCTCCCCAAGCCCACTCTGGAACTGATATGCCAGCGTTTCAGTATCATCAAGCTCATAGCCATAGACATATGAATCGCCGAGCAGCATAATCCGCTTCCTTCCCATACTTTCAAGAGAGATATCATCCAGCAATCTCATCCCCTGCGAGTTATGGGTAATGGTAATTACTTGATTGGTCTCGGTCTGGTAAGCGCAGCTGGTGTAGTTCGGTTTAGGAACCCAACCAAAATAAGGGTGTGTGTTGACTGCTACATCTTTCACCCCCGTGTAATAGAGGTCATAGCACTCATTATACAGTTTCTGAGGGAAGAAGGCTTTGAGGATAATTTCGGAAAAAAGGAACACGAGTAAAAGTGAGATACAGAATAGTATGATATCCTTTTTATGCTCTCTTAGCCAAGCCTTCGGGAAGCGCAGCATCTCACACTCACACCAACGCATAGATGAAAGGTGACACTGCGCTGCCCTGGGCGAAGATGATGAGAGCGCTCACAAGCACAATCATCACAATAATCGGCGAGAGCCACCATACCTTCCTGACCTTCAGGAAATCCCACAATTCTCCAATTAATGATTTATTTCCCATAATCTTCCACCTCTAATCATCAGCAAATTTTTCGCTGTCCCACATGTCCTGCGGGTTGTCCTCACGCTTCACAAGGAACCTGTCAATCACAAGATAATCAATCCCTGTGCCCATCATGCACTTATACGCATCATAGGGCGTGCACACAATCGGTTCCCCGCGGATATTGAATGAAGTATTCACAAGAATAGGCACATTCGACAGCTTCCCGAACTCCTTAATCAAGTCGTAGTATAGCGGGTTCTGGTGCCTACGAATCGTCTGTAGCCTTCCAGAACCATCAACGTGAGTTACAGATGGGATCACCTTGTGCCACTTCTTATGGATGGGGTAGACCATGAGCATATAATCAGTTGGCTCCGGCACTGGCTTATCGCAGTCGAAGTATTTCAAAGCATCATCCGCGCACACCACAGGAGCAAACGGCCTGAACTTCTCCCTGTGCTTGACCTTCAGGTTAAGGATACTCTGCATGTTGTGGTTGGTCGGGTCAGCGAGAATCGACCTGTTGCCAAGAGCCCTAGGCCCCCATTCCATCCTACCGTGGAACCATCCAATGACATTATCTGTCTTGATGAGCTTAGCAGTTGTCTTCACAAGCCCCCCATCATCTTTGAACTCGGAATACTTTATCTTGTTCTCATCAAGGAACTTCCTGACTTCCTCTGTCGTGAAGCCGGGGCCGAGGAAAGCATTCGTGAGCGTGTAGTTGCGCTCATTGCCCAGGACAGCATGATACAGGTACGATACTACGCCGAGGCTTGTCCCGCCGTCCGAGGCGTTTGGCTGCACCCAGATGTTCTTGAAAGGCGTGTTACGTAGCACCTTTCCGTTGTACACACTGTTCAGGGCACACCCTCCTGAGAGCACGAGGTTGTCCGTTTTTGTGACCTTGTGCACATGGTGCAGTATCTTCGTGATTATCTCTTCAGTCACGAGCTGCAATGCAGCTGATATATCCTTATGCCTCTGAGTCAATTCATCAGATGGCTTCCTCACAGGGCCTCCAAGGAGCTTGCACAATTTCTTCGAGGGCATGCGGTCTGCATGGATATAGGTGAAATAGGACATGTCGAACCTGAAGCTACCATCCTTCTTGATGTCCATAATAGAACGAAGCTTCTTGTAATACTCGTTCGTCTCGCGGTTCATGTCACCATAGGGGGAGAGCCCCATGACTTTATACTCCGAGTTATTGACAGTGAAGCCGAGGTAGGCAGTGATTGTTGAATAAAGAAGACCAACCGAATGCGGGAAGGTTATCTCCTTGAGCAGCTTCACATCATTCCCTTCACCTATGCCGTATGTGGTGGTGGTCCATTCTCCTACACCATCCAGGGTCACGACTGCAGCCTTCTTGTACGGACTCACCAGAAACGTACTCGCAGCGTGGGCAAGGTGATGCTCCACGAACAGCACATCCTTCTTGTACTTCAGTTCCTTCTTGATTTTGTTGATGACTCTCAGCTTATCATTTATCCAAGACGGCATACTCGCCAAAAAAACTTTGTAGCTCTTCGGGAAGGTGTGCAGGTGCTGGAATAGCACGCGCTCGAACTTCAGGAAGGGCTTCTCATAGAATCCGACATAATCAACATCATCTATGGTAATGTTCTGGCTCTTCAGGCAGTACTCAACCGCATCTGTTGGGAAGGAGGTATCATGCTTCTTACGAGAGAAGCGCTCCTGCTCTGCAGCAGCGACAATCTTCCCGTCCTTCAGCAGCGCGGCAGACGAATCGTGGTAATAACAGCTTATCCCTAATATATACATCGTGACACCTCAGAATTGCCTGTAATGGTTCTCGAGCCCCTTTTCAGCATGCTCAAAATCAGTCCAGTAGGATTCGGTATCCTCTTCCGGACCGGATGTGATGAACGACTTGCCGAACACCCTCGCTGCGAGCGACGTTGGCCCTACTCCGACAAAATACACAACACTCAGGAGAACTGAGTTCACAATCGTGCTCACATTATGCCCAAAATCAGTGAATCCATCCTTGAATCCTTTAATGAATGTCCTCATCCTATCCACCTCTTGAGGGAATAGCCAATCCCTGCGATGAGCAGCACTATGGCCATGATGTGAAAGTATGTCCATGTCTCAGGCAGCTTGCCCACGTACGTCAGCACAAAGAAGAGGACTGTCGTAAAGACAAAATAGCTGGCAATATAGCCCACTGTGCTACCCAACCCCTCATATCTCCCTTTCTCAGATAAATGCTTGAATTCCATGAACATCCACCTCTGATTCCCCTAACTCAAATGCAATATTCCTAGATGATATTTAAAGATTATCCTTTATCGAGGGTAAAGCTACAGATATTCCTTATATGCCTTTCTCCACTTGTTCAGCATGATGAGATTCCACAAGCGATAGCCGTTGTCAATACCCCTGGCGTGCTGCTCCACGAGCTTCTCCACGTAGTCGAGGTTGAAGACTTTCGAGTGCTTGCGGAAGAACGTGCCTTTCTCGAATATCTCAGCATTGATGAGATGCTTCAACTCCCCGCGCAGCCATTCATTTATCGGAACAGCAAAGCCCTGCTTCGGCTTTGTCAGGATGTCCTTGGGTAAAAACTTCACAGCCGCCTTCTTGAAGATTATCTTCGTCCTGCTGCCCTGCAGCTTCATCCGCGGAGGTATCGTGGCGCAGAACTGCATCAGCTTGTGATCCAGCAGTGGAGACCTTCCCTCCAAAGAATTTGCCATAGTCGCGACGTCGACTTTCACGAGCAGGTCATCAGGCAGGAAAGATTTGATATCAGTGTAGAGTAATTTGTTGAGAAGATGCCTCTGCTTGTTGAAGTGTGGCAGCAGGTAGTCCGCGTTGTTCACTTCACTCTGATATAGAGGCTTCTCTTCAAGATAGGTCTGCATGGACGTAAAACGCCCGTAGTCATCCTTTGCTAGTAGCTCGACAGCCCTCTCCTTGTGGCCTGAGACAAATGGTTTCACCATACACACTGCAAACCCCGGAAGCTTGACATGCCTGCTCTTCATGTGCTGGACATATCTCCTATAGCCTGCGAAGTTCTCATCCCCGCCGTCACCATTCAAAGCGACAGTCACATGCTCCCGCGTCACCTTTGAGAGATAATATGTGGGAATCGAGGAAGCATCTGCATAGGGCTCGCCGTAGTGCCAAGCAAGAGTGTCAAGGACTTTCTCCGCCTCAGGGGTGACTTTCAGCTCAGTATGGGTGGAGGCTATGTGTTCAGCGACCAGGCTCGCGTCAGACAGCTCATCATATTTCTCCTCGGAAAAACCGACGGAAAAGGTCTTCAGGCGGTTCCCGGTAGCCTCATAGATGAGATTTGAGGCGAGGGCAGCGACCATGCTTGAGTCCAATCCCCCTGAGAGAAACACTCCCAACGGCACATCGCTCTCAAGACGAAGGCGAACAGACTCCTCGAGAAGCCTGAGCAGCTTCTGGATGTAGAAATGCTCGCTCGCCCTTCCAGGATCATACACGAGGTCCCAGTACTGCTCGTCAATAACTCTGCCAGACTTCCTATCGACTAAGAGGTAGTGCCCTGCCTCAAGCTTCCTAATACCTTTGAAGGGCGTAAAAGGTGCAGGCACATAGCCAAAGCGGGTATAAAGCGAGATAGCGTCCCAGTCAAGCTCTTTAGGCATCTGGTCAAAGGGAAGTATGGATTTGAGCTCAGAAGCGAAGATGAAGAAATCCTTCTGACAAGAAAAGTACAATGGCTTCTTTCCGGCGCGATCTTTTGCCAAAAAAAGCTGCTGTTTTTCAGAGTCCCATAAGGCAATGGCGAACATCCCGCGGAACTTCTTGAGACAGTCGATACCAAACTCCTCGTAGGCATGCACAATCACCTCTGCATCTGTGTCTGTCTTGAACCTATGGCCTTTCCCCTCCAGCTCCTCCCGTAGTGCCCTGAAGTTGTAGATTTCGCCGTTGAACACAAGAGATATCGTCCCTCGCTCGTTTGTGATGGGATAGAGGCCCTTGCGCAAATCAATAATCTTGAGGCGGCGCATGCCAAGCATCAGATTCTTTCCCTGCCACACCACGCCCTCATCAGGACCGCGGTGCGACATAATGTCGAGCATACTGGAGAACTTCTTCTTGCCAAGAACGCGATTCTTGCCAAAATCCAACACCCCGAGTATGCCGCACATGATAGTTCACCAGGTATGGCTCATTTAAAACTTTTCCTCAGCTTGAGCAGCTTCGCTTTCATGCCGATGGGAATGAAAAAGCTAATCAGCGGCTTCACAAGATACACAAACTGCCAGGCTGGGAATCCATAGCGATAGATGCCGCGAGCCCTCACCCGAAGCGTATTCAATTCCTGCAGCTTCTGCTTTCTTCCATAATAATTCTCGAAGTAGAACCTGTATCTCATGAGGTATTCAGGGATGTTCGCCACGCCATGATTGTCCATCACCTTCAGGAAGAAGTCATACTCCTGAGAGAACTTGAATTCTGTGCGGTAGAACCCCACTTCACCCACTAGGCTTCTCCGGTACATGACTGATGGAGAGACAAACTGAGTTTTCTTGAGGATATATTTCTTGATTCTCTGATGTTCTGTTTCAAGGATGCGTTTCCCGACCACTTTCCCCTTCTCATCAATAATCGTGGCCCATGTGCCGACAAGTGCGATTTCGGGATTCTCATCAAGGAATGCGACCTGCTTCTCGAAACGCTTTTGCTCGGAGATGTCGTCATGGTCCATGCGGGCAACATACTCTCCCTTCGCCGCCCTAAGAGCCTTGTTGAGTGAGGGGTACATCCCGAGGTTCCTGAGATTGGGAATAATCCGCACCCTCTTATCTTTTTTCGCAAACGTCTTCAGAATATTGACAGTATTATCAGTCGAGGCATCATCCACAATGATGAACTCAAAGTCCTTGAAACTCTGCCTAAGGACGCTTTGGACACATTCCTCAAGATAATTCTCTCCGTTGTAGACAGGCATCACAACAGAGACTTTAGGTCTTCTTGCCATCTCGTTTCTTTTCGCGAAGCTCCATGATAAACTGGCTCCCCTCCCAGGGGGAGTCGAAGGTGCTCTTACTCTTCACAGTAAAGCTCTGTTTCTTGAACATCCCGATAAGGTCATTAACGTCATTCCAGTCAAACGACTCGTAGTACTGCGCATCCTTAGTCTCCATCACCTCAAGGACTAGCATCCCTTTTGGTTTCAACACACGGCGTATCTCGGTGATGAACTTCTCAGGGTTGAACACGTGATCTATGGAATTGGTATAGATAATGTCAACGGAATCGCTCGGAAACTGAAGGTCGTGGAAATCTCCCCTGAGCACGTATTTATTGTCCTTCCCAGGATTCAGATCGATACCGACTGCAAAACAGCCCTTATCAAGGAAGGACTGCACCTCCGCGCCTGTTCTTGCCCCCAAACAAAGCACTGTCCTGCCCGGCTTCACATCAAGCCTGTCCCTCAGGACATTACGGAACTGCACTTCATAGTTCTTGAGCCACCTGCTTCCCCCTATTTTTCCCAGTTTTGACCTCTGGTGCGATATATACTCATCGTAGGACCTGTAATTCTTTCTCTTGAAGCCATCACCAAGTTTCTGCCACCTGAAATTCCTCTCAGTGATGAAATCAATAATTCTTAACGGGTTCTTGATGCAGTGAACCACTCTTTCTGATAGACGTACCATCTGGTGCCCCCTTATCCGGAATTCTTCCTATGGAACGGTCGGATTATTTAAAAATTCTCTGCTTCATTTCCTGGCGACGAAATAACAGCCCTTGTTCACGATATCCCGTACCACGGGAAGCCTGCTGGTCAGCTCAGTCAGCCTTCTGCCCAACACCCCGTTGTAAATCCTTCTGATATCCTTAAACCCGACGCGACGCATCAGGAGGTCAATTCCTTCTGGGCTGAAATAGTAAAGGTGCGGAACGCTCGGCCCTGTTTTTGAGGCCTGCGGAGTGGAAAGGATAAGATATCCTCCTGGCTGAAGCAGGCGGTAGCATTCAACAAGATGAAGATAAGGGCTTAGCAGGTGCTCGATGACATCGCAGCTCAGCACTGTATCAAAACGCTCCTTGCCTTTGATGTAAGGATACACATCAAGGTCAACTGCACGGAATTTGTAGCTCTTCTCCTCAAGAATCCGCTTATGGTAATCACTGCAGTCGAGGCAGAGGACATCACCCACCGAGGGGTTGTCGCGGACAAGCGCATCGGTCATATGACCCTGGCCCGCACCTATGTCAAGCACCTTTCCCCTGACATACGGCTTCATGAGGCCGCTGCAGTGGAACACTCCCCGCTCTGTATTGAGCTCACTCTCTCCTGCGTAGTGCTCCTTGTTTGGGTTGGCATAACAGTTTTTCATGGTCTTCTCTCTGAGCCGAGAGGGCTCTCACTATTAAAAAGATTCTGTCAATTCTCGCCCTTATGGAAAAACTTCTGCCAGAGGTCTTTCAGCTCATGCACAGTAAGTACCTTCAAAAGGAAGAGCAAGGTGAGGTAGACCAGGCCTGCCACAATGAGTGTGATGCCCAGTTCAAACCAAATCCACAATTCCAACAGGGATTTAATTCCCAGGATGATGCCAAGGAAGACAATACTCGCAAGGAATGTGCGGAACAGGGAAGCCCAGGGGACGCGCAACTCCACGAATCTCGCGAGGTATCTCGCGCCGACAATGACCATGACTGTTGTCGATACAAGCAGAGCGATGGCTGCGCCAACAATGCCAAAAGCAGGAATCAAGAAAAGGCTTAACAGCACATTGAGAATACCTGCTATGTATATCACACGTGTCGCCAGCTTTGACTTCCCAAGACCAAGCAACATGACCTGGAAAATGCCGCCGCAACTCATGAGAAACATGCCAAAAGCAAGAATCCTCAGGGCAACTGTTGCTGCAGTAAAGTCCTGGGTGAACAGGGCAGTGAGCAGCTCATCAGGGAATGTCAAAAGGACACCGGCGATAGGGAGGGAGACAATGAAGGCATATCTCAGGAGGAGCTCAATGCCTTTGGAGAGCTTATCTTTCCTCTCCTTCTCCCACAGCTCTGAGGATATGGGAAAGAGTACATTCCGTATCGGCTGATATATCATCTGCACCAGCTTTGAAGAAGCATAGGCAGCATCATATAGCGCCACCTGGTGCAGGCCTGAAAAAGGCGTGAGTATCACCACAATGAGCCTATAAAACAGGATATCAAAGCTTGCTGTTCCCGGAACAATGGGGAGCGAATAACTCAGGTATTCCTTGATGTGGGTGTAAGTGATGCTTATCCTCTCCTTGCTGAACCAGGGGAATACCTTCTTGCGGAGTATAGTGAAATATATGGGGAAGAGGATAAGAGGGGATAGCACATACGCGAATCCGGGGGCATGAATGCCAAATCCTCTATCAAGAAGGAAAAATGAGATAAGAAACACAAGAGTCAGATGACAGAACTGGATTGACGTCTGGAGGAAAATTCGATGAGTCGCATTCAGGGCGAATGATATAGTCTCGATAATCCCTTCGAGAAGAAAGAACATGGCCACGAGGAAAAGGATATCTACGGCAAGTGGGGATTTGAAATAATGCACAGCAAGCGTAGGGGCCAGCACGGCCAGCAATAGAAAAATGATGGTGCCTGTGAGGGCGTGGCCGCTCAGCACGAAATACACTATGCCCTTTACACGGCCAAAATTCTTCTGATGGAGGAATCTGGGGATGAACTTCACCTGCGCCTCGGAAAGCCCAAGGTTTCTAAAGAATGAAAACATGAATACAAAAGCAAAAACTGCATAAAACAAGCCGAAGTGCTCCAGGGGAAGCTCTCTCGATAGGAGCATGCGGATTGCAAGGGCCACGATAGAGGAAAGGCTGAAGAAAACATATGATATCAGCGCACCCAAAAGGGCCTTCCTTGTATAGTTGGCCATCGTCTTCCCCGAATCTTCAGTATGGTAATTGGGCGTTTATATAGCTTTGGGAAAATCACAGAAGTACAAAGGGTTCATCCTCTTTCAGTCTGGAAGACCAACTATGGGCTGAGATATCTCTTCCAGAGCGGCTCTTTGAACAGATAAATCTCTTTTGAGGGAATCCTTTATACATTGCCGCAGGACATCCATGTTTAAATTTTCTCCCAAGACACACCCTGTGGCATCCTGCAGAGGAAGCACTTCTTTGAATTGACCCACAACCTTTACAGCAGAAAGCAAGAGGACAATCCCCAAGAATACTATGAGAACCCACCAGTATCTTTCGAGAAAGTTAACTCCAAATATTGTGAACCGCTTCAAGGGGCTGTAGAATAGGAAAAATAAGGCTGCCAGCAATGCACTGATGAGTAATGAGGGAATAAATAGGGGATTACGGTAAGTGAGTTCCACTTCATGCGCGCCAGGAGAAAGCGTAAGTGTCATGCGACCAAAATCATCATAGATGTATTGCTCCCTTTGCCCGTCAATCTCAAGAACGAAATTGGGGTTGTACACAATTGATACTGTGCAAGCTTTCTCAGTGACCCCTGCGGTAACAAAACGCACACCGTTATCCAGGAGTTCGTAATCAATACTCCCGGAATCGCAGAAGACTATAGGCATAGCTTGAGGGTTCTCAAGGACAAGAATCCGCTCTTCGACAATATCTTTGATGACTGTCAGTTTCTGGAGTTCAGAATGGTAGGGAAGGCTCTCATAAGGGATAAATAGGTATTTTATCCCCCACGCCGACAGCCACTCGGAATTCATCACTCTTCCAGAAACACCCCAACCACCTAAGGGTACTGATGTTCCCTGAAGAGTCGATTGTAAGGGTTCATACCCACCAATCCCATAAAGCCCGTAATAACTCGGAAAGTTATTCTGCATGGCGAGTGCGTCGTTCCGCCCCAATGTAGAAGTTCGCCGTGATACATTGATTTCGTCGAATTCGCTCTTAGTGACATAACTTATTATTCTCCCGTCTTTGAGATCTTCGAAGCGACCCTCATCTAAGGGGAATGGCCCGCCCCAATATGTATGAGGGTAGGCGACAGGGTTTTGGAGGAAAAGGAAAATAAGGCATAAGGACAGTGCAAGGGCAGCATAGAGGAACCTCTTCCTCCTTACAGTGAGGTCTGGACCAAAGAAAGACCTCAAGGCCAGAGAGCCGAATACGATGACAAAGAAGTTCGTGAATACAGCGAACTTGTAAGAAATAAACATCTTATTCCATATGGGAACAACAATCATGATAAGGCTGACAAGACCAAAGCAACCCCAAGAGAGAATGGCAGAAATCACCATAAGGCTGAGGAAAGGTGAGCGTACCCATGTAGTACGCCGGTATTTCCTAAGGAGCCCCACTGCCGCAACAATTCCGAAGATAAAACAGAGCCCTCCAGTAAAACTCAGGTTGCTTGAAGTCCCGACAGGTATGAACAGGGACTCCAATGCATTTCCGTGGGGGAGCGGCAGGATATTTCCAAAGATAAAATCAATGGGATGAACTGCAAATCTGCAGTGGGTGTCAACATAGCGGACAAGAGCGAATGCACCCCCTCGTATGTTGTCCGTACTCAAAGCCGCAATCATCACGAAGATAGGAATGCCGATAATGACAGTAACGACAAGGGAGATGAGGTAGTGTGTGAAGGTAGCAGTCCTATCTGGAGACAAGGGTAGTTCAAGAATATTACGTCGACTCTTTCTCTTCGTTCCCTTCTTACCGCCCCCCCCTATCCTTCCCGAGATGAGCAAAAGGAAGAGGAATTCAAAGAATGCGCTATAAATAAAAAACTGAAGATAGCCAGAGTGCACAAATAAGCCACGGGCAAGCCCAAGCCAAAGAGTATTCTTCTTTGAGGGCGCTTCGACATTCCTCACCTGCAGATAGAAAATGAGGGGAAGGAAAAAGCAGATGGGACTGTAACTATACGCTCCCCGTGGCATCAGGAGATTGTATCCTGAGAACACATATGCCAGTGCCCCGTATGCAGCAAGCACATCACCTGTTTTCATCTTCCTCAAAAGAACAAACATAGCCACATAACCGAGAAGAAGGTGGATGATGGTAAATATCTCCATAAGTAGAAAATCATTCCCAAAAACATAATGGGACAGGACATATGAAAGAATGGTTATCGGATAAAGAAAGGTATACACGCCGGTCTCGAGCAGGGGAACACCTGCGAGCTGGTGCATATTGAAATAAGGTATCTTACCGGAGAATAGCTGCTTGAATCCGGCAAGAAGTGCAGGAAGATCCTGGGTGAAATTATCCGAGCCAAGATAGGTGTAGGGGTGGGTTATCTCAAGATAAGTGATGAATGCCGCAGATAGTACCAAGCCCAGCAACAGATATACTCCTCCGGACCAACATTGCTTCTCCTTTCCCACTCTAAATCCCCTGAAAATGACACAGCTCTTCGGAATTGTGTGCCTATTTGACCATCCTGTATCCTTTAAGCCTCTTTAAGATGAACTTTATCTGCTCGGGCTTCACATATCGTATTAATGAGTACAGTGATTTGGGCCTGAGAAAAAACTGGCGAAAAGCTTTGGTCTGAAAAGTCATGAGCTCCTCTTTTGTCAGGGTGTCAGGAACCCACTCAGGCTCATTATAGCTGTTCTTGGACCAGTCAGGCTCAAATTGGCCTTGAAGCTCAGTCCACAGCTCTGAACCTGGAATCACATCAAGGCATAGGAAAGAGGCCCTGCTTAGGGGAACTCTCTTCGCAAAAGCGAGCGTCTCCTTCATCGTCTCGATAGTCTCCCCCGGAAGGCCGAATACAAAGAATCCCTGGCACATAATCCCTACTTTATCTGTCAGGTGGATTGCCTTCTCGATGACATCAAGGCTTTCGTGCTTCTTGATGTTCTTCAGTATCTGCTCATTGGCAGACTCTATTCCATAAGAAACGTAATAGCACCCGCTTCTCTTCATAAGCTGGAGGAGAGGCTCGTCCACTGTGTCTGCCCGCAATCCATTAGGCAGTGCCCAGCTCACCTGGATGTTTTTCTCAATGAGCATCTCGCAAATCTTTCTGATGTGCTTCTTCTTAAGTGTGATGTTATCATCCTCAAAGTGAATTTCCTTGACTCCAAAAGTATCCACGAGATATTGTACCTCCTTGATGACATTCTCGGGAGACCTATAGCGGATTCGCCGGTTAGAGAATGCTGGACTGGCACAGAAGGTGCATTCATAGGGGCAGCCCCGGGTAGTCGTGAGGATACCTATAGGGTAATTCCTAACGAATGTGCCATGGGGTGCCTTGGGATATATACGAGGATCCATCTGCTCCCAATCCGGAAATGGCAGGTCATCAAGGTCCTCGACAATATCTGCCTTCTGTAAGTGAGCATACTCCTTCGGATCCTCTGAGATATCTTTTAGAGAGTAGACGCCCCGTATCCCTTTATTGTTAAACTTTTTCTCCAGGAGGGCGGCAAATGCCAATTCCGCTTCTCCGCAGATGACGAAATCCGCTTTCGAATCCTTGAGTGTCTGGGCGGGTAGGAAAGTGGGGTGTACACCACCAATGACAACGCGAATGCCTCTCTTCTTCAGCTCCTTCGACAGTGCCACGCACTCATTATAGAATGCCGTGAGGCAAGTTATCCCCACTATGTCTGGATTCTCAGACATTACTCTTTCAACAGTCCCGTCATGAGACAGGTCACTCATGAGGCCATCAAGGATTCTCACTGAATGACCCCTCTCCTTGAGAAAGGAGGCAAGATAGCCTATTCCAAGGGGTGGAGTCACGAGATAGCTCCTGTAGTTTGGCCTTACTAGGACGACTTTCATGTGATGCTCCCGACACACTGTTGGTGTTGTTAAATATTATTGTTTATTTTTTCCTCGCTATGAGTTTGCTCTGGCCGGTCCAGTAGCTAAAGGGCAGGTTCTGGAGGTGAAGTGTACGAAGTGTTCCGCCAGCCAGATTTCCCAGCGGCTTGCTGTAATACAGACTAAAGCAATCCATCAGGTGACCTATACGGAAAGTCATCCAATATGGGCTCAGGGTGATAATCTCAAATCCAGCCTTCTCAAGCAGCAAGCGAATTGTCCTCTTATCAAACTGCCACCAATGGGCTGCGTTGAGAGAGGACCATTTACTACCCAAGACACGGGCAAACCAACTTCCTATGTCTGGATAAACTAAGGCGAGGTGACCTCTTGGTTTAAGGACTCTGTTAATCTCCTTCAGAGTTTCATCAGGGTGGGGGACGTGCTCAATCACATCCCAGATGGTAACAAGGTCGAAACTATCGCTTTTCAGTTTGTGTGTCTCAAGCGGCCCCTGTTTCACATCGATGCCATAATGCTTCCTCGCAAATTCACAGAAGCCCTGATTTAACTCAACCCCTAACACATCCCAGCCATCGCGCTTTGCGATTGAGAGGAACAGCCCGCTTGCTGTCCCTACGTCAAGAACTTTCCCTGGCTTCTTCACGTATTTCATGACCCAACCATACGTTTTCTTGAAGCCAAGCTCTCGTTCAATATCCTGTTCCATGTAGATAGAGTCTTCAACTTCAGTACATCCTTTGATAATAAGATGCTCTTTAGGGCGGGGATTCACATAAAGAAGCCCGCACCCGACGCACTTCACAATCTGATCCTTAGTGAATGGAGATTTAGTGCTCCGGAATCGGTTCACAGTCGCATCCTCTCCCCCAGTCACTCCAGGGTAGATTACCGTATGCTCTCCAGAGCCGCAGATACAACATGTAGCTTTCTCATATTCGGCTTTGACACTCATCCTAAGTTCCCCATCTCCGCGATTAATTAACAATCTTTCTCAATAACTAATCAAGGTTATTTATCTTTTTCCCTTAAAGGAACTCATAAAGATACTGTCAAATGTAAAGGCGATAGAGCCGATTCCCCCGACTACGGGATGTCTTCTGGAGAAGTGAGCAGTGGTGTGGATATCCTTTCGATGGATTCCCTCTGTATGGAGATATCCTCCTTGAAGTTCGCTTTCACGCATTCTCGCGGGGCAAAAACCTCACCCTGAAGCATGCATCCTGCAACATCTTTCAATGGAAGGATCTCATTGATGCTCAGCACGACTCTGACAGAAGATAGTAAAAACATCAGGATGACAAGTGCGGCGATAATCCACTTATACTGTTCGGCGTATTGAATAAGAAAACTGAACAATCCCCTAAAAAGAGAGAAGAAAGCTACAAATAGGGCAGCAAACACGAGAGCCACGATAAACATAAGCCTGAAGATAGGGAGGTCATAGACTAATTCCACCTCGCTGTGCCCTTGGGGAAGGGCGAAAGTGATTCTTCCAAGAGAATCAGGGGAATAATCTTGGTTTTCTCCGTTGACTATAAGTTTAAAGTTCTCATTGTGCACCAGACTGACAATGCATTCAGTTGGAGAAGATACATATGTGCTGAATTCTAACCCGTGGTTCATGAGAGTAAAGTGGGGCGAAATATCCTGCTCACAAAAGACTATCGGCTTGGCATCAGGATTTTCAAGAACCAGTATGCCCGCATCCTCAAGGTTTTTCACTGTGGCAAATCCCTGCAGCTCAGGATGGTACTGAAGAGAGTCATAAGGCACGAAGAGGTACTTCACTCCCCATTCTGAAAGCCAGTCAAGGTCAACAGCCCTGTTGGCGATGCCATATCTGGAAATAGGTATCGTAGCAGCCTGGAAACTGGACTGTAAAGGCTCGTATCCCCCCAAGGTGTACAGATTATAATAGGATGCATAAACGTGCTGCATCGTAAGGGTCTCACTTACCGCAGCACCATTCTCACCCCGCCTCATTACCTCGTCCGAATATTTGCTGCCTGTTGAATACGCAACGATACGACCATCGGCAAGGTCTTCCACAAGAGCCTTCTGAGGGAGGTAATGGGACATCTCACTCCTCACCCCGTAGGGAGAAAACTGCACATCGACCGAATAGTAGGCTTGAAGTGCTGTCAATGACAAGAAGAAAATGAGAAGAGCCACTCGAAAAATATTCCATCGCCGACCCCGCCCCAACAGCAGTGTCAGTGATTGTGAGCCAAAAAGAACAATGAAAAAGTTAGCATACAAAATCAGCTTGAAGGGCATGAACAACTGGTTCCAGAAGGGAACAACAACCATGATGGTGTAAAGGAGTCCTAGGCAACCAAAAGAAAGAAGAACAGCGATAACAGCTAATAGGAAGAATGGAAATCGTGTCAGGAAATGTTTTCTAAGTTTCCTGATTCCAACTATTACCCCAAAGATTGATGAGATGAAGAATATTGTTCCCGTGTAGTTGACATTGCCAAAGGCACTGAGGCCCGGTACCAGGGGCTCAACTGAGTTGTAGAGGGGGTAAGGAAATATATTACCCAACACAAAATCCACAGGGCTCACATTGAGTCTACATTGGGTGTCCAGATAGCGGAAGAGCGCAAAGGTGCCGCCCCGGCTGTTCCCACGGCTCATCAGGAAAGTGATGGTGCCGAGCGGCAATGCTAAGATGAACGTAAGAACCATTGAAAGGGCATAATGCACTACAATAGACTTCATCGTTTCCGAAGAAATAGTCTCAGGAAGCCAATGGGCATGAGGTTGCCGTGCTCCCATCTTGTCTTGAGGGCGGCGGCTCAAGATGAAGAAGGCGATGAAGAGGAATTCAAAGAATAACGTATAGATAAAATACTGAAGGTTCCCTGTGTAAAAATATATTCCCCGCACCAATCCCAACAGAAGAGTATTCTTTGTGCTGGGCCCATTAAGATTATTTAGCTGAAGTAGAAATATTAATGGGACAAAGAGGGCTAATGGGCCTATGTGATACCAGCCCACCGAAGCCATGAGGATATATCCTGAAAAAGGATATGCTATACCTCCAAGCAAAGCCACCAGATTATCAACCTTCATTTTTTTCAAAAGAAAAAACATCGCAATAAAACCCAGAATCAAGTGGAGACCAAGAAAAACTTCCATCATCAAAAAGTCGTTATTCAGCATCCCATGGGAGATGACATAAGAAAGGATTGTCAACGGGTAAAGAAATGAGAACAAAACCATCTCCAAAAGAGGGACGCCGGCGAGGTGGTGCATATTGTAATAAGGCATCGTGCCTGAGAACATCTGTTTTATACCAACCAAAAGCCCAGGAAGAAGCTCAGTGAGGTTGTCACCCCCCAAGAAAGCATAGGGGTGAGAGCTCTCAATGAACCAGAAAAGCAGGCAGCTCAGGATTATGCCGCTGACCAGATACCTCATCTGAGACCTAGATTGCTCCGTTGATGCCATCTCCCCCTCCTGAATCTGCAGGATGGCGGTGGGCCATATATATAACTTTTGGAGACCCCAGGGTGCACTAACATTGGGGGAAGGAAAAGAGATGTAAGTACATAAAGGCTCATTTTTGGCGAGCAAATGTTTATAAGTATCACCCTCACCCCCTTTTCACCTGGAATTGCGAGAGGTATCAAGATGGTACTCTTCACATTGATTGAAAAAGTGTTTAAAAATGAATGGACGCGCCAGTTCATCACCTTCTGCATGGTAGGTGCATTAGGCACTATTCTCAACTACTCCATCTATTTCATCCTTCTTCGCTTCTTCGAGGTGTATTACCTAATTTCATCAGCATTGGGCTTTGTCCTGCCTATATTTGTGGTGTTTCCCCTCAATAAAAGACTAACATTCAGAGTGCTTGAGAAGAAAGGAGTAACAGGCATGTTCATGAAATATTTCATGGTGTGTGCATTTTCCCTGTTCTTGGACCAGCTTTCCATGATTGTGCAGGTTGAGCTCTTCCACGTGAATTATTACATTGCCAAGGTCTTTACCCTCGGAGTGACGACCTCATCGAACTTCCTTGGGAGCAAGTTTTTCGCATTCAAGTAGGGTGAGAAAATGATAAAGATATCGCCATCATTGATGTGCGCAAATCAGTTACAGATGATGAAAAACATCGTCTCCCTGCTCAAGCTAAATGTGGATATGCTTCACTTTGATGTCATAGATGGCATGTTCGCCAAAAACCTTGCCCTCAATATCGAAATTATCAGGGAGACAAGAAAACTGACGCGCATCCCGCTGGATGTCCACCTCATGGTAGAAAAGCCAAGCCAATACTTCGGCAAGCTCACTGACGCCGGTGTGGACATCATCGTATTCCATTTGGAAAGCAGTGAAGACATCATGGAGAACATCAAGCACCTCAGGAAATGTAACGTCAGCGCCGGACTGGCTCTGGCTCCTGAGACCCCTTGGCAGAAGCTGATTCCCTACCTTAAGCATATTGAGTATGTGTTGCCTCTCAGTGTGGTGCCTGGATTCAGTGGAAGCGCGTTCAAGGAATCGAGCATTGAAAAGATAAATAGCATCTATTCAGCCATCCAATCTCAGAAACTCAACGTGAAGATTATCGCGGATGGTGCCCTCAGGCTTGAGCATGTTGAGCCCCTATACAATGCTGGCGTGGACATTGTGGTGGCAGGCACATCTATGCTCTTCAACGAAGAAGGATTTAGTAAGAATCTCGAGAAGTTCAGGAGCATCAAAGATAAACTCGACCCGAAGATGAGGACGGTCCGCAACATCACATTTGACAATAGTCATAAGAAAAACAAGGCAGCAGTCCTTGAGGATGTCAAGAAACTAAAGCTCAAGAACAAGGAGCTGAGACCCCTCAAATCAGATGAAGTTCTGGTCAAAGTGATGAGCTCAGGCATCTGCGGCTCAGACCTCATCAGAGTATATGAAAAAGGCATGTACAGCGAGAACCTCGTGCCCGGCCATGAGTTCTCTGGGATAGTTGTCGATGCGCCCGCTGACGGAGAGCAGCTCCTGAACAAGCGCGTCACTGTGTTCCCGCTCATCCCGTGCAAGGAGTGCCATTCCTGTATCACAAACAATTACAATCTCTGTGAAAATTACAGTTATCTTGGCTCAAGGACTGATGGCGGGTTTGCGCAGTATACGATTGTACCTCGGGATAATGTGTTTATCCTGCCTGATAATGTTACTTTTGACGAGGGCGCCCTTATTGAGCCGCTGGCAGTGGCATACAGGGGTGTATCCAAAATCCCAAATATATTCAACGCAGACGTCCTTGTCCTCGGACTCGGGCCCATCGGCCTGCTCGCAGGTATGATAGCAAAACGCCTTGGAGCGAAGGGCGTGCATGGCATAGACCGAAATGAGCACAAGCGGGACACCGCGCTCTCGGTCGACTTTGACTCTGCATTCTCTATTGATGATGTGCCCGAGACGCGTTACAATAGCCTTCTGGAATGCAGCGGCTCATCTGAGCTTCTGGACACATTTATCCATTCAATCAAGAAAGGAGGCTCCATTCTGCTCCTTGGTAATCACGAGAAGGAATTAAGCCTCAGACCAAAAACAGTCTCTCACACCCTCCGCTCTGAACTGACTATGTATACTTCATGGAACTCAAACACTGCCAATCCCCTGTCAAATGACTGGAAAACTGTCATTGACATGCTGGGGAAGAAAGAGATTGATGTAAATCCCCTTATCACTCATCGCTACACTATAGATGATATCAAAAAGGCGTTTGACGATATGAAGAACAAGAAAATCAATGCTGTGAAGGTTCTCATAAAGCCAAATGAGAGCTAGGTGCCACAATGAGTGACGTGAAGCTTGGCATCAATACGGGCTTTGCGCTGAACCGCTATCCCTCTCCTGAACAGTGGATGAAAATTATTGGTGAGGAACTCGGCCTACATTATGTCCAGCTCACCGCGGACCTCATCAACCCATCCTTAGGTGAAAGCATTATCCAAGACCATATCAAAAGGATAAACAAGCTCAGGAAAGAATATGACCTCACTATCGAGAGCGTCATGACAGGAGCCTTCACACGGGTCAATCATTTCTCGCATCCTGACCCGACAGTCAGGAGGTTCTGGAAGGACTGGTTCAGGAAGCTTGCTGATATCACTGTTGCCATTGGAGCGAACCACCTCTCTAGCCACTTTGGCATTATGTGCTATGAAGACCTCCATGATGGAAAGAAAAGGGAGGCAACAGAAAATGAGACTATTGCTGCGTGGAAGGAACTCGGCGAATATGGAAAGCAGATAGGGCTTGAATCATTGAGTTGGGAGCCCATGTCTATCGCTAGGGAATACGGGGAGAGCCTGGGCGAAACTCGCAGGATACAGGACAAGCTGGTAGGAAGTGCGATACCCATCCGGCTTTGCCTTGACGTGGATCATGGTGACGTGACCTCAGCCAATCCCGATGATACTGATTATCACAAATGGATCGTGGCATTCCACAGCCAGACATCTCACATCCATATCAAGCAGTCGCTGCTCGACAAGAGCTCCCACAGGCCATTCATAGCCGAATACAACAAGATAGGCAGGGTAAAACCGGAAGAGCTGCTCCGCACTCTCAAGGAGAGCGCGGGAGGGAAAGAGCACATGCCAATTCTCGTGCTCGAGCTCTCATTCAGGGAGCGGGAGCCTACAGACAGCCTCGTGCTTGAGCACCTGAAAGAATCCACAGCCTACTGGAAAGAGGGGATAAAAACTTACGAAACACCTAAGGAATATCCAAACATTTAAGAGAGAAAAATCAAATTCAAGGGAGAAATAGGCGGCACATACCTACAATCTTAGGGCTCACGTAATGGCACAGAACACGAAAGTCGTCATCCCCATGGCGGGAAAATCGAAACGGTTTGGGGGATTCCTCTCACCAAAGCCGCTCATTGAGATAGATGGCAAGCCCATGATAGAACACGTCGTGGACTATTTTCCCCGAAATACGAAGTTCATCTTCATCTGCCTGGACGAGCATCTCAAGAGCACCCCAATGAAGCAGGTTCTGGAGCGAGTTGCACCTGACGGGATAATTATTTCCGTTCCTGAAAAAATGCTACGTGGTCCGGCATACACCTGCCTGGCAGCATTCGAACATGTGGACGATGATGAACCGCTCTTCATCAATTATTGCGATCTCATCCAGCAGTGGGACGAGAAAGAATTTTTAAAAAAAATAGATCAGAAGAAGCCAGATGGCGCCATAGTGACTTTCAAGGGCTTCCACCCAGCCTCACTTGGTGACACCCACTATTGCTATCTCAAGGTCAATAAGAAAGGGTACGTTACGGACTTGAAAGAAAAACAGAGCTTCACAGATAACAGGATGGAAGAGCCTGCTTCGACGGGCACATATTACTTTGCCTCCGGCAAGCTCTTCAAGAAGTATGTCAAGAAGCTTGTCTCTGATGACAGGAACGCAGTCAATGGGGAGTTCTACATGAGTCTTCCCTACCTGCTCATGCTCAAGGATAAGCTAAAAATTCTCTCGTTCGATGTGGAGAAGTTCATCTGCCTCGGAACGCCCCGTGACTATGGGCTCTACCGTTTCTGGTCTGAGTTTTTCGAAAGTAATTCCCCAAGGTTCATCCAGTTTGATAACATTGACCTCAAGATGACCAATATCTTCCCGCTAGCTGGTCCAGATCGAGAGTTTAAGAAAATGGGATATGATATGCCTAACTTTATGATACCCGTCATGAACCGCACACTCATAGAATATTCCTTCAGGTCAAACCCCCGTGGGATAAGGAACCTCTTTATCGGATTAGAGAAAGATAAGGGCTATTTCAAGCAACTAGACCTATTCAATCAGCATGATTCCGAAGTACATTTCTTGGAAAAACCGCTGAATGGCAATGCTGCTTCAATTTATGAAGTCAGGGATAAAGTCGACCAAAAGAAACCTCTCTGCATCTGTGGCTCGACATACATCCTCGACTACAATGAAAGAAGAATGTTAAATCTCATGGAAAAAAGCGACATAGACATCATATTGTTCTCACACTCCCATCATGAATGCGTGTTGCGAGATCCAAATTTCCACACTTATGTAAAACTTAAGAACAACATTGAAGTCGAGCACATCACCGAAAAAAAGGGACCGATTTCCGACAACCCGTACCTGGATCAGGCAATGACCGGGACAGCAATATTCAAGAAGGGGGAAGATCTCTTCAATACCATAAAGATGGAAATAGATAAAGCGACGGGAGAGAAACTTTACTATCTCACCTGCATTAATAATCTCCTACCCGAAAGAAAGGCAGTCATTTTTGAAGTAGACAAACTAATTCTCCTCAGTAAGATAATGGGCCTAAAGGAATTCACCTACTGGCAGGATTATTTCGATAAGAGAGGATATCACCCATACTCTAAGATATTACAATAACATCAACCCGCCGCTCGACCCTATCCTCCGGCTAAAGCCAGTGGTATTGCGGGTCTCGCAATTCATAGGCGAGTTGATGGAATTGAAAACGTCGCGCTAAAGCGCGAGGTATTAAACCAGGACGTTTTCAATAATTTTATCGTAGGAAACAGCATGTAACGGTAAAGTATTTATGTGATACACCAGACCATCTTCCTGCTGCGTAAAATATTGAGAAGGGTATTGGTGTCGTGATGAGAATTGCTTTAATATGGCCGTTGGGGTTTAATCCTGGATATGTTATGCCCGTTCCATTTGGATATCTAAAAAGCAACGTTGACAACAATAAGCATGAGATAAAGATTGTCGACTGCGCTCTTTTGAGAATGGACAGCACATCAAAAGAATTGCGAAGGATGTTGGAAGAATTAAAACCAGATGTTGTCGGGACCTCGTGTTGGTCAATGAACTACGGGGAAGCTCAAGAAATCAATCAAAAGGTGCTTCAAAATGACTGACATAATCCTTCTTCAAACCAGATTCGGATATTGGGAGATTATTGGGGCACGGACACCAACTGCCCTATTGAGTATAGCTGCGACACCATGTAAGAGGGGTTACAAGGTTGTCCTCATTGACCAAAGGATAAATCCTAATTGGAAGAGTAAAGTAAGAAAACATATCTCTGCAGGCGCGAAGATTGTGTGTTTGACTGCAATCATAGGTGAGCAGATAAAGCATATGATGGAAGCCTCTAAATTCGTCAAATCATTGAATCAGGATGTCCTTATCTTCCTGGGGGGAAGTTGGGCACAAACTGACCCGGAGACGTGTTTGCAGGATTCGAATGTCGATGTGGTCTGCTATGGAGAGGGTGATTATCTCCTGCCTGAATTGATGGCCTACTGTGAAGGAAAAAAGAAGATTGAAGATATCCTCGGAATCGTTTATCGGACTAAAAACGGGGTTATTAAGAGAAACCCCCCCAAGCCATTAATCAAGAATCTTGACGACCTCCCAAAGCTACCTTACCACCTTGCTGATTTAAAGGCATATAGTACAATCGGGTTCCGTCCAAATAAGCCCTCCATGGCCCTCACTGTCAGCAGAGGGTGCGGGCACCGTTGTACGTTCTGTTCCATCCCCTGTTTGTACGGTAAAAGCTGGAGAAGCCATTCTGTGGGGCGCGTGATGGATGACTTATTCGAATTGGAAACAACATACGGCATAAAAGATTTCCTGTTTCAGGATGACAATATAGGTGGCAGCTACAAATGGTTCTCTGAGTTTGTGGGCGCCCTAGCCAAATCTAAAAAAGATTATTACTGGAGTGCCGTAGGAATCAGGGCTCCCACGGTATTGAGATTAACGGATAAAGATATGGACAATCTCCTAAATAGTGGTTGTAAAACTCTTGATATAGGTGTAGAATCTGGCAATGAGAGAGTCTTGAAGTTGATAAAAAAAGACATAACCTTGGAGATGGTCCGGAATGCAAACAAGAAGATGAATAAGTATCCCATCATTGTCAAATACACATTTATGGGGGGATTCCCAACTGAGAGTGAAAAAGAATATCTTGACACTTTGAATTTCAGAAGATTGCTTCTGAAAGAAAACAAGTATGCTGTCGCCCCAATCTACACATATACTCCCTTCCCGAAAACGCCCATGTTTGACTTGGCGATTTCTAAGGGTCTCAAGCCCCCCACTACACTTTTAGGTTGGGCAGATTTCAACTATGACACATGGTACAAGAAGCACCCCTCTTGGTTGACAAAGAGAATGATTCGCCTGATTGAGAACTCTGTTTTCTTATCCTATTTTGCAGATAAAAACATGAGCTACAAATATCCTAATAGCTTGATGAATACACTCTTCAAATTGTACCAACCCATCGCGAAATTCAGATACGACCATAACTTCTACAACTTCATGGTCGAGAAACTGATGGCAGATGCCCTCATGAGCCTTAATAATAGGATGGATTTGTTCAACAAAGCCCAAAAAGAGCAAACAAAGAAATTAAAAGATGAACAATACTCATGATTAGAACTATCAACAGCCACATTGAGAGGATTTTCATTCTTATCAGTGAGCATGCTATGGTTGGTACCTAGGGGGTCTGGTCAACGGGACTTGGCCTCGTTTTTTCCCTCCAAGCGGTGGCTTGGTAATCGTTCAGTCATCGCAAATCAGAACTTCTGAGGTTCCATAACATCTCACAGCGTATCAATAATGCGCCAACCGTCGTCCTTCACTAGCCGCCCTGGATTTCTCTTTCTATCCAAAAATGAACTTCAGGAAGAACTAGTGTATTCTTCCACAGGGATGGACTCTAAGTCCCCTTTTATGAGGACATCCTCAAGAGCGCTCTGCTCTGCTGGGATGTCCCGAATATAAATCCTCTTAACGCATGACCTCACCCCCTCAAGATGGAATCCCCCATCAAAAAGGCATCCAACGGCAGCATTAAAAGGGACGTGACTGTTGATATCGCGCAGGGTCTGTAAAGACAATGCCAGCATAAAAAGAAGAAAGAACCCAAGGGCGACTTTCCAGTAAGTCTCTACATAGCTAAGGGTAATGCCCACTGCACGCGCAAGGGGGGCATACAAGATAACAAAGAGGACAACAATAATCAAACACAGTACAACGGCATGTTCAAAAGTGCGATTACGATACATGAGCTCCACAGTATTTCTCCCGGCAGAGAGGGTGAAAGTCATTCGGCCGAGGGAATCCCTAAAAAATACGTAAGATTCTCCGTTCACTGTGAGATGAAAATTGGGGTTATGCACTACGCTGACTGTACACTGAGTGTCAGAAATACTCTCTTCGGTGAAGGAAACTCCATTTTCAAGGAGTTCAAAATCCAGCCACGACGAATCCTCGCATACGACAATGGGCTTCACTGAGGGATTCTCAAGGACGATAATGCGTTCCTCTTCAAAGTCTTGCATAATTGGAAAATTATCAAATTCGGGATGGTAGGGTAGGGATTCATAAGGAAGAAAGATATATTTCACTCCCCATTCAGACAGCCACTCGGGATCGATTCTTAGACCAGTAAGATACTTTGGGAGAGGTATCGCCCTTACATGTGATGTTGAGCGGGGCTCCTGTAAGCCATGGAGTGAGTAAAGGCCCGTGTAACTGGCGAAATCAAGATGGAAAAAATAATCGGGAAGGTCTGGTTCTGAACTTCTCTCTGCTAAAGCCTCAAGCGTGAATGGGCTTCCTGTCATGTAGGCAATTATTCGCCCATCAGAAAACTGCTGATAGTGTGACGTCTCTGCGGGTCTCTGCCGGGAGTAATAAGAAAAGGGAGTCCGTGCCGAGTGATACAGATGGGGCAGCATAAGAATGAGGAATAAGATGAAAAGGACCCGCAAGAACTTGTTCCGTAAAGGTTTATTCTTGCCTGTCAAGAAAACACAGAGGCATTGACTCCCGAAGAGGACAATGAAGAAATTTGAATAGAGGGCAAACTTGAAGGGATTGAACAGACTGTTCCACACTGGAAGAATGATCATAAGTACATTGAGAAGACCCCGGTAGCCGAATGATAGTATCGCTGCAATGAGGGCGAGGGTCAGGAAGGGATACTCTATGAAAATCCATCTTCCGTTTCTCCGGAAGAACATTACAGCACCCACCACTAAGGATATGAAGAAGATTGAGCCAGTGTAATGGATTAAACCCCAAGAACGTGGTGCCGACCCAAGGGAGGAAAAAACATGAGGTTCACGCGCGCTGTAGAAAGGATATGGTAGAAGGTTTCCAAAAACGAAATCCATGGGGTGCGACGATAAGGTACATTGAGTGTCTAGATAACGCACCAGACCCCAAGTGCTACTTCTTACTGTGTCTCGGCTCACACGAAAAATCAATATCCCTAAGGGGAGCGCGATAATGAGAGTCAACACTAAAGAAAGCGCGTAACCAACAAATACTTTGCGGAGTTGGTCTGGACTCATACCCACCCCCCCTGCGAACATTTCACTTTTGGGGACTGAATCCGTGCTCTGGGAGGTGTTCCGACGAAGATTCCTAAAGATTACTAAAAGGATGAAAAGAAATTCAAAAAACGCGGTGTAGATGAAGTATTGCACATTCCCGGCGTAAAAATACATTCCCCTTATAATGCCCAGAAGTAAGATTTTCCGTTTTGACGGTTTGTCGAAACTCTCGAGGTGAAGAAGAAAAATGAGGGGAAGGAAGATTGCAGTGGCAGATAGGTGAGACCAAGTTGAGCCTATGATGAGATATCCCGAAAAAGCATAGGCGAGACCTCCCATGAGAGAAATAAGCTGGGTTGCTCTCAACTTATTCAGGAGGAAGAATGTCGCAATAAAAGCAAACAGGAGTTGGAGGCTGACATAGATGTCAATAAAAAGAAAATCATTGTTCAGAATGAAATGTGAGATAAAATATGAAACTGGAGTGAGGGGATAAAAGTATTGATAATACCCCATTTCGAGTAAAGGAACTCCTGCAAGCTGGTGCATATTAAAATAAGGCATCTTTCCTGAGAACATCTGGCGAAGGCCAATCTGAAGTGAAGGGGCGAATTGAGAGAAATTATCATCCCGGAGGAAGGCATAGGGGTAGGCCACCTGCAGAATAATGAGAAAAACAAGAGAGAGAAATATCCCTAAGATGAAATAACGCCACTTCTTACCTCCGCTCTCGCTAGGATTCATAATATCCCACAACCATAGTCTCGGACTGAACTGTTATTTTTAATATTTGTGCAAGAGTCAGTTAAATTTATAATCGTTTGATTATTACGGTTTGAACGGGCATTTTAAATTGAATACTTATAAGGGGGAGAGATTACATGGTAAGCAGTGCAAAGATAGAGGCATTTGAGCAGTTCTTGGCGACAGAGGCAGGGCATATCAATGCCATTGACATCACGATGTCATTGGTCCTGGCAGCATTATTCGCCTATATACTCGCAAAAATCTATGAGCGGTACGGCACCTCACTGTCCAACAGGAGGAAATTTGCCAGCAACTTCATCCCGCTCGCAACGACGACGACGCTCATAATCACCATAATCAGGTCATCCCTCGCGCTCTCGCTGGGGCTAGTTGGCGCACTCTCAATTGTGAGATTCCGTGCAGCAATTAAGGAACCAGAGGAGCTGGCTTTCCTGTTCCTTGTCATCGCAGTAGGATTGGGGTTCGGTTCTGGGCAATGGGGTGTCACTATACTCTCTTTCATCATTATCTGCGGACTGCTCCTCCTGAGGCACGTGGCTCACAGGACCACAGAGTACCAGAATCTCTGTCTTCTTGTCTCTGGGAAACCCACGGCCCAGGTCACGCTAAAGGGAATATCTGATGTGCTCAAGAAGCACTGCTCAGCAGTGCACCTCAAGAGGCTTGACGAAGATGGGGATATCATCGAGGCATCGTTTTTCGTTGATTTCGAATCCTTCAAAGAATTGGATGACGCAAAGAGCAAGCTAAAATCCCTTGACAAGTCGATACGGGTCACGTATCTTGATAAACAGGGTATAAGCTAAAGATGAAAATAAAGAAAAGAAAAGTTCCCGCCTACCGGAGGGCACTGTCCCGCATATTTGAACACATCTCGAAGAAGCTCCACAACAAGAAGACCAAGCTCTTCTGCGGAGTAGTCATTGGCATCACCATCTTCATCTTAGGGAGCATTTCAGGAGTTTTCTTCTTATCATTTTATTCCACCGTCAACAGGGAAAGGGCACCCGGAGTGGGTGATGCAATCGACAGATTGGGAATCCCCTTAATGGTTAAGAAAATACGTTTTGAGCTCCAAAGGGCAAACAGCCTCGTCAAGCTGATTGAAATCGCCTGTTATCCGTTGAGATATGTTAAGGCACTTTCCACACAGCCAGAAAAAATCCAGATTAATATCAAGTTCGACGATTATCAGCGGCTAGCATACGCGCGAGAATTGGCTCTAGCAGAAGGCGCCTATTTCTCTTCCTCTGACGACTACGTCTCGGCGACCCTCACACACGATGGAGAAACTTTCAGGATATGGATTCGAATGAAAGGAGACCTACAAGACCACTGGATTGATGATAAATTATGGTCCTTCATGGTGAAGATGAGGGACAACTCAACCCTTCTCGGTATGCGGAGAGTCTCCTTGCAGCATCCTCGCACTGTAGTTTATTTAGATGAATGGTACCATCTCAGGTTCCTTTCATACTCTGGGCTCATCGGACTGCGTGCCAATCTGGTTGAAGTCATGCTCAATGGCGACACTCTAGGGGTGTATTATATGAAAGAGCATTATGATAAGCGCCTCATAGAACACAATGAGCTGAGAGAGGGGCCCGTCTACAAGGTTGATGACTCCCTTTGGTTGCATAAGAGTGTTTATGATTCTCCCTTATTGGACTTTGACGAGACATATTTCAGCAGTGATTTTGAAGCGTATTCCATGGGACGACTAAGCAGAAATCCTATATTATGGGAACAGTTTGAGAAAGGGAGAGATCTCATCGAGTCCTTCAGGGAAGGTAAACTGAAAACACATGAAGTGTTTGATGTGGATAAGCTCGCAACGTTCATGGCAGTGCATGCCCTCTTTGGTGACCCACATCCAACAATATACCACAACCTCAGATTATATTACAACCCAATCACGTCGCGCCTGGAGCCCATTGGGGGAGAGGGAGCAGTCAGGCAATTGCCTAAAGATAATGGGGAATTTGGAGGCTTTATTGGATTACGGAGGAAAATAGGGGTTCCTGCTTCTGAAGCTACAGAGTGCTGGCCGGGATTGAACCTTATTTTCAGTGACGAAGTATTTTTCAAAGAGTATATAGCAGCCCTAGAGGAGATTTCTGAACCTGCGGTGCTTGACGACTTCCTCAGCTCAGTGGCTGAAGAGGCAGAAGAAGCAGAACACATCCTGCACAGGAGTTATCCTTCCTACGAATTCGACAAGGAACCTACCATCTATGAGAACCAGCAGACTATCAAAGAAATTCTCAACCCTCAAAGGGGCATCCGAACACACTTCGTGAGTGCTGACTCAGAGGCCGGCGTCCTGCTGATGGAGGTGGGAAATACCATAGGATTGCCCATTGAAGTATTGGATGTGACTTACAATAGCACTATTGTCTTGGAACCGACAAGCAGAATCCTCCTGCAGCCAAAAGATTATCTCGAAGCAGTGGATTTCAAAGACGTGACTTTTACAATCCCCTCTGGGCTGGAGTGGGACAGCATCCTGCTCTCAGACATGGTCATCCACTACAGGATTCTTGGGGCGAGTACTATCAGAGAGGGAGTCATCTTTGGATGGACTCACCTCGACGAGGATTTCCTGGATGACGATTTAATACGGAAGCAGCCGAACGCCGAATCCTTTGAATTCATCACAATCCATGACACGGCACAAACCATCTCAATACAACCTGGGTATTGGGCGCTGAGTGATAATCTTATCATCCCCAGCGGCCACACTGTCCTTTGCAGTGAAGGTACAACACTCGACCTCCAAACTAACGCCACAATCCTCTCTTACTCAAGATTCCTCTGCTCAGGAAGCGAAGAATATCCGGTCAGGTTCATCTCCTCTGACAGCACAGGGCAAGGCCTCACGATACTGAATGCTGATGATATCTCGCGCTTTGAACATGTCATCTTTGAGAATCTTTCCGCACCATCCCAAGGGGGGTGGACACTGACAGGAGCAGTCACCTTCTATGAATCACCTGTGGAGCTAGAGTACTGTTCATTCAGGAATGGCCTTGCTGAGGACGGCTTGAACATCGTCCACTCTGACTTCACGATGAAGAACTGCCTATTCAAGGAATCATTCTCAGATTGCTTCGACGGCGACTTTGTCGAAGGAGTTATTGAGGACACGTCATTCATGGGCTGCGAAAACGACGGTCTTGATGTCTCTGGAAGCGTCGTGACTGCGACAAACATCATCACAAGATGTGGAGACAAGGGTGTGAGCATAGGAGAGGAAAGCACGGCAACTCTCACAGGGCTAATTATTGATGGCGGCCTCATTGGAATCGCAAGCAAGGACACTTCAACCGTCACTCTAGAAGACGTGAGCATCACTGGCAGCGGATATGGTTTCGGGGCCTATCAGAAAAAGTCAGAGTTCGGGCCCGCATCAATAACTGCGTCAGGGGTGACAATGAAAGGTGTCGGCGCAGAGTTCATTGTCGAAAAAGGAAGCACCATCTCAATCGACGGAGAAATATTCACCAGCAGCGAAACAAACGTCAACGGAAAGCTGTATCCGGAGGAATAGCGATGTTCAGCTTCATCCCTGCAGAAAAGTTCAGATACGAGCGGAAGTTCTTCATCTCTGAGATGGACAAGCATGCTGTGGAGCGGGTGCTGAGATTCCACCCCGCCCTTTTTTCAGAAATCTATTATGAGAGATGTGTCAACAACATCTATTTCGATTCCATGAATATGAGGAGCTACCATGAGAACGAGGCAGGGGCGCGGGAGAGATTCAAGGCGCGCATCCGCTGGTATGGGGACCTTCGCGGAAGGGTTGAGAAACCGAAGCTAGAGTTCAAGATAAAGACTAACATGCTCGGAACGAAGCTCTCATACAAGCTGAAGCCGTTCAGCATTGATGAGACTCTCTCACTCAAAAATCTCAAGGAAGATATATTTCCAGAATCTGACCTGCCTGGATGGGCCGAGGAAGGTCTCAAGTCACTCAAGCCCGTGCTGGTCAACCGCTATAAGAGAAAATACTTCCTCTCTGCGGATAAAATGTTCCGTGTCACATTGGACACAGAGATGGATTTCTACAGGATAATGCAATGGAAGAACTCGTTCAGAGAAAAATACGGGATTGGAAACGGAGTTGTGCTCGAGCTCAAATATTCAGGAGAGGATGACAACGCCGCTGAAAGAATCACAAATGATTTCCCGTTCAGGCTGACGAAAAATTCGAAATACGTGACAGGGATTGATTTTCTTAGCTGGTGATACCTATTCTCCTTTCCAAGAGTTTATATCATTAGTCAGGACTGCATCAACTGGAAACTTCTTGAGCAGCTCTTTTGTCTGCGGAATCTCGTCTCTCTTGAGCAGCTCCGGAGAGACAATGCATATCTTGAAGTGCTTCTTCAATTCCTGAAATTCAGGAGTGTCAAGCGGCAGGTGAGTGAGGTTATCCACGAAGACCCATTCTGCCTTGCCCTTGAGATTAAGGCAGGTCTCAGCAGATTCATACTCAGAGTAGCGCACAGCCAGCTTTGTGATGCCCTGGTTGACGTATTTGATGATAAAAGGGAATGAGACATCGAGCAAGAAATAATCTTCGATGCCATACTTCTCCGCAAGCCTCATCACTTCCTTTCCTATTCCCTCAGATTTAATGTTGAAGATGGCAAACTTGTGCTTGTAATGCTCAAGGAATTCATCCAAGTCTTCTCCATCTTCAAAAGGGTCATGGTGAAGTATCAGGCGTTGACCAAAAGGCCGGACATCTATCTCAATTCCCAGTTCTAGGGGAGTTTCCTTCAGCTGATTTAGAGTGTTTACCTTGTGATTGATGAGAATCATCGGTACTTACCTAGCCTCATTCTTCCCACTTCGGCGACAAAGTGCTTGATGGCGGGGATCTTCTTCAGAACGGACACGTCTGCTCCCTTTGATTCACCATGGGCCCTCCTCAGGAAGCTGACATCAAAAGACACAACATTATAACCCATCTGCTTTGCCCTATATTGCACATAAAGATCAAAAGAAAATTCCAGGGGGAGATTACGGAAGCTCTTGAGCAACCCTTTGTCAAAAATCTTTGGCTGGGCATTGAGATCGTCAAATCGTTTCACGAGAACTGCTGAAGCAAAATGCTGGAGGGTAGTGGAGAATAGGGTATGTTTCCAGTGCCTCCCCACGCGATGCCCCATCACTAACACTTTTCCAGTGTGTTCTTTGTAGATATTGTATCCTTTGAATACATCCTCAGCAGGACACTGCATGTCTGCATGTGACCATCCGATGACATCAGCATCGCATCCGAGCAACCCTTGATGGATTCCATAGCCATAACCTATGTTATTCTTCACAGTCACGACTTTGATGAAATTGTTGTCTTTCATCTTCACGGCCTTCTTGAGATATTCAGCAGTCCCGTCGCTGGAACCATTGTCCACAATGACCATCTGGAACTTGACTTTTCCTTTCACATTACGGTAGGCCTCAATCAACCCGGGAAGATTTTTTCTTTCGTTGTATGCTGGGACAGCAATCGACAATTCCGGTTTTACCATTGATTATCTACCTCCATTAAGGGTGAATCATTATCTTAAGGGCACGCTTATCTCTTGCGTGCTCAAATGCCTTTTCAATCTGCTCAAGAGGGTATGTACCTGTGATTAAGTCATTCATGTCAATGTCTCCCTTTGACACCATTTCCACGGCGATGCGGTGCGTCCTCGGCGTCGAACCGTGAGCGCCGCTCACCTTGATTTCCCTGTAATGAATATCATTGGAATCGAGCAGGATGGGTTTGCTTCCCTCAGGCAGCCCGCCAAAGAAGTTGAGGTGCCCTCCAGTCTTCACATATTGTAATGATGCCTCCTGTGCCTTTGCAGATGCGCATGCTGTAATCACCACTTCGAAGCCGAGTCCGCCTGTCAGTTCATCTTTTGTCTGCTGAAGAGCCTCCTGTTCGAACAGGACGTACTTGTCCGCACCAGCCACCTTAGAGAGTTTCAGCCGTGTCTCGTCAATATCACAGAGCACCACCTGCGGCGCACCGAGAGACCTGCCCAGCCTTGCGAGCATACATCCTATAGGGCCTGCACCAAAGATGAGGAGGTTCTTTCCAGCAGACATCTCGCATATCTCGAAGCCATTGATGCAGCATGCCAACGGCTCACACAGGGCGAACTCATCCTGACTCTTCTTCGTCTCTGCGATTTTAGCTATTGGCCCGTGCTCGATGATGCGCTTGCTGATAGCCATATATTCTGCGAATCCGCCTGGGATCTCATGCCCGAATCCAAGATTGTCAATGCAATGGTTTGAGAGGCCAATCTTGCACCAATAGCATACTCCGCATGGGATGTCCGCAGAGAGCGCGACTCTATCCCCCTCCTTGAACTGAGACTCCTGGTTCTTACCTACTTTTTTGACTGTAGCCGCAATCTCATGCCCCATAATTTGCGGCAAGGGTACTCTCTTATATCCATTTGAAAGTATGCGGAGGTCGCTGCCGCAGACGCCGCAACTGTCCACCCTGACAAGGATATCATCCTGGGAGATTCTGGGGATATCTGTCTCCCTCACACGCAGAACATCAATATCCTCCATGAATGCTGCCTGCATCTGCGTAGAATCCTCGGCGTTACTCTTCTCCACCATTCTCTGAGGGTTCGGACTTCCCATTATTAAACGTATCGCCCTGAGTAGCTATTTCTAACGAAACGCATATAAGCAGTGCAGGTTCACCTGCATGAAGTGAAAGCTATGCCCTCAGTAAAAGCAAAAGAAGAGGAAAATGCTGCACAACAGCTCAGAGCGAGAATCAAGAATAAGACTGCCCGCGTGGCTGTTGTCGGCATGGGCTATGTAGGCCTGCCTCTTGCTGTTGCGTTCTCAGAGGAAGGATTTCAGGTCACTGGTATTGATGTTGATGCGGCGAAAGTAAAAAACCTGAATGCCGGCGAGAGCTACATTAGTGATATTCCCTCTAAACAGCTCGCGCCCCTTGTGAACAGGAAGGAAAAAAAGCTGAATGCGGTAACCAATTATGATATTCTCAAGGAGGCTGACGCCGCCATCATCTGCGTCCCCACTCCACTAAACAAGACAAAGGACCCTGACGTATCATTCATCGTGGCTGCAACTAAGGAAGTCGCGAAGAGGCTGCATCCTAGTATGCTCATCGTGCTTGAGAGCACGAGCTATCCAGGCACAACAGAAGAGATTGTGCTGCCCATTCTTGAGGAATCCTCACTCAAGGTGGGAACGGATTTTTTCCTTGCCTTCTCTCCAGAACGAATTGACCCCGGCAGAGAGGATTGGACTGTGAAAAATACCCCTAAGGTCATTGGAGGAATAACACCTGTCTGCAATGACGCTGCGAAAGAGTTGTACAGCTCTGCGCTCGATACAGTCGTTCCTGTCTCCTCCCCACGGGCTGCAGAGATGGTAAAGCTACTTGAGAACACCTTCAGGGCTGTGAATATCGCCATGGTGAATGAGGTTGCTATCATGTGCGACCACCTCAACCTCGATGTGTGGGAGGTCATCAACGCGGCAGGCACAAAGCCCTTTGGCTTCATGCCATTTTACCCCGGGCCCGGCCTTGGAGGGCACTGCATTCCCATCGACCCAAAGTATCTCTCATGGAAGCTCAAGACCCTTGACTACAAGGCGAGGTTCATCGAGCTTGCTGAGGAAATCAATTTCAGCATGCCCAAACATGTCCGCGGCAAGATTCGTGATGCGCTAAATGAGCGCGGAAAGGCACTCAAGGCAGCGAAAATCCTCATTCTCGGCGTGGCGTACAAGAAGGACGTCTCAGACACGAGGGATAGCCCTGCCCACGACCTCATCAAGCTGCTCAAGGAGAAGGGCGCAGAGGTTTCCTACCATGACCCTCACGTTCCCGGACCGATAAAACCCTCAGGGCTGTGCTCCATTAAGCTCAGCGACAATGCGCTCGAGAGTGCGGACTGTGTCGTCATTATCACGAACCACTCTTCCTATGACTGGAAACGCATTGTGGAGAAGAGCCGTCTTGTTGTGGATACAAGGAATGCGGCAGGAGATATTTCTGCAGATAATATCATCAAACTCTGAGCTTTCACACAAAAGCTTAAATATGCTGAATTCCAGGGTGAAATCATGGCAGATAGACCTCTCTTCAAGGGAAAGAAAGCTGCATTGACGCTGCAAGAGGCTATCATCCTCGTCCTGATTGCGATTCTCCTCATCGGCCTCATCACTATTGTGGTGAAGAGACTTGATAGCATATTGACACTATGAACGTGATATCCATGATTAAAAAAATGCGAATGCTTCGGAATCGGCGGGGTTTTGAGGTGATGTCTGAGACCTCAGGAAAGCTCATCATCATCGGTCTCACTGTTGTCATCATCATTCTCATCGCAGTGAACATCATTATCACTATGAAAAGCGCGAGCGATTTCGAATCCTGCCAGAAGAGTATATCAATAGCCCAGAAACAGTATGGGAGCCTGCTCAACAGCAAGTATCATCTTGAGTGCAGGGCGAGTCATCTCATCATCACACCTAATGACGCTGAACGCGAGGCGACTGCGATTGGGAGGCCTGACATGCTCGCTGAAGGATTGAAAAGTATCCTCACAGGAGAGATGGTACGGTGCTGGCGCATGGTAGGCAAGGGAGAGTTTAACCCTTATGGTCATGAGCTGGGAACCTCCATGTGCCTTATCTGCGCGGTTATCGATTTCGCCCAATGGAAAGACTTAGGGGGCGGCTCTTCAGAGCAGGAACTGGCGCTCACTGACTTCCATGAATTCATCGAGAAAGAGTCCGCGAAAATTGAGGGAGCTGACAGGCAGTACAGCGACTTCCTGCCAGGAGGGTGGGATGATGAGGGTCGCGTGCATGACACGATTGATATGAGCAAGACGTATGTTGTGTACTGGCAGAGCGATCGTTTCCTCAATGCACCCCTTCCTCAGAGCATCCATCTACTTCCCTATGATGAGGTAATAGAAGGCCACTGCGAATTCATTGTCAACTGAACACTATGAGAGCACAAGCCCGGCAGCGGAAAGGGAAGAAAGGGCAATGGACGCCTACCATCGCCATTGCCACAGTCATCATCATGATTATTGTACTCTCCATCATGATTTTCGTGTATACTCAAATCTGGGAGAGCAGCGGCATCGACAAGGAGGCCTGCAGGCAGAGCGTCCAATTGAATGGCAGAACAAAGCATAAAATCCTGACTGGGCTGGACATGACCAAGCATATCGTCGACCCTTATGGAAATGCTGTTGAGCTGCAGTGCGAGACAGAATTCCTCAAGATACATGATGAAGAGCCAGAAGTGCTCAAGAAGAAGGTTGCTGATTCTATGGTGGACTGCTGGCAGATGTATGGTGAAGGTGAACTGGAGATATTTGACACCAATGACGGCAATTACTGCGCCATCTGCTCGCGCCTCGAGTTTGATGAGCAGACAATACTGCCGGATTTCACTGATTATCTTATGGACAACAATCCCCCGCGTAATGAGCTCACCTATTTCGAATACTTCAAGCAGACTGGCAAGCGCTGCGGAGGGAAAATCCTTCCTGAAAAAGACACGCCTGACATAATTGAGGAAAGTGACATCTCGCTAGTGGATAATATTGACACCTCAGAACCTCTGGCGGTGATGTTTGTCCTCGGCAAGAACGCCTATCCTAACGGAGTATTCCCTTATGATGAGTTGGACGGTGCTGTCACTGGTGCTGCAATAGGTTCAAGTATAGGTTTGGTGGCAGGCTCTGCAGCAGGAATCATAGTAGGTCTTGCACTATGTAGCACAGGCGCTGGATGTGCACTAGGGGCCCCCATGCTATATGTGGCCATTACAGCTGGCGTGGCCACTGCAGTTGGGTCAGCAGCCAGTGGAGCGGTGACTTATGGAGCAATGGGCTACGCCTTAGGGTCATCGTGCACTGCTAACTATGACGCCTACATCATGCTGTGGAATTATTCAGATATAGGGAGCCTGGACTGCACCCAACTGGAGGGCAAAGGGACAAACCTGGAAGTAAAAGACATTTGACGGAACATATAAAAACACACAAAATACGCACATGGCTGAGAGAGGAATGATGAGAATGTTGTTTCGCAACAAAAAAGGGATTGAGTGGGATGCGCTTATCATATGGATACTCCTCATTGCAGGCATAGTCCTGATTATCACGATTATCGCCCTCATGAAGGGCAAGGGAGACACAATCCTCCACAGGATAACAGATATATTCAGGTTTGGGGCATGATAATGAACAAGAAAGGACAGAAGTCTGCGCTTGAGACTATCATTAGAGCGACTATAGTTATCGTCGTAGGGCTGCTCATCTATCTTGGGATAAGTAGCGGCTTCATAGGAAAGCAAGTAGACTTTTTATTGAGGATCACTGATGACTCTCTTGAAGGTGTCGAGATTAAGGGAGACTACATCAAGCGCGCTGTCGCAGACATCATTGATGAAAATACAGTGGCGCTTGAGTTCAGCCTGGACTCCTCCCATTGCGGCGAGATAGAAAGTGGAGCAAGGCAAGGGATTGTCATCTATGAAGGGTTCGCCCCCTATCCCTCAGACGCATTGGAATGGAAGAGGATAGATACAGCCACAGCAACAGACACCTGCACCACCAAATACACCCTTGACGACATCCCGCTCAGCCATCCTGGGGAAGTGGGAGCACGCAAGCTCAGGCTCGAGGTGATGGGCGCGAATGACGCGATTCTCGAGAGCCTTCCTATAGACCTTCCGCACTGGAAAGTTCTGCTCTTCAGGTATCTCAACGGAGACATGAGCCGCACAACACAGTCTGTCGGAGGGCCGCACAACCAGGCAATTGAATGGGCTATTTTCATGCATACTAGCCCGTCTTTCGGCCTCTATGATTGTGAGCAAAGCAGGAATTTTGCTCCAGTGACCATAGATGAAATTGATGAGTTCATCCACAGTATATCATTTAACGAGGGCACATTCAGGGAATTCCTCATCGAACTGGGATGCGCAGAGGGAGCATATGAATCAGTGAAACAGAACACTCTGCAAACCATCATCACTGCCATGTACGGCGACATCCAGGACTTCAACGAGGAGAGCAGCGAGCCTGCTCATCCTGACCAAAAAGTGCCACGCATGCGGGACGGATGGGGTGTGCGTGGATATGGCAAGAATGATGACTGGCAGAACCAGCTCCTACCTGTTTATATCAAAGTAAAGTATCCGAAAAGCGATTTCAAAAATTCATTTGAGATATATGGGCAAATTAGGCAACATGGTTGTTTTTCCAACTGGAGAAAGGAATTGGGAAGCTCGTTTACGTTCGAAACCGGCGAGCAATCGTGCTTTGAAGGGAATGAAATTACTATAGAGCTATATTACTGCCCACTAGATAACTGCAGAATGGACTGATAGTCATGATACAGCACATCAAAAATATCAAAAAAATCAGGAAAGACCGGAAAGGCGTTGAGCTCACGTTCGATGCCATCGTCATCGCAGCCCTTGTGCTTATCGTGCTCGTGGTGATAATTCTCATCGTGACAGGACAGTTCGCAAAAATTGTGCCTCAGCTCGCGCTCTTCACAAGCTGCGATGGTCGCGGTGGGGTGTGCAAGCCTGACTGTGACCCTGGAGAGACCGGCATTCCTAAGCTCGGCGAGTGTGGGGAGGATGGCAGAGAGGACAAATGCTGTATCCCAAGAGGATAATATGAAACGACGGCGGATGTGGAAATCTAAACGGGGAACTATTGACGAGGCGATGGAGACTCCGCCCTACTTAGCTATCGCGGGTATCCTTATCCTTGTCAGCCTCGGCCTCGCTGTCAGATGGTTCTACATGATGTTCGTCGACCCACCTGATAAGTTTGACAGCTATGCAGAAGCGAATTTTGAGCGGCTGGGCGAGGAAATCAAGATTATGCTCGAGACCAATGGGTGGCAGAACAAAGTCATTCCCTATTCACTAATAGGGCATAGCCCGGGACTTGGCGCCAAGCGGCGTTCGCTGATAGGTATCAATCCTGATTTGGACCCACCAAGCAGCTCAGGCTGCAATAGTGATGGAGCTGTCGTGTTTCCCGATTACTGCGGAAAGTATCCCTGCCTCTGCCTGTGCCATGCGACTGAGTGTGAAAATGATAAGACATGCATCACATTCAAGCATAAGGAATACGGAAAACGCGTGCGGTTTGTGGGGGTTGAGCAATCATACAACCCGAGCGGCGCCCTTTGCAGCACGGGCGAGCAAGATTTCAACACAGGGGCAGTTTTACCGTATGACCTTGACCCCTTAAGTATGGACTCGTTCAGTGAGCTCGTCCTTTATCCTTTCTGCGGAGCGAGTTCAACTTGCGGCTGGGGCGAGTACGATAATACAGGCTATCTCTACGTCGAAGAAACAAGGGGAGAGGATGGCTACACTTACATCCTCATTGGCATATATGATGAGCAGATGCAAGAGAGAGAAGAAGCCCTCATAAATCTCAGGGAGACAGGAGATGAGCCTGATGGGTGTGTTCCTATGGATCGTTGTGTCCACTCTTCTGAATGTAATGGGGAAACTGGCTCAGAGGCAGCCAACCAGGAGTGCAAAGATGTCAATAATGATGAATTTGTATGCTGCATGGCAGACGATGTTGAGATCTGCAGATGGGATGGAGATTATTACACCTTTGGGGAAAGGAAATGCGGCGACTGGCAGCACTGGTGGAGCATAGGACAGAGTTGCGGCACGGACTGGTCCTGTGGCTGCAACATGGAAGGGAAGTGGACACTTAACAAGATAGACTGTGACAAAATGGACAAGGTATGCGCGCAGGGGCAGTGCGTCATCCCAAAATAGATTCTAGAGTTTTACAGAACATCTAAGGTACATCTATATCATCTGACCTGCCTTGGTTTCCAGCATAATCATATGGAGTCACGCGAACATTTACTGGAGAGAATGTAGGAGAGGCAGTATCTAATTCCAGCGTGAAAGACCTTCCTGTCACTGAATGGGCATTCCCATCTACAGTGACCTGATAGGACTCAACATCCTCGCAGCCGGCCGGCGCGTCCCAGCTGACGCGGTACTGCTCAGGCTGGACACCATCATCACTGGTGCGGCTTGCCTGGAGGCGTTCCACTTGTGGGGGGCCGTCATTGTCCTCCAACACAACAGCAAACGCATAGCTCACAGGGTAATTGTCAGGCAGCCCGGCAGCCCCATAGGATAGGATAAATTCACTCACAGCGCAGAGCTCGTATGTCCCGTAGCCCTCTGGATTCATTTCGAAGTCCTCAACGCAGTTGCCGCTCTTGAACGTGAAGGAAAAGTCGTCATGCTTCCAATCGGTGAAAAGCTCTTTCAGGCAATGGTTCACGCCAAGGCGATGGCCATTCTGGCATTCCGTGGTCTCCCAAGCAAACTCGAACAGCGCTTCGTATTCCTTGAGTGAATAATCTATCTCGGTTTTGTAGCTCGGATTCACCCCATAGGTGTTCGGGTCAAGTTTCGCGACCAAAGGGACAATATTAATAATGGCAAGCTCTGCAGCCGGATTATAGTTCACATCGACATCTGAATAATCACCGCCTGGAATTGTCGGAAGGTCTCTCGCGCCGCCAGGATTATGGTGGGCCTTCTGCGCAGCGCTGCAGTATGCACCGTTGCTATTGCCATAAGATATATCCCAACAGGAATAGTACCAGGGGTCAACGCGGCCGCTAGGGTTATAAAGCTCATAATGGAGATGGATTGGCCATCCGCCTGATCCGCCGACATGGCCAACAACTTCTCCTGCCCGCACTGTGGCTTCACCATTCCTCAGGGGCTTGCTGGCAAAATCATGAAGGTGCGCATATCTTGATTTCCACCCGTCGTTGTACTCTATAGTGACCAGATTACCCAAACTTCCTTGATTTATCCTATATATTGCCTTTCCATCAGTAAGTGCCCTCACTGCTTTGCCGCCGCAGCCGCCAAAGTCCATGCCCTGATGGTCCCAGCCATATTCGCTCTTGTAGAGAGGATTCAGATAACATGCAGTGACATAACCTGAGGCGACAGGGCAGCCGTATCTCGCCTGTCCGCCAGCAGCAAAGCCTGTCGGCATCAAAACCGCACTCTCAGCAGGCATAAGCAGGACTACTTCAAGGGAGACGACAATCAGCATAAGGAATACTCCCAACACCACGCCCCTCCATATGTCCTCGCGCTTCATCTCCTATGCCTCCGTATAACAGCGATAATAATGACAATAATCAGTAAAATTTCCAGGAAGACCAGCACCACAACACCTAGTTTATCACCTAGCTTTGTGAGTAATCCGTCCCCAGGCACTGGGATAATTGGTCCAGGGGGCTCTTCATCCCCGCAAAGCCCCCCAATGCAACAGCCATAGCCAGTGTGGTGATAGAATGTTATTTCTCCTGTGCATGAGCTTTCAGGAGGACAGAGCACGCCCCCGTTAATCGCGCAGCTCGGCTGTGTTGGCGGGTGGTCGCACACCCCCTCAACGCAGCAGCGAGAGCCAGAATCATCAGCATACACAAATTTCCCAGTGCATGGGATGCCCGGCTCACATATCTCTCCGTAAAGGTCTGACTCGCAGGACACGCTTTCCACAACTGTATCTCGATAATAACAGGTCGCGGCTGTGCATCCCTTGCAATCCGCGTCCGCGCTGTTGCAGTCCGGATCGCACACTCCGTCTCTGAAAAGGTCGCAGTAGTTGTCGCTGCTTCCGCTTGGGCAGTCTGAGCAGGTCAGGGAGTTCTCAAACAGCCGGCACGCGCCATCAGGACCTTGGCTGCCGCAGGGCTCACAGCTACCATCTGCATCGCAGAAGTCAATTCTCTGGGAATGGACTACCTGACCATCCTCCATCAGCTCAAGGCGAGCATACCTCGCATCGTATGCGGCTAGATTATTTATTCCTGCATAGGCCTTTGCCTGGAATAATATGGTACCATCCGAGCCGCTCAGACGCCAGGTATAGTCATCATCCACAGGTGGCTCACTCTTAATGAAGTATCCACTGTGGTATTCTGTCTGCTCGATGACTTGCAGGCTGATACTGCTTACATCGCTTGCCTGAGCATCAAAGCTGAGGATAAGGTAGTTCTGGCCTGCCAGCACGGGCTGGACAAGCATAAGCAAGCTGACTATGACCAGCAGCAGGATGAACGGAATTCTACGGCTCATTCTGGCACCTCGGATCCATCAGCAGGGGGCTCTGTAGGAGTGGGATAATCTGGCTCTTGCGCTGCTGGAGTGAGGTCAACATTGGTCTTCAAAATGATATAGCCCACCCTTCCATCATGTGCATAGAGTTTCTGGAGAGTCTCCTTCCTGATAACAATGTTCCTTCCCTGGCTCCTCGCTCCCGGGCCGGGGTAAGGGTCGTGGATAATGAGCTCTTCATTAGGAGTAATGCCGACAACCACCATATAATGCCCGCCAGTCACCCCGTTGCAGGTGATGCTATAACAGCTACGCTCATCGTTGTACTGCTGCAGCGGATTCATGATAATTGGATGTCCCTCTGCGATATGGCTCCCTATATCGGACAGCGGAAGGTCCATCCCAGAGGCAAGATAGAGGTCCCGTGATGTGAGATAATTGGTAATCTGTGTCCTGCTTGTACCGTCGCCAGAAGTACCTAATGCATCCCATATGTCGTACACGCTGTGACTCACCCCAGTGGCTGCCTCGACTGCCATAAGCGTGCTTGTCGGGCCGCAGCCAGAGTAGCATATTGTCCTGGTTCCCACTGTCGAGAAGCCACACTGCGCATACTGAGGCACTTCAAGAACAAGCGCCCCTGGAGGACAGGGAGCCTCGCAGCAAAGCGGGCTATTAAAGGTACCAAGCTTACATCCAACCTGCTCGAATTCCTGGGGATAATAATCCTTCAGCAGCTGCTTATTCTTATTGCAGTAATGGCACAGCCCTGAATACTGTCCATATATGTTGGGGTTCCAGTCTCCAATGTCTGCAAGCTTTTCCGAGGCAGCGGACACATTGATGAAGTAAGAAGATGTCGGGCTGCCGGCGTATTGCAGCTCTCTCATCGCCTCAGCAAACACGTCCTCCTCATTCGGGTCGAAATCGCTCTCAGTGAGTGTCACAATGCTCCTGTCCTCAAGGTCGATTGTGAGATGGTGCAGAGCCCTACTTATAATTTCCAATTTCTCAGTCTTTGAGCCCTCATTCTCAAGGAAGTGCGCGTAGCCAGGCTTCCCAAAGGGAAAAGCTCCGGCGTCGAAGTATTCGGTTATGGCTTCATCATAATAGGTCATGAATCCCACTAGATAATCAGGATAGCATTTCTCATCAACATTCACCCAAATAGGGGTGCCGTTGCCGCTCACTTGAGGCTCGCATTCTGATTCTGATAGTGTCTCCTCAATATAGCCCCCGCTCAGCGCAAGGATGTGGGCGGCGCGCTCTGCAGCGCGGTCTCCTGCGCGCTCCATCTTCTCATTAAGGACCTCGCCATCTTCATAGGCGTTGTACAGCTCGAACTGCCGTCTCCCTATCTGGTCCATATCACCGGCGATGTCCTCGTGCTTCACCACGAGAACAACAAAGGCTGCCGAGAGGGTGAGGAAGGCAATGATGACAAGCCCCCAGTTAAAGAACAATACACCTTTCTTCCCACGGCGGGCCATCAGATATCATCCCCCTGCAGGCCAAGCATTCCTGTATGCACAAGAAGTGAGACCTCGACCACCTGAGAACTCGCTGTGGAATCATACACCAAGGGAAGAGACACTGTCACCTTCACTCCTTCATAGTATTCAGCCGATTCACGCCCGTGGATGAGGCCCCATAGGACCCCCATATCCTGCATCCTGCCTATGCGCATAGTCTCGGTTCCTGCCCGATAATCTATATTGAGCTCCCAGGAATTCTCGGCAGAGCCCTCATAATCCTCCTCCAGATAATCAAAAAGTGCCTGCTCGAGATATCCTTCGACACCCTTGGTGACCTCAACCTCAAGAAGGCTCTCGAAGTCCTCTGAGGGAAGCTCGTGCAGCACAATCAATTCGGTAATGTCAAGCAACCTGCCATCAGAAACCAGCACAGGTGTCCTCAGGATAGAATGTAACATTACCCGGGCTTCGATTCCTTTGTCCAGTTCAGAGGAGATACTGGCCTCCTGTGTCTCTGTGCAGCCCCTGTGGAGGGAGAAGAGTGTGATAAACACGAGTAGGACAAAGATATAGAAGAAGATTGAATAGATATCTACCATCCAGGACGCTAAGCCGCCTTTCTTTCCACGTATCTTTTTCACGCGCATTGTTCACCTGTTCGGCACTATGGCTACGATATCTAATATGGCTGGCTCAAGTACCCCTGCATCTTCATAAACTATGTACCTGCGCACCCGCCTCATATAGGCCCCTCCTGCCCCTGGCTTACCCAGGCGAGGAACCCAGGCATCCCTTCCCTGGGCATTGTACACTGCCTCTGCAATGATACCTTCAGGGTCATCCACAGGCCTAAGGGTCATGGTCATGGAAAGATAGTCGTTCCACTCCCCATAGCGCATGCACATATCCATATTGAATGAGGAAAATAAGTCCATATCAATGACGCCGGGCATTCTCTTGTCCAGCACAACATCATAGTATGCGAGGCATGAATACACCATCCTATTGGCCTGCACCTCTATCTCTGCGTCTCCAACATCTATAGAATATGATATGTACTGTCTGATGAGCAGCACTATAGTCAAAGCCACAAAGATGAAGAACATGAGCCTAGGGATATAGAACAGCGTATCCATGGCAAGGCTGCCTTTCCGCCGCCGCCTCTTCCTCCCCTTCATTCTAAGATGTGACACTATTTTTCACCAGTACTTGGTTTCTCGCCCCGATGAGGACAAGCTCCTCAGGATTATAGGCCTCCTCAAACAGCGATACAGGGTCTGAATCTGCAAACCAATATTGTTTGGGAATCACGTCTGATTCAGTACGGACTTTCACATGATTATCTTCGAAGGCAACGATGTATCGCGAAATATCCCGCTCATACACATAATTGAGTTGTCCCGGCGAGGCATAGGCTGTGTCGACAAGCAATGCGATATCTCTTGCGAGATAGTTCTTCTCGAGCAGAGTACTGTTCGCTATCTGCGCCACAAACATGGTGAAGCCGACAGCGATGATGACAAGCAGGATGAGGTCTATCAGGGTGAAGTAGCTCTTCTGCGTACCCCCTCGCTTATTACCCCACAACTTCACTCAACACACCACGCCAATAACGCTTCCAATAATGCTTCAGAGAGCTTCATCTCTCTTGTTCAGCCATAGAATCCAAGCTTTATATGCTTTGCGATTCAGTGGGAGAATGTGAAAATGAGGTGGGCTCACCCCTCTGTAGAGGGAGCAAAGATTTTTATAACTCAAACGGGATTCTGCACCGCATGGCTGGAATCCAAATTCCCTACGAACGTATTCTTGAAACGATACAACAGAAGACGAACCTCTCCGCACAGGAGATTGAGTCAAAGATTAACGCAAAGCTGAAGCAGCTCTCCGGACTCATCAGCAAGCAAGGCGCAGCACACATTGTTGCGAACGAGCTTGGGGTGAAGCTTATTGAGCAGGTGAGCGGAAAGCTCAAGGTCAACAATATCATGGGTGGGATGCGTGATGTTGAGACAGAAGGCAGAGTCGTGCGAGTATTTGAGGTAAGGGAATTCAAGACTGAGCGCGCCTCGGGAAGGGTCGGCTCGTTCATCGTTGGAGATGAGAGCGGGACCATCCGCGTCGTGCTGTGGAACGACCAAACAGAGAAGCTGAGCCAGCTCCAGGAGAACGGCACAGTCCGGATTGTAGGTGCATACACGCGCGCAAGCAAGGATCAGAATGGTAAAGACCGCATCGAGATTCACCTGAATGACCGAAGCAAGCTCATCCTCAATCCTCCGGGAGTGAGTGTCGCTGAAGTCAAGCAGAAGGAATTCACCAGGAAAAAAATACGGGACATCGTCCCCGAAGACAACCAGGTAGAGGTTCTCGGGACAATTTACCAGGTCTTTGACCCGAGATTCTTCGAGGTCTGCCCTGAGTGCAACAGGAGAGTGAGAGCGCAGAACGATGTCTACAACTGCGAGACCCACGGACAAGTCACACCAACGTACTCTTTTGTGCTGAATCTTTTCCTTGATGACGGCACTTCCACTATACGGCTTGTGTGCTTCCGCGAACAGGCACTCAGGCTACTGGAGAAGGAGAAAGATGAATTCCTCACTTACCGAACCAGCCCTGAGACATTCGAGAATGTCAAGACAGAGCTGCTCGGGCAGATAATCAAGGTTGTGGGCAGAGTCACGAAGAATGATATGTTCGACAGGCTCGAGCTCATCGCCCAGCTTGTCTATCCCAATCCAAATCCTGAGGAAGAGCTTGCAAGGATGGAGCAAGCGAACGGAGAGGCACCTGCACAGGAAACTGCTGCTACCACTCCCACTGAGCCGGCAGCGCAACCTGAACCCGAAACCTCGCCACAGGAGCCTGAGACTGTTCAGGAAGAACCCAAGGATGAGCCTATAAACCCTGACGCACTCTGAGATGCTCTACTACACTCATTTGCTTTTCACTGGCCTGTTATGCAGCCTCTTATGGGAGTCTCTTCCTGAGAAAAGCTGGCTCTTTGTCGGAATCGCGCTCTTCTCGACACTGCTCCCTGATATTGACAAGAAGAACAGCATTCTCGGCAGAGTGGTGCCCTTAGTGGGCCGGGTCACAAAACACCGCAGCGCCTTTCATACACCTCTTGCAGCAGCCATAGGATGGGCAGGACTCAGGCTTGTTGGAGGGCCCATCATCGCCATGGCATTCCTCACTGGCTATCTCTCCCATCTTGGACTGGATGCCATATCAAAAGAAGGTATCATCATCTTCTACCCACTAAGCAAGAAGCACTTCCGCGGCCCAGTCAGTGTGGGAAGGAGCAGTGAGTACGTGCTCGCATTCCTCATAGGGCTCATTCTTATTGTGACACTGCTGCTCTAAGCACAGGACACTGGACAGGCTGGCATAAGCCTTTAAAAGCCGAGAAATAACTCTATTGTTACGCCCACACCTCATCTAGGGGTGTGTTGAAATAAAAACCGAAAGGAAGGCGAGAAATATGGAAAACCAACAGACATACCAAAAAACATACCAACAACAGACAACGCAAACAAATAAGCCTGACGCGAAGTTCACTGCAGGCGCGGTTTCTGCCACCATATGGAACAACACAGGCAGTTCCAAGGATGGCCAGCCAACGAACTACTTTACAGTGAGCCTCCAGCGGAATTACAAGGACAGGGATGGGAACTGGAAAAATTCCTCATCGCTGCGCCTCAATGACCTCCCAAAAGCAAGACTTGTTCTCTCAAAGGCATATGAGTTCCTCGTACTCAAAGATAGCAAGGAGTGCAGCCAGTAGTCGGCTCGGAGAACTTCCGAAACGAGAGAGATAATGTTTATTAACAGACGAGAAATTAAGCAAGGATGTGATTGGCAATGATACAAAAGACAAATTCACCAAAAGAGAAAGCAATTGAAGAGCCTGAAAAGGCGAAGATAGAGAAAGTCATCGACCTCCCGGGCATCGGCGAGAGCACAGCAGACAAACTCATGGAAGCAGGCTACCGCACCGTGATGGGTGTTGCTGTCGCGACTCCTTCAGAGTTGAGCGACATCGGCGGGCTCGGAGAAACTGCTGCGCGCAGGGCAATCAACGCTGCACGTTCTGCCTTGAACATGGGCTTTGAATCAGGGGATGTCCTCCTCAAGAAAAGGGAGTTGATCAAGAAGATATCCACTGGCTCGGAGAACTTCGATGCCCTTGTCGGCGGCGGCTTTGAGTCAGGGGCGATTGTGGAATGCTTCGGGCAGTATGCCTCTGGAAAGACACAGATAGCCCACATACTCGCAATCGAGAATTACAAGCAAAACCCTGACAGCTTCACTGTGTTTATAGACACTGAAAACACTTTCAGGCCAGAGCGCATCGTCCAGCTAGCGAAGGGAGCGGGCCTCAAGCCAGAAGATGTGCTGAAACATGTCAAGGTCGCAAGGGCGTTCAATTCTGACCACCAGATGCTTCTTGCCGAAAAAGTGAGTGAGCTCATCGAAACGCAAAAACTTAATGTCGGCGTTGTTATTGTCGATTCTCTCACTGGACACTTCAGGGCAGAATTCATTGGCCGTGGTTCGCTTGCCGAGAGGCAGCAGAAGCTGAACAGGCACATGCACACCTTACTACAGATTTCCAGTTCCCACAATATCTGTGTGTATGTTACCAATCAGGTGATGTCTAAGCCAGATACATTCTTCGGCGACCCGACACAGGCCATCGGCGGCCACATCGTGGCGCATGCTTCCACATTCAGAATCTATCTCAGACGCGGGAAGAAGGGCTCACGAGTCGCGAAGCTCGTAGACAGCCCGAACATGCCTGAGGCAGAGGCGATATTCTACGTCACTGGAGATGGATTGAAAGACGTGTAAGGCTTATAAATAACGAATTTCCTTCACTTGGGCATGAGAGCGTTCCTAGCTGTAGAGCCCACAGGTAATGCGCATGATGAGCTAGTGAGGCTTCTCAAGGCACTTCAGGGGCAGAAAGAATGGCTTCGGCCTGTGAAACCAGAACAGCTGCACCTTACCCTAAGGTTCTTCGCTGAGCTTCCCAAAGCAAAAAATGAAGCTATACGCGCTGCGCTCACTGAAGCAAACCTTACGGGCTTCACCACGTCCCTCAGTGAGATAGGCTGCTTTCCAAACTGGAAACGCCCAAGAGTGGTGTGGGCAGGGTGCTCAGAGCAGGGATGGCAGCAGCTACACCGCAGGATTGACGAGACGCTCGCATCGCTTGGCTTAGGGGATGACCGCAGGTTCCATCCCCATATCACACTCGGAAGGGTGAAACGGCCTGCAACTCTTGAATCGCTGGGCGCTGTGCAGTCCATTCCAGTGTCCAGGGTGGAATTTCCCGTCGATAAGCTCCTTCTCAAGAAAAGTATTCTTACCTCACAAGGGCCGACATATTCAACAGTGTGGAGTATTCCCTTGGCGCAAGATATTTAAAAGCAATAACACTCCTCGCCCTAAGTTGGTGAAACAGTGTCGACAAAACAAACGTTTTTGATACCGACGGAACAGTACCTCAAGTCAGGTATACACATAGGTACAAAGTTCCGCACAGAGTACATGGCCAAGTTCATCTATAAGACTAGGCCTGACGGGCTTTCAGTCCTTAATCTCCAGCAGACAGACGAGCGCCTTGGGCTTGCTGCAAATATGCTCGCGAAGTATGAGCCAGAGGATATCCTTGTCGTGTGCAGGCGTGAGAACGGCTGGAAACCGGCGAAGCTCTTCTCGAAGTTCACGGGTGCAAGAGTATACGCAGGCCGTTATCCTCCCGGAATCATCACCAACCCCGGTCTCGAGGACTTCATCGACGTGAAGATTGTGGTCGTGACTGACAGCTGGGTCGACAGGAATGCTGTCAACGACGCTCTCAAGGCAGGTATCCCAATCGTCGCCCTGTGCGACACGAACAACCAGTCGAATAACATCGACCTTGTCGTACCATGTAATAACAAGGGTAAGAAGAGCCTCGGGCTGATTTTCTGGATACTCGCGAATGAGTATCTGCGGCGCAAGGGGAAGCTCGGAAAGGAAGAAACTATCGAGATGGCCCCTGAAGACTTCACACAGCTGTGAAGCGCTCCCTCGGCTGGATCCCCTTATCAGTTATCTCAAAAGCTGTACCTATAGTATTCGGCTCGCGCTCAGGATGCTTTTTTAAGATAGCCCTGCGCAGATGCTCGTTCTTAGTGAGCTCAATGAGGCATTTACTCCGCTGAACCATCATCTTTCCGCCGACAGCCACGATTTCTCCACCATCAGGATTCTGATAGATTTGATTTGTTAGAAGTATTGCAAGAGGATGTTCCTTGGAGATTGCGCGAAGGATATCAAGCTGCCTACCCATGGTGTTGTTTACACCTTTCGGATTTCTGCGCAGGATGCGACGGTAATGCGCTCCGACAGTATCAATAGCTATAAGGCCAATGTCAGTGCTCTCAACTATCTTTTCAGTAAGCTGAATGTTTGCTCCCTGCTCCATCAGATCTTTCGGGGCGAAGAGGAATATGTTGGACATCACGTCTTCTATGAGTATATCCTTGAATTCAGGCATATAGCCCGAGAGCTGGGCGAGCCGCTCTGCTGAAAAACCTCCTTCTGTGTCAATATAAACTACTTTCTTCCCTGCTGAGATTGCCTGCAGTGATGCGAGAAGGCAGCAGGTCGTCTTTCCTGATGCTGCAGGACCGTACATCAAAGTCAGGGTCTTCTCAGGATACGTGCCTCCTAGAAGCCTGTCCAACACTGAAGAGCCGGTCTGAAGCATGCTTCTTCAGATAAGGCGCTAGCTTATAACTCTTTCTCGCTGGGAAGGAAATCCTTTTAAAGTAGCCGGAACTCCTTCGGTATGAGAGCAGGCATCCGACTGCCGGGGCGCAAGCCCTGAGAAAAGTCCGCCCATCTCAGTAAAAGCCACTCGCAAGAGTTCCGGAGACGGAAGGCAACCACTCAGAAACGATACGGCTTTGCAGGAGAATGACGCGTGAATCATCGCTGGTGACGGCGGTGCCAGCCGCAGACGTTCCGCATATGCACGGTGAAACGGTGAGCCCTGGCTGATGCAAGCACCTTGTGTGCGCTTAGTAGAATGTCGGAACAGGCCGTCTGTGCTTCGACGCACGGGGCCTGACAAAAGGTGGCTTAGGCCTGCTCTCTTTTCTTATTCTTCTTCCCGACACATTTAAATAGCGTTCTTTATCTCGGGAAGCCCATGGGAAAGAGAAACAAAATCAATGTGCCGCAGTCGCAGGGAGGCATTGTCAGGTATTTTGATGATTACAAGAGCAAGCTGGAGATAAGCCCGCAGGCAGTGCTTGTGGCGTGTCTTGCCATCGCCCTGCTCGCTGTCTTTGCGCGTGCGTTCATCTGAATCTGAAGTAAATAAAATGATGCCGGGAATGAATCCTAAGCAGATGAAGAAAATCATGAAGAGCATGGGCATCAAGCAGGAGGAGATTAATGCCGAACTCGTAACCATCACCATGGGAGATAAGGAAATCCTCATCCATAATCCCCAGGTTCTAAAAGTCAAGATGGCTGGCCAGATAACCTTTCAGATTGTTGGTGAGATAGAAGAGCGGGCAATTCTTCCCGAAGTGACTGAAGAGGACATCAATACCGTGCTGGGGCAGGTCGACGACGTCACTGAAGATGAGGCGCGAGAAGCACTTCTCGATGCCAACGGAGACATCGCCCAGGCGATTCTAGACCTCCAAAAGGAGTAATCTTAAAATAAGCGGACTTCCCTTGTAGTTAAAGGCATGGAAAAATTCCAGAAAGCTAGGGATAAGGCACTTCGAAATCTGAAGCTAGCAGATCACATGATTTCAGTTACCTATCCATTACTAAAAGACAACAGGCTTCTCCTTTCCGCCACTGAGAACCTTTTCCTCTCGCTCTCGAACGGGATGAACGCCATCCTCTATTACGACCGGTTGTTCAAGAGAGTGCCGCCTTTCTCTGACACCTTCACAGTGAAATATGAGGTGTTCAGGAAGAAATGCGTGCCCCGTTATAATCTCAACATGGCACATGCAATGCTCATCAAAGAAGTGCGGGAGATTCTCGTCTTGCATAAGAAGAGCCCAATGGAGTTTTCGAGGCGTGATACCTTTGTCATCTGCTCAAGTGATTACCGACTGAAAACCATCTCTCAAAAAGACCTGAAGAATTACCTCTCAAAGGCAAAGGTATTTATACAGAGTATGGTCGAGATTGTGGAGCAAAATGAAGGAATCTTTAAGTAAGGCGGAACAGCAGCTAAAGAGGGTAGATCACCTCATTTATGTGAGCCTGAAATACACTCGTACAGTTGACATCCTCAAGAATACTGTGAACAGGATTATTCAGGCGTATGATGCCGGCATGGTCGTCCTGTTTGATTTCCTGAAGGAGACGGAAAAAATAGAGGATATTCCAAAAAGCCCGGGGTTGCGGGCAAATATCCTAAGGAAGACCTTTGGGGAAGAAATCATCATCCTAGAGTTCCTCCAGCATTATCTCCACATGAGAGAAATCCTGAGATCCGACTTCGACAGGAGGGAAGAGTTCCGCCGCGGAGTCACCATGATCTCACGCCTTAAGGGACATGAAGTCGAGGTCACAATCGACTCTATAACCGAGGATTATAAAAAGGTCAAGACATTTGTAGCTCTCGTCGGAGAATATGTCGGAAACGAGGGGCAGGGCGACATGACTGAGATGCTCAAGAAGGTGCTACTCGAACTTGAGTTCGACCGGCGTTACTATTAAAAATCAGGGGGATGACAATGACGAAAATCATAGGAGTGGTTTCAGGAAAGGGTGGTGTCGGAAAGACTACTACAGCAATCAATCTGGGGACTGCGTTCTCCGCATTCGGGAAAGATGTCATCGTGATGGACGCAAACCTCACAACACCGAACATCAGCGTGCATCTCGGCGCGCCGTTGGTCCCAGTAACACTTAATGACGCCTTGCGTGGGGCGAAGAGCATCCATGAGGCGATATATCAGCACCCTTCAGGCATCAAGGTTATCCCATCAAGCATTTCCATCGAGGAGCTGAAGTACCTCAACGCCGACAAGCTTGCGGCTGTGCTCGTGGAACTGATTGGGAAGACAGAATACATCATTATGGACGCCTCAGCAGGCCTCAGCGAGGACACTCTCGCGGTCATAAAGGCTGCTGACGAGGTTGTTGTAGTCACAAATCCAGAACTGCCTGCCGTGACCGACGCGCTGAAGACCATCAAGATTGCTGAGCGCATGGGCACACATATTCTCGGTGTGGTGCTCAACCGGGCAAAGCATGATGAGTTCGACCTGGATGTCAACACCATAGAGACCATCCTTGAATACCCTATGCTCGGGATTGTTCCTGAGGATAAGCTGGCACGCTCGGCACTGAACGCAAAGCTGCCTCTTGTGCACGCGCATGCTGATGCCCCGGCATCAGTCGAGTTCAAGAAGGTCGCTGCGAAGCTGCTCGGAGAACACTATGAAAAACAGCTTGAGGAAGAGGAGGATACTGGCTTCTTCTCCTATGTCCTGAAAATGCTTGGACTGAAGACCTGAATACCATGGCGAAGAAGAAAACCACGAAAAAAGCCGCGAAGCAGCCAAAAGACAAGGATTATGGAGAGGTAAAGGCTAAAGATAGGGCTTACGACCAGGAAAAGTACATGTCTTATGCGAAAGGAAGCCACAGGACCCTCTACTGGCTCATACTCCTTGTGCTTGTGGTGTTCAATTTCCTCATATTCATCGCTCTCGCATTCCTTGCCGTGTTTCTAGATGCCTTCCAGAGAACAGCAGTGATTGCAGGCATAGGGCTGGTTTTCGGGTTGATTTTCAATTTCCTCATCATCGATTTGGAGCACCTTGAGCAAAAGCACCATCTTGTCGCTGCGCTCATCATCCCCATTGTAGCGGTCGTGAATCTCCTCATTATGACTTGGATTATCAACGGCATACGAAACATCTGGGATATGCCACTTGCGGGAAGCACCATCACAGAAAGCATCATCTATGTCGGCTTCTTCATCGCACCCTACCTCTATTCCCTCCTCAAAGGCCAAATAACCTACAGATAAAAACCTATTCTTTCGACCGGCATATTTAAATAGGGTCTCCTCTTCCCAAGACGGAAAGAGAGCCCGAGTTCCATGGCGAGCGCGGCATCACGCTGATAGGGCTGCCACATTCTCGGACTCTATTGTATGCAGTTACTCAACCGCAGACTACAGGGATGTCAATGGAAACTAAACATAATGAACAAAAAAAGGAAAAGGAGCAGAAGGAGGCAGACGACTTCAGATATATCGTTAGGCTTGCCAATACAGACCTTGATGGTAAGAAAATCCTCAAGCAAGCTCTCCTTAAAATCAAGGGTGTGAGCTTCTCCTTCAGCAACATGGTATGTGTGCTTTCGGGCATTGACCCGAACAAGCGCGTGGGAGACATGTCAGATGAAGAGACCAATAAGATAGACATGATTGTCAGGAATCCTGCAGGATATGGGGCTCCAGTTTGGCTATTCAACCACCGCAAGGACCCCGAGACCGGGGGAGATATGCACTTCATCAGTGCAGACCTTGATTTCGCGAAAGATAGTGATATCAAGATTCTCAAGATGACAAAATCCTATAGGGGGCTCCGCCACCAGTGGGGGCTGCCGCTAAGGGGGCAAAGAACAAGGTCCAATTTCAGGCCGAATAAAGGTAAAGGTAGCCTAGGAGTCAAGAGGAGAAAGGCTGCCAAGTCGGGCCGTGTATAAGAGGGTAAACAATGGGTGATCCAAAACTTCCGAAGAAAAAGTACAAAACTCCGAGCCATCCTTGGCAGAAGGCTCGCATCGAAGAGGAGAAGGTCCTGATGAAGGAATACGGCCTTAGGAACAAGAAGGAGATCTGGAAGATGGTCTCTGTTATGAAAAGTTTCCACCAGCAGGCCAAGTCACTCATCGTGAGCAAGACAGCGCAGGCAGACAAAGAGCGTATCCAGATGATGGAGAAGCTCGCCTCTTATGGTCTGGTTGAGATGGGCTCTGACCTGGACGACGTCTTGGGTCTCACAGTGAGGAACATCATGGACCGAAGGTTGCAGACGCAGGTCGTGAAGCTCGGCCTTGCACGAAGCCCAAAACAAGCCAGGCATTTCATCATCCACAGGCACATCATGGTCGGCGACAAGGTCATCACTGCGCCCTCTTATCTTGTGACTGGTGCTGAGAGTGGGCTGGTGAAGTTCGCGCCGCGCTCAAAACTCTCAAACCCTTCGCATCCCGGAAGGGAGATGCCTGCTGTCAAGCCCAAAATACCAGACGACGCATCCACAAAGCCCGCTAAACCAAAAGGTGAATCCTCATGAATAAAGACAGACAGACCAGATGGGGCATAGCCCACATCCTGGCATCATACAACAATACTATCATACACATCACTGACATCACTGGCTCAGAGACTATTGTGAGAGTATCTGGCGGGATGGTTGTGAAATCTGACCGCATGGAAAGCTCTCCGACAGCCGCGATGCTCGCAGGGAAGAAGGCTGCGGAGACTGCGTTTGAGAAAGGAATCAACGGTGTGCATGTGAAGATTCGTGCGCCGGGCGGGCACCAGGGACCCCATAATCCAGGACCAGGTGCGCAGGCAGCAATCCGTTCCCTTTCAAGGATGGGGTTACGGATAGGCACTATTGAGGATGTCACACCTATTGCCCACGATGGCTGTAGGAAAAAAGGCGGAAAACGAGGTAGGCGAGTATGAGTATAAAAGTCAGTGTGCTCAGTCAAAAAGGGAACAAGCTCTCTTTCCTTCTGGAAGGGGCGAACCCAGCATTTGCCAACGCTCTCAGGCGTGTCGCCATGGAAGAAGTGCCGACTATGGCTGTTGAGGTGGTCGAATTCCGGAACAATTCCTCTGCGCTTTATGATGAGACTGTCGCCCTCAGGATGGGCCTCATTCCCCTGAAGACAGACCTCAAATCCTACACACTCCCTAGTGAATGCGCATGTGGGGGCAAGGGATGTGCCCGCTGCCAGCTCACCCTCACCCTCACAGGGAAGGGCCTTAAGAGCGGCGTCGTGGTGCGTGCCGGAGATATTAAGAGCAAGGACCCAAAGGTCACTCCAATCTACCCTGACATTCCTGTCATCAAGCTCTTCGAGAACCAGGAGATTGAAGCAGAGATGACTGCTATTCTCGGGAAGGGTAAGGAACACGTCAAGTGGTCAACTGGACACATCTATTACAGGCAAGCGCCGAAGATTACCATCTCAAAGAAGGGGCAGGCATTTCTCGAATGCGAGAAAGTGTGTCCCCCAGCTGTCTTCGAAGCCAAGGGAAGCAAGCTCAGCGTGAAGAAGGGCAAGGAGTACGACTGCATCCTCTGCGGCGCATGCATGGACGCGAGCGATGGAGAGGTAAAAGTCGAGACTAATCCTCAGGACTATATCTTCTTCATCGAATCGTGGGGCCAGCTCTCACCAAAAACCATCATGGTCGAGGGAATTAATATCCTCAACAAGAAAGCGGATGAACTCATCACCGCAATAAAGGAGGTAGGCAAGAAGAAAAAGAAGTAGCGGTCGACCAACAAACCAAGAGTCATGATCAGCGCGACGTGGGGCTTTAGACCCACTAAATGATCAAACTCTTTGGAGTTTGCGGGGGTGCCGGAGTGGTCAAACGGGCTAGGTTGAGGGCCTAGTGGCTTAGTGCCTGCGCGTGTTCGAGTCACGTCCCCCGCACTACCAATTATAAAAAAAGGGAAAACACAATGAAACGAACAGGTCCAATGAATGAGCATCTGCAGCAGTTGATACTGCGGCTCAAGAAGTCAGCGGCAGAGAACAACACACCGCTGTGGAAGAGGGTTGCCCAAGACCTCGAGCGACCAAATAGGAACAGGCGAGCTGTAAATCTCTCTAGACTAAACCGTTATACAAAAGAGGGAGAGCTTGTCCTTGTGCCTGGAAAGGTCCTCGGGAGCGGTACTCTCGGCCACAAACTCACTATCGCAGCATGGAGTTTCTCAGGGCAAGCCAAAGAGAAGGTACAAGCAGCGAAAGGAGAGGCACTCACCATAGATGAGCTGCTCTCAAAAAACCCCAAGGGGAATAAAGTGAGGCTGATGGGGTGAATAACATGGTAATCATAGATGCGAAGAACCTCATCCTCGGCCGAATGGCGAGTGAAGTCGCAAAGCGAGCCTTGCTTGGTGAGAGTATTGATATCATCAACTGCGAGCAACTAGTCATCACGGGGAATAGGAAAAGAATTATTGAAAAATATGCTCAGGGACGGGCAAGAGGAACCCCCACAAGGGGACCGTATATCACGCGCAGGCCGGATATGTTCGTTAAGAGGGCGATAAGGAATATGCTTCCCTACAAAAAAGAGCGGGGAAGAACTGCCTTCTCAAGAATCAAGTGCCACAGAGGCGTGCCGAAGCATTTCGAGGGAAAGGAACTCGAAAGCATACAACATGCCCACATCGACAAGCTCCCAAATCTCCGGTTCACTAGGGTAGGGGAGTTGTGCAAGATTTTAGGTGCAAAATAATGGCAGTCATACACACTTCAGGAAAAAGGAAAATGGCCACAGCAAGGGCAACGCTCAAGAAGGGAAGCGGGAAAATCCGTATCAATAATCAGCTGCTTGAGACTATTCAGCCAAAGTCTGCAAGGCTCAAGATAGAAGAGCCCATTCTTCTGGCTGGCGAGGCCGGCGAAAAGGTAGATATCTCTGTGCGTGTGCACGGAGGCGGCACAGTGAGCCAGGTGGAGGCGTCACGGCTCGCCATTGCGAAAGCCCTGGTCAAGCACACAAAGAATGAACTCATCGAGGAGCGTTTCCTGGATTACGATAGGCAGCTCCTCGTCGCTGACGTTAGGCGAAAAGAGCCATCAAAACCAAACAGCCACGGGCAGGCACGCGCGAAGCGCCAGAAAAGTTACCGTTAATCCCCCCAGGGATGAGGAACATGGGAGAGGAAAACGAGAGTCCTGGAAAGAAAGTTGTCTATAAGAAAGTTGTCTATGTATCACATTATATCAATGCAGAGCATCCAGCAGCAGTAAACTCACTTCTTCAAATCCTCAAGAGTCTCAGATTTACGAGAGAGGACATTATCCCTATCGCACCCTATCTGCCTCCACTCATGTACCTCGGTGTGAGGGAATACAAACCATACTTCGCCAAGGAATTCATAGATGAACTCTTTATCGCAGGACCAAAAATAACAGATAATATGGAAGAGGAAATCAGGTTAGCAGTGAAGAATGGTATTCCAATCTCTTGTAAGAACGCGGGGCTTCAAGATGCTCTGGATGAAATACTTACTGATATTGACCAGGCGCCAATATTTGAACCACCGAAAACCGCATACCTCGCACACCCAGTGGGGGGAGATGTGAGTAGGAACATCACAGCAATACTGAACATCATGAAAGATATCAGCCACGAGCGGGATGATATTGTCCCCATTGCCCCTTACATTACAGCCCTACTTTACCTGGATGATGATATTAAATCTGAAAGGGCACTTGGGATAGAGGAGAATGCCCTCTACTTCCAGAAAGCATTCATCGATGAAATCATCCTTGCAGGGCCGACTATATCTGCAGGAATGGAGGATGAAATTGAGAAGGCTTACGAGCTTGGAATACCTATTACTTGTCATAATCCTAAACTGAAGAAAAAGCTGAAGAAAAAGTTGAAAGAACTAAAGAAGGAGAAAAAGGCACAGAAGAGGCGTACATAATCATGGAATTCGAATCTGAAAAAGGACACATTATTGTCAGGACTATCTTAGAGGTACTCGGCAAGCCTAAAAAGCATGTTGAGACGACTGTGGAGACTGTGGTCGGGCAGCTGAAAGAAAGGGAAGGAACATGGATTCTCGAGGAGGAACTCTCAGAAGCGAAGGAAATTGAGGGGCTCTGGTCTGCTTTTGCAGAACTTGAAGTGCATTTCCGCTCCTTTGGAGAGTTATCGCAGTTCTGCTTTGACTTCATGCCATCATCAATTGAGATTGTCGAGCCTGAAAATATGGGTCTGCATGTGACTCAACTCAACACACTGCTCAATGACTTATTGGCGAACCTGCATAACCTAGACATGGGATTCAAGAACCTTAAGGTACAGGCGAATGTGCTTCAGAACAACAACAATGGGTTACTTAAGAACCTCGTTCTCGTCGCCCTGCACTATGACTCACGGAATCTAGAAGACCTTGCAGGTGTGTGTGGTCTCCAGGGATTGCAGCTGGCACCGCATCTCACCCGGTATATGGACCAAGGCATCATCGGCCAGGACAAGGATGGAAAGTATCACATTATCAAGAAGGAAAAATGAGTGACATCGAACATCTGGACATGAAAAAAGCTGTCGAGGCAGTGCTTTTCTCAGTAGGGAAGAAAATATCCACCAAGGAGATAGCAAAGATTGTAGGCTGCCAGGAAGAGGCTGTGCTTGAGCACATCACAGGCCTTATCGAGGATTACCACTCACGGGATTCTCCCATCGTCATCCTCAGTGAGGGACGCTCATGGAAGATGACCATCCGCGAGACCTACCTGCCTGTGGTGCAGGCACTCATCCCCGAGGCTGAGCTCACAAAAAGCGTCCTCGAAACATTGGCAATCATCGCCTGGAAAGCTCCCCTCTTACAATCTGAAGTGGTGGAAATACGCTCCACAAAGGCGTACGAGCACATCCATGCCCTTGTAGACCAGGGATTTGTGAATAAGGAAAGGAGCGGCCGCTCTTACCTGCTCAAGCTCACCCAGAAATTCCTTGATTATTTCGACCTGAAGAGCCCGGAAGAGATTCAAGATAAATTCTCCGAATACGGAAGCGTGAAGGGTCTTGTGGCGCTCTTCAACAGAAACCTCGTACCTCAACCAGAACAGGAGGATTCAGAAGAGACTCCTGAAGAGAGCACTAAGGAAGAAGTGGGCGAAGCAGAAGAACCCGAGGAGTCTGAGAGCGACTCTGAAGAGGAATAGCCATGCCCTTTCTCCTGCGGTGCCCGAGATGCGGGAATAATATGAAATACCAGCCGCGCGGACTCATTGAGGACAAGATCAAGAAGTGCGTATATTGCGGCTTCAGCATGACCGCGAGGAATTGTATCATCAAGCGCGTCCAGTGATATTCCGGGAGCGTGTGCGGAAGTTATTTAAACCCCCTGCATTCTCAATTTATCGTCGATAAAAGCATATTTTTCGCTCGATTCTGAGCCTTGAAAAAACGGCTGAAAACAAGGTATGAAAATGGCATCTCCAAGTGAAGGGACTGAGCAGGAAAGCCCTAGGCTGATTGAGGAGGAGATGAAGTCAGCATACTTAGATTACGCGATGAGCGTCATCATCGGGCGCGCACTGCCTGATGTCCGTGACGGCCTCAAGCCGGTACACAGGCGCATTCTCTACGCAATGGGCGAGATGGGGCTTACACACAAAAAGCCATATAAAAAGTCCGCCCGTGTCGTTGGTGAAGTTCTTGGAAAGTTTCACCCCCATGGTGACCTTGCTGCGTATGAAAGCCTTGTCCGCATGGCGCAAGACTTCTCCATGAGGTATCCTCTCGTCAGGGGTCAGGGAAACTTTGGCAGCATTGATGGCGATAATCCTGCTGCGATGCGTTACACCGAGACGCGCCTTAGGAAGCTCGCTGAGGACCTGCTTGAGGACCTTGACCAGGACACTGTCGATTTTCAGCCGAATTACGACGCTTCACTTAAGGAGCCCATAGTACTTCCTTCAAAAGTGCCTAACTTACTTCTCAATGGCTGCACTGGCATCGCAGTGGGTATGACCACAAATGTTCCGCCGTTTAACTTCAATGAAGTCATTGACGCAACTCTTAAGGTTCTTGATGAGCCTGAAGTCACGGGGCTTGACCTGCTTGAAGTCATGCCCGGCCCTGATTTTCCCACTGGTGGCATCATCATCGGTACAACAGGTATAAAACATCTCTTCGCTCAGGGGAAAGGACACATCATTGTCAGGGGAAAGACATCGCTGGAAAAGACAAAGAAAGGGAAAGACGCGATTATAATTACTGAGATTCCTTACCTGGTGAACAAAGCCAAGCTCGTCGAGGCGATTGCTAATCTTGTCAAAGAAAAACGTGTAAATGGCATCTCAGACCTTCGAGACGAATCTGACAGGGAAGGTATGCGGATTGTCATCGAACTGAAAAGGAATGAGGATCCTGAGATTGTGAAGAACCTCCTGTTCAAGTACAGCCGCCTCCAGTCCACATTCTCGGCAAACATGGTTGTGATTGTCGATAACAGGCCGAAAGTACTCAATGTGTGCCAGATACTCAAGGAGTTCATCAAGCACCGTGAAGTGGTCGTGACCAGGAGGACACAGTATCAGCTGAAAAAGGCAGAAGAGCGCGCCCACATCCTTGAGGGTATAGTCAAGGCCCTGGACAAACTCGACCAGACTATTGCCGCAGTGAAGAAGTCTAAGAGCAGGAACGAGGCCTCACAGGCGCTCATAAAGCTCCTTTCAATAACTCCTACACAGGCAAAGGCCATCCTGGAGATGCGCTTACAGAGCCTCACCTCAATGGAGCAGGACAGTGTGAGAACTGAGCATGGAGAATTACTCAAGAAGATTATCGACTATAAGGATATCCTCGACAAGCCCGAGAGAATCATCTCAATCATCAGAAAAGAACTGGCAGAGATGAAGAAAAAATACGGCGACGAGCGCCGGACTGGCATAGAGCAGGGTGAAGAAACTCCTTTCATCATGGAAGACCTCATCAAGGAGGAGGATGTCATTGTCACAGTTTCCAACGCAGGGTATGCGAAGCGTGTCCCCATAGATACATACAGGGTGCAGCACCGCGGCGGCAAAGGTATCATCGGCACGACAACACGGGAAGGAGACTTTGCCAAGCACCTTTTCATCGCCTCAACACATACTTACCTATTGGCATTCACGACAAACGGAAAAGTGTACTGGCTCAAGGTGTACAGGATACCTGAGGGATCGCGGCAGTCAAAAGGCAAGGCCTTTGTGAACCTTCTCAACCTCGAGAAAGGAGATCAGGTATCAGCAATCCTTCCGGTCGGCGATTTCAAGAACCTGAACACCTTCTTCATTACTAAGAAAGGCATGGTCAAGAAGACGTCTGTTGAATCCTATTCCCGGCCGCGCAGTACAGGCATCATTGCCATTAACCTCGTCAAAGGTGATGAGGTCGTGGATGTGCTGCTCACTTCCGGAAACGACGAAGTGCTTCTCATGACTAAACTTGGCATGTCCATCAGGTTCGACGAGGGGCAGACAAGGGAGATGGGCCGCAACACCATGGGAGTGCGGGGGATAAGAGTACGAAAGAACGACAATGTTATCTCAGGGGTGATTGTACAGCCCTCAAAGAGTCTCTTCACGATAACAGAGAACGGCTACGGCAAAAGGACGCCGTTCAGTGAGTACCGCCCACAGAACCGTGCTGGTATGGGGCTCATCAATATCAAGACTGAAGGTCGCAATGGCGCTGTCGTCGACGCGAAATGCGTCACTCCAGACGATGAGCTCATGCTCATCAGCCGCAATGGCATCCTGATTCGTGTACCTGTGAGTGGCATCTCGGAAATTGGCAGAAACACTATGGGTGTGCGTGTGATGCGTGTAAAGGGTGATGACAAGGTGATAAGCGTCGCCAAGCTCACTTATTCTGAAGAAGGGGAAGACGAACTCTCAGAGTGAGGCTCTGAGCAGTAATGGTTTTCTGCGAAGCTATAATAGTCATGCTGTGTCACTATCACGTGGTCGAGTACCTCTATACCAATCATTTCCCCCACCTTGACGAGATTCTTTGTTATCATGATATCTTCCTCGCTCGGCGTCGAGTCTCGTGGAGTAGAGAAAGGAGCGCCATACAGGGCTCACGCCTTGCGGTCTCTCCCTTCCCTCTCCCCGAACCGGACGTGCGCCTTTCAGCGCATCCGGCTCTCCATCAGACACTTA
>JAFCGF010000055.1 GCA_017608295.1 Candidatus Woesearchaeota archaeon
TGTCTTGGAGGTATACAAACATTTGAATCCTGCTTTATTAGCTCTCACACACCAGTCTGTTTCCTCATAATATGCAAAATATTTTTCATCAAACATTCCCACCTTTTCAATGAGTGAGCGGCTAATAAGCATAGCAACGCCTGATATGAAATCCACATATTTGTCATGGTCATATTGCCCTTTATCCTCTTCATTGAAGCCAATGAGTTCTGTGTTACCTGTTCTGAAATCAACTCGGCATCCCGCTACCTGTATCATCGTTGGTGTATCGTAGTAGCATATTTTTGGGCCAATGAAACCTATTGAAGCATCGGATTCTGATGCATTTACCAACATACTCAGAACGTTTGGCTCAACTATTGCATCATTATTTAGTAAGAATACGTAATCTGCATCATTCTTTAGTGCATATTCTATGCCGATATTATTTCCTTTTGCAAAACCGTAATTCTGGTTATTTTCTATCAAAATGACATTAGGAAAATTATCTTTTAGCAATGCCTGGCTCCCATCTATTGAATCATTATCGACTACAATGATCTCAAAATTCTGGTAATTAATTTTATCAGTTGAAAGCAAACAGTCTTTCAAATCTTTTTTCCGGTTCCAGCTAATAATAATTATGAATACTTTTGGTGAAGTTTCGGACATCTATACTTGATACACTTCTAAAGTATAAATCACTTATCTATAGCAAAGAGGGGAAATTATAAGAAGCTAGGGTGATTTTGCTCATTGGGTGTTTTAATATACTTCAAAATTCGGTTTAGATGCCCATTCTGGCAGAAAGTAATCCTAAGTAATAACGTAGGTAGTATATATGGCACTTATGAAGAATAAAAGATATAATAATAAAAGATATAATAATAAAAATTATACAATTAAAATCATAGAGGGAAAAGATTAATAGTAATCATAGATTATTCTATACATAATGAAAAAGATTCTTTTTGTAAATGCTAGAAGAAAAACATCTGGCCAAAATACCCCGCATTTAGGCTTTGCAATATTGTCCGCTGTATTAAAAAATGCCAGTCATGATGTTAAAGTTATAGATTATACATTCATGGCCAATTGGCCACCTATTGAAGATATTATAGAGGAATACGAACCAGATGTTATTGGTCTTTCAGTATACACACCTTCTGTGAACGAAGCAATAGAGATGATTGAGAGAATAGAAAAATACAATCTCCCAATAATAGTTGGTGGGCCACATGCGACACTATATACTGATGAATTGCAATCAGATAAGAGAATTGATTATATATTCAAGGGTGAAGCAGAAAGTTCAATAGTTCAAATTGTAGAAAATGCAATTAAAGAGAAAGAACCCGTCATCATAGAATCTGAATTATCCGACCTAAAACTTCTTCCAACTCCTGATTTTACAGTCTTTAGCGGTATAGAAAATATCAAAGTATATCCCATTCAAACCAGTAGGGGATGTCCACACAAATGTAGTTTTTGTGCTGTAAAGAAACTAAGTTCAAGGAAATGGAGGGCAAAGGATCCAGAACTGTGTGTAGATGAATTAATGAAAGCTAAGAATGAATTCCTAAAATTGGAGAAAGTAATCATATATGATGATGATCCATTTGTTAGAAAAGGGCATATTGAATTATTTTTAAATAAATATGTTGAAAGCGGTGTAGGTCTGGAACTGGATATATTAAATACTCGTGCAGATAGAGTTAGTGAAGATTTGCTCATTCTGTTAAAGAAAGCCGGTTGTACTACAATAGGCATTGGCTTTGAACATGGACATCCAGAGGTTTTCGAAAATATTGGGAAGCAAGAAACCATTGAGGAAATCATCAATGCAGCAAACCTAATAAAAAAACATGGATTAAAACTGATTTTATCTTTCATAATTGGATTGCCTGGTGATTCTCCCAAAAAAGCCAAACATTCTCTGAAAATTGCAAAGAAATTAAAACCAGATTTAGTATTTTGGCACTTACTCGTCCCATACAAAGGAACACAGGTTAGGGAGTGGTATGATGAACATGGGCGGGTTTTTGGAGATATTAATGTATCCCCCAATAGAGATAATGATTTTATGTGTGATGACCCCTGTGTGGAAACAGATGATTTTCTATTGGAAGAGAGGAAGAAATTTTACCTGAGGGCGATTCTAGAAACAGCTGATAGAAGAATTTCAATAAAAAGACATAATAAAAGATTACTCAGTTATGTCATAAAATATAGTCTATATATATCCTACCTTAGGTTTTTATGGACCAGAGTTCAAAACAAAATTAGAAGAGCATAACTTACAAAAGCATTTTATAACCTTGTTCTTATAGTAATTCGAGATGAAAATTGTCCAAATAGTCCATGATTTCCCACCAAAAAACATTGCGGGTACGGAGATACACACTCTGAACTTATCCAAAGAATTAAGCGATAAGCATGAGGTATGGGTTTTATGCAGGGAGTTTGGACACTTTAATCAGGAATTCAAAATTACTGACGAAGTTTATGAAGGATTGAACGTTAGAAGGGTGTTTTATAATGGCGATGAAAATATTCTATCCTCTTTGAAAAACAAGCATATAGAGGATACTTTTGATAATTTACTAAGTGTGGTAAAGCCAGACATTGTTCATATACAACACCTCTTATGGTTATCTGCTTCAATAATCTCTCTTGCAAAAAAGAGAAATATACCGGTTTTAGTCACACTTCATGACTATTGGTACATTTGTCCATTGGTAACTCTTATCAATTCCTCTGGAGATATATGTAGTGGCCCAGATTCAGGTGCAAAATGTTTTGGTTGTAGAGATTGTTTTGTGAATATAATTCCAAAAAGAGGAATAGCTACCAGAGAAAAGGGAACTGGTCTAGATAATATTATGACTAAAGTAAAATGTTTCGTCCCAGTTTTTCTATGGAGAACATTTCAAACAGGATTGGACAAGGTGACAAAACCATCTAGAAGCGAGCAGCTTGATGAAAAATCTCTTATTCATAGAAAATCATCTGCCATTGAAATATTGAATCATGCAGATATGATATTGTCACCATCTGATTTTGTTAAGGATAAGTATATTGAATACGGTCTAATAGATGAAAAAATTATTCTCATGGAGGAGGGGGTAATTCTCGACTGGCTCAAGGATGTGAACAAGCCAAAATCAAAACCTATCCGATTTGGGTATGTGGGCACGATATACAAGGTCAAAGGTATTCATACGCTGATAGAGGCCTTCAACGGCCTGAAAGATGAAAATGCTGAACTCCTAGTCTATGGTAAGGGCAGCAAAGCTTACCTCGATGAAATAAGAAATATGTGCTATAATAACAAGGTTAAATTTCTTGGATATTTTGAAGAACTTAGTGAGCCGTTTTCTAATATTGATGTGCTAATCGTTCCATCGGTCTGGTATGAAACCTTTTCTGTGGTCATCCGAGAGGCATTCGCAGCAGAAATTCCTGTAATTGCCTCTAATGTAGGGGCTATCCCTGAGATTGTCAATGATGAGGTTAATGGCCTGTTGTTCAACAAAGGAGATGTGGGCCATCTGACTAAACAGATCAAAAAAATAATTGAAAACCCACAATTGATTGAGGAGTACAGAAGACACATGCCCGAGATAAAGGATATGCCAAGTTACGTAGGGGATATAGAAGCTATTTACGAGAATTTGATTTCAGTTGAGTTGCTAAACGAGGAGAAAATATGGTAAAATCCAAGAAGATACTGGCAATCGCTGAAACAAAAGAACAAGTAAAGGCTATTCTTGTACAAGAAAGCAAGTTAGGAAAATCAACCCAAATTCTTCTATTAATGTTCGATGACAGCATTAAACTTACTAAAACTCATAGAGGAATTCATTATATCTCATCGACAAAATATCTATCTCCTGAAATATTCCATGATATTGTCCAGAATGCCCGTTCTATTGCAATGGAATGGCATAAATCTATATCTGAGGATTGGTCACATAATGGCATAAATCTCGGTTGGATTATCGAAACTCCTTTTTTTAAAGATGTCGCAGATATCATTCAACGAATCGTAGTTATTCAACAAGTATTGAATGAGTATAAACCAGACAAGATAATTGTTGCTGATGACGGCAGTATGACACCTAGAACCGCCATTCTCGTAGCTAATTCAAAAGATATAAAGAGTATTAGAATTAAACTTCCTTTATTTGGTGCTAAAAGAGGAACGCATACTTGCTTTCATTTTCTACGAAAAACTGTACGTAACATAGTATTATCTGTCAAATATAAAGCCGATAGCAAGCGATATAAAAAAGACAGGCCAAAAGTTATGCCCATAATATTCGAACAGCATCATGAAAACATACTCGGTTCAGTTCTGAAAGAGATAGAAATAAGAGGAAATCTTGAACCTTTTAGTGTTTGCTTTTATCCAGGTGCTACTGAGCAGAGTCTACAGAATGACGAGATAGAATACGTTTTATTGAATAGTTTAATGAGTATAGATGTTGCTCTCAAAACCTCACTTGAAATTGTAAAACTCAAAATGAAGTGGGATGCATTAACTAGAGATACTCACTTTAGAACCTATTTTACATATGATGGGATTGTATTTTGGTCATTAATAGTTGACTTATTCAATAATCGCTATGATACTTATTACTCAGATATAATTGGGATTATTGAAATTATTAAAGATGCATTAGCTAAAAAGTCAATTGAATTAGTTATATTGATGGGCGATAGCTGTGTTCCAGAGAGGGCAATAATTGGTGCGGCAGATTCAAACAGCATACCTTCTTTGATTGTGCAGCATGGCGTAATGGCAGACACATGGGGATATGTCCCATTGCATGGTACAAAAATGGCAGTTTTTGGGGAGTTCAGCAAGAAATTTATGATTGAACATGGTACAGATAGTGATAGAGTAATTGTAACTGGTAGCCCCATTTATGATGCGTTGATTATGAAAAAGGATTTCTCCCATGAAGATGAGATTTATAAACAATTGGGATTAGACAAATCAAATGAAATAATAGTGCTTGCAACCCAAGGGCTTGTAGAACATAAATTAGGATCCTTAGGTGATTGGAAAATACTTGTTTCAAATGTGATGGAAGCTATGAAAATGTTCCCAGACAAACAACTTGTTATTAAACTCCATCCACATGAAAAAGAAGATAAATATTATAAATTCTTCCCACTTATGAAAAATGTCACTATTATCAAAGATATTGATATCCATAGTTTATTTAGAGTATCTAAAATTTTATTGACAGAGAGTTCTACAGTTGGTCTTGACTCTATGATCCAAGGCATACCAGTTATTACAATAAATTTTACTGGAAGGCCAGATATAATACCCTATGCATCAAGTGGTGCAGCAATTGGTGTTAAAAATCAAGATGAATTGATTGAGGCGATAAAGAAGATTCTCTATGATGAAGATACAACAAGAAAATTGCATAGTAATATGAAACAATTTGTGTTTGATTATGCTTATAAAATGGATGGGCACGCATATAAAAGAATTGTGGATTTGATAGAAAAAATGGTTGCCAAGTCAAAGAAAGAGAAAGAACCCTGATAATCTCATGAAAAGGTGATAACGAATGAAAACTGTATTAATCATTGCTGACGCAGAAAGCCAGTTAAAATCCATTCTTGCACAAAAGAATATTTTAGATAGTTCAGATAGGCTCCATCTCCTAACATTTGATGATAGTTTTAGTAAGGCAACTAAGAATCTTGAGCAAATGCATTCCGTCTCATCAGTTCAAGATTTAACATTGAGACGTTTTCATGAAATCGTACTTAAGGCTCGGTTATTGGCAACAAACTGGTACAAGTCATTATCAAATAAATGGGAATACAAAGGAATTGATATTGATTGGATTCTGGAGGATGCCTTTTCACAAGATCTTACTGAGATTATGCAACGCGTAGAAGCTATGACCCTGATAATAGATAGAGAGAAAATCAACAAAATTTATGTTGTTGATGATAACAGCGCGGCTTCTGATGTTGCTATTCTCATAGCCACACAAAAGAAAATCCCCATTATCAAAGTAAAAACACCCGTATTCCATATATTTCATATCAAGAAGAAGGTGGCCACACACTTTCGTCTAGTTCGGAAATTTTTAAAACAAATAAGTTATGCTATAGGCCGCGAAGAAAACAAAAATCAATACAAAGTAAATGAAAGAAACGCAATGATTGTGATATTTGAACCTAACCAAGTAAAATATCTGAGTCCTCTCATAAAAGAGATGGATCGGATGGATCTCAAACCTTTTGTTGTTTGTTACAATCATGGCCCTATCGAAAAAACTTTGCAGAATGAGAATATTGATTACACTCTTTTTTGGGATTTATTAGATGTCCGTACAATAGTCAAAATAACCCAAGAGTCCTCAAGGTTAAGAAAGAGGTGGAAAGTGATAAGGAGAGAAAGAAGCTTTACAGATGCATTCATTATAAATGAGATAAATTTATGGAATCTCGTTGAAGATTTATTTTTTAAGAAATATTTGAAAACATGTGAATATACATTTGAAATTCTGGAAGTAATGACATCCACATTTGCCGAGAAATCGATAGATATTATCATCATGCTAAGAGATATTATCTGGCCAGAGAGAGTAATAATTGGTGCAGCTGATTTAAACAACATACCTTCTTTGATTGTGCAGCATGGCGTAATGGCAGACACATGGGCATATGTCCCATTGTATGGCACAAAAATGGCGGTTTTCGGGGAGGTCAGCAAGGAATTTATGATTCAACATGAGACTGAAAGCAATAGATTGTTTGTCACTGGCAGTATATTCTATGATCAATTACTAAATAGAAAGGATTTTCGTTCTAAATCAGATATTTGCAAGTTGCTTAATCTGGATAATGATAAATGTATAATTACGCTAGCTACTCAAGCAGTTGTGGAACTTAGATTGATGCCCTTGAAAGAATGGATGGCCCACATCTCTATAATTACAGAAGCATTGAACAGATTTTCAGATGTACAACTTGTTATCAAATTACATCCAGCGGAAAAAGAGGATAAATACAAGTACATGTTATCTGATATGAAAATTGATGTAAAAATTGTAAAAGATACCGATTTTCACAGTTTACTTAAAGCATCTGATACCTTGTTGACAGAGAGTTCTACTGTTGGCCTTGATGCGATGATTCTTGGTATACCTGTTATAACAATGAATTTCACGGGACGGCCAGATGTAATACCCTACGCGTCAAGTGGTGCTGCAATAGGTGTTAAAAATCAAAAAGAATTAACCATTGCAATAAAGAATGCTCTCTATGATGAAGATACAAGAAAAAGCTTGGAGGTGAAAAGAGATGAATTCCTAGAAGATTACCTCTATAAGCTTGACGGTCTTTCTTCGGAAAGAGTTGTTAACCTGATTATAGAAATGATAAATGAAAATAAAAACCAAGATTGAAAACCTTAAGTATTAATAATTTTATACAACCCATCATGAATAAAATATTCACCGATAAGGTTATACTAATAACAGGTGGCACTGGCACAATCGGTATGGAACTTGCTGAGCAAATTCTAAAATCTGAGCCCAAGGCCGTAAGGATCCTCACAAATGATGAGAACAGTCTTTTTCATGCAATGAATAAGTTCAGCGAATCCAATAAATTTAGATATTTTCTGGGCAGTGTTGTTGAAAGGGAGAGACTCAATAGAGCAATGACTGGTGCAGATATAGTATTCCATGCTGCCGCTCTCAAACATGTCCACATATGCGAATACAACCCCTTTGAGGCTGTGAAAACTAATGTTTATGGCATTCAGAACGTAATTGATACAGCCATTGACAATAATGTTGAAAAAGTGATATTCACAAGCAGTGACAAGGCGGTTAACCCTAGCAATGTGATGGGTGTCAGTAAATTAATGGGTGAGAAGTTGATAACTACCGCTAATTTCTTTAAAGGAAAAAATAAAACAGTATTTTCTACCATACGGCTGGGAAATGTTATAGGATCTAGGGGCTCGGTTGTTCCACTTTTTAAAAGTCAGATAAACTCTGGTGGTCCAATCACAATAACGGACAATAACATGTCAAGATACATATTGACTATGGATGAAGCGATTGATAATATCCTCCGTGTTGCCAATATATCCAAAGGGGGTGAAGTGTTTATATCAAAGATGAGGGCATTGAACATTACCACCCTTGCTCAATCCATGATTGAGGAATTGAGCAGTGAAGATATCTCGCTCAATGTTATCGGTTTGAAGCCTGGAGAAAAACTATTTGAAGAGTTGATTACAGAAGAAGAGATTAGCAGAACTGTTGAGTTGGATGACTTCTATGTTGTCCTGCCACAGTTCACAGAGTTCCAAGATGTTAATTATTCAGCATATGAAAACAACCCCATAGTCAAAGATGTTTTAAGATCAGATAAAGCAGATAAGATGTCTAAAGAAGAGATAACCACTCTGCTAGAAGCAGAAAGAATGTTGTGATGTTATGAATGTGTTAGTAACTGGTGGAGCTGGATTTATTGGCAGATGGGTAGTAAAAAAATTATTGGAAAAAGGCGAATCTGTAGTTGTTTTAGATGACCTATCTAATGGCGAGTTATCAAATCTGGACGAATTCACTGGCTTGGATAATTTTCATGGATTTACAGTGGGGGACATTTTAGACAAGAACCTTCTTTTAAGCATGTTTCAAAATTATGAATTCGATTTATGCATACACTGTGCTGCGCAGATAAACGTTCAGGAAAGCCTTGATAATCCAGAAAAATCTTTCCAGGTCAATGTAATAGGCACATACAATCTATTGGAATGTGCAAGGAAATTCAGTACTAAAGTTGTTATTATCGGAACATGCATGGTCTATGATCTCGCAGAGGCAACAATTTCTATAAATGAAGAACATTCTTTAAAGCCCGCATCACCTTATGCTGGTAGTAAACTTGCAGCAGAGGATCTAGCCTATTCTTATTACAGGGGCTATGGGCTTCCTGTAACCATCTTAAGACCGTTCAATACATTTGGACCATATCAGAAATCCGGCATGGAAGGCGGTGTTGTATCCATATTTGTCCAGAAAAAGATTAGTGGAGATATTCTGAATATTTTTGGTGATGGTAAACAAACCAGGGATCTTTTGTATGTGGGAGATTGTGCCGAGTTCATAGTCAGAGCCGCATTTTCTGAGAAAGCAAATGGTGAAGTGATTAATGCAGGTACTGGACACGACATAACAATAAATGACCTGGCAAAGCTTATTGTAAAAGATGAAAGTAGAATAGAACATGTCGAACATCACCATCCACAGAGCGAGATACAGAAGCTTGTATGCAATTCTTCCAAAGCAAAAAATCTACTATCGTGGGAACCGAAGATATCTCTTGAAGAGGGCATAGGAAAACTCGAGGTATGGTTAAGGAGTTGTGAGTGATGGATAAGCTGGCAATAAATGGTGGAAATCCTGTGCGTGATACTTTTCTTCCTTATGGCAAACAGTGGATTGACAAAGATGATATTTCAAAAGTTGTAAAAGTTTTAGAATCCGACTGGATAACCACTGGTCCAATTCTAAACGAATTTGAAACTAAGTTTGCTGAACTTACTGATTCAAAATATGCAATTGCATTAAGCTCCGGAACAGCGGCACTTCATGTCGCTGTTTGTGCATGCAATCTTAAGCCAGGCGATGAAGCAATAACTTCACCATTTACTTTTGCGGCCACATCCAATTCTCTTCTATTCCAGGGTTCTCATCCCGTTTTTGCTGATGTGAAGAGGGATACATACAATATTGACCCTGCTGAGATAAAAAAAAGAATAACTGCCAACACAAGAGCAATAATGCCAGTTGACTTTGCAGGTCAACCATGTGATATTTTTGAAATAAAGGAAATCGCCAGAGAGAATGATTTGTATGTAATAGAGGATGCGGCTCATGCAGTGGGTGCTGATTATAATGGAAAGAAAATAGGCAGCATATCCGATGCCACAATATTTAGTTTTCATCCAGTAAAACAAATGACCACTGGTGAGGGCGGAATCATAACAACGAATAATGAGGAGATTGCTGAATCTGCAAGATTGTACAGGAATCATGGCCTTTCTAAAGATGCTGTTGAAAGATTTGGAAAACATGGTTCATGGTATTATGAAATGACACACCTAGGCTTTAATTATAGGCTCACAGACATACATGCAGCACTGGGCCTTGGTCAACTTGAAAAATTAATTAAGTTCATAGAACGAAGAACAGAAATCGCCAGCGTATATAATGCTGCATTTGAAGATGTCGAAGAGATAAGAACTCCGACAGTTAAGACAAACATCAAACATGCCTGGCACCTATATGTGATTGAAATAATACCAGATAAATTAAAAGTGGATAGAGACCAGATATTCAAAGCATTTAGGGCTGAAAACATAGGCGTTAATGTGCATTACATCCCTGTCCATCTTCATCCATATTATCATGATAATTTAGGATGCAAAACAGGAGATTACCCTGTTGCAGAGAAGATATTTGAAAGGGTAATATCACTTCCAATGTTTCCTGGCATGAGCGATGATGACGTGAATGATGTTGTAAATGCCGTTAAGAAGGTTGTTGAACATTACAAAAATGGAGAGTCTGAATGAATAGGATTAAGATCGGTGACAAATGGATAGGCGAAGATGAGCCCTGCTACTTCATTGTGGAAGCTGGCTCCAATCATAATGGTGATTTTGAAATCGCCAAAAAGATGATTGATGTTTCTGTTGAGGCAGGCGCAGACGCTGTAAAACTGCAAATTTTTAAAGCTGAAAAGTTATATTCAAAATACACGCCAGCATTTGATTATCTTAAAGAAAAGAATACCTATGATCTAATCAAAAGTATTGAAACCCCAAGGGAGTGGATTGGCAAACTGGCTGAGTATTGTAAAGGCAAAAATATTGACTTTCTGGCATCTCCATTTGATTTCCAGGCAGTGGATGATATTGACCCCTATGTGCCAGCCTTTAAAATCGCCTCCTTTGAAATAGTTGATTTAGAATTAATAAAATATGCAGCCAGCAGGAAAAAGCCAATGATAATATCCACTGGCATGGCCAATCTGGGAGAAATCGAGGACGCTGTTAATGCAGTCCGCTCTCAGGGAAATGATGACATTATTTTGCTGCATTGCAATTCAATGTATCCGACACCACCAGACATTGTAAATCTCAAGGCAATGGACACTATGAAGAAGGCAATTCAGGTGCCGGTGGGATTTTCAGACCACACAGAGGGCATTCACATACCTATTTCAGCCGTATCATTAGGCGCATGCATGGTGGAGAAGCATTTTACTTTAGATCGTAATATGGACGGTCCAGACCATTCTTTTGCAATTGAGCCTGATGAACTAAAGTCATTAATTCAGCAGATACGGCATATTGAATCTGCCAGAGGCACTGGCATTAAGGACAAAAGTGAAGCAGAAAGCGGCGAAATGTATGAAAAGGCAAGGCGCAGCATCCACGCCCTTGTGGACATTCCCAAGGGCACTGAAATAAAAAGGGAGATGTTGACCACAAAAAGGCCTGGCTACGGTATCAAACCAAAATTCATGGATCGCATTGTCGGCAGAACTGCAACCAAGGACATCAGGGAGGATGAGTGGATTACCTGGGAGATGGTGTGATGCTTACTTTTATTCCAATCACAGAAGTTGATGAAATAATTTCCGAGGAGGTTCGACAGTGGAGAAACGCCCAGGAAATTCGGAGTCAGATGGTTAATAGTCATGTGATTTCATTGGAGGAGCATACTGGCTGGGTGGCATCCCTTAAAGAAAATAAAACCACTAGGGTCTGGGTGGCATATCATGACGGCATTCCCTTCGGTGTTGTGAATCTGGCCAAGATTGATTATCAGCAAAAGACAACGGACTGGGGAATCTACATTGGTGACTTGGACCATCGTGGAAGAGGACTGGCCCGCCCGCTTTTATACAGTTTGATGAACCATGTTTTTGAAGTCCTTGGCCTGAATAAAATGCAGACCAAGGTGCTTGAGGATAATGAGGCCGCCCAAACACTATACAAAAAAATGGGGTTTGCGGAAGTGCCTGGTTCAGAGGTTATTATCAAAAGAGCAGACGACGAAGCATGCTTCATTGAAATGGCCATTGAAAAGAAAGACTGGCTGTCCCTTGAACTGAATCTGAAACCGGAGGCACTGCTATGAGATATGGTCTAAAG
>JAFCGF010000020.1 GCA_017608295.1 Candidatus Woesearchaeota archaeon
AAGAGGCTTGTAGAGCCTTTATTTCGCAATTTTTCAACACATATTCCTCTATAAAAAGGCAAATAGTAGATGTAGGAGGGATATCAGCAATTTTCTCGGAAAGAATGAATTTATATCGAATTTGCCCAAATAGTTTGTAATTTTACCATATTGTGAAAATGTCCGTGAGGTTTTTAGACGGACTGACGTTGGCAGCAAGGCATTCAAAGATAAAAATGGATACAGACGATTTATCGAAAGAAACCTACCAAGGGATCCTAATTGAGGCAGAAAAATTTAATCATAACCTGACTTTACATTTTGGATTATTATCATATGAGTGCAAAGACGAACATGAGTTTATTATTAAAGCTGAAAAGTTAATAAAAGCAATAAAAAAAGCAGACGAGGCTGATTTGAGTGATTTATTTTTCGGAGAAGTTCCGGATTCAAAAAAACTAAAAAAAACACTTGATAAAATCTTAAGCAATATTGTCAAGATAAATCAAATACCTATCGAAAAAAGACATTTTGATTTTTAACATATGAGGCAAGGATTTCAGAAAATATCTATTGATAAATTCGTCAAACGTACAATAGAGACTAATCCAAAAATGGATAAAATAGAATTAAGGAAATCAATAGAGGAATTTAACAAGCGGAAACAACAGGGAGAAATGTGCGATTGTGGAAATCCAATTTGGGTTGCAGGTTCTGCACTTACTGGGAAAGGTTGTTTCACTTGTATTACAGGAGAATCAGATTGTTCCGAAGACTACGAAATATTGTAATATGCCCTGCTGCCAACAAGCCTGCAGCCGAAGCCAGGCAGGCAAAAGTGATTTAAAGCGGACGGAAGAGAGATTTTAATACTGATGAAACGAATACAAACACTTGACCAGATAAAATCCACCCGGCGGCTGCAAACCACCCGTTAGCTTACACACAAAAGCAAATAATATGAAAAAGGGGACCCCTTGTCATTCTATTGTTACGGGACTCCAATTAGCGGAGCTGACGATACAGCTATAGGAACAGGAGCCCAGAACACGATTGATATTGAAGCCGGTTGTACAACACCCGGAATAGCAGCCGATATTTGTGCAAATTTATCTTTAAGCGGTTACACTGACTGGTTTTTACCTTCAAAAGACGAGCTTGATGCTATGTATGATAACAAAGCAATCATTGATGAAACGGCACAAGTAAATGGAGGCTCTGTTTTTTCCAGTGGCGACTTTTGGAGTTCCAGCGAGTACAATACCAACGACGCGTGGTATCATCTCTTCTACAATGGCTACCAGGACCACTTCAACAAGAACAGCGCATGCTTTGTACGTGCGGTCAGGGCTTTTTAATAAATACCGCTAATTGAAGCAACAGGTCAGCTGGCCGGGTTGTGAGTGAGTAGGGGCAACCGGCCCGGTTGCCTCTACTCAAATAACATGATAAATATAAGGAATTTTTGGGCAATGGTAGGATGCAGGAATACCTGCACGGTTTTTGGGAACAGGGGGTCATAGGTGCGACCGAAACTCACGAGGACGAAGTCCGGGTGATCCTGCTACCCCGATCAGTAATGACAAGGGTTTTAAAGAAATTTGAAATCCTTGTTTTTTTATGGTTTACACAATTATGTACACAAACGAATAATATTCTATCTGTTTCTCGTGACCAATATTTTGAATTAGCAACGGAAACTCTCAGGCTGCAATCTATCCCAAAAAATCATATCTTTACATGCAAACTTTGCGCTGACGATTTACAGATAGATTTCACGAAGTTTCATGATGTTGAGAGTCAGAGACATAGGTATTTGAGTGCCACCCCGAATTAACACTTCTTGACGCGACCATGCCTGATCACCATAAAAAAAAGCGTTTTCTGAACCTGCCAAAATATACTGGCGGGAGTAAGGCTTTCAGGGAATTTATTGCAGAAAACCTGCGTTACCCTGAAACCGCACTTGAAGCAAAAGTGGAAGGCTCTGTAATTGTTAAATACGACATTCACGACAATGGTACTGTAAGTAATCCACGCGTATTGAAAGGACTTGGTTATGGTTGTGATGAAGAGGCCATTCGGGTTGTCAATCTGCTCCAATTCGAAAAGGTGAAGAATAGGGGCGTACGTGTTAAACTGACATCGAAAACCAAGATCAACTTCAGGCTCCCAAAAGTAAACATCAACTATACTGTTTCATATACAAATAAACCGAATAAACCTGATGTTGAGCCGGAACAAAAAAACGGTGATCCTGATACGTATGAATACACCATATAAAAAATCTCATACTAAACACAGGAATGAGTCCCATCAAAAAGTGATAGAACAACCCCCAAGGCAAATAGGGGAGGGGGGGGATGGTCAAAGAAGTAGATATCATCTCCTTCCTGATGGCTTTGTATGGCATACTGAGGGGTGTTTTATGGATAAAGTCAGTATTTTTCTCTTGACTTCCTGTTAATATTTCATATATTTACTTGCATTTTGCGTGTTTAAAAACAATCCATCATAAAGATTCATCTTATTTATTGTCGTCCTGAGTTATGTTTCAGGATACGGACAAGTTGGAATTAACACTGATAACAGCGATCCTGATGGATCGGCTATGCTGGATGTTAAATCAACCACGAAAGGCGCATTGCTTCCCCGTCTAACACAAACCCAAATAGAAGCAATAACAAGTCCGGCAAACGGATTGGTGGTTTTTTGCACCACTGATGAAAAATTTTATGCATTTAGACAAACTGATAATGAATGGAAAGAAATTGCCTTTGGCACAGGAAGCATTATACCCACTGTATTCAATTCAATAACAGGCAAAACATGGATGGACCGTAACCTGGGCTTTAGCATGAGCAGTGCCAGCATATACTACAACTCCCGGGCCTACGGCTTTAATGTTCGTTGCATCAAGGATTAGGTGCGCCCAGACGCACACAAAACGACCGTGGAATAAGCCCAGCTATCCGGTTAAGAAGTAAGTGTCAAGTGTCAAGTGTCAAGTGTCAAGTGTGTTTTTACTTGACATCTTATTATATTTCGTATATTTTCTTTGGTGTGATTGAAACCTGGTTGAAACAAATCGTCATTTAGCTTTACCACTTACAGATTACACCCCACTCAAGAGCAGGGAAAACGTGAGGGCGTAAGCGGACCTCATGGACATCGTAACTGATCCCTATCCCGGCATTAATACCGATGTATTTGTTGAAAAACCAATCACCACCAACTGTAAAAGAGGGCCCGTGTAAAACCACCTCTTTATTATAGGAATCACCATTATAATCATACCTGTTATTTCTAACAACAAGAAATGTCCCGTATTGAATGTCAACATATAATCCTCTGAAATAAAAGAATTTCAACCCTCCACTATATAATAAATAGGTATTATCGATGTTGAAAAGTTTGGGAAACATTCCGCCACCGACATGCCAGCCAAAACCAAGCTCTTTACCAATACGCCCCTGGTATCGAATTCCTATCCAACCATAACTTGGTCCATGTCCTATGCCAAAGCTGGCAAAATATTTATTGTTGCCGTATTTGTAAAAGTTATTTTTTGCTACCCACTTTTTCTCAACCGGATCGCGTGGGTCGGGATCAAAGAACTCTTCTGATCCATTCTGATACCTGATCATATATACTGTTGCCGGATTGATTATATGAACAGGCCCATCCAGGTAATTATATTCTTTGTATTTAATCTCCATTTTACTCACCTCTGTGACATCGGCTTCGATTTTTTTGCCTGATCGCATGTAAATAATATCCTGTGCGAAAGAGGTATATGAAACTATTATCAATAAGATAACAAGAAAAGTAAGAAAGTGACGGATTTTCATGACGACGGTTTGGTATTAAAGTAGTAAAGGTATATAAAAATATCTAATGATGATCTTCATGGCATCCGGCCGGGTTGTGATCTTAATCTTTCACGCACCGGACAGAAAGGCCCCTTTGCTTGAAATAATTGCTGGAAGTTACATACGGACTAGTGTTAATAAGACTTCTATAGGAGGCATTATTTTCATCAATCGGCGTCGAAGACCAGAAGTAGGCGTGAGTTGTAATGTTATAGAATAATGTTGCATCGTAACGATGTCCACCCGGAAGAGCTGTGAATAAACTGCTGTTGGTCCCTAAATTTGGCGTTGCCCAATGAGCAGTGCCGGGTTCCTTCATCTTACCTCCGGCAACCGATAATCCTCCAAGATAGGTTGTCAGGGTGGTCCATTCCTCCGCCGTGGGAATATGCCATCCTGAAAGACATATGCCCTGTACACCGGGAGTCGTTACATAATTCATCATCTCTGGCCATTGATATAATCCTCCATATACATTACAGCTGTCATCCTCATCGTTATAACAATATTTTTCGATGGTACCGGGAATTTGTGTCGCTGATCCGTCCACCCGGGTACCGACATTCAGATTTTCCGCCATCCAGCATTGGGTGCCAATCTCTATAGTGTTGTATGTCTTGCTGTCGCGGCTGTCGGTAATGGGATCTCCGCAGTCCCAGCAGGTAAGCGTTGATTGAGTTAACGTTACCGGGGTTGAATACTCGCAGCCATTGTATGCCCAGGCGTATCGTGTATATGGAGTTCCACAGGTAAGCGATGTTTCAGTCTTTGTGGTTACAAGCCCCATTTCTGTAGCCGTTGAGAAATCATTTGCCGTGCTCCATCTGTAACCTGCTGCATCCGTTACGGTATTCCAGTTCCAGGTAATCTGGATTTGGGTAGGAATATGGGTGCCGGACGAAGGAGTAGCGGGGGCTGCAGCAGGGATCGTTTCAGTCAGCATAGTCGCTACTGAAGATGAGCATGAATTGTATGCCCAGACATACCTCGTATATACTGTATTACATACAATCCCGGTTTCACTCTTAGAAAGAGAGGTTCCCATATCTGTTGCCGTTCCATAATTATTGATCGTATTCCATTTATAACCCGTCGCTCCCGGTACCGCATTCCAGTTCCAGACGATCTGACCGGGTGAAACGTCATTGTCCCCTGCCGAAGGCGCCGGGGTTGAACAGTCGGGAGTAAATGTTTGCCAGATGCCATTCAAATAAATACAAAGTGACCCATTTTGACCGCAATCGGTACATACGACTATTAATCCCTCTGCCGGGCTGGGAATAGCATCACGTTGCGATGCTGTCATTCTCGAAATCAAGACTCCTTTGCCGGTTGATTTTACATCAAGCATGGACGATGCATCAGGCGGGCTACTATCGGTATTGACCGAAACCTGTGAAAACAGTAAACCATTGCTGAGTAACAGCCAGATGATAAAAAAGGATAATTTTCTCATAGAATATGGGCCTTGTAATAAATAATTGGATGTAAATCTATGAAATATTACTAAATTGTCAATGCTGGTGGAAGCCATCAAAGAACAGCAGCGGAAGCTTGAGAACAGATGAATGGAACCGTAAAGAATAAAATTTGTTACAAACAGTCCTGATTTTATTCTTTGATCAGCTTTTTAACGCATGTCTTATTGTTGTATAACAACTTGATAATGTAAATCCCACGGGGATAGGTGGAGAGATCAAACTGGAGCTCTTCCCTGCCCGGCACGGTTGTACTTAAGATAGTTTGTCCAACCAGGCTGAATACCTCAACATGGATCATATCTTCCCGGTACTCAGAACTGAACCGGATATTGACAATTCCGGTTGTAGGATTCGGATAGACAATCACCGTTTCATTTTTATCGATGGCGATGGGTTCATCATCATGCAAAGGGGCCATGGGTGGCGCGGGAGAAGGCGGGGGAGGAGGGCATACCGGATTTCCGATGGATAGACTCGCATAGCTTCCAGATTCAGATGTGAACCCGGGCTTTACCGAAATCTTCACTCCCGCAATCGCGATCAAACTCCCTCCATTTTCAACTAAATACTTCCCGCCGCTTACCGGGATAGTGATTGTATTCAGGGCAGTGTAGCAGGTGTCATCCCCGTTTGCGACCGTATCACTTGGGACGACCACATGGTCGTTGATCAGGTAGCGATAGTCTTCCACTTCTCCATCCTGTGCCAGGCCATCATATCCCAGTCCGGTCCAGGTACTGAACCGGAAGCGGATAAACGAAGTATCCGTAACGGCTGTATCAGGTATGATGTAGGTAAGCGGGTTTCCACCAGGATTAAGAGGGGTATCCATAAAGATCTGTTCTCCCGGATCGTCCCAGTCACCATCTGCATTAAAATCACACCACACATTGAGATAGCCTGATTTGGAAGCAGTTACGATAATGAAATCATTTCCCCCTGAATGATGAGGTGTCAGAAATGCCACACCATCCTCGTCGGCCAGGTTTGAAATATCATCTCCCGTTGCCGTTGAATTAGGTTGTCCGTCTAATTCCGAATCAATCAATGAACCAAGATAAACGGTTTGATCAATGATATGGCGTGCTCCGTTTGGTAACAGGGTAGGATATGGCAGATCAGGAGCATCACCGAAATCCATCTCTTGTATCGTATCGATCAAACACTGGCAATCCATGGCATCAAGATTGTCATCAAAAATCAAGCCTAAACTGACCGCTGTCGTATAAAGCATTAAAGGTCCCGGAATAAAATTGGTGAAAAATATATCTGCTGCAGAAAAACCAGCACCAAGACTTGGCGAACCCGGCGCCAGTGAAAAGAGCGCCATATCCACGCCCGGGTCGAGAAACCCTGGATAGTAATAATCAATGTTTAATAAACAGAGTGCATCAAGATCATCCCCCTGCACAAGCCCGATATCGAGGACCCCGCTGGCATAAATTCCATATACCGTACCGGGTGGTGGCGCCGTTAAGATATCATCCGGAGATGTAATACCATCAACGGGAGGGGGCCTGAAATCTTGAACAGACTGTCCATTGGAAGCAGAAGTTGCGTCGATGGAGAAGAACACATTGTTTGTCAGAATATCAATCAGATTGTTGCCGACGGTATCCTCACCAATGAAAAAGATATTATTCATCTCAAGTGCATCTGTATCCTCCGGATCATCTCCCCCGGGCCATCCGGGAGGATTCCATGGTTGAGGACAGTTGGTGTTGGTAGCCGAGAAGTTGGTGACAGTCATATTTAAATTTATGCATGTAGGATCTTTTTCATCATACAGGAGGATGTTACTCATATTAATCGGTGAGTAAAAGATATCCGCTACCTGTTCCGGCGGGGCTGGGAGATCCGGAGGACCGTAAGAGGTGCCTATTGCGAATTCAAAGTTTACTGCGGTCAATGGGGCTCCCATTGAGGCGGGATCAACTGAAAAAGTCACGGCTGTGTAGTTTACAAGTTCAGGGTTGACATAATCATCCCCGAACGACAATGCATCAAGGTTATCATAAAGGTCCACAAGTCCCAGGAGTGGTGGAACAATGCGACCAATCGGAGGCCACCCGGTACCCGGAAAATTTGGTTCCGCGATCGCTGCACCGAAAAAGGTACGGTTAGTAAACTCAAGCGGGCCAAGTGAATTATTATGTAGATAAGCTTCCGGTCTGACTGAAAATATTGGATTCTCAGGTTTAAAGGCTGCATTGGTTATAATTGCCATTGAGTCTCCTAAGGGTGTATACAATACAATTTGATCTATAGGGTTTTGAAAAGACATACCAACCGAGGGAATGCAGTAAGTTTCTGTGTAAACATGTAAGGGCTCCTCATTATGTAATGTGATTATTCCTGTGCCAAAATCACCGGTCACTTCAAGAAATATATCAAAAAAACTATCTGCAGGAAAGTCTCTCGAAGGATCAGGATTATCATCAGTTGTTGTTCCGGTTGACTCTTCTGTTTCTCTCAGAGTTACTTCGAGTGACGGGATCAGGCTTCCGTCACCACGAAGGTCCAGGGAGACAATCTCCGTTTCAACATACCTGGTGCCTAATGGATCTTCCTTCACATCGCTATTCTCAATATAGGAGGGGCCACGCAGGAAAAAGGTTTCTTTCTGGTTCTCTAATTCAAGCAAGACCAGGGTCAGAACTCCTATTGATTGTGATTCATGTACGCTCGGTGTAGTGGGGAAAACAGCGCAGGGGCAATCCTGACTATAAGCAATGGATGAAAAGAGCAGGATAATGGTTGAACACACGAAGAGACGTGTAAGCGCGAACTTGTTTTTCATGGCGATCGGTTTTAATGTGATACATATACTTTTTGATTCAAGACATTGCATAGTTATTCAGTCCTTAGATAAACAAATATACGATGTGATAGATCGAAAAGCAAGAATTTATCGAATAATTTATATTAAAACTTCTCCTTTTCCATCAGTTTTCCGGCAAAACTTGCACATTTTCCTATAACTCAGAACTCAAAATTCAGAATTTAAAATTCTATCCTATAACTTATGTACGGCAAAATGATGGTCAGTTAAACGGGCTCTGCTTGATGCGGTAGTGCCTATCAAAGGATCGGTACCTGCAACGATAACTGTTGCACCGGGTAAACTTATATGCGACTCGCTGTCATAGACTTTTCCTTTTACAGTTTGTGTGAAGTTCTGTGTCGAAGCAGGCCAGGTGATGGCAAGAGACAGGTATATCAGCAGAAAAATAACTCCAGGGATTTTCAGCAAATTCATTGTCTCAGGTATTGATTGGTTTTGTTTTAACTAGGGTATATCCCTTCTCTCAAACTTATATAAGCTTGCACACATCAAGATCAATATCAAGCTTGCCAGCACAATACAATCGAATAAGAGGTTATCTTTTCCGAACATAATGTTCTGAGGCTGGTAATAATTGAAAATATTGAACGGAAGGGTGACCTCAAGCACATTCCATAATTGTCCTGTAAAAAATAATAGATAAAAAAGCAGGGTGATCATGGCGCTTACATTACCCGATGATCCTCCGCCTTTTGAAACCGTGGCAATAAAGAGGGTATATGTCATTATCAAAACAAACAGAAGCCAAAGGTTGATGCCTATTTCCAACATATTAATCAATACAATCCAGTTAAGCTCATGAAAAATCAGGATAGCAACAATGGAACCCATAAATGAAGTAAGGATGATAACACCAAGGATCAGACAACCTGAAAACCACAAATACAAAATAAGTGATCTTCTTCTGAATGGTAAAGCAAGCATCAGTTCCATGTTCCCATTCTCTATTTCACGTGAAATATGCCTGACGGGAATACTTATGGCGACAATCGCCAGCAGGGACAACACGATTGGATGGTTGAAACCAAATGCCGCCGCCCCGTCAAATGTCAACATATTGAAAAAGGAGTCGTTCAGGAATATCTTCAGGGCTTCAGGTATCTGATTTAGGACAGATACAAGGATAGCCTGGGTGTCGAAGGTGGTCACCAGATACAGGATCAGCAACTGGAAAAGGCTTATGAATACCATGCTGAAGATGGTAAATCCCTTGTTGATCTTCCATATCAGCTTAATATACGACATCCTCTTTCCTGCTTTTATCATGATAATATTGCATGAATATTTCTTCCAGATCAGGTTTGCTGATGGACACATTCCGAACAGGCATTTCAGACAGGCTTTTTAATACCGGATTGATCTCACCACTAAGCCTGTAAGTATAATGTGTTCCCTGATGTTGGATAAGTTCTGCACCGGGTAGTTCAATTACTTCATTATAGCCTGGCAGGGTAAATTCCAGTATCTGACCGGCTTTGTCTTTAAGTACTTCCAATGATTCAAGTCCTGCAATTTGTCCCTTCCTGATAATGGCTACCTGGTTACAAAGTTTTTCAACTTCATCCAGGTTGTGTGAAGAGAAGAAAATGCTTGTACCCTTGTGTTGCTCTTCAAGCAAAAGCTCATAAAACACCTCCTTCATCAGGGGATCCAGTCCGGTGGTAGGTTCATCAAGGATTAACAGACGGGGATGATGAAACAATGCCTGAATGATGCCGATTTTTTGTAAAGTCCCGTGTGAAAGGGCTTTTATCTTTTTTGACAGTTCCTTTTCTGACAGATCAAAACGCTTAAATAAACCGGAGTCTTCATCAAAGGGGACATTTCTGATTTTTGAAATGAATTTGAAAAACGCATAGCCGCTGAGGTGTTCATATGCAGAAAATTCCCCGGGCAGGTATCCAATTTGTTTTCTTATATTGAAACAATCCTTTCTTGCCTCTAAACCAAATATTTCAACCCGGCCTGAATTAGGCCTGAGCAAATCAAGTAAAATCCGGATGGTTGTGGTTTTTCCGGATGCATTCGGACCAAGAAAACCAAATATCTCACCTTCATTGACATGAAAAGAAATATCTTTTATACCCAGGGAGGAACCATAGTATTTGGTCAGATTACGGGCTGATATGATGTCAGGAGAACTCAAGATGTTTCATCCGGTTAACCAACGGTAAAGATATTCATTTTTTATAAAATACTTGATATCAGTCTGCAGCACACCTTTTTAGCCAATTCAAAGTCTCTTGTATGTTGCTTTCACGACTTCTTTTCCGTACTTTCTTTCAAGACGACGTACGATGAAATGACCACGTGCCATATTCTGAAAATGATCAATAAATAACGTATTAATAATTGCCCCTCCCGCTGCTCCTAATGTAGGAATTGCCTGTGCGGCTAATTTCTCTGATACCTGAATACTAAAGCGTTTTGCGATTTGAATGATCAGTCGAACAAACGCAGGCGCACCGCCTTCAACCAGGCCTTTTTCTGCAATATATTCAGAAGCTTTTGTGACAGATTTTGCTAACGCTGCACGAATGACAAAATATCCGGATTCAGAGGCATCATCACTCTTGCCCGGTCCACCGAAAGCAAATACTTCAATACACGCTATTTTGGACTCAATCATATTGATAGCTTCACCTTCGCTTCTAGCAATATCAATGATAGACCGTAACATAATTGTGGTTGATATTGGTAGCTCTACTGCCAATGCCGGAAGCCCAAAGAAACCTCCTATGCCACCTGTTGTTGCCACAGCTATTTTATGCCAGATATTTGAGGCTTCTTCTCCGGGAGAATCTTTCATTGTGAAGACTGCTGCCTGAATTGCTTTGGATAGTGCTTCCCGGGTCACTTCACCGACCTTCGCATTCCAATTGTCAGGCAGGAGTTTAAATCCTTTTTCTATTGGAGTGCCCAGTAAATTGGTGATTTTTGCTGCAATGCCCGGATTCTCAAGTAGCAGCTTGGCTTTTTTCAGATCATTCAAATCTGTTTGCTGAAAAGTCATAATTCTGATGATTGAATTTATGCGCTTATTTGTTACGGTCTGACAAGTTACTAAGCTGCTAATATCGATATAATAAGCATAATATGCAAATAAAAACGGATTCCGTATAATACGTTGTATATTTGATCTAATGCTGATATTGGCAGGAGAGTATATGGTAGAGCCACAAAAAGGGATCACATATAAATCTTTTAAACGAATAGGAGGCATTAAGATGAAAAAGGATTGGTTAAACAAGAAAGAAACTTTTGAGCCTATTCCGCTATACTCTGCTCTTGAGGAATTAGGGTATGAACCGTTCTGAAATCGTAAAAGAGCTCATTGAGAGATTTGGAGAGAAAAACCCGGATGTAAGCACATTTTATAAATTATGATGAGAAGTAAAACATAAACATCACCAGTAAAAAGAGTATAAGGGATATCAGCCCCGCCATACTAATGATCTGCATGAGTATCGACCGTTTGGCCTTTTTAAAGGTTTTCATCTCATCATCTTTGGTAAGCGGAACCGGAATGTCTCCCGGCAACTCCATGGCTGCTGATCGCTTAACGAAGTTGGCGAGTTGCGGATCGGTCTCTAAGTAATTCTCAATAAGTGCACGTGTATCTGCGCTTACCTCATCAGCAATATATAATGGCAATAAATCAAGAATAACATTTCGTGTTATTTCCATAGTTAAAAAACCTCCTTATCTATAAAATTTTCGATTAATTTTTTGCGAATCCGGTGTACTTTTACTTTGGTAGCCGTAAGAGACAGTCCCAGGATTCGCGCAATTTCAGCATACGGTATTTCATGATAAACGCGTAAAATAAAAGCTGCTCGTTCTATCTCTGACAGAGTCTGAAGAAAACGCTGAACTCTCTGTAATTTGAGTTGAGATTCAAGCACTTTATCCGGGCCGGGAGCAGGATCGGTCAGGGCATTGGTCAGGGAAACCTGATGCTTTCTCTTTCTCAACTGTTCAAAATGAACATTGCGGGCGATCGTGAATAGATATGCCTTAACTGTTTCAGTGCGAATAGTACTGTTGTGGGCCCATGCGCGTATAAAAGTCTCAGAAGTGATATCCTCTGCGTCAAAACGGTTACCCGCAAACCAAAATGCGAAGCGGTAAACTTCAGATACATAGGTCTCGTAAAGGTTTTGAAAGCTTAGCATAAGTCTACTCTGACTATCCTATAATATGCATGATAAAGCGGAAAGTTACAATTTTATTGATTTAAATCGATCATGTATTTTCTTAACTTCGCATGGGAATTCATTAAAACCATTCGCAATGAAAAAAGACCTGTTATTTTTTGCAGCACTATTTGTCAGTATTTCTGTTTTTGCTCAAAATCCACCTGAATCGTATGATTTACGTGATGTCAATGGTCAGAATTATGTCACCTCTGTGAAAGACCAGCAGGGTGGAACATGCTGGACCTTTGGCGCCATGGCAGCCATCGAAGGGAACCTCATGATAACCGGAACATGGACTGCAGCCGGTGAAATAGGTGAACCGGACCTGGCTGAGTATCACCTGGATTGGTGGAACGGCTTTAACCAGCACAACAATGATGATATTGATCCGCCTTCCGGAAGTGGTCTGGTCGTACATGAAGGAGGCGATTACATGGTCACTTCAGCCTATTTGTCAAGAGGGGAGGGATCTGTGCGCGATATCGACGGACAATCATTCAACACACCACCGGCCAGGCATCTGGACAGTTACCATTATTATTATCCGAGAGATATCGAATGGTTTACCGTTGGAGATAACCTCGAAAATATTGACGTGGTCAAGCAGAGCATCATGGATCATGGCGTGATGGGGACCTGCTTATGCTCAAACGGCGCTTTTATCAGCAATTATATCCATTATCAGCCGCCTTCCTCTCTTCTGGACCCGAATCATGCGGTGTCCATTATCGGATGGGACGATAACAAGATAACGCAGGCGCCGCAACCGGGTGCGTGGCTCTGTAAAAACAGCTGGGGCGCCAACTGGGGATTGGATGGTTATTTCTGGATCTCTTATTACGATAAGCATTGCGGACATCATCCCGAGATGGGAGCCATCACGTTCAGAAATGTGGAACCTCAGCAGTATGAGAATATCTACTATCATGATTATCACGGAAAGCGTGATACGCTGACTATCTGTTCCGCCGTGTTCAACAGATTTACCGGTGAAGGCGATGAGTTGCTGAAAGCCATGAGCTTCTTCTCCGCGGTGGACAGTGTCGATTATACGATCACGATTTATGATGATTTTGACGGAACTCAATTGCAAAATGTATTGTCAACCAAGAGTGGCACCCTGGAATACAGAGGGCTGCACACCATCGATCTGGATGTGTTTGTTCCCATCACTGAAGGAGGAGATTTTTACCTCTATCTGACCCTGTCTGACGGGGGATATTCCTATGACAGAACTTCTGATGTACCGGTTTTGCTTGGCGCAGATTACAGAACCATTGTAGAGTCATCTGCCAGTGAAGATGAGAGCTATTATGAAATCGGGGGTGAATGGTTTGATTTTTATAACTACGATGATCCGTCAGGTTTCCAGCATACCGGTAATTTCTGTATGAAGGCGCTGGCCGGCATGAACGGCTTGAAAGTCACTCCCAATGAAGGGTTTCAACCCGAAGGGCCCGTTGGAGGGCCATTTGCTCCTGACAGCAAAGTATATACACTTGAGAATATGGGCATCACCTCATTTGATTACGAAGTTACCAACGATCCTCCTGAGGACTGGATCACCATAACGGGTACCTTGCAGGGGACGTTACCGCCGGGAGAAACCGTCGACATCACCGTTGAAATCAATGAAAATGCAAATAGCCTGACCATGGGAGCCCGTCTGACAGCAGTTCAGTTCATCAATACCACCGATCATATCGGGGATACTTCCAGAAATGTGGTTCTTCTGGTTGGGGATGGATTGCTGAAGTACGAATGGTTGTTTAACAGTGATCCCGGTTGGACCACGGAAGGCGATTGGGCCTTTGGTCAGCCGCTGGGCCTCGGAGGAGAGCATGGATCTCCGGACCCCACCGGTGGATACACAGGTGATTATGTCTATGGGTATAACCTGGCAGGCGATTATTCAAACAATCTTCCTGAAACGCATCTTACCTCTACAGTGATCGACTGCTCAAATTTATATGGTATTCATTTGAAGTTCCGGAGATGGTTGGGCGTCCAGGGACCGGAATACGATCAGGCGTATGTGAAGGTCAGTACTGATGAAATCAACTGGACTACGATCTGGGAAAATCCGGAAGAGATGACTGCCGGTTCATGGGACATGACGGATCTGAATATTGCAGCTATCGCATCCAACCAGGAGAGAGTCTATCTCCGCTGGACCATGGGTGAAACAGACGGAAACTGGAAGTATTGCGGATGGAACATCGATGATGTGCAGGTCTTTGCGGTGGAGGATGTGGTGACACAAGTATCTGAACTCTCCGGAAATTCATTGAAATGTATTGGGAATTATCCCAATCCGTTCCATTCACAAACACGGATTGAATATGAACTATCCGAAGCATCACATGTTTCGTTAATCATTTATGATGTATATGGAAGAGAGATCCAAACCCTGGTTGACCGGCATCAATCGGCCGGAGCAAAATCAGTGATATGGAACGGAAGAGACGAAGCCGGCTGTAAGGTGAAAAACGGGGTTTATATCTACTCATTATGGGTTGGAGATCAAACGCAAAGCAGGAAGATACTCTGTATAAATTGATCCGGAGAGTTTTAAATTAAGGGAAATTATGAAGATATTACTGATCAGCCCGGGTTCATCTGATGATATTGACAGCCAGATTACCCGTGCGATTCCCTATCTTTTCGCCAAGGCAATTTTCTCACCGCATGCCATTGCTTCTGTTGCTGCACTCACCCCACCTGAATATGAAGTTGAGATTCACGATGAATATATCCGCGGACCGGTAGAATCTGTGCTGCAGGATAAGTTCTGTGACATCATTGGTATCTCCATAACTTCCAACCAGGTTAAACATTGCCTTGATATCGCTGCTCACTGCAAAAAGCTGGCTCCGGATGCAGTGGTGGTGGTGGGAGGTATTGGCGTGGAAAATCTCATTCATCAGAATCAGGAACATATCGATGTCGTCTTTTACGGAGAGACTGAAGATACCTGGCCACAATTCCTGAGAGATTTCAAGCAGGGTTCCTATCCCCGGGTATATAAAAATATCTCGAAGCCCGACATGACCAGGATACCGCCACCTGCCTGGGAGTTGATTAGGGAAGATATCCCGTTGTACAATGCCGTTTCGGTGCAGACCACTCGTGGATGCCCTTTCGACTGCAGCTTCTGTGATGTAATATACACATATGGGAGGAAACCCCGGAGCAAAACGATCGATCAGGTACTTCAGGAGATCAGGAAACTATACGAAATGAATGTCCAGATGGTATTCATTGCGGATGATAATTTTGCCGGAAATAAAAAGTATGCGAAAGAGCTGTTGACACAACTTGTTGATCTGAATAATTCATTTACCAATCCAATCGGATTTATTACACAACTGGATATTACCATTGCGCAGGATGAGGAGTTACTGACCTTGCTCGCTAACTGCAACTTCCTGGCGGTCATGATAGGGATCGAATCGGTGAATGAGGACTCTCTGAAAGATTTGAACAAACAGCAGAATATCCGAATATCGATCCCCGATGCCATTCAGAATATCCAGTCCTATGGGATTATTGTATTGGCTCATATGATTATCGGGGCGGATTCGGATGATCACACTGTTTTCCAAAAGACAGCCGACTTTGTCAGAGAAGCGAATATTATCCATCACTTTTGCCATCCACTTTCAGCACCACCGGGGACAAAGATGTGGTATGATTTAAAGCGCCAGGGAAGAATCGTTTCCTTAGACAGTGATGAGATCAGTGATAAACTCGATATCATCTCCAACATCGTTCCCAGGCAGATGACCCGTATTGAGCTATTTGAGGGACTGGCAGATTACTGGGAAAAGATTTATGATCCCCAGGTGTTTATGGAAAGGGCCATTGCCTTTATTAAGGGGATCAGGCAAAAACCGAATGTCAAAGCGCCCGGCATCGATACTCTCTGGAAGCTCAGGAAGATGCTCTACCGGGTATTTACGTTCTTTATCTTTGATGTGGAGAAGGAGCACCGCAAGGTATTTTTCACACTGTTGAAGACAGCGAAAGGTAAATTGAGCTACCTGATGCCCAGGATCATCTATCTCTATACGAGTTATCTCATGGATTATAAAAGATCTATGCATGATATTCAGGTTGCCCGGGATTATGTGAGGTGGGAAAAAGAGAATCCGGATCAAATCACCATCGAATCCTCTTTCATCCCTATTCCGGAAAATATCCGGACCAATGCCGCAGAACTTTTTACCATTGCCTATCACCATATACGTGAGAAATATACGAATAAAGAGATTGTCTATCAATCTGTTGTCTCAGCCATGCTGGACTTTAGCGACCGGTTTGGCGACTCTTTCGATTCGATCGGCGAACTCCAGAAAGGGCAGATTCACCTCTCATGTGACCGGATCACCGACCAGATTTCCGGATCACCACGGGAAACAACTGAAGAGTTGCCTGTGAACCCACCTTCCGGTTTCACGCGCGAGATTCTGGATGCATTGGATAATGCCATGAGACACAGGAATATCTATAACCATTTAAACAGTTAAACTGATTTTTCACTAAAAAACTTACCATGAAAAAATTTATTCGTTTTTTGGCAGTCATGCTTTTCCTGACTGCACAATTTATCGTTTCCGGACAGGTAGCGATCAACACTGACGGAACCAACCCGGCTGTTTCAGCCATGCTGGATGTAAAATCAACGACAAAAGGGATGCTGATCCCCCGGCTGACCCAGGCTCAACGATTACTGATCTCTTCACCTGTTGAAGGCCTGATGGTTTACCAGACGGATCTGACCAGTGGCTTCTATTACTATAACGGCGCCTTATGGACCAGATTATCATCAGGGGCTGCCAGCAGCCTCTGGACTGATGCGGGAACGTATTTGTATCCTGCAGGTGCAATTGGGACAAATTTGAAGATAGCGGATGATTTCTCGCATTCATATGGATTCTATTGTGACATGAACACCGGAGTATCTCCCGGTTATGGAGGTTACTTCAGGCATATCAATTCCATGCAATCGGGAACCGGAATCTATGCACAAACAGGATTTACCGGCTCTTCAAATATAGGATATACACGGGGAGCATATATAATAAGCGAGTCAACCACCCAGGATCAGGAGGGTATTAAAAGTATGCATACACATACTTCGTCCACTGGCTATCTTATTGGTATTTTCAATACAGCACAGTATATTTCAGCAAACTCAAATGAATTGTTTGGAATTAAAACGAGAACTGAGCGGCCAACAACAACAAACGTGAATTACGCAACCTATTCAGAGGCTACAGAGGGCTCTATTGTATATGGTGTTTATGGGAGAGGATTGGAAGGTATCACAGCCTATGGTTTATACGGTATTGCTGCAAACGCCTCAACTAACTACGGGGTTTATGGTGAAGCCTCTGACTGGGGAGGTTTTTTCAGCCACTCAACCAGCAACAGATGGGTGAAACTTGGCGGATCAGCGCATGCTTTGCAGATCGTGGACGGAAACCAGGCGGCCGGCAGGATGCTCTACTCTGATGCCGGCGGCAACGCTTACTGGGGCGCTGCACCATCAAATTCCCCCGGGGGACCGACCTATTCGGTGCAGTTCAACCTTGGCAGTGCGTTTGGCGGAAATGCAAAACTGACCTGGAATAATGTTACCGAGAGACTCGGGATTAATGTAGCTGCTCCCAGCAGCAGACTGCACATCGACGGAGATTTTGAAATCGAAAGCACTAACAGCATAATCAAGATTAATTCCACCCAGGTGTTTAGTGTGAAAGGTACCAATAACCTCTTCCTCGGATCAAATGCCGGAACCGGAACAACCGGTTCCTATAATGTATTCACCGGTAATAATGCAGGCACCGCAACGACTTCAGGTGACAATAACGTATATATCGGTTCATCTGCCGGGGTACAGTTGACAACCCAGGATGGAAATGTACTTATCGGGTCCGGAACCGGTGGAGCCTCCGGATCTAAAACTACGATTATTGGATATGCAAGTGGCCTGACTAATGAGGCGGATGGCAGTACCTTTGTCGGGTATTTGTCAGGATGGCTGAATTCAACAGGTAATGGGAATACCTTTATTGGTTATAGGGTAGGCGAACTGAATCAAACCGGCAACTCCAATACATTCCTTGGCAGCGAAGCGGGTTATGAGAGTCTGGGAAGCTATAATACTTACCTTGGAGCATTAGCTGGTAATGGTTGCACCACTGGTTCGAGAAATGTCTATGCAGGCTGGAAAGCTGGATTAAATAACCTTATCGGGAACAGTAATATTTGCCTGGGGACCAGAGCCGGACAGTATAATACATATAGCGACAACGTATACATTGGTGATTCTGCCGGCGCGAATAACAATACTGCCGGCGCAAATGTGTATATCGGATCCCTTGCAGGTTCCAATCAAAGCTCTGGAGGGAATAATGTATTCATCGGATACAGCAGCGGTCTTGACGCCTATGGGGACTACAATGTCTTTGTGGGGAATGTTACCGGGGATAATGCAAGCGACGGGGATTACAACACGGTGGTAGGGTACAGTGCAGGATACAATCTGGGAGGTGGTTATGAAAATACGTTTCTGGGGGATTATGCAGGTTTTAATAATTCTGGAGCAGGAAATGTTTTTATAGGTAATGAAGCCGGACAAAATAACGACCTCGGTAGCCACAATGTATTCCTTGGAAACCAGGCCGGAAAAGAGGCTGACGTGAGTGATAAACTATACATTGACAACTCCAGCACCACCATCCCTTTGATTTACGGGGATTTTTCGGCTAACAGGGTCGGGATAAATGTGAATAATCCGACTGTTGATCTCGATATTGCAGGAAACGCAAGGATACGCAGTGTTGGCTCTGGAACCTTTTCTTCCTCGTTAAACATTACTTCCGATGGGACGCTAACGACAAACGCATCCGATAAAAGGCTGAAAACAAACTTACAACCACTATCATACTGTCTTAAAAAGATCTCACAAATCCAGGGGTATACTTTTAACTGGAAAGAAGATCCAGGGCAACGGAACGATATCGGCTTCATCGCTCAGGAGGTATTAGAGATTTTCCCGGAGGTTGTCTTTCAAAACCCGGCAGACGGATATTATGGGATCAATTATGACCGGTTTACAGTGGTGCTGGTGGAAGCAGTAAAAGAACAGCAGCAGATCATCGAAGATCAGGCCGCCAGGATCACGGAACTTGAAGCACAGCAAAGCCTGGTAATGAAAGAGGTTGCGGCCATCAAAAAGCAGCTGAACCTGGCCGCAAACACGACTGATTAACGAGGTACGTATCGCTCATTCACCCTGTTCCAGTTCACGATAAGATTTTTTGCGTATCTTTCCGGAAAAAAATATCATGAACCTGGTCCCCATTTTGTCAGTCATCATCATCATAAGCTTTTCGCTGCTTATGACTAAAATTGCCTCTGCTATGTTGGTTAACACAGGATTGTCGAAACATACTGCCAGGTTCCAGTCGCGTTCTGCATTTACAGGTGTCGGATTTACCACATCCGAATCGGAACAGATCACCACCCATCCGGCACGGCGAAAGATCATATCCAACCTGATGCTGCTGGGTAATGCGGGAATTGTCACGGTGATGGCATCCCTGCTGCTGACTTTTGTCCATAAAGATGAAAAAGAACTGGCCTGGTATTACGGGTTGATGGTTCTGGTCGGATCGATCGTATTGCTCTCAATCCTGGCCTCTTCTTCCAGGGTGGATATGGCTCTGACAAGAGTGATCAACAACGTGCTGTCCAAATTCAAGAATTTTCAGGTCAGGGATTATGGTTCTCTTTACAAGCTTGCAGATGGGTATCATATCATAGATCTTTATGTCAGGGATAACGATCACATTGCAGGGAAAAAGGTGGCAGACAGTGATCTTTCGGCCGAAGGGATTCTCCTGCTGGGAATTGAAAAACCGAATGGCTCATACATTGGGACTCCGGAATCCGATACGATCATTCAGCCCAATGATCTTCTGATCCTCTATGGGAAAGAGGTTGCTATAAAAGAGTTGGAAAACCGGAAAAAACAGACCTGATATGCGAGAAACAGTCCGGATCATTATACCTTCAGGTTTTCTCCCTCAGATTTAGCTATCACCACTGCACCACATGTGTCGCTCCATACGTTGGTCGCTGTCCGGAACATATCCAGGATCCGGTCGACCGCCAGGATCAGCCCGATCCCCTCAAGAGGCAGACCTACAGCCGTCAGAATGATGGAGATCATCACCAGGCCGGCCATCGGAATGCCGGCGGCTCCGATAGAAGCCAGCAGTGCCGTAACAACAACGATTACCTGTTGCATAAAAGAGAGCTCGACTCCATATGCCTGGGCGATGAACATGGCAGCGACGCATTCATACAGCGCTGTTCCGTCCATATTGATTGTAGCTCCCAGCGGAAGCGTAAAGGAAGAGATCTTATTGGAAACGCCGCTGTTGTTTTCCACTGCCTGGATGGTAAGGGGTAACGTGGCTGAAGAGGAAGATGTAGAGAATGCTGTCAACAAGGGAGTGGTAACGGCTTTGAAGTGCTTGAGTGGATTGACCTTGCCGATAAACCTGGTGATCAGCGGAAGGGTGATGAAAGCGTGTAGCACCAGCGCAAGAATGACCGCGAGCATATAGAGTCCCATGCTCTGGGCCAGTACTATGATACTTTCCGATTGACTGACCTGGTAAGCCACGATACCGAATACACCAAAGGGGGCAAACCGGATGATGAACATGGTGATTTTCATCATCACGTCAAACAGGCTGTCAAACAGGTTGGTCAAAAATGTGCGTGTCTTTTCTTTGGTCCGGGTGATGAAAAAGCCCATCAGGATCGCAAAGAAGATGATCGATAACATGTTCCCCTCGACAAATGAGGCAAAGATATTGGTCGGAATGATGTTGATCAGGATCTGTCCGAACGATTGATCCATAATCCCTAATCCTTCTATATGACTAACAAATCCAAGGTCGGCGCCAACACCTGGTTTTAGCATGTTTACAAAGAAAAGTCCTGTGACGATGGCCAGTGTGCTGGTAGTGAGATAGTATAGGATGGTTTTCAATCCAAGGCGGCCCAGGTTTTCAGCTGTTCCAATGTTGGTTACACCTGAGATGATTGAACTCAGGATGAGTGGAATGATGATCATCTTCAGGGCACGGAGAAAAATATCGCCCATCCAGTCAACATAACCGATGTATTCGCCAAAGAAAGAGCCATATAAAATTCCGAGGATCAAAGCGATCAGGATCTGCCAGTGCAGGGGAAACTTCTTCATGGTGCTGGTTTTACCATGTAAAAGTAGGAAATTCTGTGGTGAATCAGGCTTTGTCATCAGCTAACAAGGGATTCTTTCCATAATTGTATTAATTTTGGACACTCGTTGTAAAAAGTGTAAAATCAAGCTATGTCGAAAAAGGGGAACCTGCTTATTGTAGAGGACAACAAAGAGATACTGGAGGCACTTGAGCTATTCCTCGAAGATGAATTCAGTCTGGTTACCGGATTGAAAACACCTAATTTGATTGTCAGTTCGCTGAAGAGTAAGGCATACGATCTGGTGTTGCTGGATATGAACTTTTCTGCCGGAGTGGTCACAGGGAACGAAGGACTGTACTGGCTGAACGAGATACTGAAAGTGGATTCGTCACTCAGCATCATCATGATGACTGCCTATGGAGATGTAGATCTGGCCGTAAAAGCCATGAAGATTGGTGCAGTTGACTTTATAATCAAGCCATGGGATAATGACAAATTGCTCGCCACCCTCAGAACCGCGTTGAAATTACGGGAGTCTAACAGGGAGATGAAGAATTTGAACAATCGCGAGGATGATCAGGCAGCAGAATCTGACCAGAAATATTCGGAAATAATTTTTCAGTGTCCGCAGATGAGCCGCGTGATGGAGGTTGTCAGGAAAGTCAGTAAAACCGATGTCAATATCCTGATTACAGGGGAAAACGGAACAGGGAAAGGTTTAATCGCCAGAGAGATACATATGCGATCATCCCGGTCAAAGAAGGCGATGATCACCGTAGATATGGCTTCCATTCCGTTGACTCTTTTTGAGAGTGAAATGTTCGGACATAAAAAAGGTGCTTTTACAGATGCCAAGCAGGACCGGATCGGAAGGTTTGAGACCGCTTCGGGCGGAACATTGTTTCTTGATGAGATAGGTAACCTCTCCATGAATATGCAGGCAAAGGTCATGAATGTCCTTCAGGAACGGCGTATTATTCCATTGGGATCCAACAAGATGGTTCCCATTGACATTCGCCTGATCTGTGCCACCAATAAAAACCTGGATAAATTGGTGATAGAGGGATTGTTCCGCCAGGATTTGCTCTTCCGGGTCAACACCATCCAGATTGACCTTCCGCCGCTTCGTGAACGGGAAGATGATATTGAGCTGATGGCAAACCATTTTCTTGACCAATATGCCACCAAATACGGCAGGGGGAAATTTATCTTTTCAAATGATGCTCTGATGGCAATGAGATCATATGTCTGGCCGGGGAATATCCGGGAACTTGAACACTCTGTGGAGAAGGCGGTTATTCTTGCTGAAGACAATACAGTGAAGTCTCAGGATCTGGATCTGAAAATGATGCCCGGACAGATCATGCCTCAGGAAGGTTTGGATGGCTCATACGGGGATTATGAGAAGGAGATCATCCGGAAAACCTTGCTCCGCCATATGGGGAATATGACCAGCGCCGCCCGGGAATTGGGGGTCACCAGGCAGACGATCTACAACAAAATGAAGCGGTATGGTCTCTAAGAGATACTTCTTTAACCTGATCATTCGTCTTGTACTTATCTCACTGACCTGTTTCCTTTTGTGCCTTTCGTTCTTCCTCTATCCTAACTATTCGGTTATCATCATTCTTTCAGCGCTTTTTATTTTTCAGGTGGTGATACTTGTAAGGTATCTTAACGGAGTCAACAAGAAGCTTGAAAATTTCTTCCTGTTCTATCTGAGTGGGGATGTCGCCTCATCTAATATACAGCGGGAAAAGAGAGATGAATTCAGCCCGTTGTATACGTATTTTGACATGATCAATAAAAAATTGGAGGGGGAAAGGTTAAAGAACGAGATCCAGAACAACTACTTTAAAACCATTGTCGATGAAACTGCAGTGGGACTGATCTCCTTCAAGGCTGACGGCTCAGTTGAATTATTCAATGAAGCGGCAAAAAAGATCTTCGGGATCCAGGTGTTGCGTAACCTCAAAAAGCTGAATAACATCAAAGAGGGTTTCAGTGATATGCTGATCAACATGGCATCAAACGACCGGAAGCTGATCTCATTCATCTCCGACGGGGAGCTGAATCAGCTGGCAACCAAGAAGGTTAAATTCCGGACGATGAATGTAGAGTTGCACCTGGTTTCATTCCAGAACATCAAGCCGGAACTGGAAGAGAAAGAGATTGAATCGTGGCAGCGCCTGATCCGCGTGTTGACTCACGAGATCATGAACTCCATGACCCCGATCGTAACCCTGGTTGGAACCATCATGAATAAACTGAGGCGCAAGGATAAGCCTGAATTGATAAAACCGCAGGAGATAACTCCTGAGATCGTCCGGAAAACTGTCAGAGGACTTGACCTGATTGATTCCCGGGGGAAAGGTCTCATCCATTTTGTGCAAAATTACCGGAGCATCACCCAGTTGCCAAAACCCGAATTTCAGATCGTGAATGTCGGAGAGTTGTTTCAACGGGTAAAGCAACTTTTTGAAGCAGCGATTGAAAGTAATGGTCTTGAGCTAAAGGTCACCTGTCATCGCTCCTTGTTCATGAATGTGGATGGAAAGTTACTGGAACAGGTATTGATCAACCTGACAAAAAACGCGATGGAAGCTTTTGAGGATACGCAATATCCGGTGGTTGAGCTCAGCGCACATTCAGTCCAGGATCAGATGGTGTTGCAGGTTTCTGATAACGGAAAGGGAATCCCTGCCGACCTGATGGAAGATGTGTTTGTCCCGTTTTTTACAACCAAACAGAAGGGCTCCGGGATCGGGCTCAGCCTTTCACGGCAGATCATCCGTCTTCACGGAGGTAGCATGACGATACAGTCATCACCCGGCAATACTGTGATTACAATCAGGATTTAGGGGTAACCGCGAAGCGGGATTTAGTGCTAATTTAGCGGCATGACAATTTAATTAAGGCTATCTCATTTCGGCGCTTCTTCCGTAAAGCACTGTTATTCTATCCAATTTCCCAGCCAGCTCTTCTGAAAGATCCTTCTCCTTTGCTCGCCACCGCCAGTTGTTCACGGTGGTTCCCGGAACATTCATCCGTCCGGTACCGTCAAGCCCCAGCAGATCCTGCATGGGAACGATGGCTGTATTCGCCACGGAAGACCAGGCCAGGCGGATCATCTTCCAATGGATCTCATCGCCGGAACTGTTCAGGTACTCGAGTAAATATTTACGGTCGTCGTCGCTGGCAGATTCAAACCATCCAACGATCGTGTCATTATCATGAGTACCGGTGTAAACAACACAATTCTTTATATAGGTATAAGGAATGTAGTTATTCGTTTCAGACGAGTCAAATGCAAAACTCAGGATCTTCATGCCGGGAAAGTTAAACTCCTCGCGAAGCTTATCCACGGCCGGTGTGATTACACCCAGATCTTCAGCGATGAAAGGAATAGAGCCAAATTTTTCTGTCAGATAGGTAAAAAAATCTTTCCCGGGCCCCTCAATCCACTCGCCATTTCTCGCTGTTGTTTCCGTTGCGGGAACAGCCCAGTAGGCTTCAAACCCCCTGAAATGATCGATCCGGATTATGTCGAAGAGATTCAGGTTGGTCTCGATGCGTTCAGCCCACCAACGGAAAACGTCATCCCTGTTCTCTTTCCACCGGAATAACGGGTTGCCCCAGAGCTGGCCGTCTTCACTGAAATAATCGGGTGGAACGCCTCCGACCCGTTGCGGATTCATATCGGAGTCAAACTCAAAGATCGTTGGATTTGCCCAGGTGTCAGCGCTGTCGAGCGCCACATAGATCGGGAGGTCACCAATGATCCGGATCGATTTTTTATGAGCATAGGATTTAAGAGAAAAATAGTGTTTGAAGAAGAGGTACTGAAGGAATTTATGGTATTCAATCTCCTCTCTCAAGAGGCGTTGGAAATGGGTCATGGCTTCAGGATCCCGTTCCCTTATCTTTTTTTCCCACAGGTTCCAGGGCTTCCCGTCGAAATGACTTTTGATCGCTTGAAAAAGCGCATAATCATTCAGCCACCGGTAGTTCTCTTTAACGAAATTCCTGTATCGTAATTTGACAGTCGGGTCCTGATTTCCGGCAAACCTCCGATACGCTTTCTCCAGCAAAGATTTCCGGAATTCCTGAACCCGTTCAAAGTCAACCCGATCCTGATCGAAGTCGGGTGACTGCAACAACTCTGTCCGGTCCAGCCATCTCTCTCTAACCAGCTCTTCAAGGTCGATCAGGTTTGGATTACCGGCATGAGCTGAAAAGCATTGATAGGGGGAGTCAGCAAACCCCGTTGGACCCAACGGTAGAAGCTGCCAATACCGCTGTTTGGCTTTGGATAGGAAGTCAACAAAGTCTCTTGCATTCTGCCCCAACGTTCCGATACCATATTTCCCCGGCAACGATGTCGGATGAAGTAGTACTCCACAGGCTCTTTCTGAAATCATCGTAAATCAATTCCTGGTCACCAGATCACCCGGTCACTTTTTAATAAATCGCTGATTAGCAGGAAGCCGATCCTTGCTAAAAGCTTTCAGCAGATACATGCCCGGTGGAAGTGTAGAGATATCAATCTGTGCCCTACGCTGGTGAAGCGGAGCCGACCGGAATACTTGCCGGCCGGTAAGAGAATAAATCTCCACCCGTTCGATGGCATACCGGCCTTCACACATGATCTCGTATTCAGCCGGATTGGGATAGAGCAGTATCCGGTTCTGCGCGAATTCCGGGATGCCGACAGCCCCGATGCGGCCTGTGGTATAAACCTGTGCTGGTTGACCCAGGGTGTCGTCGCCGTAAGCTGCTACCGGGGTTACCTCAAATACGATGTATTTCCCCAGATCTGCAATACTATCGAGTGTGTAGTTGATCGTCCAGGCGCTGTCGATCGGAACCAGGGTGGCTCCAATAGAATCTGCCCGGTACCACTTGTACAGGGAGTTCCCTTCAGGGATGCTGCTGAGGTTATGATAGATGTATGAACCTGTAAGGATTTGTTTTACCTCAAGGAGGCCCTGTATGAAGAGGTCGGAGACCCAGGGCGGGCCGGGAACAATCGGGCCCACATTATCATACCAGAATTCGATTGTATTTGGATTGAATGTCGTGTCGTAGGGCTGAATCACATACGATCTTGGATCCTGATCCTGCAACTCTGCCAGCGCCCATGAACCGTTGATCCGGAATTTGAACTCAAGAGGCGCTCCTCCGATCATGACTGTATCAAACAGTTTTGTTATTTTGTAAAGCCCGCTTTGATAATGGTCGTACAACAGGTCCCAGGCGCCCCAGTCGTTAAAGTTGGCCGCTACATCCAGGTAATCGGTTGACGGATCAAAATTTCCCAGTGCCTGCTGGATATCCATGTGACATTGAAATGTCACCGCTATTTTGCCTGTATCCTGGTTGCTGAAGTATTGAATGACCTCGATAATGGTATCCGGAGGAAGAAATAACCTGGTAGTCCCACCCAGGTTTTCATAGTCAATAACTGTATCTTTTTCAATCCGGAATAAATATTCATAATAGAGATTGGGATCAAGGTGGTAAGTGATCTCATAGATCTTTGATGATCCTACCTGTTGCAATGATTCAGGTTGCCATTGGTTCATGTCGCCATCAATCTGTAGTTCGTCAATGCCATGGGAGAAAATATAAAATGGAATGCCAGCAGCGTCGATCCGGAAGGTAGTTGTGTTGAGGTATTCGTCATTCCACCAGGCAAGGATATCTGTGGTTCCGGGGAGAGCAGTAGCCTCTCTGTTCACGCTTTCGTAGATCGTATCGTTGATCCTGAACCGGAAGTGATAGGTGGCACCGGAGTCGAGTCCGGTAAACAGCAGGCCGTTGTAAACGTTATTCGGACTTTTCAGCAGCAACAGATCCGGGATGCTCTCATCGAAGTCGACAGAGACCTGCCCGGAATCGGGATCGAATATCCCATCCTGGATTGCTTTCGTCATATTCAGCTCGAAATAGAAATAGTAGGTGGTATCGTTGATGTTATCAGTAGCATATAACGGGTTGAATACAGCTAGCAATAAAAAAGCGACAACTAATCTGATAAGAATTTTCTGCATAGTTCCAGGGGTATAGGTCTTGCAAAATTAATAGATTCTTTGAAATACCTGGGCAGTTCGGTTGGTGTTGTATATCGACAGCCGGTTGGCCCTGGTTTCAGGATGGAAGAGGGTGGTATGCTTTTTTGTTTCATCAACCCGACCCTGTCCGCCAAACTCCACGTTATCAGTATTCAACACCGAGCGATAGTCTCCGGGCTCAGGAACCTGAAACTGATAATCGGGGATGGAGTGATCGGGGTGAAAATTAAACACGAAGATGAGTCCCTGTTTTTCAAAGATGATCGTTTTGTTCACATCATCCATATTGAGTTGATTTGCAAAGCATTCCAGAAGGATCTCATGAGATTTCAGCAGCTTCACCATCTCCCTGTCAAACAGATCAAGAAACCTGTATTTCAGTTCCGGGTTTTCCATCAAAGACCACTGCCGGCGTGCATACTTGAAACTCCAGTTATTGCCCTCCCGGGGGAAATCGATCCAGTCGGGGTGGCCAAATTCATTCCCCATGAAGTTCATATAGGCCTGTCCGCCCAGTGTAGCGGTGATGAGCCGGATCATCTTATGCAGGGCGATCCCGCGGTCGATGGTCACGCTCTGATCCCGTTTCGCCATCCGGAAGTAGATCTCTGACTGCATCAGGCGGAAAGCGATGGTTTGATCTCCAACCAGCGCCTGGTCATGGGATTCGCAGTAACCAACCGTATTGACATTGTGTAAGCGGTCATTCAGGATATGCCACATCTCATGGATATCCCACTCTTCGTCTTTTTTCTCTTTGAGTATCCGGATCCAGAAGTCGGGGATGGCCATCCCCAGCCGGTAGTCGAAGCCGATCCCACCTTCCCTGATGGGACGGCACATTCCAGGCATGCCGCTCACATCTTCTGCGATGGTAACAGCTTTCGGATTGATCTTATGGGCCAGTGTATTTGCCAGTTGCAGGTAAGTGAGTGCATCCCACTCTATACTCGGGCCAAAAAAACCCTCCAGATTCCATTCATCCCTGAATCCGTGGTCAAAATAGATCATGCTGGTGATCCCGTCGAAGCGGAAGCCGTCGAAATGAAACTCCTTCAGCCAGAATTTGATGTTGGAGAGCAGAAAGCGAAGTACTTCTGTTTTTCCATAGTCGAAGATCTTGGAGTCCCAGTGAGGATGATTTCCCCGCTCTCCCGGATGAAAATACTGGTTGTCGGAACCATCAAACTGATTCAATCCTTCCAGCGTATTTTTTGCAGCATGGGAATGGACCAGATCCATGATCACGGCGATCTCCTGCTCATGTGCCTTCCTGATCAGGTATTTCAGATCTTCCGGTGTGCCGAACCGGCTGGAAACAGCGAAAAAATTCGTGACATGGTATCCGAATGAGCCGTAATAGGGATGCTCGGCAACAGCCATCAATTGGATCGTATTGTAACCGGCATTTTTGATGTATGGCAAAATGTAATCGGCAAACTCCACAAAGGTTCCTACCCCCTCTCTCTCCTGGGCCATCCCGACATGGGTTTCATAAATGATCAGTTCCCTCAGTTTGCTGGTGTCGAAGTGATCGCCTTCCCAGTTGAATTTTTTTGGTGGAAGCCATACCTGGCCTGAGTAATCCAGTGATACCGGATCCTGTACCACCCGGCGAATGTAGGCCGGGATCTTCTCATGCCATCCTGCATCAGAGTGGATCAGCACCTTGATTTTGCTCTGGTGCATCAACCGGTTTTTATACTCCTCTTCAGGCAGGAATATCTCCCAGACACCATACTTCAGACGGTTCAACCGGTGGGAATAGCGTTGCCAGTCGTTGAAATCTCCAAAAAGATAGAGGTCCTCGGCATAAGGCGCCCATTCGCGGTAGAACCACCCTTTCCGTTTTTTGTCGTACTGGATCCCGAAGTAGTGATGCCCGTCGGCAAACCGGACCAGGCTCCCGGCATCGTTTTCAAGCGACGACAACCGTTCCCGGAATCGCTGGTGCCGGTCGTTGATCTCCTGCCCGGCAGGAGCAAGCCAGGAGTCCTCTTTTGCCAGTTTCAATCGACGTTGCTGCATAAAGGATGGTTGGTGCTTGTGGTTACAGCCATTTAACAAAGGTATGAAATATCCATACAAATAACAGGAAAATGCGAATGGCAATTACCCGAAGATGATAACTAATGCAATGATGGCAAACACGATCGGGACAAGGATGTAAACCGCTCTCGCATCCTGTTTGATATGCTGATCGCACTCGTCGGCTTTCTCTTTCGAAGCCTGGTCGTCTGGCTTATAAGATAATGCCGCTTTGAACTCTATTCGGGCTGACCGGTATAGCTCGATTTTTGTAAAGTCGATTCCACGCTGAAAATGCTCTTTGTATTTGAGCTCTTCATGCGGAAGATTCTGGTCGTAAAGGGATTTTTCTGCCATATTACGTTAAGTTTTAAGTGTCAAGTAGGGGTGAGGCATACCTCGCCCTTACTGTATTTTTCAGGTAGAGGTGAAGCATCATGCCTCGCCCTTACGGTCATTATTCTATCTTATAGGAGAGACCAACACCTATGAGTTCTTTAAACTGTGTTCGCGGACCTCCCGGATCATTCGCATCAGATTTAATGATGATATCATCATCGTAGATCAGGTTCAGGTTGATGGTTGTCGCGAGCCACTTATTGACTTTCAGTGTCAGGAGAACGTTCCAGTTTATATCGATGTTGCCGAAGTTGACGAGGTAATCCGTGAAGAGTTCCAGCGAAGACGTAATGTTGATGTTTTTTGTCAGGTCCTTGTTCAGGTCTGCCCGGAAATAGGGCCCAAATTCAGTCCGGAACTTTTTACCCCGATCCACGCCGAAAGAACCTGAATCGGCCAGCGCCTGGTCAATTACAAACGTGAATTTGGGAGAGCCGGGCGACAGGTACATCCTGAAAAAAGAGGCCGGAACATAAGTGATGCCAATACCTGCAATCAGGTAACCGGGTGCCATAAAGGTAGAGATCACGGTGCTGTCGTCAGGATAATTGTACCCGTTTGAAAACTGGGTTTTGAAATTTGCCAGGGCGGAGAGGTACCATTTTTTATTTTGATCGATCTGATACCCGTATGTGGTCGTGAGTTCGATCTTGTCGTCTGTCTTGCTGTATTGCGAAGCATCTGTTCCGAAATCCAGGAATTGAAAACCATAGCCCAGATCAATGATATTTGCCCAGGCATGCTTGCCTTTGTTGTAGTTAATATTCAGGTTGACAAGTCCAATCAGCCCAAGTGAATTTTGTCCGCCTGCCGCCCAGTTTGAATAGGCTGCCTGCGAGACATTCAGGGACCCGAACCCGGTAATGTTCCAGTGTTTGATCGTGTCTTGTGAAGCTTCTGTCCGGGCCTTTTCGGCTGCTACAGCGACCTCACCGGGAGTTTGTCCGGCAACCCACATGGAGAGGCAAAGAAGGAGAATTACTGTAGATGCTTTTTTCATGTTGATGTGAGTTAAATACATTAAACAAAACTAAATACAACGGTTGCGGTATAGTGCGTGTCTCGCAGGGTATGCACTATAACGCGTGTTGCCTCCTACACGTTTAATTTTTTTCTTTATTGTCTTTAATTTGCTTCATGAACTGTGATTTTTTTGTTTTGTTAATGTGTCCCAATCCTTCTTTAATTTCTGACATCAATTTCAGATAAAAATCATCCAATTCTTTTCCGTTCTTTCTTAGATGATAAAATGACATTATTTTTAGAAAACTCATGTCCTTCAGATAATTAAACTTCGTGCTCTTAACAAAGTCCTTAATTATTTCGGGATAGTTAGCTCCCCTTACATCACCATAAATGAATACAGAAAGGTATTTTTCAAATTCTGATATATTTAAAGTTAGTTTGTCCTTCTCCATTTTATTAACTATAACAGGGATTAATTTTTTACTACCCAGCCAATTATAAATCACGATTTGATGAATTAATGGCAAAACTTTAATGAATAAATTAAAGTTAATGTTCTTAGGAAAATGTTCGGGCTGAGTTTTGTATTTTAGATAGTATAGAATCAGAGAGTCTCTATACTGCATTAGAAATGATATAGAACTAACCAATGTATTTGCGTAAGCCTTTTTCTTAGCTTCAAAATCATCCACATCTTCACTGTTCTTCAAGACTGTTGAGGATAGTTTTAAAATCTTGTCAAGATTTTTTCTTATATCAATATTTGATGAAACCTTTTTAGGGATTGTTCTTTGAACTGGAATATTTGATAAAGTGTCATCGTACATATCATCCATTTGTCTTTCAGATAACTTATTTCTGGCTTGAGTTTCATCAACTTGAAACGTTATTGTTTCATTTTTTTTCTTGGATTCAAGGACATCATCTACCTTATTAAATTTATCTCGAATGTCAAGATTAAATTCACCAAAAGCAAGTTCCAATTTTTCCTGAGTAAATAGCAATACTGATAAATCATCTTGCTTTAAACCGCTATGATAGTTAATTTCTTCTGTGTAATTTAAAAAGTTGTTGTCTGTAAATACGAAATCTTTAAAGTTACTATCGTATTCAAAATGAAGTGATAAAAAGTAATGAAAGAAAAAAGCAAATTTAAATCTAATAAGATTATCATCTTCATAACATAGAATGCCTCTTTTTATAAGATCATCTAAAACTTTTTGCGGCTGACCTGGAAATCGAATTTTTAAATATTCCTTAAAAAAATTTAAAAGTTCAACATAGTCAATAGAATAACTCAAGTCTTCGTCACCGTTATCTTTCATGAATTTTGAAACAAACGATAACAAACGTTGTTTGTTTTTGAAACTGAACGTTTCACTATAGATATTTTCAATATTAGTTTTTTCAAGTAGATTTTCAACAAATAATTCTACTAGAATTGCATTATTAATTGGTCTTTTTTCCTGTTTCTCAAATATCCAAAGGAACATGGTGACGGATAGGGGTGTCTTCGGTAATCCAAAATCACTAAAACTTTTCATAAGTTTTTGCATTTTCTCTTGTGTAGATTTCAATTGAAAAGTATACCAGTATTTCAGTTAAGAAAGTACATCACTTAACAAAAATAATAAATAAAAGAACAGTTGATTAATGGGGTTGAGACGGGAGATAACT
>JAFCGF010000056.1 GCA_017608295.1 Candidatus Woesearchaeota archaeon
ATAACAGACTTCTCAAGTAAAAAGCCATCATATGTACGAACAATAGTCACTTCGTAAATATAATCTTTACAGTCTTGTATTGTTAAGTCTTCAAATGCGGCAGTCCATTCAGGAATTACTACTTCAGTTATTTTTGCATATAACCTCTCTCCAAGTTCGTCTAATGTTTCTCTGGTAATTCTTATTTTATCCTTTTTCTTTGTATAGGCTTTCTCAAAGTAAAATTCTTCCCATTCTTCTAATGCTTTGGGTTGACATTCTCTAATCAATGCCATAACCGCATCAACTTTATTTGGCCTTGTAAGTTGATAGGTATTACTTGTATAGTTTAAAACTTTTTCCTTTTTGCCAAAAGGCTTTGCATATTTCTTAATTATTTTTTTACTCATCTCTATTATCCCAGTTTTGTTGTAAAGCATTAGCTCGTTCTCTTACTCCATCTGCTCGACTGTTTAAATGGTTAATTACCATATCTAATTCATGTTCATTTACAATAATCCAATATCCCTTTCTAAACATTAAACTGCCAATTAAACAACCATGATTAAAAATCATATCACGGATTAAACCTCTAACGTGTTCATTTGTTGGGCCACCACTCTCTAAATTTAAAGCATCTCTTATTTCTGAAGATGATTTTCTGCTTTCATACCCAATGGCGTTTTGGTTTAAATAGTCCCATATACTTTGTTGTTCATCATTCATAACTAAGCTTCTTTAGAATAATTTACAAATCTATCTTTATTTTTAAAATTATAAGTCAAGTCCACATTTGCTAAACCATTTTTTATTAAATGGGCGTTAAGAAAAGTTTTATTTTTTAAATACATATAGACCATTAAATGATTACTTTCATCATGTTTAGTTTCATCAAATTTTAGGAAAACTTTTTGACCTTTTGTTTTAAGCCGCAAGAATTCGATTGCTTTTCCGTTTGCTTCTTTGTTTTCTTTAACTCCAATTAACCTAACTATAAGGTCATTATTTAATCTAATTAATTCCGGGCTAATTATTTCCTTTACAGAATAGTATTCTTCTCGTTGGGTTGAACCATTTTGGTCAATTTTAGAACCAAATTGTAATTTTTTTGGATCTGTTTTTTTATCAAAAGAATGAAAGTCTCTAAAAATATATGGTAATTTTTTAATCTCATTTTTAAACTCTGCTTGTTCAAGATTTTGAATTATGAAATTATAATCTGAATTAAAAATATCACTCTGATTTATTTCTAATTTTCTTTCGATAAAAGGGATGAAATCTTGGTTCATTTCATATCCTACAGAATTCCTGTTCAAATTTCGTGCTGCAAGTGATGTCGTTCCACTTCCTAAAAAAGGGTCAAGAACAGTATCACCCACAAAAGAAAACATCTTTATTAGTCTTCTTGGTAATTCTTCCGGAAACATCGCGATATGTCCATCCTGTTTTGCTCCGCCAAAATTCCAATGACCAGAGAAATAGGTTTTCCATTCTTCCTTGGTCATTTTTGATTGCTCTTTGAATTCCTTATTTGGTTTTACAGGTATTCCAAGTTTTTTAAAAATTAAAATAAATTCATAATCAATTGACAGAATTCCATTTCGTGGATTTGGATAACTTCCCATCAAAGACGCTCCACCGGTTGTATTAGATGTAGTTTTTTTTTGCCAAATAATAGCACCCATATAATCAAAACCAATTGCTTCGCAAAATTTTATTATTTCTGTTCTAATTGGTATCACCTTATATCTTCCATAATATACCGCTCTCGCAAATTGGTCTCCAATATTGACACACAACCGACATCCATTATTAAGAACTCTGTAACTTTCTTTCCAAACAAGATTTAAGTTGTTAATATACTCTTCATAACTGTCATTAAATCCAATTTGGTTTTCTGTCCCGTAATCTTTTAATTGCCAATATGGTGGTGAAGTAATAACTAAATCAACTGATTTGTCTTCAAGTTCAGTCATTTGTCTACTATCACCGTTTATTATTTTATGTTTTGTATTAATACTCATTGTTAAAAAATTTTCTTTTAGCAAAGTTAATCATTAAAAATAGCATTTTAAATTCTAATCGGCTATTTCTTTACGCTTGCTTGTAACTTATATCTTATATCCTATATCTTACATCTTACACCAATTGATATATCTTCCCCGGCAGCCCTTTTAAAATCCCCTCAAACTCCAGGTTCAGCACTGCTGCCGAAACTTTTCCGGGAGTAAGTCCTGTATGCAACATGATCTCATCAATACCAGACTGCTTCTCCTTCTCCATGTATTCGACCACCAATTCTTCCTCAGATGTTAATTCTATGAAGATCTTACGCTGTCGATCCGGTTTCCGATCCGGTTTTCTCCATCCCATGATATACTCTACATTCTGGTATGACTGAAGGAGGTGTGCCTGGTTAATCCGGATCAGGTAGTTGGCTCCTTCCGAGTAATTATCTCCAATCCGCCCCGGGATGGCAAAAACATCCCGGTTATAGGAGTTGGCAATGTCGGCCGTGATCAATGCTCCCCCTTTTCGAGCTGCCTCCACCACAATCAGGGCATCACACAAACCGGCGATGATGCGGTTCCGCTTGGGAAAATTCTCCCTGTCGGGATTGGTCCCGCTGAGAAACTCTGTCAGCAACCCGCCAGAGGAGAGCATCTTTTCAGCCAGGGAGGTATTTACATAGGGATAGATCCGGTCGAGGCCATGTCCCAACACGGCGACCGTTGGCAGGGATGCATCAAGTGCGGCACGGTGTGCACAACTGTCAATTCCGTAAGCCAACCCACTAACTACCAGTGGATCGTGTGTAGCCAGCCCTTTTATCAGTTCCCGGCAGATACCTTTTCCATACCTGGTAGCGCTGCGGGTCCCAACAACGCCAATGACACGCTCGGAATTCAAATCGGCTATCCCCTTGTAAAATAACATCACCGGACTATCGATGCAATGACTCAACCGCCGGGGATAGCCGGGATCCTGGAAGAAAAGAGGCGTGATCCTGTACCGGGAGATAAATTCCACCTCCTGTTCTGCCCGGTGCAGGATCTCTTTGTTCCCCACAGCCTGGCTCAACACCTCTCCTATCCCTTGAACCTTCCGGAGAATTCGTTTCGGTTCACGGAAAATGGCTTCAGCACTACCACACAGCGTAATCAACTTCTTTCCCAGTACATCCCCGATACCGGGAATCAATACCAGTGCAATCTGATACAATAACATCTTTTCGGTTTTTAGACATTAATCGGGTTCAGGTGCAAAAAGTAATACACAGTTATTCACAATTTTGTTAAAACCACTGATTCATACGCTATATTTGTGTAAATGGAAGCGCCGGAAAAGAGAATGAGTATCCTGGTTTGTCCTCTCGACTGGGGAATAGGACATGCTACCCGATGTGTGCCGGTCATTAAACACTTCATCGCCCATGGATTCCGGGTAGTTATCGGCTCCGACAAACGCCCGATGGCTTTTCTGAAAAGAGAGTTTCCCGGTCTCGAATTTATCCGGTTTCCCGGCACACACGTTATCTATCCACAGCGATCCATGATGGTACTGAAGATGCTTCTTCAAGTGCCCAAGCTGCTGAAGGGAGTACGGAAAGAGCACCAGCAATTACGGGCTATCATCAGTGAGTACGACATCGATATCATCTTTTCCGACAACAGGTATGGATTATGGTCTGCAGAGATCCCATCGATCTTCATGACACATCAGTTGCAGATCATGGTTCCTCCATACCTGAAAATACTTTCACCCTTGATTCGGAAATTTAACTACGCGATGATCAATAAATATAACGAATGCTGGATCCCTGATTTTGAAAGTCACAACGGGCTGGCCGGAGAACTCTCTCATCCCGAATTCTTGCCTCCCCATACATACTATATCGGCACCCTGTCGAGGTTCACCGAATCCCGGAATCAGCGGAAAGCTATAGAGATACCACCCTTTGAAATCCTGGTTCTCCTTTCAGGACCCGAACCTCAACGGACAATCCTGGAAGAACGGCTTCTCGGACAGCTTCAGCAAACAAATATTCAGACAGTAATCGTCAGGGGGATCACGGAGAAACAGGAGGAGCGACAGTTTGATGAACATATCCGGATTTTCTCACACCTTGAATCCGATCTCCTGAAAGAGTATATACAGAATGCGCTGGTGGTCATCTGCCGGTCGGGCTATTCCAGCATCATGGATATGACTGCCATGGGCAAGCGAGCTATCTTTATCCCTACGCCGGGTCAGACAGAACAGGAATACCTGGCAAAAAACCTGCTCGAAAAAAAGATCTACTTCTCAATGCCTCAAAAAACCTTCGACCTGATCTATGCCCTGGAGATGTCGAAGAACTTCCCGGGGATTGTACTGGAGAATGACTACAGGGAACTGGAGAAAAGAATTATGAAATTGCCATAGAGATTGCCATAATATTGCCATAATATTGCCATGGATTGCCATAGAGATTGCCATTATATTGCCATAAAGATTGCCTGATTTCGCTATTTCGCTTTTCGCTTCGCCCTCACCACCAGGTAAATTCCGGCAAGCACAAAGGGAATACTCAGCAGCTGTCCCATATTGAATGCCATGTTTGCCTCGAAACCAACCTGGGGTTCCTTGATGAATTCAATTAAGATCCGGATGCCGAAAATCAGGATCAGGAACATACCGAAAATAAAACCGGGTTCGGGTTTCCCGTTCTTCCGGTAATAGTACCAGATCAGGTAAAAGAATATCAACAGGTAGGATAACCCCTCATAGATCTGGGTTGGATGTCGTGGATCCACAACCTCAAGTGGATTGGATGCACGTAGAAACAGGAAACCCCAGGGCAGGTCCGTTACATGGCCGAAGATCTCCGAATTCATCAGGTTCCCTATCCGGATCAGGAAGCCGACCAATGCAACCACGATGACAATCCGGTCAATCACCCAGAGGAAAGAGCGTTTCTTGACAATCGAAAAGATGATCAGGGCGCCGATGATCCCGATCGCCGCACCGTGACTCGCAAGGCCACCCTCCCAGATGGCGAAGATCTTAAGCGGATGGCTTAGATAATATTCCGGCTCATAAAAAAGGCAATGTCCCAGTCGAGCACCTATCAAAGTGCCGATGATCATATACGTGGTGAGGGAATCCAGCAGTTTCAACGGCACCCCCTCCTTCCTGAACATCCGCTGAAGGATCATGTATCCAAAAACGAATCCGAGAGCAAACAACACCCCATACCACCTGACAGCGATACTGCCAATTCTAAAAATTTCCGGATCAGGATTCCAGGTTATATAAAGTTCAAGTGTCAAGTGTTAAGTGTCAAGTGTAAATTATCAAACATCTAGTTAACCTGGAACTGCATTCTTTCATTGAACAGCGAATCCAGTTTCGCGCCCAGCTCCGGCTGACCATTGATTCTGGCTACCCGGCCCAGGTCCCGAAGTATACTCAATGCAGTCCTTACATCCTGATCATAATAGCTTCGACCCGGCCCCTGAACAGCATTGTAAAAGTCGAGATCCTGTCCATAAGTTACCGCCAGCCGCTCAAGGATGAAATCAGCCTTGGCAGTAGCTCCTAACTGGTAATAGATCTCCGCGTAAGGAATCATGTAGAGGTCCCAGGGGAACTTCGACTCAGGGAAATACTCCATATAGGTGTCCAGCAACGCTTCGGCTTCCTTCTCCCTGCCAAGCTCCAGTATTGCCTTGGAAGTTCTTAACAGGTTAGTCTTTGGCCGGATGGAGTTGTTGAGGCTTTCGGGATCGATATAGACATGAGGATCGTTCAGATTGCCCCAGGCAAATTTATTCAGCAGGGCATCTGCTGATGCGATCGGGTCAACCGTACCAAGTCCGCGAATGTGTTCATCCTGATAGGCTTTCACAGGCATGAACTTATAGACAAACCCTGTTACATAGCACATCGAATCCATATTGAATACATGATTCACGCTTGACGGAGCGGCAAAATAGAGCGGCCTTGTAAAGTTGGTTGAGGAGATCAGATCCAGCAACATCAGGTCATTTTTATAGAGCTGGTTGGAACGGATCGTCCAGTAGATGGTATCCACAATGCTGTCGGCCAGTTCAGGCGGAACAATACCATATTTGATACAGTTCTCTTTGTTCACCGTCAGCTTGATCTTTTTGGCCGGGAAAAATTTGATCCGCTGCCCGCTCTGCAAGCTCAGGTAAGTCTTCTGGCTGGTGCTCTTGATCCAGTTGATCAGGTCTTTCAACTCCACATAATCGTTGAATCCTACATTATAATAAGGAATGATATCGTTTGTTCCCGGCCGGAAATCTTTTTTCGGAAGAGTGAACGGGATGGGCTCCGAGTCATACATCTTCTTATACATTTGATCGATGTACCACGATCCGGATGCGAGCATCAGGTTGACCACCCGGACATCGGTCCGGATCCCTTCCACCTCCTGGTCATACCACAGAGGAAATGTATCGTTGTCTCCGTTGGTAAAAAGGATCGCCTGGGGCGCACACGAATTGAGATAGTTGGCTGCAAAATCCCGGCAGGCATATTTTCCCGAACGGTCGTGGTCATCCCAGTTTTGCTGAGCCAGCAATCCGGGGACAAGGATCAGGGTCACGGCAAAGACAACGCCGATGGAGATCCGCTCATTCACTCTCTTCTTCAGCCACTCGATCAGCTGGATCACGCCGATCCCGATCCAGATGGCAAAGGCATAGAATGATGCCGCATAGGCATAGTCCCGTTCCCTGGGTTCGTAAGGTTGCTGGTTCAGGTATACTAAAATCGCCAGGCCGGTCATGAGGAACAGAGAAGCTACCACAATGGTATCCTTATAATCTTTCTTCATGTGGAAGAAAAGGCCGATCAAGCCGAGGATCAACGGGAGGAAGAAATAGGTGTTGTGAGCCCGGCTCTGCATGTTGTCGGGCAGATCGGTCTGCGGATGCCCGAGACGCATCTTATCGATGAAGGGAATACCGGAGATCCAGTTCCCCTTGGCAGGACCACCAAACCCCTGAATATCATTCTGCCTCCCTGCAAAATTCCACATGAAATAGCGGATATACATATGTCCGATCTGGTAGCTGAAGAAATACTTCAGGTTCTCTCCGAAAGTTGGTTTATTAATGGTTTTTGCTTTCCCGTCGGGACCTGTAACGGAAATGGGAACTCCCTCTCCTGCCCAGTTCTTGTAGAAAGCTTCATGTCCTTTCCGGGCTCTGCTCCACATCCGGGGAAAGAGGGTGGTGAAACGTTCGTCAAAAACAGGGATGGTTCCTTTCCGGTCATCGATAACAATGTATTTTCCTGCCTCATCATCCCGGCGGTAAACCGGATTGCCATTATCATAATCCACGATGGGGGCATTCCAGTATTGTCCGTACGCGATCGGCCAGTCCCCGTATTGTTCCCGGTTCAGGTAAGAGAGCATACTGATCGCGTCTTTCGGCGCATTTTCATTGATCGGGGTGTCGGCGTTTGCACGGATGATCAGCATCACAAACGAAGAGTACCCGATCAGGATAAAGGTCAGGCCCAGAATGATCGTATTCAGCACAGCCTTCTGTTTCCGCTTTGTATACCAGAGTCCCCATGCGAGCAAGCCAATCAGCAGCAGGAAATAAAAGATGGTGCCGGTGTTGAACGGGAGCCCAAATCCATTGACAAAGAGCAGCTCAAATTTGGCAGAGAGTTCCACCACCCAGGGGACGATGATGAACATAATGAATGCCAGGATAAATATGGAGATAATGAATGTAAAAACCATGCCCCAGCGGGTAGGCTTGAATTTCTTGAAGTAGTATACGAATGAAATAGCCGGGATCGCCAGCAGGTTCAACATATGCACACCTACGGAGAGTCCGATGGTGAATGCCAGCAGGATCAGCCACCGGTATGAATGCTTCTCATCAGCCTGCTCTTCCCATTTCAGGATGATCCAGAAAGCCATGGCGGTCATGAACGATGACATCGCGTACACCTCACCTTCCACAGTTGAAAACCAAAAGGTATCGCTGAAGGTATAAGCCAGGGAACCGATAAATGAAGCGGCAAAGATCGTATACATCTTACCCTCTGTCATCTCACCGGCAGGAGCAACCATCTTCTTCGTCAGCATCGAAATGGACCAGAAAAGGAACAGGATGGTGAAGCTGCTGCACAATGCAGACATGATATTGATCATCAATGCCACGTTGGAGGTATCCCCGAATGCGAAGAGAGTGAAAAAGCGGCCAAGCAGCTGGAAAGTAGGCGCTCCCGGGGGATGCCCTACCTGTAATTTGTATGCCGTGGCAATATATTCGCCGCAGTCCCACCAGCTGGCAGTAGGTTCGATGGTCATCAGGTAGACAACAGCCGCGATCAGAAACACACTCCACCCGAAGATCCGGTTTAAGGTTTTGTAGTTATTCATAATACCGATTGAGAATGTACGATTGAGGCAACGAAAGTACAAAAATTAGTTAGTTTTTTTTATCTTTGCCCGCGAATTCGATTTGCGATAACTGATGCTGGATTCTTCATTTATAATTCGTAATTCGTAATTCGTAATTCATAATTCGTAATTCGAATTGACCCATGGTGTAAAGGTAGCACAAGAGATTTTGGTTCTCTCGGTCTAGGTTCGAATCCTAGTGGGTCAACAAAAATGACCGGAAAGCTATTGTAAATCAGCATCATACAATAGCTTTTTATACTTTAGGTGTCTGCAGAGGTGTTCGTAAATCCACTTTTCAAGATGTTTTCTTTTTTCTCTTTAAGCTGAGTTCATCGAAATGACATGTAAACTTAATTAGTCATTCACAAAACCAGTTCATAAATTCTGTATTTTTTATAAATTCGTCCGCCGATACTTTTCATATTGCTGTTCATAATTTTATTGTCCTCCATAACGTAAGAAGCCTCTGCCCAGGTGATGTTTTTTCTTCTGGTCATTTCAAAAACTTGAGCATATAATAAGGCCCCGATCCCCATTTTTCTGTACTTTTCAACAATCCCCATAACCGATATCCTGCATCCGTTTATCCTGTTTTTGTAATACAATAACTTAAGTAACCCAAAGGGAAACAGCCTGCCTTTCTTGATCTTTATCATGATCTGGTTTATATCAGGAAGCGTACAAACAAATCCAATAATTTCTCTTTTATGTTCAGCAAATAAAACCATTTCCGAATCAGCTATTTTTTTCAGGTTATTAGCCAAGCACCTGAATTCTTCATAAGTTAACGGCACAAATCCCCAGTTTTTTTCAAAAGCTGAATTATAGACTTTGTGGAAATTTTTAATTTCTAATTCGATATTTTTCATGTCAAATGGCCGGATTTTTATGACTGATTTTTTTGTCATTTCTTCAGCAATACTTTCATGCCGTTTTAGGTTTTCAGGAGTTTTATTTGAAGGAAAATGGTATGCAACCATATCGATCTTCTTAACAAAACCATACCGTTCGAAAAAATCAGGGTAATACTGTTTATTGTATGGCATTCCAACAACAGGGGGTAAATTAAAACCTTCAATAAGAATTCCGCAGGAATCGTTTACAGTATAATTTTCGGGACCAATAACAGCTTCCAGACCTTCTTCCCTTATCCATTCCGTTGTCTTGTTAAAAAGGGACTCAGCAACATGATAACCGTTTATCGATTCAAAAAAACCAAAAAATCCGATGTTCTTACCTGAAAACTTTATGTAGTTGTTATTTCGTATGGCTACGATCCTTCCGACAACTTTGTGGTTTTCTATTGCCAAGAAAAACTCGGCTTTCGAATGTTTGAAAAAGGGATATTTCTTTTTATTAAAGATTTCCTTTTGTGAAACATATAAATCAGGTACATAATCTTTATCCCCTTTGTACAAAGTATGCGGAAAGTCAATAAACTGCTCTAGGTCTTTTTTACTTTGTACTTCAATAATCTCTACCATGTTGTAAGTAGTTTCGTTTAGTTTTATAAATCAGATTGAATAGGTGGCCAATATATTTTCCCCGGCATACATGTAATCGCCGGGTTTAATTTTTAATTGAATATCAAAACTATCAGGAATAAAAATATCGCATTGAGAACCAAAACGTATCATGCCAAATTGCTGGCCTTGGGTAACTTCCTCGCCAATTTCTATCCACGATACAATTTTCCTGATCCATTTGTCGGCAATTTGAGTTACCGAAATAATTCCCCATTTAGTTTTTATCCCAATTGTAAGTCGTTCATTGGTCTGATAAAATTCATAATCGTTAAATGGATTCCTTTTTAATAAAATGTCTGTGGCAGCTTTTACCATTGACAGATTGAAAGGTGCCGGTTGGTATTTTTTAAACACAATTTCACCGGAAACAGGAATGCGGTTTCTATGAACAGACAGTGGACTCATAAAAATTCCAATCAAGAAACCACCTATATTTTTGTATTCACTGATGCCGGTTATTTCGGTTAAAAGTATGATGTTATGCTTTTTCAAAGCAATCGGGATCTCGCCCCGGGAAATTTTTTTAATGTAAAGTATGGTCCCATCTGCCGGGGCCACTATAACATTCCCTTCCGGTATATTTCTTTTGGGGTCCCTCAAAAAATAAATTCTCCAGCTTAAAAATAAAACGAAAACACCTGAAATAATTATTAGTATTACCTGAACAGTCCCCATGATCCATTTATAAGTTTGCTACATATTCAAAAAAAGCAGCCAAAGAATTTGTCAGTTTATTTGTCCGGAAGATCTTATCCAAAATCAGAAACAGAACCCCCAAAGAAAGGCATACCACATAAAACAAGATCAATTGAATAAACATAGAAAAATCAAAAACGATAGTGTTAATAAATGCAATAAATCCTTTTTTCAGAACAAATTGTGCCGTGTTGGAATTCATCTTAGATTTTATTTTGAGTTAAATTATATGATGACCTGGTTAACACATTAATATCGGAATAATCTGAGTTAAATGTTTTCTCGATATCAGGCTTATCCAAATTCCGTTCAATCAAAATCTTGTAAGCATTCCTGAGTTTTGCATCCCCCGTTAATTCAAAAATTTTCCTGTTGTAATTACTCAGTTCGTGATTAATTAAAGCATCTTGTTTATTAAAATAGCCATAGAGTTTAGAAGCAAAATTATAGTAGCAAAGTACCTTTGGGATTTTATAAATCTGGTCATAACTATCACCAAACCTGAACTTTCGAAATCCGAATCGTATGAACATTTTTATTTTGTCAGTTAAGGAACTTTCTATAATTATATCAACATTGTTCTTAATGGCAACATCGATGACAAACAAAATCAAGCCGGAGGACAACAATGGTTTTAAACGATAATCCT
>JAFCGF010000021.1 GCA_017608295.1 Candidatus Woesearchaeota archaeon
CACAAGCCTGCAATAAAGCCCAGCGAGGCGTTGACTGGCAATTTAATATCGAAAAGGCGCAAGTCAAGCTAAAGAGCCTCTACCCTAATCTTTTGGTGTGACAAAGCACTAGCTACTGTGTGCATAGTAACAATCTGAATAAGCTGAGTGAATTTCTTAGTAAGGCGCGCGATGGCCATATTGTGGTTCTTACTTTGCATGGTGTATCCGATACGGAACAGTATCGCGTCAATACATCAAAGGCTCACTTTTTAAATCTTCTAAAGTATCTCAAGGAGAACGACTATTCAGTCATTGCACTGCGTGATTTGAACAATTATATTGATATTAAAAAAGCAATGGAACTAATTAACATAGAAGACGAAATTGAACGAATAACCGAAATTAATGCAGCACCGGATTATTAACAGAATGACACGTTTGGTCAGGTTTGTGGAACAGAATTTATGTTTAAACCCGTATTTCCCATATAAGGCGTGACACTTTAAGTGAAGTTTTGTAATATATTGCTTATTAAGGCCCTCCAGGCCACTTTTAGCCCAATGATTCCGGGAGAACCTTCTGATGAAATACTTTTTTGGGATCCTATATTTGTTCCTTATCCATTCGGTTTGTGCAGCCAGCCGACCCAACATCGTGCTATTCATGGCCGACGACATGGGATTCAGTGACGCTGGTTGTTATGGCGGAGAAATTGGTACGCCCAATATTGATTCGCTGGCGGCAGAAGGCATGCGATTCACGCAATTCTACAATTGCGCCCGCTGTGTTCCGACCCGGCAATCGCTGATGTCCGGTCTCTATCCCCAACAAGCGATCACGCCCAACTCGGTAACGCTGGCGGAAGTATTTCGGTTGGCCGGTTACCGTACCCTGATGACCGGGAAGTGGCATGGTATGAAAAAGCTACCCTCGCAGCGGGGCTTTGACCGTTTCTACGGATTGACCAGCGGTTCCTGCAATTTTTTCAACCCGGGCAACCGTCGTCCCGGTGAGCCTGAGCCCGCTAAAGACTACGGAGAGGTGCGCCCCTTCGCCATTGATGGAAAGGTCTACCAGCCCTACACGCCCGAGGATCCGAACTGGTATGCTTCGGATGCCTTTACAGAATATGCCCTGGAATACCTGGACGAGTATGCTGATGAGGATCGCCCTTTCTTCCTCTATGTTTCCTACACAACTCCACACCATCCTCTGCAAGCCCGGCCGAAGGATATAAAGAAATACCACCATAAATACCTGAAAGGTTGGGACAAACTCCGCCAGGATCGCTGGGAACGCCAGAAGGAACTGGGACTGGTGGACGATAGCTGGTCACTTTCGCCGCGGGATCCGGCTGCAAAGCCCTGGCACCTGGAAAAGGACCAATATGGCCGTGACCTGGAAATGGCAGTGTATGCTGCCATGGTTGATAACATGGACTGGAACATCGGCCGTGTGTTGAAGAAGCTTAAAGAGATTGGGAAGGAAGAAAACACACTCGTCATTTTCCTTTCGGACAACGGCGCCTGCGCCGAGATTAACAACCAGACTCCCGATATACCACCCGGGCCCATGGACTCCTACCGTACCTACGACCTGGAGTGGGCTAATGCCGGTGACACGCCTTTCCGTAAATTCAAGCGTTATACCTATGAAGGTGGGATCTGCACACCCTTCATCGCCAAATGGCCCGGGCACATTGAGCCGAACAGTATCAATCGAGCTTCGGGGCATATCATAGACGTAATGCCAACATTTTGTGACTTAGCTGGTATTGACTATCCCGATACGTTGAACGGGCGCTCCATTATCCCACCCGAAGGAAGAAGCCTGGTCGGATTGTTTCAGGGAAAAGTACGGGAACCACATCCACAATTGTTCTGGGAACACATTGGCAATAAAGCCGTGCGAGAAGGAGATTGGAAACTGGTCGGGACGGGAGATCCATTGGTTCTGAAGAACTGGCATTTGTTTGATCTATCGAAAGACCGTACGGAAGTGCTTGACCTTGCCCGCACCCAAGCCAATCGGGTCGAAAGGATGGCAACAGCCTGGATCCAATGGGCTGAAAGAACCGGCCTGGACTACAATGAATACTGAAAGCTAAATGAATAGACGGTCGCATCTTGGAACTCAAATTCCATTTGTAGTGGGTTCCGGCCGAGCTTATCCATGGTAAATCCATCCAGCCATTCTACCTTCTTATCGGTAAATCTGTCCTTCAAGGGCTCACTTTCAGCGAGGAGCTTATGACGCTTGTCTAAAATCCTGACTTTGACATATCCCTTGGGTCCAACATCTGCTGACAGTCGTAATGTCCCCTGATGGTGAGCGATGGGTGTTGTCATGATACTTGCCGGTTTGTAGGATTCGGTTGGTTTGTACCCGGCAAAGCCGTCCGGGCGCAGTGTCGCCAGGCAGAAGAAACCATTACGCCAACTTGAGTGATGACCATCACTGCCGCCGTAATACAGACGAATCTCATCTTCCAGGAACACGGGACAGGCCGCCGCATACACACAGCCCCAGTCATAGTCCCCCTCCTGCCCCGGGGCATTGGGAATGAGGGGGATGCCCGGTAGCACACGATGCCATTGGTAGGTATCCGGACTCCAGGTCAGTTCCGTCCAGACGCGGTCCTTTTCCTGATCGTGAATCGCGACCAGACCCAGATAGATACCGCCGTGAAAGAAGACCGGCATGGCATAGGTCTGGTAACGCGGGTTCGTGCCCTCCAGGACGATCTCGCATTGTTGCCAGTTGATAAAGTCCTCACTGGAGGTGCGTGCCACCTGTCGTCCGAAGGGCGCGGCCCACTCGCGCGTGATCCCCACATATTTGCCCAAGGTCGGGGCCCAAAAGGCGTTGTTGTGGGTGTCACCCTCACTATCCGCCTCGGGACGGGTCAGGGCTTCGCTCCAGTGGATACCGTCGGGTGAAAAGGCGATTGAAAGGATCTCCACCTTTAGGATTGCCTTGTAGCGACGTTGGGGATCAGGGTCGCGCAGGTCCTTGAAGATGCCCGTGCCATGAGGCCCTTGCCAGTGCTCTCCACCTGCGCCGGCGCTGCCGCGCCACAGAATATTGTTGGCTTTGCTTCCCTCAAATTCCACCAGACCCATTTCCGGTTTCTTCCACTGGATGCCGTCCCGGGAGGTTGCATAGCAGATGGCCATCTCCCTGTTGTCCGGCTCATCATAGTTGATTTGCCGGCGCTCGGCAACGGTCATGCCCTTGGGCGAGGTGTCGATGATAAAGGGGCTGTACCAGCACTTGTAGAGTTTTTCCTGTTCATCGTAGATCACATTGGCGTAAAGATTATCGAAACGCTTCTCCCAGGGCTTGTCCTCTTCGAAAAGTGGATTGCCCGGGTGCTTTCGAACGTTGCCGAGTGTCAGTTCCGCATTGTCAGTACGTGCAATGATGCGTTCGTCAAGCAAGAGGTATCTGTCGCCTTTCGGACCGTACGACACCATAGCAATCTCCCCGTTGGCCGACTGACGCGGTTCCGAGAGTAATTCGTCGTCCACGATACGAATCGATTTCGTGTCGTTGAGATTCGGAATCTTGAAATACACTTCGATACCGTTCGGATCGACGAACTCTGTCAGAACGACATCGACCGGGGCACCCGTACGTTCGGGATTCGTCCAGGCTTTAACGACAACCTTCTGTCCGTTGGGACGGACGGAATCGTCCAAGATCGGGTTGCCGATACTGGTCGGATCGAGAATCAGATCACGGGGTTCCGGGCATTTTTTGAGTACTTCCGCGTTCAGTTTCTTGCTGAACGTAAACAGAATCGGTCCCCGCATCAGGGCAACGCGGCCTTCCTGAATCATCCGACCACGAACGAAACGCCAGTTTATCGGCATTGAGACTGTTAGAATGTCGCCAGATTTCCAAAGCCGTTTGATTTCTGCGTAGCCGAGTTGCGACTTAGTCAGGGCGCATGGCACATCGGACACTGCACACTCAATCCTTTCTGCCCAGCGCGGAGTGCGGAATCGGAACGCGAACTCCACCGGTTCGGAACACGTAAACGTCAGTTTGACTTCGCCGGAGTTCGGATACTTGGTTTCCTCTTTGATTTCAACGGTCTTGCCGTTGACATTGAATTTCTTGTCAGAGCTGGTGAACAGGTTCAGCGCGATACCGCCGTCCTGAGTGCGGTAGTACACCTTCTGGGGCAGTTCGGCAACGGCGCGTCGGAAGTTGCCGTTGCAGCAGAAAGTATCGCGGACTTGAAACTTCCTCTTGCCGGTAAACGGCGTGAAGTAGCAAATATGGCGACCGTCCGGGGACTGCGCCCCGAACAGGGCGTTGTAAATCGTCCGTTCCATAATATCCCCATACCGCATATCGCCTTCCAATCGCATGATGCTGTCGATCCAGCGGAGAAAATAGGCAGTAACGCAGGATTCTGCGATAAACCCCGCTCCTTGTTGATTGTACGTGAAATGCTCTTTTTCCGAGGTTGAACCGGTAACCAGCAGGGCGCCGTCGCCTTTCTTGAGTAGCTCGTTGCGCATGAACTGGCTCATGTGGAGGAGGCCTTCCTCACCGGTGAGGCGGTACAATTCGGTCTGGGCGTAGCAGCGAGCGAGCATGACGTACACGTGTCGGGGGCGGCGACTGAAATCCTGCTCCCAGGTGCGCAGCGACGCGAGTTGGACCTCGCTGTGGTGGTTTCCGTGGGGCACGTCGGCGGCGAAGTCGAGGTAACGCTTGTCGCCCGTCACGCGGTACAATTCCAGCATCCCTTCCGGCAAGCCCGCCGTGCAGATCTTGCCCGGGTCGTAGCACGGATTCTGGGGCGTGGGAAACGTCTTGAGGATGTAATCGCCCATGATCTTCGCGTGAGCCAGCGACTGGGGATTGCCCGTGGTGCGGTAGTTCCGAACCAGCGCCAGGTTGATGTATTCCTGCTCGTGGAGAATCCAGCTGATGTGGTTCTGGCGATTCTCCGGCTCGACGTTCCAGAACCCGACGTACCCGTCGGCGTCGCGGGACTTTACCAGTTCGTCGATGATGTACTGCGTTCGCCGGGCAACTTCCGGGTCGCCGGTATATTGGGCAAACAGGCTGCCGGCATCCAAGACCTTGCCGATGCCGTAGTACACATTGCGTGTATCACCCCGGGCAGTGCGGTTCCTGAACTTGTCCAGCCAGTCCCGGTCTAGGTTGACAACCATGTAGTTCTTGTAAATCAAGTCCATGATACGTCGGTCGATTTCGCCGCCCGTCATTTCCTGCTGAGTGAGCCTTACCGAGATCAACTTGTCCTCGATAAGCGGTTTGACGACATCCCGTTCGCCCGCAGACAGTGCGCCTGTCAAAGCAACGAACATTGCGGTGGTGAGTAATCGTTTCATGCTGTGTCCCTTTCTGAACTGCCACTGATCTGGGATTTCCCATTTACACGGTTAACAGCTGCCATTAGGAAGTAATTCCTTCGTTCAGTGCTCACTCTGCAATCTTTATCTTGAAGCTCCAGGCATAGTCGCACGGCAGTGGGTCGGGTAATTCCTCAATCACCAGGCTATTTGCTTCCACATGCCAGCGTAGCTTCTTGCTACTGCCGAGCATTGTTATCTCCGAACTTGGAACAGGCTGTACATCCTTGATGACCACGGGGGCACTTGGCTCCTCAAGGTCAATCGCATAGAGAGAGTCTTGCTTCCTTAGAAATCTCATGGAACCGGACTTCCAGTCATGCGTTCCAGTCGTCACGAAAGAAGCAGGCACCGTAGCATAGAGTGCGGGTTTGTTGATGGCCATCCATTGGCCCAATTCTTTTAGTGCCTTGACCTGTTCCTGCGGAAGGGTTCCGTCGCCCCTGGGGGCGATACTGAAAAGCGTCAATCCGTTCTTACTCACATTGTTCACGATCAGGTCGACTATCTCGTCGACGTCCTTACAGCCGACATCGGGTGTATAGGCCCAGCTGTCTCCCAGTTGGATATCGGTCTGCCATTTCTGCCGTCTCGGTTCATCCAGCACGTGCACCTCGAGATCCAGAGGGGAACATGAATCCGGCAGTTGTTTTTTTTTGTGGGTCAACACCACTTCCTTGCCCCATGCTTCAGCGGCATTGAAGTAATGAGCAAGCATTTCCCGTTTTAGTGGGTCGGGCGGCTGGCCTTGATCCATATTTTCAAACCATATCGAGTCCGGCCGGAATTTATCAATTATCTCTTTTGTCTTGTTAACGCGTTCTCGCCAGTATGATTCGGGCCAGTCTTCGCCGGGGTAATCCGTAGGAAACATCTTGTCGATTTCGTGGTCAGGGCCATACAATCCTGCATAAGCTGGATTTCTGACATCGACTCCCTCAGGGCACAGCACTCTGCCGTAATTAAAGAATACATACGTGCGCCAATAGTGGACTGTTACGACGGTCTTCATCCCCTGCCTTCTGACGGCGTCCATTGTCTTTTCCACGATGTCGATGCCGGGCCCCATAGCGACGGAATTCCACTCATCATACTCCGTGTCCCACAGGGCAAAGCCATCGTGGTGTTCGGCGCAGGGGCCGGAGAAATCCGCACCCGCTTCCCTAAACAGCCTGGCCCACTCATCAGGATCCCATTTCTCCGCCTTCCATAACGGAATGAAATCCTTGTATCCAAATTCTGTGCCCGGGATTCCGTAGAGTTTTTTGACTCGCTCGTATTCCCAGCTTCCCTCTTTATACATGGCATGCGGACCCCAGCAGCCTATCGCGGGCACGGAGTACGCTCCCCAGTGAAAATAGAATCCCAACACGGCATCTTCATACCACTGCGGTGTTGCTTCCTTCTTTGCCAGGGATTCCCATGTTGGCTCATACGTGGTCTCTTTGTTATCAACATCATCGTGATCCAACATCGGCAACCAAATACTAAAGGTTTGCCAGGGGGATATGCCGGCTTCACAGTAAGGTCTATAGACAAGTGTCAATTTGCTGGAAGAGTCTCTGTTTTTGACATTCGTTTTCTTTCCTTTGAGAGTAACTCGGTGTCGTTCTGTGGCCCGGGTACGTTGGTATGTTGTTTCATATACCACATCGGGTTTTTCCCATGAGGCCTGGTGCATAGACGATAAGTCCGGTATAACCTCCTGGAATGTCGCGGATCCTCCGTGGATTTCTTCCAGGGCCAGGACAATCGGTCCTCGTGAGAGGGCTACCCTGCCATGTCGTTGGTGCGCCACCATGGGCATGGGAAGATTGAGGATGACTTTTGTTTTACCTGACCATCTCCGATGAACCGTTGCATATTTCCCCGCTTCAATGGGTAGGTTCTGTTTTGAGCCGGAGACATGGATGGTTGCCGATTGAGCGAAGCTGGGGATAAGCAGTTGCAGGTCAAACTCTACTGGTTGTTCAACTGCAAGTTCTATGACGATATGTCCATCCCATGGGTAATTGGCTTGCTGACGAACGACGACAGGGGTTCCGTTTATGCTTGCCCTGAAGGTGGAGGTTTCATACAGGTTGATAGCCAGCTTGTCTTTGCCGGTCATGTATGCGAAGGCGGGGATAAGGGCAATGGCCCGGGGCCCGTTTGAGCCGCAGCAGTGCATGGCGGCGGAATAACCAAACGTCCACCAGTCGTTCTCCGGCGGCGGATAGTGTGTGCCCTCCATGTGATTATAGTAACACCACTTGATGCCGTCGGGATGCTGGGCGGCGAGCATATGGTTGTAGAGGTGACGGTGGAGCATGGTCGCATAACGGCTATCGCCCGTGGCGCGCAAGAGCTGCCAGTTCAGTTGAATCCACGTGACCTGGTCGCATGTCTCGACGCACTTGCTGGATGTAGGAATAGGTTCGCGGCGGAAATGGGGATTCGAGGCCGGGGCGCCGGTTATGAACAGATGGTCGTTGGCGATACTTTCCCAGACCAGTTTCACTGCATTGAGGCCGCGATTGAAGCCTGTGCCGCGCCAGTGTTCCACCAAACCGACATAGGTGCTCAACATCTCGTAACCTTTGGCGTTGCCCACGTCGGTCACGGATCGTGTTCTTTCTATATTGGTCATGAGCTTGGGGCCGGCATCGGCCCTGCGTATGACATAGTCGCAAAACGCACGATACTTTGCCTCCCCGGTGTACTGGTACAGGAGGCTCATCGGTTCCAGCACAGACGTCGAGGACATACCCGTATGCGTTCCGCTACCGGCAATGTCTCTTTTGTCGTCTCCGAAGGTTTCGATAAGCAAATCCCCGATACGACGACAGGTTTCCAAGGCGCGTGCATCCCCGGTGGTACGATAGTAACTCAGCAGGCCGATCAGTACGTATTTGTGGACCCAGACATCCCAGCCATGTGCAAACTCTGACTTCCATCGGTCTTTCTTTACATAGGTTCCGAGGTAACCATCATTCATCTGGCAATCCATCAGGCCGTGAGCGATTCGCTGGATTCTTTTCGCCAGCATGGCATCATTGGCTTTGTTTTCCAACGCCAGCGTGGCGGCATGAAGCCATTTTCCCACAAACTCACCGGCATACGCTGGGTTCAACGACGGGTGCCAGGATTCAGAGCCGGGACGATTACGAAAACCGGCCAACAGAATATCCTCTTGATAGATATGTCGCTTCAACCGACCTTCCCGGCTGATCTCCATACGATTACCCAATAAACCCTCCATCGAAACCTGTCCCGGCTCAGGGGCCTTATAGACATCCCGTCCGACCACAAGCTTCTTTGGGATTCTCGTTGCCCAGGTAACCTGGAGCAGCAGCAGGGGGGTAAGCACTGTTAGCAGATAGAATTTGATATTCATTATAAAATCTCCTCATCTGGCTGAATGTGCAATTATGTCCTGACTAAGGTGCCAGGGTCATCAGCCGTTCTATTTCCTGCTCTACTTGCGCATCGTTCTTCGGTGCGGCATATCCCCTGTGACCTTTCTGAAGGCTCCAGATGAATTTGGGTTTTCCCTCGTCATCGCGCAGACGGCCGCTGCCATCCCAGTCCTCCTCATAGTATTGCGTCCCATACACGGCGTATAATACAGACACCTGATCCCAGCTGGAGCGGCCCACATTGGGACCCTGTTCCCATTCCAACTCGTATGCCCGTCTGATGGGATTGTTTATCGGGGTGGTGGCGGTCAGAGTTTCGCCCGTAATCATACTGCTACCCACGTCCGTAACAACCAAAGTTCCCGGCCAGTTTTCAATGACATACTGTGTTTGGTCCACCAGGTCGTGTCGCGTAAAATTGAAGTCGTCGTCATGCAATGCGCCCATGGCGACCAACTTTTTGACTTTCTTTTTTACCAGGGCAAACCCCTTTGGGTCTTTCAACAGATCGTTGAGATTGTTGAGAAAACCCACGCTGACGATGACAACGGAATCGTCTGCCTGGGTTTTGAGTAGGTGCTTATACACCTCAACTGCATTTCCTACGATATTGTCGAAGGGATCGTGTGGCATGTTATCTACATCAAAGCTGCGTTCCTGGCTGAAGTAATCGGAAGGGTCGGGATCATTGAATTCGCCGTTGTAATTGCCGTAGATACCAATGGGAATGGTGCCGCGGTTGTAGTAGGTATTGATGGCATCGATTACAGACGGTCCCAAGGGATGTACTTCATTATAGCCAACGCCCAGCAGGTTCACTTTGCCCTCTTTTTGCAGTCCATGCAGCACGGCCAGCGCCCCAACATCATCCACATCCAAGGTCATATCCGTTTCATAAATGACAGGGATGCTCGTGGTGGCCGTTGCGTCAGCCGAAGATTCCGCATGGGAACTTTTGGCTGTACAAGTCAGCAGCATGAGAAACGCAATCGGTGCAAGTACAAAACGAATGGTATTTTTTGTCTTCATTGCAGGTCTCCTGGCTAAATCTTTTCTCGATTCCTTTATTCGATAACGGAAAGCATATCAATTGTCTTTTCAGTCTCTTTATCATCGCCGAATATTTTTATTGTGTGATTACCTTTGGCAAGGTTATGTAGTTCAAATATTTTTACATAATACTGTCCATGAACGCTCGATGTATCTTTTTGGCTGAATGGACCATATAAAATACCATCCAACTCAATTGTTACAGTGCCCCCTTTGGGACTTCGATAGGCGTAATACTGTACAGCAGTTCCTGTAAAAGTCAGTTCTGTCGAACAATTTGCATATCCAAAGGTCAGGTAGGCACCTGATGCGTTCCATTTTTCGTCCTGAGTTTCAAACCCCTTATAGATCCATCGCGGATCATTATCTTCAATGGTTTTCCACGGCACTTTCGTAAATGGAACGGGTGATGGTGTAATGTTCGAACCGGCGCCGGGTATGATCCAATTATCCCCTTTAACAGCGCCGCCCATTTCTTCCACTACCACCTTATCAATGATCCGGATTCCCCTTTCAGCCATATCGGTGAAATTGTCCAATGGAATGGGCATGTTAAATCGGGTTCGCGATATATTATATTCATCCGAAAAATCAAACTTATTAAAGTGGCTTTGAAGTTCTTTATGGCCGTATAAAAGACCGAGTAATCCTCCCCAGGTCGCAGTGGGGTTGTCGGAATCCCATCCGCACATGCAACCGATACGAATGGTTTTTTTGTAGTTGCCTTCACCATACAGCAGACTGATGATAGATGCAGCAAAATTAATCCCAGAATCCCAGGGATATTTGTATTCATATCCCGCAGTCACCTTATGCTGATATCTAAGGGAGACTTCATCCCTTGTTTTTTCCCAGTCATTTTTATCCGGGTTGGCGGCATGGGATGCCTTAACAAAATCATACATATCGGCAATGTAGGACCACTCGGGAACCCTTTTGTGCGCTTGTTCTGCCAACCAGACCACCTGCTTTTTCCGAGAAAGAGTCTTATCTACGCAAGACGATAAAGAATGCATAATCATGTAAAATTCTGACGCCCATTCCGAGTGTAGATACGCAGTGGTCCTTATTGGAAGATGGCCGATTTTCAAAGCAACATCTGGACGGCCCGGAGCAAATGCTCCGAAAATCTCTGTCGTCAACTGTGCGTCTATCATATCCCACATCGGATTGTTTTCGGGAAGCGACGTTGCCGGAGGAACGGCACCATTTTGCATCTGTCCAATAGCAGAAAGATTTGAAACCCACAGCCTGGGCAATCCGATGTGTTTCCGCCACGCGACACTGATCTGTTCTCCTGTGAGCAGGTAATTATTGAACTTTTCAATGGCATGTTGATAAACATATTCTATGTCTGTATCATCATCAGCACCCCAGGGCGACTCGTTCAGAACAAAATCATATTTTCCAGGGCCGAAATCGGCATCAGTGAAGAAAGGAAAGTCAGTACGTCTGTTTTCGGTGGGCAACCCAGTCCAATTGCCAATACAGCTGCCGAGCCAGAAACCCCGGAGTTTGTCCTTATACTCGGTTCTGCTTAGAATCATCCGGTCTTGCTGAGTTTTGCTGGATAAGCTGTTGGGCGGTTCCGTCATCAGGTCTTCAATAATCCGGGCATAAGCGTCAGCTGGTAAAAGCGCCTCGATAACTGAGTCATTTCGGGTTTTCATTTCCCATTTAAATCCACTTGGCAAGGATCCTGTTCCGCTGCTGGTTTTTGAAAAGTAGTTGCAGGCTCCCCTTACACCATACAGGACCGTCATCTGATCATGGCTGGCCAAGCCAACAAATTTGGAGCCTGAATATTTATAGTACGCCTGGCGCACAGGATTCTCTGCGGGAGTTTCTTTTAAACCGAGGCCGGTCATAACATCACCACCCAGATGGTGAAATGTCAGCGGAGACGGCCAATGTTCCAGTACATTTTGCGCTGCCTTCGCGGTGTTGTGAAAGCCCAGGTTGTGGTTGTCACCATTGTGACTGCCCATAATCACCAGTTCTTTCACTTTTCTTGCAACCAGGGCAGGGCTGTTTTTAAGTAACACATCGAGGTTGTTCATAAAACCGGTGCTGATAATTGTCACAGACTTATCAGGTTGTTTTGCTAAAACTGTTTTATAAACTTCCAGAGCGCTTAAGGCATCTTCATCATCAAGATCGTGGGGGAATTTAGCAATGTCATCCAGATAGGCCGAGGCGTCCGGATCCGGGAAAGCACCCCGATAAACGCCGATAGGTATTTCGCCCCTTCCATACCATGTGTTAATGGCATCGATGGCGGCCACGCCGCTGGTATGAACCTCGTTTAAACAGACTGCCAAGAGTTCAGCCTCTCCTCTGTTCTGAAGCGCTTGAATCATCGCCAATCCGCCCACATCATCTACAGCCAGGCACATATTTGTCTCATATATTATTTTCCTTGGTTGCGTGTCCTGGGCAGTTGAAAGAACCGGTAGGGTCATCAGCCTTTCTATTTCATCTTCGACGTTTTTTTCGTTCTTCGGCACCGCGTATCCCCTGTGACCGGCACTGAAGGTCCAGGAGTATCCATTTCTCAGACTGCCATCGCCATCCCAATCTTCCATGTAATATTCGGTCCCGTATACTGCGTACAACACGGTTACCTGATCCCAACTGGATCGGCCGACATTGGGGCCCTGTTCCCATTCCAACTCGTATGCGCGTCTGACCGGATTATTCACGGGTGTGGTACTGGTCAATGTTTCGCCGGTAATCATATCGCCGCCATCATCCGTGATGACAACAGTGCCGGGCCAGTTTTGTATGACATATTGAGATTGATCTACAAGGTTATGTCGTGAAAGGTTAAAACCGTCATCATGTAACCCACCCATTATTGCCAATAGCTTGACTTTGCTCTTCACAAGTTTGAAACCCTCAGGGTCTTTTAACAGATCATGCAGGTTATTGAGAAAGCCGACGCTGATAATGACAACAGAATTGTCAACCTGAGTTTTCAGTAGATGTTTATACACCGCCACAGCGTCGCCTACTATATTATCGAACGGATCATGTGGCATGTTATCGACATCAAAGCTGCGCTCGCTGGTGAAGTAATCCGACGCGTCCGGATCCTTGAAATCTCCCCTGTAATTCTTGTAAATGCCAATTGGAATTGTACCGCGACCATAATAGGTATTGATGGCGTCGATCGCAGACGGGCCCAGCGGATGCACTTCATTATAGCAAACGCCCAGCAGTGTCACTTTGCCCTCATTCTGCAATCCATGCAACACGGCCAGCGCCCCAACATCATCCACATCCAAGGTCATATCCGTTTCATAAATGACAGGGATGCTCGTGGTGGCAGTGGTATCCAATGAAGAGTCTGCATTCGAACCCCTGGCCGTACAAGTCAACAGCAAAAGAAACGCAATCGGTGTAAGTACAAAACGAACGACTTTTGTAATTTTCATAGCATGTTTCCTTAAGTGAAGTAGTAATTCGACACAGTCTATTGCTCACTCATTAATTTGACGATGGTCGGTTCAAGGGCCTCAGCCCATAACCGATACCCTTTTTCACTCAGGTGCACAAAATCCGGCATCACCTCGCGCGTCAGCACACCCTTGTCATCAAGAAAGGTCTCGTTGATGTCCAGATAAAAGATATGTTTGCCGTCGGCGATCCTGGATGCGATCTTACTGGCTTGATCATTCTTGGCCCATTGCGGATTAAACGTCGTACTGTGTCCCAAAGCTTCGCGTTGTTCATCACTGCCAAACCCGCGCGGAAAAATCGCCAGGATCAGAATCTTTGTCTTGGGCATTTTAGCCCGCATCCTGGTACAGATCGCCTTAATACCGTCAGCAATTTCTTCGGCCGTATGTTCCTGACCATTGGAATTATTGGTACCAATCATCAGAACCGCCAGTTTCGGATTGAGGCCGTCGATCTCGCCGTTATCAAAACGCCACAGCACACTCTCGGTACCGTCACCTCCGAAGCCCATATTCAGCGCATTTCGCGAAGCATAATACTGATCCCACACCTTCTTACCCATGTTATCCCAGTTGTGTGTGATTGAATCACCTACCATAATCAAGTCAATATTTCCCTGGGCAATACGTTTAAGCACCTTCTGATGCCGCGATAACCACCACTCACTACCAGTCCGATCCTCCGGTGTTACCGCAGAATGTTTCTTACCCGCCAAACCATATGGATCGAAAGTTTGCTTCTCTAGGCAACCAGGCAAAATTTGAAATGCATACAGTTTTGCATTGTAGAGATAAAACTTCAGGCGTATTGTTTTGCCCTTGATCGAAGACAGGTCTTTGTGACTGCTCCACTGTGGTTTTAGTCTCAACTCGTCAACACCGCCGAATATTTTGGCTTCACTCGCTGTAAAGCCCGGGATCGGCTTGCCGTCGGGGTCGAGTACCTCGGCATAGAATCTGCCCTTTTGGGCATCAACATTGACCTGCAACGTATCCCCTTCAAGCTGGAAAGGCTTGGTCGTGATCGTGCCCAGCTTATCTTTGGCCTGTTGGCATATAAAACGGTCCAGGGGCAGGGTGGCCAAGCCGACCTTACCACTCTCTTTCTTGGCCGAAGCGGGACTGTGGTGCTGGCTGTACAGACCGGTATAGTAGATATAATGCTCATCGCCACGCGTGATGATCTCTGAAGATGGCTCAAGGATAGCTTTATCAAAGCTGTAATCAGGCCCACGCTGAACAAGAGGTTTTTTAGCATAGACCCAACTCTTGTCAAAATCCGTTCCATTCCTGCTCGTTCCGATATAGAAATCAATCACATCTGTCTCAGGGCGTTTATCAGGGTATTCCACCGGAACCCTGCCCTCAGCCCCTGTCAGTTCCCCCATCGTCAGCACGTGCATCAAACCAAAGTAGATGTTTTCGTAAACCCAGATCTTCATGGACTCCATCTGGAATGCGGGAACACCTGCGTCGGTCAGCTTATTGCTCGGATCATCTACATTGATGACGGTCAACGTCTTCCACGCGGTGGGATAGTCAAGCAGATTGTTATCCTTTTCATGCACCATGATACGGCTGGCACGTGACTCCTTAAGGTCGCCCATCGCTCCCAAGTCGGTTCGGGTAAGAAACATATAGCGATTTTGGATAGGATCCCATAGAATCTGGTTATGGGTATCGGCAGCCCTTCCCGTAACAGATTTTCCGCCGTTGTAACCTCTCCAGTGTATGCCGTCAGCGGAGTACGCCAGGGCACACTTGGTATTGCCAGGATTATGAGCGGCCTTGTATTTCTCCGGATGCCCCCAGGGAACAGTCGGGTCGATCATGAAGGAAGATGCGTAGAACGTGCCGCTGTCTTTTCCACGATATGAAATCAGGTTGCTCTTACCATCCTGAGAAACGAGGGGCTTGGTCCAGTCTATGCCGTCTTTCGATTCTGCATAACCGGTAGCCCCGCGGCAAGCCCGGTAGAGCATCTGGAAGCACTGGCGATTGTCATTGAAGACAACAGAAAGACGCCTGGCGAATTCACTATTTCTGCCTGTCTGAGGCTTGCCGTCAGGGAGTTGCTTGGTCGGATTAAAATCAGTCGGCACACTGGGCTTCATAACCACACCCATTTTCTTGGGTTTGCCCAATTCGCGGGTGATATTGTGCTTTTCGGCAATGACATAATCATCCACCAGCAGTTGTTTCTGCAAGCCAACCGGAGCCAGCTTCTCGCCAGCAACGATCGAAGTCCACAGGGCCATTATTAAGGCCATCGCAGTTGTCGTTGTCATGGTTGTTTTCATATCGTCCTCACAAAATGGTGCGCTGAGGAATAAGTGCGATTACGCACCGATATCTTCAAGCGTTCTATTTCTATTTGCTTGCTTCATTTGCTATTGTCGATCCATTCGGGCACTTCGCCGTTTCCGGTCTTCTCACCTCCGAGCAGCCAGGAGAGGTTGAAGACTGCCGCCTTGACACCCCAGACGCCATCCTTGCAACCATCGAATAGGATGTAGATTCGCCCCTGGCTTGGTGTTTCGGGTCGTCCAGCACCCAGTGTTGAATACCCACTATCGCCGGCAAATACAAGCCTCTTGACTGGCCATGTCTCGCCGCCGTCGAAGCTGGCCCAGACCGTGAGATTTTCACGGAGCTGACCTCTCGAAGCGCCCGCTTGTTCGATGGGAGGCATGATGCCCTTGTCAGTATCGACGTTGGAGTAGAGAAGGATATCCCGATCCTTGACGGGCAGGCGGATCAATCCGCCGAAACAGCCGTAAGAAGTTCCGCGAGCTCCATCGGGCAGGATTTTGCTGCGCCAGAAGTTTAACCAACGCTCGCCGCCGTCATAGCTCCATGCGAAAAAGCGGTTGCCCCGGCTCATGTGTTCGCGCGAACTGTAGAGGATTCGGCCGTCTGAAATCTCCGCCAGCGCAGCCTCGCCAGTTCCGATGACGGGAAATGGCGCAGTGGTTTGCCAAGTCTTGCCATGATCATCGCTGTAAATGGCGGTATTGTAAATATAGGGCCGCCACTGCAATTCATTCGATGGCGCCCAACGGACCGGCATAAGCAACCGACCTTTGTGTTCACCAAACGTCAGCGTGATGCCGGGCTGCATGGCGCCGGTACTGAGATCGTCTTTCTCAGAATGGCCGTGCCCGAACAGATTGGGACGGATGGTAATCTCCTCACATTTCCAAGTAAGGCCATCATCGAAACTAATCAATCGATGTCCTTTCGCATGCACCAACATGATAGCACCTGTGGCCTCATCGACCACAGCGTTGCAACCTGTTGCCTCAGGGCCGATCGACATAATCTCAGACCATGTGTCGCCGCCATCGGTGCTTCGACGCAGCTCCTGCCCATCGTGAGCCAGTACCGTACCGTTCTGCGTGGTGATAATGTTCCAGCCACCTATATCCTCTTCAAAAAACTGATGATACAAGTAGCATGGTGTATCCATGAAAGCCGATAGATCGCCCTGGGCCAACTTAATATCCGGCACAGCGCTGACTATATTCAACGCCACCAACAAAAGGACTGTCGCTGTGGCGACAGTCCGTGCCTGCACCGGGAGTGCTCGGACCACTCTTCTCATGCTCCATACTCCTTTCCGTCTGGGATTTCCCATTTACATGGATAACAAACATAGTCATCAACCAGAAGCAATTTCTGCAAACCGACCAACGCCAATTCAGCAGCTCGGGTCATCAAGATACAGACTATCGTAAAACAAGATAAACTCACAGACGGCTTCATTTGAGTGCTTCTTTAGTCACTTGAAACGCATAAAGTTTCGCGTTTCTAAGTACAAATTTGAGCCGGGCTTTCCGGTTGCTGATGCTTGTTAAATCCTTCACATTGGCTTGCCATTTTATCCTACCGCTGGTGACGGTATTACCCACAGGCTCGCTACGAACCTGTTCCTTGCCGTATTCGTCAACGATCGCCACAACGATCGATCCGCCGTCCTGCACATCAGCGGTGATGCTCAGTGACACTATGTCAACCTTTAGAGGCTTGGTGGTAACAACGGCCTTGGCGTCGGCTGATACAGGCTCATAACCTGCCCAACCGTCCGGTCGAAGCGTCGCCAGGGCCAGGTAACCTTTGCGCCAATCCATGAAGTACCAGTCGCAGGCTCCATAAAAGATTCGGATCTCATCTTCCAGGAATATTGGAGCCGAAGCAAAGACTGTTCCCCAGTCGTAGGGTGTATACCCATAGTGCTCTTTTTCAGCAGGACTATTGCCAATAAACCGCTTACCTTCTTCAATACGGTACCACGTGACCGTGTCAGGGCTCCAGGCAAGCTCGACATGCTGCTTTATGTCATAGTTGGACCTATCAAGAAATTCCATCACGCCCAGCAACCCAATATAGACACCGCCGGTGGGAAAAACAACCAGATCGTGGGTCTGCTTTAATGGATCGTCACCCCTGAGAACGACTTTTGCCTTGGTCCAGTTGACAAAGTCTTTCGATTCTGTCCTTGCGACCTGCCTTACGTTATCCCCAGCGTTTATACGTGTAAAAACAACATGTTTACCCATATCCGGCGCCCAAAATGCCACGTTATGGGTATCGCCGTGAGCTTCAATCTCCGGACATTCGATCGGCTCGCTCCAGCGCAGACCGTCGGCGGAAAAAGATACCGCCATCCCTGTGTCCTCCCCGTCCCCCTTGAAGATCATTTTATAACGCTTAGCGGGATCCGATTCATGGATATCCTTGAAAATAGCGGCTCCATGGGAACCACGAATTAGGATGTTATTGTTTTTGTTACCTTCGAATTCGACCAGGCCCAGTTCAGGTTTATCCCACTTTAGTCCGTCCTTGCTGGTAGCATAGCAGAAACCCGTCTCTCTACCGTTGGGACGTTTTTCCAGATAGACAGTATAGAATGGGTGACGTCTATTCTCAGCGGTTGAAGTCGTTCTCTCGTCGATGATGAAAGGGCTGTACCAGCATTTGTAGAGATTATCTTCTTCGTCATAGATAACGTTCGCGTAAACATTGTCGAAACGCGGCTCCCAGGGTTTATCCTCTCCGAACAACGGATTAGCCGGGTGCTTTTTGATCTCGCCGAGGGTAAGCTTTGCATTTTGAACATTATCAATAATGCGTGAATCCAAAACAAGAAACTTATTCTGTTTATTTATTTTAGCGTCAGCTTTTACACCGTTTTGTTCGGACGCGATAGCCATAGACAAAGATGAGCTAAGAAGAATAACCGCCCCGAAAAATATCAGTTTCCTGTTCATAATTTTCATAATTCACCTTTACTTAAAAATTTACGATTTAATTTGAAACGCATAAAGCTTCGCATTTGTAAGTGTAAATTTCAACCGAGCTTTTCCATCGCTTACACTCGTTAAATTCTTCAGATCGTCTTTCCATTTTATTTTGGCGTCGGTGACGGTTGTGGTGACGGGCTCGCTTATAGCGAGTTCCCTGCCCTGCCGACCGACGAGCGTGATAACTACTGATCCGCCCCTTTTCACATCAGCGGTGATGCTCAGCGAGGCTAAGTCACCAGATACGGTTTTGGTTGTAATTACCGCCGGAGCATCCATTGATATCTGCTCATATCCTGCCCAGCCGTCCGGACGAAGCGTTGCCAGTGCAAGGTAGCCTTTACGCCAGTCGAAGAAGTACCAGTCGCAGGCACCATAATAGATTTTTATCTCATCTTCCAGGAATACCGGAGCCGAGGCGAAGGCCGTCCCCCAGTCGTAGGGCGTATATCCATAATGTTCTTTGTCCGCGGTACCATTGGCAATAAACGGCTTACCTTGTTCAATCCGGTGCCACGTGACAGTATCCGGGCTCCATGCAAGCTCGATATGCTGTTTCACATTGTAGTTGGACCAATCAATAAATTCCATCACGCCCAGCAGCCCGATATATACTCCACCGGTGGGAGAAACAACCATATCGTGGATCTGCTTTAATGGATCCGGACCCTCAAGAACGACCTTTGCCTTTGTCCAGTTGACAAAATCCTCTGATTCTGTCCGGGCGACCTGCCTAATGCCTTTCCTGCCCTCTCCCCCAATCCCCGGCACATGATATTTAAGACGTGTAATACCGATATATTTATCCAGACCCGGCGCCCAGAACGCCATATTATGGGTATCGCCATGAGCATCCATCTTCGGGCAGTCGATCGCCTCGCTCCAGTGCAGACCGTCAACGGAAAAAGATACCGCCATCTCTGTCCCCCTGAAGAACATCTTATAACGCTTAGCGGGATCCGATTCATGGAGATCCTTGAAAACACCGGCACCATGAGGACCATAGTAACAACCCGCGAAACGCCGACCACTCATGAGAATGTTATTGTTTTTGTTACCTTCGAATTCGACCAGGCCGAGTTCGGGTTTGTCCCACTTTAGTCCGTCCTTGCTGGTAGCATAGCATACACCCATCTCTCTGCCCTCGGGGCTTGTTTGCAAATAAGGGGTATAAAAGGGATGGCGTCTATTTTCTTCTATCAGCGTCGTCCGCTCATCGACGATAAAGGGGCTGTACCAACATTTGTATAGCTTATCCTCTTCGTCATAGATAACGTTCGCGTAAACGTTATCTAAACGCGTTTCCCAGGGCTTGTCCTCACCAAAGAGCGGATTAGCCGGATGCTTCTTGGCGTCGCCAAGCGTAAGTTTGGCATCCTGGGTATTTTCAATAATCCGCGAATCCAAAAGCAAATGCTTAGTCCGCTTGTCCGATTTTGAGCACTGCTCAGACGCCATCAACGGCGAGCCAAGCAGAATAACGGCTGCGATACATATCAACTTTGCTACACTATTCTTCATAGTCTCACCTCTGATTAAGGTTTTACTTCTTAATTTGAAACGCATAGAGTTTTGCATTGTAAAGATAAAACTTCAGGCGTATTGTTTTGCCCTTGAGCGATGATAAGTCTTTGTTGTTTTTCCACTGCGGTTTCAATCTTAACACGTCAACACTACCGTAGTAATTGAGTTCATTGACTGTAAAACCCGTAATCGGCTTGCCATCGGCATCAAGAACCTCGACATGGAATCTACCCTTTTGAGCATCAACATTTACCTGCAATGTATCGCCTTCCAGCTTAAATGGTTTCGTGGTAATCGTCCCTAACTTGTCTTGGGCCTGCTGACTAATGAAACGATCCAGCGGCAATTTTGCCAGGCCGATGTTCAGGTGACGGCCGCGCGAGTAATGTCGCTCAGACATTCCGGCATAAAAAATCCAGTGCTCATCCTTGTAGGTGACGATCTGCGATGGCGGCTTGATGCCGTCCTTATCGAAGGCACCGGCTGGTCCGCGGGGTACGAACGGCTTGCGTGCATATATCCAGCTCTTGTCAAAGTTCAAACCATCCCGGCTGGTGCCGATGTAGAAATCCATATAATCATCGTCATGCTTGGTCTCGTAGTCGAAACCGTCGAAAAAGTCCGCCTTGTCCATGGTGTAGACGTCCATCAGCCCGAAGTATAGTCCCTCGTAAATCCAATTGGTCATACCGTTGAACTGAAGACGCGGCAGGCCCCACTGATTGGTTTCCTTTTTGGGATCGTCCACGCAGATTTTGTCAGCAACAGTCTTCCACGCCATCGGATGGTTCAGTAAGTCATTGCCCTTTGTGTGAACCATTATGCGTGCCGAACGGCTCTCACTGTCGCCGCCTTGGCCGCCCAGGTCTGTGCGGGTCAACAAACGATAGTTTTTAGCGAGCGGATCCCACAGGAGCTGATTATGAGTATCGGAAGCCCGATGGGAGACAGCTCTCCCGCCGTTGTAGTCATTCCAGTGGATGCCGTCGGCTGAATAGCAGATACCCACCTTGGAGTCTTCTTCCTCAAAGTCACCGGCTCCCTTGTACTTCTCGGGATGTCCCCAGGGCAGGCTGGGATCAAGGCTGCAACTGAAACCCTGGCTGGTGTGGACAATATTGCTCTTGCCGTCTATCCCCACGATTGGCTTGGTCCAGTGGATACCGTCTTTCGACTCGGCATAGCCGACCCCGATTCCTCTGTGGCCCATGTACCACATCTGGAACTTATCGTCCTTGTCATTACGCAATACGGTCGTATAGTAGCCGAAATCCAGGGCGACCGGCGAACCGTCAGGCTTTTTCCAACCTGGATAGAAATCGGCTTTAAGAGAAGGTTCACACACCACCCCGACCTTCTTAACCACACCCATCTCGCGGGTGATGTTCTGCTTTTGAGCGATGACGTAATCATCCACCAGCAGTTGCTTCTGCAAACCGACAGGTACCAACTCGCCGGCACAGCCCGCCGAAGCCCAGAGGATCATGACACCAACATACCAATGTAAAAAACGTTTCATTTCAGTACATCCTTTCGATATCAATGACATTCTTATCATTCTTCTTGGCCGTTGGTTTTCTTACCGGTTTTCTTATGGATCCACGTGAAAGCTTTGGCATCGAACCTGTATGCGTCTTTCGACGGCGCCGGTGGGGCGAACACCCTGGGCACCCAGTGGGCATGGTTGGAAATCACCGCCCTGTACTCCGCCCTGGCGGCGAGGTTCGTCCATTCATCAGGATCACTACGGTGATTGTAGAGTTCTTCGCTTCCGTCGCTGTAGCGGATGTAGCGCCAGTGTTCGGATCGCACGGCACAGTTTTCGGGTTCATGGATACAGACTACGGGGTACGGCCACGTTGCCGCCGGGTCTCGCAGCAGGGGCACGAAGCTTCGTCCATCAAGGCCGGGCTTGTCCGGCAATCCACCCAGATCGATAAGCGTCGGGTACAGGTCCACCAGGCTCACGGGGCGTGCGCACCGCGAATGAGGACGGGTTATACCCGGCGCGCGGACTATCAACGGAACGCGTGTCGATCGCTCCCATAGAACGAACTTATGCCAATGCTGTTTCTCGCCGAGATGGTAGCCGTGGTCGGACCATAGCACTACGATGGTGTTGTCGGTATTGGGCCCCGCTTCGAGCGCATCGAGGATGCGACCGACTTGTGCGTCAGAGTAGCTGATGCACGCCAGGTACGCCTGGACGAGTTTCGGCCACTGGCCCGATTGCCTGATCCAGGCATGATTGGATGCGGGATCAGTAGCCCACTTACGAGCGATCAGCGGCAGGTCGTCTATGTCGTTGTCTTTGACCCGGGGAAGACGGATCTCACTCAGGGGATACATGTCGAAATACTTGCGCGGGGCGTACCACTCCAGGTGCGGACGAAACATGCCCACAGCCAGGAAGAACGGCTTGTCGTGTTTACGGGCAAGCTGGTCGGCGGCCCAAATGGCCACCTGGGTGTCCGGCAATTGCTCTTCGGGCAAGTCGATGGCGGCGTAGTCGAAATTGTCTTTCGTCTTGCGCGCTACCGGTGACGCGGGCTTCTGCTTCAGGCCAGGCCAGTGCGGGTGGTGGTAAACCTCACTCCACCCTTCGACCTCGGCAACCTCGGGATTCCAGAAGTAATATGCATCGTAGGCCAGAGGATCATTGAATCCCGCGGTGTGGTGGAACAGCTTGCCGGCTCCGGCCACGTAGTAGCCGTGCGACCGGAAGTACGCCAGAAGCGTGACCGCGTCCGGGTGCGCCGGACGCCACCAATGGCTGTTGTTGTAGATACCCGTGGACGATGGCAGCCTGCCCAGCATGACGGCCGTGCGCGACGGGTTGCAGGCCGGCGCGGCGCAGTGAGCATTTGTGAACAATATCCCCCCGGCCGCCAGGCGGTCGAGGTTCGGCGTGATCACTTGCTCGTGGCCCAGGCACCCAACCCAATCGTTCCAATCATCCACCGCAATGAACAGGATGTTTGGCTGCGGTTTGGCGAAAACGACTGGTGTCGTGAGAAATGCCACGGCAAGAGTGAGGCCAATATGTCGAAAGTTACCTATCTTCATTTTATTACACATGAACTTGTTAGTCATTTTGTTTCTGATTGCTCTTATTCCTTATCGATAATCCTTATGCTTCCCTCAAAGACCGTATTGAAAGTATTTTCCCGCATTGGATCACTGGTCTCGTGGCCTACGATATAGACCCGGTCCTTCCATTTGGCTACTCGATGAGAGCATATACCATAGGGTAAGGACTCCAGAATTGACCAATCGCCGGTTAAAGTGTCGTATGCCCACACTTCATAGGAATCTGCCAAAAAGTTCAATTCCCAAACTCGTTGCTTAATCGCGACGGCCACGCCCTGAGAATCCACGATAAAGTTTCGTCCCCCGGGCACGACAACCCATCTGTCGGCTACGGTGAAGGCTTCGGAAGCGAAGGCGCGAGGCGGACGAGGTAATTGGCGCCATTTGTCGGTAGCAAAATCGCACTCCCACATTTCGCTAAAATATTCAAAGATTGCCTTGCCGTTAGGTTCTCTTGAGGGGACAAAGATTCCTCCCTTTCCTCCATAAGCGTTATAAGGGCTAAACTCAGTCACACCGCCTACCGGCTTGTCACGTCCACCGATGACGTATAGTTTGCCGTTACAGATAGCCGTTGCGGCAAACCACCTGGGTTTACCGGGAAACCGTGTCACTGTTTCCCATTGCGATCGCTTGCGCACGTTCATGCGGTAAATATGGGTATCCTTTATGGCATACTCATGGGGGTTCCAATCGGTGCCGAATACCGTATAAAGAAAGTCCCCATCGGCAAACGTAGTGGTCACCATAGCAGGAGACGGGCGATCAGGCAGCCGCTCCCATTTGGTCCCGCCGACCTCAAAACCGGCGTGAATATCCAGGAACCAAACATCAGCAGTCGCTCGGGTTCCAACAGCCTCGCGACGGCCTCCCACGACGGCAAGTCCGCCAGCGACAGCAGTACCCGATGTCCACCCCGGACCTATTGGCAGCGGCGGTAACGGATACCAATTACCAGCCTGCGGTTTAATCCTTTCACCGGGATTTACAGGCGATGATACTTCTTCGGCGGTGTCTTCGGTCGCCAGCCAGAATCCGTACTCAACCTCCCGCCATGGATAAGTCATCCCACCGGAAACCATAAACCGACCATCGACAACTCCCGCAGCCGGTCCTTTTATCAGCGACGGATACTCCGGCCCTTGTTTCCATTTAATACTGAGGGCCTTATTCTTATCGTCGCTGATTAACAAGTCCATTGAGATCACTTTAAAATACATTATCTGACCACTATCACCCCCAATATTGTCGAGGCCGGCTTCGTGAAAGCAGCCTATATTACCATCGGGCAGAACCGCAATAGATGAATAACCAGCAGTGGTTGCATGGACTTGTTGTGCGATCGGCCATGTCCTGCCGTCGTCTCTGCTGACTCGAATGGTCAAGTTAAAGCTATCAGTTTGAGTGGCAGGATTCGAAAATATCAGCAGGTGTTTACCATCGCGATTATAACTTATCAGGCTTGCCTGAGTTACTCGCTCGATAAGCGTCTGGTCATGTTCTATCGGTGACCAGGTGGCTCCACCATCGCTGCTGAAAGAAATTGCGCGATATTTTTTGCCGTTATAGCTGCGCATATTCATCATCAGTCTCGAATCGCTTAATTCGGCGACTGTGCTTTCATTGCAGCCGGGCGTTATCGATTCGCTGATGTTCCAGCTTTTGCCGTGATCGTCACTGTAAATCACATGGGATCCATAGCCATACTTGTCGGCCATGCGGAAAACGCCATCGCGTGTTTCGGTATAGCTGTGATTGGCGGGGAAAACGAGCCTTCCTTTGTATTTGCCTTTTTGAATTTGAATCCCGTTACCCGGACCGGTCGCATACCATCGCCAGTCGCCTTTGCGGGCCGTCTCGGAGATATCGACAGGCGTTGACCATGTTTTACCGTCGTCATCAGAATAGCAAACATAAGGCTTTCGGACGTCCTTGCTTTGCCAGCGGACTATTTCGGGTCCATGATCGCCGCCATAATTCCACGTCATCATAAGCCAGATTCTTCCGGTATCCTGATCGACAACCGGACAGGGATTGCCGCAGGTATTTCGACCCTCGGACCATACCACTTGTTTTTCGCTCCAGCTTTTGCCGCAATCTTCGGAGCGACGAACCAACAAATCGACATCACCTGTGTCACGGTCTTCTCGGCCTTCACAGAAGGTAAGCACTGTTCCTTTTTTGGTGACAATCAACGATGGGATCCGGTAGTTGTTATATTCGCCTTTGTTCATTTCAAAAAGCACGATCTTTTGAAAATCGTTGTTACCAGAATTACAGCCACTCTGGGTAACAATCTTATTCTCTTGTGATACAGATGCTAAACTAAGGTTTGTTACGAAAGCAAATGTTAGCAGCGCGACAAGAGTTAAAATAAAACCATTCACTTTTCGAATTGCACGCATTCCGCAGCCCTTTCTTCAAAAATAGAGCATCGTTATTTCTCTTTATTTAGCGTATAAACGGTAAGTCCTTCAATTTGTTTCTGTTTTCCGCCAACGAGCAAACTCATCAGGTACCCTACGACGAAACAAAGGCCGATTCCCACAATGGTGTAAAGCAGGAAATGCATCGATGTGTATACCTTGACAAGGTAGAGACCGATAGCGCCGGTAAACGCTCCGGTTACCGCCCCTATTCCGTTAGCACGTCGAGTATACATACCGAGCATGAACAATCCACACATTGAGCTTCCTAAAAGCCCCAGGATCGCCATGAACACATCCCACAAGGATTTAATATCCGACAAGGCCAGCAGTATGGCCACCATGGTTCCCAAAGTACCGAATAAAACCGTTGTCCCCCTCGCTATTTGCAGATATGTCCGCTCTGATAAACGTCCGTTAAACCGGCGAACGAAGTCGGTCACGAAGGCTGTCGAGGTGCTGTTCATGCTTGTGGATAATGTGGATTGAGCGGCGGAAAAGACACCGGCGACGACCAATCCAGCAATGCCGATGGGCAGTTCACGCGCGATGAACAAAGGGAAAATCGCATCGTTCTGCAGAGTGGGATCCAGCTTTTCCGGATGGGCTTGGTAAAAGACAAACAGGGCCGCACCTAGTCCAAAGAATATGAGTGTGGCTGGAATAACCATGATGGCGTTTGTCCAGATGCCTTTGGCCGCACGTTTCTCGTCTGAAACAGACATATATCGTTGCACAACAGCCATATCTGAGATATAGGGCACAAGGTTTTGACCGATACCCCCCAAAATAACCACCCAAATTGCAGCTGTTGTGTAACTGGATGCACTGAGATCCCAGTTGACCATATTAAACTTGCCATTATTGGCAGCGATGGATAAGAAATCACCAAAGCCGCCATCCAGGCTGCGTATGATAATAATATAGCTGAGAAGTGCTCCACCCATTAGTACGAACGTCTGAATGGTGTCGGTCCAGACCACGGCTTCCAGGCCACCCATGGTACAATAAACGATGCTGATAATCCCCATAATCAAAATACACTGGACTACGGATAGAGGGGTGATGGCCGCTAGAGGCAGGGCTGTGAGGAACATGACCACGGACATACGACCAATTTGAAAGAGAATAAACGAGGTGCTGCCAAAAAGCCTTGCCGTGACATTGAAGCGTTTTTCCAAGTATTCATAGGCGCTGGTTGCATCAATATGTCTAAAGAAGGGCAGGACATAAGCCACTACAAAGGGAGTAATGAGAACGATACAAATATTGATGACAATGAGTGTCCAATCGGTCATAAAGGCTTTCGCCGGAATGGCTATAAAGGTTAGCGAACTCAGCATTGTCGCAAAGATACTGCAGCCTGCCACAAACCAAGGGATACGTTGTCCGCCTCTGAAAAAGTCATCTGTATTCTTCTGCCGGAAGGAAAAGAATACTCCGACACCGATTAATGCGGCCAGATAAAATCCTATAACGCTAAAATTGACGATGCCAAAGAACATGTTTCTTTCAACGGGCGTCACCTTCCATATTGAAGCAGATGGAACTCCCTTTTTGACTTCACCCGCAGCGACAACGATTGAATCATCCCACTTGACAGGGTTGGTTTTCATATAGTTACCTGGTATGGCGTCTTTTGAAATCCATGTGTTGGTTATCGTGTGATACATGAGGAGTTCATTGGGCGTAGTCGTGCTGTCAGTATTTGTGCTAGTATTGTCGGCTCGTGAGTTGCTTGTGTAGTCACCCCCAAAGATGAAGATATGGCTTTGGCCGACATCGATGCCTGTTCCGGCGATGACAGAGCGAGGAATAGGGGCGCGTTTGCGCCATGGAGAAGCCTGAAGACCTTGGCCGGTATATTCACCGGTTTCAGGATTGTACATCTGAGCATCATAAAACAGGGGATTGAATTCGTAAACGTCGGTAAGCGGCTTGATGAGACCATGATCGGGATGATTTGACCGGGAGCCTCGCCCACTAATCACGTAGATGCAGTCAGCCTTACCATTGTGTTGACTGATCGTTAGGTTGGAGGCACGTGACGGCCCGGGCCAGGGTAATACGTTCCGCCACTGCAATCTATTCAAATCTCCTGTCTTTTGAGGAAGGTCCAGAGCCCAAAAATTATGCATGGTCGTCTCTGGACCGAGTCCAGATTGTCCCCCAGCGACATAAATCGTATTCGTAAGCTCCGATGAAATCAGTGCGGCACTGGTGTTAGTACAAGGCCTAGGCAAATTGGGCAGATGATTTATGTTCAGCGTCTGGGTGTCCTTATTCCAACTCAGTATAATCCCATCAGCAAAGGTCTGGGTGGCATCATTCCCACCGATGCAGACTACGCCTTGATCCGTTGAAATAGCTGCGCCATTAGCACACGGTTTGTCGAGTCGGAATCTATCGATCCATATATATGTCCCCTTGTTGTTTCTAGCCAGAATCCAGATATCATCGTGCCAAATCCCCTCGGTTTTGCCATCACGCTCATGAAGGCTGGTTCCTCCCGCTATGATAAGGATATTTTCATGTACGCCGACAAAGGATCCAGTCAGGCCCCGTGAATAAGGCAAATCTGGTAGCCGATCCCAGTGGGTCACATCGCCATCTGCTGAGACTGGAGCGTTATCGATGTCGGATTGCCTTAGTGCTGCCTCCGCCTGCCAGATCCTGGGTGTACGCACACCGGGTCTTATTTCACCGGTGGGGATAACGATGGACCTGTTCCAATTTACCGCAGAGGTCGTGACATGACTGGAGGTCGGCAGTTCGGAGATGTTATCCCAGCTATCGGTCATTGTATTATAGGCAAGAATATCCTTGCTGAAGCCTGGATGATGGATGAGCATTTGAGTATGCTTAGATTTTAGTTGTTCACCCAGAGCGTTGTTCGCTTCTTGTTCGGCCTGGATTCTGGCCTGACTGAGTTGTTCCAGTTCAAGGAAGAGATCTCCTCTGTCGCCACCAAATACCAAGATATGATTATCCCCGTAATCAATGGCCGTGCCAGCCATGATACATCTTGGCTCTTCATCATCATTCAACGTGATGTCGGCCAGTTTTTTCCACTTGCCGGTTGCTGGGGTATACTTGTAGGCATCTGTCAGAATCTCTGTTAACTTAGGTGGATTGGGATTTCGACCGCTAAACATATAAAAACAATCCATCGAACCGTCGCTCTGAGCAACCGCGAGATTCACAATCCGGGCCGGACCAGGCCAGGCATCAAGTTCTCGCCAATTGAATTCGGCAGCCCTGTTTTTTTTCGAGAGATCCAGTGCAAAGAAATTCTTTGTAGCCAATCCGCCATTCAGAGTTTCCTGTCCACCGGCCACGAAGATGGTATTCCCTACCATTGTCCCAGCCATAAACGCCAGAGGTCTTGGCAGGGATGGCATCACCTCCATCGAAATATGTTTGGCGTCGGGATCCCACTTCAGCAGAAACACATCCTTGTGACACCTTTCGGCATCGCAGCCACCTATGCAAACGATACCATCGGGAGTACTAATTGACACACCGTAAGCAGACGGCTGTGGTAGCTTGAAGCTCTTATCTGTTAGCCACTGGTAGTTGCCTTCTGTGGTTTTTTCCAGGACATAGATATCCTCCCACCATATTTTTCGGCCGTTTTCCCACGGCAGCGCTTCTGGGAAGTTTGCTCCGCCGGCGACAATTAGTGCGTCGTTGTGTGTACCAGTGAACGTTCCCGCTAGACCGATTTGTTTATCGCGCCCTGGGGCCGTCGGTAACGGTGGTAGTTCGGTCCATATTAAAAAACCTTTGGCCGGAGTTTCATCTTCAGAACAAAAAGCATGTGAACAACCAATAAACACCAAACATGCGGCAATACACAACAGTCTTTTTTCCATATCGGCTCTTTCGCTATTTACGTTGATGTCAATGAATCAGCCTTGATTGGTCAGATTGTATCCAGGCAGTTTTTCGCTACACTTGCTGTGTAGATTCTGCGTTTCTTAAAACGAAAGCTTACTGAAAAAATGGTCACTTTGCCTTTCCTAAAAACCTCGCTTCAACCTTTATCTCACCACATCACGCCCAAGTTTGTTAGGAGGCTCCGGCTTACCTGCTTTGTGCCTGGTGACAATAACGAATTAAATCGACTTGGTTGAGTCGATGGTTTGTGACTACAAAGATTGTATTCCAAATGGAAGTCGGCGTAGCAGTGGCCTTGGCCATCTGTGAATGCGTGAACGAAAACTAATCCGAAATAGTACACAATGATTTTAAATAAAACTTAATGCATCAATTTGACACAGGTTTTCAGGTTTTGTGTATCTTACCTACTTTTTTGTCTTAAAATACATCATATTGCGGATAATTTAAGTCATATTGCGTCAAAAGCCTATTCAGGAAATGATTTACTGATTATAATTGCAGAGCTAACTGCTTTGCTTGATAGCGCAGAGACTGGCTACCAATACTAAGATTGGACTGCTTGGGATTAATGTGTTCGAATGAAGCAACTTGAAATCAATGTGACAGTGGGATGAAAAATAAACATAAAGTGTTATTATTGATTGATACTTCACGGGGTTCCGGGCGAAAACTCTTGTATGGTATTTCTAGATATTCTCGCTTACATGGGCTATGGATATTTAATCGCAAGTCTGTATACTTCCTTGACTATCAGACCAAGTTCCGAGAGTTTCAGCACTTGGAAGAAGAAACGCTTTCTCAGCTTCATAAATGGGGAGCCGATGGTCTTATCGCAACCAATATCAATAATAAAAATCAATTTGATCGTATTATAGCAATGGATATACCGTCCGTGATTCTTGGCGGATATGAACCCAATAGCTCCATCCCGATATGGCACCGTGTCAGAAGTGATTCCGATGCTATCGGAACACTAGCTGCTGAGCATCTGCTTGGCTGCGGGCTTCGGAATTTTGCCTATTGTGGTTTTAACAAACTCACATGGTCTGAAGAACGTGGAGAAGGCTTTGCGAAACGCATTAAAAAAGCTGGCTTTGAAACCAGTTTTTATCAACCGTCTTTGAGGAAAACCAGCTGGAAAGGATTGTTATATGAACTAAACATTATTGCCAATTGGCTGAAGTCACAACCAAGGCCCTTAGGGCTTTTCGCCTGCAATGATGACCGTGCTCAAAACGTTCTCGAAGCCTGCAAAATCGTAAACTTGAAGGTGCCTGAGGAAATTGCTGTAATTGGTGTTGATGATGATCGATTGGTCTGTGAGGTGTCGGAACCAGAGCTGTCTAGCATACAACTGAACAACGAAAGAGCCGGATACGAGGCCTCGGAATTGCTTTCTAAGCTCATGAAAGGCAAAAAACTACCACACCAAGAAATAATTGTAGAGCCAACCAATATTGTAATTCGAAAGTCGACTGACCAACTGGCAACAAAAGACGCTGATGTGATTTGTGCAGTACGTTTCATTCGCGAGCATGCTATGGAGGTGATTCAGGTGAATGACGTGGTGGAACAGGTTGCAATGTCTCGTCGTAGTTTGGAAAGGAGCTTTCGCAGAATTCTGAATCACTCTGTATTCGAGGAAATAAAGCGTGTTCATGTCGAACAATTTTCCAGAATGCTGTTGGACACCAACATGACAATTTCGCAAATTGCGACATGCTTGGGACATCCCGACAGTCAAAATATCAGTCGCTACTTTCGGGAAGCAAAGGGGATAAGCCCTGGATCTTACCGTAAGAAACATGGACGTATATTGAGAGATGTTGAGGATTTCTGAAAATATCCAAGAAACTTATTTGCAACCACTTAGAATAGAATCTGGATAAGTTGTTGGAGCTTGAAAATGGATATGAAACGACTGAAGCTTGGGGATGCCCTAAGGAATCGTCAGCGGGTGTATGGGACATTAATCGTGTCGCCATCTCCTTTTTGGCCAAGTGTTGTTAATACTCTCGGTCTTGATTTTGTATTTATTGACACCGAACATATACCCATTAGTCGTTTCGATCTATCGTGGATGTGTCGAACCTACTGGGCGATGAATCTTGATCCTGTAGTGCGAATTCCCGCTCCAGACCCATATCAGGCCTGCATGGTTCTCGATGGTGGCGCATCTGGTGTGATTGCCCCCTATGTGGAAACAGTTGAAGAGGTGCAAAAGCTTGTCGGGGCTGTTAAGAATCGACCGATAAAGGGGGGCAAGCTAAAGAAGGCCCTATCAGGTCAATCAAGATTTGAACCGGTTTTGGCTGAATATATAAGTGAGCGTAATTGCGACAACGTACTTATAGTTAACATCGAAAGTAGGCCTGCAATGGATTGCCTTGATGATATCCTGAAAGTGCCGGGCCTGGATGCCGTTTTAGTAGGACCACATGACCTATCGTGCAGTCTTGGGATCCCAGAGCAGTACACGAATCCAACGTTTATAGAGGCCGTTGATGAAATAATTCGCAAAGCGTGTGAACACGATATAACAGCGGGTATTCATTTAATTTTCCCTGAGATTGGCATGGAACAGGAAATTAGGTGGGCGCAGGCAGGAGCCAACCTGATTGTTCATAGTGCAGATGCCATTGCCTTTGGAAATACGATGCGCAAAGAGATAGAACACATAAAAGCCGCTTTGGGAGAGACACGGGTTATCAAGGACGCGTTAGGTCACTCAGGACCAGACAACATATGAACTTGGTCTGAATGTGACGTTGATTGTGAAGGGCGGAGCCAGAGTGCGGCGGGTAGCCGGGCGTTTTAGAACTTAACGAAGTAAAGTTCAACTTCACTTTCATTTACAATGGAGAGGTTTGAGCAACGGACTTCGAATCCGTGTGTCTTAACTTAATGAGGTAGCTAACCAATCAGATTGAGACTATTGCTCACCCTTTTATCTTTTTGATCTGAGATAGAAACAATTCCGTAC
>JAFCGF010000093.1 GCA_017608295.1 Candidatus Woesearchaeota archaeon
TTGACAACCAGTTGATCTATATTTATATATCCAAACCAATCCTATGCCTGAACAATCAAACAACCCATTTAACTTTTGGCAGGAGCTGAAACGAAGGAAAGTATTTCGGGTTATTACAGTGTACGGTGCAGCTGCATTTGTTATTATTGAGCTTATTAATAATATCACAGAACCTTTAAGCTTGCCTGAATGGGTTCCCACATTGGTTATTGTACTGCTTGCCATTGGATTCCTCATTGCTATTGTAATGTCATGGATATTTGATATTACACCTGAAGGAGTTAAAAAAACAGAACCAGTAAGTAAGATTAAAGAACATCCAGAAGAAAAACCTGCTAAAATGATAGGTTGGAAAATCGCAACTTACATTAGTATTGTGATCATTATTGGTTTTGTAGTATTAAATATACTCAGCCGCAACAAGGGTTTACAGGACCTTGCTATCCTTGATAAATCTATCGCAGTGTTACCGTTTAAAAACTTCAGTACAGACTCTGGACAGGAACATATGTGTATGGGACTAACCGATGAGATCATCAACCATTTGTTTAAAATTGAATCTTTTGATAAAGTTGCTTCTTTGAGTTCCGTATTGACGTTTAGAGATACCGATAAATTAACTCCAGAAATTGCCATAGAATTGGATGTGAATTATATTCTGGAAGGTACCTATAAGAAGATTGGAGAACAACTGAGAGTTACAGCCCAGTTAATCGAGGCAAAAAGTGACAAACATCTATGGCAAAATGAGTATGACCAGCCATACGAAGAGATAATTGCAATTCAGGCAGATATTGCACTACAAATAGCAGATCATTTAAAGGCCTATATGACAGAATCAGAAATACAAATTGTTCAAAACGTTTACATCCCAGATCAGGAAGCATACCAGTTATTGCAAAAATCAAAATCATTATTTTATTCTTTGGTAAATTCACAGAAAAGAGGCACAAGCAGAGAAGATATTGATCTGGCAATCCAGGCTACCTTGATAGATCCCGATTATGCAGAGGCTTATGCCTGGGCAGGTTATGGGATTTTGGCCAGAGGACTCCTTTGGTGGTGTGAAAGCAGCCTGCAATCTGTAGCTTGGGATGCGTTGAACAATTTCGAAAAAGCACTAGAATTGGATCAAAACAACATGTTGGCCCATATTGGCTTGGGAGCTATGAATATATTTCAAAATTGGGATTATGTCGAAGCTGAGAAAGAATCTTTAAAAGCAATTGAGCTTGCACCCAATAACGTAGGACCATATCAATCGTATATAGAATTCTTTATTCAGATGAACCAACTCGAGCGAGCAAAGTATCTTATAAAAAAAAGACAGGAATTGGATGATTCTGAAAGTCTATCCTTTGTGACATGGATTCATATTTTATCCGGAAACAGAGAAGAAGCGCTGAGAGCTATAAACCATAGACTCGATTCTTATGGATATCCAAACATTGGAGTTGGGCAAGATTATGTTTGGTTGGAAGAATATGATTCTGCAATTGTTCATCTACAATCCGCCGAGTTAACCAGGGACAGGGCATATCTGGCAATTGCTTATTATAAAACCGGGCAATATCAGCAGGCAATCGATATAAAAAATCAACTTATCAGTCAGAGCAGAGAGACACTAATCGGGAGCCCGGCATTTTTTACAGGTAAGTACTACAGCGCAATCGGTGAGGTGGACTCTGCATTTTACTGGCTTGAAAGAGCCTGTGAAAACCGTAGTCCCGAAATGGCACATTTAAAAGTGGATCCATGCTTCAATAATCTCAAAGACAATGAACGGTACTGGGATTTGTATGAACGTACAGGGCACAAAGCGTATGATGAGTATATTGAGAGCATGAAGAAGTAGAACACACAAATTGATTTTTATAAATGCCACAATACCCAAACAAACCCATCCAATCCTGGTATGAACAATAGTAACCTGTCACAAGTTTGTCTACAACCAATTCCCAAACCCCATTAATTCACCCATACACCTCCCCTTCGATTCAGGATGTGATATTTTTCCCGCAAATGGGACATATAAAATGCAAGTGGTTATTTGCCGATTTATTACTGATGATTGGTAATTATTCTACTTAATCCACAGGTTATAACCGTAACCCTCACGGATTGTTTTGTGCTCGCCTGCGACAGCCAGTTTGATAACGGTAAGCGTGTGGCTGTTAAATACAGCTTTATTTGACACGTCAAAGCCCCTCACTGCAAGCCAACCCAAACTTTGCCTTTGTCAAATCAAAGAAACCCCACTTTACTTACCGCAAACTGTCTGTGCTCGCGGACGGCTCGCGACCAATCACAACCGTATGACAACACTGATCATACCTTTCTCTGTCAGCAAAGGTAATCCTGGTTTTAAAAGACTATTGCACTTTGTGTTTTCAAAAGACTACAACATAACGCTGTATTACAACCCACATGCCCTTTATTTCGTTTCCTTTTGAAAATCTTTTAAAACACGTTATTTGGAGGCTTAGGAGAAAGATATTAAGGCAATTAAATGTCTGAACAACTTGGATTTCTTATACGTTTAGCGTAATTTTATTTGAGTAAACCAAACTAACCAACTATCTCTATAGTTGAGATATAAAGGCATTGCGTATATAAGGAATATAATGGCATTGCCATTATCTACTAGTTATGCCCAATTGTCACAGAATTAAACTTAGAAAAGTTGAAATTGAGTAAGCATTGTTATAACTTGTAAGAAAAAATTATAGTCCTGCAGAAAATGGACTATAAAATTCCCACCTATTAATTTGTTATGCTGCTCTATTACTCGGTTAATAGCTAATAAATATACAAGAAAAACATACAACAATTATTTTCTAAAAAGAGAGATAATATGCGCTTTAAAAAAACACTAATATTGGGTGTATGTTTGGTTCTAATTATTGTTGTTGCTGTGAAAAGCCAATCACCTAACCTCAATATGGAACCACAAGATGATATTGATACATCTGCAGAAGAAATAGCTTCAATGATTGAGAGTCTAAAGTCAAATGGTTGGGAACTTCATGATGAGGTTGAGATATTCAAGCCGATAAATCTTTACGAAAAAATTAATGGCAGGGCTGAATACTACCTTTCTTACGATCTGATTTGGGCTATTTTTGGTGGTTACTGGAGGAGCATGGATAATCGTTTTCCCATTGAACTTTCAATCTTTAATATGGGTACTCCGACTTATGCTTTTGGAGTTTTTTCAGGTGAACGAACGGTGGGAGCAGCGCAACTGAAACTTGGTAGAGAAGCATATTATTCAGGAGGGAAGTATTACATCTGGAAGGGCCAATATTATATCCAGATCAGTGCACGTGATACAATGCATGAACAACAACAGGCTTGTTTGGATCTGGCTGAAACATTAGCAAATAACCTTAATGATTCGGATCAAACAATCTGGGGTTTACAAACCCTGCCAACAAAGAATCAGGTACCACAATCTGTTCAATATTTTTTAATTGATGCCCTGGGACACAGTTTTTTACATAACACCTATACTGCGAAATATTATAAGGACAAAATTGAAATACCTGTTTTTCTTTCCCACCAGGATTCTCCTGCAACGGTGGAAACAATTATTACTAAATTTAAAGACCATGTTAAAAAGTACGGTAAAGGAGTTGAACTCATTTCCGTGGATGGTATCAAAGTTCTGGTATGTGATATGGACAAATATTATGATGTCATCTTTCAGAAGGGATCGTTAGTCGCCGGGGTTATCGGATTGAAGAATAAAGATCTGGCCGTAGAAGCGTCAATTGATTTTTGGAAGCAAATTCAAGTTGAGTAGACTGGATCATTTCATCAGATACTCATGTTTCTTAAGACGAGTTGAAAGAATAATTTCAAATTTAACAGCTATCCCTAAAAGATCTAAGTATGAAAAGTAAAAAGAATAATACTACCATGAACCGGAGGGAATTTAACAAATCCCTGATGACTGTTGCGGTAGGTGCCCCCTTTTTAGTCTCAGGTGGCCTGGTCCCGAAAACGTTAACGATACCTGATACACCGGATCTAAGAAATGTGCAACCATCCATGACCTATCGTAAGCTTGGCCGGACTAATTTTATGTGCAGCCGGTTGTCTTTTGGTTGCGGTGCAGCATTAACAGGCGGGAAGGCAGTACGTTTACTGGATCATGCATTTGAGGCCGGGATCAACTATTATGACTGTGGCTCGGAAATAGTGTATAAGGGCAGTGAACAAAGTTTTGCACCGTTTATGAAAGCCAACCGGGATAATATCTGGGTTACCTCGAAAGCGCCGGTAGCTTATAATTTGCAGGATGATCAGGTTGGTTTGGAACAAGCAAAGGAAGCTGCCAAAAGCTGGACTGAATTGCTTGATCAAAGTCTTAAAAACCTGAAGACCGAATATGTCGATGCATATCTCTTAATGGCTATTAATAATCCAACCTTAATTAGGAGTGAAGAGTTTTATAAGGCATTTCTCAATGCTAAATCTGCAGGGAAGGTAGGACATTTTGGTCTTGCCACCCACAATAATGCAAAGAAAGTACTCGAAGCCGCTATCGATACGGGTTGGTATGATATAGCTATGATCGGGATTACACCAGCCGGATTCTATGACTGGTCAACCAAGGAGATTGAAAATGATTCTCCTTCACTAAAGACACTTCAGCCTTTACTTAAACAGGCCCGGGAGACCGGTATCGGTTTGGTAGGTATGAAAACTGTCAGGTTGATCGCACCAATGAGTGCAATGGGTAAGGGAGATGAAACTGCTTTTGATAAATACTATGACAAGAAATACCTGGAATCTCCTTTAAATACTTTTCAGCGGGCGTATGCTTATATACTTGAAAATGGACTCGATGTAGTTAATGCGGATATGCAAAATTTCACACATCTGGAAGAAAATATCGAGGCCGCAGCCAATTCAAATAAATATTTAAGTTAATTTAAGTCATTGAACCTAGTGATTTAATTTACGTTGTTAGAAAAGAGTATCAATCATTCAACGAACACCAATATAATAATAGGATGGTTCTGATCTGCTTCAACCGGTAGACCATCCTCATCGTTAAATTATAAATCATTTACGTTTTTATTATTAAATTGAAAAGGGCAACTGGGCATAACAAACGGCTCAAATGCAATCCGCAGCTGGCGGACTACATTTAGCCTAAACGTCAGACTGTCTAAAACCTCTTGGTTTTATTGATAATTTTATATTAAAACCTATATTAAGATGCTGGTTATTAGTATCTTTAAGTATGAAATTCATAAAAGGAGACAATCGAACACAAATCAATCTTTTCCCGGTTTCCCTTG
>JAFCGF010000094.1 GCA_017608295.1 Candidatus Woesearchaeota archaeon
TCGGAGAGAAGGGATTGCTCAAAACCTTATTTATACCTTATTTATACTGGTTTAAGTAAAACATTTGCCTCTTGCAGGATACATTTGTAGCTAAATCAGTACAAAATACTTAGACATGCAAAGGAAAGTAAGGATAGTTATAATGGCAATACTAATTATCGCCTCAATACAAATAACATTTGGTCAGGAGGATATCCAGAATGCTTCCCAGACACTAATGGAAAAAACTGATCAGAGTCTTACTATCGGAGGTTATGCACAGATCGATTATAACCAACCCCTGGATAAGGATTTTATAAACAATGGTAAGATGGACGTTCACCGCTTGGTAATTCTGTTTGGTTATAATTTCAATGACAGGGTTCAATTCATCACCGAAATCGAATATGAACATGTAAAAGAGGTGTTCGTTGAACAGGCTTTTATTAATTATCGCATTGGAGATTGGTTGAATCTGCGAGGAGGGTTAATGTTAATTCCAATGGGAATTGTCAATGAATATCACGAACCTCCTACCTTCAATGGAGTTGAGCGTCCAAATGTCGATAACGTTATAAGCCCCACTACCTGGCGGGAAATCGGGTTCGGTTTTACCGGGCGTTTTAATTCTGCCAAAATGAAGTACCAGCTATACCTTGTAAACGGTTTTATCAGTTATGATGGTGAAGGGAAATTGTCAGGCCAGAAAGGATTGCGTGGTGGCAGACAAAAGGGGGCAAATTCGACTATTGGTAATGCAAACTTGGCAGGGAAACTTGAATTTTTTGGAGTTTCAGGATTAAATCTCGGTGTATCAGGATATTTTGGAAATACCCAAAGTACGCTGGAGAATAACATCAGCAAAGATGATCAAGTAGCTATTTCACAGGCTGACTCATCCATCATTGGTATCAGCATGATCGGACTGGATGGGAGATTTAATAGAAATGGCTTTTCTCTCAGGGGGCAGTATAACTTCGGTTCATTAAAGAATGTTTCAGAATATAATGAATTTACCGGAAAGGATCTGGGTAGCTCTATTAATGGATTCTATTTAGAAACGGCTTATGATCTGTTATATGCAATAAAAAGTATTGAGGATCAACTCACCCCTTTTATCCGGTATGAAAATTACAATACCCATCGGACGGTACCTTCAATAACCAGTAAGAACAGCTCCTTCCACCGTGAAGAGATAATCGCCGGTCTTGGCTGGAAACCAGCATCAGGAATGGCTTTTAAGATTGATATCCAGTTTTATCGGTCTAAGGCAGAGTCGTCATTCAATAAGACATTAAATGCCGGAATCGGTGTCTGGTTCTAAGGATTTACAACATGGCTTTAATTCTCATTGCTTATTTGATTCTGAATATATCCGGTCAGGTATCTGAGTTCTATCCTGGCTTACCAAAGTCCGCCATCAAAAAAATGGATAAGGCCATCGAGTCAACATATGGTATCAGCAATATCACGAAGGATCCGGTTTTAATGGATTCTGCAAAAGGAACTTCTCTAGCGTATAAGGTGCCTGAAAATGCCCTTTTTATTCTCAAAGATCAGGCAAATATTATCGGCCTTTTATACCTTTCCTCAGCCAAAGGAAGGATGGAGCAATTTGACTACATGGTTCTTTATGATAACGATTTCCTGATCAGGAAGATAGAGATCCTGGTTTATCGGTCGGATCATGGATATGAAATTATGAATAAGAAATGGTTAAATCAATTTCCCGGTAATTCTGGATGCGGTTTGGGATATGGAAAAGATATCCAGGCTATATCCGGAGCTACCTTTTCTGCAACTTCGATTACCAAAGACCTGGAAAGATTGTGCAAATCACTTGAGGAATTACGCTCAGAAGGTATTCTTTCGATCAATTGACCATAAGTATTTCTTATCAAAACTTGATTTGCAGGGGTGATTAGAGTGTTCTGATACGGAATTGGTTATAATGTGTTATCTATTATCTGTACCTCTCGGCCCATGCTAATTACCTAATATAGTTTGTTGTAGGAATAATATTGAAGCTCAAAAGTTAATAATATATTTTGGGCAGAAGATCACAAATTAGAGTTAAAGTAATCCCTTCAGCACAGCAATACCGACTGTATCTTCCTGTATTAGTATAATTTTCAATTAACTAAAATAATCCTCCCCCAAACAACTCAAAATACCAACCTCCCCTGTAACGAAAAACAAACAAAGGGACGATTTTCAATTATAAATCAAAACTGAATTAAAAAAAGTGTCAACCTAAGTCTGATGTAAATTCCGGTAATGTTGAGCACCCTTGTCCGGTCAGGGTTGAGCAGTCTATTTGTAATAAAATTGTATATTCATATTGTCCAGACATTGAAGTGGTTACATTCCGGTATGGGGTGCTCAACAATTTTCGGAAACATATGCTCAGTTTAGTCCGGAACGCAGTGCTCAATCGGTCCGGAATTTGCAGTTTTTACAATATTTAAAATTCCTTTTACTCTGTTTTGTTTTCTTATTATAGTCCCAATAATATTTCATTTCAGAAGGATAATTTTCTTTCATTAGAACCTTTAAAACAGGCTCTCCGAGCGTAATAATAGGGGCTTTATTATACCGACTAATCTCCTTTATTAACAATTTAAGATTTGGATCTCTATGTTTTAATAAAATCTCAAAAGTGTCAGAGGGTGGTATTGAGTAGAAATATTTATATACGTTGGTAGCATAGACATTTGCAAAGTCAATATTCAATCCCTCACATAGAGTTTCGATATAATTTCTTAGTGACCCTGATTTATCAAGATTTAGAGTAGTCTTGATTAATTCCCTTCGTGCTTCTTTTCTAATTGTTGGATCCTGACCAATTATGATTAGCTTAATATCGTTTGATACCTTAAATGGAATTACTGGTAATAAATTTAAATCAATAGGATTTTCATCAAAGTCTCTGAAACTTTTCAAATAATCTCTTATTAAAATAGCTTTCAGCTGGACTTCATTTATCTTCATAATGTGCTTAGTTTTTCGGTCAAGTTGCTTCGCCTTCAAATAAAGTTCCGTTTTTGATTGTTGTTAATACCAGGAGTTTCTTTTTATTGCTAAAACTCTCTTCCATTTGTTTTATAATCTTTTCAAGAGGAGAAAAATCAGCAAATTCGAGTGACATAAGATAATTAGAGATATTGATATCAGGTTTGGTGGGTCTTTCCCCTATATACATTGTTTGATTTGGATGACCCGAGAATGTATTTTGCTGAATATAGAATTGTTCAAGACCACTTTTCAGGTCTCTCCTAATTATTACCAAATATCTTGTTATCTTATGTTGATTCGTATAAGATAATTCAATTAAGATAACAGGATAGAAGTTTGGATTCTCAGTTGCTGAAAGCTGCCCTCTTGAGAGATTAATAATTTTCTTCTTTTTTGATTTTCTATCATCAGGGAACAAAGTATGTACAATTTTTGTGTCTTTATAGGTAATTAATATGTACCTCGTTCTTTTCCTATCAAGTTGTTCTGAATAACCGATATACAAATCAAATTGATCCTTCTCCTTATTTTTAACCGTATTTACATTCTCTTTAGAAAAAACATCATCAGCAATCATTGAGTAGTCGATAATTGGTATAGACTTTAGACTGAATCTACTTGGATTATCTAAACGTTTCTCAACCTTCCCAAATTTATCCTTCTTTTCAGTTATATTCCCTTTCTGATCTCGAAACTCAATCCAATCTATTCTTTCAGAAAAATAATTGTGTCTTTCAGTTATATGCTTAAATCCTGTTTCATTGTTGCCTTGGATGAAAATTAAACCTTTCAATGTAATTTTAAGGATCGACAAAGGATTTCTATTGCCCACAAAACCAATTGCTCCCGGAATTTTATAAACAGGATTCCCTGCTTGTTTTAAAATATATTCTATTTCCTTTTTGTTTAATAATCTATCCATTTATTTATATGAATTAAGGATTTTAATAATTTGAGGTTCTTGTTATTGGTTTTACTAAATAAATTTACATCATCCAAAAGATTTATCCAAGGAATTATGTTTCAAATACTTCTGGATTTAGGTAAAGAATGTACTTGTCGCTTTATTGCCTCCATAATTTCACCTTTCTTGAAATACACCCTCCTCCCCATTTTATAGTAGGGGATCTTGCCCTTCTTCTGATATTTGTTTAAACTTACTAAAGTAACTTTTAAGAGTTCTGCTGCCTCTTTCCTGGTTAAGAGTGCATCTTCTTTAGGCTTTGTTAGTTCTTCTAATAGCTTAGGAATCTCTTCTCGTAACACTTAATTAAAGCTGCCCAAAAATTTGATGAAACAAGAGGATTCAAATTTATTTCCTATGCTGTTTGGTGGATCCGGCAATCGATTATAAAGGCATCGGCTGAACAATCAAGAATTGTGAGATTGCCTCTTAACCAGGTAGGATCATTAAATAAAATTAACAAGGCATTTTCAAAATTCGAACAAAGGTTTGAAAGAACTCCCTCTCCTGAAGAATTAGTGGATGCGCTGGAATTGCCAAAGGAAAAAATAACGGATACCCTGAAAGTATCAGAACGAAAACAACTTTGATATGAGTAAAATATCTCTTAATTTTAGGCTACCTGGGTTCCGGACATTGCTGACGACAAACAAAACATATACTATCAATTTGCACACTATATAATTGCAAACAACCTAATATGGAAATTAATAATAAGATACTACAACTGAGAAAGTTCATTGTAAGAATCTTAAAATCTGATGCCAGTACTTTAATATTCTATTCAAAATTAGTACAGGATTCTTCAAAATATATTATCATTCAAAAGCATAGAGAATTTAGTCGTCTACCCACTTTTAAAAGGAGAATAAATATTCAAATTATTGATGAAGAACATCAAAATATTGAGTATGATATTAGTCATTTTTATGATCCCACTAAGCATGAACAAAGCATTGCAAAAAGATTCATTTCAAGACAAAGATTCAAGATGGAAAATGATATTGACCTTAATTGTGGTGATTCTAATGATACTGAAAAGGAGTTGTGTAGTATAATAAAAATAGACGATTTAGATTTCACTAACTATTATAAACTTATTAATGTTATAGATTTCAAACAGAAATTTAAAGATCATTTTGTCAACAAAGAGAATGATAACAATCGTTGGAACTATGAAGAGTTGTATGGTTTATTTAAAAAACAGAAGAAATTTGTTCAAAAACATTCAGACTATGGTTATGATAATCTATATACCATAATATTTGCTAATAGTAAATTTATTAATACTAAGAAAAAAAAATTTGAAATAAATCTTGACCCAGCAGGTACCAGTCAGACTTTTTTTAAGCATACGGACTTCAAGGCTTAACTCTGCTACAAGTTGCTTTAAATCCATATTCTCATTTTTCAGATTATGGACTTCGCTTGTTGTGGCCTC
>JAFCGF010000022.1 GCA_017608295.1 Candidatus Woesearchaeota archaeon
TTCAAAAAATTAGAAAGCTTTACTCAACATAGAATTAAGTTAGCTAATTATTTGACCAAAAAATTAGAAGTAATTAATGGTATAATTCCTCCCCATGTTCAAGAAAATTGTCGTCATGTCTACTATATTTATCCAATGAAATATTATGATGAAAAAGTAGGAATTCCAAGAGACGTTTTTGCCAAAGCAGTTACCGCCGAAGGATTTCCGATTTATACGGGCTATGTAAAACCACTTTATTTACAACCAATTTACCAAGATAAACAAATATTCTTAAATAGAACACATTGTCCATTTGATTGTAAATACTATTCTGGAAGAATAAACTATAAACTAGGAATTTGTCCAACCGTAGAGAGAATGCATTTTAAAGAATTTATGGATACTGAAATTTGTAGGTCAAACATATCTATAGAACAAATTGATCTATTTGTTCAAGCGATAAATAAAGTTATTTCTAATAAAGAACAACTAAAAAACTATGGTCAAAAATAAAAAAATTTTGTTTGCAAGTCAAGACGCGGGAAGCGGTAATGCTTTACTTCCAATAATTAAAAAGTTGCAAAATAGATTCGAAAAAAGAGTCTTTGCTACTAAAGAAAGTGTCAATATATTTTCAAAGGGAAACATTAACTTTCTAAATTGTAATCATTTGGATAAATCGAATCTATTCGAGTTATTTGAAGAATTTAATCCCGACGTAATAATTACTGGAGCGAGTGGTAACTTTTGTATAGAAAAACAAGCTATTTTATTTTCTAAAATGAGAAAAATAATTTCGATTTCTGTTCTTGACATGTGGGAGAACTATTGGCAGCGTTTTTCCGATCTCGAAGAGAATAGGAAATTCGTCTATCTTCCAGAGTATATTTTTATAATGGATGAACTTGCCAAAAGAGAGATGCTTGAGCAAGGATTCCCGGAAGAAAGGCTTATTATAACGGGGAATCCTTTTTTCGATGAAAATCTAAAACTGGATTTAAAAGAACTTCAATCAAATAGTATAACGCTCCTTTACATTTCTCAGATGGTTCTGGATTTTACTCCGGGGAAAAAACAAGACTATACAGGGAGAATAGATAAAGAGTTTATAAGAGATTTATTTTCAATTCTAAGCGAACTAAAAATAGATAAGAAACTAAAAATAATTGTTAGACCCCATCCAAAAGAAAAGAATTTTGATTTTAAAAAGCATCTAACTCCTTACAACTTTGATATAATTATTGACAGAGAATCAGACATTAATGATCTGATTTCCCAAGCAAATATAATTGTTGGTAAAGATTCTATGGTCTTATTTCAAGCAGCGTTTAATCGAAAAATAGTACTCAGTTACCAACCTTCAATTAATAAAGAACAAAATGTGCTTCTAACGAATAAATTTGGTTTATCTTACCCTTCATATACTAAGAGAAAATTTAAGAAGGATCTATTTGAAGCGATTCAAGGAAAAATTAAAAAACCAAACTTATCTAATAACGAGCTAAAATTCTATTTAGAGGGTAAATCAACTGAAAGAGCTATTTCAGAGATAATTAAAATATTAACATAATCTATGAATATGAATTTAAGGAGGAATTAATTTGAAAATACCGTCAGCAAAAATAGTTTTTAATCATTCAGATAAAAAGGAAATATTAAATAGAATTAATGACAGCTTATCAACCGGTCAGCTCACGCTGAATAAATATTGCAAAGAATTTGAAGATAAGTTCTCAAAATATATTGGAGCCAAATATGCTATTTCTGTGAATAGTGGAACGAGTGCTATTGAAATTATTCTGCGCGCGCTTAATATTAAAAACTCTTCTGTCATTGTACCCACGAATACTTTTTCAGCAACTGCTTTCGCAGTCGATCATTCCGGAAATAGGATTATATTTGCTGATTGTGCTGGGGACTACTGCATTGATATAGATTCAATAAAGAACAACATTAAGTCCGACACTAAAGCAATCATTGTTGTGCACATTGGCGGAAATATTAGTAGAAAACTCGAAGAAATAAAAGAATTTTGTGAGGAGCATCAAATATATTTAATAGAAGATGCTGCACATGCGCATGGATCAAGTCTTAATGGACTAAATGCTGGAACTCTCGGAATTGCGGCTGCGTTTTCTTTTTACCCTACAAAAGTCATGACTTGTGGTGAGGGGGGAATTATTACTACAGATAACGAAGAGATTTACAAAAAAGCCTTGCAATTTAGAGATCAAGGAAAAGAAAGTTTTTTTAGTAATCGCATTGTTCAAATGGGCTATAATTGGAGAATGAGCGAGCTACATGCCGCAATAGGAATACAGCAACTCCATAGAATTAATGAATTTATTTTAGATAGAAGACTAATTGCATCTTTCTACGACAAAAGAATTACTGAGATTGAAGCTCTTATTCCATTTGAATCTCCGAAGGGCTCTAAATCAAATTACTATAAATACATTGCGACTCTCAAGAAAGGGATAGATAGAACAAAACTCAAGAAGAAGCTAAGAGAGGAGTTTGAAATTTCTTTAAGTGGAGAAGTATATAATCTTCCCTTACACCTCCAACCTATTTTTAAGAAAATTTGTGGAGCAAAAGAAGGTGATTTTCCTGTTTCTGAAGATCTTTGTGCAAGACAAATATGTCTACCTATTTTTGCAACTATGACAGAAGAGGAGGCTAATTATGTTCTTTCCGGTCTAAAGAAAGCACTATTAACTATAATTTAAAGATGTATGGATTGAAAGCACCGATATCAGACAGATATCTATTAGAAGAAGAAAATAGACAAAAAGAAATTCTGTGTTTAGATCAACTCGCTCTCGAGATTCATACTTTCGGAAATAGCGATATATATAGTTCAATGGGGCGGGATGCGTGTCTTGCAAATAAAGATCTTATACAGAATTATGATTGGATAACAGTGCATATAGCTCAACCCACTCTAGGCGGAGAAGTCTTTGATATAGCCAAACATGGATTAGATCAAATCATACAAATGATGGAATTCGCTCGAGCGCTTGATGCTCAGGCGATTAATATACATCGACAATATGGTATTAATCAAAACTTAACTTATACTCCTGCAGAACAAGGATTTAATGAAGCGGTGCTTAAAATTGATAGGCTTGCAGAAGACTACTCGCTAATTACTTGTATAGAAAACTTTGGATATGGATGGCTGCCAGCATCATTTGCCGAAGAGAATGCATTTTCCCCTCTTGATTTTTTCTTTCCATATGAACTAACTAAGTTTAGAGGCTTCTTAAAAGAAAATTCATTAAAAAATATTTGGGTAACTGTAGATATTGCTCATGCTGTGGAAGCATGTAATAGCTATTTCTTTTATAATACTAAGCTCGTAAGCGTAGATAAAGCTAATTTATTTGCGCATATAGCGAATATAAATTCTCCAATTTCGCCTGAAATGTGGATCGAGGCGGCTAAACCAGAATACATTCATTTATCCGATGCATTTCTAGCAAGAGATAAGACGGGGCTTAAAGCATCTGATTTCAAGAAGTACTATCGGACAGATAGGCAAATAATTGGTGAAGGAAACCTAGACTATAATTCCATCTGCGAAGCAATAAAAAGACACTGCCCCAGTAATGCAATCTTAATCGCAGAAATCACTGGAGCAGCTAATCAAACAAATTCTATAAATAATTTACGCTCCAGAGGATTAATCTGAGTAAATATTTATTTAATTGAAGATGCTGCCCCTGCTCACGGTTCTTCATTTAAAAATAGAATAGCTGGTACTTTCGGAATATCTGTAGCTTTTTCAATATATACTAAATAAAGAAATAGATAGAATAAAATTCAAAAGTAGATTAAAAAAGTTGGAATTTCGCTACGTGGAGAAGTATATGATCTCCTTTACCGCTACAACTTATATTTAATCGAGTTATAGCGGTTACAGTTACGGAAGATCTATGTGCAAGACGAATATGTCTACCTATTTTTGCAATTAAATAGCTTATCTTTGATATTTAATTGAGAATTCTTTCTGGAGTTTATTATACTCTTTATTTCTTACTAGCACGGTCGCTTCTTTGGAATATCATATCACAATTCTTTTTTATGCTCAATCTTATGAGCTACTGAAAAGTCTGGCAGAAAAGGCTCTATAAATCTATTAGATTCTGGAGGAGAATAAACATATTCTTTAAAATAATCAAAGGTTAACGCATCCTTAATTTTATGGAGATCTTCCCATCCGTTTCTTATATTAATATAATCTTTTTTGTTTTTCCATCTACTTAACCAGCTTTCGAATCTATCACTATTTCTCGTATAGAAGTGATATAAATGGAATTTCTTGCACTTCATTATATCAATTCCTTCTAGTCCTTTTGGTATGAATGTTGGTTTATATGGATCAGAATTACCAATATCTTGAAGCAATTTGATACCTAACTTTTTAATTTGTTTCGCTACTAGTGTACCGGGATAAGGAACGACTATGGAGACACCCAAAGAGTCTATATGCAGTTTTGAGATCCCATCGATTGTTTCCCACATAGATTGTAAATCATCTTCTGGGAACCCTAACATAGTTTGAGCGTAAATTAATATCCCGGCTTTATGTAATGCTTCGTGCGTCCTTTCTACTACTCCCGGCACTAAATTCTGAAGCTTATTCATGCTTTTTAATATTCGCTCGCTTCTGCTCTCTAACCCTAAAGTAAGTGCTACACACCCAGCTTTCTTTAAGGGAACTGCAATTTCATCATTAAAGTCTTTATAAGCTATACTTGTTTGAAATTTTATATTAAGCTTAGCTGCAATTATTTTATCGCATATTTCAAGAACTCTTTCTTTTGTAGAATTAAATAAAGGATCTGCAAAAACAACATAAGATTTATTATAAAGGTTTTTATCTCGTTTAATCTCTTTAATAACTTCATCTATATCTCTTAAATGAACTTTGTAATCCATATAATCCGCTTTGCAGAATCCGCATCTGTAATGACATCCTAAAGAGAAAAAATTCACCAAAGCGTCTGATTCATTATTCCCCAAAATAATGGGTGAATAATACTTGTTAAATGGTATGCAACTAAAATCAAGACCGGGCATACTTACCTTATCTTTTGTTTGAGGATTTGATAAAACTTTCCCATTTCTTTTATAAATAATACCTGCAAGGTTATAAATTTCCTCGCTTGGATATAAATCACAGATCTTTCTCAATGTTTCATGACCATATCCGATTACTGCAATATTGCAGTAACCTAAATAAACAAGCGGGTCTGATGATACTTCTACACCACCCAGTAAAATAAGCTTATTTGGATATACTTTTCTTAGATTTTTACAGGTTTTGATTGTATCCTCTCGCATACAAGTTCCCGCGACAGAAATCCCGATTATGTCGGGGTTATATTTGTCTATCTCTTTTTTTAACATGTCAAAAGAATACGCTAATCCAGGACAATCGATTATTAAATTGTCTACTTTTTTTGACTTTAGATAAGAATATAACGCTGGAAGAGAAAGTCCTTTCCTAACTACATTTTTACCGGGAGGATATATTAGAGCTACTTTTGTTTTTTTACCCATTTTATAACTTTCTCCCACAAATAGAGAATCTGTCTTGACGGATTGAAGAATAAGACTTTCATTTTTTATGTTCTCAATCTAGCTAGAACAGCCGAGTTAACTTTTTAAATTTTTTGTAATTAAACTTCGTTCTAAATGAAACATAGAAATAAATATAAATGCTTATATTATTAACTGCCCGCGATGAAAATACTTGTAACTGGCGGAAGCGGTTTTATCGGAAGCCACGTCATAGATAAACTAGTTGATCTGAATTATGAAGTAATCAATTTTGATATCTCTAAATCCGAATATATGAATTCAAAAGCAGTTTTTATTAAAGAAGACGTTATGAATCTTGAAGCTCTAAAGGAAGCTGCAAGAAATATTGATTATATAATTCATTTAGCTGCACAAGCTAATGTTGACTTTATGATTAAAAGCCCAGTATATTCAACTAAAATAAACACAATTGGAACGTTAAATGTATTAGAAGCAGCAAGAAAAAATAAAGTCAAGAAAATTCTATTTGCTTCGACGGATTGGGTATATGGCGGAAGTACTGAAACGAACGTAGACGAAAATACCAAATTGTATCCGCCTACACCAGATCATATCTATACTTCATCAAAAATCGCTGCAGAAATGTATATACGAAACTATAAGAAGTTATTTAACGTTAATTTTACGATCATGCGGTTCGGGATTCCGTTCGGACCAAGAGGCAAAAGAACGACTGTAACTCCCATTTTCTTAAGGAAAGCATTCAACAGAGAGCAAATAGTGATACATGGAAGTGGAGAGCAATTTAGGCAGTTTATCTACATTGATGATCTAGTGGCTGGAATTATTGCGTGCTTGAAGTCCGAAGCAGATAACAAAATAGTTAATCTTAATGGCTTAAAGAAAATAACAATTAAAATGATTGCAGACACTATCAATGAACTTTTTAGTAACAAATTAGAAATAAAATATCTTGAAGGACGTAAGGGTGATTTTAAAGGAAAATTGGTAAATATTACCACTACCACTAAACTACTCGAATGGATGCCTAAAATAGAATATGAAGAAGCAATGAAAAAATATATCGATTGGTTTAAACAACATGAGTTATAATGTTTTTCCAAAATTAGAAATAACCGATTATTTCTGCGATGAAAACTGCAGTATGTTGGATGCAATGAGAACTATAGAAGATGGCGGATTGAAGATCGCAGTTATAAATAATATCGAGGGTAAGTTTATCGGAATTTTAACAGATAGTGATATAAGAAGAGCAATTCTTAAGGGATGTGACGTTAATAACTCCATCTCAGAGATAACAAATAGAACGCCGATTATAATTTATGAAGAAGAGTTAAGTGATAAAGAGATTACAAAAAAGATCAATGAACTCATGAGGAAAGAAGCTGATCCAAAGATAATCCCCGTTCTTAAGCAGAATAAAGAAGTAGTTAATCTTCTTATTCTCTCGAATAATCAATATAAACTCTTAGAGGAAGGGCTAGACAAGGAAGATTTAGTCAAGTGCATTCTCGTAATTGGGGGTGCAGGCTATTTGGGTTCAGTTCTATGTAGGAAATTATTAGACAATGGCTACAAGGTAAAGGCGATGGATATCTGTCTCTTTGGAGAAGGCCCAATACGTAACTTAAAGAAAAACAAAAACTTCAAATTGATTAAAGAAGACATCCGAGATATTACAAATATAACAAGAGCGCTCAGTAAAGTCGATGCAGTTATATTACTCGCTGCAATCGTTGGAGATCCAGCATGTAATGCTCGTGCAATAGATACAATAGAAACAAATTATTTAGCAACTAAAGTAATAGCCGAAGCATGCAAATACCATCAGATAAATCGGTTCATCTTTGCATCCACGTGTAGCGTATATGGTGTGGGAAATAAAATATTAGATGAAAAAAGTAAACTAAATCCCGTATCATTATATGCTCGCAGTAAAGTAAGAACTGAAGAAGCAATCCTTGAGCTTGTAGATTATAACTTTTCTCCAACTATTCTACGTATGGGGACATTATATGGAGTATCTCCCCGAATGCGATTCGACCTAGTCGTAAATAGCTTTGTATTAAAAGCACTCACTGAAAGAAAGATCTCTATTTTCGGAGGAGACCAATGGCGACCACTACTAAATGTTGAGGACGCAGCAGATGCATATATTAAATGCTTAGAAGCTCCTCTATCGAAAGTGAGTGGAGAGATTTTCAACGTAGGTAGTGAAGAGCAAAACTATCAGATCAGTACACTTGGAGCAATGATTAAAGAATTGTTTCCTACAGTGGTTGTTGAATACAGTGATAAAGAAATAATCGATGGGAAATTAGACCTGAGAAATTATAAAGTCGCTTTTGAAAAGATACAAAATACTATCACATTCAAACCGAATAAATCAATTAAAGAGAGCATGATGGAAATTAGAGATATGTTAACGAACGAGCAAATAAAAGATCCGAGTAATCCACAATATTATAATCTTAATAGCGTTGCAGCTTCAGTAGCAGTCAATAAAGACGGATGAAATATTTAGTTACGGGGGGAGCTGGATTTATAGGTAAATATCTTGTTAAAGAGCTTCTGGAAACTGGTCACCAAATAGTAGTTCTCGATAATTTATCTAACAGTAAAAATCTGACGTTACCTCTGAAGGTTGAATTCATTGACGGAGATATAAGAAACATAGACGACGTCAAGAAGGCATCTAAAGGGGTTGATTTAGTTTACCACTTAGCTGCAAAAATTAGCACGAGTGAATCTATAGAAAAACGCTCTTTGTATTATGCTGTTAATATTAAAGGCACTCAAAATATATTTGAAGTAAATAAAAATAAGAAAATTGTATTCATCAGCTCAGCAGCAGTATATGGCGATACGCTTGAGTTACCGATTAAAGAAACACAAAGATTAATCCCAAAGTCACCTTATTCAGAAACGAAAATATCGTGCGAAAAGATAATTTCTCAAAATCCTGAGAATTGCATTGTGCGGCTATTTAATGTGTATGGCTTGGGGCAAAGCAAAGAATACGCGAGTGTACTTACTAAATTTTTTAGTGCTATAAACGAAAAGAGATCTTTGCTAGTATTTGGGGAAGGGAATCAGACGCGAGATTTTGTACATATTAGCGATGTTGTTTCGGCATTATTATTCTTACAAAATGAAAGGGGGGTTTTTAATATAGGTACTGGAAAAGAAATTTCTGTGAATAAATTACTTCAAATAATCGGAAGCTATAAAAACATAGAAGTTAGATATGCAGCAAAGCGAGATGGAGATATTAGGAGATCTGTCGCAGATATCTCCAAAATTATGTCTCGAGGTTGGAAACCACGAATATCTCTAGGGGAAGGCATTAAGGACATGCTAAGTGAAATATGAAGATATTGCTAATCGGGCCAGATAGTGGAAATTGCGCTGCATCTAGAATGTTTCTCGCCCCGCAAACAGGAATTCAGAGACTCGCAGTGTATATTCGTAAGCAGGGGCATTATGTCAATGTAGTTGACTCGAGTTTCAGCGGAGGATAAGTTGAAAGTTAGCATTATAATAACTGTTTATAATTATGCAAAATACATTCGAAGAGCTATTGATAGCCTCCTTGATCAGGAATTCGATAAACGTAACTATGAGATAATCGTAATAAATGATGGGTCAACTGATGAAACATCGAAGATCTTAGAAGAATACCAACATAAAATAAGAGTTATCAATCAAGAAAATGTGGGTTTAGTAAAGACCTGTAATCGAGGAATATCTCTAGCAGAAGGAGGATATGTTATTCGCTTGGATGCTGATGACTCTTTTGAAAAAGATACTATAAAACTTCTGAGCAAAGCTCTTGACGAAAACAAAGATACAGGATTTGCGTACTGCGATTATAATATTATAACAAATAAGAGAAAAAAACGTGTCAGCTTAAAAGAATATAATCTATTCAAAATGGTTGCTACGAATATAATGTTCAGGAAACCCGTACTGGAAGAAATCGGAGGATATAGAGACTTCTACTTTGAAGAATATGACATACTAATAAGAATCTCAAAAAAGCATAAGGGGATATATGTTAATCGATCATTACTCAATTATTTCAAACATGATCAAAATATGACTGCGAATAAAACTGCATGGATTCGCGGTCTAAGGCAGCTCAAAGATAACTATGGTGAGCTAAGCAAATTCGGAGATATTACAAATCCAGTTCAATATGATTTTGATTTTAACGCTGATGAATTATGAAAAGAATTAAGATACATAATAAATACCTCGGGGAAAGCGATCCCTGTTTTATTGTAGCCGAAGCTGGCGCTAATGCTAACTCAGATATTAATTTAGCTAAGCAGCTAGTGATCGAAGCAGCGGGAGCTGGAGCAGATGCTATTAAGTTCCAGACTTACTCTTCAGAAAAACTAGCTACTAAGAAAGCACCGAAATATTGGGTAGATACTATGAAAGAGTGGGAAGAAAACGCTAAACCCACTGGTTATCAGCATGAAGAATTTGAGCTGATTGATAAACTAACAAAAGAAGATTACATCGAATTATCTAAATTAGCTAAGAAAGAGGGTATAATTTTTTTTTCAACTCCTTTTGACTTCGAGGCTGTTGATTTTTTAGAAGAAATTGGAGTTCCAATGTACAAAATAGCTTCTGCAGATATTACTCACTTTCCATTGCTAGAATATATCGCTAAAAAAGGTAAGCCGATGATATTATCTACGGGTGCTTCGACACTAGAAGAAATCAGAAACGCTGTTAAAATAGTAGAAGATACTGGAAACAAGCAGATAATTTTACTTCATTGTACACTTCACTACCCTACTGCTCTCAGGAATGCAAATCTTGCTGTAATGCACTTTCTAAAAGAAAAATTTCCTAATTATCCAATTGGACTCTCAGATCATACACTCGGTACTATCGCTCCGGTAATCGCTGCTGCATTAGGAGCAAAGATGATTGAAAAGCATTACACTATTGATAAGGAATTAGATAAGAGTTCCGATCATTTTATGTCGGTAGATCCAAAGGAATTAACAGAAATGGTAAACTCAATTAGGGCTGCCGAGCTTGTAATCGGATCATCAGAAAAGAAGTTGCTCAACGAGGAGATCGCTGCTTTTAAATACGCCCGAAGAAGCGTTGTATCAAAAAGATTAATAAAGAAAGGAGAAATAATAACTAAAAGAGATATTTGTTTTAAGAGACCGGGCACAGGTATATCACCAAAAGATTTCAAGATAGTTATTGGAAGAAAAGTGGAGAGAGAGATACCTGCGGATGAATTGATATCATTTAATGATTTAGAATGAAAATTATTGCTATAATACAAGCAAGGATGGGTTCTACGAGACTACCCGGGAAGAGCTTAATGTATATTGGAGATAAACCGTTGATTCAACATGTATATGATCGTGTGTCCTTATCTAAATTAACAAATACTGTTGTCTTAGCAACATCTACGTCCAAAAAAGATGACGTTCTTGCTGAATTTGCTACAGAAAAGAATTGGAATCTATTTAGAGGTCCAGAAGAAGATCTAGTCGCGCGGTTTTTTCTGACCGCAAAAGAGTATAATCCAGATTTTATAATTAGAGTATGCGCAGATAATCCATTTATGGATCCGAAAATCGTTGATGAATTAATTCAAAAACATTTGGCGTCTGGAGCAGATTATTCCGAGAATATTGTAGCAAACATTACTCATTATCCCGACAGTGTAGGTGCAGAAATATTCAGTTTTAAGATATTAGAAAAAACATTTAATACCCTCAAAACGAACGAAGATGGAGAAAACATAAGGCCAAGTATCCTTAAGAATAGTTCAAATATCAATCATATCGAAGCACCTATAAAATTTGCTTACCCTCAAATAAAGATAGATGTAGATACATTAAAAGATCTTAGGAGAGTTCGGAGAATATACTCTGAATTGATAAAGATAAAAAAAGATTTTGGTGTTATAGAAATAGTAAATTTATATAAACAAAATAAGAAATTGTTCGATTAGATTATTAATCTCTTTTTTAATATGTAACTGCGTTTTCTGGAATGCGATCTCTTAGCTAAACTTTAGAGATAATATTCAAGGAGTTTCTTGAGTTTTATTCCCGCCGAATACAGTTGGTGGCTCAGACAGGTGAAATAATTTTTGGACTCCATACGAAGCCGCAATCGACGAAATCTTTATAAATTTACTTACACTCATAACGCTAGAAATGTGTTCTAAATCGCATAAAGAAGGAACCTACGGACAACCCCCGCATCCTAATCTAAGATACTGTGTGAGATGCTGTATACCGGAAACAAATGAAGGTGAGAAGTTCGATGAATTAGGCATATGTAGCGCCTGCCAATCCTCAGAGGATAAAATGCATATTGATTGGACAGCGAAGGAGAAAAAACTAAGGAAAATATTAGAGTATCATAAGAATAATAGCGGGAATAATTACGACTGCATAGTCCCGATAAGCGGTGGGAAGGATAGTTGCTTTCAATTACACGTAATCAAAAAAATTTATGGGTTAAAACCGCTAGCAGTAACTTTTAGTCACAATTGGTTTAGTGAAACAGGTAAGTATAATTTATGGACTATATTAGAAAAGTTAAATGTTGATCATATAATGTTCACTCCAAATAGAGAGTTAGTAAACAAATTAGCAAGAAAATCGATTTTTAAAATCGGTGATGCTTGCTGGCATTGCCACGCCGGGGTGGGTGCATTTCCATTGCAAATAGCTGTAAAATTCAACATACCGCTAATAGTCTGGGGAGAATCTGCTGCAGAAGATTCAGGAAGAGCGAGCTATTCGGATAATGAAGTAGTAGAATCAGATAGAGAATACTTTACTAGAATGTCAGCGAAATTCTTTCCAGAGGAGATGACAGATTCGGATATATGTATGAAAGATTTGTATCCGTTTAATCTTCCTAGTCAAGAAGAATTCGATAAAGCTAAGATAATTGGAATACATTTAGGAGATTTTATTTTTTGGGACTCAGAACGTCAGGTAGAATTTATTAAACGAGAATATAGTTGGAAAGAACAAAAAGAGATGGATGGGACATATAAGAAATACAAAAGTGCTGAGTGTATTATGCATGGGGTACATGACTATACTAAATTTTTAAAAAGAGGATTCGGAAGAGCGACAGATCATGCTTCTCAAGACGTACGAGCAGGTTTGCTTACTCGACAAGAAGGTTTCGAGCTCATTAAGGACTATGATCCATGCATTCCGAAAACATTTGACGCGTTCTTGAAAATAACTGGATTATCTAGGGAAGATTTCTTTGCTGCTATGAAGAAACATAGAGACATAGTAATGAATAAACGCCAAGAAGTAAAATCAGAAAAACTGAAGAAATGAGCTGCAGACCTTTCGAATTGAGTGCTACTGAATCCATAAAGCAGATAAATCTAGGAGCATTGACAGCATCAGAATTAGTTAGTTCCTGTATATCTAGAATAAAAAAGCTGGAGCTAAAGATTAAAGCATGGGCTTTTTTTGATCCGGAATTAGCAATCAAGCAAGCTTCTATGATCGACGGGAAGAAGGAGGCCTCTGAATTAATCTTAAGGGGAGTCCCGATTGGAATAAAAGATATATACAATACTTTAGATATGCCTACTGGAATGGGGAGCAGTATCTGGAAGGGTTTCACACCCGGAAATGATGCTCGATGCGTATTTAACTTGAGGCGGGAGGGAGGAGTTATGATGGGCAAAACAACTACAGCTGAATTTGCTGTGCACCATCCAAGTCCAACAGTGAATCCGCATAATACAGAACACACTCCTGGAACTTCTTCAAGTGGATCAGCAGCTGCAGTAGCTGCATCAATGGTTCCGTTAGCTATCGGCTCACAAACTGCGGGGTCTACAATAAGACCTGCTAGTTATTGTGGGATATATGGATTTAAACCTAGTTTCGGACTAATACCTCGGACAGGCGTGCTAAAGACGGTGGATGCCCTCGATCACGTAACAATACTCACTCGAACAGCAAAGGATCTAAGATTAATGTTCGAAGCAATGCGCGTGAAAGGGAATAACTTCCCCCTCGTGCACTCTAAACTAGAAGATAGATCAAAGCAAAAACAAGAAGGTCCGTGGAAGTTGGCATTAGTAAGAACGCATCTTTGGAATGAATGGGAAGAATATGCAAAGAAAGATTTGCTTAGATTTACAGAACGCTTGGCTGGTGACGATGAGATAAACATTGTTGAAGCAACGCTACCAGAAGAATTCAAGAACGCGCACTCTGTTCACAAGACAATTTATAACAAAGCTCTATCTTACTATTATCAACCAGAATACAAGAACAACCATGATCAATTAAGTTCTATATTTAGAAATATGATCGAAAGTGGGATGAAGATGAGCAAAGATGATTATATTTCGGCGCTAAAAAAACAGAATCTACTAGCAAGAAAACTAGAAAGATTCTTTGAAAATTATGACGGAATAATTACTCTTTCCACAGCAGGAGAAGCCAAAAAAGGTTTACACTTTCGAGATACTACTGATACTTGTCTTATCTGGACGCTGTGTGGTGTTCCTGCTGTAACTGTGCCAGTATTTACTGGTCCGAAAAGTCTGCCGTTTGGGGCGCAAATTATCTTTAAGAAATATCATGATTACAGTCTACTTAACTTTCTCGAATATCTAGACAAGCAAGGTTTTATCAAAGAAGCTAATTATGAGATTAATTAAGTTCTTTTAAGATGTTCCTCAATTCGCTTCGTATACGACTATAAGTCTTGTTATCTATCTTATACAAAAAATCCTTAATGAATTGTTTTCTATATTTTCTCAACCGGCTCTTATTGAACTTGATAATGCAGGTAACCTCTTCCGAATTACGGGCTTTAAAGAATATTGGGTGATCATACATTGGGACTGAGTTAACAGTTAGTAGGATTGTATCTGCGTTAAATATTGGTGCCTCTGATCCAACAGTTGACAATTCTACTAACACATATCTAGCATCAGATAATAAAGAATATAGTTTTTCCTTCTGAATAATCTCGAAGTTCGAGTGCCTCAGAAGATCTGTATACCATCTCCTTAATTCCAAACCTGAAGGATGAAGTTTTAACTTGAATTGATAAGAGGGATTATTTCTTATAATTTTGTCAAGATTTTGGACGATCTTCTGACGCTTAATCGCTGTATATCCATGAGAAGAAGTGGATAAACAGATTAGCACCATATTTTCCTTGCTCCACCTATTGCTCTCAGGAACCTTGTTTGGTTGTTTAGTTGCACCAACAACATGAACACCAGTTATATTATCTGTATATCGCTTATCTCTATAGCCCCAAACAAAAAAATGATCTAGGAGATACTTTATAAAGTACTCTTTATTATATATAGTAGCTATTAGATTGTTATAATAGTCCATTGGGCCTTCTTGAATATGTACTACCTTAACGCCATGCTTCTTCATAGTCCATGCTACCTCGCGAGTACAATAGCTAAAGCAATTTATATTTACATACACTTTCGGCTTCAGAAGTGAGATTATCTTTTCCGTGATTAAAATAATTAAAGCGCTCCAATACAATTCCTCTCGAAAGAAATTTCTAAGAATTTTTTTGGCTTCTGGCCATTTATCTTCATTATCAATTACAAATATCTTTCTAAAACTCGGATCGTTTATTAATTTATGATAAGCAAAATTTAGTTCTCGTTTTTCTTTTCTCCATCTTCTTAATATATTTAGATCAATATAGGAATAAAAGAAGCTGTATTCGATTCCCTTAGGAATTAATTTATATGCTCCAAACTCATGAAAATATGGCTCGCGTATAATCAAATTCGTATTTTCTTTGTCCATTATTTTAAAGAACTCGTAGATCCCCTCATGTATCTCTCTTTTATTAAAAATCATGAACAATGTATTCTTCGGCACAAGTTTCGTTTGTTTGAGTAAATTAACGCGGATAGTTCTTATATATTTTAGAATATTTATATAACGGTGTCTTTTTGAAATCTTAGTTATGTCGGAATCTATTATAAGTTTATAAATTTGTTCGGAGAAGGAAGGATGAATTAAATTAGATAAAGATATACCTCGAATATCTAGCTTCTTAAAAGTCTTATTGCTCTTAATATTCTTAAGTATGTTCTTTAATTGTTCGATTTTCTTTTCCATCTAGTCCACTTCCGGCGCAGTATCTACTTGAATAGCATAATCTTATTATTATGAAGTCCTTCGATTGAGTAATAATTAGATTCGTGAAGTGTATTATAAATACTCAGATATATTCTAATAACATTACTCCAATCAAAAATGTTCTCTACTCTCTGCCGCGCATTGATTCCTATTCTTTTTCTAAATTTAAAATTAGCTAGTAAGTGGATTAAGTCATCCTCATAGTCTCCTTCAGTTTCTGCAATAAATCCATTCTCGCCATCAAGGATTATCTCACTAAAGGGTCCGTATTTATTAACTACAATTGGCAATCCGGACGCCATTGCTTCTAATAAAATGATCCCAAAGCTTTCATGCTCTGAATAATAAGCGAAGATATCGCTAGCCCCTAAGAGCTTTTTCGGATTAGTTACAAAACCAGTAAAATTAATATTTAATTTACTATCTTGAGCTTTCTTCTTAATTTGTCTAAGATATGGTCCTCCACCCACAATTGTATAACTAATCCGCTTCTCAATACCTTCTGATACGCTACTAATTATTTTTATTAGCTTCAATACCCCTTCCGCTTTCTTTCTAAAGTAAAAGCTAGTTACAGTAATAATATTAATTTCGCCTTTATCGCTATGCTTAACTGGTTTAAACTCATTTGTATCAATCGCATTTGGAATAACCACCGCTTGCTTTAACCCAAGTTGTTCTTTAAGAAATTTGCTCGGAGTAATCACCTTATCCGCTAATCTTATCGCTCGCGGATAGAAGAATCGCCATAGATTTTTTTGTATTGGATACTCTCCATGCACTGAGAGTATATATGGCTTTTTCCAGAGTTTAAAGAAGATCGGAATATCCATTGAATGTATGATATCGCAATCTTGATAGAACGGACTCAATAATAGACCTTTCAAATCACAAATAAACTTTGCTTCAAATCCTCTCTTATTCAATTCTTCTGCGAGTTTCTTCCCAATATAATGCGGTCCTCCAAATCGGGGCGCTAAAATGTTAATTCGTATTTTCTTTTTCATTTTTAATATATTGTTTATACCACATCTCAAAAATCAATATACTCCAAAGCTTCTGAGCAAGTATAAAATTCATCTTAGCATTATTATTCCGCTTCTGAATTTTCTCAAGCAATTCATAGACATAATTCGGATTATACAATTCATGCTTATTCTTTGCAAGCAAATCTTTTAACTTATCCGCTAGCACATTCTTAAACCAATAATCAATTGGTACATCAAAGCCATGCTTCCTCCGATTGATTACTTCTGTGGGCAATGTTCCCCTAAAACTTTCTTTTAAAATATACTTCTCATTCCAAAGTTTTAATTTATACTTTAGCGGAATTGAAAATGCAAATTCAACTAGTTCATGATCCAAGTACGGAACTCTCTGCTCTAAACCAAATGCAGAACTCATTTTATCTGCTTTCATAAAAAAATCATTGGGAAGCAAAGTTTTTATGTCAAACTCTTGTGCGTTCGTTACTTGGTATTTATAGTTCTCATTCCAAAAAGAACCCGCATCGGATTTCTCTACTCCTAATTCTTGTAATTCTTTATCATCAAATAATCGGATAATCTCGAAAAAGGACCTACTTGCATCTTTGCCGCGCATGTTCTTTAATCTCTTCAAAACATCATTACTCAAGTCAAAGAAAATCAAATGCCTTAAGCGAAGACCATAATGATACATTTTATATCGATCATATCCACAGAATACTTCATCTCCACCATCACCACTTAAAACGACTTTATTATACTTACTAACTTGTTCTGACAAAACAAAAATCGGGAGAAAGCCGGGATCTCCCACCGGCTCATCCATATGATAAACCATGTTATCGAGATGAGAAAGAACTTCTTCTTTTGTTAGCTTAAATTCATAATGATTTGTGTCGAATTTATCCGCAACTAAGCTAGCATAAGGAAGCTCATTAGTTGTATCAAATCCAATAGCGAATGTATTCAGATTTCGGTTGTGCTTTTTAGCTAACGCAGTAATTATTGAGCTATCAATACCTCCGGATAAGAGGCTAGCAACTGGGACATCAGCAACCATTCTCCGTTTAACTGCTACTTCCATCAAATTTCTAAGCTTATCCTTGTAGAACCTGAAGGATTTATTCTCAATTACCTGTTTTTTAAGATAGTAATACTGCGAATATCTTCTGATTTTAGAAGCCTTAAGATCGTATATCAAATAATGCGCTGGTTTGAATTTCAGGACATTTTTCACAAGAGTTTTTTCGCCGAGAGTAAATCTAAAACTAAAAAACTGGGATAAAGCTTCTTTGTCAATCTCTTTTTTATCAAAGAACTTCAACAGCGCTTTAATTTCAGATCCAAATATAAATTCTTTGCGCTGTTTAATAAAATACAACGGCTTAATTCCAAATCTATCTCTTGCTAAGAACAATTCTTTCCGCTTTTTGTCGTAAATACAAAAAGCAAACTGCCCATTAAATTTGTTCAGACAGTTAGCGCCCCATTTATCATATGCAGCTAGAATAACTTCTGTATCAGAGTTAGATTTAAAATTATAATCTTTTAATTCTTTCTTAAGTTCCTTGTAGTTATATATCTCACCATTAAAGCTAATAACATAACCAAAAGATTCCATTGGCTGGTGACCTTTTTTACTAAGATCAATTATACTTAATCGAACGTGACCTAAACTAACGTTCTTGTCTGAATAAATTCCTGAACCATCTGGTCCGCGATGCTTTAATATCTCTAGCTGAGACTGTATTAATCTTTTCTCATTCCAATTAAAACCAATTATTCCGCACATACTGAGATAATAACTCACACAGTAAATTTATTAGCTGATTCATTTAGTATATATCTCCTTACACAATATTGTGGCGCATTATCTGTTTTAAATAAATACTCTTTAGAACAATTCTCTTTCTCGAGATAGTAACAGTCAGTATTTGAACAAATCGGTGTTTCTTTTTCACTTATTAAAATAAGATCTTCCCGGAATATTCCCGCCCCCTCCCACGTTGCTTTTTCTAATTCATGTGCAACAATGTAAGAAGAATCTGATAGATTTTTATTAATGTATCTTATACAAGAAGAAATACTATAAATATCTTCTGAAGATAAATCTAAGTCTTTAGGAATAATATCAGAATACTTATCAATAACATAATTTGTTTCGCCATAAGTATATACAAAAAACATCCCAATATTCATTAAAATGCCTACTAAAAATAGAGTTATTATTAGAACTTTAAATCTTCTATATCTTACTAATAATCGTTTAAATCCAATGACTGAGAAATACAAAAATATTGGAAATAAAGCTAGCATATGCCTAACTCGAGGGTTAACACTCCAAGCAATATAGAACAAAGGAAATATAAATATACTTAAAACAAATAGTTTATTCTTTTTGTACGTCGTCATAATACCATATAACATGAATATAAATAGTATAGGTGAGATATTATGAACAGGATTTAAGTAAAACAACAAACTGTTTAGTGGACTTAAGTTTGATATCGTAGCCAAGTAATATTGTCGGTAATACATATACTTTGTGTATAAAGGATTGCCAAAAACGATATAGTTCCGAATAAACCATAAGCTAAATATGCTTAGGGCGATGAGATTCATAATAATATATTCCTTTTTAAATATTTTTTTGCGATCTGTTAACAACAAATACATGAAGAAGATTGGAAATAACATTATTCCCGGATATCTTATTAAGCAAGTCATTGCTATGGTGATCCCCGTTAAGTAATAAAAATGCTTGTCTTTCTGTGCGAGCTTAAAAAGAAGTAAGCTTAAAATAAAAAAAACAGAAAAAACAATGTCCGAAGAACCATGCATACTAAGATAAATCACAAAAGGATTTAACAATAAAAGGATAACTATCAAATAAGGAACTAATCTGTCCTTTTTATTCTTAAACAAGACGAAGGAGGATATCAAAAGAATAAACGCCCAAAACAAAGTTGCCACTTTCATTCCCAGGTTTTTTCCCAATAATCCCACAAAAGGGATTGCGGATAAAGGGTGACCGGGGGGCCAGGTTGGATGAGGTTCTCCCAATATAGAATAAGTCCCGGACTCAATTAAATCTTCAGATAAAAGACTATAGACTAATGCATCAGCATTAATCGGGTTTCTTAAGGTAGGCAGCCATAGTAGGGTAATAGCTACTAAAATTACCACGAAAAATATGATTTTGGTCTTATCTTGATTCTTTATTTTTTTAACCATTTTTATAGATTCTTCAGAATTTAAAAACTAACTATAACATATTTAAAAACATTCCGGCGGTTTTCGAATTAAAAAATTATTTAAACAACCTTTTGGGTTAATTAATTTTCTTATCTATAAAAAATAATTTTTGCTAAATAAGCTAAAACTTTATAAGTAAGATTATTCTAGCTTACTAAACTTAATCGCAGAATGATATTTGAATCTTCAATTCCGCATAAATTAGCAGTAAAATATTCATTAGAAGCCTTAGCACCTAAACAAGGTGATGAGATATTAGATATTGGATGTGGCATAGGCAATTTATGTAGAATTTTATCTGAGAAGGGTTCTAATGTTTTTGGAATAGATATAGATCAAGATGCCTTAAGAGAAGCTAAAAAAGTAAAAGGAACTTTCTCGAAAAGTTCCATAACTAATCTTCGTTTTAAAGCTAATTTTTTTGATAAAATCAATGCTACCTGCATATTAGAACATATCCCTCCTTCAGAAATCGATAAGTCGTTAGAAGAGATTCACAGAGTTAGTAAAAATAATGCAACAGTAATCATTACAGTACCATGTACTAGGGGGATATTTAACGGAACTAAATTCAATCGCTTAGGACATGATAATAAGGAAAGAGGAGAATACCATTATGTTGATGGTTTTTCTCCAGCAGAATTAAAAGAACTCCTAATAAATAAAAGAATACATGTTGAGAATATTAAATATACACAATTCCTATTATCTGAAATAATCGTCGAACTTGCTAAAATATACCTATTTATAGTTAAGAAGAAAAAATATCAATCTCAGGCAGATGTTCTCGACTCTGAAAGAACTGGCGTGTTTAAAGCTTACAAACTTTTTTTCTATCCGCTTTATGCTATTGCTATTTTAGAAGATATTCTGCTGGCTCCGTTATTCGGCGGACATATTATGGTAATTAAGGGGCGAATCCAAAAATAACGTTTAATTTAGCTTAAGCAGTATTTTAAATCCTTCTACTAAATTCTCAATATCTTTCCACCCTCTTATTTTTCTTGCTTTCATAAATATATATCCAGCTCTCAGATAATATTCCCTATTCGCTCTTCTCTGCCATTTTAAGATATCCTTCGCCGGCAAATCAGGTAAATTAACTAACGGTAAAGTGTCTCCAACTAAGACAAAATCTTGCCATTTATAATCCTCCCTTAAATAACCTTTTTCTTTTGCCATATTAAAAAAATCAGTACCCGGATAAGGGGATGCGATTAAGAACCCCGTTGTGTCTGCATTAAGTTCTTTAGCAAAGTCTAGTGTCTGCCGCATTGTTTCTTTTGTCTCGCCAATATGACCAAACATAAAGCTTGCACCTACATCAATGCCAACCTCTTTGACTAGCTTTACCGCTTTTCGTGCTTGATCTAGATTAGCTTGCTTTCTCATAAGTTTCAAAATCTTCTCAGAGCCACTTTCAAACCCAAATACTATTTTTTTACAACCAGCTTTCTTCATTTCAACTAACATGTTTCTTGTTAATTTATCAACCCTTGCCATACAAACCCAAGAAATATCGAGATTCCTTATCTGAACTTCTTTGCACAAATCTATTACTCGCTTTTCAATTAACGTAAAAAGCTCGTCATGAAAATTAAATTCTCTTAGCCCAAACTTATTAATACACTCTTCTATTTCATCAACAATGTTCTTAGGTGTTCTTGGACGATATTTTCTACGCCAAATTTTAGTAGCAATACAATAGGTGCAATTATAAGGACAACCTCTAGAACCAACTATATTAGCATTATTCTTTTCTCCACTAACTTTTTTAGTTGGCGGTGGGAAATACAAATGCAAGGGCATTAGATCTCTCGCAGGAAAAGGTAAAGAATCTATATCGGCTATCAACGCTCGCTCTTTATTAACTATTGGAAGATTATGATCTTTAAAAACCAATCCATCCACGCTTCTTAATTTCTTACCTTTATCCAAAGCATTAATCAATTCATAAAAAGTAATCTCCCCCTCTCCTACAACAACAAAGTCAATCTCCTTTTCTTTTATCGTCTCTAAGGGCATCGCTGTTGGATGAGGTCCTCCAACAATAATTTTAATATCTGGATTTATTTTTTTAGCAATCCTGCTGCAATTTAAAGCCATATCATATGCGGGCGTCGGGACAGTAATTGCCAGAACATCCGGGTTATTCTTTTCCAAGTAAGCTTCTATTTGGTTATATGTCAATCTTTCTGCTTCAGCGTCTAAGAAAAGAATTTTGTCGTCTCGTTTTTCTCTTAGATACGCCATTAAATAAGCCAAATTAAGTGGCGCTGCAGAGCCACCATGCCCTTCTAATCCTCCATAAATTGTAAATGGTGGGTTCAAAAAAAGTACCTTCATTTTTAATTCTAGATGCTAAACACTCTCAATCCAGCCTTCACTTTTCTGTTCAACTCCGGAATAGATCTTATTCTTAAAAGTTTTTGTATGATATAACTTGGTCTTGTGTAAAAGCTCTTATAAGCGTGCATCAATAGCCACATCAATTCCTCGCGAGTTAATGTTTCTGTCCATAATGGTGCTTTAAAATCCTTTGTTGGATTTTTTGCAAATTCTTTCCAAACATCTTTAGCTATAACGCCTTTCGCTAGTGCCCATTTATATAGATCTGTACTTGGAAAAGGAGTCGTGACTGAAAAAGAAACAAAATCCGGTTTTAGGTTTTTAGCAAAGTCTATAGTTTTTACTATCTCTTCTTTCCCTTCTCCAGGCGAACCGATCATAAAATAAGCTAAACTCTCTATCTTCGCTTGCTTAGTCCAATTAAAAGCATCTTTTACTTGCTTTAATGTTATTCCTTTTCTTAAATTATTTAAAATTCTCTGACTAGATGCTTCGACACCATAATGAATCCTCTCACAGCCAGCTTTTCTTAGTATTAATAACATCTCCTTGTCAATCGTATCAACTCTTGCCCGAATATCCCACCCAATATCTAACTTCCGCTTAATGATTCCGCTGCATATATCTAATGTTCTTTTTTTATCAATTGTAAAAGTATCATCATAAATCAGAATTTCTTTTACTCCAAGATTAACGCACTCTTCCATTTCATCAACAACATTCATTGCTGATCTTGCTCTAAATATTCTTCCTAAATGCGGTCGATGACAATAAGCACAGTTATACGGGCATCCTCTTGATGTTATCATTGTAGTTATCGGACTTCTTTTAGCCAAAAGAGAAGTATATTTTTTATATGGAGTTAATTCTCTTGAAGGAAACGGGAGAATATCCAAGTCCTGAATAAGTTGTCTCTGACCCGTATGAATAATCTTTCCTGAGCTGGTCTTAAAAATAATTCCGTTTATCTTTCTCAATTTTTTTCCATCAGAGATACAATCCAGAAACTCACTGAATACTTGCTCACCTTCTCCTAAAATAAGATAATCAATATATTGAATAGCTATTGTTTCATACGGAAATATATTAACATGTGGTCCTCCGAGAACAACCTTAATACTTGGGTCAATTTCCTTAACTAATTTAGCCACCTTAATAACATCGATAAGTGTAAAAGTCATTGCCTGAATACCAACTAAATCTGGCTTGAATTGGGAAATCTTTTGCTTGATCTGATCATAGCTCAGCTCTTCGACTTGCGTGTCGAGTATATTTATAGTATGATTACTATTCCTTAAAACATACGCAGCTAGATATAAAAGTCCAAGGGGCGGATTATACCCTCGTTCCTCATCAATAAAAACCGGGCTATCTGACATAATCAGATTATCCATTGGTGGATTTATCAGCAATACTTTCATTTGAATTACAGAATAGCAATATATTTTTAAATTAATCTATGCTCTACGTGAGATATTTTATCTGCTAATCATTTTAGTTAGTAAAATATCGCTTAAGTAACCAATAAAAACTTCTAGCAGTTATTTTATGTGGCATTATTTTAAATAGCATGCAATATACTCTCCATACATTGTGCATACCAGAATATACTTGTGCAGTCATTTTTCTTGAAATAAGGAAGTTAGTATATTTCCTTAAAAAAGGAAATGCTACAATTATCGAAGTTAGTTTCTGAAGATTCTCCCTTTCTCGCAGATCAGGTATTCTAAGCACTGAACTCTCAAAGAAAGATCCGATCTCATCAAAATCTAAGGGCGCTAATTGATTAGAATCACACGCAATATCATATATCTCCGTTCCGGGATACGGTTGCATCAACGATACATTAGCATAATCTGGTGCGCACTTAAGATTCAAATCAAGAGTCTCCATATCCTCAGCAAGTGTAGATGTAGGGCTTCCTACAATATTTTCTGTTATAAATCGGATTTTATACTTCTTCAAAAGTTGTGCGCATCTGATCATCGCCGCTTTATTTATATTTCTTTTATATATCTTCTTCCTTACTCTATCATTTCCAGCTTCAATTCCAAAAGTAAGACTTATGCAATTTGATTTCTTCAGAAGTTTTACGACCTCTTCATCAACAAGATCCGCACGTATATTGCACTTAAAAGGAAACTTAGGGTATTTTTCTGAAAATTCCTTCAACCAGTTCTTATCAATATTAAAAGTATCATCTTCAAAGTGAACAAGTTCGAATTTGAACCTTTTCTTTACCGCTATAATCTCTTTAATTACATTTTCTACGGATCTTCTTCTGACATACTTCTGCTTGTCATAAAGCTTTTTCATTTTATGATTAAAACAATATGTACAATTATATGGACATCCCCTCGAAGTTATGAAATTCTGGACTTTCGCGTACCTCACTTCCGGAAATCTAAACAAAAGCTCTCTATCTGGAAAAGGCAGTGCATCTAGATCCGTCTCAAGGGGGATAAGCAAATTCTTATAAATTTTATTATTCTTTTTTACCCAGCAATTTCCCGTTTTTTCAACGCTATTGCTCTCTTCTAGATTTTGCAACAATTCACGAAATGCATATTCTGCTTCTCCGATCACTACACAATCAATACCTCCAGAATTAATAACATTTGGGAAGAACGTAGCGTGTGGCCCGCCAAATACCGAAAAAAATCTGAACCTTTTTTTGAGCTTCTTATTAAGCGCTACATAATATTGGTGAAAACCAGTCCGTATACTATATGCAACAACATCTGGTTTGAATTTCCTCATCACTCCAACCGGATCAGTTCTGCTCGGATCGCATATTCTCACTTCATGCTTATCCCTAACCATAGCAGACAGATATAATATCCCTAGCGGAACTCTGTATATTGTATCTTTATTTAAGAATTTATTTATAAATAAAACTTTCATATGATAATTTTTATGATATTAATATTTCTAGCTTAATCTCCTCTTCGAATAATCTGCTACTTCACTTAATGTTGCTATCCATGCATCCTTATCCTTGCTTATATGTTTCAGAAGTTCTTCATAAATCGCTAGGTTTTCTTTATTCCCACTTAAATGCGGTTCGGGATGTACGTTAATCACCGCAACGCCGCCAACTTCCTTGATAAACTCTAACTTCTTAATCCAGATATTTATAATTTTTTCTCTTGTTAAGCCATTAGCAATCAAAGTCCCATCCTGCGGCAAAGTTAAAGGTATTTCTATCAGACTATTTATCAAATATGGAAAAACAGTGCAACAACCATTTCTTTCAGCTATCTGAGAAATTATTTCTGTGTCAGGTACACTAGAATCATATACAAAATCGTTACGCTCGAGCGTTCTAAAAAATAACTTTGATCTTAACAAGCTTGGGCTTCTAAAGCCCTTAATGTTAAATTTCTTTTTTAGAAGCTCCATTTTATCGAATCGGGCGTCTATCTTATCTCTAGATAAATATATTAACTTATTATCATGATTATATCCGTGAGAATAAATCTCGTGACCTTTTTTTATCAAATTCTCCAGCATATCGAAATCAATCGCGTAATGATTCGAGACTATGCCCCACGAAGATCTAAGCCCATATCGCGCTTCAGCCGCTAAAAATAAAGGCATTCTCTTTAAACCATGCTTCGTTTCTATATCATGCGTTAGACATATAACATATTTTTTATTTTTTGGCCAAGTTATTGATTTTATTTCTTTATTTTTAGTTATTTCTAGACTCCGGAGTACAAGATATCTTAATAATTCAACTGATTTTTCGCAAGGCCAAGAAGGAAAGGAAGATCCTTCTCTTTTTTTAGACGAAAAGAAAGTTTTCTTTAGAATAGCTCGCAAATTGCCTGGCAACATATGAAGGTGTAACGGCAAATAAGTATATAATCTTCTCTTCGGTTTATAATAATTTTCAGATAATAATGATTTAATCGTTTCTTCGGGATCAAAATTAAAAATTATCTTCTTGTGGTCCTTAAGAATAATCGGATACATTACTTCGTTAAGAATAATTGAAGCAAGAACTTGACCGTCTGAATTATTTTTATAAATTTTTCTAAAAAATATAGAAATTATTTCATCCTTTTTTAACCAGTTAGGTCTTATGTGATCCTCGACAGTTATATCAAGAGCTGTATCTTTGAGTAAAGTCTCTTGATCATCTACAAAAAGACCTACATCTTCTTTCTCATTAATCTTTTTAATTTCCACATAACAATCTTCCCAGAAATCTTTAATTATAGATGGCTCAATTTTAGTATCTTCAATATTCTTAGAACATTCTCCCATAAATCTTTTTTTTTGCCAACAGTAGTTATTCGAATGAGAATAATCATATTTATAAATATTTCTAAGATAAGTCATGTAGGTAGCATAATGTTAAAAAATAAAGTCGTTCTTGTAACTGGCGGGGCAGGTTTTATCGGAAGCCACTTAGTAGATAAATGCTTAGAATACAATGCAGAAAAGGTGATCAGCTTTGATAATTTAATTGGTGTTACTAAAGATAACCATATTCATCTTAAAGAAGAGAAGCGTTTTAAGTTTATTACTGGGGATATCAAAAATTATGAAGAAATAAAGCCTTATGTTGAAGAAGCGGATGTAATTTTAAACGAAGCGGCTTCTAAATTAGTTGTTAGTTTAAAGAATCCGTTCATTGATGTACAAACAAATGTTTTGGGTAATTTTAATATTCTTGAGATTATAAGAAAAAGTTCAAACAATCCTAGAATAATTCACGCTTCTACTGGCTCTGTTTTTGGGAGCAGAGATACGCCATTTAAGGAAGGTGATCCTAAAAATCCTTCAACTGCTTATGGTATTAGTAAACTCACTGCAGAACATTATCATAAACTTTACGCAAGAGAATTTGGAATCAAAACAGCTATTTTAAGATATTTTCATGTTTTTGGACCTCGTCAGGATTATTCGGGAGAAGCGGGAGTAATAAATATCTTTTTATCAAGAGTATTACAAGGAAAGTCGCCTCAGATTTGTGGAACTGGAGAAGCAGTAAGATGTTTTACATATGTTAAGGATGTGGTAGATGCTAATTTCTTACTGTACGACTCAAAACGATTCGGGGGAGAAGATTATAATATTGCTTCTAAGACGAGAATGAAGGTTCTTGATCTTGCTAAAATAATAATTGAAAAATATGGTCCTAAAAATATGAATCCCGAATTTATCGCTCCAAGAATGGGGGAAAATTTAAGACCAATACCCAATACCTCAAAAATAGAGAAATTAGGATTTAAGGAATCTATAACCTTTGAAGACGGTCTCGAATTAACAAAAAAATGGATAGAAACAGATATTAAAACTTAGGGTTGTAATTTTTCATTATCCTGAACATCTAATAACAACGCAAATAATAAAAATAAAGTCCCCATAATCATAAGAAGTGTAGCTAAAATTGCTTTTGTCCCCGGTATTGCAATAGGATAGTATATTATCCATTTCGTTATTAAATAAATACCAAGAAGTAATCCGGGAGGCAATAAAAGAAATCCGAACAAATAAAACAATGCCAAAGGGTGAAAGTTCATAGATAAATATTTTTTTCGAATTCTCCAGAAAAATCGATAAACTAGTCTAGGAGCTACTTTCATCATATATTTAACAATTTTTATTTGAGATTGTCTTTCCCCTTTCAAATATATTGGTCTCCGAGGAATATCTTTTATTCGAATATTAGCGAGGTTAAATAAAGCCATCCAATCACCATTATACCCATAGCCTTTTGTAGCAGTAGTCCAATCAATTCTATCTAAAGCCTCTTTTCTAATCGCAGTATAACCATCATTACTATCGAATATTTTCCAATAGCCGGAAGCAAATTTAGTCATCAGAGATAAGAGAGAATTGCCGATTAATCTAATTCGAGGCATATCTTCTTTTATATTTTTACTATACATAAACCTATTTCCTTTTGTAAAATCAGCTTCATTGCTAATTAGCGGGGTAATAAACCGCTCTGCTTCTGAAAGGTCCATTTGAAAATCACCTCCTACAACGAAGATAATCTTGTTATTCTCCTCGCTTGCCTTTTTGTAACCAGTAATTATCGCTTGTCCGAGCCCCTTATTTTCAATATGATTTATTATCTTAATTCTCTTATCGCTATTCCGTTTTCTATACGATTTAACCTTTTTTTCTGTCGCATCTTTACTTCCATCATTTATTACATAAATGTTATCGAAATAAGAGGGGACATTCTTTAAAGTAGGAATTATTAATTTTTGTTCATTATAAGCAGGAATCACTACAGCAATTTTTCGGTGATTATACATTCTAGATTTGAAAGAAGTTTATTAATTTATAAAGCTTGCTACGAAGTTCATTAAAATGATACTACGAACAGGAACTTTTTAAAAGAACTCCTGTTTCACATAACCGTTCGATAGCGAGTTGTATCTCCACACTGGCGAATAACTAAGGGAATGAATTTAAATATATTATCGCATTCAACGCAACTAGGGAAAAGGAAAAAACTATTTCTAAAACTCATTTTCTTGCTGCCAACGACGATTATTATTTTCTATTTTCTCTTTTCAAAAATATCTTTTACGGAAACAATTAAAATAATACTCGATTCAAATGCATATTATTTGCTACTTTCTCTGCTAGTGCTATTAATCACGTTGCTCTGTTATATTCTTCGATGGTACCTTCTAATTAAAAAGCTCTCGGATAAAGTTACATTTAAAGATGCTGCAATTTCTCTTATGTCTGCTTTAACGCTTAATTCAGTCCTTCCATCTAAATTAGGGGACTTCTTTAAGATATATTATTTTAGATCAAATATTTCAAAGCTAATTGGTGCCATCTTCGTTGAACGGCTGCTTGATTTATTTTCGCTAATCCTTCTGGTCCTAATTTGTTCAGTACTCTTAAATAATACGCTTTTCATAATAATAGTAACTGCTATCCTAATTTGTCTCACAATACTATTACTACTCCTTCGTTATTTTAAAAATAAGAACCTGTTTAAAAAATATGAATTACTCTGCAAAATCGCTTATTCCTTCAACCAAATAATCCACGACCCAAGGCATTCGATTATTTTATTAATCTTATCTTTTATTTCTTGGTTATTAAACCTCTTGCAAATCTACTTTTTATTCCTCGCACTATCAATCTCGCCTAAGTTTATATATTTTATCTCTGCAATTGTACTAGTAATTCTAATTAGTATGCTTCCAATAACTATCGCGGGGATGGGAACGAGAGAAAGTGCTATTCTTTATTTCTTCTCGCACTTAGCAAATCCAGAAGTATTGTTAGCCAGTGGTCTTTTATTTTCCTTTTTTAGATATTGGTTCTTATCAATACTAGGATTGCCCTTTTTTATATATGCTTTTTCAAAGAAAAGCCATCACTGAATAAGTAAGCCTTTTTGTATTTCTCTAATAAAATACTCCACGCCCAAGCATTTATTCGCTCCTTACTCTTCTTACGCATTCCTTCATTAGTTCTTCCAAACAAATAGTTTATTTTTTTAGAATAACAAGCAATATCTTCGATTGGGCATAAGAATCCATTCCCACAGTTCTTAACTAAATCAGAAATGCAAGGAATATCTGACGCTAGTATCGGCAATCCTACGGCCATAGCTTCCATAACAATCCCTGGTAAACCCTCACCGCGGCTAGGCAAAAATAATAAATCTGCACTTTTAAGAATTCGCAAGATATCTTTACGCCAGCCTAAAAACCTTACTCTATCCTTAACACCCAGAGTCTCTGCTAATTGCTCATACTTTTTCCGATAGGGTCCATCTCCGACCAAGAGTAACTTAATCTTATCTGAATCAAGTTTAGCAAGCGTATTAAGCATAATATCTATTCCTTTCCGAGGCACTAATAAACCGCCGTATACAATTACAAAATCTTTTTCTGCCACGCCAAGAGA
>JAFCGF010000095.1 GCA_017608295.1 Candidatus Woesearchaeota archaeon
TCTGTCACAGTGACTTTAATATCAATGATTCCGACATCCGCATTCTCAGGTGTACCACTGAACATCATTGTCCCGGGATCAAAACTTAACCAGGCAGGTAAACTGCTGTCGTCAGATAGTGTTGCCACCCAGGTCAGAACGTCACCCGGATCTTCATCTGTAAATTCATCACCGGCAAGCGTGAATTCAAACAGTGCATCTTCCTGAGTTTCCTGATCGGATACCGGATTTGCCAATACCGGAGCATGGTTGGGTTCAGGTACAAGATATACTCCCCATGCCTCCTGTAAGAAACCTTCAGATGCCAGGATAGTTTGATTTCCGGTTACCGGATCAACCAGGAGATCTGTCGGGGCTTTAAGTGAATCCCCATAGGTAACCAGCGTTTGGACACCAGATGCAGTATCGACCCTGATGATCATATCAAAAGGTCCCCCACCCAGGGTCCCTGCTTCAAGTACCAGAAGATCACCAGAGTGGTCAAAACACAATCCCAGTGTAATCTTTAATGAGTCACCGGAAGTAACAACGGTCTGGTCACCGGTTACCGGATCAATTCGAATGACTTTGCTCGTTCCGCCGGTAAATGCACCTGCATCGGTAACGAATATATCCCCATCATAATCCAGGGTCAGGCCAATGGGCATGGATAACTCCCCTCCGGATGATATAGTTGTTACTGTTCCGGTTTGAGCATCAATCCGTACAATACCATTGGGACCATCTGCTAATACAATATTACCCGTCTGCTCAATGGCTATGCCGCCAGCACCGGGAGGTGGTGCACTGAAATTGGTGCTGGGAGAAACAACTGTCTGGTCACCAGTAACAGGATCAATCCGGATCAGTCCGTTCATAACATCCATCACCAGCAAATTACCGGACTCTTCCGGTCGTACATACCGGATACCAGCAAAGTTGCCTCCTGTGGAGATCAGTGCCTGCTGGTGATTCACAGTATCGATCAGGACCAGTCCGTTCTTACCGGCAACGATCAGGTCACCGATATCAACATTTGGTCTGATAACGATAGTGATGGTATCAACGGTTGAACTGTCGTAACCATCATAGGCCAGGTAGCTGAAGAAATCATCTCCAAATTTATCTTCGGTGGGTGCATACGTATAATACCCATTTATTGTATCTGTGATATCAACTGTCCCAAGTGCCGGCAGATCAACCAGCCGGAATACCAGAGTTTGGTTGTCGAAATCTGTACCAATCAGGGTATCTGATACAGCTATATCTTCCCATGTTTGTATAGTATCCTTCTGAACAACCGGTGGTGTATTATAGAGGTGAATGGTAAACTTCGCAGAATCGGAGGTATATTCCCCATCATACACCTTGAAGTAAAGTGTATCGACCCCAATTGTATCCTGAATGGGAACATACTGGAAGTTACCAATTGTATCGTTCAGAATTGTTGCTGTCCCTAATGAACCGTTGGTAGAAATTATATATTCTAATGGAGATGTATCCGGATCGGTACCGCTGAGTGTATCCTCAAAAGTCAGGTTCATGGGGTAGTTAAAATTTTTACTGTTCGCTACCGGCGGATCGTTTACCGGATTAATGGTGATATTGTAATGAAACACTTGCATTGGCAATTATTTCAGTAACACTGAATTGTTCTCCGTGTGATACTTCAATACCGCCCCGCTTCAATACACCATGTTCAGGCATAGGGGTCTGATCACCAGGATCGTGTACAAAATAGACCTGGGTGGGTGGACTTTCAAGGTCCGTAGCCATCAGGTGTGCATTCGTTATAGTTGCTGATGCTCCCTCATCGAGGTTCAGTGGTTGTTTCACGGTAAGAACCGGTGGATCATTCACCCAGTAATATCCCCAGTCGACACTGGTGCATACGTTATGGGAGATGAGTGTTTCGATGGAATTAAACCTGGTGTTGATGGGTATACCGCTTACTGTGATCAGCATATTTACCCTGACAACCATTCCGGGATCCGTTATGGGTACCACAGCCCCGCAGTTTGAAGGAAGTCCAATTGATGTTGCAAGAATAAGCGGAATTGGAGTGCCATTTCCATCGGTTACTCTTATCTCACATTTAGGTGAGTAATATCTCCAAACATTGTATTGATCGTCATACACACCTAGATTTGGCCCGGTCCAAAAAGCATATCCTGTGTTCAAACTTGCTCCAGCATAACTCAGCGTTGTCATATTGGAACAGCTTTGCATGGAAGCTCTTACCTGACCATTCAGAATGCTCCAGTATAATGTAGTGGTCCCTGCCAGAGGGAAATTCTGGTAGGTGTAGGTTATTCCGCCCGGAAGACCTATTGCAGCAGTGGAGGCAGGAGTGTGGGTGGTGGTCACACCAAGCGGTGGTGGATCCTGGGGTCCGTATAGCTTGTCGGGTTGTCCGAAGGCAAATTGTACAGATATCATAAGACATACAATTGCCAGGGCCAATGGCCGTAGTGCTGATTTGAATTTCGTTTCCATTATGTTGTGTTGTTGGTTACACGTTTTTACGGGAAGATGGATATGACCCGTGGGTAGAATAAGTAAAGTTACAAGATTTAGAGCAAATTTCAATAAAAATTTTTATAAATCTCGGTTGTCGGTTGTCGGTAACGAAACCCGTATCGGATAACGGTTACGAAATACGTATTCATTTCATTGGATCGTTTGGTGATCTCCGGTCCATGAAAGGATTTCCCATTGAAATTCGGTTTTCGGTAACGATGCCCGGGTCGTTAGTCGGTTACGTTATTCGTAATCTATTATGATCGCCTGGAGAAGTCCGGTCCATAAAACGCATTCCCGTTGAAGAAGAATTGCAGTTGGACCGTTTTTCCCCGGTTACACCTAACCCAGGGCGTTGCCCTGGGCTATTTGATTTCGCTCCTTTGGAGCTTTAAATGTCTTATCCTGGCCTGGATTTACACATTTATGGATTATTAAATGTACAAATCGATTCATCCCCCAGCGATGAATTCTCAGTTCAAAGGCCCCGTAGGGGCCAAAGGTTGGTAGCCCCGCGTTTTAACGCGGGGTAGGATAACCGATAACACATCCTCCGCGCATTCAGATACAATGAAAAACCTGACAATGCTGTCGGAGGAATGCAGGGATTTTGTTCAGGGAGAATTATGTTCAGAGCGTTACGGGCCATGGAACGATTTCCCGTTTTCAAACATTATAGTTGGCCCGTTTTAACGTTCTTATTACACACCCAGGGCTTTCCCCTATGAAATACTGCTTTGCAGTAAAAGCTGCGCTTTTATTTCACAGGGTTCGCCCTGGGCTGTTATCTTACGCCCCTTTGGGGCTAAAAGAAATTTATTTTTATTACTTTCAGATTTGATTTCTCGTTATTCATGGAACTATTTTTTAGAAAATACGGATCTGGGCCGCCACTGATAATCGTTCATGGATTATATGGATCTTCGGATAACTGGGTGACTGTTGGCAAGGCACTCAGTGAACGGTTTGAAGTATTTATCCTGGATCAGCGAAATCATGGTCAATCGCCACATAGCGAGCATCATAGCTATGACCTGATGCGTGCTGACCTTCTGGAGTTTATGGATAAACAGTCGATCGACAAAGCAATGCTTCTCGGACATAGCATGGGGGGCAAAACAATCATGTTTTTTGCAGCCTCCTATCCGGAACGGGTGAATGGATTGATCGTGGTAGATATTGCCCCCAAATCCTATTTCAGCTATTCCGGGGAAGCTGTTCAGTCAGCCGATCATCTGTTTATAATCCAGGCTATGACAAAAATTGACCTGTCGGAAATTAAAAACCGGGATGATGCTAATCATGTGCTGAGCACTCAGATTAAATCCGAACGGGTAAGGCAGTTTTTATTAAAAAATCTTATTCGGTCAAAGGATAATTCATTCAGGTGGAAACTAAATATTGAAGCGATACGGAAAAGCCTGGTTCGTATCCTGGATGGACTTAATGCATCTGAGTTTGAACATGGGAATCAGATAACAGGATTTCCGGTCCTGTTTATCCGTGGAGCGAACTCCAATTATATCCTGGATTCTGATATTCCGGGTATTCATAAGATTTTTCCATTTGCCGAGATTGCCTCTGTTCCCGATGCAGGGCACTGGGTGCATGCGGAAGAACCGGATGTTTTAGTTGAAAAAATACTTGAATTCGTTTTTGGAGAGGAATAAAAATGAAATTAGTAATTGATCTAAGAAAAGTTATTCGCACCCACATATCAATCCCGCCAGCAACTCATGAGGTTTTCATTCTCCGCCAGCCCTTCGACGAGCTCAGGGTGACTACGGATAGTTCAAACGTTCTAATTGACCTAATAAATTTCCAATTCCCAAATTTTAAAATTGAATATCGAATATCGAACAAGGATTAACGAATGATGAAGTTGAATGTTTCTTGATCCTCGGTATTA
>JAFCGF010000057.1 GCA_017608295.1 Candidatus Woesearchaeota archaeon
ATTCTTGAAGAACAAGGTATGGAGCTAAAACGTACTGGTGTGCAGCAGACGCTTGTTTGAGTTTTATTTGTATCTGGCAGTGCTCTGAACCAATCATGACTTTTTTGGGATCTTAGATATCAGAGTTAATTTTAAAAATAAAATAGGGTTAGTTGGGAGGTGTGAGATAATGGTTGATTTATATGAAGGGGTTATCGACCTTGATCCAAGATGGGTTTTACCCTCTTCTTTAGAAAACGATAGTCTTGAGGATATAACAGGCAGAACAATTGCTGGAAGATATAAAATTGAAGAATTATTGGATTTTGGAGGGATAGGCAATATATATAGGGCCTTTGATCTAATTATGGAAAGCGAAGTTGCGGTGAAGCACAGGAAATCAAAGACTGATAAAGAATTAGCAGCGCTAATTAAGTTAATTTCTGAGGTGAGAGAGGATCAATCTACAACTGCTGGGGAGGTCATGCTTCCAGATGATTATCTTGTTTTTGATAAGGAGATGTTTGAGGTTTATCCTTTGTGTAGCGGAGAAACATTGGGGGACTTGATAGCTACAAATGCTCTATCCAAAGAACAAAGTTATAGTATCGCGTTGCAGTTAGTTGAACAGGTGCGGTTTGTTAATAATAAAGACTTCATACATCATGATGTTAAGCCATCGAACTTTTTGGTAAATCAAGACAATGGTCAGATAAAAATACAAATTACTGATTGGGATAGTCTGGTCAGAAAAGGAGAGAAGTCTACTTTTTGTTCCCAGTATTATCTTCCTGCTTCTTTGAGTTGTTGTGAGTTTGTGGATATATATTCACTGGGGGTGACTATAGGGGAATTGTTTTTTGGTCTTGAATTTAAAACAAGACAAATCTCTACCATGACTTATGATGACTTGTCTTTGCCCCATTCGGCTGTGTTTGGATGTCTTTTGTACAGCTTGGAATCTAGGCTTCGTTATAGTCCTTTGGAGGAGCTTTTAAAGGCAGAAAAAGATGTGAATTTCGATTTCAGTGAGAAAAGGCAGGGTAAGGTTCCTCGTAGGGTAAGGCGGAAGGGGAGGGTGTTCTCAGCGCCTGTACTAACTCGTGATTATAAGATCAGAGGTGAGTTCCATTCTCAGGATGGGGAGTATGTGTTCACAGGTGAATCTAGAAGATTTAATGTAAAATATGAAAACGGAAAAATTAGGACTATTAATGCGGTTTATTTTGGAGAACAGGTTTTGTTTACTTTTAATGATTCTTTTATAGAATCAAGTAAACCTTTAAACCCTGTTGTGATGGGCCATATGCTTAAGCATGCACTTTCTTATACTCAAGCTTTCCAAAAAAAATTGTCTAAGAAGCAGAATAAATTTTTGAAAATATTTAAATAGACTCGTTGAACTTTTGAATATGGTTATGAAAATTATTTTAGCTAAACCACGGGGTTTTTGTGGTGGTGTTGATCGCGCGATAGGTGTTGTAGAGAAAGCTCTAGAAAAGTTTGGTGCGCCTCTGTATGTTAGACATCAAATTGTGCATAACGACCATGTTGTTAAGGATTTTGAGGGTAAAGGAGTGGTTTTTGTTGAGGATTTGTCATCTGTTCCTGCAGGTTCAGTCGTTGTTCTTAGTGCGCATGGTAGTGCGCCTACTGTGTTTGATGAGGCTAAAGAAAGAGAGCTTAAGGTTATTGATGCTACCTGTCCTTTAGTCACAAAAGTGCATGATGAGGCCATGCGTTTTCATAATGAAGGTTATTCTATTGTTCTTATTGGGCATAAAGGCCACCAGGAAGTTGTGGGTACGATGGGGTATGCTCCGATGCAGATCGTAGAGAGTGTTAGTGCTGTTGCTAATGTTGAAGGTTCTAAGATTGCTGTCCTTACACAAACTACGTTGTCTGTTGATGATACTGCTAAGATTATATCAGCTTTGCATGATAGATTTCTTGATTTGGTCGGCTCAAAGAACATCTGTTATGCTACAACCAATCGTCAAGGTGCTGTCAAAGAGCTTGCTCGACAATGTGGTCTGGTTCTGGTTGTTGGGTCTGTGAATAGTTCTAACTCTAACCGCTTAGTTGAAACTGCTAAGAAGAATGGTTGCAATGCTTATCTGATTAACGATAAAACTGAAATTGATAATTCTTGGTTTAGTGGCGTTGAGGTTTTAGGCCTTACCTCAGGTGCTTCTGTGCCGGATTCTTTAGTGCAGGAAGTTGTTGAGTTTGTTAAAGAATTAGATCCTGGTGTATTTGTTGAAACTTTGAATTACGTTGAAGAGAATGTGCACTTTTCTATGCCTGAAGAGCTGAGTGACTAAAATTTTTTAAAACAGAGTCTAATTTTTAGATTTATGGGGGAATTAAGAAATTTTTGTAAAGGGATATATACAGCCCCTGAACACGTGAATATTGGAGGTGTAGAAGGAGTTATAGTAGATCCACATAATGAGGTCATTCCTCCTTGGGATAATAGTATTAATGGTAACCCCGCCGTTGTTATCCATATTGATAAGCATTCGGATATGAGCGCTGGCGATAAGACTTTAGAGTGGATAGCATCTAGGACTAGTATCGATATTCAAACTTATGCAAGCCATCATTTAGGTATGGCATCCTTTATATCTGCAGCATTTTATTATAATTTAATCTCAGCTGTTTACTGGGTGAATCCTAGGAGTAAAGATCAATTAACAGCTTTTGGGAGGGTGGTTGATATTTCTATTGAAGGTGGGTCTTTTGTGAGAGTGGTTGATGGAGTTATTATATGGTGTTGTAGCCTTTCCTTTCTGAAGAGAATGTTTCGAAGATTTCGTATGAGCAGTTAGTGCAGGATCTAGAAGGTTATGAAGGTCCAGTGATTTTAGATATTGACTTGGATGCTTTTGAATGTGTTGACGATGACGAGTATAGAGTTACTTTAGTTGATTTAAATAGTAGAATATCACGCGCTGCTAAGTTTGGAATGTCTTTAGAAGAGTGTGGATCCCCAGAGTTGTTTTTGGATCGTGTAGTTAGTTTTAGGAAGCAGATAGTATTTAATTTGTTGTCAAGGTTACCTCGTCCAGGATTAATAACAATCGCGCGTTCCCAGACACCTATGCTTTATACTCCTGCTGAGAGAATTGATAGTATCCAGGCCGGCGTGCTTGAAGACCTAAGGAGGTTGTATGATATGAGTATGTCCCTTAATTACTTAGAAGCCTTATAAATCCCAAACGCTTCATCTGCTGATTTGTCTTCAACTGTAATCGCATAGATAGCGTTAGTCATGCCGATAGCTTCTTTCAAAGGCTTCTGGTGGATGTTCCTGCCTGTAGCGTTGCCTGCTGCGCCACTGATGTGGATTTTGTCGTAGATATCTTGTAAGAAATCTTTAACGTCTTTTGACGAACCGCCTGCGCAAACTACCTTTGTTTTACCTGCAGCTAAAATAGCTTCCCTAAACTCTTCAGCGGTGCCTTTCGGGAAATTTACTTTTGTAAAATCTGTGCCAAGGCAGGCTGCGACGCCTGCTGCGCCTGCGACTAAATGTGGGTCTTTCTCGTCTTTAACCTCTTTACCGCGAGGATACATCCACAATACTGTGATTAAACCGTTTTGGTGGGCTTCATAGACAACTTGGGCAGCTTCTGTCAGCATGTCAGATTCGAATTCACTGCCAATGTAAACAGTGTAACCTACTCCCAGAATGTTTAAGCCGCTGTTTTTCTTGAACTCTGCGACCTGTTCAATACTGACTAATTGACCACTGAATGGGTCTTTGTCTTTAGCGGCGTTTGTTTTTGAGTTGATCTTGACTAAATATGGTACTTTGTCGTAATGTGGGCCGTACCTGAAAATCAGCCCAAGTTGGGTTGCGAAAACGCCGATGTTTGACTGGCTGGCGATCTTGAACATGTGTTCTGGAGTAGCATCGTCTGCTGGGATGTCCTTGCCGACAAAATCGTCATTGAGATGTTCGACTTTCTGGTCCCCCGCGAAAAGCATTAGCTTGCCGCTGCCTTTTGTAATAGCTTCATAGTTCTTTTTGTACTCGTCACGCATGTCTTTTGGAACATCTAAAGGAATATCTTTTTCATCTAGCATATTATCACCTTATTAAACTTGAATTTTTTAGAATTCTTAAATGTTTTGGGCTTTATTAAATTTCTTGGCTTTGAAAATAATGAATACTATAGGGATACCTAACACCAGAGCAAAAATACCATCAATGATCAGAGCCGTGGTAAATGAGTAGAAATCTGCAATGTAACCGAAAATAGGTGAGATTAGGATTAATAAAATGCTCTGGAAAAAACCATCTAGTGATAATACTGTAGCTCTATTATGTGATGAGACATGTTTATTGATGTAATCTGTTACGATCGGTGTTAGGAACCCCCAAGGGAACTGGCCTATAAGAATAACTGCGATTCCTATGACAAAAACATATTTGCCTATAATCAAAAGATAAATTCCAACGATTAGTGGGATGATCAGTAATGAGTAAAATTCACCTAACTTGGCTTCTATATGGTGAGCAAAATGGGCTGATAATGCACTGAACATCAGCCAGACAAAGTATATGATACCGAAAAATTTGATGTTAATGTTTGCTAGCTGCATGTAAGGTTGCGAGAATCTATGGCTTATGATCATAGTTGTCATCATAATGCCTGTGAAGATTATTAACCATCTGACTCTTTTGTGGGTTATGCAGAATTTGGCTGCTTCCTGTAAATGTTTGAAGTATTTTTTGTCTTCAGCTTCTTTTTTGTGTTTTGGTTCAGTAAATCTAAGAGAGATGAAGACTGCTAGGATGAATGGAATTAGTGTTGCTGCTATGGCTGTCTTGTAAGAGATTTGTGCTAAAAAACCTCCAAAAAGAGATCCAATAGCCATGGCTGCTGAGCCGTAAGCCCATGCTCTGCCCTGGATTTTCTTATAGTCTTTTTCTCTTTTTAAGTCTCTTAATGTGTCGTAGATAAATGCCGAGTTTGTACCGGATTCAAACGCTAAGCTAATGCCAAAAAATGACCAGCCTATTAAGTAAGGTACGAAACTGTTGCCTATAAGGAAGAAAGATGTGGATATAACCTTGAAAATGGCTGATAAGGTTAATGTCTTGTTGCGCCCGTAGAAATCTGCAAAAACTCCGCTAGGTACCTCAAAGATTATCTGTGATGTTGCCGCAGTTACTGAGAAAAACATGATCTGAGTGAAATTGATATCTTTTGTTAGGAAAAATAATACCCAGATAGGTAACCAGAATGTTAACTGTTTGAAGAAACTATACTGGTAGTAGTATTTAATGTTAAATTTTATGGACATAGACTAACTTGTTTATAGGAGCTTAATAAAGATATCGAAGTTTATGTTAATATGGTACTAGATTCTTTGCTGTTGGGAAATCTTAGTTAATTCTTCTTCTATCTTTTTTAATAATTTAATAGCTTTATCGTGGAGATCTGGGGTAATGTCTGGAGGATTAAATGTTGTTCCTAGACTAGATCTTACCATTTCAACCCTTTCAATTCCGCTAGATATGCTTAGCTCAGCTTCAATCAGGAGGTATCCGAGTACCTGTGCCATGGCTGGTACTGATTCGGGTGCTTTGTTACGGTACTGATTCAGGTAATTTTCTATCATTTCTTCTATGGCTTTCATGTTATAAGGCGGGATTAGACGCTGATATGAATCCTCTTTCATCCACATTTCTTTGACATTCAAAAAAACAAAATCAGTGAAATCTCTTGCGCCTGGAGAAGACGCAGCTAACAATAAATGTGTGGCTTTAGTGTTGTCTTTAGTTGCAATGATTTCTTCACATAGAGGTTTAGGTAATTTGGTTATGGGGCCTTTAAAAAGTGCTCTTTTAGCTTTGTGTTTAATCTCTTCTACAGCAGCAATCAATAATTTTTTGCCATAGATGCGGCTAAAAACCATCAATTTTTCTTTGGGCTCCCCTTTAATATCTTGTTGTTTAAATTCTTTTATTGATGATTCAATTAATTGTTCTTTGTTCTTATCTTCGACTTTATCGATAAATTCCTGAATACCTTCTGTTCCGAGACCTTTTATGAGTATGAGACATTTTTTGGTCCATACTTCAGCTAAGTCGTGTAAACGCTGGATCCATAGCTTGTCTGCTTGAGGGTCTTTAACAACCTTTAAGAAATCTGTTAGCTCTTTTAACAATCTTTTATCAAATGCTTTTTGATGTGGACCAAAAGATTCTTGGACAACTCTGACGATCTTCTCAACAGAATCCTCAATGTTTTCTAGATGATCTTGGTCAATTTTATCCCATAATAACCCAGGGTCTTTTTTTATCCGATCTTCTAGGTCTGAGAATTCGCGCTTAAATTTACGAAAAGCTTTTTCAAGCTTGGTCTTGTTATTCATCAGAGTTTACTTATCGGTACTGGAGTATTTATGTTTTTTGTATTTTGTCTATGTAAGAAATTAATTTTTCTTTGACTTGTGTTTTTAGTTCTTTGTCTATATCAAGTTCATCAACTTCTTTATCCCAGTCCATATCAGGTAGCTTTGTTAGTGTGCCTTTGAATTCTCTGTCTGCTAGTTTTGCTTGATGTTCGATCTCTTTTGCTTTATTTGTCCCGAAAATTTTTAGAGCTCTTAGTTTTGAGATTGAGTTTGCACCGGCTTTTAGTAGTAAGGATGTTCGTTCTATCCTATCTTCCCAGATGCCTAGCTGGATGTCTAGTTTTGGAAATTTTATTCTTAAGTTTGCGATCCACCAAGCCTGGTATTCGTCTGATGGTACGGGAGTGTTTTCGAATGCAGTGTCTTTATGAGGGATTAGTCCATAAACGTGGATCTTATCTATGTTGTATTTTTTTATGAAGTCTGTTAGTAAAGGTAAATCGTCTTTCGTCTCGCCTAAACCTACAATGAATGTCATAGCGCATTTTAATCCCATATTTTTTGCGTCAATGAACATCTGTTCGTATGGCACTAAAGGTTTTGAAGGGCAGACCTTATTGTGTAGTTTTGGATTAATTGTTTCTGTTGAGCCAACTACTCCCTTGATGTATGGCTTGAAGCGTTCTAATAACGGTCTTGGTATTGGACCGATACTGAGCCAAGGCTTTTTTGTGATTTTATTGATGTCTTTTAGTAGGTCTTCCATCTCATCTGGTGAGTATATGCCAATGCCGCCGGTAAAAAAACCAATGTCCCAGCCTAGATGCTTACATAGAATGAATTCTGCTAATAATGAAGCTTTACTTCTCTTTGTTTCTTTCAATGGCTTGTCTTTGGGCTGAGTGCTCATGTAGCAAAACTGGCAGTCAGCAATGCTACAACCCCAGCTGAAGAAAACTGCTCGTTCGAAACATGTTTCTTTTGGGAAATTCAGGTTGTATATTTGTTGTGCTTGGTTGATTAGGTCCATGGTACTAAATTTTGAGTAGTATAATAAAAAGTTATTCTCTAATCTCGACAGAATTTGCGAGATCTGAAACGATCTCTTTGAATTTTTTTATTTTGTCTAGATGGAGTGGTTTCATGGTGTTATATTTGGGGTTGATTGTTTTTTCATCTGCCCTAAACTGCTGGATGATGTATCTCTTTGCGCCTTTGATTAATTGGCCAATCTTTTCGAAACTTTCTTCGTTATGTTGGTCCGGAATAACTGTCGTGCGGAATTCGTAGCCTATGTTGCTGTTCATTAGTAGCTTGATAGTTTCTTTAATGTTGTCTGTGTTGACTTTTACATTTGTTATTTTTTCGTAGTCTTCAATAGGACCTTTGATGTCCATGGCAATATAGTCAATAAGTTCTTTTTCGATTAGTTCTTTTGTGAGCTTTGGATTTGTGCCGTTTGTGTCGAGTTTTACAGAATATCCTAACTGTTTGATCTTTTCGCAGAATTCTTTTAGCTCTTTATATAGTGTTGGTTCGCCGCCTGTAATGCAGACACCGTCTAGAAATCCTTTGCGCTCTTTAAGAAATTCAAAGAATCTTTCTTCTGTTAAAGTATTGGCTTCTTGATTTACAATATCACTATTATGGCAAAAACCACATCGAAAATTACAGCCACCGATGAAGACTGTACAGGCGATTTTACTGGGGTAGTCAACTAAAGTGGTCTTGTGTAATCCTAGTATGGGTAACATGGTTAATCCTCTAATTTTAGTGGGTGGGCTAGGCTTGTCTTTTCACAGAACGCTTTTCTTTCGTTAAATTCCTGCTTCTTGCCAATGTTCCAGTTTTTGACTGGCCGAAAATAGCCGACTACGCGGCTGTATACTTCACATGGTATTTTCTTCATTCTATCTTCACCTCAATTTTTTGTTCTTCTTCCTCAACATCTACTCCGTATTTGTTCAGGTCAGCTTCCGAGTGTTCGTGAGGGCAGGTTTGGTGTTCCCCAGCTATATATCCATGGACTGGACAGATGGAAAACGTTGGTGTTATTGTGAAATAGGGCAGCTTGAAGTTGTATGCTATCTTTTTGATCAGGTTGCGGCAAGCCTCCCAATCTGAAATCTTCTCGCCAACAAAGCCGTGCAGCACCGTGCCGCCTGTGTAACAACACTGTAATTCGTCCTGGTGTTTGAGCGCTTCAAAGATGTCGTTTGTGTGGTTGACGGGCAGCTGAGAGGAGTTTGTGTAGAAAGGTGCGTCGTCTGAGCCTGAAGCGATGATGTTTGGGAAGCGCTTTTTATCGTGTTTTGCCAGCCTGAAGCTGGTGCCCTCAGCAGGAGTGGCTTCAAGGTTGTAGATGTTGCCAGTCTCTTCCTGGAACTCTTGCAGTTTGTTGCGGATGTAGTTTAGTACCTCAAGTGCGAAAGCTCTACCTTCAGGTGCTTCTATGCCTTTGTCTTTGCTTAGGAAGTTTTGGGAGCACTCGTGCATACCACAAATACCAATTGTTGAGAAATGGTTGCGTAGTGAGCCTAAGTATTCTTTAGTGTATGGTAATAACCCATATTCCAAGTTTTTTGTTACTTCTTTGCGCTTTAGCTCAAGTGAATTTTTTGCTAACACCATCAGATGGCTTAGCTTCTCGAAAAATTCAACTTTGTTCTTAGCCAGGTAGCCGATCCTTGGAAGGTTGATCGTGACTACGCCTATCGAACCTGTTGATTCACCTGAACCAAATAATCCGCCTGTCTTTGATTTTAGCTCGCGTATGTCCAGCTGTAGGCGGCAGCACATAGATCTTACATCACTTGGGCTTAGGCTTGAATTGATAAAATTCTGGAAATAAGGTGTGCCGTATTTAGCTGTCATGTCAAATAATAATTGAGCATTTTCTGATTCCCAGTCGAAATCTTTTGTTATGTTGTATGTGGGGATTGGAAACGTGAAGATTCTATGGTCCATGTCGCCTTCCATCATGACTTCCATGAAAGCTTTGTTGATAAGGTCCATCTCTTTTTGGTAGTCAGAGTATGTTGTGTCCTGTCTTTTGCCCCCAATGATTATTTTTTGGTCTTTAAGATCTTCAGGCACGATCCAGTCCATGGTGATGTTGGTGAACGGAACCTGGTTGCCCCATCGTGATGTTTGGTTCACACCAAAAATAAATTCTTGGATCGCTTGCTTAACCTCTTTGAATTCTAGATTGTCGTGTCTGACGAAAGGTGCAAGATATGTGTCGAATGAACTGAAAGCTTGAGCGCCTGCCCATTCATTCTGCAATGTCCCGAAGAAGTTTGTTATCTGCCCTAAAGCTGCGTTAAGATGTTTAGCTGGTTTGGCTGAGACTTTGCCAGGGATGCCGTTGAAACCTTTTTCGAGCAATAGTCTTAGTGACCAACCTGCACAGTAACCTGCAAAAGTCCCGATGCTTAAATCATGGATGTGGAAATCTGCGTTACGGTGTGCTTCAGCAATGTCGAGAGGGTAGATGTTTGTTAGCGCGTACTCAGCGATGACTGCGCCTGAAATGTGGGCCTGTAAACCTGAGACTGCGTAGCCTGCGTTTGAGTTCTCTTTAACACGCCAGTCGTTCATGCCGACATAACCGTCAATAATGTTTTTTACTTTTTTTAAGAACTCTTCAGAACGGCGCATCTCTGCTCTCTTATTTCTGTATAGGATGTAGGCTTTAGCTACCTTGTCATGGCCTGACTTGATTAATACTGTCTCAACAACGTTTTGGACGTCTTCAACAGTAGGGATTCTTAGTTTGTCAAATTGGAATTCTAATACAGAGATCACTTTATCAGTTAAGTGCTGGATTGTTTTTTCATCATAATCTTCTGCTGCTTGAGCAGCTTTAGCAATAGCGTCAGAAATTCTTTTTTTGGTGAATTCTACGATTCTACCATCTCTTTTTTTAACTTGCATAATCCCATATTCGGACATTTTAAACACCTCAGTTTTTCGTCGTAAAACACAATATGTTGTGGTCGTTACTTCTTTTTTTCCTATATCTAGTTATTTCACTTATATTTAAAGGTTTCGGATTGGGTGTTTTTTTGATAAAAAATTTTAAGCGGACTGAATCAGAAATAGCTGGTTTTACTTAGCTCTGTTGAATATTTTTTTGATTGTTTCTGTGACTTTGGTGAAGCGCCAACCATAGTATTCTCCTAATGGTGTGTTGTAGTATTTGGCCCAAGGGTCAGTATAAACCCATTTATTATTGATTTTTATGCCTATAATTTGGTGGATGTTTGCTCTTACTATGGCATGGAAGTTTCTTATTTCTGACTTTTTGAATAAGCCGCTTTTAATTAGCATTGTTCTTAGAACAAAGTTTTGGGTGGTGCAAGGTTGGATGCCCGGAGTGTTCCATATCTTGTTGATGTCTTTAGATAAAGTTATTCTTGGATGTCTAAATTGTCCAGTCATTGTACCTGTGAATCTTGTAGTTACAACACCGTATGCGGCTTTAAGGAAAGCTTCTTTTGTGGGGTGTTTTTTCTTTAAATCTTGAATTATTTGTTGAAGATCTCTTGGTAGTTTTTCTGGTAGTGGTGTCTGTTTAAGATGTGGTATGACTAATCTTGATAACCCGAACATTAGAAAAAAATAGATTAATACTAACCATACTATTGTGAAAATGGCGTTGGGCACTTTTAGATAAACCCTCCTAGGATTGCTATTAACATTCCAATACCGAGTAATAGAATGATCAATCCTGCGATTAGATGTAGTACTTTAAGTTTTTTAGTTCTCCATCTTTCTGCTCTAGCTGTGGTAGTAACTCCAAAGTAGATTGCGAATGTTATTGCTAGCATAGGTATGATGAAAATGAAGTTGTAGAGTGCCAGTAAAAATAAAGCGTAATTACGGGAAGTTGCTTCAGCGAGGAACCCTAAAATTACAATATACGGTCCAGAGGTACAGGGTAGCAAGAATAAGCTGACAACGAAGCCAATCAAGAATGCGCCTGGTACAGAAGTGACACCTCTTATGATGCCTTTCATTTTTGGGCGCCATGATAAAGGCACTTCCATAACAAACCATTTACCGTACCAAAAGTAATCTTTTAGGTTGAATAATCCTATGAAAATAGCCAACACAGCGACAATTATGTAGAATGTTCTTGTTAGGCCAGCTGCTTGAATTGCGGAATATAATCCTAGGCCCATAAGAAAATATGAAATGTAAATTGAGAGTGTGAATGCCAAGCCTGCAAGAAGAGCTTGTTTCTTTCTTCCTGAAACTAAGATTGTTGTAGTCAGTAAGATTAATACAGCGAACGCGCAAGGGTTGATTGCGTCAACTGCGGCAGCCGAGATTACGGCAGGGATTGTTAGTTTTTCTTTTATTTTTGTTTTTGAAGGATCTTCAACAGGAGAGCTGTCACCAACAACCTTTATGGTGTGTTCGCTTTTTGTTTTTGTTATTGGGTCGCCACAGTCTTCAATGAGGCATTTTTTAATCTGCTCTTCTAGTTCATGCCCGATCCTGCTGTTAAATCCGCTAATTACTTTATCATCAATGAATACTGTTGGTACTCCCTGAATCTCGAAATCGAAAGCTTTTGCCATATTAAGAAATAACTTTTGATTCTCCTTACTAGAATATACTTCGTGTTCGATAATGTCTAAACTAGGATATTTAGGAAGAATCTTTTCTAAGAATGATAATTCTTGGCCGCAGTGTGGGCAACCGTTCCCGAAAAATAAATGTAGTGTTATTGTATTATTGGTTGTTGTATTTGTTTCGCCGAAAATCTGGGGAGCTACTAGTGTTGTTATCAGGAGTAGCAACATTAGCTTTTTCATCATAACCACCTTTTTAATTATTTTAATTAATTAGATTTTAGATTTAAATCTTTTGGTTTAAGATTGTTTTTATATTCAATTTCTTTCTTGAATTTGGTTGTAAGTAGGATTAGTCTGGCTTAATGCTTGAAGCTGGGTAAACTCGATAGGTTTTTCTAGAACCTCATCAGGTCTGAAGCCTAGTTTTACTAGATTATCAATATTTCCTGGGTCGCCCGTCATTGGCACATAGCGTGCTTGACCGTCATACTGAGGAACTTGTTCTAAAAACTTAATGCCATTCATG
>JAFCGF010000058.1 GCA_017608295.1 Candidatus Woesearchaeota archaeon
CAACAAACTAAAATGACGCAAAATTAGCCAAAGGGCGCAAGTCCTCTCTATAGGGGGCTGAAACAAGGGCCGCCAACGGGGGTATCTTTTGCACTGATGCAAAATTGAGATGTCATTTATCAGGATTGAGTCGCAACGGAGCACAGAGCCATCGGTAAATCATTGGACTTTTCGTGATTCGGCATGGCAACATGGGCCAATAATAGCAGTGCAAAGCGCACATCCAAACATTTAACGAACACATCGGCGACCGAACTTGAAAAACTATTTTGAAAAGTTATGTTCCGTGGCAGCAACCACTTATGGCTTATCCGGCTAATGAGGGCTTGACAACTCGGGAATCGGTGTCTATCCTATTTGTGAGCTGGTCTGCCAGCGGAACGTTGTCTTGCCTCACGCATAACCAGACCCAGCTCCAGCCTATGCAATCAACCCCAGCATCGCAATGGATATTACGACATGCCGGAACCCACGGTAACCGACCAAAGACTGCTTTGAGCTCGGTGGTCAGTATCAAAGCCCTGATTTCATTGCTTTTCAGCACCGGTTTGTCCAAAACACGGGCTATTCGGTGGTCAGTCGTCTTATGGCCTTTCATCCCGATCAGCCCAGCGAATCCACGTTGTGATATTAGCCTGCGGCCATCTTCGTGGCACGGTCAACGGGGTAATGCGACACCTGAATAGGGTAACGCCTCACAAACGGTTGAAATCCAAGGGGTTGGGCTATGGGTCAACGTGAGATCGTCGCACCTCGTAGCACTGAGGCCACAAAAATGTTGACAGCCACCATAATATGCCCGATAATCCGCGAATGATGACAAACGAGCCCGACGCACAAGAGCCCACGGAACAGCCTGAGCCGCGAATCCCGCGCACCTCAGCGGAGTCGGGACGCCTGGACGCGAACGCAACCCCTGACGAAGTCGCGGAAGCCGAAGCATTACAAGAGGCACACATCGACAAGCTGGCCTGTCTGCCACGGGAGATTGAGTGCTCGGACGCGGACATCCTATTCGATTGTATCTACTTTTCATACGCTGTGACAGCGGAACGGCAAGACTGTTCGATTCGCCGGGTAAACAACGTGTGCGCTCGTTACCGTAGAGCCCTAGCCGACCTCATAGAGCAGCGCAAGGAGGTCTTGATCGCTACGGCTGAGACAGGTATGTATGCGGGATTGCGCGAATTGACCCGTGCAATGTCGGTCATTCACATTGAGACAGAGCCTGGGGAGAAGAGCAAAAGGAATCCGGTTAAAGACATGGCAATGCTCACGCAATCCATCACTCAGTTGGCCAATGTGGTCCGTGATCTGCGCTCCTCGAAGCCCCGAAAGCGCGGCAAGCAGTGGGACAAGCTCGACAGCAAGGCAACTCAGTTTATCGAGGCCGTCTCGGGGGACGAAGAGACCAGCGCCGCATAATATCTATTAGGGGAACTCACGAGCCCGACGTCGCCCAAGCTATAACCTGCTGTATCGCAACACCTTATCCCCGCCGCCATGCGGGCCGCGCTGCCGAATCTAGTTATTGAGACGCCGCTTCTACGTGGTTCATAAGTAGTATTCGTGGTGCTCTATGTAGTCTGACATCGGCTGACTTGGTGCGTGGCGGGGCAGCTCGGAGATCGTGGGCGACGGCCTGCTGTGGTGGTGCGCGAGTGGCTGCGCGGAGCGGGGCGAACGGTGCAGACGGAGGCCGCCCGTACCCTCCCCCTCCCCCGGTCTCTTTTGTCCTTTATATATCGGTCCCCCAAATTTTGGGCACCCCCCCCAAGAAAGATGAGGAAATGTATTGCATTGGATATACATATCATGTAGGGTGCGGGAAATGAGAGAGCCGAACAGGACAACGCGGGAGGAGTGAGATGAAGAAGGCTATTGGATTGACGGCGGGTGTAAGTGTGGTGGTTGCGATTGTGAGCGGGCTGGTGTTCCCGTGGGTGTTCGGACAGTTGGCCCCGATGATGGGACTATTGGCGGGCCTCGCGGCAGGGTTCACGTGTATGGGCTACGGGCTGAGTCGCTGGGGTTAATTCTGAGCGGGAGGAGTGAACGATGGCGAAAGCAGTGCTGGCGATACCAGAGGAGTCGGTTGCGCAGGTCGTAGCAATCATCCGGGCCGGGCTGGATGCGCTGAGCAAGCGGGAAGTGCGGCTAGGCCGCGAGATTGAATCAGAGTTGCGCAGGTGGTGCGCGTCCGAGTTGGCGTATAGCAAAAATAAAAAAGCCACACACGACTTCGACTGGGAGATGATAATGGGAGATCAAACAGGAGGAGTGAACGATGGCGAAACGACTGACAGGCTGGAGCACATGGTCACTGGATGACATACTCTACAAGCACGGCGTGCGCGTGTGGACTCAGACCCTATGCTCAAGAGCGCGGCACGCGCAATGTGCGAAGAGCAAGAGGTGCTGCCGAGGCTTAGGTCTCGCCCCCGAGATGGCAGGCAAGGAGTACGCGAAGTGCAGGCGAGTTACGGTTGAGGTGAGCAGATGAGCGGCGGGAAGTTGATGCAAGATTTTGATTGGGACATGCTAATCGAAGAGGCTGCGGCTGTGGCCGAAGTACAAAATCGGAGAGAATCCGAGGCAATGAGGGGCGAACCGATGGGGTCGCGTATGACAGCGCGGGAGCTATGGACGTTTCGGCGCATGACCGGCGACCCTGATTGCCCATGGGACTGGGACATGGTTGGGCTACGGGCGTACTGCGACAGGGTAGGGTGTGCCGTGCCGGATCCGGCAAGGTTTGAGGAGTCCGAATGAACACAGGGCTACATAATGCGGCGTATGGCGACGAGCTGCTCGTCATACAGGAATTGCGCAGTGTTCCGAACAAGGTGAAGGGCCGAGTGGTAGTCACGCGGACCAGCCATGGCGGCTACGGTGACATGCTACTCATAGACAATATCGAGGGTGCGAAGCCCTGTGAGGGTTATCCGGTCGAGAAGGCCACGGGGCGGCCCGCTTTCGGGGGTACTGCGGGTGCGGGCCTGATTTACTGCGCGCTGGACAGCGAGATGGCGACGGAGACCGTGCGGATACGGGGTCTGTACGATGCCAAGCGGCGATTGCAGAAGCGGCTACGCGGGGCGAAGAATGTACGGGATTACGTGGCTGGGCTGGTAGAAGTGGCTGGCGCGTTGTGGGACGAGTGGGGCTTTGAGAAGGAGGCGGAATGACAGAACAGACGCAACCTATGGGAATCGAAGTGTGTATCAAACCGAAAGTGGATTTGCCAGACAACCCTTCGCATGAGGATTTTGGTGGCAGGGCCAGCCGGTTTGTCATGTTCACTACTGGCGATGCAGAGCGGGACAAGCGGGCCATTGATGGGCTGGCCGACTCGCTGCGCAGGGCCGTAGGGATGGCGCAACTGATAGAAAAGGCGCGGGAGGAGGCGGAATGATCGTAGTGACACTAATATTTGGCGGGTCGGCCCTGCTGGTTGTCGGGCTGTGGTGGGGCGCGGCGCTGAGGCGGGTTGACGAAATGGCGAGATACCAGGAGCGGGTGAAGGGCGAGCAAAGAATCGAGCAGGCAGTCAGGCGGGTAGAGAAGTTGCAGAGCGGGGGGACCGAGCAGGACGCGGCGTGGCACCGTTCGGTTGCGAGGCACGTCAGGGGAGGGCGAGAGAATGAAAACGGAAGCTGAATTACTGGGAGACTGTGCCCGATGGCACGAAGCGAAGGCGTGGAGCATAAGGAGGCTTCTCGGGGGTCAGCTAGGGAAACTGCGGCGCTGGCCGGAATGTGTGGCGTTTGACGAATACGAGATCATGGCAAATCGACACGAAAAGTGGGCGCACGCACTCAGGTCGCGGGACCGAGATGATTGCGGGCCAGCCTTGTTCGTGACACAGGATTCGCGAGGGCGATTTGAATGCGTGCGTGACGGGGAGAGCGGATCGTGTGTTGCCGGTCGCGGTGCGTCGGTTTTAGAAGCGGTGGGCGCGTGGGCGATTTATTCGCAGAAAGTCAGCATATTGTGCAAGCCGCCAGCCGTGCTGCGTGATTATGCCGTGGCGACGGATTATGACGAACTGAGCTTCAAGGACGCGCCGTCACGCGATTGAGGGGGAGAGAAAGATGCTTGACGATACGGCGAGCCGGGAGGAGCACTATCGCGCTGCCGATGTTTTTAACTCATGCGCGGTAAAACACGAAGATAAGAACGGGGTGACGATATTCGAGGCGGACCCTCAGATTGAGAATGTTAATCTGGACGTGGTTACGGGGGTGCCCGATGCCATGTTGCAACTGGCCCTCACATTCAAGACAAACGGCAAAAACTACCGGCAGGGATTCGTGTTTGCGCGTGGGTCTGGCCTGCGGGAGATAGCAGCGGTGGCGAGGAGCATGGCAGATTCGCTTGAACGGGTCGCCGATGGCTGGCGGTATGAACCAAAGACGGGGCAGATAGATGGGCAAGAACAAGACGGTGCGGCGGTATAACAGGCTGCTATTCGCTCGGGTCGACGATGAGGACCGGGCGCACCTTGACACCCTGTGTCGGGAGTGGCCCACCACCATATCGCTGTTCATGCGCGGTGCGATACGGCGCGAGTGGCGGCTGCGCCTTGAGCGGAAGCGGCATACTGAGCGGCGTCGGGCCGAGGCAGAAGAGACGGAGGAGACAGGGGAGACGCGGAAAGCGGGGGGTAACACGGACACGGAGCAGGACCATGACGAAACGACAATTAGCGAGACAGAAGGCGATGATGCCGGGCGCGATGCGCGTGACCCGTATGTGGCACTCGATGGCTGAGCGATTGCAGGCGAACGGCAATCTGGGTGCGTTTCTGACGAGCGAAGGGTTTGACGTAGGTCGAGACGTGTACTGCGAGAACGTAGCCGGGTGGCACGGCACGCTGAAGATGTGGCAGTGGGTGAAGGAGGAACATTGAAATGGTAGTGGTACTGACAATTTGCGCGGTTGTGTTGCTGTGCGTTGCTGGCGGGTGCGTCTTTCTTGCGATTGCGTGTCAGACGGCACTTAATCTGGACAAAGAGAAACGGCGACTGGAAAGCGAACGCAGGGCGGGTAGCGAGTGAAACTCAATCTCGGATGCGGTGCTTGGCCGAAGCAGGGCTATGTCAATGTCGACCTGTGCGCGGAAGGTGCGGATGTGTTGCACGATTTGAATGTGGTGCCTTACCCGTTCGCGGATGATAGCTTCGAGATCATCGACGCCGACCACGTACTTGAACATATCGAAGACCCGTTCATGGTCATGCGGGAGATACGCCGAATTGGCAAGGCCGGGTGCCGAGTATCGCTGCGTGTCCCACATTTTTCGCGCGGCTTCAATCATCCCGAGCACTTGCAAGGCTTTGACGTATCCTTTCCGCTGTACTTCGATCCGACGTTTAAGGGCGGGTATCGCGGGCCAGAGTTTGTGTTGCGCCGGGTGAAATTGCACTGGTTCGCGCAGCCGTACCTGAAGAAGACGGTTTTGGCACCTTGGTGGTACTACATGGGCCGAGCTGGCGGGTTTCTCATTGATCTCTGCGCCAACATCTCGCCACTGCTCTGCTCCCGGCTCTGGTGCTTCTGGGTCGGCGGGTTCGAGGAGATAGAATTTGTGTTCAGTGTGGTGAAAGGTGCCCATTTGCGGCATATTGCGATAAAGAGGAGTGAGTTATGGAGCAAAAGGAGATACAATGAGCGGTGAATTTTATTACACAACACCAAAGGGCGAATTAGTGCGCAGCGACAAACTTGATATTGTCGCGTTGCCGCCGATGCCCGATATCGAGACGCTGAATACAAACGGATATGGGCTCGGGGAGCCATGCCCGAGAGTGCCGGTCGTGGGTGAGGATCTGTGGATATCGCCAAGTTGCCCAACCGTAGTTGTGGGACACGGCCCATGTGACCACCCCAGCGCGAGCATGTACCACGGCCTGCGCTGGATAATCAAGAGACTTGTTACCCCGCAGGAAAGGCCAAAACCGGAGGCCGAGGCCGTAGCCCTTGCCAAGTGGTTTCACGACACCTACGAACGCCTTGCACCGCAATATCAATATGAGACGCGACCAGAAACGCGGGAGTTCAAGGTGGATTCTTCTAATGGCCGATTGATGATTGCCACGTGCCAAGAGATGATTAACCGAAGCCGGTCCGTAGAAGCGGAATGACTACGGAACAACAATCTGAGGCGTGTTGTCGTGCGGACCCTGGTACGCCGCAAGGTGACGCCGCTCGCTCATCGGCATGTTCGGCGCGTAGTACACAACAAACACTGGCAATACCGCGTCGGAGCTATGCGCGTCCCACATTACTTCGTTATCAGGAATCAGGGAGCCGTCAGGGTACAGAAAGCCTATCAGGAAGTCCTTGTGCCGATGTGCCGATGCGAGTGTGTATAGGGTGTTCGTTATCCGCTGCCCGATGCGAGTGCGGAGATAGAAGCCTACGCGGCCATCGTCCCTAGTGTGGACCGGGAGGAATCTGACTTGGTCTTTGCGCAGCCCGAGCCGACGGCGCAACATAGAGAGCGTTGCGTCGTAGTCAGCGCTTCCGCCTTGCGGTTTCTGCTGCATGAGTGATATAGTACGACGTTGCGCGGGTGGGCGCAAGAGAAAATAAGGGAGGCGTTACCGATGGGATATTTGCACATAGACAATCTCTACAAAAATCAGGACATACTCTTGTTCCGTGACTGTTACGCGATGGAGAAGATTCATGGCACGTCGGCGCACGTCGCATATTCCCGCGCACGGAACGAGGTGCGGCTCCATGCTGGCGGGGAGAGTGGCGAGCGATTCGCGGCTCTGTTTGATGTCGACAAGCTGAAACAGATTTTCGACGAAGAGGTCGGGGCTGATGCGGTAATTGTCTACGGCGAAGCATACGGTGGCAAACAACAGGGCATGAGCAAGACCTATGGTGTCAACCTGAAATTCGTGGTGTTTGATGTGAAGATAGGAGATTGCTGGCTGTCCGTACCGAAGGCGGAGGACGTGTGTATCAAGCTGGGGCTGGAATTTGTCGCCTATGCCAAGGTGTCCACTGACATACCATCTCTGGATGCAGAGCGGGACAAGCTGTCCGTTCAGGCTGTCCGCAACGGTGTTGAGGGCGAACATATCAGGGAAGGCGTAGTGTTGCGCCCACTCATTGAAGTGGTTAAGAATAACGGGGCGAGATTGATTGCGAAGCACAAGCGGCAAGAGTTTCGTGAGCGCAAGAGCATCCCACAAATTGATCCCGCGAAGCGCGAGCTTATGGAGCAGGCCGGGGCAATAGCTGACGAGTGGGTGACCCCGATGCGGTTATCCCACGTTCTTGACAAACTGGGCAACCCGTCCGAGATGAAAGATACGGGTGCTGTAATCGCGGCGATGGTCGAAGACGTGTGCCGCGAAGCTGACGGAATAATCGCGGACAACAAGGCTGTGCGTAAAGCTATCGGCAGCGCGGCTGTGAGGCTGTATAAGGCCAAAATAATGAGCACAGGATAGGCGGGAAGCAGTTATATGGCAACATACCAGATGCCGCTCAACGGAAAGTGGGTCAAGTTTTCGGACAAGATGCTCATTGCCGCGAACGAGTCCGGCGATAAGGCGCGGGCTGAGCAGGCCGAGGCTATGTGGGAGCTGTACCAGCAATATGAGCGAAACCGGGTATCCTTCTTTCTGGCGCACGGCGGCGGACTTGATTTCGTAAACGATTACAAACACAGGCTGTGTATCCTGTTAGCTGGCGAGCAAAACGGAAAGACGATGCACGGCTTAGCTTGGCTGATTCTCCGAACGATAGAATGCGATCCGTCATGGCCCTGCTTCGTCAAGCACGGATTGACGTGCCCTGAGTGGGAGGGGCCGAAACAGGTTGCGCTTGCGAGCTACGAAATGGTTTTGCACTGCCAGCGTAATCTGTGGCCGAAATTGTCCGAATTGTTGCCCACAGACGAGCTTCGGGAATACTCGCCGCATTGGCACCCAAAAGACTCACGCAAGGTGCAGAAGCAGCCGAATTGGGCTGCGCCTATTATTCGACTGGCTGGCGGGAGCAGAATAGATTTCTTCGCATATAGGCAGCATCCAGAAGCGTTCGTATCCATGACATATCAGCGATGGCTCTTTGACGAACAGGTGCCAGAACACGCATTTGACGGAGCGCGCGCTCGCAATCTGACTGCCGAGGATTGGCAGATTGCTATATGCGCCACACCAAGCAAGGTGCTGGGCCGACCCGACACCGGGGCGAGTGGATGGGTGGCCCGCCTAGTGTCTGGCGTAAACACGAAGGCAGTAGACCATGCAGTTTACCATATACGCATGGACGAGGTGCCTGATGCTATTGTCAGCGCGAGGAACAAGGCCGAAAGATACCAGACCCTTATTGTCCTGCCGAAACAATTAGAGGATCAAAAGGCTATTCGTGCGGGCGAAAGCCGGTGGTCTGGCACATTTGAGCAGAGCGAAGGGATGGTCTACGATAACTGGGACATTAACCTGCACTGGATTGATCCCTTTGAGATCCCGAAATGGTGGTCCCGTGGTCGCGCTGGAGATCCGGGCTATGTCGATCCGTATGCCTGTCTGTGGGGTGCCATCGCGCCGTGGGGTGATGTTGTCTTCTATCGGGAGTATTACAGGGCTGGCCTTGGATTATCTGCCAATGTAGGCAATATCATCGCAGCCAGCGGGAACGAGCGCGTGGCCTGCGGCACCCACGAATTTGACAGTGGCGCGACAGACCAGACATATAACGAAGAATTTACCAGCGAACACTATCAGTTTACCGTTATGGACGGCAAGACCTTTGAGCAGCCGAGCCGCGAAGCGGGCGTTACCCAGGGCGACTTGACGCAGATGTATGGCCTTGAGGACGCCGAACCAGCCAGCGGGCAGCATAACGCCAGTGCCGTACCGCTTGTGCGGGCATGGTTTGAGCCAGTACCCGGCAGGCCCCATATTCTTGTCCGCATGGGGCTGGTTAAAGAAGTTCTTGACTACAAAGGCAACCCCATTACCGCCGCGCCCCGCGTCTACGTGGTCAATACGCTGCTCCGATTTCGCGGCGAAATGGAGGGCTACGTCAACAAAGAGGATAAGGACGAGCCGGTAGATAAGAACGACCACCTTATGACCGCCATGAAGTTCTTTTTCCTTGCCGACCCGCAGGCGCTTGGCCAGCCAGAGGACATGATCGAGTTCGCACGGCAACAACGCCCGCGCCCGATGGGCATACCAGACCACGTAGGGCCAGCCAAGGCCCGTCGACCCAAGAATCGGCGTAGCTTCTGCGTCGTACCCGGCCTCGACCTGTAGGGCGCCACCCCTAAAGTGTTGTCCATGAACAGCTTAGGGCCGATGGGCGGGCGCTTGGGCGCCACCGACCTGTAGCCCAATCCGGCCACCTGAAAATAAACCGCACTTTTTCCTTGCAAACCACCACAAGATGTGGCAATGTTCCAGAAACTTAGCACATCTTGTGGTATGAGGTCTCACTTATGGGCGAAACTGGTCAGGTTGTCGTTATTGACTCTTGCGACTTTGGTCGTGAACTCATCGAAAAGGCTGATTGGGTGCCCTCGGAGCTGTACGAGAAGCTGGCCGAGATTAGGGCATGGCAGCGCGCTGCAATCGTTGTTGCATAACATATTCATATGATAATCAAGCTCAGACAGTTTATCGAGGATTTCGGGCGGGATGCCGTTGTGGTCAGCTCTGGCGACGAAGAAGCATGCGCTGTAGTTTTTGGGCACTGGATCTGGAGAAGTCCAAAGACACCTGTAGCTGGCACGAAGTCATTGCCAAGGGTGCGGACGTAGGGCAACGGCGCACCGATACCAAGGGCCAGATGCAGCTAAAGCGACTCAATCACAGGTGGCCCCTCGACGGCGTTGAGCGCGGAGATGTCATATTGGCTCCGAAACACAATCAGTGGGGGTGCGCACATTCGGCATACAGTGCCGACGAGTTCTTTATGGACGAAGAGATATTGATTGCGAAAAGGATAAAACAGAAAGGAAAGCAGGGAATGACAATCAAGCCATTAGGAGACCGGATATTGGTGGACGTAGACTGGGTGTCGGGTGAAGAGACAATGAATGACGGAATCGTCATCCCGTCGTCGTCCCGCGAAAAGCCGCGAGAGGGCGTCGTTGCCGCGCTGGGCACTGGCAAACTCAATGAAGATGGCAGTCCCGCTCCATTCCGCGTAAAAGTAGGGGACCGCGTAATCTTACCCAAGTATGGATGCGTTGAAGTCGTGCTTGAGGACAAAACCCATTACATCATACGCGAAGATGAACTGTTAGGGATTTCGAGCTGATAACGGAGAAAGACTGATGCCTACCCCGTCCGACGCCGCGCCGCCGACACCCAGAGACCCGGCATCCACCGAAATGCCCGAAGCCAAAGCCTTCCCGAAGCCCAAAAAGCGGAGCGACACCCTCGAAGTACCGAATTTTGCGGGTAACGAGAAGACGCTCAAGGCCGCTATCCCTATCATCAGGGCGTATTTTCAGAAGTTCCAGAACCAGTCGGCCCGCGACGAGTTTGAGACCCGCATGAATGACGCGGACCAGATGATGCGCATGGCACCGGACCAGACCAAGGATGCCGCCAACCTCACCGCCGATATTGATACCCGGCCCGGCGCATTCTTCAAGACCATCACCATGATAACCGCGAATCAGAACGATATTCTGTACGCCAAGGACGATATCCCGATTAAGTACACGCCGGAGCTGTATCTTGACGAGGCCGACCAACTAATCGCAGAGCAGAACGCATGGAGCCAGAACCGCGCCCTTGAATACTCGTTCACCATAGACAACAGGCGAGAGAAGCTCAAGGAGGCCACAGGGCGGGGGAATAAGTACGCCAATCTGCTGTGCTCAATGGAGGTTCGGACCGTCAAGTCAACGCGCAAAGAGCGTGTTCCCGCCGCATATCTTGACGATGCGGATAAGAGCCAGCCGCACACGCCGACCGAATGGAAGCGGGAAACGGTTACCACCGAAGTGACTTATCCCACATTCAAGGCGTACCAGATGGAGGATTGCTGGTTTGACGCCATGATAGACGACGTAAACCAGCAGCAGTGTATTATCGTCCGGTCCTATCCTACGCTGGGCGATGCCGCCATATTGCAGGGGCAGGGCGAGTATATCAACGTCGAGAATTTTGGCAAGGATCAGTATTACCAGAGCGAATCGCCGTCCGATGTCAGATCCGAGCGGCAAACCAACGCTGGCGAGGATGATGACACTGGCGAGGCCACCGGGAATCTCGACCGTTACGACGTATGGTTGAAAGCGCCCATCGACGCTGACGGGAAGTGGGACCCGAAGGGCACATTGCCCGAGTGGCACTGGTTCACCATATTCGGGAATCTCGAAAACAACAGCCTTGTATGCACCCGAATCAACCCGAACCCCTACGACGACGACGAACATCCAACCCCTTATTACCTCGCGCACATCATGCCGGACGACAAGGGCGCATTCCACATGGGCTGGGACAGCGTCATTGCGCCGCTCTATCAGGAGATGAAAACCACTACCGACCAGTGGTTCTATAACAAGAACCTGATTAACGCCGCCCCTTGGCTGATAGAAGAGGGCGCGATTATCAGCAGCAATCTCGACTTTGACCCGCGCAAACCTATCTATATGCGGCGCGGCAAAATGGACAGGGCTAAGCGACTTGAGATCAAGAGCAACACCGGGGATATGCTCGAATTCCTGCGATGGCTCGGCCAGCAACTCATGGAGCGCACCTTCACCACCAAGCCTTTTCAGGGTGTCGAGATGGGGTCTCGTACCAGCGCCTCGGAGTTTAGCACCGCATTCGATCAGGGCATAAAAGTCTTTCTTGAGTTGACCCGGTATTTCGCCAATCCGCTCCTGACATGGATGGCCAAGAAGGATGCAAGGCTCTTCCGGCAATTCGCGCCACCTAAGCAGCAGATCGTCATAATGAACAATAACGAAGTGGCCGTGATCCGGCCCGGCCTACTGTATGGCCCGGTCAACGTCAAAGTCGAGGCCATCGACGACTTCGAGGATGACACCATACGTCGGCTGGAACAGGACAAACTACTGCAACTCAGTCTCCCCGTTCTCGAACCTGAGACACAGCGCAAGGTTATAGCCAGCGTCTACCGTAGCCGGAACGTGCTGCCCACCGAGGAGCTGAACGAAGCGTTTGGCGTCAAGCAGGATACGGACGCCAAGAACAGGGCGGAGAGCGAAAATCTTGCCATGATTAACGATTTGCGGCCCGCAACGCCCAAACCCGGCGAGAATCATCCCGTCCACCTACGCATACACAAGAACCGGCGCGCTTGGTACGAAGAGACAGAACCTAACGCCGATCCCGAAACCTTCCGGCTATTCGACGCGCATATAGCTGCGACAGAGCGGCTTATGGCAGAAGAGCAGGCCGCAGCCGCGCCGCAGACGGGACCGCCAGGGATGGGCGGGCAGGCGCAGCAACAGCCAGAGCCTACCGGCTTGCCGAGTGCGGAAGCACCTGTGACCACGCCGGGTGACGTTGCGCAGAACTTGCTTGGCGCAGAAATGGGAGGTATGGCATGAGAGGCTTGATAGATGTATCACAGGGCGGTGGCCCGGCGCAGTACGTGGACGGTGAGTTAACGGGCATTATTCCGTGCTTTGAGACTCGTAAACCATTCGACATGAACCAGATAAACGCCTTGCGCGAGATGTTTAAGAGCCCCGGCTGGCTCGTGATGCTGAAGCTCGTAGCGGCAGAACAGGCCGCGCTCGGGCAGTGTTCATTGCACTACGACTGTGACGAAACGCCGCACAAGCGGTTTCAGGGTGAGGGCCACACGCTTGACAACATGGCATCACTGGCGCAAGAGGTTGAGCGGACATTTGACAGTATGTGCGAGCTGCACAAGCAAACAGAAGAGGCAAAGAAAGATGGATAAGCTGACCGCGACAGTGGAGAAGGCGATTCGGGACGGGCTGGTAGATCCCAAGGAAGAGCATACCTTTTGGGGCGAGCCCGAGGATGAGCGCGAGATGGCCGAAGACGGCATGAATTTCGTTAAGCGCAAGGACGGCAGCACGATAGACGTGGGTGAGCTACGGCTATGCAGCAAAAAGTTTGAAAAAAAGAGTTGACCAGATACCACAATATGTGGTAGACCGATAATTGACCAGCACATCTTGTGGTGTGCCGAACGGAATTTCAGGGCGTGAAAGGATACCCCGGCACAATGCCGAGCACCGGAAGCGCGTAACTGGGAGGCAGCAATGCCAGAAGCAACAAGTACCGTCAAACCGGACACCCGCGTAGCGGCACCGGCTGGCGAAGGAAGCGGTGAGTCGCACGCCGACGAAGGCGTAACCGATCTTACCAGCTTTATGGGCGGCAAGTTCAAAGACAAGACTATGGGCGATGTCGAAGACTCGTTCAAGGAAGGTCAGAGAGCAAAGGTGAAGGCGGAGCAAAATGCTGCGGACTTGCAGCGCAAACTGGATCAGGTGTCGAGCGAGCAATCAATCGGCTCTCAGGTCGCAGCGGCGATAGCGGGTATGCAGCCGGGTGCTTCTCCTGAAGAACAGCGCAAGGCGTGGCTAAAGGAATTCGACGGCGACAACGGGGGAGACGCCATCATTGATTTTGTGATGGCCAACAGTGACACGCTGAAAGGCGAGGTCAGTGCTGCGCTGAAACAAGAGATTGACGGCTTGAAGGGCGTCCTTGAGGGCGTCCAGTCCGAACTCGTTACAGCCAGAGAGCAGTCCGATACCACGTACCGCGAGAATAAGGCGGAGATTGACGAGATGGTAGAAACCTACGGCATGACAACGGCCAGTGCCACGAAGCTCTACAAGGAGCGATTTGTGGCAAAGGCACCGGAGTCACCCCGCGCACCCGGCGAATCGGGGGCAGGGCCAAGCCGCAGTTCCGAACAGGTTGAGGCCGATAGTGCTCAGCAGGCGGAGACTGACAAGAAGTTGGCCGATCTCGGCACATTTACGCCAGAAGAAATCGCAAACGCTTAATTCAGGAGACGAAAGAATATGACAGCAAAGAAGACAGCACCAAAGAAAGATGGCGGTTCACAGGTCGAAGATAAGGCGGCCCAAAAGGCTCGCCCGTTCGCTCATCTGGGGCCGAAGCTCGAAGCCGACATGCTGACCGCGATTCGTGTCAGTAAGCAGAAGCGCGCCGTAGCGCCGGATATTGCCGCAAGGATGGGACCAGTTGGCGATGCGCTGGAGAGGCGCGCGAAGATGTGCGTAGACAAGGGGTTAGTGCCGGAAGGCTGGCACACCTGTTGGCTTTTGATTGAGGAACACGACCTCAATGTCAACAGTGGTTTTGTTCCCGTGATTGACGACAAACAGCAGGTGAAACATGCCGAGCTGGAGTTGTACATGATGGACAACAAGATCACCGAAGCCGAGGACGCGGCACAGCTCGCACGATCCGAAGCGAAGATGCGCAAACCGGCGACCCAGGCAGAAGCGAACATGAAAAACATACCGGACAAAGTGATACCCGCAATTGAAACGCAGGGTAAAGCTGCGGACGGATAAGACGGCCAGTTCTACAGGAGGCGACCATGTCGGTTGCCATAGTTCTGGCGCAACAAGGAGAGAACGATGGCAGCTAAGACACCAGCTAACGCACGTCTCCGCACGGACATGGGCAGTTACATGGAAAGCCCTGTCAGCCTACTCGTTGACGACGATGCCACCTTTTACAAGGGTGAGTTTTGCCGACAGGCGAATGACGGACTCGTGTATGAGGCAATAACGGGCGCGAACTCGGGAGTAGGAGACGACGCATTCGATATCGTCGCCCTCGAAACCGTGGCAGTCGCGCTAACCGTCAACACCACAACCAAGAAGTTTGCGCGAATTCACCGCAACTGCGTCTTCGAGATGAACGAAGTCAGTGACGTGATTGAGCGCACGGACATTGGGCAGTGGTTTGACATGACCGTGGACTCCAACCTTGACAGTGTCAACTCGGCCTCTGGCTCGCACGCAGTATTCGAGTGCATTGATCTCGGGTGGCTCAGGGAGCCGTTGATGAACAAGTCCACCGATACACTCGCAAACCTGTACGTGAAAGTACTCGGTCGCACACTTGATGCGGCGCGCACTAACTAAGAAAGGAGAGAACAATGGCTGCAACAGCATTACATATAGCCCGATTGGGTTATCTGGACAGAGAGACCTATCCCGACTTCCACGACAAGCAGGTTGTGCTCTTCACGAAGCAAGAGGCAAAGGAGCCGGTACTGGGTGGTCAGTTCTTCACCGAACTCTCCACGCCGACGATGGCTTTCAAGATCACGGGCACAGGTTCCGTGCTTGGAATGCCGCAGGTCAGTCCCGACGCAATGCCGATGCCCAGAGACCAGCCCGGTACTGGGTACAGCAAGTCGGGTGAGTGCGTAACGCTCAGGAATAGCGTGGTTATCACGCGAACCCTGATGAAAGAGGATCTGAGTGGCGGCAAAGCGTCCGCAGCTCTCAAGAGCCTCCCCGTGACGCACA
>JAFCGF010000059.1 GCA_017608295.1 Candidatus Woesearchaeota archaeon
CAGGATAGAAGTGTATGATGGCTTTGAAACAACCCCTGCCAATCTGTATGGAACCTATTATAACGGGCAGCTTCCTCCGCCACAGATTAACACAACCGGTACTTCCGCCGTTGTTAAGCTGATAACTGACGGCAGTGAGGTCGGTCGTGGATTCCAGTTGCATTATTATTCCATTATGGTTGGTGTTGAAGATGCCCTTGACAGGTTCATTAATGTGTATCCGAATCCAAACTCAGGGATATTCACCTTGGAGATCAACCCGGTTAACTTCAGGGAAGCTGAGGCCGAAATATACAGTACTCTGGGACAGAAGATATGGAACAGGAAACTGGAGCCGGTGAACGGATCTGTCCATGAGTCGATCGAGTTGATCAATATACCTGATGGACTTTACTACCTAAGGATAGTCACAGAGGAGGGTACCTATTACAAGACTATTATTCTTGAGTAATAATTTTTTCAGGATCGACTAATTATTCAAGAATTTTGACTGAAGGTAATATCGAGTTAGTTTTTACTCGTATTTGAAAAGTACACAAATAACAAGGTAACACTCGTTGGAAATATCAGCGATGAACCAAAAGTCAAAACCAATAGTGAGGACCTTAAGTTAGCCCGGTTCCCTTTGGTCACCAATGAGTGTTACAAAGAGAAAGAAGGCAACAAGCGTTACTCGAGATCAATTGCGATTACTTCCTGTTCCTGTAATATTTTTTGGAGGTTAGTTAATATTTACTAACTTTGTCGTAAATATATTAATGCAATCATTGTGATAAAGTTATTAAACACACCAGGAATTATTGTTTTCACTCTATAAGAACAAAATAACATTACAAAGAAATGCAAACAGAAAGACAAAAGGAAATAGTTGAAACTGCCTTAGAGCTAATTACTAAAAAAGGGATACAGGGACTGACTATTAAAAACCTGGCAAAAAAAATCGGTATTTCAGAGCCGGCCATTTACAGGCATTACGATAACAAAATACAAATTCTGATTGCCATACTAGAGTTTTTTAAAAGTAATACAGAAAAGATATTTAAAAATGAACTTAACAATGATAACAAAGCCATAGATAAAATTGAACACCTGTTCACAAAACATTTTAATTCCTTTTCAGCTACTCCATCACTGGTATCTGTAATTTTTTCCGAAGAAATATTCAGAAACGAGCCAATTCTTATTGAGAAAATTTCTGAGGTTATAGATAAAAATGATAAAATCCTTACCTCAATAATCAGCGATGGACAAAAAAACGGTGAAATACGTATCGATATTGAAGCAAAACATCTTTCTACTATAATAATGGGAACCTTGCGGCTCTTTGTAAAAAAGTGGCAGTTCTCGGCATATTCTTATAATTTACCCAAAGAAGGGAAGAAACTGGTTGATTCAATAAAACTATTAATCACAAGATGATATCAGTTGAGGAGTTATTTAATATCGAGATTTCCAAGAGTGAACGTTTGCGTGCACTAATTCTTATTGGACTTTTAGGACTTGAGACCATATTCCTGTTAATCAGGCTCATCAGGATTTGTCAGAAATACAGTATCTGGGGCAGGGTTTAATTTTGATAATTGCAGGAATAGCAACTGGGTTTGTTGCTGATCTTATTAAAAAGAAGATGGTAATATCATTGGAGAATATCAAAGAAAAAAACGAGGTAATTGATTTATTCGGACAACAGATATCACCGCAAATTGCAGATAATATTTTAAGAAATCACAATGAACTTACCGGAGCAAGAAAAAATGTTTGCATTATGTTTCTCGATATAAGAAAGTTCACCCCTTTTGTTGAAAAGCATCAACCTGAAGAGGTCGTTGCTTACCTTAATACATTGTTTGGGTTTATGATTAATATAGTACAATCTCATCACGGAGTTATCAATCAATTTCTTTGTGATGGGTTTATGGCTACTTTTGGTGCTCCGGTTTCAATAGGAAATAGCAGTCAACATGCTACAGAAGCATCACAGGAGATAATTGACAAAATAAACAGTGAATTTATTCAAGGGAACATTCCAGAAACACGTATAGGCATAGGGCTTCATTACGATGAGGCTGTTACGGGAAATATTGGTTCATCCAGACGCAAGCAATATTCAATTACAGGCAAAGTGGTTATAATGGCTTCACGAATCGAGCAATTGAATAAGAAATATAATACAAGCCTGCTTATTTCAAAAGAGGTGTATCTTCAACTAAAAGATGTTACCCGAAATACATTTAATTGGCTTGGATCCTCAAAAATCAAAGGAAGTGAAAAACTGGTTTCACTTTACAAAGCTGTCTGAACCATGTTAACTCAATTCAAATGATACGACTTAAGCTTTTTTATAAATAAAAATATAGTGAATATTAACTAACAATCAAAAAATGGAAAATATATTAAAAAAACTACTAAATGCTCCATGGATAATACTGCTTATTACAATCTTAATCAGTGTGCTGTTTTTTATGGTAATGAAGAAAAATTCCAGGATGGAAACTGACCTTGATAAGTATATGCCACAGGACCATCCAGCTTTTGTCTATAGTGATCAGGCCGAAGAGTGGTTTGGAATAAACGATGGAATTATTGTGGCCGTCGAAAATCAAAATGGCATATTTAACACTGCTACACTGGATACCCTAAAACAACTAAGCAGAAGGCTACAAAAGATGCAGCAGATAGAAAAAGAGGATGTGACATCCTTATATACTGCTGATAACATTGTCGGGACAGAAGAAGGACTGGATGTGAAAGCATTTTTTAAACAGACTCCCAATACAAAAGAGAAGCTTGAAACTCTGAAAGAAAATGTCAGGAATAATGAAATGATTTTTGGGCGGCTGGTTTCAACTGATGAAACGGTAACAGTTATTATTGCAGAAATTAGAGATGATGTTTTCACACAGGAATTTTATGAGGAAATACTTGAACTGGCAGCTTCTTTCCAAACTGATGATATCAAAATACATGTAGCCGGCCGGCCGATTGTGGAAGGTACTATGGCACTTCTTGGCCCTGCCGATATGAAAAAGATGGTGCCAATTGTACTGCTTGTAATAACCCTAGTATTATTTTTTATGCTCAGAAGCATCAAAAGTACCATCCTCACAATGATGGTTGTGTTTTTTAGTGTTCTATGGGCATTTGGCCTTATGGCAGCTGTAAATATCCCAATTTATGCAGTTTCTACAATGATCCCTGTAATGCTCATTGCCATTGGGGTTGCCGACGGAATTCATCTTTATAGTCATTTGCAACTGTTCTTGCGAAAACATCCGGATGCATCCAAAAGAGAAGCAATCATTGATATGCTTCAAAATATGTGGAGACCCATAGTAATGACTTCCATAACAACTGCTGTCGGTTTTATTTCATTACTCACATCGCAGGTTTATCCTATTAAATATTTCGGGATTTTTACCGCGTTCGGAGTATTAGCGGCTATGTTATTTTCCCTGACCCTGATACCGGCAGGAATTATGGTTTTTGGCCTGCCAAAAGTTAGAAAAACTAAAATAAAGCAAACAAATGATAAGCCTGAATTTGCTTACAAATTTGCATCCTGGATTGTGAAACGGAAAAGTATTTCCCTGATTACTACCGCTGTAATCATAGTTCTTTCAATAACCGGAATGCAGAAAATATGGATCAACTCAAGCTTCCTCGACAAATTTGAAAAGGACAGTGACATTGTTCTGACAGATAAATTTATCAACGAGCATTTTGGAGGCACAACCACACTTAATCTTATCCTGGATGGCGAGGAAGGAAATATAGATGTTTTCAAAGAGCCTGAAGTGTTAAAGTTAGTCGATAAATTGCAAAAGACTGTCGTTAATGACCTGGAGCTTGTAGGAAATTCCTTTTCGCTCACTGATTATGTAAACCGGATGAATAAAGTAATGAATGCCGACAAAGAGGAATTTAATACAGTGCCCGATAGTAAAGATATGATCGCTCAATACCTGTTGCTGTATGAAATGTCAGGTGATCCGGAAAACCTGAATAAGGTTGTTGACTATGATTACTCAAAACTGAATGTAAATTTTCAGCTTAAAAGTGATAATTCCAAAGCTATTAATTCAGCATTGGCAGCAATAAACAGTTTTGAGGATGATTTTAAGGAAAATGGTATTACGATCAACTATGCAGGCAGTGGTTACAAGGGTCTGGTATTTACCGACCTGATCCTCGAAGGACAGATATTGAGCCTGATACTGTCCTTGATTATTGTAATTATTCTCTTGGCACTAATGTTTAAAAACTTCATGCTTGGATTAATCGGGGCCATACCTATTGTTGTTACAGCCCTCATTAGTTTTGGGATCATGGGCTTTTTGGATATTCCGTTAAGTACTACAACAGCATTGCTTTCAAGTATTGCCATAGGTATCGGGATTGATTACGCAGTACATTTTATTGAACAATATAAATTAAATGCAAGAGATACAGGCAAAAAGCAGCTAACTGCCCAAAAAACAATGGCACATTCAGGCAGGGCAATCAGCTTTAACGCGATTGTGGTTATTGCCGGCTTTTTAGTCCTGATGTTTTCAGTATTTCCACCAAACCGGGAACTCGGTGCCCTGGTATCATTGAATATGTTTACAAGCTTTTTAGGAACACTTACAATTATGCTTGTTCTTTTAAACAAATCGAATATATATTTCAAAAAAGGAAAGAATTAGGTAACTATTATTGCACCATCTCAATCAGACGAGAAAATTAAAGTATCAACAATTAATCTATAAAAAAATGAAAAACTTAAAAATCTTAGCATCAGTTATAACATTGACAATTTTAATTAGCTTTCAGTCAATAGCTCAGGATATGACTGCGAGGCAGATCATAGAGAAGGTCTACAATCGGGCTGAAGGCGATGACCAGACATCTAACTTAACGATGACTTTAATTCATAAAAGCGGAAAGGAAAGAATCAGAATAATCAAGCAATTCACAAAGGATATGGGTGATATGGAAAAAAGTATCATGTTCTTCCTATCACCGGCAGATATCAAAAACACTTCTTTCATGAATTGGTCCTATGATGATGAAAATAAGAGCGATGACCAGTGGATTTATTTACCGGCATTGAAAAAAACCAAACGTATATCAAGCGATAGTAAAAGTGATTATTTCATGGGATCCGATTTTACCTATGACGACCTGGGAGACCGCAAACTTGATGATGATACACATAAGCTGTTGCGAGAGGAGACTATCGACGGTGTTGCTTATTATGTAGTAGAAAGCATCCCGAAAGACCAGGATTATATGTACTCCAAAACTACCACCTGGATCAGGAAAGACAATTTCATTGGATTAAAAAAAGAATTTTATGACGAAGATGATGAATTGCTTAAAATCCTTAACATAATAAAATTCGAAGAGCTTTCAGGCATTTTAATTATTACAAATTCGGAAATGCACAACGTTCAGAATGATCATAAAACGAAGATGGTTTTGACTGACATTAAAATAAACACCGGAATTCCTGAATCCAAATTTACCGAAAGGATGATGATGAGAGGCATGTAACTCTTGTTTTTGATATTCGATTATTAACCTTTTATTATCCAAAGACCCTGGGAAGGGTTTTATACAAATAAGTATGAAAAAAATAGTATTAAGTATAATTCTTATCGCAGTCGGTCATCTTATGTTTGCTCAAAATGTTGATATAAACGGTTTTGCCAGAACCTATGAAGGTGTTTTATTTGATAATGGCAATTTTGGGATTATTCAGCAAACGCTTAATCTGAACTTTGAAAAGATTGGTGACAAGGTTGCTTTCAAGGCAAATCCAATGGCTTATTTATACAAAGCCGACAGCCTTGATTTCAGAATGAGAGAACTTTATCTGGATTTGTATTTTAAGAATTTTGATATACGCATTGGAAAGCAACAGGTTGTTTGGGGAAAAGCTGATGGGGTATTTATTACGGACATTGTTTCGCCTTTGAATTTAACGGAATTCCTGTTACCCGATTTCGATGAAATAAGAAAAGGCGTGATTGCCACAAAAGTAAATTATTACGCTGGCAACAGTACCATTGAGGCCATCTGGATTCCGGAGTTCACCCCAACAGAAAGGCCCCAACCAGGTTCTATCTGGTATGTTCAGCCTGATTTTCTGGCACCTCCCACCTGGGATCTCTCGAAGGAAAAAATAACACCAAGTTTTGAAAACAGTGAGCTATTCTTAAAATATACTGCACTTACTTCATCCATTGATTTTGAGTTAATGGGAGCCTACACCTGGGATGATAACCCGACTTTACATGTTCAAAAACAATTTGGACTTGATACGGTTACCATGCAACCTGGCCTTCTTGGCTTAAATATTACACCACAACATCACCGTTTGACAATTGGAGGGGGATCATTCAGTTCCGATATCAAAGGAGTTGTTTTACGAGGAGAAGCAGCCTATTATAATGGCAAATATTTCCTGACCCAAGACCCGGTACAACAGAATGGAATTATTCAAAAAGATTATTTGCACTACCTGCTTGGATTAGATTTTAATCTGGGACCGGTAATGTTCAGTTCGCAATTTATTCAACAAACAATTCTGGACCATGATGACAATATCGTGAATGAAAAAACAGAAAACACGATGACCCTCCTGGCCCGCTACGACATTTTACGTGAGACCCTTCATCTTGAATTGTTCTCATACATGGGATTAACCAACGAGGATGCTCTAATCAGACCCAAAATCACTTATGATTTTGATGATAGCTTTTCCATTCTGCTTGGTTCGAATATTTTCGTAGGCGATGATAGAGGGCGCTTTGGACAATACAAAGACAATTCAATGGTGTATACAAAATTAAAGTATAGCTTTTAGGATAGAGAGATGATATGAGAAGGAACATTCTCATAATTTGCTTAAACTTAATCTGTCCAACTGTTTAGGCCCTATGTTTAAAAAGTATATGCGATTGCCATAATTTTATTTAGACCAGTACATAAGGATTCCACAACTGCAATATTTGTTCAAAAACAATTCGACTCACAATAAGTTTAGATATGCCCCAAGGAAAATACCTCTCATAATAGAAAATTCAGAAGTTCTGAGACTCGAGATCTAAACTTGAGAGAAATGAGAACGGTGAGGATTCTATAATAAATACATCATAAAATATTCAGTATTTCAAGTAGTTAATGATTAATTGCATGCCTGGAAACCAGAGCTGAATATTAAACCTTTTTTAATTTGAGTTGTCCAATATTTAGTTTACTATTGTCATAAGTGCCAGGATTTAAACTCTGCATCATGAAAACTCAATTTACCCTTATTTGTCTCATATCCACTATAATACTGGGTGTAGAGGTCAATGCACAAACCTCAGATAGTGAATTTGACAGGAAAATCCAGGAATTTCTGAATAACAATCCGGGGAGAGATATGAACGTACCCGCTTCGGATGGAAAGCTGTTACACGATATTATCCTGGAGAATAACTATAAGAATGTCCTGGAAATAGGTACATCAACCGGTATATCAGGTATATGGATAGCCTGGGCCCTTAGCAAAACAGGAGGGAAAATGATCACAATTGATATTGATGAAAGGCGTCACAATCAGGCTGTCGAGAATTTTAAAAAGGTGGGCCTATCGAAATATATTGATGCCAGGCTGGCTGATGCCCATGAACTTGTTCCCGAGCTTGAAGGGCCATTCGATTTTGTATTCAGTGATGCAGATAAGGACTGGTACCGGAATTACTTCGAAGCTGTTGATCCAAAGCTGGTAGTGAACGGGTGTTACACCTCACACAATGTTTCAGACAGGGGATATGGTTGGGCTGCCGAATATTTAAAGTTTCTGAAACAACTCCCCAATTATGAAACGACAGTGAATAGCAGGGGTTCAGGGGTGGCAATCTCGTACAAGAAATCTGACAAATAGAATTTGACGAGAAATTGCATCCCACAATCGAATAAATAATTTATCTTCAGGGTATAAAATTTACACCGATGAAAAGAAACTATTTTATCGTTTCCCTTGTATTTCTTACTTTTTTCGTCATCTCATTTATTACCAATATTCTGGGGGCACTTGTTCCGGATATAAAGGCTACATACAGCCTGAGTTATTCCATGGTTGCATTCCTGCCCTTTGCATTCTTTATTGCATACGGGGTGATGTCAATACCTGCGGGGATCTTAACGGAGATCTATAAGGAAAAGAAAGTAATGCTGGGGGCTTTCATAGTCTTATTCCTTGGTGCCCTGGCATTTGCATTTTTTGCGAGATATACGGTCGCGATTATGTCCCTGTTCATATTAGGAATAGGGATGGCGGCTCTTCAGGTAGTGATAAATCCTTTGCTGAGAATATCAGGAGGGGAGGAGCATTTTGCATTTTATTCGGTAATGGCCCAGCTGGTTTTCGGGCTGGCATCCTTTATCAGCCCTATGGTGTACTCCTGGTTCGTTGTGAACCTCGAACCCGGTTCCGGGACAGATGGAGCTGTAATCTCCATGATGACCGGCCTGTTGCATGGTAACGAACCCTGGCTCTCAATGTACTGGGTATTTGCCCTTGTCACTCTGGTAATGATCTTTATTATTGCGGCATCAAAGTTCCCCAAAGTAGAGAGGAAGGAAGATGAAAAAGCCGGTGCTATTTCCCTGCATGTTAAACTTTTTAAGAACCCTGTTGTACTATTGTTTTTTATTGGAATATTCTGTTACGTTGGTACCGAACAGGGAATAGCGAACTGGATCTCCCAATTTCTTTCTGAATATCATGGATATGATGCGCAAATCATTGGAGCAAAGGCAGTTTCAAGGTTCTGGGGACTAATGACGGTTGGGTGTATGCTGGGCCTGTTATTGCTAAAATTCATAGACAGTAAAAAGATACTGATTGGGTTTGCTACCCTCTCCATGCTTTGCCTGACACTGGCATTATTCGGGAGCGCACAAATATCACTCTTTTGTTTTTCATTCCTGGGATTCTCCTTATCTATTATGTGGTCGGTAATCGTCTCCCTTGCACTGAACTCATTGGATAAGCATCATGGAGCATTTTCCGGTATACTTTGCACTGGGATAGCGGGCGGTGCCGTCATACCCCTGATCGTAGGATGGATTGCAGACATGTCGAGCTTAAGAATAGGTATGTTGTTTATTTATTTAACCCTGGCATATGTTCTGTCAATTGGGATCTGGGCTAAGCCAATAATTTCCAATAAGACCATTTCCCTGAAAAAGAAGAAGCAGGACAGTTGATCGTTATTTTCGATCACATAATATTATGTACTGATTAGCTGTCGGCCCCAAATATGAATACTTCCTCAATCTTCATATGAAATACCTGCGAGATGTTGTAGGCCAGTTTTAGTGATGGATTGTATTTTCCCTTTTCAAGAAAAACAATCGTTTCTCTTCTAACTCCGACCTTTAATGCAAGCTGTCCCTGGGTCAGATCGTGCCTGGCCCTGAATTCTTTAATTCGATTTTTCATTTAATCTGCGCTTGATCCAGAATTTTACTACGAATCCTGCCAGAGCTGAGAGTAAAATTCCACTGCCCAACATAGATTCCGTGTCCGGGAACTTATCCTTAAAAAGAAATATGAAAAGCCACATATACATGGAAATCAGATAGGCATAATAACCGGACTGATGTTTAATCCGTGTACTTAACTCGTCCTCAGCAGGGTAGCCTTT
>JAFCGF010000096.1 GCA_017608295.1 Candidatus Woesearchaeota archaeon
ACCTCCGGTTGGAATAATGTATTTTTAGGACCATATGCCGGATATGAAAACAATATTGGAGAAAATAATGTTTTTATGGGTGTGTACTCCGGGGAAATGAATGAAGATGGTAACTCTAATACCTTTTTAGGAGCGGGAAGTGGCTGGTCAAATGTTTCGGGCTCAGAAAATGTATTCATTGGATTGTTTACCGGATCTGATAATACAGGGAACAGTAATACATTTGTCGGGTCTTATGCTGGTGAGTTAAATGAATTTGGTAACAATAATGTGTTTATCGGATATGGTGCAGGAAGGGATGAAACAGGATCCGGTAAACTCTATATTAATAATGATAGTTTATCTGGCGAACCTTTGATCTACGGAGAATTCAGCGATACAGATCCCTATCTGAATATTTCAGCAGATATGGATGTGACAGGAGATATTACGGCCAATGATGTAATTACTCCATCCGATATTAAATGGAAGAAAAATATTGAGCCATATCAAGGTGCGCTGAATCAAATCGCTGAATTACATGGCGTTACATATGATTGGCGATCAGATGAATCAATTGAGAGAATGTTTTCTGAAGGAACACAAATTGGACTGATCGCTCAGGAAGTGGAAGAAGTTATTCCGGAACTTGTGAAAACGGATAGAAAAGGAAACAAGGGTGTCAATTATTCAAAGCTAACAGTCGTTTTACTGGAAGCCCTGAAAGAACAACAAAAAATGATAGAAAAATTGCAACGTGAAGTTGAACTCCTGAAAAACAAATAGATAAACCCGGGAAGAAAACTACCCATACATATCGTTGCATTCATTTTGACAAACAATACGATTTGTTACGTAAAAATGAATCGTAAAGTGCAACCATTTTGCTTAAAAATCAGTTAAAATATAGATAGGGTATTCGGTTTTCCCTAAATGAAAAATTTGTAAATATTCCATAATGTATAATTAATAATCATAACTATGAAACGACTTCTACTTATTCTACTCACTGCTCACTTCTCACTTCTCACACTCTTCTCTCAGGCGCCACAAGGCTTCAATTACCAGGCGGTTGCCCGGGATACGGACGGATCATTACTTGCCTCCGAAACGATCGATGTTAAGATCGGAATACGGTCCGGCAATGAGACTGGTCCTCTCGTTTGGGAAGAGACCCATTCGGTTTTGACAAATGAATTTGGGCTTTTTACCCTGAAGATCGGTGATGTAACTGCAACACCGGGATCAGGATCTGCGGCAACCTTCAGTGATGTCGATTGGAGCGCCGGAGCACACTATCTGGGTGTGGAGATCGACCTGGGTAGCGGATTTGTTCCCATGGGAACCAGCGAACTGCTATCTGTTCCATTTGCCCTGTTTGCAGAAGCAGGAAATGAAGGACCACAGGGAGCACAGGGACCGCAAGGTATCCAGGGTCCACAGGGAGATACCGGACCCACCGGAGCACAGGGAGAGCAGGGTCCGATTGGACCGACAGGAGATACCGGTCCGCAGGGCCTGAAAGGTGATAAGGGAGACCTGGGAGATACAGGTGATACAGGTCCGCAGGGTATCCAGGGACTCAAGGGTGACAAGGGAGACCCGGGAACAGGACTCACGAACCAGGGTGACTGGTTCAGCGGTATGGTGGTGAACGAAGGGGATTATGTGTTTGACCGTTCTTCAGGTGATCCGTTGATCAATTCAATGTGGATATTCCAGGGGACACCACCTTATACCTCTACCACACAGCCCCACCTTGACCTGGCCAACTGGATAGAGTTTGAAGCACCGGAAGGGCCTGAAGGGCCTGAAGGACCGCAGGGACCAATAGGACCCGATGGACTGAAAGGAGATACAGGAGATACAGGACCACAAGGACCGGTGGGAGCAACAGGTGCCACCGGGGCACAGGGCCCGCAGGGAGATACCGGCACACAGGGAATACAGGGAGACCAGGGCCCCCAGGGAGATCAGGGGACACAGGGAGACCAGGGGATCCAGGGTGTACAGGGGATCCAGGGAGAGCAGGGACCAATTGGTCCGGAAGGGATCGATTGCTGGGACCTGAATGGAAACGGAATAGACGATCCGGCAGAAGATGTCAACAGCGATGGTTTCTGGAATGCATTAGACTGCAAGGGACCCCAGGGTGATGAGGCATCGGATGACCAGGACCTGAATATTTCCGGAGATATCCTTACAATCGATAATGGGATAAATAATATTGACCTTTCTGTTTATAAAGATAATACTGATAATCAGGATCTGATCATGTCAGGTGATGTGCTTTCTATCTCCGGTGGAGGTGGATTCGTAGATCTGTCACTCTATGGAGATGATGCCGATGCAAATCCTGCAAATGAATTCAACACAAACCTCACATTGAGTGGATCAATTTTGGAGATCACCGATGCTGGTGGAGCTTTAAATGTTGACCTGGGATCTTTGGTCGATGATTCGGATGCAGATCCAACCAATGAGTTGAATACAGGAGCTGTTCTGTCCGGAACAACCCTTCAGATAACAGATGCAGGTGGGACGATTCCGGTAGATCTCGTCTCATTGGGGGATGATGCAGATGCCGATCCAACGAATGAATTTAACACAGGCGCTGTTCTGTCAGGGACCACCCTACAGATTACTGACGCAGGAGGGACAATTCCGGTAGATTTAAGTTCACTGGTAGATGATGCGGATGCTGATCCAACAAATGAATTTCAAAGCCTGACATTAACAACTAATACACTAGGTCTTACCAATGATGGGACCACAGTAGATCTGTCAGGGTATATGGATGATAGCAACCCCTGGATTCTTGGTAGTAAGAAAATTTATTACAATGAGGGAAATGTGGGTATTGGA
>JAFCGF010000060.1 GCA_017608295.1 Candidatus Woesearchaeota archaeon
GCATGTTCCAGGTGCTCGGGTTCATACTCCGGGAAGGAACGTACATCCATCACACAGAAATCGGGGTTAGCGACATTGGCCTGGATCAGGCTGTCGCATTGTAACACGGTGAAATGGGCCTGTAGGGAGTCAGGGTTTTGGGAAAAGGCTAAAATAACCGAACAAGACATCACGATTGCGATCAAAACAGATCTATCGACATTAATTTGGTGAAATTGTTTCATGGCATGTTAATTGAATGGAAATGGCATGATAAATATAGTAAAAAAGAAGTAATGTTGGAGGTGGCAGGTCGTTGGGAGGTTGCTTCATCACGCCGCAGGCGTGATTCGCAATGACACGGGGGCTATGTGGACGATTTGCCGTGCGGGATTCGCAATGACACGATGTTAATGAACGTTTTTAGGGGGCAACCGGAGAAAATATTACTAAAATAATGAATTATATCTTCATTTTTTTAGTTTTATTTATATCTTTGCAGATATGATAACCCGAATCTCAGAAAAAAAAATAGAAGATCTTCTGCAAGGATTTCCGTGCGTAGCGATCATCGGTCCCCGACAGGTAGGGAAAACGACACTCGCAAAGCAAATTCAGAAATCCTATGTCGAGCCTATTTACCTGGATCTTGAATTGCAAAGGGATTTAATAAAACTTGATGACCCTGAAACCTATCTGAAACAATTCGAAGATCAATTGATCATTATTGATGAAGTTCAACGAAAGAAAGAGCTGTTCCCGGTATTACGGGCTTTGATTGATCAGAAAAGAACACCCGGGAGATTTCTTTTGCTGGGTTCAGCTGCTCCCGATTTACTCAGGAATAGTTCCGAATCGCTGGCCGGCAGAATCGCATATCATGAGCTGACTCCCTTTTTGATTCCGGAAGTTTTTCCTGATCATAACCCTATGGATCTCTGGATGCATGGTGGTTTCCCCGATCCTTTTCTTCACCAAAAGTACTGGCTGGATTGGATGAATAACTTTGTAAAGACTTACTTCGAAAGAGATCTTCCCAATCTTGGTTTCCCGGCAGATAGCATGACAGGAGAACGGTTATGGACCATGCTTGCTCATCATCATGGGAATCTGATCAATTATGCAGAAATTGGAAAAAGTCTGGAGTTTAGCATACACACCATAAAGAAATATATTGGATTTCTTAAACATGCATTCCTGATTCGTCTGATTCAACCATTTCATTCAAACCTTAAAAAAAGACTGGTGAAATCCCCTAAAGTTTACATCAGTGATTCGGGAATCTTACATTTTTTATTGGGGATTGACTCCATTGAACAACTCTTTGGACACCCGAAAATGGGCGCTTCATGGGAAGGTTTTGTCATTGAACAGATCATACCACGCCTACCCCAAAACCGCAAACTCTATTTTTACCGGACGCATGATGGCGCCGAGCTTGATCTGGTAATTACCAAAGGTGGAAAGCCTGTTGCAGGAATCGAAATAAAATTCGGATCAGGAGTCAGTGTATCGCGAGGGAATACCGAGGCAGTACAATTCCTGAATACAAAGCAAAATTTTTTGATCATTAATGACGATGAAGATTACCTTTTATCAAATGGATTCAGGGTATGTGGATTGACTATTTTTCTCGAAAAATATCTGAGTTCAATCTAAGACGAATTATTCGAATTTCACTACCTTCCTTGTCGCAGATCCATTACCAGCTATAATCCTGCACACATAAACCCCCGCCGGCAACAGACCGGCATTCCAGATGAACCGGTTTAATCCCTTCTGTCCATGATGAACAAGCGCATCGACAATCTGCCCGAACTGGTTCATGAAAATAAACTCAACTTCCCTTGGTTCATCAAGTTCAAATTCTATGGTGGTTGAATAGGAGAATGGATTCGGATAAACGTGAAACTTTTGGTTATTGTCCACGTGAGCTACAGATACATATACAACATCCACCGGAATGCAGGCTGGGTTTGATTCTCCTTCGTTATATATGGCTGTTACACAGTATTTATATAAGCCCTGATTGACATCCGGATCGATAAAGGATGTTTCTATGATAGGATCTGTATTCAGCTTCACGCCATCCCGGTATATGTTATACCCCATCAGTGTCAATGAAGGATTACTGTATGAGGGGATTTCCCAATTAAGGTGAACATCGTAAACGATAACTTCAGCCTCCAGGTTTGTCGGCCAGGGAAGGAACAACTCATCTACAAACTTAAATACACCACCTTCCGTTTCACTGATGTTATAACCGCCAGCCCAACCACAGATGGGGCTCACCCAAACCATGTGCCTGAATGTGGCGCCTTCGGTACCGGGAAAAACTTCCCATGTATGGCCGCCATCGTAACTGACAGAAGCACCTTTTTGATTTGCCAGTTGCACCCTCCTACCCCCGGTACTTACCCAGATGTTTTCTGTTCCGGGCACAAAAGCCAGATCCGTGAAGTACATTGGGCCTGTATAATTGACTTCGGACCATGTTTCACCACCATCAAAGGTTTCAAAAATTTTTCCCTCCAATGGCCAGTCGAAGAAGTTGTGCACCAATCCATGTGATTCATCTTTGAACACAGGGATGATCCATTCCCAGTCCATATCCGGCAAGGCATCTACAGTTCAGCTATGGCCTTTATCTGTAGATTTATAGATTCGTCCCCGGGTTGTCCCGTACCAGATGGTTTCACCGACTGCTGAATAGCCTTCGGTCATCCCATATTCATCGGACAATGGCGCCGGGATATTTCCCGGGGGAACCGGGATCCAGGTTGTCCCTCCATCGGTTGTGGTATACATCTCAAATCCTTCGGCCGTCGAGGGTGGATCTCCCATACACCAGCCTTCATTTTCGTTGAAGAAATGGATGCAATCAGGCCAGGAAAAGGGACTGTTGAACAACGCGGTGGCCTGACGGTTCCAAGTAGCACCTCCATCCGTTGTGACAAACACCCCGGGGAGATTGCTCCCGGATAACTTATACATCAGCACGTAGGCATTATCTGCACTTATGGCGAAGACCATAGATGAGGTGAGCCCTTCAGTGTTCGGGATGGCGCCGGAAGTCCAGGTTGTCCCGCCATCAATAGTCCGGGTATAATCCTGGCATGGGATAAACATATTATTAACCCAAATTCCATTCCAGGCTATGGCCCAGGCTACATCACAATCGACAGCTGACATGGAACTGATCGCCCTGATTGTGGTCTGAAAGCCGCTGGACTGAGTGGTCCAATCGGAGATATTCAGGGTGATGGGATACCAGACCGTATCGTTTCCGGCTATTGACAATACTCTTACGTCATGGCCACCGAGATCTGAAGAGGTGGTATTCCATGTATGGCTCAGCATGACCGAACTTCCGGAAGCAACCGTGGTTCCATCAATGGTAATAAACATATTATCCGGTATGCCTCTAACTGTAGAAGCTTCGATCGTTATCGGCTGATCTTTGCCGATGACATATGTGTCGTAAGGGGTAACGATACGGGTAATCAGGTCCGGGTTGGCAGGTCTGATGTGTACCAGTGCGAAGTTATTCAGGTTGAAGGAGGTTCCCGGATTCAATGAGTCGATCGCATAAAATCCGTCATAACTCCCTCCCCAACCCCAGTTAAAGTGAAACTTTCCGTCACTCATGCGGTAGCCATCACAAACGAAAGCGTGTCCTCCGTCGGGACCAGATCCGGAGTATTGGACCGGCCATAGATTATCCAGATCGGCACGCAGCAGGTTTTTCCAATCTTCCGGGTCGGGGTAATCTGCTTTTTCATGCCATTCAAGTCCCGGCTTATAATTGAAATAGTCTACAAATGCTTTGATAACATCTACGCCATAGGCGGCAGAACCATCAAGGCTGTAATCCATATTAACCGAAACACCGGCATGATACAGGATGGTGGCAACCTCCAGATTACTCGATGTTAGGACCGTTGGCATGGAAGCCCAGTCGTAGTTTGTATTACCAAAATCCACCGATTGCAATCCATACACAGGATGTGTGTATGCATAAGTACCCACGCCCTGAGGAGGAAACTCATGGTATTTCATGATCTGTGCCATGGCTGTAGCAACACACCCCGTAACCACATGTCCGCAATAGGCTGTCGCGGCGGGTTCATCCGGACATAGTTCATTGTAATAGCACCCTTGCCACCAAGTGGTGGTCAGCAGGGGGTCCACATCCAGCACCGATTCCGGGAAAACACCATTGCGAATGTCATCCCATTGTTTTTTCGCCATCCGGTTGCTCATCTTTGATGACACAATGCGTGTGATCTGCCGGCTGTATTCATCCAGCCATTCCTTTACCGCTGGGCAGGATACTTTTTCCGGGAAGAAGTTATGCGCAGAATAGCCAAGGATGGGGATGGATGCATCGTCGGCAGCAACGATCACAAACCCGGCAGGCCGGAAGTGTACAATATAAAATGTGGTCAACCCATCTGCTTGGTTCATGGTGACTTTCTCCACGGCCAGATCTGTAATTGATGATGAGGCTATGTGACTGTAATATGATATGGCAACCTGTTTTGCCTCTTTTTCCGATACAGGATCTGCCTGTAATACCCCAACCATGCAGAGCATTGCGATTGAAATGTAAAGATGCTTCATGATACCCTCCTTTTTCTTTCAAAATTACAACTACGGGAGGCATAAGTCTAACACCTATGTCCTGATCTTTGACACATATGTCGTATTAACAGGCCGGGTAATGGTAAAGCTGAATTTTCACCCGCTTCGGCAGGATAATGTGACTTAATTTTTATTCTGCGTATCAGTATATTCTGAAGGTAAAACTCCGAACTGCTCCCGGAAAGAGCGAGCAAAATAAGAGAGGTTGTTAAATCCCACCTCAAATGCGATTTCAGAAATGGTTCCGCTTTTCCGGCTGATAAGTGATGCTGCCCTGCTCAGGCGGAGAGAGCGGACAAACGCGGTGGGAGAAAGGTTGACGAGCGCTGTCAGTTTCCGGTGAAGTTGTGAACGGCTCATGCCGACCAACTTCCCAAACGTATCAATACTGAAGTCAGGATCCGACATATGATCCTCTACGATGCCGATTGCCTTTGCCATAAATTGTTCATCCATGGAGGCAATCCTTATTCCTGGTTTCGTTGAACCGGGTTTTGTCAGCAATCCCAGTTGTTTAATCAGCTGCTCCTGTATCCTTTTTCGTTGTTCGATCAGGTTGTTTACCCTTACGATCAATTCATGGTAATTGAACGGCTTGTATAGGTAATCATCTGCCCCGGTTTTCAGACCCTGGATTTTGCTCTCCTCCGATGCCCGTGCCGTAAGCAGAATGACCGGGATATGGCATGTCCTTTCATCGGACTTCAACTTCTCACACAACTCAAAGCCATCCATTTTTGGCATCATCACATCGCTGATCACCAGGTCGGGGATACCCTCAAGTGCCATCTCCAATCCCTCTTCTCCGTTGCCGGCTTCTATTAGTCGATAACCTTCGCCGAGATGTCCGCGGATGTAGTTCCGCATGTCGGGGTTGTCTTCGACGATGAGAATAACTGGTTGCTCGCTTGCTACCCCCAAACCCCCTGAAGGGGGCTTACTCCCCTCCCTTGCGAGCGATAGCGAAGCAATTGGGGAGGGGTCGGGAGTGGGGTAGATTGGTTGCTCGATGCTGGATGCTGGATCCTGGATGCTGGATACTCCCCTCCCTTGTTGGGGAGGGGTTGGGGGTGGGGCAGAGATGATCTCTTCCGGTTTCAGGTGTTCTTTCCCTAACGGAAGGATTATGGTAAACGTGGTTCCTTTGCCAATCTCACTTTCGACAGTGATTTCTCCGTGGTGCAATTCAACCAGCTCCTTCGTAAGTGCCAGTCCGATTCCGGTACCTTCCTGGTCTTTGGTGTAGGAATCATCGGCCTGGTAGAAGCGGTCGAAGATGCGCGATTGCTGATCGGGAGATATCCCAGGACCCGTATCCGTAATTGTTATAGTTACAAGATGGTGAGATGGCGAGTTTGTGAGTGGCGAGTGGTGAGTAGTGAATAGCGAATTGCCAACTGCCAACTGCCCACTGCCAACTTCGATTGTGATACGACCACCTTCAGGAGTGAACTTAAACGCATTCGACAGCAGGTTAAAGAGGATCTTCTCAAGTTTTTCCTGATCTATATATGCTTGGATATCTTTCTCCTCAGCCTGGAAGACCAGGTCGATATTTTTCTGTTTCGCCAGGGATTCAAATGACTGAATATAGCCGATGACCAGCTTCACCAGGTTCAATTCACGGGCCTGCAGTTTCATCTGACCGGATTCCAGTTTGGATAGGCTCAGCAACTGGTTAATCAAGCGCTGCAAGCGTCTGGCATTTCGTTGCATCATCTCCAAGTCGTGTTTCACCTCCTCCGAAACCGATGCCTTGATCTTCTCAAGAGGCCCGAGGATCAGGGTAAGCGGGGTGCGGAATTCATGGGAAATGTTGGCAAAGAAACGGGACTTCATGCTGTCAAGTTCTTTCAATTTTTCTGCTTCGACATGCTCAATTTCCAGAGCCTGCTTGAGGTGCTGTCTTTTCAAGTCATACTGCCTCCAGAGATAGATCAGTCCGATGAAAACTAACGCATAGATTGTATAGGCCCACCAGGTTCGCCATGGAGGCGGCAGGACGGTAATTGCTAGGCTGGCCCCTTCTTCATTCCAGTAGCCATCGTTGTTCGATCCTTTCACATGAAAAATATAGTTCCCGGGTGGAACGCTTGTGTAGCTGGCAAAACGGCGGTTCCCGGAATAGATCCAGTCCTCGTCCAGCCCTTCAAGATAATAGGCATACTGGTTCTTATTAGGATTTGCATAATCCAGTGCTGCAAATTCAAAGGAGAAGAAATTCTGATCGTATTTTAATGTAATATGTTGAATTGCAGAGATATTGCTATCCAATGAAAAGGGTTTACCTTCAACTTTGAAATCGGATACTACAATAGGAGGAATCTTTGTATTATCATGAATGCTATCAGGGTGAAAATAAAAAAAGCCCTTTCCGGCACCCAGATACCCTGGCAGAAAGATCCTTCCATCCTCAGATTGATACCAATATTTGGAGACAAAATTGTCAAAAGGCAGGCCATCTTCAGTATCATAAATTTTTAACACACGACTCTCCGGTTTATATCTTATCAGTCCTTTGCGATAATGACTCAACCATAAATTCCCTTTATCATCTCCAAAAACCTCCCCTATTCCATCTCCAAATAATCCGGTTGAATCATGAATGAGCTCAAAGTGTTCAATAGCCGGATTATATTTATAGAGCCCTCGAAATGATCCAACCCAGATGGTTCCATATATATCTTCAAAAACTTTTTCAATATAATTTGTATATAATCCGGGTGATCCCGATTCCGTACTCCCATATTGAGTGAATTGCATCGTTTCCCTCTCTTTGGCCTTCAGACAGAACAACCCATCTTCAGCTGTGCTGAACCAGAGATTCCCGTTACTATCTTCAAAGATGTCCAGGATGATTGCATTCATAAGGATCTCATGGTGTACAATGTTGACAGGATCGTATTTACCATCTGTTTTTTCTTTTTTAAACAGCCCGCTACCCCAGGTGGCAATCCATATGGTACCGGTATGGTCTTCAAAAATATCCTGTATCCGTTCCGGCCGGGGATGGCCTTCGGGAAGATTAAAATCAAGGAAGATAAAAGACTCTCTCTTCCTGTCAAAAATAGCCGGACCCCATCCTCCCAGTCCAATCCACAGAATATCGTCGGAATCACCGTAAATAAAATCCACCCAGTTGGTAAAAGGAGTGCCGGCGTCAATAAAAAAACCCTTTTCTGCATTATACTGGTACTGTGCAACTTTTTCTAGCCGTGGATCAAATTTGAATACTCCCCCGGTACAGGCTCCAACCCACAAATTCCCCTTTTTATCCATAAAAAAGGAACTTGCGGAATAGAACAACTCTTCATCCTCTGACTTTAATTGAATATGCTTGAAAGGATTGCCACGGGTGTCAATTTTATCAATCCCCGACCATGCAGTTCCTATCCAGAGGATACCATTATTATTCAGATAGAGAGCATTAATCCAATCATTGGAGAGGCTATTAGGAGTTGTGGGATCAATGACGATTCTTGAAAACAGGTCATACTGCAAATCATAGTTGATCAACCCTTTTCGGGTTGCAATCCAGAGAACTTCTCCCCCCCCCTTTTTTTGAACCCTGGATGGAGAGAATAACATCATCACGGAGATGATCATTATCTTCATCGTTTCCTGATACAATATGGATTAACTTTCCCTCATCTATATCATATTTAAAGAGTCCTTTTAAGGTGCCAAACCATATGTTTCCTTCTCTATCCTCATGGAAACAGGATATTTGCTGATAGATTTCAGAGATGTCCGGTTTTTTTTCGAAAGGAAGGAATTTTTCATCGGTACGGTCAAAATAACAGATGCCCTCATGCCTACCAATCCAGAAAGTTCCTTCGCTGTCTTCGATCATTGAGGAGATCGTATTTTTCTTATGATCCGATTGCCCCGGAACAGGTTTGAATGCTGTGAATGTTTCCGCTTCGGTGTTGTATCTGTTTAATCCGCCCCCATCAGTGCCAATCCAGATGGTGCCGCCTTGATCCTGGTAAATGCAGAGGATACTATTACTGGCCAGACTCGACGAGTTCGTTGAGTCATGTGAATATTGTTTAAATTTATCTAATGCCGGATGATAAGAAAATAATCCCCTGGTAGATGTGCCGATCCAAATATTTCCATCCAGGTCTTCATAAAGACATTTAACAGAAGTTTTTGACAATTGTTCCGGATCTTTTGGTCTGTCGAAGCGGGTTACATCATATCCGTTATAGCAATTCAGTCCGCAACCGGTGCCAATCCACACAAATCCCCTGGAATCCTGGATTACAGCATAGATACTGTTACCTGAAAGCCCGTCACTTTTTGTGATGTGCTCGAACAGATACGTGGTTGACTGGGCGAATACATGACCGGCAACAACAAACAAGAGGAGCACTCCCCATGTGGATATGTGGGTGATGCGGGGCATCGGGTTGGGTTGATGGCATGGTAAAGATAGTAAAAAAAGAGGGAAAAACGTGCTGACATGTAGCCAGGAGGTTCCGGAAAGCAGCCAACTAAGGTGAAACCATTGGTAGGGGCAACCGGACCGGTTGCCCCTACAGACATTATCTAACCAAAACCATTTTCCTTATCGCAAACCCATTACCATCCGTCATCCTGCATACATAAATCCCCGCCGGTAACGACCGGGCATCCCAGATGAAGCGATTCAAGCCTGCCTGTCCCTGGTGTATAAACGCATCAACAACCTGCCCGAACTGGTTCACGATTACGCCTTCAACTTTTATCAGTTCCTTTAATTCAAATTCAATCGTTGTAGAAGAAGAAAATGGATTGGGATAACTCTTCAATCGGAAATCGGAGATCGGATCCCGATAGCTATCGGGACGGAGATCGTCTACTCCTACCGCCGGCATCCTCCCTGTCCTCACAATGTGGAACTGCACCGCTCCGCCATTGCTTTCGATCCGGAAGGCGAGGGAGTCGGTCAGGGTATCTACGGGGGTATAATAGATGAAGAAAGTATAGTCGAAGGGACCTTCCAGGGTGATGGTGGTGTCAAAAGTAGTGGTGAACTCGGTACCCTCCAGTGAGGTGATGGAGGTAAACCTCAGCGTGTCATTGGCCCGGTTGGTAATGGTCAATGGAATGGGATCTGTGTTCCCAATCGCGACAGTATCATCCG
>JAFCGF010000061.1 GCA_017608295.1 Candidatus Woesearchaeota archaeon
TCAAGAACTACTTTAGTCTTGAAGCCCGATGTGTGTTTTGTTCTTTTTTTCATAACAACAAGTTTAATGATTTTTCAAATTATACTTGTTGTCTAAATTCTGGGGCTAATTTCTACACGTCCCACGTCTTACGTCTTACATCTCACGAATAAAAAGTGCGATTATGCCACACATTTTGAGAATTAATTGTACTTTTAATAGTCTAAAAAATAAGTTGAACGACATTAACCTAAAGATGATAGAATATGAAAAAAATACATGTCATAATTATAGTCACAGCATTGATAGGTATAGGAATAGGAGGATCTTTTATGATGCTGCAATCAGCGGGGGATGAACATGAACCTGATAAACCCAACAATGAGATGATCAAACTACCCGAGCCAAAATATGTTAGCAACACTTCCGTCGAAAAGGCGTTGCTTGAAAGAAGATCGGTCAGAGTGTATAAAGATGAGCCACTGACGCTTATTGAAGTCTCACAACTCCTCTGGGCTGCGCAAGGAATTACCGACCCGGGAAGAAGGCTTAGAACTGCACCTTCCGCAGGCGCACTCTACCCGCTTGATGTTTATATAGTAATTGGCAACGTAGAGGGAGTTGCAAAAGGCGTTTATAAATATATGCCACATCAACATGAACTTGTGAAGGTTAGGAATGGAAATGTGAGAAATGAGCTGACTATCGCTGCTCTTGGACAAACGTGTGTTGGAGAGAGCGCCATCGTGATTGTATTCTCCGCAGTTTATGAACGAACAACTCGAAAATATGGCGATAGGGGCATTAGATATGTGCACATGGAAGCTGGGCATGCCGCTCAAAATGTTTATTTACAGGCAGTTTCCTTGAATCTGGGTATGGTAGTTGTTGGAGCTTTTAAGGATGAGGAAGTAAGAAAAATTCTAAACATGTCAGATGAAGAACAGCCTTTATATATCCTTCCTGTTGGAAAGATATAAATTAGAATAGAGGGTTGTGCAGTAAGATTTGTTACAGGACATTTATCAGAACTATTATCGTATTGGATTGAACCATATCGTATCAGGTATATCGAATATTTATCGAACAAATACGAATCATATCGTATCATTTTTACAAAATTTGATATATTTACAGCATGAAAAACAGAGTACACACATTTCAAATAAGCATTGATTGGGAATTAATAAAGTTGATTAGTCAAATTGATAGATTTGATGCTTCATGGACTTCTGTAGAGAATTGAGACTCAACTGTCACCAAGAGAAAAATCAATAATGACTTTTATTAGCAACAACGCAGGTTGCAAATCAGGAGAAATTGCTAAGAAATTAGGTATCCCTAGCCCGACAGTAAAGAGAATATTACCTGATTTAATTGATAAGAATTTAATAGAAAAATATGGAATAGGACCAGGAACAAATTACTCAATAAAATAAAAACGCTCTGTAACAATTAAGCATTCATGCAGTTTCTGTGGTTGGTGCGATTATTACTTTATGATCTTTCCGGTAAGTATTGAGAAATTCAAGCAATTCATTCCCAAACTTGTCGAGTTTCTTTTTCCCAAATCCGTGTACCAATTTCAATTCCTCAAGCTTGGATGGAACCTGGTTGCTCAATGCACGCATGGTTTTTAAAGGCAGGATCATATAATGCGGCAAATTCAGTTCGGAAGCCTTTGCATTTCGCCACTCCTTTAGTAAATTATACAGTTCAGCATTGCTGATTTCTCTGCTGACAGGCAGTTTGCCTTCTCTTCCACTACGCTTTTTTGAAGGGGTTTCCAGTGAAGCTTTTGACCTTTCTTTCAGGTAATCTTCTACAATAAAACCTTCACGGCAAGCGTGCAGGCATTCCAATTTGTATGTTGCTTCCTCATGCAATCTTTCTTCTGCTTTAGCGACTATCTTTCTGACCTCCTTGTTGTCTGTTTCAATCGAAAAGTCATCAATCTTTTTCAAAATGAGGTTTTGAATCTGATCGTAGAAATAAGTGGCCGCTTTTTTGATGCGCTTTTGCAAATCGGGATTTTGTTCGGCATTGTTATTCTCATCGAGATATTGCTTGATTTGATTCCTGAATTTTTCTGACACATCAACAATATCATTCCTTACCGGTTCTTTCATGGCTTTAGCAGCTAATGCAGCATCCGCTTGAAGGCTTTTTTGATTTTCGTTAAGGATATTGGAGAAACGGTTCATCGCATATTGTAGTTGCTTAAAATTGAATAGATCAGTCAGGAGCTGATCCTGAAATTCTGCTTTTGATGATTCTAATTCCTGCTGATCAGCCTGGGTTTCGCTTACAATTTTATTAAATCCTTCGATGCTTTCATCGAACTTTAAACTACCCGGTGAGAATGGTGTGCTGAGCACCAGGCCTTCGAGTGAACGACAGCGGCTTAATGCAACATAAACCTGTCCGTGGGCAAAAGCCGATTCGGAATCAATAATGACTTTATCAAAGGTCAAACCCTGACTTTTATGGATAGTAATAGCCCAGGCCAGTTTTAATGGAATCTGAAAAAAGGTGCCTTCTATCGTCTCTTTGATCTCTTTGCTTTGCTCTTCAATGACATATTTTATGTTTTGCCACTCAATCGGTGTAACGAAAATTGGTTGTTCATCATCAGGACAATCAACAACTACTCCCTCCTCCTTTAGTTCGGTAATTGTTCCTATTTTCCCATTATAAAATCTTTTTGCAGCATCAGGGTCGTTTTTTACAAACATCACCTGAGCGCCAATTTTTAGCTCAAGGTCAACTTCTGTCGGGTAGTTATATTCCGGGAAATTACCGCCTATTTCAGCTTTAAAGCAAGCTTTTTTACCTTTAAGCTGATCCAATTTTGTTTCATTGATATTCTTCGCTCTGGCATTATGCGTGGTGAGGTTGATGTAATTTTCATCACCCCCCTTGAAGCCGGGTTTGTATCTTTCTTTTAGCCCGTCTATTACCTCCCGGTCGGTTTGTTTGTCTCTTATCTTATTCAGTATCTCGAGGAATCGCTGGTCTCGTTGACGATAAACATGATGTAATGTGATGGTAATATAATTTGTTTTTTGCAAGGCTAAACTGCTGAAGAAGAAGGCAGTCTTGTAATGCCCTTTTAACATATTCCACTCTTCATTTTTTACCACCGGTGGCAATTGTTGCATGTCGCCAATCATCAACATTTGAACTCCGCCAAAAGGTTGACTGTTTTGTCTGAATCTTCTTAATACTTCATCAATGCTATCCAGTAAATCCGCCCTTACCATGCTGATTTCATCAATCACCAGCAAATCGAGACTTTTGATAATATTCCTTTTTTCCTGGCTGAACCTCACGATTTTCTGACGATCATTTGCTGAATATCCGGGCACATTGGGACCAAACGCAATCTGGAAAAAAGAATGGATGGTTACACCTCCGGCGTTGATGGCTGCCACTCCGGTAGGAGCTACAATGATCATGCGCTTGGGAGAAAGTTCTTTCAAGTTATGCAGAAAGGTGGTTTTGCCGGTACCGGCTTTCCCGGTTAGAAAAATATGCTTTCCCGTAAATTGAACAAAATCGTGGGCAAGTTGCAACTGTTGGTTATGAATGACTTCTTCTTCCACAATCTGATTTTGTTAAGGATGTCAAAAATACGATAATCTACTGTTTTGTCTTCGTAAATTTATAGTTTGAATATTATGAAGAGGTATACGGATTTGTTGTACTTTTAGCTGCCTTTAGGTTTGGTTCAACACGCAATCTTAAAAATCGACGGTAAAACAACGGGCTGACCACCCAAAGTGACAGAAAAGAGAAATCTGAAAGTGGAGGCCAGAACCCACTCAAAAAAACGGGGAGAACCCGAAAAGCCTTATGAATAGGAATTATAAACCAGTAGAATTATGAAACTCACAAAATATCTAAGAGACCAGGGCTATGACCTTATTGAAGGACCAGTTAGAAATCATAAACCTCTGCAACTTTGGTTAAAACAGATTTTTAATAAAGCCGAACTTTATTATGCTGAAATCAGCCATGCGTTTATTAGTGATGTCAGATTAAATGAGATTGAAAATCAAGCGTTAAGCGTAAATTCAAGTATAAAAGATGATTATGAATTTAACATTGGTATTACAATTCTTGAAAATCTTTTAAAATCGTTAGGGCTTGGAACATTTGAACTTTCAGCCAAAATAAAATCAGGGAAAAAAGTAACGATAAGCTATGACAATTCCATCACCAAAGAAATTCCTGTAGGTGAAATCGAAAATTATTTGTCTAACGCAGATTTCAGGTACCCTAATCCCGCATTGCTAAAGAATGCAAATCGTAATAACATCCTTGTAGTGACAGGGATAGTATTTGCAAAGAACCTTGTTGTTGAAATTGAGACCGACTTCTCGTTGGATGCCGGATTAGTTGCAAGCCTTAATGAACTTGCTGACGGAAAACTTGATTTTGCCATGAACAGTCAGAGAAAGTTAAAGATGGTTTCAAGTGGGAATAGTTATTTCCCAATAGCAGTCAAAGCCAGTCGTATTGATTTTGACAGAGACGAGTTTAACAAAATAAAGTTAATTACAGACAATCGAAATTTTTATTAGAGACTGTTTGGATTTTGTTTTTAGAATTTATTATGATGTATTTTTAGCTACATCTATGTTTGGTTCAACAGAATGTTTAACATATAAAAGGAAAGAAAGTGCAGAAAATTCTGATTATCATCAATGACGCTCCCTATGGGACAGAAAAGGCTTACAATGCTTTGAGAATTGCAATGACACTGCAAAAAGAACATAACGAAAAAGTGGAAATAAAAATATTCCTGCTTGCTGACGCAGTTTTTTGCGGTTTATCGAAACAGAACACCCCAAATGGATATTACAACATTGAAAGAATGCTCAAATCTATAATCCGGAAAGGTGGAGAAGTAAAAAGTTGCGGTGGTTGTTCGGAAGCACGTGGAATTGACAAAATTCCTTTCATTGAAGGTGTAAAATTAAGCAATATGAAAGAATTTACCAAATGGACTGTTGAATGCGACAAGGTTTTAACATTCTAGATTTTAAAAACATTTATTTCATTATATTCATTACAGCAATTACATTTGTTGTATTCTCACCTGTTATTAGTAATCAATTCATTAATTTAGATGACAATAAATTTATTTATGAGAACGACTTAATCAAGTCTTTTAACTCCGAACAAATAGTAGAAATATTTAAAGCAAATATTTTCTCTCCATGGTATAAGCCCCTCGTCTATTTATCCTGGGCAATTGAATATCAGTTCTTCCAGCTAAACCCAACAGTTTTCCACCTCAACAATCTACTTCTGCATATAATCAATTCAATATTTGTTTTTTATATTATTTTGATCATTCTGAAAAAGCTATTTGCAAAATCCAATAGGAATCAATGGATCGCTTTTTTTATTGCTATGTTATTTGCGGTTCATCCCATGAAAGTTGAATCGGTTGCATGGGCGATGGAAAGAAAGGATGTCCTGTACAGTTTCTTTTTCCTGAGTAGCATACTTTGCTATCTTCGATATATTTCAACCAGAAAGATAAGCCTATTGATCATTGGAAGCTTGTTGTTTGGATTTGGATTATTGTCTAAATCAATGATTATTACACTTCCATTTGTCTTGTTTATTATTGATTATCTTTTTAGAAGAAAATTTAATTACAAACTGCTTGTTGAAAAGATCCCGTATTTCATAGTATTTTTCTGCGGATTGATTCTGTACGGATTATTATCTGATGCTGATTCGTCATTCCAGGGTTTTACCGGCAAAGTAATCACGGATAATATAAGTGGCGATATAACTTCAGTAAGTAACGTCCCGGTATTTGACAGATTGGTTGTTTCATCATATCGTATCATCATCCTGATACAGCACTTCTTCTACCCCTCAAAATTATCAATTGTATATCCCTTATCCGTATATCCCAATTTTATTGAAGGCTCATCGGTAATAATGTATCTCTCCTTCATTCTGTTGATCTCAATTTTATTGGTCAGCATTTTTTCTCATTCATTTTCACGAGTCATACCGGCATCTGCATTATTCTTTCTGGTTACAATAATTCCTATACTTGGAATGCCCGGAAGCCCGACTTCAAATGTTTCTGACAGATACTTGTATATACCATCACTGGCAATTCTCTTATTGATTGTGTTTCTGTTAAAGAAATTGATAATGCGGTATCCTAAATTAAATATTCCTTTCATCGCTCTGTCAGCAGGAGTATTAGTTATCCTGAGCATATCAACATATGCCAGGTGTACGGTTTTCAATAATAGTATCTCTCTATGGGATGATGTTATACGAAACTATCCAACTTCTGCCATTGCTTACAATAACCGGGGTTGCACACAAAGTGATTCAGCTGATTATAATAATGCCATTGTTGATTTTACCAATTCAATCTCAATTAATCCGATTGACCCGGGCGCTTATAACAACAGAGGCGTTGCCTATTTTATGATGAAAGAAAATGAACTGGCGCTTGCTGATTTTAATAAAGCGATTGAACTCAATGCCAATTATATAAAATCTCATTTTAACAGAGGTTTAGCCTATGAAAAAGTTGAAGAGTATGACCTGGCTATATCAGACTTTGAAATGGTCAGTACCCTGCAGCCAAATTCTTTTCAGGCATTCAAAAAGAAAGGAGATATTTATTTTTTTAAATTACAGAAATATACTTCTGCAATTGCTGAATATGACAAAGCGCTTCTAATTGATCCGACGCACTTTGAGATCACGAATAACAGAGGGGTTGCCAGGCACAAAATGGGTAATTTAACAGGGGCATTAATTGATTATGAAAAAGCGGCAATATTAGAGCCTGGTAATGCAACGGTCTGTTTTAATATAGGAAAGGTTAATATAGAATTAGGAAATAAAGATACAGGTTGTAAATATTTGTATCAGTCATTAGAATTAGGATATAAGGATGCTGATGTGGAAATTGAACAACATTGTCAACAGAATATTTAACATTCCGGATTTAACAAACACTTTTGAATAGTTACCCCTAAGTATAAAGATTGTTTTTTGGAAAGGGAATAAATAAAAGCGGCATGCATCATAGCCAAACCGTTGTAAGCGATGAAACAAAAACGTAAACTATAAATTAAAGGACAAAAAAATGAAAACAACACTGAACTTATTTTTATTAGGAATGATGTTTGCATTTCTTAGCGGATGTAAAGAATCACAAGAAAAACCTGAATTTAAAGGAAAAATTGCCAAAACTTATGAGGAATCAGAAGAGTGGTGGCCAGAAAAGCAACGTCCGCCAAAAGATGCACCAAATGTAATTATATTTTTATTAGATGATGTAGGTTTTGCACAAATTGGAAGCTTTGGAGGCTTAATAGAAACGCCAAATATCGATAAGCTTGCCGATAATGGTTTAAGATACAATAATTTTCACACAACGGCATTATGTTCGCCATCAAGAGCTACTTTAATGGCTGGAAGAAATCCCCATATGATTGGTTTGGGAAGCCATGCATTGACTGCGATGGGTTTCCCTGGATACAATGCAATCGTGCCTCCGTCGGCCAAATCTGTGGCCAACTATCTGGAAGAGGAAGGATATGTGAATTATGCATTAGGGAAATGGGATCATACACCACTGTATGAAGTGTCTCAGGTGGGGCCGTTTGATCGCTGGCCAAGTGATGAAGGATTTGCACATTCTTATACTTTTATGGCAGCAGATGTCCATCAGTTTATACCGGTTATGTGGGACGATCACCATCCGGAACCTTATAGGAAAACCGAACATTTGGACAAAGACTTAGCGGATCGGGCTATAGATTGGATTACAGGTCATAAATCTCTTGACAAAGAATTACCTTTTATGATGCTTTGGGCTTCTGGATCGATGCATTCGCCTCATCATGCACCTGATGAATATATAGCTAAATACAAAGGCAAATTTGATATGGGTTGGGATAAGACTCGTGAACAGATTTTGGCAAACCAAATCAAATTTGGAATAGCTCCTGAAAACACAATTTTATCAGAACGTATCAAAGAATTGCCAGCCTGGAATTCTTTGAACGATGAAGAAAAGAAAATGTATGCCAAACAGATGGAAGTATTTGCTGCACAAATGGATCACGTCGATCATCAGATTGGTCGTATAGTGGAAACATTGGAAAGAATTGGCGAACTTGACAATACATTAATCATTGTGACAGCTGACAATGGAGCCAGCGGTGAAGGCGGGTTGGCTGGCACATTCAATGAAACATACGTATTGAACGGCATGCAGACGCCATTCGATGCCAACATGCGTAATTACGATAATTGGGGACAATGGGATAGCTATCCACATTATCATGCCGGTTGGGCAATGGCTGGAAATACGCCATTTCCTTATTTTAAGCAATCAGAGCACAGAGGCGGACAGCAGGATGCACTCGTAATACACTGGCCTGATGGCATCAAAGCCAAAGGAGAAATTCGAAGTCAGTATCATCACATCAGCGACATTGCGCCCACCATTATGGAAGCAGCAGGTATCGAAAGACCAGATGAATACCACGGCATCAAACAACAGCCTTTTACAGGTGTCTCAATGAATTATTCTTTTGATCATGCTGATGCACCAAATGCTAAAAAACGTCAGTATTATGAAATGTTTGGTAACCGGGCTATCTGGGAAGATGGCTGGAAGGCTGTAACACTACATGCCAATCGTATGCCATGGGATGTCAACGTAGTTCAGCCCTTTGAAGATGATGTTTGGGAACTTTATCATGTAGCAGAAGATTTCTCAGAGAGCACCGATCTGGCGGAGCAGTATCCTGAAAAACTCGAAGAGTTGAAGAAGATTTTCGAAGAGGAAGCCTGGGCGAATCAGGTATATCCGTTGTATGACGACATGTTGGCAAGATTGAATGCAGTAAATTATGTTATCTTCGGTGATAAAAAGGTGTTTACCTATTATGCCCCCGGAGCAGTTCGTATCGCAGAAAAGGCTTCCGTTCCTGTGAAGGGGCGATCTCATAAAATAGAAACAACTATAGACCTGAAAGGTGACGAAGAAGGTGTGATTGTTTCATGTGGAGGTATGACCGGAGGATATTCAATGTACATTAAAGACGGCAAGTTACACTTTGATTATAACTTCTTAGACGGGGTGCATTATCATTTGACATCTCCAAAACTTCCAAAAGGTTTTACGGATTTGAAATTCAACTTTATTCTGGATAGATCAAAAATTGATGGTACGCTGAAACCCTGGTCGGGTACAGGCGAGTTATATGTGAATGGAGAAAAGGTTGATGAAGAGTATTTTGAATTTATGCATATTTCTACTTATTCATTGGCAGAAACCTTTGATGTAGGCATGGATTCCGGCACACAAGTCGATAAAGATTATGAAGGCAGTCCGACAGCTTGCGATAATGTATCTGCAAAATAGGTGGGACTATAGTAGTATCAAGGGTTGTAGCCCCTGCCTGCGCCGAGGATCCGGCAGGCAGGCGTTTCAATTTTATCCTAATTTGAAAGTGATATACTCTGATGAAAAAACGGGGCGTATCCCGAAAAACAGTATGAGCAGGAAAATAAATTAATAATTAAAGGATTAAATATTATGAGAACTTTAGGTAACATTTTATGGCACGTGCCATTTTTAGGATTTTTATCTGCATTAGGAACATTCCTCATAGGCGGATTATTGGTGATCACAATAATTGGTGCACCTATTGGATTAGGACTAATTCAACTGTCAAAATTCTTATTGACGCCATTTTCAAGTGCTATGATTAGCAAAAAGGATTTAAAAGCAGACCAAAACAAGTTGTGGCAGACTTTTGGAATTATTGTGAGAATACTATATTTCCCATTTGGATTATTTTTAGCAGTAGTGACAGTATTTCAAATTGCTGCATTGTTTATTTCTATAGTTGGAATTCCAGTGGCATTAGTTTTAGCAAAATCACTAGGAACATATTTTAACCCTGTTAATAAAATTTGTGTTCCAAAAGCCGTTGCTGACGAGCTTGATTCACGTAAAGCTAAAGAACAGGTTGATAAACATTTAGGATGAGCGAAAATGATCATGAAAATGAAACGAATACTTAACTGGTCAATTATGATCGTCATAATGAGCATGCTTATCGCATGTGACCCAAACGCTGCCAATAAGATAGCAGAAAACACAAATCCGCTTCCATCCTGGAATGAAAGTAAAAACAAAGCAGACATCATCAATTTTGTTGAGGCTGCTGTGGATAAAACAAATAAGGATTTTATTCCCATTGAAGACCGGATTGCTGTTTTTGATAACGACGGAACCATCTGGAGTGAACAACCTTTGTATTTTCAATTGTTTTTTGTCATTGACAGGGTTAAGGAGTTAGCGCCACAACATCCTGAATGGAAAAACACACAACCATTTAAGGGTGTGCTGGAAAACGATATGAAAGCGGTATCTGCTTCCGGCATGACAGGTCTGATGGAAATGTTAATGGCTACTCATACAGGAATGAGAAACGATGAATTTTTATCAATATCAGATAAATGGCTAAAAACAGCTATGCACCCAACAAAGCACAAACTCTACACCGAACTTGTCTTTCAGCCAATGCTTGAGCTGCTCGATTATTTGCGGGCAAATGATTTTAAAACATATATCGTTTCCGGTGGAGGAGTGGAATTTATGCGAAATTTCATTCCGGAAATTTACGGAATACCTTCTGAGCAAATCATGGGAAGCACCATTAAAACCGAATATGTTTATAACGATGGGAACCCGTATATCAAACGTCTGGCAGAATTGGATTTTAATGACGATAAAGAGGGGAAACCGGTCAATATCAATAAGATCATCGGAAAGAAACCCGTATTCTGTGCCGGTAATTCCGATGGTGACCTGGCCATGATGCAATGGACAGCATCAAACACTTACAAAACTTTGAAGCTTTATGTACACCATACCGACTCCGTGAGAGAATGGGCTTACGACAGAAATTCGCATATCGGCAAATTGGATCAAGGTTTAGATCAGGCAAATGCTGATGGTTGGAATGTGGTTGATATGAAAAATGACTGGGAAACAATATTTATAAACAACTAAAAATGAAGATGTTTCAAAAACTGAAAAACGATTAGCAATTTAATAAATGTCTAACTAAATATTTTAAGAATGAAAGAAATTCAAATTTTAACAATGATGCTATTAGGAATGTTTTTCTTCTCATTACCTAATGCAAATGCACAAAAAAAAGGAAAAAACGAAGGAAAGAAACCCAACATCATTATGCTTATTTCGGATGATACAGGCTGGGGTGACCTCGGTATCTATGGTGGTGGAGAAGGCCGTGGAATGGCAACTCCTAATCTGGATCAAATGGGTAATGAAGGAATGCAATTCTGGAATTTTTACGGTCAGCCGAGCTGTACACCCGGTAGGGCTGCTATGCAAACAGGAAGGATTCCGAACAGAAGTGGAATGACTACTGTAGCTTTTCAAGGTCAGGGTGGGGGTTTACCTGCTGCTGAATGGACATTGGCTTCAGTGCTAAAAGAAGCGGATTACAACACCTATTTTTGCGGTAAGTGGCATCTCGGAGAAGATGATTATGCGATGCCGATAGCACAGGGTTATGATAAAATGGAAAATGTAGTTCTTTATCATTTAAATGCTTACACCTATCCGTTAGCATCATGGAATCCTGATATGTCTCCTGAGGTGAGGGCGTATCTGAAAAAGGTAACAAAGGGCATTCTGGAAGGTGAAGCTGGTAAACCGGTTCGCGATACCGGCCCGGTAACCGATGATAACATTGCTGAATTGGATATGAATATGACTGATGATGCACTTGCTGAATTAGAAAGTCTGTCTAAAAAAGATAATCCGTTTTTCATGAGCATTAACTTCGCTAAAAATCATCAACCTAATTTACCTTCAAAACAATTTAAAGGTAAGTCTGCTGCCAAAAGTGATTATGCAGATGCGGTTGTAGAGTTGGATTACAATATCGGAAGAATTATGGATAAAATACGGGAGCTGGGTATAGAAGAAAACACAATTGTATTTTACACAGTAGATAATGGTGCATGGCAAGACGTTCACCCCGATGCCGGATATACTCCTTTCAGAGGAACGAAAGGAAATGACCGTGAAGCTGGAAGTCGCGTACCTGCAATGGCATGGTGGCCTGATCAAATTGAAGCAGGTAGCTCAAGTCATGATATCGTTGGCGGATTGGATTTAATGGCAACGTTTGCTGCTCTTGCAGGTGTTGAGTTACCCGAAAAAGACAGAGAAGGCGTACCTATGGTTTTTGACAGTTACGACATGTCTAATATCTTATTTAATAAAGGCGAACCTTTACGTAATGAGTGGTTCTATTTTACAGAACAAGAACTCTCCCCCGGTGCGATAAGAGTAGGAAAATTTAAGGCAGTTTATAATCTTAGAGGAGACAATGGTGCAATGGCAGGCAGCGATATGCCCGGACAACAATTGGGTTGGAGAGGAGCAGAATCATACGTGGCAACTGTACCGGCCATTTATGATTTGTGGCAGGATCCACAGGAAAGATATGATGTCTTTATGAATAGTTTTACAGAAAAAACGTGGACGATGATTATTTTTACTCAAGCGATGCAGGAATTAATGAAGACTTATGTTGAGTATCCGCCGCGTCCTATGCAAAGTGAAATATATACCGGTCCTATGACAATTACACGTTTCAGAACCATCGGGAAAGCTAAAAAGCTGATGAAGCAGAAACAAATTGAATTGCCGGAACTTCATTAATTCAGCTTGCTTTATACGCAATTATGCCTGTTGATACATATTAAAATTCCCCTTATATGATATCAATTCTTATCTTTGTACATGAACCATTAACCCCAATACATTATGAAAACCTTAAAAACTATCGCAATTATTTTCATTATTCTAGTTATTACAGTTGCCTGCAAAAAAGATAATAACGAAATTAATGGAATACCTCCTGTAAATCCAGGTGTGATTGAAGTGGTTATCAATGATATACCCTATCCAACGGAAAGGTTTCTTAGAATCGGATATACCATGAAGATGTGGGAGTATGAAAATGATGGACTTGAATTACTGGAGGTCATTGTGCAGGATGATGATACGAAAGTTGAATTGATGAAACTGGATACGAATACAATGCCAATCATCTGGAAAAATCCAATTCCTCCAATGCCATATTTTATCTGGGATGTGATAGATCATTACTACATATCAATCCAGTTGCCAATCCTGTTAGGACAAGCTGTTCCTGGTAAAATATCCCATAAATTGGTCTTTAAGCGTCTGCAATACAATGATATAGTTTCTGTGGAAGGAGGTGTTTTTTCTCCAAAAGTAAACGAAACACCGATTGCTATATCTTCACCTGTAAGAAGAAACCACTGGCTTTTTAACAGCCAGTCAACCATGGGTTACCATTTTTTCGTCCTCTTTTTTTGCCAGGGAGATATCTTTTCAGGGGAACGCTACGCCTTCGATAACGGGCGCATGAATGACCAGTTCACAAGCGATCTTACCGGTGATCCGGCCTTCAATGAATCATATATTTGCTATGGAGACACGTTGTATGCCGTCGCTGATGGCATCATAGCAGATCTTCAGGATGGAAAACCGGAGAACCAGGGGAATCTTCATGATCAACCGATTAATTCAATGGAAGATTATCCGGGAAATTATATTGTGTTGAAAATTAACGCTGACCATTATGCAGCCTATTGTCATTGTCAGCCCAACTCATTTTTTGTGAACAATGGTGATGTTGTGGTTGAAGGCCAGCCATTAGGTTTATTAGGTAACTCTGGAAACTCCGGAATGCCACATCTCCATTTTCAAATTATGGACAGAATTGAGATTTTATTCTCATACGGGCTGCCGTATGTATTGAAGGAGTATAAAAAGGTCAATGAGTTCGATCCTAACTTCAATCTTCTGAATCCACCCGTGCAGATATACACTAACGCCATGATGGAGATGTTGTCAATAATCGATTTTGACTATTAACGAGCAACGAGTATCCAGCATCTAGTTCACCTCCAGATGCCCCTTCAAATGCAACGCTGTATATCCTTCTCCTGTCTGGACCACCTCCTCAGGTGTGCCTTCGGCAATGATCTCGCCGCCGCGTTCACCGCCATCGGGACCGAGATCGATGATGTGATCAGCTACTTTAATCACCTCCATGTTGTGTTCAATAACTAACACAGTATTCCCCTTGTTTACCAGCTTATTCAAGACAGAGAGAAGTACTTTCACATCCTCAAAATGAAGCCCGGTCGTCGGTTCATCCAGGATGTAAAGAGTGTTTCCCGTATCGGTCTTGGAGAGTTCAGCAGCCAGCTTCACGCGCTGTGCTTCGCCTCCGGAGAGGGTAGTGGATTGCTGTCCCAGGGTGATATATCCCAGCCCGACCTCCTGCAGGGTAGCGATCTTCTTCACGATCATCGGGATCGCTTCAAAAAAATCAACTGCCTGGTTGATGGTCATGTTGAGCACGTCGTTGATCGACTTTCCTTTGTACCTGACTTCCAGCGTCTCCCGGTTGTATCTTCTGCCCTGGCAGTTTTCACACAACACATATACATCCGGCAGGAAATTCATCTCGATCACACGTAATCCGGCGCCCTTGCAAGTCTCGCAGCGGCCTCCCTTCACGTTGAAGGAGAACCGTCCGGGTTTGTAACCGCGGATCTTCGACTCCGGCAGGTTGGCATAGAGTTTCCTGATCTCATCAAAGACTTTGGTATAGGTGGCGGGATTCGACCGGGGAGTACGCCCGATCGGTGACTGGTCGATCTCAATGACTTTATCAATATTTTTGATTCTTTCAATGGAATGATATGGGAGAGGCTTTTTGTCGGATTTGTAAAAATGATGGCTCAGGATAGGGTAGAGGGTCTCATTGATCAATGAAGATTTGCCGCTACCGGAGAGACCAGTGATACAAATCAGTTTCCCGAGCGGAAGCTTCATGGTGACATTTTTCAGATTGTGGCCGGCAGCTCCTTTGAGTATCAGCATTTTTCCATTTCCTTCCCGGCGTGATGACGGAACATCGATCTTTAATTTTCCGCTGAGGTATTTCCCGGTGAGGTAATCCGTCTGCATGATCTCTTCAGGCGTGCCGTGAGCCACGATCTTTCCGCCATGCGTTCCGGCATACGGACCGATATCAATTACATAATCGGCATGCAGGATCGTCTCCTGGTCGTGCTCCACCACAATCACGGAATTGCCGGTATCCCGCAGATTCTGAAGTGCCCGGATCAGTTTCAGGTTGTCGTGCTGGTGCAACCCGATACTGGGTTCATCCAGAATATACAGAACGCCAACCAGTTGTGAACCAATTTGCGTGGCCAGCCGGATCCGCTGGCTCTCCCCTCCGGACAGGCTTCGTGCCGGCCGGTTCAGGGTCAGATAGCCAATCCCTACATCCAGCAGGAATTTGATCCGGTTCCGGATCTCCCGGATGATCTCGTAGGCGATGACCTGGTTTCGTTCGTCGAGATGATGATGAAGATCCTTAAACCACCCGTGAAGTTTCACCAGGTCCATCCCGGAGAGCTCCGCGATGTTTTTATGGTTGACCATGAACCAGAGCGCCTCTTTTTTCAGGCGGGCGCCGTTACACTCCGGACATGGCTTTTTGTTCATAAAGCTTCTGACCCATTTCATGATGCCGGCCGGTGCGGCTTCGGCATGCTGTGAGTTGATGAAGCTGACTATCCCCTCGAAGTTCAGGGAGTAAGTCGATGTCACACCCAGGTAGTCGTTTTTCACCTTGAAAACCTCATCGGAACCATATAATATTACGTTGATGGCTTGCTCAGAGATTTCCGAAATGGGGGTGTTAATAGTGAATCCGTATTTGTCTCCGATAGCCTCCATCTGCTTGAAGATCCAGTTGTTCTTGTATTCGCCGACAGGAACAATCCCACCCTTTTTAATGCTTTTACTCCGGTCGGGGATGATCTTCTTCAGGTCAATCTCCGATATGGTTCCGAGCCCGTTGCAGTTTGGACAGGCGCCGTAAGGTGAATTAAACGAAAATGTGTTGGGCTCCGGCTCATCATAGGAGATTCCCGTGGTCGGACACATCAACAGCCGGCTGTAATGACGGGGAGTGTTTGCATCAACGGGTGATGTCATCAATTGATCTTTTCCATGCTTCATAGCCAGGGTAACCGACTGGATCAGCCTCTTCCGGGACTCTTCTTTAACTATCAGTTGATCAATAACGATCTCAATATCATGGATCTTATACCGGTCGAGTTGCATGCCGAAAGTGATCTCCCTGATCTCTCCGTCGATCCGCACTTTTAAAAATCCCTGCTTCCGGATCTGTTCAAACATCTCACGGTAATGTCCTTTTCTTCCCTTGATAACCGGGGCCAGGATAAGCAGTTCGTCTCCTTCATGATTGGAAAGGATCAGATCTACAATTTGCTGCTCGGTGTACCTGACCATCTTCTCTCTGCTTTCGTAAGAGTATGCATCGCTGACCCGGGCAAAAAGAAGTCGCAGAAAGTCATAGATCTCGGTGATGGTGCCTACCGTTGAACGCGGATTCCGGTTGGTAGACTTCTGTTCGATCGAGATCACCGGACTGAGCCCGCTGATCTTATCAACATCCGGACGTTCCAGGTTGCCGATAAACTGCCGGGCATAAGCAGAAAAGGTCTCCATATACCGGCGTTGCCCTTCGGCATATACGGTGTCGAAAGCAAGGGAAGATTTTCCACTGCCACTCAAACCGGTGATGACCACCAGCTTGTTGCGCGGAATCGTGAGGTCAATGTTTTTCAGATTATGAACCCGTGCACCGTAAATCTCCAACTGTTCTTCCACAGGATTTCTCTCTTCCGCTTAATGAATTTCGTTGATTAGCAACGTATCGTGAAAAATGGTTTCCCTCTCTTTTAACCGGCCTTTTTTTTGTTTCACGGTAAGAGCTCCTTTTTTGGGCAAAGTAAGCACATAGCTCCTTCGTGATTTGTTGGGCAGGGAGTAATTATGGATCCAGGGGTTGAATTCCCGGATGATCTTGTATGTCAATCCCCGGTCGAGTGCAAACCCGGGAAGGTCTTCAATGGTCGTGTCAACTATAATGGTATACGTTTCGATCGGTGGATAAAAATCCGACTCCCGGAGGTAGAACCCGTATTTTGTAGGATTCGTATAGATCTCTTTGGCTGCCAGGATCCGGTAAATGTATCGGGCAGTCTCTTCATTGAGATAGAGATCATAATAATTGGAAACCCTCTGGTTCTTTACCGCCCTGTTCATGCCATTCATCCCGCGATTGTAAGAGGCCGCTGCAAGAGTCCAGTTCCCGAATGAGTCGTATGCTTCCAGCAGATATTTGCAGGCAGCTTCGGTCGCCTTCTTCAGGTTGTACCGTTCATCGATTTTGGTGTTCACCTCCAGCCCATAACTGCGGGCGGTAGATTGCATGAACTGCCAGACCCCTTCCGCTCCGGCCGGTGAGGTGACATTCCTGAGATTGCTCTCCGCGATAGCCAGGTATTTAAAGTCATCAGGAATATGATACTTTTTCAGGATCGGTTCGATCACCGGGAAATAACGATGAGCGCGCTTAAACATATGCTGGGTGGTAGAGTGCATGAAGGTAAAAGCAGTGATCTCCCGGTCGAGGCTCTCACGGATAAAATAAATGTCCAGTGGCGCCTTCTCACCAGCGAATTCGGCTGATTTGGGGATCTCAGGAGTAAAAATTTTATAGTGTCGCTGAAACGCTCCCCGGTAATCCCGGTCAGGATCTTGCTTGTCGGAAATCGCAAAAATAAAAGCAACGGCAATAGCCACAATACCAATTAGGTATAATGAGTACTTCAAGTATTTTTTTGCCACAGATTACTCAGATTATACAGATTAATAATTTAGTCCACAGTCTTCAGTCCTTAATTTTTTTCACGTCTTACGTCTCACGTCAGTCCGTCTAAAAACCTCACGGACATTTTCACAATATGGTAAAATTACAAACTATTTGGGCAAATTCGATAAATTCATTCTTTCCGAGAAAATTGCTGATAT
>JAFCGF010000023.1 GCA_017608295.1 Candidatus Woesearchaeota archaeon
TGGCTTCAGGAGTTAAGTCTGTTATGAAGAGCCGTATGACGGGAGACTGTCACGTACGGTTCTGTGAGCGGCTGGGGGTGAAACTCCCCCGGCCTACTCGACTTTCACGATTTCACCATTTCGCTATCTCGCTATCTCGCTTCTATGGAACACAGATGACGCAGATGCCTTCGGCAACGCAGATTTACACGAAAAAAAGGCACAAAGGAACAGAGGCACAGACGCACAAAAAAACTTCTACATTCTAACTTCGTCCTTCTAGTTCTAACTTCTGAAATCTGATATCTGACTTCAATTGGTGCAACCTTTACAAACAAATAGTATCTTTGTTAGTATGAATACTTTCCAGTGAAATTAATGATCATCTCCGGTCTGATTTTATTCCTGCCTGTAGTTGGATTTTCCCAGGGTGAAAATAATAATTGGTATTTCGGTAACTCTGCAGCAATTACCTTCAATACAATCCCTCCTTCTGCATTATTTAATTGTGCATTGCCAAATACGATTGGGTATCCTGTTAGTATTTCTGATTCAATGGGAAATTTACTTTTTTATTCTGATGGGTATAGAGTGTTTAACAGAAATCATTCCTTAATGCCAAATGGATCATTGTTATATATTTTTGATGGGCTTCAATTAGTTTTATCTGTTAAGCAATTAAATAATAGTAACTTATATTATTTGTTTCATGTCTATGATGCCATCCCAATGACTTTCCTTGGGCTATATTACTCCGTAATTGACATGGATTTAGATGGAGGTCTTGGAGATGTTGTTCCGGGATTAAAAAACATACCTGTTCCCGGAATGTCAGATGCCATGGATTTACTATCAGGTACACGTCATAAAAATAATCGGGATGTTTGGATTGTAAACAAGAAATACAACACCAATCAATATGCATCCATTCTAATTAGCAATTTAGGTATATCTTCGTCTATCGTATTAAGCAACTCTTACGCTCCTGTTTTCAATGTACTGCCTTATAATGGGGCATTGGCTATCTCACCTGATGGTGAAAAGTTAATCTGCTTTTATAAGCCTCAAAATGACTATGCAGCTGAGTTTTGTTCTTTTGACTCCCAGTCAGGTGAAGTGACACCCTTATTTGATTTAAAATTATTAATAGGGTTAGATCAAGGAGTTATTTCTGGTGTGGGATTTTCACCAGATTCAAAGTTGCTTTACATCCTTGGACAACTTCCACCTCCATCAACAATTGGAGGAATTTTCCAATATGATATATCAGTCCTTGATTCTACATACATTTTAAATAGTCAGGTTCAGGTATATGAAAATGATCCGATTTCTACAACCAGGATTGATGCCCCCTTTCAAATTGGACTCGACTGGAAGCTCTATTTCCCCTGTTGGTACCATGATTCTTTACATGTTATCCATAATCCAAATACTCAAGGCACTGGATGCAATGTACAAATAAATGCAATAAGTTTAGAGGGAAGGAATAATTATAAAGGTCTGCCCCAATTCCTCCAAAAGTACAAAGCCTATATTAATTATACTGGAAACTGTCAACCGGATACATTTCAATTCTCTTCTGACATCTGGCCTCCGGCCGACAGCCTACACTGGGATTTCGGTGATCCTGCTTCGGGAGCTGCCAATTATTCCAATGATTCAACACCTACTCATATCTATGCCTTACCTGGGCAATATACGGTTGAGTTGTTTGTACGGCATATCGATAACAGAACAGATACCTCCTGGAAGACAATAACCATCTATGAAACACCGGAACCGGATCTGGGTCCGGATCTAACTATATGCCAGGGAGATTCTGTTACTCTGGATGCTGGATTCTGTTCAGGCTGTTCATATGAATGGTTCAGCATCCCTCCCGGATTCACCTCCACATCACAAACGATTTCCCTGAATCAAACAGGATTATATTCAGTTGCCGTCACAACAACAAACGGATGTACCGGCAGGGACACTGTTCAATTGACAGTTACTGTCCCACCTGTTGTTACAAATAGCCCGCTTTCAAAATCAATCTGTTCAGGAGAAACAACAAACATTCCTTTAACTTCCACTGTGCCGAATACAACCTTTTCCTGGACTGCCATTGGTTCTTCACCTCTTGTTACGGGCTTCTCTCCAGGCATCGGAGATACGATTAACCAGGTTCTGACCAACGCCGGATCTGGCCCGGAAACTGTTACCTATACTATCACTCCGGCGGTCGGAAGTTGTGTGGGCGATTCGGTTCAATTTGTCGTAACAGTCACACCAAGCGATTCTGTAATGGTTTCGATTTCTGTTTCAGCAGATTCAGTTTGTGCAGGAACACCGGTAACGTTTACTGCTACAACCACCAATGGAGGGTCCACACCAGCTTTTCAATGGAAAGTCAATGGGTTTAGTACTGGGACGAATGATTCTGTTTTCACATATGTTCCTGTAAACGGGGATAGCATCACTTGTGTGCTGACCTCATCAATTACCATCTGCACAACGAATAATCCGGCCATATCGAATGCAATCATCATGACAATAATTCCGAATTTACCGATTAGCATTTCTATTGTAGCCTCTGCAAATCCGATATGTGAGGGAGATACCGTTACGTTTTCAGGAATCGCCGTGAACGGCGGCTCTACGCCGGTTTATCAATGGTTGGTTAACGGCGCAACTGTTGGCACAAATGATTCCATATTTACCTATACACCAGCCAACGATGACTCAGTGAGATGTATTTTGACCTCCAGCGAAACCTGCACTTCCAGTAATCCAGCATCAAGCAATCCGGTTATCATGAACGTCAATCCCTTACTCCTTGTCAGCATTACCATCTCCCCATCTGCCAATCCGGTTTGTGGTGGATCCCCGGTGACATTCACAGCGACGCCAATAAATGGAGGCAGTTTGCCAGGTTATCAATGGCAGGTGAACGGAGTCAATACCGGTGGGAATGTTCCTATTTATACCTATTTGCCAGTTGACGGGGATGTAGTAACCTGTGCCTTGAACTCGAATGAAAATTGTGTTACCGGAAACCCGGCCACATCCAATCCTATAACAATGTTAGTGGGTGAGCAACCAGATGTTTCTTTCTCTGCCTGTTTCGATACAATCACAACGCTCAACGCCAAACCATATAAGCTCAAAGGTGGCATCCCTTTAGGTGGAGTATATTCCGGTCCGGGAGTGGATCAGATCACAGGGTATTTCAATCCGGCTATGGCGGGGCTGGGAACCAAAACCATCATCTATTCATACACAAACTGGTACAATTGCAGTGATAATGAAGTTCGCAGTATCACCGTTGTAAGCCCGGTTCTAATCACTTGCGGAAATGATTTGCTGGATATACGTGACAGCACTGTATATCCAACTGTTTTGATAGGATCGCAATGCTGGATGGCCGCCAACCTGAACTACGGAACCGAAATCCCATATATTACACCCCAAAGAGATAACTGTATCCCGGAGAAATATACCAATCCGGCATTTGTCTACCAATGGGATGAACTCATGAAGTACTCCGACACCGAACAAGCACAGGGCCTATGTCCTCCCGGCTGGCAGGTGCCTTCCGAAGCCGACTGGAATACCCTCTTTGCCAACTGGACCAACAACGCCTTCGCAGGGGCACCGTTGAAGTATTCCGGGTATTCGGGTTTTAATGCCTTATTGGTAGGGGCGCAGTTTTTTAATAAGGTATGGGAGTATGATGCATTCGCAACATTCTTTTGGTCATCGACGCCACACGGACCTTGGAAAGCCTGGGCGCATGGGATGAATGAGTATAATTATTCGGTGTCGTATTATCCAAGTTACAGGTCGAATGCGTTTTCGGTGAGGTGTGTGAGGGATTGAGTGCGCCCAGACGCACACAAACGATTGGGGAATAACCCCGGTCAATATATGTGAGCTTGCTGTAATCAAGATGGTGGGCTGCAAACAACTTGAATCAACAAGGAAAGAAACGAGCTGTTATAGATAAACAGAGGCCTCACGGAAAAACTATGAAGAGACAAATAGTAGCAGAAGTGATCCACCGGCAAGGGCTATCACCTAACTGAATTATTAACAATAAGCATTAGAAATGTATGTAAAAATGTATGTAAAGAAAAAAGAATGTATCGTAAAACGTTAATTAACAATGTATTATGACACATTCCCGTGGAGTTGGAGGGATTCGAACCCTCGTCCAAACAGGTAGCCACGTTGCTTTCTACATGCTTATTCACTGGTTGGTTGTCGGGATCAGACCGGCCAGTGACCAGCCTATCAGATCCTTAGTTCCTGTTATTCGCTGTGAAGTCGGAACGGCCTCATAACTATCCCAGCTTTTTCGATGCCTCGTCCGGAACACCGCTGAGAAAGGTTTCCCGGGAGACAATGGCACTTAATTTCTAAAATTAAGCAGCCATTTGATATGAATAGTCGCCAGTTATTAATGGCTTGTGAAAGAGTTTTTACGAGACCCCTTCACAAAAACTCGGCATGCTTACAAGGCCACTTCCCTGCTGTCAAATCCTGTCAACCCCGTATGGATACAAAGATACGAAAATTTATGGTTCCCTGAGTGTTAAAATGGCATTAACGAAAGAGGATATATCATAGTTGTCGTTGAAAATTTTGAAGAGTTCAGCAACAATCGGGAAGTGCTCTTCAACAATAAGGTTTCCGGAGAGCTCTTTGTAAAATATATTGACGGCTGTTTTTCCTTCCAGAACGAGCTCATGGGAGACATGTTGGGTGAAGAATCCTTTACCGATCAGCAAGCCCAGTGTGCGATTCCGGCTGAGGTCATTCAATGCAGTCAGCGTGAAGTCTCCATACCCGCAGTAGTTGAAGAGGGTCTCTTCAGATCCACCGAAGTGGATCAGTATCCGGCGCATCTCCCGGAATGCTTTCGTGAGGACCAGAAACCTCAAATTCGGAGAATTAAATTGGGCATCAACAATACCAAGAACGATCGCATAGATATTCTTCAGAATGCTCAGAATCTCCACACCGGTGATGTCAGGTGTGAAATCAAGATATATCGAAGTGTTTGAGAAAATGTCCCGAAAGAGGTTGACCTGGGTTTCATTTGAATATCCCAGGGTAAATCCGGTCGGGAGAAGAGTGATGATCTCCCGGGCAAAAGTAGGACCTTTCAGGGTACATACCGGATTGCGGAATCGTTCCTGAAGAGACGCACAGATCGTCTTATGCTCTATGCCAAACCCTTTGGCCAGATTCACCAGAATTGCCTCTTCCGGGATATATTCCCGGATCGATTCCAGATACTCCACAATTGCTACAGAAGGGATGGCTAGAAGCAGAAGTGATGAATCATGGATCACCATGTTATTTGTAGTAGCAATTAATTGAGGATCCAGATGAATTGAAGGAAAACACTTCGGATTGAGGTGATTGTGTGTGATCGAATGGACTGCCTCGTCGTCGATAGAGTGTATGATCACATGATGTTTTGTTTTGGATGCAAGGATATTTCCCAGAGCTGTTCCGATGGCTCCGGCTCCGATGATTGTAATCTGGTTTGGTGTTGAATTCATAGGACAAATGTAATCAATTCAGGCAGCTAAGAGCGTTTCTCATCTGAAAAGAGTATGATAAATGTTGTTCCTGTATCACCGGAATAATGAAGTTTTCCCTCGATCTGATCCACAAGCAGAGTAATAATCTGGGAGCCCATGGACTTTTGCTCTTCCAGCTTAAAACCTTCCGGTAATCCTTGGCCATTGTCACGGATGGTGAGTTGATGTGTAAAAACGTTTTCTTCCCCGGATTCTTTCCTGAGTATGCTTAGTTCAACCCATAATTCTCCGTCTGAACGATCAGCGAAGGCATATTTATAGGCATTGGTCAATATTTCATTGGAGATCAAACCAAGAGGCAATGCGCTTTCAACATCCAGCACACACTCGTCATAGTCAGCGTGTAATGTAACAGGTTTGCTTTTAAATGCACTGGAAATGATGCCAACAAGCTGATTCAGGTAATCCGCAAAATCGATGTAATCGATATCGCGAGAACGATAGAGCAGCTCATGAACCAAAGACATGGTGCGAATCCGACCTTGAAGTTCACTCAGAAAACCATTAAAATCACCTGGATCTGAACTGACTTTTTGCATGTTCATCAGACTGATCAGGATCGCGAAGTTGTTCTTTACCCGATGGTGGATCTCACGCAGAAGCAACTCTTTCTGCTTCGCATTTTCAGCCAGCGCATCTTCATATGCAATCCGGTCTGAGATGTCGCGGATCACGGTGATGGTCTCTTTGAGTTTTCCGGTCTGTTCATCAAAAATGGGGTTGACCAAACTCTCTGCCCAGAAGGTAGTTCCGTCTTTTCGTATAGAAAGATGAGTCAGTAGTATAGGCTCCTTGCTGCGGATCATCCCGCGGTACTCCATCCAGAGTTCATCATAGAATTCCGGATCAATCAACTTTCCCAGTTCCGGAAAATTGATTATAGCATCGGCTTCGTATCCAAACATTTTATAGACAGATGGAGAAACATACTGGTAATGAAAGTCCCGATCCATACGAACGATCAGATCCAAAGTATGTTCGGTAACAAAATCAAGTTGGGCATTGATCTCCATAAGATGATCCTGTGCCCTGTTGCTTCTCTCACGTAGATAGAAAAAGAAAATGACAACCAGAAAAACCATGATCAACGCTAACTGAGAGATGAATTCCGAATAACTTCGGTTTTTGATCTGTAATTTTTGGATTTCGATCTTTTTCAGCAAAAACTCGTTCTGTTGCTCCATTTCAGCGATCAGGTAATTCGCCTCTATTCGATCAACTTCTCCCTTGCTTTTTACAATGAGCAAACTATCTTCAGCCTTATGTAACAACTGAAGTGCGCCGATAGCATCTTTATATTCTCCTTTTTTCAGGGTCAGGTTAACGAGCTGTTTGTATGCATAAGTCTTCAGGTTGTAATCAACAGATGGCTGTAGCAAACGGATGCCCAGATTGATGTATTTGAGAGCAGAATCAGGTTGCCCTAATTCCATAAATAAATTTCCGATATTCACCAGAGAGCTGGCAAGATGATCCTGCTGATTATTTCGTGCTCTGACCTCTTGTGCTTTTCTATTGTAGTATAAGGATTGAGAAAGGTCATCCTGGTGATGATATACATGGGCAATAAGGGTGTAAATTGATCCAAGATCATTCATCAGATTATTCTTATAACACTCTTTTACAGCGAGGTTAAAATAGTATAGTGCCCAGGGATAATTGTTCTGATAATAGAAGACTGTTCCAAGTCCCCTGTAAGTGTTCATTATAACTCTTGAATCTGTAATACTGTCAAAAAGAGATAAAGCCAAATAAAAACTTGTCAGTGCCTGTGAGTGCTTTCCTGTTATATATTTTAACTTTCCAATGGCAAGAAGAATTTGTGATTTTTCATTATAATTAGATGTTTGATTAGCGAGGCTCAATGCTTGATCAAAGAAGCTTTGAGCTCGATCATATTTTTGAATATCAATATAATAGAATCCTAATAAATCAAGTATTCGTATTTTTTCTTCAGTGAAATGATTCCTTTCAGCTATCTTCAGGGCATCGAATAAATATTTGATGCATATTGAATACTTCTTTTTACTACTGTAAAAATTTCCAAGTTGGATTATCGACTCAACAAGGCCTTTTTGATAATGAATGGAATCAGCTAAATGGAAAGCCTCAGAAGCAAATTGATATGCTTTCGTGGTTGCAGATATGAATGAATCTTTTGATAACTTGTTTAAATGGTCAATTGTTAGTTTCAGATCGTCTAACGACTCCTGATCTGTTTGCGCATGGGTAAAAAATGTGATGGAAAAGAAAACAAGGGTGGAAAGGTATCTAAGCCTGTTTATCATTATTACACGATAAAAAGTTATCCGGACAAAGATAGGCAGAAAAAAATAGACAGTAGTTTCTCCCAGCTTTTAGTAAATTTGCCATACATAGGCTCAATGTTTCAAATAAAGCATAGATGCAACTAAAAGATAAGAACGTATTAATAACAGGTGCTGGTGGATTTATTGGAAGCCACCTGACGGAATTGCTTGTAAAAGAAGGATGCAAGGTGAGGGCTTTTGTCCATTACAACTCTGGGAACAGGTGGGGTTGGATTGACTCTTTTTCAGATGAATTGAAAGAAAAGATAAAGATATTTTCCGGTGACATCATTGACCCTTATGGCGTGCGTGAGGCAATGGAGGGAATTGATGTGGTCTTTCATCTTGCTGCCCTTATTGGCATTCCATACTCTTATCACTCTCCGGATATTTACATAGAGACCAATGTGAAAGGGACCTTAAATGTGTTACAGGCGGCCCGGTCTATGAGTGTTGAGCGGGTCATCCAAACCTCCACCAGTGAAGTATACGGGACGGCACAGCAGGTCCCAATCAGTGAGTTGCATCCTGTTAACCCGCAATCTCCCTATGCCGCGACTAAAGCTTCGGCCGACATGCTGGCGCTCTCTTTTTACAGGTCGTTTGATTTGCCAGTCATTGTAGTCCGACCTTTTAATACCTACGGTCCGCGTCAATCAGCCCGGGCTGTTATCCCAACCATCATTACACAGATCGCCAGAGGGCATAAACTCATTTCACTGGGAGATGTCACACCAACCCGTGATTTTAATTTTGTAAAGGATACCTGTCGTGGTTTCATGGAGCTCGCTGAATGCGATCAGGCACTCGGGGAGGTGGTTAATATCGGCTCCAATTATGAGATCAGCATTGAGGATACCTTCCGGCTGATCAACGAGCTGATGCAATCCAACGCCAGGTTATCACAGGACAACCAACGGATTCGCCCGGAGAAATCGGAGGTTTTCCGGTTGTGGTGCGATAATTCCAAACTACATGCTTTGACCGGCTTCCAGCCGGAGTATTCCCTTTCTGACGGACTCAGGATCACCATCGACTGGTTTGCCGATCCTGCAAATCTGGCATTATATAAGGAGACGATCTACAATGTTTGAGAAAACCGTCAATTTTATCCGGGAAGTTTATCATACCCGCGAGTTCATTCCGATGCATGAACCCCGGTTCATTGGGAACGAGAAGAAGTACCTGAATGAATGCATTGATTCTACGTTCGTTTCAAGTGTGGGGAAATTTGTAGATCAGTTTGAAGCATTAATAGCAGAATATACTCAGGCGAAACGGGCTATTGCCATTGCCAATGGTACGGATGCATTGCATCTGGTCCTGAAATTATCAGGTGTGCAACAGGATCATGAGGTGATCACACAACCATTAACATTTATTGCTACCGCTAACGCGATTACCTATACCGGAGCCACACCGGTATTCATTGATGTGGATAAGGAGACCATGGGATTGTCGCCCGATGCGCTTGAAGATTTTTTAACACAATATGGAGATCCTGTGCCTGACGGCTGTATCAATAAACTTTCCGGAAGAATCATCAGCGCCTGTCTCCCCATGCATACTTTCGGCCATCCGGCGAAGATCGATCGAATCGTTGAAATTTGTGATAGATACCGTATTCCGGTGATTGAGGATGCTGCTGAAAGTATTGGTTCAACATACAAAGGAAAACATACCGGAATCTTTGGGAAAGCAGGAATATTGAGCTTTAACGGAAATAAAACAATCACTACCGGCGGAGGTGGAATGATCATCACGAATGATGAGGTGTTGGCGACACAGGCCAAGCACCTCTCCACACAGGCTAAAGTGTCGCATAAATGGGATATTATTCATGACCAGGTGGGATACAATTATCGTATGCCCAATATCAATGCCGCTCTGGGTGTGGCGCAAATTGAAAGTCTGGATTTTTTTATCCTGAAGAAGAGGGAACTGGCATCCACCTATCAAACGTTTTTTCGTGATCTTGATGTCGGTTTCTTTTCCGAACCGCAGGAAGCGCGGTCAAATTACTGGGTCAATGCCCTCCTTTTTTCCGGCAGAGAGGAACGCGATGCTTTCCTTGAGTTTTCAAACAATCATGGTGTCATGACGCGCCCGGCATGGACCCTGATGAATCAGCTTGAGATGTATAAAGATTGCCTGACGATAGACATTCATAATGCTCAATGGCTTGAAGATCGTGTCGTGAATATTCCGAGTAGTGTAATAGTGTGAAAGCAGAATTATGGAACCAATCATTTTAGTCGGCGGGGGAGGACATTGCAGGTCATGTATTGATGTGATTGAAAAAGAAGGAAAGTTCTCCATCGCAGGAATTATTGATATGCCTGATAAGGTTGGGGAAGAGATACTGGGCTATCCAATTATCGGAACAGATGATGATCTGCCGGGAATGGCTGAAACGTATCATTCGTTTCTTATTGCGATTGGCCAGATCCGGTCGGCTGAACCGCGAATAATCCTTTTTCATACGTTGAGTACCTTGAAGGTGAATTTGCCCGTTATCATCTCTCCTTTATCCTATGTTTCAACATATGCCCGTATTGGAAAGGGCTCCATTGTCATGCATGGCGTGATCGTAAATTCGTGCGCTTCCATTGGTGAGAATTGTATCATCAATACCAATAGCCTGATTGAGCATGATTCTGTTGTGGAGGATCATTGTCATATTGCTACGGGAGCTATTGTAAATGGTGGCGTATATATAGGGAGTGGTTCTTTTATCGGGAGCGGAGCGGTGACAAAACAAAATTCCAGGGTCTCTCCTCATTCCTTTGTTAAAGCCAATTCAATCGTTAAATAATGCCAGATAAAAAATTGAGGAGCTTTTTATGAAAAATATACTCATAACCGGATCTTCAGGGTTCATAGGCGCCAGACTTGTACAGCATTTAAAAAATAAGGGGGTCAGGGTCTTTGAGTTTGACATGCCTGATTTTGATATGACCAATGCTGATTGTTTTAAACCTTTCCTTGATGAGGACATCACACATGTTTGTCATCTTGCAGGGAAGACATTCGTGCCGGATAGCTGGAAGGATCCGGCGGAGTTTTACAGGATAAATTTACTGGGAACAATTAATGTATTAGAGTATTGTCGGCAAAAAAACGCTCGCTTAACCCACCTGAGTTCATATTTGTATGGTGAGCCTGAATATCTGCCCATTGATGAGAATCATATATTAAAAGCGAATAATCCCTATAGCCATAGTAAATTATTAGCTGATAATGCGTGTCGGTTTTACTTGAATAATTATGGTTTAAACGTATCAATATTGAGGGCCTTTAATGTGTATGGCCCTAACCAGAATGAAATTTTTCTTATCCCGAAGATCATTCGAAAAATCAAAAACGAGAACATGAATAGCATTGACGTTTTAGATTTAACACCAAAGAGAGACTTTATCTATATTGATGATTTAATAGAAGCTATAGATAGTTCGTTAATCGGTCCTGAAGGAGTTTATAATGTGGGAAGCGGGTATTCAGTTAGTGTTGAAGAGTTAATCAAAACAATTCAGGAAGTAACCGGGATTTACAAAGAATACTACTCATGTAATGAAACAAGACCGAATGAAATATTTGATCTATATGCTGATATTTCGAAAATTAAACGGCATCTCCACTGGGAGCCGAAAATTGATCTGAAAAGCGGTCTTTCTCTTTGCATTCAGCAATTTATGGATTAAGTGATCAAATATGAATGAATAAGACTGACTGATACATGTATTTATAACACATACGATACGCAATGAGTAAGTTATTAGTTGTTTCGGCACATCCTGATGATGAAACGATCAGTTGCGGAGGTACATTGCTGCGGCTTGCTGACGAAGGATGGGAGCTGTATTGGTTAATTCTTACAGATGTTTACCCTGGTTCAATCTGGTCAGACATCTTCATCGAGGCGAGAAAAGAGGAGATCCCTCAGGTTAGTTCTTTCTTTAATTTCAAGAAAACAGTTAACCTGGGATATCCTACAACCACCCTCGACGAGATCCCTTTAAATGATTTGCATAAAAGTATATCTCAGGTGATTTCTGAAATAACACCGGATTGGATCTTGTTGCCAAATCACTCTGACATCCATTCCGATCATCGCAGGGCTTTTGAAGCTACATTTAGCGCATGCAAGTCATTCCGGGCTCCTTACATTAAAAAAATATTGATGTACGAATGTATCTCTGAAACAGAATACGCCACACCATTTCCTTCTTCTGCTTTTATCCCAAATTTCTATATGGATATCTCTGCTTATTTCAACAGGAAAATTGAAGGGGTTATGATCTATAAATCTGAAATAAAGAAGGCTCCCTTCCCTCGAAGCAAAGAGGTTATTGAAGCATTGGCAAGATTCAGAGGAAGTAGGATTGGTGTCGACTTTGCTGAATCATATATGAGCATTTTTGAATCATTTTAATTATGGGACCTGTTCAATGTTATTTTGCTAACCCTCTTTCTTTGAATTTAATCAAGGAAACTTTTCAGGAATCCTTTCATCGAAGCTTTGATTCCGGATATTGGGAATGGAGATTTCTGAATAATCCCAATAGCGATAAAGTATATATCTCTTATATCATTGACAAAGGAATTTTAGCATCCTATTATGCCGTCTCCCCATGCATTATTGAAAAAAATGGCAAAGAGCGCAAAATAGCGTTATCAAATATGACAATGACCCATCCTGCCTATCAGGGGAAGGGATTGTTTAAACAAATTGCCCTTTCTTTATTTGAACAGCTGAAACAAGATGGCTATCTTGGGGTGTTCGGCTTTGCCAACCAGAATTCACACTATGGATTCCGTAAGAATCTGGGCTGGATCGATCTCGCTTCATTGAATTCATTTCGGATATCCATTGATGAGTTCAGAAATGGAATGATAAAGGAAACCTGCAGGTTTACCTATTCTCTTCAGCAAGTGGATGCAACCAGTTTTAATAATGTCTCATCATACCGATATTCGACATCATCTGTTAGTCTTTCACGAAATAAAGAGCATCTCCGCTGGCGATTCTCAGATAATCCTCAGAATGAGTATTCCCGGTTAATCCTGAAAGAAGGAGATCAGGATGCTGCTTTTCTTATAGTTAAATTTTATGGAGGGGCTATTGATGTAATGGAATTTTTTTATCACACGGTTTTTGAAAATGAGAAAGAGATGATATTGGGAGCAGCAATCGATTTTTTATTATCGAAGGCTGAGCATATCAACATATGGTCGAATCTACATACAAAAGAGCATCTCTATCTTGAGAAACTGGGATTTCGGGAGAGAGAGTTCAGTACTTATTTCGGTGTGATCCCTTTTCATGATGATACGGCTCTTACCGATTATCATACATGGCATTACCGCTTCATGGATTCCGATGTATATTAAGCCGGTTTAACAATGAAAGTGCTTTTTGTTAGCAATCTCAATTATATTCTCCCTTATCAGCTTATTGACGAGTTGAAAAAAACACCGGGTACTACCTATGAGATCCTGGGTGTTTCCGGGGGGAGGTTGCTGAAGAATCCTGATTTGCAGAGCTTCCGGCCCGTTCCGATTTCTGAGAACCGCATCAAAAAGAACCTGCTATTTCTGTTGAATTCCCTGAAAAGTGTTTTTATTTTGCTTTGCATGCCCCGACCAGACATCATCAATATTCATTATATCAATCCCTACTATTGTCTTTTCATACCTCTATTCAGGATTAAATCATCTGTATTGATTTCCAGTGTTTACGGAAGCGATTTTTACTTAATTGGTCGAATGGCCCAAAAGATGCAATCTTTTATTTACCGGTCCTGCCGTCATATTACATTTTCCAATCAACAGATGGCGCAAGATTTCTCAGATATATTTCCCGAATTTCGGAAGAAGGTGACGCATTGCAGATTTGGATTAAGGAATCTCTCAAATATAGATGCATTGGCGGGGGAAAAGAAGGTAGCCAGGCAGCTTCTGGGACTTCCCGGAGAGAAACTGATCGTCTCATGCGGGCATAGCGCAAATATCCGGGAGAGACAGGCAGAGATGATCCTGCATCTAAACCGGTTGCCGGATGAAATAAAGCAGAAGATCCTGTTGGTTTTTCCTTTCACTTATAATGCCATTCCGGACTTTGTCGATAGCATCCGCCATGCGCTCAGAAAATGTACAATATCTCACATTATCTTAACAGAATATTTTTCGGAAAAGCAGGTCGCTTCTTACCGGGTGGCATGTGATCTGCTGATCTCAGTTCCAAGTTCAGATCAGATGACGAATTCTATGTTGGAGACCTTATACGCAGGTGGCGTGGTTCTCACAGGTGACTGGCTCCCTTACGATTTTCTGGATCAGAAAAAGATTAGTTACATGAAGATCTCTTCTTTGGAAGAACTGGCCCCCATAGTAGAAGATATTGTCCGTAAACTGGTTGCGGGAGAACCGGTGATAGATGCATCCCATAACCGGCAAGTCATCGGAGACCATTTCAGCTGGAAATCGTGCCGGAATGAATGGCTTTCTCTATTTTCAGCTTTGGAGAAAAATCAACATCTCAATAAAATGAATATATTTGTATAACCGTCACAATGGATGAGAAAGCAGAAAATAGAGGGTAAAATGGGGGTGGTCAATTTAAATCGGGGCATAGGGTGGTCACTTTGGATTGGCCAAAAGGGGTCACTTTACGCGGCTTGTGCAGACTTTCCCTTAATCCTCAAAATGAATATTTTAAGCTGATAATTAAAGAACATGATCTCTGCAAAGGAATCATTATTTTTAAAAAGCATACTGAATCAATCGATGTAATGGAGTTTTTTATCATCCGTTATATTCAAATGAGAAGCATGAAATTTTGTGGAAAGGCGTATCGTTTTACTTCGAGAAGAACCAAAAATAAATATCTGATCTAATTTGCACAGTGAGGAACATTTGTTCTTAGAAAAATTGGTTTTTCAAGAAAAGGAGTTCAATACTTTTTTTGGAGTCATCCCTTTTCAGGATAACCTTGATTTGATTCATTTTAAAAATTGGCACTACATGTTTATGGATTCTGATATTTACTAACCTGCTTCAAAATCGTTGAAAACCAAGTAAAACATGAAGATTCTTTTCGTTGGTGATTTCAATCTTGTTTTATTACCCAATCTCATTTCAGAGTTGTCAAAAACACCAGGGAACACGTTTACTTTGCTTGGCGCGCTTTCCGGAAGGATCTATCCGGTTTCAGAACTTAATGTCTATTCAAAAACACATTATCCAAAGAACCGAAATAAGAAAAGGATCCTCTTCGGAATCAATCTATTGAGGAGTTTTTGGAAACTGGTTTTTATGAAACCTGTCGATATCATCAATATTCATTATGTCAATCCCTATTATTTGCTCTTTTTGCCACTATTTAAATGGAAAGCTGCATCACTTGTTTTGAATCTATACGGCACTGATTTTTATCTGGCAAGAAGGAAAACAAGGTGGGCCCAATACTTTATTTTTAAAGCAACGGATCAATTTCTTTTTTCAAATCCACAGATGGCAAAAGATTTTATCCTGGAATTCCCTGCTTTTTCTGAGAAAGTCAGTATTTGTAGTTTTGGATTAAAGCTATTACCCAAAATTCATACTTTCGGCAACGCAAAAGATTCAGCGAAGCGGAAATTCCAATTTCCAACAGAAAAAATTATTATTTCTTGTGGACATAGTGCACATATCAGGGAGCGTCATATAGATATCATTAAACAATTGACTAAGCTTCCTGATTCTCAAAAAAGAAAGATATTCCTGGTGTTTCCATTTACATATAACGTTACACCGGAATTTATTCACACTATCTCTGACGCTATGAAAGATAGCAATATCTCCTACCATATAATTTCAGATTTTTTAGAAGAAGATGAGATTGCGGCATTCAGGGTTGCATGCGATGTGCTTATATCTGTTCCGAGTTCTGATCAAATGACAGCTTCCATGCTTGAGACCTTATATGCAGGAGGGGTTGTGATAACCGGAACATGGCTTCCATATAGTTTTCTTGATGAGAATAGAACGAGTTATATAAAAATATCTACCCTGAATGAATTGCCGGAAACATTGGATAAGGTAATACATACATTATCATCAGGAAAATCTGTTATTCAGGCACACAGGAACAAATCAATCATTGAAAGGCATTTCAGTTGGGAATATTGCCGAAAAAATTGGCTTACTCTATTTTCAGCTTCAAAGAAGTAGCTATTCCATTTTCATCGATGACTCTTAAAATATAGTATCCCGGCGAGAGATCAATACATGAGATTCGTATCTCATTTTCATTGATTAATCTTGCTTCCTTAATTTTTTCCCCAAGCATATTATATAGTAGAATTGAATATATAGTAGGGGGAGAGTCTGAAATCGATAAAATAAAATTGTCATCACAAGGATTGGGATACAACTTGAGATGGGTTCTTCTATCGTTTAGGGTTGTGACGATAGGATCATCAAACTTTGCAATAAAAATATCCCTGTATCCTGCTGAAATTAAAGTTGTTGAATCAAATATTGCATTCACTTCAAAATATCCTGCGGTGAAAAGATCATTGTTGTTTCCACCCATACCGAAGAAAATGTCATTCCCAGTTCCACCTCCTGATGTTCCGGTTTCTGCTATCCCGGTTGAGCCGTTTATTCGAATTGCATAAGCATCGTACATTCCATTTGATGAAAAGACTGAGGCACCAATCATCATATCTCCTTTGAACCCTCCGCTGATATATAGATTGTTCTGTTCATTCACATACATACCAATCAATTCATCGTCAGAGGAACTCACGCCATCCATGGCCCATATTCCTTCACCTGAAGTATCTGACTTCAGCACATATGAGTCTCGAATATAACCAGTGTGGCCCTCTAAGGGAACTCCTAGAAAGTTCCCTTGTCCATAATGATACCCACCAATGTATAGATAATCTTCTTTAGCCACAATTGGTCGTGGTAGGTCTTCCATTGGACCACCGAAAGATTTTGCGAAAATTACCTGTGCATTGTGACTGAGTTTAATCAAACTACAATCGGCATTGCCAAAAGAGGAATTGATCAGTGTAAAGGGACCCACTTCCCAGGTTGATGAAAAAAAGTACCCGGCAACATAAATGTTTTGTGAATTGTCAATAGTTACTCCATATCCTGCATGATCACTTTCGTCATTTCCACTGGCAAACACCCATTCATAGAAACCTGCTGTATCTACCTTAGCAACAAAGGCATCCTTATTTGATGCATATGGCAATGTAAAGGGGCCAAAGATGGCACTACCATTGTAATATCCAGAAAATGCAACAAAAGCTTTATTCGGACTGACACTGACACGGTATGCCCTGTCGGTAAAGTAACTACCCCCGGCAAGCGCCCATTTTACTTCCCCTTCAGTAGTGATACGACACACAAAAGCATCTGGCCCTCCATAACCTGTTAATTGTATTGGGCCAAAATCAGCTAATCCTCCAATAAATCCTGATATATATATATTCCCTTCATAATCGATATCCATTCCAGCTAGATTATCTTCACCAGGTCCGCCAAATCGTTGTGCCCAGATTATTTCGCCTGAATGGGTCATCCGAAGAAGAAAGATATCATCATCACCAGCACTTGTCAAACTAATAGTATCAAATGTAACTGTGCCTTAAAACCAGCCTCCAACGTAAATGGAATTGTCATCTGCGACTATAGTATATCCAACATCATCCCAAACAGAACCATATTGTTTTATCCATGTATAGTTCCCTTGGCCGAAAAGTCCGGCTGTATTCAGGATAAAATAAATTAGGAACAATCTCGTTCTCATGTCAGTTAAAGATTTGAAAATCTTTATTATATAACTAATGCGTTATATAAATATTAAGATGTCTGTTATGCAAATGTATTAAATCAATTCCCGTATTCCAACAACCAGCTATTCTTTTTCTATTTTTGACGTTTAATGACGACAACTAAACTCTGATGATCTCCCGCACATTCTTTAAATCATCTCTCATCTATACCGTTGTCGGAGCATTGCCATATGTCTCTGGTTTTCTATTGATCCCCTGGTTTACAGCTTACCTGACACCGGCCCAGTTTGGTGTGAATGCCCTCTTCATCAGCATGATGTACTTTATCCAGATACTATCCTCATACGGGCTGGATATGTCGGCTGGTGTGCTATACTTCGACTACAGAGATGACAAAGCAAAATTGAAGAGATTTCTGGGGACCGTATTCATTGGCTTGATAATATCTGGTGCTGTTGTATTTCTGATGTTCGCCCTGGGGGGTGTCCGGCTTTTCGATCTCACTTTCAGCGGCGGAGATGTGCTGGCACTGATCCCATTCGGCCTCTTCACCATCATCTCCGCTGTCTTTAACGGGATCTTTAAAACATATTCCGCTTTGCTGATAAACCAGCAGCGCCCGGTGCGCTTCTTCTGGTTGAATATCTCTAACTTTCTGATCACCATCGCAGCTTCACTTACAATCCTGTACCTCTATCCCTATACACTTTATGGTCCCATCGTCGGAAGGATGATTCCCGCTATCGTTTCTGCCTCAATTTGCCTGATCATGATTGGTGCTGAATACGGTTTTCATTGGGAATCAACCAATGTGAAACGCATTGTCAATTATACTACACCATTATTGGTATATGCATTGCTCTCATGGTCGGTAAACTACATCGACCGGTTTATCATTCTTCGGTTTATGGATGATCCGACTTATGTCGGGATCTATGACTTCGGTGTGAAACTGGTACTTGGGATCGAGCTGCTGCTTCTGGGGCTAGTCAATGCAGTCAACCCAAAGGTCTATTCCATCTGGAAAGATCAGAACCTGTGTGGAAGCACGATCGAGATCAACCGGTATTACAATGGTCTGACTGCCTTTGTCCTGATCCTGATCCCGGTATTTGTCTTGCTCGCACCCCTCCTGATCCCGATCGTAATCAAAAAGGAGATCTATTACGAGGCATTTGGCTTTCTGGCAATTCTTGCTGCAGGATATGCCACGCGGGTATGGTTTTATATGTTCATGGCACCTTTGATGTTTTTTAAACGGACCCGGGCAATGCCACGTGTTTTCGCTATCAGCGCCCTCTTTGAGATCGTCGCAGCGATTGTAATGATCAAATATTTTGGCTTGATGGGAGCAGTCTGGGTGAACTTCCTGCTAAAACCGTTGCAAGCATTGCTGCTTTATCTGGAGAGTAGAAAAATCTATACTTATAAATTCAATCCCTGGAAGATCATATACCTCCCCATCATCTTTATCGCTGTGGTCCTGATTTCCGAGATATTCATAACCAATCAGACCCGGCTCTTCTTCCATGGAGGAGAGCTGCTTGTGAGCATCGGCCTGGTATGGGTGGTTTACAGAAGAGAATTGGTTCCTCTTATCCGCAAGATCCTATCAGATAAAGGATTGATCAGAGGACGAGAAATTTCCTCGTAACTGCCTCTCCGTTTACCCGGGCATGAAGATAATATAATCCTTTGCTGAACCCCCTGAGGTTTAATGATACCTCTGTAGTATTTGTTACAACGAATGTTCTTTTTTCCGTGACGATGATCCCCTGAGAATTGATAATTCTGAACAAGATCTCTTTTTCCCCGGGTGATTGAATGTGTATATTGAGGTAATCCCGTGCAGGGTTGGGATACACAAGGAACTGAAGATCCCCGGAATAATGAAGTACTCCGGTTGATTTGAGGGTGATGGAATCACAATAGGTTTCAGTACCACAATAATTCGTAACTGTTTCACATACATAATAAGTGCCGCTATCCGAAAAGACATGAACCGGATTCTGCATATCTGAAAAAAACCCGTCACCGAAATCCCACAGCCAGGATAGGGGCATTGTGCTTGAATCAAAAAAGGAAACGATCAGGTTTTCAGTTTTATACCAATAATGCGGATCAGGATCGACGCATACTTTGATGGTATCACATATCGTATCCGTTCCGCAGGAATCCTCAATACTCAGGCATACTTCGTAGATGCCATACTGCTGATATGTGTGGAGAGGATCCTGTAACGTAGAACTATAGCCGTCGCCAAACTCCCAATTCCAGCTGGTGGCTGAAGTGGATAGATCCTCAAATGTAACTGTTTTTTCTTCGATGGTATAGGTAAAATCAGCAACAGGAGGATCACATGTCATATACGTGACAACCAGTTTCGGCCGGTCGGATCCCATTTCTGTATCAGAAGATCCAAAAACAAGGCACGCATAGGGTTCCTGCGTTACCAGACTTACCATCATTCCATAATTCTGATCTGGATCGGCCCTCCAGAGCTTTACATAATCGGTTACATCGATATCGGTATAATCCTCTTGCGGAAGAACAGAGGGCGGAAGATAAATTTTTCCTTCCTCTGTAACATCAGGCTGATTATTCCAGGTTGCTGTCATAAAATCCCACGGTTGGGTTATTCGCCGGATGTAAGCCTCGTTATCGCCTGAATGTTCCGGCCAGGATCCATTTGGATCAAAATACAAATTAAACCTGGCGTCTATGATACTATCAGAGGAGGAGAGTTCTGACAGATCGAACCGGATCAAGTCTTTGCCAACATAAGGAGATCCCAGGTATGTCCAGGCTGTTACCAGAAACCCTTTATCATATCCGGGTTCATCGGGAATGGCTGAATTAATAAATGCATCAAATCCATTCTGTGGACCCGGTTGCAAAATCAACGTTTTCAGTTCGCCACAAATTCCTGAGACAATTTGCAGTAAAATTGCGATTAGCAGAAATATTTTTCTCATGACACTGATATTTATATTGAATAATCCCTAAAAACCACCCTATACAAATATACAGCTTTTTTTATTTTTTTGTTACTTTTTTTAACTTTTAGTAACTCCGGTTCTCCCCGCCTGTCTTGCATTCATAATACTTGCATTCAGTTCAAATCCGATTAACAGACTGATTGCATTGACATAGATCCAGACCAGCACGATCAGCAGCGTTCCAATCGATCCGTAGAGGGCGTTGTACTTGGAGAAGTTATCGACGTAGAAATTGAATCCCAGCGTGGTGAGGATCACCAGGATAGTGGCAAGTATCGACCCGGCAGAGAGAAAATGGTAACGCCCGTGCTTAGCCGGCGCCAGATAGTAGAGGATGGAGATGGCCATTAACAGGAGCATGATGACAATGATCCATCGCAATAATTGCATGGTGATCACAAAGAGATAACTATTCAACACCGATTCTGAAAAAATCAAGCCAAGGAGCATCGGGCCAAAAGTCATCAGACCGATCGAGACGATCAGAAGAGTGGAGAGAAAGAAGAGGATCACAATAGAGATCATGTATTGTTTGACTGCCGTTCGTGTTTCAAATGTATGAGCTGTTGTGTTGAAAGCATCAATCAAACTGTTTATTCCATTGGTTGAGAAAACCAGAGCAAGGAAGAAATTCAGGATCAACAGGCCACTCCGCGGGCGGGTAATGATATCTATCAGGGTTTCGCGGACAGTCTCCCAGGCCAGATGCGGGATGAACTCCTCTATCAGGTCTAACAAGACTTGCTGGAAGTTTTGGATAGGGACGAAGGGAATGATTGTGAAAAGAAATATCAGGAAGGGGAAGATCGCCAGGAAAAAGGAGAAGGAAACGGCAGAAGCCCGTGATGTAAGGTATCCCTTAGACAACCCATTCACAAAGAAAATGGTTACATCATAGAGTGACATTCCTTCAAATCCGGGCAGGACAATTCGTTTCAATGTCCGGATAAGGAAAGCAACGGGTTTCCACTCCGTTATTTTCTTACCAGTTTTCCGGGAGGTCGGGGGCGTTGTCATAGAACCGTTTGATTACTGCTTTCAAACTCATATCCAGACTCTTGATTTGATGGGTCAGGCTGCCCAGCGAGATGAAATCCACACCAGTTTCTGCATATTGTTTGATATTCTCCAGGACGATTCCCCCGGATGCCTCTGTTTCATACCTGCCATCGATAATCTGAACCGCCGAGGCAACATCCTCAGCCGGGAAATTGTCGAACATAATCCGGTCGATATGACCGAAATTTGCCGCATCAAGAAGCTCAGCAAAATTTCTGACCTCAATCTCGACCTTCAGTTTCTTTCCGGTGCGCTCCATATATTTCATCACAGCTTCTATCGCATTTTCGATCCCTTTGGCATAATCCACATGGTTGTCTTTGATCATGATCATGTCGTATAAACCCATCCGGTGATTTTCAGCGCCTCCCAATCTGACTGCATATTTCTCCAGTTCACGTAATAACGGGGTTGTTTTACGGGTATCGAGGATCTTCGCCTTTGTGCCTTGAATTTCCTTAACCATCCGGAAGGTCTCTGTGGCAATCCCGCTGAGTCGTTGCATGAAATTCAGGACTGTTCTTTCAGCTGCCAGGATGGATCGGATATCCCCTTCCACCGTAAACGGGACATCACCAATCTCGACAAAAGTCCCATCAGTGATCCGGACGTCCATCTTCAGGTCCGGATCCACTTTCTGAAAGACCTTCTCTGCTACCTGCATCCCGGCCAACACGCCATTCGCTTTCATCAGCAATTGCGCCTTTCCCTGCGTTCCTTCTTCAATGCATGCCAGAGAAGTATGATCGCCATCTCCAAGATCCTCTTTCAGGGCCTCTTCTATAATTTTATCTAACTCCATATTGCTCGTTACTCATTACTCGCTTTTTTTACCACGAAGGACACGAAGGAAAAATTCCTCATTCTTTACTCCTCATTCCTCATTTCACATTATTTCCGTCAACTGAAACAAAAACACTTTGTTTTGCTCTCTCTCCTTTCTCGTTACAAAGTATAGCCGATAGGTCTTTGTGCCTGATTCCAATTTGCCCAGTGAATAGGAGCTGTCATCACTATTTGTCCCCTCTTTCGTTATTTTCACGGAAGCCACCGGATGCTCTTTGAAAAACTTCTTCAGGATCATGGAGGCCTGGTTGTGGCTGTAGTTGCCACTGTATCCCGGGATTTGCAGGTCAACCATCGAGTGGAAACCGGAGAGAAGAGCAGAGATGTTATTCTTTGCTAAGGCAGTCACTATCTGGTCATTTACGGTCTGTGCCGGAAGATAATTTGCCGGGAGGATGATCCCCATCCATAATATCATTATTATATATAATCTCCTTTTTCGCATCAGGTGTGAGAGTATCTTTTAACAAACATACAAAATTACAGGATAATTGCGACCTTTGCGCCAAATTTCCTGATATAATGATTCGTTTGATTTGTATAGGCAAGACAGATGATCGTTCAATCATGCACTTGCTGGATGAATATGAGAAGCGTATTTTCCGGTATGGGAGCTTTGTGATCAATGAGATCCCTACACTAAAAAAGAGCGCCTCATTCAGCAAAGGGGAATTGAAAACCCGAGAAGGAGAATTGATCCTGAAGCAGATCACAAAGGATGATTATGTTGTTCTGCTGGATGAACAGGGAAAAGAGCTGCGGTCGACTGAGTTTGCCTCTTTTCTGAATCAGCGATTCGTGATGGGAGGGAAGAAGCTCTGTTTTGTCACCGGAGGAGCATTTGGTGTTGACGGGAAAGTGAAAAACAGGGCTGATCACATACTATCATTGTCAAAAATGACGTTTCCTCATCAGCTGGTCAGGTTGATCTTCGCAGAGCAACTTTACCGGGCGTTGTCCATTCTGCGAAATGAAGCTTACCATCACGAATAGGGAATTTCCTCAGGGAATCTTTAACAAATTTTTAACTGATAGCTTAACAATTATTAACAGCCACAATTTTTGCTTTTTTTTTGCATTTCATAATTTTGCGCTCATAAAATTTTAATAATGGTTGAAACGGATATTAAAGAATTAAATGAACGGATCCAGAAGGAGAGTGCGTTTGTCGACCTCCTTACCATGGAGATGCATAAGGTGATCATCGGACAGAAGCAGATGATCGAACGATTGCTGATTGGATTGCTCACCAATGGACACATTTTGCTGGAGGGAGTACCCGGATTGGCAAAAACGCTGGCAATTAAATCCCTGGCGAATACCATTGACGCAAAGTTCAGCCGCATCCAGTTTACGCCCGATTTGCTGCCCGCCGATTTGATTGGAACGCTGATCTACAGTCAGAAGAAAGAGGAGTTCTGGGTCAGAAAAGGCCCTATTTTCGCCAACTTCATTCTGGCTGACGAGATCAACCGCTCCCCGGCAAAGGTTCAGAGCGCCCTGCTTGAAGCGATGCAGGAGCGTCAGGTGACGATCGGAGAAGAGACCTTTAAACTCGATGAACCCTTCCTGGTGATGGCTACGGAGAACCCAATTGAACAGGAGGGAACGTATCCTCTTCCGGAAGCGCAGGTCGACAGATTCATGTTGAAAGTGATCATTGACTATCCTGATAAACAGGAGGAGAAACTGATCATCAGGGAAAATATCATGGGTGACTTCCCAAGTACTACTGCTGTAGTAAAGACGGGTGATATCATCCGGGCTCGTGGAGTCGTCCGGGAAGTGTATCTCGATGAGAAGATCGAAAACTACATCACGGATATTGTCTTTGCTTCCCGTTATCCTGGTGAATACAAGTTGAAAAAATTTGAAGGACTGATCAGCTATGGCGGATCTCCGCGGGCCAGCATCAACCTGGCTCTGGCCGCGAAAGCATTCGCCTTCATCAAACGTCGTGGCTATGTGATCCCTGAAGATATCCGGGCTGTGGCTCACGACGTGCTCCGTCACCGTATCGGCCTCACTTACGAAGCCGAAGCAGAGAACATCACAACGGAAGATATTATCATGGAGATATTAAACACGGTAGAGGTACCATAAAATCGTGAATCGTGAACCGTGAATCGTGAATGGTTATAACGCTGTCTCACGTCTCACGTCTCACGTTTCACGTCTCACGTATATGGAGGCTGCTGAAATATTCAGGAAGGTACGCAAGATCGAGATCAAGACGCGTGGATTGTCCAACCAGATTTTTTCCGGGCAATACCATAGTGTCTTCAAGGGTCGCGGAATGGCTTTCAGCGAGGTGCGGGAATATCAGTATGGCGACGATATCCGCAACATCGACTGGAATGTCACCGCCCGTTTCAACCATCCGTACATCAAGATCTTTGAGGAAGAGCGTGAACTTACTGTGATGTTGCTGATCGATGTGAGTGGCTCGAATCAGTTTGGCACCCGGCATGCCCTAAAACAGGAGGTCATCACAGAGATAGCAGCGGTACTCGCTTTCAGTGCAATTCAGAACAACGATAAAGTGGGCGTGATCTTCTTCAGCAACCAGGTGGAGAAGTTTATCCCGCCAAAAAAAGGGGTGACACATATTTTACGGATCATTCGCGAGTTGATCGATTTTCAACCCGCACACAGGGAGACTAATATTGCTGAAGCGTTGAGATACCTGACCAACGTGATCAAGAAACGGTGTACAGCATTTTTACTCTCTGACTTTCTGGATAAAGGTTTTCAGGATGCGATCAAAATCGCCAATAAAAAGCATGACCTGATTGCAGTTCAGGTTTTTGATGTGCGGGAGACAGAGATCCCTGATGTGGGATTGATCCGGGTGAAGAATGCGGAGACCGGCAAACGGATCTGGGTTGACACCACCAACCGGAAAATCAGACAACGGTATCAGAAGTGGTTTGCAAGCCATCAAAAGTTCTTAAATGATATTTTTATCCGAAGCGGTGTCGATGTAGCCCGGGTCAAAACGGATCAGGATTATGTGAAACCCCTTATGAACCTGTTCAATAAAAGGGAAGCGCGTAGATAATTACGAATTACGAATGAGGAATTATGAATTAAAATATAAGCTTCTATTATTCCTGCTTTTCATGAGCGTGGTATCCTTTGCTCAGCAACCGGTTGCCTCCGCAACACTCGATACGAATGCCATGCTGATTGGTGATCAGGTGTTTCTGACCCTTCAGTTCAGCGGTCCCTCTGAAGCTCAGATCCTCTGGCCATCCATTCCGGATACGATTCTGGAGAAAATAGATGTTCTGGAACGTGAGAAGATCGACACCCTGATCAGTGAAGAGGGTCAAACCACCTCCTATTCTCAGAATCTCCTGCTTACCTGTTTTGATAGTGGATTCTATACGATTCCGCCCATTTCATTCTACTTTAGATTGTTGCCGGATTCAACAATCTATGTTGCAGAAACGCGGATGCACTTCCTGGCTGTTCATACCCTGGCTGTTGACACCACCAAGCCGATTAAACCCATCAAAGGACCGATGAGAGCGCCATTGACATTCCGGGAGATCCTCCCCTGGATTATCGTTGGCCTTGTCGCCATTGCACTAATTGCTTTTCTTATCTACTACCTGAGAAAGCGGAAGAAGAAAGAACCCATTTTCCGCATCCGGCCCCGGGTACAACTGAAGCCTCATGAAGTTGCGCTGACAGAGCTCGAGAAACTACGGGTGAAGCAACTGTGGCAACATGGGAAGGGGAAAGCCTATTATACAGAACTAACTGATATATTACGGAACTATATTGAAGAGCGTTTTCATGTTGCTGCTATGGAAAGTACCAGCGCTGAGATCCTGCACGATCTGCTGGGAGTGAAGGAAATCAGCCGGAGTGTGTGGGATGAACTTGGCCAGGTACTGATGCTGGCCGATATGGTGAAATTTGCCAAAGAGAAACCCATGCCCGACCAAAACGAAGAGAGCCTGGAGAAAGGAATACAGTTTGTTAATGATACTCTATATGTTGAACCGGAGAAAGAAATGAGGAGTGAGGAATAAGGAATAAGGAATAAGGAATGAGGAATGGAAATTGAAAATTAGAAATTAGAAATTTGTTCCTTTGTGAAGCACTTCGTGTCCTTTGTGGTTAAAAAATGAACGAAATACGAATAGCGAACAATGTTTAACGGCTTAACATTTGCGAATCCGGGATTTTTGTTCCTGCTGTTGGTCATCCCGCTGCTGATCGCCTGGTATTTTTACAGATACAGTAGAAATCATGCGGATATTCAGGTCAGCACAACCGAAGGGTTTGAGGGTAAAGGAAAGAGCCTGAAAATAATCCTCTATCATGCGCTCTATGCCTTTCGATTGCTGGCTATAGCCCTGTTAATCCTTGCTCTTGCGAGACCACAGACCAGTTTACGCAGACAGGATGTGACTATTGAGGGAATAGATCTGATCATCGCACTCGACATTTCCGGTTCCATGCTGGCAATGGACTTCAAGCCCGACCGTCTGGAGGCTTCGAAAGAGGTCGCTATTGAATTTATCGATGGCCGTCCGGATGACCGGGTTGGACTGGTGGTGTTCAGCGGAGAGAGCTTCACACAATGTCCGTTAACAATTGACCACTCGGTATTGAAGAACCTTTTTCATGATATTAAAAGCGGCATGATCGAAGACGGTACAGCCATAGGGGATGGACTCGCTACAGCAGTGAGCCGCTTGAAGGACAGCAAAGCATTGAGTAAGGTAATTATTCTCTTAACGGATGGTGTGAGCAATATGGGATCCATTGATCCGCTTTCAGCTGCAGAGATTGCCAGGCTTTTTGGGATAAGGATCTATACGATTGGAGTTGGTTCGATGGGAATGGCACCCTATCCGGTGCAAACACCTTTTGGGATGTCTACGCAGAATATGGAGGTGAAAATTGATGAGCCATTGCTTCAGGAGATTTCCGGCATGACAGATGGGAAGTATTTCAGGGCTACCAGCAATGCAAAACTAAGAGAGATCTACAGGGAGATCGATCAAATGGAAAAGTCCAAGATCGATGTCACAGAGTTCCGGCGGAAGATAGATGAATATGTGCCACTTATTTTGATTGCGCTGGCATTGTTCGGATTGGAAATGTTGTTGAGATACACGGTTCTAAGGAATATTCCGTAGGGAATTACGAATTATGAATTAAGAATTACGAATAACCCCCAGCCCCCTAAAGGGGGAGTAAGTCCCCTTCAGGGGATTTAGGGGTAAAAAACGAATAGCGAAAAACGAACATGTTCCGATTTGCACATATAGAGTACTTTTATCTTCTGGCCCTGATCCCGGTCTTTATAGCGCTTGTGATCTGGCTTTTTGTCTGGAGGAAAAAGGCATTGCAGCGATATGGACAACTCTCTTTGATTAGCCGGCTGTTGCCTGATATGTCCAACTTAAAGTTGATCCTGAAGTTTGTGTTGATGATGGTGACCTGGGGATTGCTGGTGTTTGTGCTGGCCGGCCCGCAGACAGGTTCTAAACTGGAAAAAGTGCAACGAAAAGGAATCGACCTGATCATTGCTCTTGATGTATCCAATTCCATGCTGTCTCAGGATATCAAACCCAACCGGCTAGCCCGTGCCAAGCAGTCGATCAGCAGGCTCATTGATAAACTGGAGGGAGACCGGATAGGGGTCATTGTGTTTGCCGGAAAAGCATATACCCAACTTCCCATTACAACGGATTATGCAGCAGCCAAGATGTTTGTGTCCACGATCAATCCCGGGATGCTCCCTACCCAGGGAACAGCTATCGGGGATGCCATTGATCTGGCAATAAAAACATTCGGGGAATCGAAAAAAAATAAAGCGTTGATCTTGATCAGCGATGGGGAAGATCATGAAGGGAATGTCCTGGAGCAGGCTGAGCTGGCTGCATCCAAAGGAGTCACTATCTATACAATTGGCATGGGATTGCCTGAAGGGGGACCGATCCCGGTATACAATGGAGATGTCCTGGTTGGTTTTAAGAAAGATAAAGATGGAAATGCCATTGTCAGCAAACTGGATGAGACTCTCTTACAACGGATAGCTACCATTGGTAATGGGATGTATGTCCGGGCAACCAATTCAGAAACAGGCTTAAACAGGATCTTTGACGATATCAACGAAATCCAGAAGTCGGAGATAGAGAGCAAGCAGTTTGCGGATTACGAGAATCAGTTCCAGTATTTTCTGGCGATTGCATTGATCCTGATGATAATGGATTTGTTTATTTTTGAAAAGAAAACATTCTGGCTGAAACAAATAAAACCGTTTAACTAATTAAGAATTAAGAATTATGAATTAAGAATGAACCTTCAGCCCCCTAAAGGGGGAGTAAGTCCCCTTCAGGGGATTTAGGGGTTAAATAAAAAACAAAAAGCGAAAAGTGAACAGTATGAGAATTGCATTAATTTTGGTTTTGGTTGGTATGTCGCTGGCAGGGTTTACACAGAAGGAGAACAGATTTCTTCGTGAGGGTAACCGGAAATTCAAGCAGGGCGATTATCAGGAAGCTGAAAAAGATTACCGGAAAGCCCTTGAGGTCAACAATGAATCGGTGAAAGGGCAATTCAACCTGGGTGCCGCCGTTTATGAAGAGAAGAACTACGAGGAGTCGGCCGGCATTTTTACCGGTCTGGGTGAGAAAAACCTTCCCAAACCTGTTAAGTCGGGAGCCTATCACAACCTGGGGAACTCACTGTTGGAAGCGAAAGAGTATGAAAAGAGCATTGAAGCTTACAAGCAGGCGTTGATTAACAATCCAACAGATCTGGATTCGAAGTACAACCTGGAGTATGCCAGGATGAAATTGCAACAGCAACAACAACAGCAACAACAACAGAACCAGCAAAATAAAGATCAACAGGATAAAGAGGAAAAGGATCAACAGGATCAGCAGAATAAGGATCAACAGGATCAGCAAAAGCAACCCCCAAAGCCCGATAAGATCTCCAAAAAGGATGCTGAACGAATGCTGGAGGCGATGAAGAATGACGAAAAAAAGACCATGGAGAAAGTGAAGAAGCAGAAAGCAAAAATAGGAGTGATTGCTATTGAGAAAGACTGGTAGCACGTTGGAAATGAGGAATGAGGAATGAAGAATGAGGAATAGATAACCATTAGGGGTTCAGGGGATTACAAAAAGGAACGCAAAGAGCATTTTCCTTGGTGTCCTTCATGAAGCACTTTGTGTCCTTCGTGGTAAAAAAAAGCGAATAGCGAATAACGAACAGCGAATATAGAATGTCTAACAGAATCGTTATAGGATTCATTTTTATGTTGTTTGGCTTGAACCTGGCGGGTCAGGAGGTTGAGTTCACTGCTTCCGTCAAACCGGTCGTATCAGTAGGGGAGACGTTTATGTTAACCTATTCATTAAATGCTCAGGGGGTGAATTTCAGAGGACCGCAAATCCGTGGGCTGAATGTGCTCTCCGGACCGAATACATCCACAACCTCCAGCATCCGTTCCATCAATGGCCGGACCTCCATGACCATCTCCTATACCTATTCTTATATATTGCAAGCTTCACGAGTAGGAAATTATGAGATCCCGGCAGCCACAGTTACTGTTGATGGAAAGAGTTACTGGTCGAATAAAGCAACTATCCGTGTACAGACCGGAACCGCAGGTTCACAGCAACCTGGTCAAGCCAATAAGCCGGGGGCGCAGCAGACACCTGCTCAGGGAGGTGTTCAAACCAATGCAAATGATGTATTCCTGAAAGCATATGTGAACAAAGCAAGGTCTTTTCAGGGAGAAGGCATTATTGTGACATACAAACTTTTTACCAGGGTGCCGATCGCACAGATCTCCATCAGCAAGCTCTCATCCTTCCGGGGATTCTGGTCCCAGAATCTGTTACGCGACAACGAACGTTTTCCACAGTACAATCAAACCATTAACGGGGAGCAGTATGTTGTTGCTGAGATCAGGAAGATCGCTCTCTACCCTTTGAAGAGCGGGAAGCTGACGATTGAACCACTTGAGGTTGAATGCGTTGCTCAGATAAAAAGGCAAACACGGCAGCGAACAGGAGATCCATTTTTTGATGACTTTTTCAACAACAGTTTCTTCTCCTCTTCTTATGCAACGGTTGAAAAATCTCTCAAGTCCAACCCGATTATCATTAACGTCAAAACACTTCCTCTGGAAAATAAACCAGCCTCGTTTGGCGGAGCGGTCGGATCTTTCACCTTCCGTTCAGAGATTGATAAGACTACCCTTCAGACCAATGAATCGGTTACCCTGAAATTTGTGGTCTCCGGAAAAGGAAATATTCAGTTGATTGAGAAGCTGAATGTCACGTTTCCACCAGATTTTGAGGTTTATGACCCGAAGATCGTCAGCGATTATAAAACAACAGCTTCCGGTGTCACCGGGATGCAATCCTTCGAGTATCTGATCATTCCAAGGAAACCGGGCGAGTTTAAGATCAAGCCGGTTACGTTCAGTTATTTTAATCTGGCCAGGCAATCATACGTGACACTAAGTAGCCCGGAGTATACGCTGAATGTGGAAAAAGGGAGTGGAGAATCTGCCGTTATAACCTATACCGGGGCGAACAAAGAGGAGATACAATACATCGGCAGTGATATCCGGCATATTGAGAACCAGGATTTTACAATTCGGAAAGCGGACACGGGCTTTTTTGGCTCATTGGGATACTTTCTCCTCCTTTTCATCCCGTTGATACTCTTTATAGCTCTACTGATATTCTTTAAAAAGGAAGCGGCCCGAAGGCGTGATATACGATTGATGAAAAACCGGAAAGCTACCCGGGTGTCACGTAAACGGCTAAGGAAAGCAGAGGCATTCATGAATGCCGGAAAGCAGAATGATTTTTACGAAGAGATCTCCCATGCTTTATGGGGCTATCTGAGTGATAAATTTGGTATACCACTGGCCGAATTATCGATGGACTCGGTAAAGGATGCATTGCGACGAAAAGAGGTAAGCGATGAGATCATCGACCAGTTTATATCTACGTTGAATGAAACTGAGTTTGCCCGTTTTGCTCCGGGTGATAAGACGTTGAAGATGGAGGAGATCTACAGCAAGGCGATGGAGATCATTTCCAGGATTGAAAGGGATCTTAAATAATTATGAATTATGAATTATGAATTACGAATTTTCCCTTAATGACCTTAATGACTTTAATGACCTTAATGACCAATGATTAACTGCATCAAAATAAAAACCAGGTTACAGCTTTTTCTTCTGATATCTGGCTTCTTTTTTCTGGCTTCCGGGCTTTTCGCGCAGGAACCACAGGCAATTATTGCAGAAGGGAACAAAACATATTCTGACGGGCTTTATTTGGATGCTGTTACGCTCTATCAACAGGTTGCAGAATCCGGTTTTGAAGCGCCGGAACTTTATTATAACATCGGGAACTCCTACTTCAAGTTGAATGATTTTCCACATGCCATTCTCTGGTATGAACGCGCCAGCCGATTGGATCCGGGAAACGAAGACATCGACTACAATTTGAATGTTGCAAACAGCAAGATCGCGGATAAAATTGATCCTCTTCCGGAACTCTTCTATATCAGATGGTACAGGAGCTTGCTCAACCTTTTCCCTGTAAACACATGGGCGATTCAAACCATCGCTTACTTCATCTTTACACTGGTGGCTGTATCCTTGTATTTCATCTCCCGCAGACTATTCCTGCGCAAAACAGGCTTCTGGGCTGCGATTTTATTTCTTTTGCTCACATTGTTTACGGTACTCTTTTCTGTTTCCGGCTATCACCGGATGAAGACCCTTCATGAGGCGATTGTCTTTGATCCTACCATTACAGTGAAAAGTTCACCGGATGAGAAGAGCATTGACCTCTTTGTGATTCATGAAGGGACAAAGGTTCAACTTCTTGATAAGATCGGCGAATGGTATGAGGTCCGTATCGCCAATGGATCCGTCGGGTGGCTTCCTGAAGAGTCGCTGGAGGAGATTTAATTTCTCATTTCTCATTCCTCATTCCTCCTGCATCGAACCAATCTCCGGTTTTTCTCGACAACCGAGGGAAGTTCATAGATAAAAATTTTTTGCAGAATTAACTTTTTAAATTATATTTGTTGGTTTAAACGGAACTTCGATAAATAACAATACACATACACAAAATATCAAATAATTAAAACCAGGGATATGAAAAACAGATTTTTACCATTTGGCTTTTTAGTGTTATTTCTAGGGTTCTCTTGCCTGCTGTTTTCCAATTCTGCGATTGCTACAAATCCGGATAATAACACACCAGATCAAACCTCCGATGTTCGGATGCATCAAATCCGGAGTAATCAGGCAACTGGATTGATCAATCCGGCTGATGTACTGGCAGCCAGGTACCAGCTTGAACTGATGCAGCAGAAATCAACGGCAGCCATAGGCCTGAATTGGATGCAGGTCGGGCCAACCAACTATGCCGGCCGTTCTCGTGTCGTTTTATTTGACAACCAGGATCCGGATGCAATGACAATATACACAGGAGGTGTATCAGGAGGTGTCTATAAATCAACGAATAAAGGCCTGACATGGCATGTTCAGAATACAGCATCTTCTGAAGTACTGAGGGTTTCGGCTATGACACAGACTTCAAATGGAACACTCTATGTTGGAACAGGAGAATTATACTGTGATGGAGCTGAATTCATGGGAACCGGACTCTATCGCTCTGTCGATGGAATGAATTTTACAGTGATTCCTGGAACCCAGCCCCTCTACAATGATCCCCTGTCGAATTGGGCATTCATTCTGAAACTGGCTGTTGATCCAAACAGTGGAAGGTTGTTTGCGGCTACCAACAGCGGAATTAAATATTCTGATGACGGCGATACATGGATAAATCTTATAATGGGATTGGCGATTAATGTCGTGGTTGGCTCTGACGGTACCGTCCTCTTTGATGTTGACGGGCATGTGTACGTTGCGGCAGGAGGTGACCTTAACAACATCGTGGATGTATCTACCGGCGCAGAAGATATGCTGCCGATAGACAATGTTGGATGGATGGGCCTGGCAATTGCACCCTCCGATCCCAATGTGATGTATGCAAGTATTGCAAAAGCTTCCGATGACTTTTTGCTGGGTGTTTACTGCTCGGATGATAAAGGGGCCACATGGTCATTGATATTTCCTCCCAATCCTACATATGAACCCTTTGGCGGGAGTGGATGTTATGCGAACACAATTGAAGTTTTCCCGGATAATCCGGACAAGGTATTATTGGGTGGTATCGGTGGCTGGATGGGCAGCAAATACCAGGAAACCGGGTATTTTGACTGGCAGATGGTCTCTTTCAACTTTTTTGGAACCAATGTCACTTTTACGCCCTTTTTTCATCACGACTATGCCTTTCGTCCCAATAATCCAACTGAGTTTGCCATCGCTTCATCAAATGGGATTACATTAGCAATATTCGGCGCTGAAGGTATTGATTATCAAACAAGCAATAAAAATCTGGTGACTTCACAATTCAATTCCGTCACCATGACACGTCTTGACAAATGGATCATGGGTGGTGGGGTTCGCGTAGGCACACAACTTTTTAATGCTGTTCCGCAGAATTCACCCCAATATGGGTACATACCGCCTACCTCGTTTGGAACGGGTACTTTCTGCGAATGGTCTCAGCTCCAACCCAATTACATCTTTTTCTCAGGCACAAATTTTGGCAATAGAGAACCCTACATCCGGTCCGAAAACCTGGGTGAAGCTGCTGCACTTACATTTCTCGGTTCGATCTCAAGTACGACTACAGATTATCTCCCGAGTATCCTGTGGGAGACGGATGATTTCCAGTATTCAACCGACACCGTATGGCTTTATGCCCGTCATGGAACGATTAAAGCCGACTCGACAGTCCTTGTTCAAAGCATGAATTGCTACCAGTGTCCAATTGAATTTACAGTTCCAACCACAATCCCGGAAGGAGACAGCATGGCTCTCATTGATCCCTATCATTCGAGGTTCTTTATTTATGGGACCAGTACAGGAAATCAGGGTGTCTATATGTCCCAGGATGCGATCAAATTTTACAAAGAGCCGGTTTGGTTCCAGATTGGTGAAACAACGGATATCCTCACATGTATGGCTCTTTCAAGCGACCTGAATTACCTCTGGGCCGGAACTGATAACGGGAAATTGTACAGGTTCTCAAACCTGACTATGGCCCTTGATTTCAATACGGCTGATATAAGTAGTCCCTATTGCATTGTATCCCGTAACATTTATGAGTATCCCGATATGGATGGCAGGTATATAACCAATGTGGCAATTGATCCGAATGATGACAACAATATCCTGGTTACGCTGGGGAACTATGGAAATGATCATTTTATCTATGTGACCGAAAATGGTCTTGATTCTGTTCCTGAATTCATATCTGCCCAGGGGAATTTACCGAAAATGCCTGTTTTCGACGGATTGTTTGAGATGCATGGTAACGGCACGGTGATCGCGGGTACCGATATGGGAGCGTTCAGCACCGGTAACATCTTTGCCGTCTCACCACAATGGGCTCAGGACATTCAAGGCATGGGAGATGTTCCTGTGACAGATCTGGAACAGCAGACATGGGAGAACTATCGTGTGCAAAATATCGGATACATTGCCGCTGCTTCTTATGGGAGAGGTCTTTTCTACGACACCACCTACTATTCACCTCTTGGAGTTGACCCGGTTGCGGGTGATCAGAGAGATATTTCATCCATTCAGATCCACCCCAATCCGGTTCAGAACACAGCCAATATAACCTATACATTGCCGGAAACCAGGCAGGTTACTGCCTATGTCTATGACCTTACAGGCAGGTTGATGACAACCGCTGCTTTCGGCACGCAACTTCGCGGCACCCATACATCTGTCCTTGACCTGAGCATGTTGCCAAAAGGCACTTACATCATCAAAGTGAATACAGCTTATGGCAAAGTGGTGAAGGCAAATTAGGAATCAGGAATTATAAAAAAATTCAACAAATGAAAAAAGTTTTATTCGGTTTAATATTCGTTGTTATCAGTCTCGGAATGACTGCTCAAACGCTGGTATATACTCCGGCATTGGAAACCCCGGTTGATAGTGCTACAGATCAGATGCCTGATGTGGTTCTGAACTGGCATGCGGTTACCGGCACCACAAATCTCCAATATCAGATGCAGATGGACACCAGTGCGAATTTCGACTCTCCACTGCTTGTTGATGTGACACAAACATTACTTACCGGATACCAGACCGGCAATTTGCTCTTCAACACGATGTACTATTGGCGGGTAAGAGCCATTGATGGATCGACTTCTTCCTGGTCGGAGGTGTGGGAATTCACAGTTTTCAACACAGTGACCCTCTACAAACCTTCAAACAATGCCAGCAACCAGGTATCAAACGTTGATCTTAGATGGAGAAACAAGCTCAATAGCATTGATGTGACCGGAGTGGAGTTCTTCAATTACCAGGCCGATACGAGCATGAATTTTGACTCACCCCTTCTGATTGCAGGCACTGTGAATGGAGATGTCTTCATTGTCGCCACGGAGTGGCTTCGGTTTGGAGGACACTATTACTGGAGGGTTCAGGCTGGTCATTCGGCATCAACCGGTGATTGGACAGAGCCTTTTGAATTCGATGTACTTGATGCTGTGATATTGAGCTCACCAAAAAATAATGCCACAGACCAGGTACTTGACGTCCTGTTAAAATGGAAAGCAGTTGGTGGTATCCTTTCATATTGTTACCAAATTGCTGCCGACGAGAATTTCAACAATCTTATATTCTCAGGTGAGACAGACCTGCTTCAGATCAAAGCAGAATTTCTGATGTTCGGTATTGACTACTGGTGGAGAGTTCGTGTTCGTCATCAACATGATACATCGACCTGGGGAGAGCCAAGAAAGTTCACTTCGATCAACACAGTCCTGTTATCGTCACCCAGCAGCAATCAGATAAATGTCTTAACGAAGCCAACCATGATTTGGTCTGCCCAAACCGGCATTACCGGTTATCAGTTGCAGATTGCTACAGATATAGGCTTTACGGATCTCTTTTACGACATCATGCCGGATCCGGATGTTCATAGTGTCAAGGTCACCAAGAAAATGGAACCGCAAACGGATTACTTCTGGAGGATGCGGGCGTTCAGTGATGGAGGTGCTACAGCTGACACAACCGATTGGAGCGATCCCTGGAAATTCACTACCGGGTTCGCTCAGGGAATTGGAGATCAAAAACCTGCTGCCTTTCGTATTTACCCGAACCCGGCCAGCGGTCAGGCCTTCATGAAGATCCGTGTTCAGGAGTCAACAGAAGCTCAGTGCAAAGTAATTGATTTGCTGGGCAAAACTGTTCTTGAGCAGGAGATCTCCCTGAATATGGGCGAGAATATACAAGCGATCAATCTCGACAATGTTCGTCAGGGCATCTACATCATTCGCCTGACCATTGATGGAGAGACGATGAATCAAAAGCTGGTAGTAGAGTAATACGAATTACGAATTACGAATTACGAATTGCGAGTGGCACATAGCGCTGTTCGCAATTCGCTTTTCATGTATCATGTATCTCATATCCCACATCTGGCCTCTATCAAACTTTATCCAACGTTCTTTTTAAATTCCTGCAGCACAGAAAGATCATCATTAGAGATGTAACCGGCCTCCAGGGCTTTTTCGATCAGGATATCGTAGTCAGATAAGGTGATCAACTTGCATTTGGTTTCTTCAAATTTGGCAAGAGAAACCGGAAGATTGTAAGTGAATATCGCTACCATGCCGGCCACGTTACATCCTTTTTCACGCAGGGCATCAACAGCACGCAGGCTACTTCCTCCAGTCGATATCAGGTCTTCAATCACCACGATCCGTTGCTCCGGATGTACCTCGCCTTCTATCTGGTTGGATAACCCATGATCCTTCTTGCCGGATCGAACATAGGCGAAAGGAAGTCCCAGCTCCTGTGCTACAAGTGCTCCCTGAGCGATCCCACCCGTTGCAACACCGGCAATGGCTTCAACTCCATTGAAATGTTCTTCAATCGCACGGGTGAAGTTTTGCCGGATGAATGTCCGGATCTCAGGATAGGAGAGGGTGATGCGGTTGTCGCAATAGATCGGGGATTTGATCCCTGACGCCCAGGTGAAGGGCTCTTTTGGGCTGAGTTTCACAGCATTGATTCTCAGCAATAGTTCGGCGGTTTGTAAGGCAACTTCCTGGGAATATATCATTGGTTTTGTTTTTTTTTGCAAAGATAGTTTTTTTCGTTATTCGCCATTCGCTTGTTGATGCCTTCGTTCTTTCTGTTGTCATTGACACGAATGCATTTCGGAACGTAAGAATTTGTATTTTTGAATGAGCAAAAGAGAAGATTCAATGGAAATATACCGGGAGGAAGAGGTGATCAGACTGGTGGATGACAGGAGCGTGATTGAAGCGTTTTTCTCCCATTGTACTGTTGTGCTTGCAGCCGGTGGAGTTGTGAAGAATGAACGGGACGAGATCTTGTTTATCTATAGAAGGGGGAAGTGGGATTTGCCGAAAGGGAAAATGAATAAGGAATCAGGGATTAGAAATGAGAAATGGGGAATGAAGAATGATGAATTTAGCAGGATCGAAGCTTTGCGAGAGGTGAAGGAGGAGACAGGATTGAAAGAGGTTAACATTGTTCGGAAGCTTAAGCCCACATATCATATTTACAGTGAGAATGGGCATCGGATATTGAAAAAGACCTTCTGGTTTGAAATGTATGCACCCGGCGACCAGAACGTTGCGCCTCAGGCAGAGGAAGCGATCACAGATGTTCGCTGGTTTAGCATCAACCGGTTGGACCAGGTTCTGAAAAATACTTACGAAAGCCTGAAAGAACTGATCATCAAATATCAAAGATCTAACATCTAATACCCAACACCCAATATAACATGAACCATACAGCGCCAACATCGAGAGAACTTTTCAAAAATCTAACGGAAAAAGGCAACCTGAAACAGGATGTGTTCACTAAAACGATAGAGACCTTCAACCTCTTTAAACAGGAGGCAGAGATTTTATCGACTCAATACCTGCCTCGGATGAAAAAGGGAAAGGCAATGATTCCGTTTGAGTATTCCGATAGGGGAGAGTTTGAATTCCGGCTAAGATTTGCAGGTGATACATTGATATTTATGATGCACACGAATATTTTTCAATTCTCCCGGGATCATCTGGTCATGCGCACATCATACATTAAGGATGACAACAGACGCTCTTATAGTGGCATTATTCACATTTTTAATTTCCTGGCCGACTCATTTAAATATAACCGGTTAAACGACATTGGATACCTGATTGGACGGGTTTTTGTAAACAGGGAGAACCACTATTTCATTGAAGGAAAACGGGAAGTTGGTCTCCTTTATAACAATTTTGCCACTGCACGGATCAATCGCAGGGCTGTTCAGCGCATCATCCGGTCGGCGATGCTCTATACCATCAATTTTGATCTGCTCATCCCACCATACGGGGATATGAAAGAGGTGAATGTGAGGGAGATGCAAACAGCCCTGGATGCGATGTTGATCAAAACCGGCAAACGGATGGGGTTTCGGTTTGAGGCAGACGAAAACTAGGCCAGAAGCCAGAAGTACGAAGTTAGAATGAAAGGACGAAGGTTGAAACAGGAAGTAAAACGAGGAGTAAAAAAAGCCGGCTGATATAGCCGGCGTGGTAGCCAGTAGGGGAATCGAACCCCTGTTACCAGGATGAAAACCTGGCGTCCTAACCCCTAGACGAACGGGCCGTTTCAGGTTTTGGGACGGCAAAATTAGATATTTTATTTGAGTTTTACAAAGATTCTTTCAATATACTTACTCAGTTATAACCTGGAATACTGGTCCTTCCTGAAAACATAAACGTCATGCCGATTATGTTTATTTACGTTGATTATATACATATCTTTGTGACTGATCGCCTGCCTGAACTCAAGAAAATAATTTTAACTTTAGATCATGTATAAAAATAATACGGTTGCTGTGGTAGTTCCGGCTTATAACGAGGAAAAACAAATCAAAATGGTCATAGAGACCATGCCCGATTTCGTGGATAGAATAGTGGTCGTAAATGACTTTTCCGGAGATAAAACAGTAGAGATAGTGGAAAAGATCATCCTGGATGACACAAAAAAAACGATCGAGCTCAATGTCATTCACCTGGATTTCAAACTAAATAGATATAACCGGGCTGATTATATCCAGCAGGAACAGGAAAAGATGGAAATAAAGCATTTCGTTCCACATGAAGTTATAAACAGAACTCCGGAAAAAGAAAGAATAATTCTGATCAATACCAAAAAAAACAGTGGAGTTGGAGCTGCTATTGCCATCGGATATAAATGGTGTAAAGATATTGGGATCGATTGCACAGCGGTGATGGCAGGTGACGGGCAGATGGACCCGGCGGAACTGGAATCTATTTGCAAACCGGTCATTGAAGAAGGAATTGACTATGTAAAAGGAAATCGGTTAATTCATCGCAGCTCTTATCTTGCTATGCCGAAAACCAGATATATAGGAAATTCAATCCTCTCCATTCTTACAAAAATTGCTTCCGGGTACTGGCATGTTTCAGATACACAGTCAGGCTATACTGCGATTTCTAACAAAGCATTGAACTCAATTCATCTATATAAGATATACAAAAGTTATGGTATGCCCAATGATATACTTGTGAAATTGAATATCGCTTTTTGTACAATTAAGGAAGTGGGCATTAAACCGGTATATCATATTGGTGAAAAATCGAAAATGAATGTAATGAAAGTGATTCCGCTGGTGTCACTTTTACTATTTAAATCATTCTTTAAACGATTATGGATTAAATATTTGTTCCGGGATTTTCATCCGTTGTTTTTGTTATACCACGCAGCTTTTTTGCTATTGTTGCTTGCCATTCCTTTTGCAATTAAAATTCTTCGAATAATTTTTTCGGGTGGGGAAGCGAATCCGCTGACAATTCTTGCGTTTAGTTTTCTTATAATTACGGGTTTTCAGTCTTTGCTTTTTGCGATGTGGATGGATTTTCAGGACAATGAAAGACTGGATAAATCATGAAAGAGAAAATCCTGGTATTAACATCATCATTTCCTGTTGATAATCATCAAAAGCGAGTTGGTGGAGGTGCCGTACTCAAGTTATCTGAATTGATTTGTCCCGGCTTTGAGTCCATAATTGTAACACCTAAATTGACAAATTCAATAGAAGAGATAAATATTCCTGGAATACAAATATTTCGTTTTAAATTTCTTCCGTTCAAAAGATTATACAGGTATTTTAATTACGGGATCTTTGCCGGGTTCAGAAGAAATATGTTATTGACACCCTTAATCATTCCTCTCTTGTATAGTCAATTTAACCTGGCAAGGAAACTGATAAAGAAGAATAAAATAAAAATCATTCATGTACACTGGATGATCCCTCAGGGGCTGATTGCTGTGATGCTAAAACTTTGTATCAGAAAAATTGATATTAAAATAATTATTTCGGTTCATGGTAGCGACATGCATTATTTCAATGATCGTATCTCTTTAAAGTTAAAAAGATTTATTCTGTCATATGTAGATGAATTGACAACTGTAAGTAATGATTTAAAAGAAAAAGCGAAAAGGCTTGGATATAAGAAGCGCATTCATGTATATCCTATGGGAGTAGACACAGTCATGTTTTCCCCTGATAAACGGAATGTAAGCTTAAAGAAAAAACATTCAATAAATGGCCCTTTTCTCTTATTTATAGGGAGACTGAGTCCGGAAAAGGGTGTTGATAAGCTAATTCACGCAATGGCTGAAATTGTTAAGATTTATTCAGATTCAAAGCTCTTAATTATTGGAGATGGTATCTTAAAAGGTGAATTAAAAACTCTTTGTGAGTTATTAAAGTTACAGGATCATATATTGTTTACTGGTAACCTCAGCCATAATGAATTGCCCGCATATTATGCAACTGCTAATATCTTTATTGGTCCCTCCATTCATGAAGGATTCGGTTTAACATTTGCAGAAGCAGCAAGCTGTGGATGTTTGATCATTAGTTCTGATTTATCATCCATCGGAGATATAATAATTCAAAATAAAACAGGATTTAGCATAAATACGGAAGATCCGCAAGCCATTTGTGATAAAGTGTTGGATGTTTTACGAAACAAAGATAATTACAGACACATAAAAAAACAGGCAAGAGAACATGTCATGAGGAATTTTGACTGGCATATTGTCGCATCCAAATACATGGACCTCATGCAAAATATAATTACGGTTGGGAGATAATGTAAACAAGGCGAAGACCGGTGCCAGGAAAAAAAGATGGTTCCTGAGGATAATTCAGCTATTAATTGCTTGTGTTATTATTTATTTCATTGGCAGGTTTATTTTAAAAAACATAACTCAACTCCAGGATTACACATTCCATATTAATTATCTTTTACTTTCCTGTTCATTAATAATATGCATCATATACCAGTTCAACCTGTCTCTGATCTGGTATTATATAACTGTGAAAAATAAATGTAATATTAAATTTTCATTAACAATTCTTTATCGGATTTATGCGGGTTTTGGGAAATACATTCCGGGCAAAATATTCGGTTATGCAATGATGTTTTATTATTACAGCAAAGCAAATCAGTCCGTAAAGGCAACAGGTTCCTGTCTTTTCATTGAGCTTGTAACAGCACTTCTTTCCGCAATATTTATTATTATTTTTTGCTCACTTTTTATTGAAATACCTCTGTTTGTTGAATACCGTTTCATTGGATTTATCCTGTTAGCATTATTCTTTATTTTGATCCACCCCAGAATTCTGGAATTTTTATCAAACATTGCCTTAAAGATAATTAAACGCGATCCTGTTAAGTTTGAAATAACTTACTTTCAGGTGCTTAGTATCGTAGGATTGTATATTCTCAACAGATTAATTTTTGGTGTTTCATTTTTATTTTTCATTAACTCTATTTATCCAATTTCTTTTCAATATTTCTTTTTCATTACAGGCGCAACTGCACTTGCCGGCACAATTGGTTTTTTTGCTATTTTCGTTCCGGCTGGTTTAGGAGTCAGAGAAGGTGTTCTTACCCTGGTACTGAAAAACATAATGCCCGACTCGTTTGCCGGTATCATATCCCTGGCTTCAAGATTATGGCAAACAGTTGGAGAGATCATTTTACTGCTGGCGACATTCCTATTGTATAGAGCAATGAAGATCAACGTGAACGATCACATCCGGAATTAATGGAATTTGATAAAACAGAATATCAAATCAACTTCTCAGAACAACATCAGTCTCTGTATGATGAGAAGATGAAAATACAAAAGGCCAACAAATGAAAAGAAATATATATCATGTTCTAACTATTACTACTTCATTTCCTGTTAACGAAAACGATTTTGCAGGTATATTCATTCTTAGGACCCTAAATTGTCAATCTGAAATAAATCATGAGGTTATTGTCCCTTATAATGAGAATACAATAGATCAGAATTATTTAAAGAATATTAAACTACATAGAATTAAATATGCACCAAAGAAATTTCCCTTTTTGACATTATCAAGTATTAAAGGTGGTATTCCTGAGACGATAAAAAAATATCCCTGGGCTATATTATTCTATCCAATCATGATGATATTATTTTGTATTAAAACTATTCAATTAACTCAAAAGAATACTATTTTACATGTTCATTGGTTACCGAATGGATTAATTGGGGTTATTGTAAAGAAGCTATTGAACAAACCATTTATAATCACTTTACATGGCTCTGATCAAAATTTATTATCCATTCCAATAATTCGTGTTATATGTAAATGGATTTTGAAAAACGCCGATGCTGTGACAACAGTATCAATAAATTTAAAGAATCGTTTATATGACCTTTATGGGATTGATAAGAAAATTAGTTTTATCCCTTACGGCGTTGATTTACCAACAATTGGTAATAGAAAAAAGACTTCAAATTTTAGATTATTATTTGTTGGCAATCTAACAAAGGTAAAAGGAGTTGATATACTGATTAAATCATTATCTTTAATAAAAAAAATTGAAGACATTAATCTTACTATTATTGGAGATGGCCCTGAGTTTAATAATCTGCAAAAATTGACTTGGAAGGAAGATCTGCAGAAATTTGTCGATTTTCTAGGCGTAAAACCACCAAACAAAATTCAAAATGATATGCTGAAGTATGATTGTTTAATCCTTCCTTCGTGGTCGGAAGGAACACCAAATGTTGTCAAGGAAGCAATGGCCTGTGCTCTACCGATAGTTGCTACAAACATTGGAGGCACACCCGAATTAATCACTAATAACATGAACGGTTTGTTATTTGAGCCTGGAGACACTAAAACACTAGCTAAGCATATAGAATATTTAAATCAAAATAGACAGGACGCAATTGAAATGGGATTGCAAGGGAGAAAATTTATTCGTGATCAGAATCTTACTTGGAATTATACTGCCAGTAAATATATGGAACTTTATAATTCTTTTACTTGTGGGTAATTTGAAATATTACCAAATAATATAAAAATATTCCAAAATATTTATTGGTTCCTGTGAATTATAGTAAATAAGATCACATACTATGATGGAGATAAATCAAGCCGCATATCAATATAACTTCTCTGACCAGCATCCGTCTGTTTATGACGAAGAAAGAAAAGGACAGAAGGCCAACAAAATACTGACCGTTTTAAAGGACCATTTTGGGCAGCTGGATCAATTCAGGTTACTTGATGTCGGCTCATCCACAGGAATCATAACATATTATTTAAGTAAAAGTTTTCGTGAAACGATTGGTATTGATATCGATGAGAAAGCGGTTAAACACGCAAAAAACAACTTTGACAACAGTAACATTCAGTTTTATGAACAGGATTGCATGAATATGAATTTTCCTGATCACTCTTTTGATGTAGTTAACTGTACCCATATTTATGAACATGTCCCCGATAGTAAGCGATTGATGGATGAAATTTACCGTGTATTAAAGCCGGGAGGGGTTTGCTTCTTTGCAGCAGGGAACAGACTGATACTTATTGAGGATCACTATAAACTGCCATTGCTCAGTGTCATGCCAAAATTTACCGCACATAAATATCTCAGGTTATTGAATAAGGCAAATTATTACTATGAGAACCATCTGACCTATTGGGGATTGAAAAAATTAACTTCAAAATTTGAACGAAAAGATTATACGTTTGAAATTATAAAAGATCCTGGAAAATATTCAGCTACTGAAATGATTAAGGAGAATTCATATGCCCAACTGTTATATATTGGTGTTTTAAAAGTAGCTTACTGGTTATCTCCAACATACATCTGGTTACTTGAAAAAAAAGAGTAATTCAAAAATGATGATGCAAATTAATAAATATCATAAAGATGTTTGAAATATCAAAAATCAATACAGCCGGAATTCTTGTTTTTATATTGTTCCTTGCACTCGGTTTAGATCTGCTTTTCTATACAGGTATTTATGGGAGTGATGATATGAGTTACTACGGAGCTTCCTATCTCATGGCCAGTGGCAGATTTGATTTTAGCCAGATTGGCACCAGTTTTATATGTGACGATGTCCTTTTTAGTTTTGGGGGATTACGTTTTGCTGTTACGATTCCAATGGCAATTATTTATTACTTAACATCCGGAAGTGTTTTCTGGATAAATATGTATTTTATTCTTGTTCATCTGGCTCTTGTATTTCTAACGTTTAAAACCGGGAAGTTAATACATAATGAAACAATTGGTTGGATTGCATCGTTTCTTGTCGCTACCATGCCTATATTTTATGTATTTGCTGGAGGCATATTCCCTGACATAACGTTAACTTTCTGGATATTATTTTCAGGATATATATTGTTTAGATTTTACAAAAAAAGAGACAGCTATTCAGCTAAGGTTTTCTCATTCAGAACTTTTCTTTTATTGTTTACAGCGGGTTTCTCATTAGGAATAGCATATTCGGCGAAGATCGCTGCCTTGATTATGTTTGTTCCATATTTTATTATCATTGCGAAATGTTCAAAACGATTTTTTAGTGTTGAAACTCTGGTATATTCGTTATATTATTTTGCCGGATTTTTATTCTTTATCGGAATTGAAACAATCTGGCTCTCATTTCTTTTCGAAGATTTTACTATACGTATAAATCTTCTCTATTTTTCATCCTCTGAATCTACTGCCCCCATTATCAGGATACAACCGGATAAGCCTGATCTGCTACTGTTTTATAGAGATAGGTTTATTGAAGCGCATAAGGATTTGAAATGGGCGTTAAGTAATTTATCCTACTTTTTATTAGGATTGTCAATCATCATCTATCCCATATTAAAAAAATCAAGCCGGCTACTTTATATTGTCTTTATCTGGCCTTTATTATATCTGATAATAGGTGTTTTTTCTTTTTCAATTTATTCCGTATCCAGTATCCAGCCCAGGTATTTTGTTATTATAATGCCTCAGTTGACAATTATAGGCGCTTTTGTTATTTATTCATTGTATTCTTTGTTAAAAGATAAATTATCACGTAATAATAATGTTGCAAGACTAATTTTAAAAATAGGTATTGTATGTTTATTATTGTTTTTCATGGTATCAAATTTTCTGGAAACCAGAGAATATGCCGGCTCAGTTTATAGAGCAAATATGACAAAAAGTTTTCTTGCTGCATATCAAAAAGTTAAAACTGATTACCCCGCATCTAAAGTGTTTATTGATCCTGCATATGCTCGGTTTCAACCTCTCTTTCTGAGAAATAAATTCAAAGGAATCAATGATCCCAATGTTCATTTTGCGCGATGGCGCAATCGGGACTCTCTGCCATTTTTTTTAATCTCTCCAAGATTACTTTCTCAGGAAGCTTTATCTCCACCTTATTTCCGAAGAAGCTTAATCAGAAAGGCAAATGCTAAATTGGTTGATATTGTTTATCCTCAGAATAGATGGAGCGTGTTGTCAAACTTTTTCCGGCAATCATATGACCTTTCTGTCAATCCAATAGGTTCATTCCCATTCTGTTCCCCGGGTCAAACATGTAGCTCATTTCCAACATACATATATGTCTTTACTGAAAAAACCAAACCGGAAAAGAATAACGATTTATTATTTTCCTCTATTGATCAAAAATTCCCGCTTTTCAATGTTTCTAAACATACTAACATAAAATTTAATTTCAATCAGTCTGGTTATAATATCAAATGGGGAGAAAACGACAAGTTTAGAAAATATCAAAGGAAGTTAAATAAGTGGATTCAATTAAAAGGGTTTGAAAAAGCCCATTATAAGAATCCCTCACAAAACATGCTTGGTTCTTTTAAACAGCGTCAGGGGGATTTTAAATTCAGTATTGATATCGGAAGCTTAACAGACCAGAACACCAAAGCATTGGTGCGTATTTGGCTATATCATAATGCTGAATATTTAGGTTCTAAAAGATCGGACACTTGCATTATTTCACCGGATAAAACCACATTGAAAATCCTGTTTACTATGAAGAACCCCATTGATCAATTCCGCTTTTCAATCTATATTCACCCGGAATCTGATTCGCCGGGTGGTATCTATATTGAGAATTTGAATCTTCGGTCAATGGATAAGAGGAGAAGTTTTTCAAAAAAAAATCCTTGACATTCTCTAAAGCAACGACTATTTTTGCTGAGCGTGAAAATCCAGGAATGCATCGTATTCAGGAATCACGAGTTGCTATAAAACAAACACTCTATGTTATCTGACAAGAAAATTGTAGTTGTACTGCCAGCTTACAATGCTGAGAAAACGATTCAAAAAACGATCGATGAGATCCCCGCTGACCTGGTAGATGAGATTGTGGTTGTGGATGATGCCAGCACGGATAACACAATCGATGTAGCCAGATCATTGAACATCAGACATATCATTCAACACGATGATAACAAAGGGTATGGGGGGAACCAGAAGACATGTTACGATACCGCGTTAAAGCTTGGAGCCGATATCGTGATCATGCTTCACCCCGATTATCAATATACCCCCTTATTGATTCCTGCTATGTCGCACATGATTGCATGCGGCCTCTACCCGGTGGTCATCGGTTCCAGGATTCTCGGGAAAGGTGCCCTGCGGGGAGGCATGCCCAGGTATAAATATGTGGCAAACCGGTTTTTAACACTGTTCCAGAATTTCTTCATCAGTCAAAAACTGTCAGAATACCATTCCGGGTACCGCGCTTTTTCCCGTGAAGTACTCGAAAACGTTAATTATCATGCCAACTCGGACGATTTTGTGTTTGATAACCAGATGCTCTCCCAGATCTTTTATGCCGGATATGAGATCGCTGAGATCACCTGCCCGACTAAATATTTCGAGGAAGCCTCTTCCATCAATGTCACTCGTAGCATGAAATACGGCCTGGGTGTCATGAACACATCCATATCCTATTTCCTTCAGAAAAAAGGGCTCGCCTCTTTCGAGATCTATAAAAAGCCTGAAGTTTCAAAGATATCCTCTGCAACAGAAACACCTGACAGATGAATCAACCCAAAAAGAAAAAATGGAAAGGCAGTCCGCATAAACCTGTGCAAAAACTGCCACAGGAGAAACCTCTGAATTTCAGGCTATGGGCATTTATCGTGTTTGTTCTGGCATTTGTACTTTACGCGAATACAATTTCGCATGAATATGTGCTGGATGATTACGGAGTACTGAAAGACAACTGGATTACAAAGCGTGGGATTGATGGCATTCCGACGTTGCTGACTACATCTTACCGATACGGTGTGAATATGCTGACAGACAACCTGTACCGCCCGTTAACCCTTGTTATGTATGCTGTTGAGTGGCAGATTGCACCTGATACCCCTGCCCTTAACCATTTCGTAAATGTCCTGTTCTATGCTTTGAGTTGTGTGCTGCTCCTTGTATTTCTGAGAAAGCTTTTCAGAAATATGCATCCCTTGTGGCCGATCCTGATCACCCTGCTCTGGGCAGCACATCCCATCCATACCGAAGTGGTTGCAAACATCAAGAGCCGCGATGAGATCATGGCGGTCTTTTTTGTGTTACTTGCCTCTATTGGTTTTATCGAATATCTGAGAAAAAAAAGGATAATACTCTTGCTTGGATCAGCCATCGCCTACTTTCTTGCCTTTACTTCCAAAGAGGGGATCATTACCATGCTTGCCATATTTCCCTTAATGGGCTGGTATTTCACCAGGGCCAATACCCGAACAAACATCGTTGCCTCAGTTGTCATGATTATCCCGGCTATCGCTTACCTGCTGATCCGGTATGCCATATTAAGTGAATATGCACAACCTTCCTCCGTCCCGGTGGTGGATAACCTGTTAATGGCTGCACCTGATCTGTCTGCCCGCTATGCAACTGCCATTTATATCCTCGGTAAATATTTTCTGTTGTTATTGTTCCCGATCCAACTGGTGTCAGATTACTCTTACAACCAGATCCCTGTTACAGGATGGATAGATCCATTTGTGTGGCTGTCGTTTCTGATCTATGCCGCTATGATCATATACTCTTTCGTTAACCTGAAAAAAAAATCCATACTGGTTTTTGGCATCCTTTTCTTTTTGATCACATTCAGTGTCTACAGCAATATATTTATCATAATAGGCTCCTCATTTGGAGAAAGATTCCTCTATCTGCCGTCATTAGGCGTTTCCATTATGCTTTCCTGGCTGGTCATGAAAGTTTTCAAGGTACCGGTGAATGAAGATTTCCCGCTCCCACTCAAAGAGCTGTTCAAAAAATATAAGGTGCTCTGGTTAGTAGTTGGGATCATCCTTGTTTTATACAGTATCAAAACCGTAACCAGAAACAGTGAATGGGAAAACCAGTGGACCCTGTTTTCAGCTGATATTCAAAGGTCCCCCAACAGTGCTCATCTGCATTATTACTGGGGATTAACCATCCGTGATAAAGCCAAGGAGCAAACAAATCAGCAGGAATATCAATCCTTTATGAGAAATGCAGTGAAAGAATTTGAAGCCGGATTATCTATCTATCCGAAATTTGCAGAATGTTATCATCAGTTAGGCCTGGCTATGTTTCGTCTCGGAGATAATGACAGAGCGCTTGAACATTACAACAAAGCGGTATCGTTGACCCCGAATGAAGCGGTCCTCTATTCGAATATGGGTATCATTTACTATCAAAGAAAGGAATATCAGAAAGCCGTTGAACTTTACCAGAAAGCAATATCGATTGATCCCCACTATTCAGATGCTCACATGAACCTTGGAAGCATGTATGGACTTATGGGTGATTTCGAAAGATCTCTCCATCACCTGAAAAAAAGCCTGGAATATGAGCCGAACAGTGCCAGCGCTCACTACTATCTTGGATTAACCTACCGGAATATGAAAAAAGCTGCGGAAGCCAACAGGCATTTTGAGGAGGCTTCCCGCCTGAATCCTTCGTACAAGAAGCCCGAATAATCCCGTGTATCCTTATGACTGCTAAGCCGAAAAAATTAAAAGGAACCAGCAAAGGGACGCCATATGTCTGGTTGGGTTTGGTTATCCTGGCCACGTTCATCTCCATGTTCCCGACGTTGAAGAACGAGTTCGTGAACTGGGATGACATCATCTATGTCATGAATAATGACTTAATTAAATCTTTTTCAACGGATAATCTGTGGAAAATTTTCTCCTCTTTCTATATGGGGAACTACCACCCGCTTCCTATCCTGAGTTTTTCATTCGATTACGCTCTCTTTGAAATGGATCCTTTTGGCTATCACCTGCATAACCTGATTTTGCACCTGGTCAATGTGATCCTTGTCTATTACTTTGTCTGGCTTGTGCTTGGCAAACAGATGATCCCGGCCCTTTTTGTCGCATTGTTGTTTGGAATCCATCCCATGCATGTTGAGTCTGTTGCCTGGATCTCGGAACGGAAAGACCTCCTGTATACTGCCTGGTTTTTGATAGGTCTGATCACTTACCTCTTCTATATCAAAACATCAAAGAAAAAGTATTATTTCTGGACACTGGCAGCATTTCTCTTCTCCCTGCTTTCCAAAGCCCAGGCGGTGACATTTCCACTTGTGCTCCTGTTACTTGATTACATCTTCTCCCGGAAATTCACCCGTATGGCCATCCTTGAGAAGATCCCGTTTTTTCTCCTCTCACTCATTTTCGGATTGATCGCCATCTTCGCCCAGGAAGCTGATAATGCCCTGAACCCGGTAGGTGTTACCTGGATCGAAGCCCTCTTCTTCGGGCAGTATAGTTTTGTCGTCTATATTTTCAAGTTTCTTTTCCCGGTCCATCTCTCAGCCCTGCATGGATACCCGCTGACCGCTGAAGGGAGCGCACCTTACTACATCTATTTGTCCACATTGATTTTCATCATTGCAGCCTTTGTAATATACAAGACATGGCAAACCAGGAAGTACGTTGCTTTCGGGATCCTGTTTTTCCTGTTTACCATCTTTCCGGTATTGCAGTTTCTTCCTGTGGGCCAGGCAATTGTGGCCGAACGATATACCTATATCCCTTACATCGGGCTCTCCATTCTTGCCGTATCACTCATTTTTGACCTCAGCAAAAGGATCGTCTCGAAAAACACCCGGTATTTTCTTGATTTTCTTTTCATCGCAGCACTGTTTGTTTTTATGGTTGTGACCTGGGAACGATCAAAAACCTGGAAAGATAGCGATGCCCTGTGGACGGATGTGATCGAAAAATACCCGGAAACCGTTTCCGCCTATGTGAACAGGGGGTATATCTATAACCAGTATAATAGATATACAGAAGCGATCCGGGATTGCGAAACCGGTATACAGCTCGATCCCGATAACTATAAATTATACATGAACCGGGCGATATCCTACAAACGTCTTAACCAATACGAACTGGCTATCGCCGATTTTTCCACAACGTTTTTGAAAAATCCGGATGACTTTCAGCCATATCTTGAGAAAGGGATCATCTATACTGATAAACTGTCTAAGTATGATTCAGGAGTCATTAATTTCAGGATCTTCCTGAAATACAATCCGGATCACCCCAGTGGTAATTTCAACCTGGGTGTTGCCTATTTTAAGCAGGGTGCATATGACAGCGCCTGGGTATATTGTGTAAAAGCAATTGACCTTAACCCGAAGATGTCAACTCCGTACTACATTTTAGCCGTGATCCAGGCACAGCAGAACAATTTTACGCAAGCTTACAACAATGGACTGAAAGCCAGATCGCTTGGGTTCTCTGTTAACGAAAAACAACTGTCAGACTGGAAGAACAGGTCAGGGAAAGAGCGTTCTTCGGATTAACACCGTAATTTAGCTTCCATGAAAAATCATCATCGATTTCTGCCACACCTGCTGATCTTCCTTTTTAGTTTCTTGTTGTATGGCAACACTATCCCTCATCAGTATACACTTGATGACACGATCGTGATCACCAAGAATGCATTTACCAGAGAGGGGATCAGCGGAGTGAAAGATATATTCAGCTATGATTCGTTTACCGGATTTTTCGGTAAGCAGAAAACACTTGTCGCCGGTGGACGATACCGTCCACTTTCCATTGCCTCCTTTGCCCTGGAGTATGCTGTTTTTCAAGAGCTAAACCCGGCTGTCAGCCATTTCCTGAATGTATTTTTTTATGCACTGACCGGAATTCTGATTTTCGTTCTCCTTTCAAAACTTCTTTTACCGGTTCAGGACCGGAAATGGTTGATAGCAATCCCGTTCGTGACCGCACTTCTGTTTATTGCTCACCCTGTTCACACAGAAGTTGTAGCCAACATCAAAGGAAGAGACGAGATCTTTGCCCTGCTTTTTTCTTTCCTTGCTCTTTATTTTACACTTAAATTTGTAGATAGCGGTAAAAAGATCAACCTGATCTGGTCATTTTTCAGTTTGTTTCTTGGACTTCTTTCAAAAGAGAATGCGATTCTTTTCGTTGTCATTATTCCGCTCACCCTGTACTTTTTCAGAGATCTGCCGTTACGTAAATATCTCCTCCCGGTCGCACCCCTGCTGATCGCAGCTCTGTTATTTGTCTGGATCCGGTATCTGGTGTTGGGTTATTTAAACACCCCGCAACTGGCGCATGAGATCCTGAACAATCCTTTCCTGGGAACAACAGCCAGCCAGAAAGCAGGGACCATCCTTTACACTTTTCTTCTCTATATTAAATTGCTGTTTGTTCCCTATCCTCTTACACACGATTATTACCCGTTTCATATAGAACACATTCCCATTACAAGCCTGCTCCCCGTCATCTCTCTGTTAATCTGCCTGGCATTGATCGCTTTTGCATTGGCGACACTGAAGAGAAAGAATATTGCTTCATATGGTATTCTGTTCTATTTCCTCACACTATTTATTGTTTCAAACATTCTTTTTGCAGTCGGAACATTCATGAATGAGAGGTTTATCTATATGCCGTCTTTCGGCTTCGTTCTCATCATCGCCTGGTTGCTGACTGTACAACTCAGAAAGATTATAAAAAGAGACAGGACGGCACAGAACATACAGTATTTGATCCTGTTTGGCATCCTGGTCTTCTTTTCAATAACAACGATCGCACGGAACAGAGCCTGGAAGGATGATTTTACGCTCTTCTCCACGGATGTGAATGTTTCTGTTAACAGTACAAAATGCAATACTTCAGCCGGAGGCCAGTATATTGAAATGGCCCAGGCAGAGACAGATCCGCAAAAACAATCATTCTATTTTGAAAAGGCCTTTTACCACCTCAACAAGGCTCTTGAAATTTATCCGGGCAATAAGAACGGCAAGCTGTTGCTCGGGAACGCAATGGTATATGCGAACAAGGATTATAAAGGAGGAATTCAGAAATTCATGTCGATCCTTTCCGTAGACCCATATAATCCGAACGCCTTTAACAACACGCTGCATGTGTTGAAATCTATTGATAATGCGACGGAAGCAGATTATAAGATATCAGTTTTTACCCGGTTGCTTGAGATTGATCCGGACAATGGTGAAGCAAATTATTTTATTGGGAAGCTGTATGCCCGGCAGAAAGGAAACATGGATACCGCGGTTTATTTCCTTTTAAAGGCAGAAAAAAATTATTTGAATGATTCGCAGTTCTATTTGGATTTCGGTGTGGTCTATGCAATAAAGGGAGAATATACGAAAGCGCTGGCTGCGTTAAACCGGGCGCAGGAACTGAATCCACAGGATGCAACTGTGACCAGGAACATCGAACTGGTACGGCAAAATATGAACCGGCCCCGGTAAACGATATTGTTACGATTTCTGTTTGTTCTCCAGTTCGGAGATATATACCTCGTCAACAGGGAACCCGAGGGATTTTGCCCGTTGTGCATATTCCAGGGCTTTCCGGTATTGCAGGGCAGCCCTGTAAATGATTGAAAGGTTGAAAATTGCAGCTGAATTGTTTGGATTGAGAGCGATGCACCTGTCAAAGTCCTCCTCTGCACGGTTGATATCGCCCAGTTGATGATAACATAATCCCCTTTTGAGATAATGATCATCATATTGAGGATTCCCTTTGATCAGGAGGTTATAATCATCGATAGCTTCTTGTTGTCTCCCCATGTCGAGTAACAGATAGGCTTTGCTGATTAAGATCCTGCGGGATTCCGGATTTCGTTCCCGGGCTATTTTCAGG
>JAFCGF010000062.1 GCA_017608295.1 Candidatus Woesearchaeota archaeon
CTATAAGGTAATGAGTGCTGTGATGAAAAGTATCATACCGAAAGGGATCCCGGATATCAAGATGGGAGTGTGCCTGGAGAACGTCCCAGACCTTGATCAATACATTAAATTAGGTATAGTCCGTAATCCTTATGACCGGATGGTATCGTTATATTCCAACAAATGCCTGGTAAGCCCTGCTACAGACAGGAAGCGAAAACATAGCATTCAACTGGAAAAGAGCCAGGCTCAAATTCTTTCGGCATATGCTGAAATCAGGAAACTGGATATATTTATAGTTAAACCGGGGAATGAGATAGAAATAGGGTCAGAAATGTATGAACGGTTTCTGGAGAACCTCCTTTTTCTGGAGACGATCTCATTCCCCGAGTTTCTGGAAATAATCGAATTCCTTTTTGAATTGCCTGAGATGGATGCCCATTTTCACCCTCAGTCGAAAATCATGACATACAAGGGGAAATTAATTGTTGACAGGTACTTCAAAATGGAGAACATCCAGGAAGAATGGGTTGAATTGTGTAAATTAACGGGGGTTAACTTTATATTAAGTCATGGCCTGAACCGGACGAATTTTGAGGGACCGGAGAAGTATAAGAAATTCTATTCCGATGAACTGAAGCAACGAGTCGTTAATCTGTATAGACCCGATTTTGAGAACTTCGGCTATGTATTTTAAGAAAAATGATCTTATCAAGCATCATTTTCCTTCTTCAGTTTATGGTATGAACGGATCACCGACCGGAAGGGTGAACCGGGGGCAATTGACTCCGGATCCTCCGGGTCAAGACCAAAATACCGGATGATATTACCCGGGAACTCTCTGCCAAATATGGTTTCCTTTTTTACTGACGACAATCCTCCTCCTTTGAACCGGGCAATGATTTTTTCAGTATAAACAAACGGCTGTATGGCATAACACCGCATGTTGTAATCCCAGTCGGCACAAACTACATAATCCGTATTGAAGAATCCCGCTTTCTGAATGATATTCCGGGGATAGAAGATCGCCTGGTGGCAGATATTTCTTTTTAAAAGTTTTGGAAGATCAAATTCCCCGGCATAAACCTCCTGGTCTTTTGCCCATGCGGTCTCCCCTTCAATGATCACATTGCCGTAAAAAACTTTTTCCTGGAAAAAAAATCCTTCATCATACAATTCCTGGAGAATGTGTTCATTTACAAGCACATCGTCGGCTCCGAGAAAATAGATCCACTCACCGGAACTCAGGTCAATGCCCTTGTTCATGGCTTCGTAGGCTCCCCGGTCCGGCTCACTGATGAAGCGAATATGAGTATATTTTTTCTGATAACTACGAATAATTTCAACGGTATCATCCTCCGAAACCCCATCAATGATCACATGCTCAATCTCTTTCAAATGCTGATTTGCCACACTTTCTATGGCTTTCCCAATCGTGCTCCCGGCATTATAGGTGGGTGTTATGATGGATAAAATGGGTTTATTCATTATGCATTCTTTGAAAAAACAGAAACGTTGTAAAATTAATCCCTTTTACTGAAAAAATGGCAAACTGTAATGAATGCATTTATTTTTTGATACTTATCTTTGAACTCAATTATGAACACTGAAGATCTTTACAAATACAATATTCTTGGACAGGAGATCACTGAAGGGATCTCCCTCATTACCGCAGTGAAAAACCGGCAGGAGACCCTCAGAGAAGCGATCCCCACCTGGATAGCACAAAAGGAGATCGATGAGATTGTCATCTTAGACTGGGCTTCCGATGAGAGCCTCATCCCCCTGGTCAATGAGTTTCAGGATGGAAGAATTATCCTGGCTGTTGTCGAAGACCAGCCCAAATGGATTTTATCATATGCATACAATCTTGCTGCACGTCTCGCATCAAAAAACAAACTTCTGAAAATCGATGCGGATGTGAAGGTCAATCCTGGTTTTTTTAGCAGACATAAACTGGAAGAGGGAATTTTCTATACAGGTAACTGGGAGATCGCCCGTAACGATAATGAAAGGCATTTGAACGGGTCTGTTTTCTGCTTCAGGGATGACTTTTTTAAGGTTAACGGTTACAATGAATACATTCAATCCTATGGATGGGACGATAGTGATCTTTACAACCGAATGAAAGAAGCAGGACTGGTCAGAAAGAACATTGACCTTGATTATCTTCATCATATAGAGCATGTAAAGCGAACATCTTTCCAGAATAAGACAGATTTCATCCGAAGCATTGATGATATGGAACGTTCGCTGTTAAACATTTTGATCAATTACCATCTCTGCACCTCCCATGTAACCTGGTCGGTAAAGAACAAGCTTCTTGAGTTTGCGGTTGAACCTTCCGAAGAAAATATATATTTCTTAAAACAGTCATCGCCTTCCGAAAACACAGTATCGGCAGAGGTAATGCAGGACTGCGAAGTAAAAGCGATAAAACAACGATTGGGTCACCTGGATGAGAAACTCGTTCCGGAGATTGAAAATAAATTAACCAGGGATGAACTCAACGAGTTCTATAACCTGGTATTCTCGAAAAAAAACAGTGCTCCGGATCTACATTTATATTCTCTGATCAAAAAGATGAATATCGCACCCGGAGCTGAATTACAATCACTTCAAACCCGCCTGGATGAAAAAGATGCAGCGCTGAAATCCATCCAAAACCAGTTAAAAAACCTGTATGCCTCCTGGTCATGGAGAATCAGTCATTTTATCTGTTCCGGCATAGGATGGATTTTAAACCTGTTTAAGCGTAAGAAATAAAGATCAGAGACAAATACATGATTGATGGGAAGATATGCATGAACTATTTTAACTACAGCATTCCATAATAGACATTGCATCATGGAACAAAAGAAGCAAGAAGTTATAAAAGGCGTAAAATTCTTATACTGGATTGCACATCTTACATTTCCGTTTCGCTCACTGATTACCCGTCTTACAAACTGGATATACGCGAAGAGAAATAAAAGGTTGATCCTTATTTTTGGAATAAGCCGCAGCGGTACCACGATGCTCGGGCAATTTTTATCGTTTTCCCGGGATTCTCTGTTCATTCATGAACCGGTTAAACAGATCTTTCAGTACGATCATAACAGAAAACAAGTGTCTAAACCTTTATGGGATTACGTTGCAGAAATACCTGATTCAAAAAAAATGCATTACCTGGTTTGTACGGCTTTGTGGTATTGCCTCAGGTTGTCAACTAACACAAAAGTCGTTTGCATGAAAATAGTCCTGGCAAACATTTTTTTAAAGGATGTTTCCAATGTCCTGAATTTTGCTAATATCCTCTACATTTCCCGTCACCCGTGTGGCAGGACTGAGAGCGAGATACGAAGACGGACAATTTTTGAAACCGGGGAAGATGGCTACTCATTAAAACAACTTGCGAGTATGGCAGCCCACTGGGCAGAAAGAATAGAAGGTATTCAAAAGCTTTTTACCCATCATCCTGAATGGATCTGGGTGATTTTTGAAGTCATTACAAAGAACCCGGTTGATGAATTCAGAAAATTATACGACAAATTAGGGCTATTTTGGTCAGACGAGATCCGAACAAAGATTGAAGAATTAACAACAGGCGGGGATGGAGCGTTTTTTGAAACCAGGCGGGATTCACGAGCCCAGGCATATAAATGGAAACATGTATTGACAGTTAGTCAGGTTGAGGCGATCCGGAAAGGATGCAAGTTATATCCAACAAATCTTTATGAAGGTTTTTAAATAATCATCCTTAACATTTTTGAGTATTGTTTAGAATAAAACAATAGTTACATGCTCGTCAGCTACAGGAAGAAATTCATATACACCAAAACAGCTAAACCAGCAGGGACTTCGGTGGAATCATTTTTTGAGCAATATTGTATGCCTGAAGGTGAATGGGAGTTTACTCATGCCAGCGAAGAATATGTCAGTAAAGAAGGGATTATTGGGTATCGGGGAACGAATGCGAAAGGGAGAAGGCGGGATTTTACATTTGAAATGGAATATTTTAATATAGTTTACCAGAATAGATGATGTACAGGTGCAAAACAAACCTATAATGAGTATATAAATATCATGATAATACTTAACACCGGTTTACCAAAATCTGCAACAACCTTGCTTTTCGAATATCAATCAGATTTAGTTAAAGAGTTAACTGAACCAAATGGCTTTGAAGAGTTTCGAACTCAGAATAAATCGCGATTTGTTCAAAATCTGGATGAGCGAATTTATCAAATGATTATCGATATACATGAAGAGTATGGGAATTTGGTAATTAAAATACATAAACCACCAGACTACTATATGAAAAAGTTGGTCGAAAAAGATGGCGCTAAAGTAACCTGTTGTTACAGAGATCCCAGGGATATTGTACTTTCAGCTCTAGACCATGGTGTAAAGTCGAGAAATGGTCTATTTAAATCTGGTGCATTTGGCAACTTATTTACAGCACAAGATGTAATCGTTGAATTCAAAGATTGGGTAAACATTTTCTATGAATGGAGAGAATACGGACACGCTATGATGATCCAATATGAAACTTTCATTGAGAATAAGGTTACTCTTTTACTCAAGATGATAAAATATCTAAATATTGAATTACCAATTGAAACAGTTTTAAAGATTTATGAGAAAAAAGAAAAAGAAAAAGAATCTAAACCAATCTTCAATAAGGGAACATGTTACCGGTGGAAAAGTGAAATGTCACAAGAGGATATAGATAAATGCAACTCATTGCTCTATGAAGAAATATATAAAATGGGATATGCTGTTTGACAGAATACTTTTCCAAACATAAGTCAATTCAATCTCCTATGAATCAATACCCAAAAATCAGCATCGTTACTCCAAACTTCAACGGGGAAAAATACCTGGAAGAGACTATTTTATCGGTTGTCGAACAGAACTACCCAAATCTGGAATATATCATCATTGACGGGGGAAGCACAGATGGATCCCTGGATATTATTCACAGGTATGAGAAACATTTAGCATATTTTGAAAGTGAGAAAGATCATGGATTGTATTACGCCCTGCAGAAGGGATTTACCCGAAGTACCGGTGAGATCATGGGGTGGATCAATTCCGATGATATATTGTTTTACAAGTCGTTGTTCTCCATCACCGAAATATTCTCTGTGAGCCCGGAAATCAACTGGATCCAGGGTTATCCCACAGTCATTGATGACATTGGACGGGTCGTCTATCACCGGCCCCAGGTGTGGTCAAAATTATTCTTCTATCTGAAGGATTACAGTGATGGGAGGTTTATTCAGCAGGAGTCGACCTTCTGGACAAGATCATTATGGGAAAAAGCAGGATCATACATCTCAACCGATTATAAATATGCCGGAGATTTTGAACTGTGGATCCGGTTTTTTCATCATGAACAGCAATACCTGACAAATTCGATCCTCGGTTCATTCAGGGTAAGAAGAGAGGGTCAGATGTCAAAGGCTTTCTATAACGATTACCTTATAGAGTGTGACCGGATCATCGACACGAATCTGAAAATTCTGTCTGACCAGGAACAGGAAGTGCTTAAGGATATCAAAGCAAAAAGAAATTCGGGGGAGTACTATCCATTAAATGATGAGATACAGGGAAAACCGGTTACAGTAAACTATGACTTGTCGACCTTTGCATATAGAATGGATTAAATTTCATACCCCATCTGAACAATCATCTCTCCCAACTTATTATTCGCATAAAGCAATTGTTCACCACTCCATACCTTCTGAAACCTGCGGGCATCACCAACATTAAAATGTGACCCTTCCTTCCTCCCCGGTTGATTGGCATCGAGAATTCTGTCAATTTGCCCGGTTTCCGCTTCCACATCAATATTTTCTGCCAGTTGTCCGAGAACCTTTCCGGGATCCTCCAGGAGATGCTCATATTTGATAAGAAACGTCCCAGGAAAACCTTCCCACTCTCTCCATGCCTGGATCTGGTACTGCGCAAACAGGATACTCTCTTCAAATGTCCTGATCCCCGAGAAAAATCCTGACTGACCATTTTCCCTTAGCTTCTTTCCATGGTCAAATGCTGATAATGCAACAGCCCTGGGATCCCTGAAAATGTAAGTTGTTTTAATCTTATAATGATCACTGATCTGCGACAAATAATCTCCAGGGCCGGTGTGCGTTTTCACGGTAAATGTATGACCGTTGTTCAAGAGTGGAAATAGATGACTAATATTATTTTCATCCAGCAATCCAATATTGCAATTGTAATACTGTAACACATCATCTAAGCCATAGATTTTCTTTAGTTTTCGTACGTCATCAAACCCCATTTCAATTAACAGGTCATTGATCAGATTAAAATACCAGCCGCTTCCTGATTTCGGCATTCCGGCAGCAATTACTAACATTGTAATGATCTAAAAATTATACTTTCCAAACTCTATGTCTGAAGCAAACTCTTTTTCTATGATCGCTCTTGTTACCTCATCAAAATACTCCCTGTAACCTGTGCGTTCAGACGAGTTCACATGGATATTTACAGGCGGAGGTTCAAAACCCAGGCGTTTCAGCGTATCAGGCAGTGTACTGTCAAGGTCTTCAACTTTCAGTACCTCGTCTACCAGGGATTTGCCATCAATATCATTTATAGTATTTGCAAGGGTTATTTTTGAAAATCCATTCACCCAGATGTTCTTTTTAAATTCACCATTCAGATAGATCAGCCGGTGGTGTGTTTTTGCCCGCGTAATCCACTTTTTGAAAGGCATAATTTGCTTTGTTTGATAAGCAATCCCGTCCCTCTCTTTCTCAAAATTATAGATCCCATTGACATCAGGTTGAAACCGGGTATAGTAAGATACTATCATATCCCAGGGATTTCTAACCGTGGTGAAAATAAAATAATCCTGCCACCGCCATCCCATCCTGTCAAAATGCAATTTAAGTGCCAGAGCTGTAGAATGGTGATGATAAGGAGCTTCTGAAGTACTGAAAATATCACTGTAGGGATCAAGCATATTCCGTATAGAGGTACTGGCACACCTCGGTTTGCTGATAAAAACGAACTTGTATTTATGCGAAATCCTCATTTCAATAGTCGTTATAGCCGGCCAGATCACAAAATTTCCGGTATATCTGCTGAGTACTGCCAGAAACCTGCCTGCTGGTTTTCACACGGCTTAATTCGTTTGAAACAAAATCGCTTTTCAATGTTACCTTGAGCCGATTAGATATATGCTGTAAAATATCACCCGATAACAGTTGCTCATAATGAATGAAAATGAATCTCTCCGGACCCATTTGTTCAGATTTCTTTAACAGGTGAAGATAACTGTTGCACCACAGGGTTTCAGCAAGTTCACCGTCTATCGAAAATTCTGAGAGGTATTCAGCAGTTTCGCATTCCTTTATCACGCTTTCGATGGTGATACCCGGCTCGCGAAATATGCACAGAAAGAGAGTACCCTTATCAAGTAAAGGTTCCCAGATATCCAATGTATAGTTGAACCGTGGATCTTTATAGGCAAAGCCCTTGGGAGATAATACTTCCCGGATATCTTTGAGGATCTCGGGATCATCATTTTTTATATTTGTATCCGGAGGAATGTAACTCAGCCAGCGATGGCCTTCCCCCGGGATGAACGGCGACCACTTTTTTCCCGGATCCGGCATCCCATATCCCATATCCCGGATCCCATATCCTTGTAAAGAATAGTCATACCTCTTCAGTATTCTCTCATTGATCCCGTTGATCATGGCATTCTCAAAAAACCCTTTCGGATTGCTGTGCCGGGGCGGATAGAGTTCTTCCCCCATGTAGTATCCTGCTTCATGCAGGATCCCTCCCATTAAGCTGGTCCCGCTGCGGCCGAATCCCATGATCAAACAGTTTCGCATAGTTACTTCAAGGCAAAGTATTAATATTCGCAGATCTTCTTTTAAACCCTCTTCTTTCTTATTACTATTTCCTGCGTGTCTGAATTCCACAACCGGTTACAACGGTGTGTATTCAATATGGAAGCAATTTCCTCAAAGTTATCATGCCTCCCATGGATTATTTTAACCGGCTCACGCATCAGGCTTATATGATAAGGAGTCCTGGCGTTATAGATATTTTGTAGCACATACAATCTTGATCTGGAATATAATAAGGCTTCGTTAAATGCTGTCTGGTCGGTTAAATACTCTTTGATCTTTAGTTTATAAAATGCAAACCAGGATTTAAAAAGCTTTCTGTTCTTTCTGTTTTTCTTAAATAACATCACACCTGTATTATAAGGAAAATAACCTTCAAGCACTTTATTGTTTTTAACTTTTATTCTGCCGGCATCATTAGGTGTATGGCAAAGACAAACATCATAATATTCCAGGATATCAAATAATTCCCTGCAATTATCACAAAAGTAGGTATCGGAATCAACAAAGAAGGTTCTTTTATATGGAGAGACTTCATACATATACCTGGTCTTATATAGCAATCCTTCCTGCCAGTTTGCTATATTTAACGGCCTATATACGATACTGTCAAAAAGGTCTGATGAAACATCCATGCTGGTCAGTAATGTAACATGGGCATTCGAATCAACTTTTCTTAAGCTTGTTGCCGAAACCACTGCTTCGTTCAAATATTGTTCACCGTTTGCAATATACAGATAGCCTTCCGGTATATTTTTATTAAATCCCATTCCCGTTATAATATGATTTATCAGGCATTTAAAGCTAATTCATTGACAAAGTAAGATCAAAACTTTAACATAAAAGTACAAAAGCAATAAAGGCTGTTCAAACAGTGAACAGCCTTTATTTGTATCAGGATGAAAAGTAATCTTTCATTCTACTATTTCAACGCGTCGATCTCCTTCTTCAGTTCAATCACATAGAGTGTGAGTTCCTCAACCTTTTGCAGCAGCACTGCATTCATTTCGCCAAGGTTAACTCCGTCGGCTACATCAGCCTGTGAAGGAACGTCGGGCAGGTGCTTGTTCTCAAGAATGAAGGCTTCAACCTCGCTCAGTGGTCTCAGGTTATAGTTACTCTCAAAAACAAAATCCGGCCATGGGGTTAATTTAACCTCAACCTCTTTACATACAATTTTACCGTCAACCTGCAGTTTGGCGCCTGAGCCAATAGTGCTAACGCCAATACCTACACCACCGGTGTTGTTAAAGAATACATCACCTGAGTTTAGAAATTCAGCATCAGATACACCACCACGCATCTCGTATTTTCCAGTGGTATAGTTCAGGTAACAATAGGCAATCCAGCCGCCTGTGGTAGAACTCCATGCTGTTTGTACCATTTCATGGTTTCCGTTCCTCCACCTCAGTGCAAGACGGAACAGGTCACCGGTCGTT
>JAFCGF010000063.1 GCA_017608295.1 Candidatus Woesearchaeota archaeon
GAGACCGTTACGTTGATTGTCTTCTTGCGGCGGAGGAAGAGGATAATTATTATGAGTAGAATTATTGGGATTAGGATGTATGGAATTGCATCAACAGTAGTCACAGCAGGTGGTGGGGGTGGAACATAAGGCGCTTCCTCTATTTCAACTTCAAACGAGTAGTAATTGTTGTTCTCATTTGTTTCAACAATAACATCATCAGAATCTGCCACAAATCTTAACAGATGAGTTCCAGTATCTGGCTGAGACCAATCAAATCTTATTAATGCTGAAGAACCACTTTCCAGTGAGAATACTGATTGTCTTGAAACAGAGGTATTATAATCGAACATTTCAACAATGAATTCAGTGTTAACAATATCTCCCCTTCCAGCATTCTGAACACTGATAAATATAGATGTGGCATTTGTATTGAACATTGTCTCATTAACTGGATTTATTGGAGAGAAAACAAAGCTGGACTCGGTAATAACCAAATCTGAAGCTGTAGAGGGATACACCCAGAAGTCACGTATGCCAGATTCGCCAGAGTAAGGTGTGCCTGTTTCATTGTTGTAAGATGTTACCCAGTATACAATCTTTGATCCTTCAGCATAACTTGAATTATCTATTAATAACATATAAGTTCCTGTTGGTGGATCATAGGTCATTAGGCCGGTTTGCTCTGCACCTGCATTAATTGTGTAATGGGCAGTGCATTGTGTAAGGCCATCATAGCTGTCATAGACAATAGCATAAATTGTTGCGTCATAATCTGCATACACAATAACTGGGCTGTGCCATATCCCTATGATGTCTGCTGGTGTTGGGAGCCTGAATTCTAGATTCTTTTCATCAATCAATGTGCCGTCATTTTCAGTGAGAGTGAAATTCACATTATAATAAACACCCAGCTGAAGGGGCTGATTCCATGAAACATTAGAAGAATATGATTGAGTATCGTTTAATCCTATTATATCAACAACATATTTTTCGATTTCAACACCGCTAAGAGTAAGGTTGTAGGTGACATTTCCGGTGAATGTGGTTCCTCTCCCATTAATCACTTCGCTTAAAGCACCGGTGTCATTAGCATAAACATTTAGGAAATAAATTTTTGATGGAACATTTACAGAAGTTCCTATTGCAGCAGAAACGCTAGCTGGCGCAATAGCTCCTCCACTTTGATCCTCCACAGATATAGAACCGGTTGCTATAATTTCGCCTCTGTATATATCAGGTGCTGTTGATGGAAAATTTATTGTGAATCCAATAGTTCGCTGCTCTGATGGATATAAATCAAAAGTATTTTGATCCGACCATTCCAGCCAAGAAGATATCTCACCTAGTACTGTGAGGGATACTGACAATGAGCCTTGTGATTCAGAACTTAGCCCCACAACCACATAACCTGAATAATTTTGAGCAGAGTATGAATCCCCTTGGAAATGAACATCACCAGTTATGTAAATGGAATATGAAGCTGAAGCTTTTGGGCCTGGTAATATCAAAGCAAGGAGCATGATGGATATAATTAGAGGTGTAAGGCGTTTCATTGATTCACCAAAATAGCATCTGAGTATTAATTAATTATGCTTATAAAATTTAAGAAAAATAAATAGAAAAGGAGAATAGGGAACTAGCCCTATTCATTTTTTACTTGTATCCAAATATCTACACCATCATAGGTTAAATCTTTGGTTATTCCAACAGGGAACACCAGGGTCATGTAATGGGTTAGATTACCCTCATATACTAAATTAAGAGTTGTATGCCAACTTGTGTTCGTACCAGGTGAAGCAGTAGCATTTGGTACTGAAACAAATGTTCCAGATTCTTGCCTTACTGCAAGTTCCGGGTCACCCCAAGTTGCACCACCTAATGCACTGAGGAAACCGGTATAGCTTGCGTTCAACTCGTATCCATCGTTTGAAGTGACCTCTGTGTAGAATGTTACTGACTGTGTGCTCTGTGCAGTTCCTGTCCACCTGAAAGCGGTAACGCCATCATTGCCTGTGACTGCAATTTCAGAGAAAGGACCCATAGCAAATGCGAGTTGTGAAGTGCCAGTACTATCAGACATATCAGTTGACTCGGCTATAAAGTACCATGTTAGAGCTGAATTAGTGTCCTGAGCGGTCTTGTTCAAAATGAACGCATAACTGTATGATATATTGTATAAATCTTCCACAATCCTGTCACAATCAACCTCCTTTAGATATTCGTTTGGTGCCGCAACTGTTGGCTTCAACAGTAACCAGGCACTAGTCCCTTCTGTATAGTTTGCTTCATAATGTTGAGATGGGTTGTCAGTTAAGAAGTAGTTAAAAGTGAGGGTAATCTTAGAATCTTTGATATCTGCTATTCCATCTGCATCATATACTGTGAAATTATAATAAAACTCTACAAACGGAACTGTTGTTGCTACTGAACTCCAAGCAGTATTATTGATTGATTGGCGCACTATTTCTGGTGTTGAATTTCCAACATCAATATTTATTGGTAGGTTATCTGCATTCACTACACTGACACATATGCCGAACGTCAGGCATAAAGATAATATTATTGGTAAAATTTTTTTCATATTTTTCACTCCCTTTCCTAGATATTAAGCCACATTAATGGCTAAACTACTGCTCCAGATATAAATATAATATAATTTAAAGTTTTCCCATGTCAAATAGTTTGTTAATGATGCTTCCAGAATATCTGATCATAGGCTATAACGCAAGTAAAGAATTTTCACCTATTACAAGCTTAACTCCCTTTGGAATTTTGTCTTCTTCAGAAACTATCAATGAGCCCTTTCCAATCAAGCTATTAATAATTTTTTTATTACATTCGATTTTTGAATCGCCAATAATTATACTTGATTCTATCTCTACTTTGGATATTGAAGTGTTATCACCAATGGATGTGTATGGCCCAATATATGTTTTTGAACCTATTTCACAATTTTCACCAATGATAACAGGCCCCCTGATAACTGCCCCAGGCCTTACAATAGTACCTTTTCCGATAGAAAACCGGCCATTAATCTTGGCTCCAACTTCAATCTGACCTTGATTTTGAGACTCCAAATCTTCCAATATCAAGTGATTTGCTTCCAGAATATCTTCAGGTTTTCCGGTGTCTTTCCACCAGCCGGTAACTACATAAGCCTTGATTGAGCCACTTTGTATTCTTAGATTATCTATGGCTTCTGTAATCTCAAATTCATTTCGCCATGATGGCTTCAGAGAATCTATAATAGGAAATATAGAATTTCTGAACATGTAAATTCCAACAAGAGCAAGATTACTCTTGGGTTTTTTGGGCTTTTCTTCAAGGTCTATTATGTTTCCCTCTTCATTAAGAACTGCTACACCAAACCTCTCTGGGTTGACCACTTCTGAAAGAGCTATCTGCGCTTCGAAATTACCCTCAAGAAAATCCTCGACCATTGAACCAATACCTCCCTTTAGAACATTATCTCCCAGATAGACAACAAATGGTTCATCGCCCATGAAATCCCTTGCACACCCTACGGCATGAGCTATGCCTTTTGGCTCCCCTTGAACTATGTATGTAATATTCACACCATGCTCGGAACCGTCACCCAATAATTCTCTAACTTTTTCAGGCATGTTCTCTCCCAATATCACTCCGATATCCTTGATTCCGGCATTTCTGATATCTTCCAGACAGTATAGGATGTTCGGTTTGTTCGCAATGGGTATGAGCTGCTTTGGGCCAGTATGCGTAAGTGGACGTAATCCTGTACCTGAGCCACCTGCTAAGATAAGACCTTTCATTCAATTTCCCTCCTCATGTTTATTAGACCTTCATCTAAATTCATCATCTTAATATTTAACCTTTTTTCTAATTTGCCAATGTTTAGGCAGCTATTCCTTGGACGCTTCGCACTACCTTCATACTGTTCTAATTTTGTTGGCAATAATAGGTTCGCATCAAAATCAAAGGTCTTGGCAATCTTAATACCTGCTTCGTAACGATTTACACAATCACTGCCACATACATTATATAAACCAGTCAAGTCATTTTCAAGCATCTTAATGAAGACTTCTGCAGCATTTGCGTTGAATGTCGGGCATACGTACTGGTCTTTGAAGAGTGAAACCTCTTTTCCATTCTTGAGCCGGTCAATAACCCAATTCACAAAATTCTGTTTTCCAGTAATTGGATTCCAGCCATAGAGTACTGCCACTCGAGATATTACACTATTTTTACAGATTTTTCTGATCACATTCTCTCCCTCCAACTTTGTCCTTCCGTATTCATTAATGGGGTTGGGTGTGTCCTCTTCATTATAGCGTCCCTTTTCACCATCAAAAACATAGTCTGTGGACACATACATTATTTTTGCACCCGCCTTCTCTGCTGCTAAAGCCACATTCCTTGGGCCATCAACATTCAACTTCCATGCATTTTTGGGCTCATCTTCACATAAATCCACATGGGTCATAGCAGAGGATAGGATTATCCAATCTGGAGAGATTTTTTCTATTAAGGATGTTGTTGATTGGGCATCTGTTATGTCTAATTTTACTATTTGGCAGCTTTTATTCTGAAAAATATTATTTACATATGTGCCATATACATCATAATTATCCTTTGATACATGAAGTATTTTATTGCCAAGAAGCCCGCTTGCCCCAATAACCAATAGCCTTTTCATACAAGCATAGATAATACTAAAGGTATTATATGTTTAATGCCATTTCATTATGTGATTTTATGGGACCGATACAACCGATACAAGGAGTTAAGGTAAAGAAACTCAAAGTGATTCCAGATGAAAGGGGCTGGCTAATGGAAATATTACGGTGTGATGAGGATATATTTGATAAATTTGGCCAGGTTTATGTCACTACTGCATATCCAGGTGTTGTAAAAGCCTGGCATTATCATAAAAAGCAAACTGATAACTTTACTTGTATTCATGGCACCATGAAAGTCGCCCTCTATGATGCTAGGGAGGAATCGCCTACATATGGCAATATAAACGAATTCTTTGTAGGTGAGAAAAATCATATCCTCATTAGTGTCCCGCCAATGGTATATCATGGCTTCAAAGCGGTTGGTGGTTCTACGGCCTATTTCATAAGTGTCCCAACACTGCCATACAATTACGACGAGCCAGACGAATATCGCCTGCCACCAGATACTGACAAGATACCTTATGATTGGGTGTTGGACCCAGGGAAGAAACATGGGTGAAATTATGCGAATTTTAGTGACTGGTGGAATGGGATTTATCGGAAGCAATTTCATAAGACATACTTTACAGAAACATGAGAACTATGAAATCATTAACTATGACAAACTCACCTATGCCGGCAATCCTGATAATCTTAAAGATATTGAAAATAATCAAAGATATAAATTCATCAAAGGCGATATTTGCGATAATGTGTTGATCCATGAATCTGTGAAAGATGTTGATGCAATCGTGAATTTCGCAGCAGAAACACATGTAGACAGGTCCATTAAAGATGCGGGCGATTTCATCACTACAAATGTATATGGCACACATGTACTTTTAGAGGCCACAAGAAAGCATGATATCAAAACATACCTACATATATCCACAGACGAAGTATATGGCAGTATTGAAGAGAATTCTTTTAAAGAAACAGATATTCTATATCCGTCTAATCCCTATTCGGCATCAAAAGCAGGCGCGGATTTACTTGTACTTTCTTACTACAATACATACGGACTTCAAGGTAAAATTACAAGAAGTTCCAATAACTTCGGCCCTTATCAATACCCTGAAAAGCTTATCCCATCTTTCATATTGAAAGCATTAGGGGATGAAAAACTACCAATATACGGAACAGGTGAAAATGTTAGAGACTGGATATATGTTGAAGATAATTGCAGAGCATTGGATGCTGTTCTACATGATGGGAAGCCGGGTGAAATATACAATATCGGAGCCAGCAACGAGAAAACTAATATTGAAATTACAAAAATGATATTGGATAAATTAGAAAAACCAGAGTCATTAATCACATATGTAGAAGATAGGGCAGGACATGACTTCAGATATTCATTGGACAGTACAAAAGTTAGAAACTTAGGTTGGCAACCTAAATATGAGTTTGGAAAAGGAATGGAGAAAACAATCAGTTGGTATGTAGAAAATGAATGGTGGTGGAGCAGTTTTATTTAAAAGGCTCTGACTTGGCATGTGATAAAAAATGACTGACATTAAAAGAAAGATTGTTAGAAACACAATTGCCAACTATACCTTTCGCCTTATTGTCATAGTCATTAACCTGTTATTACTTCCCTTCATTGTCGATAAGATTGGCGTTATTGCTTACGGCATATACGCCCTAGTAGGAGCCATTACAGGCTACTTTGGCCTATTGGACATGGGAATCAGCCCAGCATTGGTCAAGCATGTGGCAGAAGATTATGCAAATAAAGATATTAATAAATTAAATGAAACTGTGAATGCTGGTTTCTTTTTCTTTCTGGCAATGGGAATCATAAGCTTTGTTTCTTTCATTATCATAGGAATGTTTTTTATTCAATATTTCAATATGCCTTATGAATATGAATCAACCGCTAAAATTTTAATGTATATCACAGCAATCGCAACATTATTTGGTTTCCCACTACGTAGTTTTACAGGTATTCTTATTGGTCTGCAGAAACATCATCTGACATCAGGTATTGGGATAATTTCATCAATAATAAACGCAGTGGTAATTGTAATCATTTTATCAATGGGTGGTGATTTAATTGAAATGGTATTTTACAGCATATTATTCTCTTTGATTAATCCACTGTTAACAATTTTTTTCATCAATAAAATTCTACCAGAACTAACTATTCATTGGAGGTGTGTAAAAAAAAAGACAACGCAGAAAATATTCCGTTATGGCAGTGTGATGTTTATCATATCCATTTGCGGTATTCTCATTTATCAAACAGATCGGATAATAATAGGTGCATTTTTAACGGTTGGAGGTATAACATTCTATGTTATTGCATCAAAATTGCACACCCTAATCAGACAAGTCCATGGTTTAATGAGTTCTGCAATAATGCCAGCCGCTTCAGAACTGGACACTCTCAAAAAGAGAAGTACTTTAAAAAAATTGCTTATTAGAGGTAGCAAATACACATGCGCGGTAGTATTACCTATCACAATTATGATATTACTATTAACAGAGCCAATAATAAGATATTGGATGGGAGATGAATTTTTATCTGTCACTATTCTCAGAAAAACCACATCGATTGTATTATTAACACAAATCTTCGTATTTTATTGGCTTTTGAATGCAAATACAGGCATAGCCAGTAATATTCTTATGGGGATAGGAAAGTTAAAACTTATAGTATGGTATACAGTATGTATAACCATAGCTAATCTTGCATTGAGCATTATTCTAGTTATGGACTATGGCTTGATAGGTGTTGTTTTGGGAACCACTATCCCTTATATCATAGGTTTCCCCATATTCATAAAGCGTAGTTTGAAAATTATCAAAGTCAGGAAGAAAACCTATTTTAAACAGGTTATTCTTAAGACATATCCGCTTGGCTGCCTTGTAGCTGCCATGCTATATTTCCTGATGACCCTTCATTATCCATCTAATCTAATAGAAGTTGGAATTTTTGGAGTGTTAACTCTCTCTGTTTATCTTCTAATATTCTACGTTACTGGCCTGAATAGGAAAGAGAAAGAGATGGTCAAGCGGCAAATCCAGAAGTTCAGAAATGTCACATGAAAAGAATTTAAAGTTACTCATGTAATCCTTTTTGTCTAATTCCCACATTTATTTGAGCGATATCTGGCTCTTTATCAAGTAAACCTATTACATCTTCAATATTCACAATATTCGGCGGATTGTAGAAATGTTCATAAACTATCTTGATGAGTTCAAAATCCTCAGGGGTATCAACACACAATCTAAATTCTGGACGATGAAATTCTTCTTTAGCTGTGTGGTTATTCAGATTGAATTTATCTGGATTTTGATAAAGATAAGGTGTAACATGTTCTCTCTGGAATGTTTCATTAGCTTCCTTATCCACAACTTCCAGTAATTCTGTTGAAAATACTTCAGTATCCAGCCCTCTCGGATAAGTTCGCTCCATAGTATTTGATGAATAATCCGCCTCTTTATTTTTATGTTCTTCAATCAAGATATCTACAGTTCCTGGATCTATCAGTGGGCAATCAGATGTTATTCTGACAATCTGGCCAATATCAAATTTCTTCGCGGCATCAAGATACCTTCCCAGAACATCTTCCTCGGAACCTCGATAACATTTTACATGGTTATTATTGGCAAAATCATCAATCACATTGTCCTTCTCATTGGTAGTGGTAGCTATTATTATTTCATCCAGACTATTACATCGCTTTAAACGGTCAACAACATGCCAGAGCAAAGGTTGGCCTGAAATGTTCTTCATTATCTTACCAGGTAATCTGGTAGAGCCCATTCTGGCCTGGATTATGGCACCTGTTTTCATTTTAATTCCTGCCCAATAATTTCTTTTAATCGAATTAGATTTTCCAAGTCACTATTTGGAGATGTTTTAGGCGTTTCTATGGTAAGAAATTTATTTTCAGATTTAGTTACACAACTCATCAAAAATTTAAAATCATGCTCACCTTCGCCAATATTCAAATGCTCGTCTTTCTCTTGATTCAACATACCATCAGCAATATGGAATACTTTGGGATTCATTTCAATAAACTGATCTATCAATTGCTGATAGGGCATGTTCATGCTAATGGCCGCTTTTACTGCATGGTTCAGGTCCAGGCAAAAGCCAAATCTATTATCTAGCAGTATTTTGATTTGCTCTGGGTTGTACCCAATCAAATTTTCATCGCCCAAACCAACCATTGGCATGTTCTCTATCAATATTCGTTCATCATTTATTTCCTTTAAGAATTCAACAGCAACTTCAATATCTCCAAAACCAGGGTGGAGTATCAAATATTTTGCATTGAGTTCATCTGCCCATTCAATACAATTTTTGATGTGTTTTGAATTAATATCTCTCTTTTGCTTATCTGCAATATTCACCCCATGCCGCTCTGTTGTGGCATGGATTATGAACGGAACCCTGTGATCCAGCCAGGGTCCTATATATGTGCCAGGAATTGGAGTTAATTCTATGAATTGGAACTTATCTGGCCCTATTAATTTCAGGGCATCGGGAATCATGTCTGAATTGCTTGACCAGAGCTTTAGACCATATCTCATAGCAGTGCCTCCGG
>JAFCGF010000024.1 GCA_017608295.1 Candidatus Woesearchaeota archaeon
CATAACTGCAAGCTTTATAACATAAAAGTACGAAAAACCTGCAAATTATTAACACATAAAATATCATAAGTTATTAACATTCAAATGTTTAAGACTTATTCACCAAGCCCTAAATTAGTGATATCAATTCCTTCAATCCTGACATCCCCCTCAATTTCTGTGCAGTTGGGATTATTTATTTGAAAACTATCAATCTGGTTTTGTGTTGTAAAGATTATACCATTTGGCAGGCAGGGTTGGGATGAACAAGTGAACTGTAGGAACATCAAACTAACAATGAACACGACTACCTTTTTCATAATGGTAAAATCTGGGCAAACAGGCGGCATAAAGATAGCAAATAAAATCCTGATTGTCAAGAAAAACCGTAATGAAGAATAGCAAAAGTTTTCTCATTTTCCAACGTTTCCAGAGCATTCGGAGAGGCTGGTTAATGTGCCAGTAGAAATACCCCCAAAATAGCCAGAATAAGGCATTTATGATGTATCACGGATACAATGCCAAAGATTGTACCTGCTATTCTAAGACCAAGGATTTTATTACTCATTTGGTATGGTGTTTTGTTTTCGGTTTTCACCACTGATGCTACATGCACTGTTCTTGTCATCGACCACATAGATAATCAGGTCGGCATCGTTTCGATCCTGCACGTAGTATATAACCCATTCTGCCTCATTTCTGTCGTCAACCTTATACCACAAGAAGGACTTGATCGCATCGTTCCCGTCGCTGACAAAATAAACGAACATATCTGCTTCGCTTCTTATATCGGTAACGTAAATCTTTTTCGATCCCGAACGGGTATCCGAAATGTACACCTTCCCAGCTTGTGCAGAAAGGGTGAACATCAGGAATATAATTATCAGCTTTTTCATATCTATTCGTCGGGGCGCAATTTGGCTAATGTCTTCTTAATGCTATTCAGGCATATCATATTCATTATCTGTGTCAAAGATAGTGAAGGCTGGGCTGTAATTGGCAAATAAGAATGTGCATTTTTCTTCTTGATTTGCTAAGAGCAGCCTTCCCAAAGCAGAATTTTCCGATAATGCCAGTCAGATATGATTCGGAAACGGTATATGAGATTTTGGAGTCGAAATTCCGGATAAAGATGTATTATTTCTTCGACGGATGAAATCAGAGATTTGGGCAGAATGTGTGCCCCTGCTTTAATTAAATCTAATGCTTTCCCCTGTTTTTATACCTTTCAATGGTCTCCCGTTCCTTCTTTTTATCTGAGATATATATGATTGTCTTCCCGCCATCAAGAACAACGGGATATTTATCTTTGGTTGACCCAATTTCTTGCTGCGCTTTGGGAATAACTCCCTGAGGATTTCTCAGATAGCGCCTGTTATCAAACTTATCGCCCTTCATATTTTAGTGGTTTATTGGCAAGATACCATTTTTTTACGATACCTGGAAAGATTTTAACAATAATATTGGTTTAGGGAAGCAACGGAATGGATATCTCAGTTTCTTTTACGTTGGAAAGGGTCATATATGTCAACCGAGCAGCAGTTGACTGCGTTCTCTTATTCGTTCTATCAGGAGAAAAACCTGTCCGCTTTGCCAATCGAATCACTCAACAAGAAAATCCCCGTGCCCTTTGTAAAAAAACAACTGGCTGGTGCAATGGGCGGCATAATATAGCCTGTAATACTCCCCGTGTATATATTTCAACGAATCTGAGAAGGTAAGATAACGGTAAATGTTCCCTGTCCAGTTGGGGATGCTAAATGTATCGAGAACCTGAAAAGAGCGGTTCACAATGACGCACTGGAACGGGCAGAGTTTCGGCCTGATTAAAATCAGCATACTCGCGGTTCTTACTGGATTGGGAAACAACAGCGTGAAAAGTGTCGATGTGTCGGAACCCGTCAGATCAAGGCTGTCAGTGCTGAAAAGATCATATTCTTCCTGACACCAAACGGGATCATTCGTCCAGTCCGATGGATCATTGGACAAAATCTGTCCGACATCATTGGCATAAGTGATCTTGATGAAATCCAGTTTTGACAGGCAGTCATTGTTGGGGTCATCAGGATTCTTTTTGCAATTGACCCCGAATACCAGGATTGTTGCTAAAAGCAATATGAAGACTTCTCGTTTCATTTGACTTTGACTTTTACTTCCAAAGCAAACTCCCTCGATGGTTTAAATGCAGGAATAACGTGAGCAGGAATCTTCACGCTTGTTCCCTTCGTAATGTTCCGCCCAATCTTTTCCGCCCGTTTCTTCAGCAAGAACGTGCCAAAACCACGCAGGTATATGTTCTCCCCATTCAACATTGATTGTTTTATGGTTTTCATCAGGCTTTCGACGGCAACGGTTACGGTTGGTTTCTCGATGCCTGTTTGGGCTACGATCTTTTCAATTATTTCAGCTTTGGTCATTAGGTTGGATTTTATTCTTATTAGTTTTCAATTAGAAAAGTTAATCTTCCTATCCTGCATTTGCCACATATTTTTCATATCCTGGTTTTTTTGTTGAATTATTTTCGTAACAACAATCACCTAATGCCAAAAATACCTGTGAGAGTCCAAATGAAAATAATCAGGCGGGGATAAAATGAAAGTTTCGATTTCAGGTTCATATTCCCATTTGTTAAAAAGATGTATTAGCCCTTGTTTCGCTTTTTCCAGTCTTCTATACTTGTCTATATAACAACTAAGAACAATCTTGTCAGGATGAATGGCTTTGGCAACTTCAACCAATGATTTTAAACATTTATTTCCATTTTCAGAGAATCTCTCGCTGTTATGCTTGGCTTCACCGATGATCAGCAATCCATCAACTAAACACACAATGTCAATTTCGGACTCTGGTTTTTTCGAATAATAGTTAGTGAAAAGGTCTAATTGTGGCGTATATTCAAACGCATTTCTGGATTGATCCTTCAAAAGGACGAGTGTCCTAATCACAGTTAGATTTCCATCCCTTTGTGAATCAGGTTGAAAAAGATTGTTTCTTATTAGGTCATTTAACTTATATGAAAAGTTAGGTTCAATAGGTAATTCAAATCTCTGAAGACAACCCTTACATTTGATCGTATCTCCAACTTCTTCGATATGGTACCAAAATGCAGATGAACAATTGATACATTTCAGTTTGAATCCTTTTAATAAAACCCTAAAATTGCAAAGTTCTTGTATGGTTCTTTTAAGCCCAATTGACAAATTTTCTTCATTGTGAACTGTTTTCTCTTTTTCCTCAAGTTTAATTTTCTTTTCAGACAACACGTCAATACATCTTGTCTTAATCTCTTCAAATGATATTGCCTCGCCTGCAACCATATCATTTGTTGAAAGATGCTCAAAAATACCCACCCAAAATTTATCTGAAAAGAAATCAGATATTGTACTAAAATTATTATCAAAAAGCTTAATAAAAGCTGCTAGTTTATTACTATTGTCATTAAATCCAGAATCAATGTATTTTGTCGTTGTTTTATCACCATCTATTATAGGATGATGTGTAATTTGTCGAATCAGATTCCTAAAAGAAGAAATGTTGACATCAAGTGTTGCCGTTGTATTGATTTGATTGTGAATTATTATCGAAATATCTCTGATTCTGTTGATTCTACCTTTAACGTCCCTGAATAGAAATTCTGTATCTGTGTTATATGGGAATTTAATATTGTTTCGATAATCGCTTGTAGATTTTTTTAGCTGTATATCTATTGCGTATTGTTGAGGGTAATATTCCAGCTTTTCAGTAAAACTTAATTTTGGAATGAAATATATTCCATTGTTGGAAGAAAATATCTGAATCGATTGTGTTTCACCAAAATTTCTTTCAATCAATCCATTTGCATCCATAATCTCAAAGGGAAAATTCTTAACATCCTTGTAAGTAAAACTTTTGTAGAATGAAATGCTTTTTAGCTTAGTTTCAATTATTGTTTCAAGCTCTGATTTTGTTAACGATGTTGAAACAACATATATTGGATTTTCGATACTCATTAAAGAAAGTAGCTTGCCGAAATATTCTTCCCCAACAAGTATATTTATTTCTTCAATAGTTGAATATATGACATTGCCACACTCAAATAATTGTCGATTCCAAAAATATAGTAAGTCGGTAATTGAAGATTTATCTCTTGCTATAACTAGTTCAACGGAATTGTGAGGGAAAGACTTCTCGCTTCGTAATATTCTTGTGTTTAGATTTTGTCTAGCTAAATGTGCCTGATTTATTGGTTTTTGCTCACAAATAAGTTTATTTATCGAAGAAATGTTAGCTTCGTCAATGTAAATGATCTCTTTTTTGTTGATTATTTCATCATAGCTATGAGTCCTATTTATTCCAATGCCAAAGTTTATCTTATAGAAATCAAATAATGGGTTTTCCGTACCCACCAAGTCAGGCTTATAAACAATCTTAACTTTATTTATAAATCGAGAAAACCAATAATCTGGAAACTGGGAAAATAAGTTGAAGGTATCAACTCCCGTTATTGTTTCTCTTGGTGGTTTTTCATCAAGACAATAATATCCACTAGGATTAAATAACCGAAGTTGTTTCAAAAACTCAACATCAATAGTCTTTGAATAAAAAATATAATCTGGATCGTAGTATTTAAGAACTTCAAGATATTCTTTCTGAATTACTTTTTCTGCCACGGGGATAATAGGATTATATCTCCCTCCCCAGAATCGTTGATTTCTGTTTATAAGGGATACTAAGTCATCATATTTATAACTTTCATCGATGAAAAAGATATATCTGAGATGTCTTGGTCTTGATAATACTTGTATTTGTTCAGTATTCATTGTTTGACACTTTCAGGATTCAAGATTGAATAATCATAGATTATACTTCCGCAAGTTACCAAGAAAAACATCAACATCATCCACATTAGTTTTTTAAGCCCCTGATCGCACGCAGTCCCACATCTACTGCCTAATCCACACCAAATCCGATCGTCCATCCTGATCCATCCTATGCCCCAAAAAAACAAGGATTGCCTATGTGTGACTATTTCCTGTTATTCCACTTCGTCCCCTGCCATCCGCTGATCCTGCCAGCTTCATCACAATCAGTGCACCACCATTCAATGGCTTCATCGTCCTGATCAATTGCCAGTTCGATGGTTCCATTGCATTTCTTTTGAAGGCACCTGATCTCGGTTGCTTTTATTGGCGGTTCATAATCTTTTGTGGCTGTATCTACTATCAGGGCAAGGAAGCTGGCGGTCTCTCTGCCGGCTTTGAGCATCTCTTTTGCGATGTTACCGTATTCATCGAGGAAGTGGGAAAGGTTGGAGATTAACATTTGTTGGGGGTGATTAGAGGTTTCGGGTGCAAATTATTGAAAAAAGTTGGTTTTTGATGGTGTGAAAGTTTTTATGTAATCGTTGACTGATTATTCCGATGAAACAGAGCCATTGATTCAATGAATTTTTCTATATTTACCATTCGGTGCACAAAAAATAAACATCAAACATGATGAATCAGTTGTTTAAAAAAGTCAAAGACATTCAGTCTGAAGGATGTGTATCCATTATTCTGAATACACATCGAACGAAACCTGACAATCAGAAAGACGCTATTACACTTAAAAACCTGGTTAAAGAAGCTGAAGAGCGTTTGTTGAATGATTACGATAAGCGTTTTGCCGGTTCTATTATTGAAAAACTGAAGAATCTTGCAGATACCATTGACCACAATTACAATTTGGAAAGCCTTGTGTTATTTGTAAATGCCGATTTCGCTGACTATACAAGAATGCTCATCGAAGTGGGAGACAGAGTGATCATTGATAATACATTTGCCACGAGAGACCTTGTGAGAGCCATGCACCAGGAAGCCGGCTATTATATACTGGTACTAAGTCGTCAAAATGCACGATTGATCGAAGCATATAATGATCAGGTGGTGCAGGAATTCAAAGGAAATTTCCCGATAAAAAATACACTCTACACAACAGATAAAATTAGACTCTCTAATGCAAAAGGGCAGGATAACCTGATTGAAGAATTTTTCAACAGAGTGGATAAATTAGTTTTGGCGACAATCAAAGAAAACCCTTTGCCCATTCTGTTGGCTACTGAAACCAGAAATTTTAGTCATTATCAAAAAATAGCCGATAAAAAGGATCTGATCATCGGACATATCAATAGGAACAGGGACGATGAAGAACCATACCATATCGTTGCAGATGCGTGGAAAGACATGCAAGCCATTGTAAAGGAAAAACAAGCAGCCCGAATCGCGGAACTGGAAAAAGCCATTTCCAAAGGCAGATTTTTAAGTGATTATAATAAAATATGGAATGCCCTTCAGCAAGGCAGGGGACAAACGCTTTTCGTGAAAAAGGAATTTTTCCAACCTGCATTATTGGTTGACAACAAAATAGTGCTTGTTGAAAGTTTTGAAAATGACCAAAAAGGCATTGTGGATGATATCATTGACGAAATGATTGAACTCAATCTTGCTTTTGGTGGTGATACAGTCTTTATGGAAGGTAATGAGTTAGAACAATTTCAGAATGTAGCCTTGATAACCAGATTTTAAATAAAATTTCTCAATCCCCCCAGTTATCCCGGTCAAGCGAACGGTAGTTGATCGCTTCGGCAAGGTGTGCCGGCAGAATATCTTTCGCTTGTTCCAGGTCGGCGATGGTACGTGATACTTTGATGATCCGGTCAAAGGCACGCGCCGATAGCCCCAGTTTCTCCATGGCGTTCTTCAGGATCTGATTACAATTCTCATCGAGAGGACAATATTTCCGCTGGATTTTAACTGTCATTTGCGCGTTGCTATATGTCTTTTGAATCCCTTCGTAGCGCTTTTGTTGAATCTGTCTGGCGGAAATCACACGCTCCCGGATGCTGGAACTTGTCTCCGATTGCCTTGAATCGCTCAACTCGTTGAATGGAACCGGGATCACCTCCACATGGATATCGATCCGGTCGAAGAGGGGGCCGGAGATCCTGTTTAAATATTTCTGCACGATTCCCGAGCCACATTTGCATTCGATTTTCGGATGGTTGTAGTAGCCACAAGGACAGGGGTTCATCGCTGCAATAAGCATAAAACTTGCCGGGAAATCCACACTCATCCGGGCCCTGGAGATGGTGACAACTCTATCTTCCATCGGCTGCCTTAACACTTCCAGGACAGTCCGCTTGAACTCGGGCAGTTCATCCAGAAACAATACTCCGTTATGAGCCAGGGAGATCTCCCCTGGCTGGGGAATCCCGCCTCCGCCTACCAGAGCGACATCGGAGATTGTATGGTGTGGCGAACGAAATGGCCTCACGGAGACCAATGATTGATGCATTCTCATTTTCCCGGCAACGGAGTGGATCTTTGTTGTCTCCAGCGCCTCCTGCAGATTGAATGGAGGCAGGATAGAAGGCAACCGCTTTGCCAGCATTGTTTTCCCTGATCCGGGAGGTCCGATCAGGATGACATTGTGCCCCCCTGCAGCCGCGATTTCAAGCGCACGTTTGATGTTCACCTGTCCCTTTACTTCTGAAAAATCATGCTCATACGCTTCAGCCCGGTTCAAAAACTCCTTCTGACAATCAACAATAACCGGCTGAAGAGAGAGCTCCCCATTCAAGAATTCCAGCACCTCACGTAAATGCTCTACGCCATAAACCTCCAGTCCATTGACCACAGCAGCTTCCGGTGCATTCTGCCGGGGAAGGATCACTCCCTTGAATTTTCTCTTTTGCGCCTCGATCGCAATAGGCAGTGCGCCCTTGACAGGCCGGATGGTCCCATCCAGAGAGAGCTCTCCCATGATGACATACGCTCCCACATGATCAGGTTTCAGATGCTCATTCGCGGCAAGGATCCCTACCGCGATAGTCAGGTCGTAGGAAGATCCCTCCTTCCGGATATCGGCCGGAGCCATATTGATCACGATCTTCTTCCCGGGTATCTTCAACCCCACGCTGCGCATCGCGGAATCGATCCGTTGCTGGCTCTCCTTCACAGCATTGTCGGGAAGTCCAACCATCGAAAAATTGACACCTATGTCAATACTCACCTCCACCGTAATGGTGATGGCATGTACACCATACAAGGCACAACCGAATGTTTTCACCAGCATACTATCTGTGTTAACCTGCCATTAATCGGGTTAGGGGGTAAAAGGTTATACCTTCCCTTCAACTTTTTATTAACAAAAAGAGGAGATATTTCCGCAGGAAATTATTTCTTCGGTTTGTATTTTGATCCCGTCAGAATTTTCTGGGCATCCGTTTCGTTGATCAGCTCCTCCATCGTGATATCCGGATTCTCTTCCATAAAGGCCTTAACGATCTGCCATCCCAGGTACTCTCCCAGGCGCGGAGGCGACTCTGAAGAGAAATCAGCTGTGAAAGGCCCATCGGCAAGAAATGCCCGGATAGTAGTGCCATATGAAGAGTAAAGCAACTGGTTTTCAATGATCGCCGACCACACATGGGCTTCGTTGGCTGTCGCCCAATCCATCTGATCCTCCGTATAGCCAATCTTATATCTGTCGGGATAAGCGGGAATTACTGCGTCGATGAGATAGACTCGCTTCCCCGCATCAACCATCTGGTCAAGCAACGTGTTTCCCGGATATTGTACCGGATACAATGACACCTGCATGGCCCGGATACAGTCAGGGAGAATATTCTCTTCCACCATCCGTTGCATCCTGTATACAGGAATGCGATCTGCTGCATACGGTTTAAATCCAACTCCCAGGTATGAATCCAGGGCTATCAGCAAAACACTATCGACAAATTGGACCGGCGCATCATATTCTCCTCCGGAGATATAGGTATAAACCCGTGGGATCCGGATATCAGGATAATAGTATTTCAAATGCCGGAAAGCATCCGTCAGCTCTGTTTCCAGCAAAGGCAGATCAGGGTATTTCCTGCAAACTTCCTGATAGAACTCAACGGTACGCACATGGGTCATGTACTCTTTCAGGTTGTTGATCCTGGCAGAATCCGTCAGGTCTGTATCCAGAAAAAAGAGAAACTCCGGTTTGATCTCTTCAAGTCCTTCGGGCAACTGATCTAACGGGATATCGAAAAGAGCCTGATCATACCGATAGATGTTGACCTCTTCGGGAGGGATATGCGAAACATCGATATCCAATCTTGATTTTGACCAGTTACAGGCTGTTGCTATTAACAACAGCATAAAAAAAGAGATGAGAAGCCTTTTCATATTTGTCTTTTCCTTTGTTCCCAAAACGTGAATAACTTTATTATATTTCACGAAATCCTGTGAACAAATCTACAATCAAATGTTATATTTTTGCTTTATTCAAGAAATTAATGCAGAAAAATCACGCGTATGAAAAGGATCTGTATCATCTTCTCTATCATATTTCTCGGGCTCTCCTGTACCATTGGCCAGATTACCCAGGACTCCCCCGTTAAGCTTGGCATCAAGGCCGCCCCCAACATCTCCTGGATGGCGCCTGAAACGAAGCATTACAGTTATGATGGTGTCACCTGGGCAGCTACAATCGGTCTGGTTGCCGATCTCTACTTCGCGAAAAACTATGCCTTCTCAACCGGATTTAACTTTGCTTTTCTGAATGGCAAGTTGACATACGCTGACTCTTTAACCTACGATACGACGACATCCTTAGGTCAAATGAGCCGGAAATACAAGTTCTTTTACCTGGACATTCCTTACATGATCAAGCTGCGAACAAATCCATTCGGGAAGTTCTCTTTCTTTGGCCAGATCGGTTTTTCCACAGGATTCCGCCTCAGCGCCAAAGCACGTGAGAAGTTTGAACCGGAAAGTGGAGGGGAACCCATTGAAGAGAATACAAATATCAACTCCGAAACAACGTTAATCCGGCAAGCGGTGCTCTTCGGGATCGGACTGGAATACCACCTGGATGAAAACACCCGGATCTTTTTTGGCGTGAATTACAGCAATGGGCTGAACAATATCCTGAAGAGCACAAATAAACATACTGACTTCAACCAAAAAGCGCTGTTGAACTTCGTCGAATTGAACCTGGGCGTCCTGTTTTAACAACCCCGATGAAAATAGCTCTCGCACAACGGAATTACATTGTCGGCGATTTTGATCACAATATCGGCCTGATCCGGGATGCGATTCAACAGGCCGGAAGAGATGGGGCTGATCTGGTTATCTTTGCCGAACTCTCTGTTTGTGGATACCCGCCCCGGGACTTCCTGGAGTTTGACGACTTCATTAAAAAATGTGATCTGGCAATCCAATCAATCGCTCATTCCTGTACCGATATAGCTGCTATCGTTGGAGCGCCTTCAAAAAATCCCGGCAAGAGAGGAAAACCACTCTACAATTCAGCCTATTTTCTGTCCGGGGGAAAGGTTCTGGGGATCGCTCATAAAACACTGTTGCCGAATTACGATGTGTTCGACGAATACAGGTATTTCGAGCCAAACCGGTTGCCTTATCAGCTGGTTGAGTATCAGGGAACCCGGTTTGCCCTTACCATATGTGAAGATCTCTGGAATGCCGATGATCACCCATTGTATATCAGAACCCCGATGGATGAACTCATCAAGCTCCACCCCGATGTGATCATCAACATCTCAGCCTCTCCGTTTCATTACATGCAACCGGCCATCCGCAGAGATGTTCTCTCGCAAAATGCTAAGAAATACAGCCTGCCCCTCTTCTATGTCAACCAGGTTGGCGGGCAAACGGAATTGCTATTCGATGGGGATTCAATGGTAGTGGCACCCGGCGGAACCATCGTTGACGAACTTAATATGTTCAGGGAAGACCTGAAGGTGTTTGATCTGGAAAAAGTTACAAACCATCCGGACATCTACCCCTCCCCTATCCTCCCGAGTTCTCGGGACAGGCTCTCCCCAACAAGGGAGGGGAATAAGCCCCCTTTAGGGGGTTTGGGGGTAATGTCCAGTATCCAGTATCCAGCATCCAGCATCTCTTCGATTTACTCCGCCCTCATCATGGGTATCCGGGACTATTTTCACAAGATGGGATTTTCAAAAGCGATTTTAGGTTTGAGTGGCGGGATCGATTCGGCCGTTACCCTGGTACTTGCTACAGAGGCTTTGGGGAGGGGGAACATCAAAGCGCTCTTACTCCCTTCACGGTATTCCTCTCAACACAGCATCAACGATGCCCGGGATCTGGCAGAGAATGTTCAGGTATCATATGATATCATCTCCATTGATGATGCATTCAACGCATTTGAAAGCACACTGGATCCGCTTTTTCAAGGCCTCCCGGTTAACCTGACCGAAGAGAACATTCAGGCAAGAGTCAGAGCCGTGATCCTGATGGCAATGGCCAATAAATTTGGCTACATTCTTCTGAACACAAGCAATAAGAGTGAGGCTGCGGTTGGGTATGGGACCATTTATGGGGATATGTGCGGAGGAATTTCCGTATTGGGAGATGTTTACAAAACCCAGGTCTGTGAACTGGCAGGATATATCAATCGTGAACAGGAGATCATTCCTGAAAACACCATTCTGAAACCTCCATCTGCCGAACTGAGACCAGACCAGAAGGACTCCGATTCACTCCCCGACTATGCGATCCTGGATGAGATCCTTTTTCAATATATTGAACATCAAAAGGGGCCCAAAGAGTTGATCGGAATGGGATTTGATCCGAAGATTGTCAAACGGATCCTGCGACTGGTGAACACCAGCGAATGGAAGCGGAATCAGTCGCCACCGATCTTACGCGTTTCCCCAAAAGCATTTGGGATGGGGCGCAGGATACCGATCGTGGCACGGTACCTGGGGTGAGAATGTCGCCCCTACAGAACGGCGGATTCCACAGATTTTATCTCCGGAACTGCTTTGATCATGGCAGTCTCAATACCGTTTTTCAGAGTCATCTGGCTGTGAGGACAATTGCCACACATTCCGGTAAGGCGAACACTGACGATCTTATCATCCGACAGTTCTACAAATTCTACATCTCCGCCATCTGCCTGTAGATAGGGACGGATCTGTTCCAGTACATTTTTAACTTTCTTCTCGAGTTCTTCTTTTGTTGACATAGGTATAAATTTCTTTTGGGTTGCAAAAATAGTAAAAAAGGGATTAGCGATTAGCGATTAGGGATTAAGGTTGAAAGGTTTCCCGGATGGCGTTGCTGATCGCTACCTGCTGAGCTACACGTGATGCCAGCTCGTCAAATACCGCTGTTACGGGCGTGCCTGGATCGGTTGCGACAGGCGTACCGGTGTCTCCGGATTCTGTGATCTCCGGTACGATCGGGATTTGACCCAAGAAGTTAATATTCAGTTCATCCGAGAATTTTTTACCTCCTGTTTCACCGAAGATATAATATTTTTTCTTCGGATCATCCGGAGGAATGAAATAGGACATATTCTCTACCAGGCCCAGGATGGGAATTCGGATCTGGTCGTGCATGAACATATCGGCTGCTTTGCGGACATCAGCCAGGGCAAGCTGCTGAGGAGTGCTTACGATGATCAAACCGGTTACCGGGAAATCCTGGATCAATGTGAGCGGGATATCGCCTGTTCCCGGGGGTAGATCGATCACCATGTAATCCAATTCACCCCACTCCACATCGGTAAAAAGTTGGCTGAGAGCTTTGGAAGCCATAGGCCCACGCCAGATAAGCGCTTTCGATTGATCCACAAAAAATCCAATGGAGATCAGTTTCAAACCATATTTCTCTACCGGAGTGATGACCATCTTCTCTCCTTTCTCCTGCCCTGAAGGACGATGATCCACCAGGCCAAACATGATGGGAATTGAAGGACCGTAAATGTCGGCATCGATCAATCCAACCCGGGCGCCTGTTCTTGCCAGGGCAACGGCCAGGTTCACCGCAATCGTAGACTTTCCTACACCTCCCTTCCCCGATCCGACGGCAATGATATTCTTTACATTTTTCAATACTTCATCTGTCTCCTTTCGCCGGGTGGTAACGCGTGAAGTGAGCTCAACTTCCACCTCCAGATCCTTCCCGATGTGCCGGTGGATCTCATCAATACAGGCCTGCCGAAGCTCATTCTTCAACGGACAGGCAGGAGTAGTCAATACGAGTTTGAAAGAGATCTTCTTTCCCTGAATCTTGATATCATCGATCATGTTCAATGTCACCAGGTCTTTTCCGAGATCCGGATCCATGACATGTCCCAGGGCAGCTAATACTTTATCTTTAGTTATTTTCATATTTCGTATTTCAGTCATTGGTCATTATTCATTTTTACCCCTAAATCCCCTGAAGGGGACTTACTCTGCTTCGCAGTCTATTCCTCCCAAAGGGAGGAGCAAGTCCCCTTCAGGGGGTTTGGGGGTATTCGTAATTCTTAATTCCTAATTCAATCCGGGGGTTCCAGAAATGTTTCTCAAAGTCAATAATTCTATCATTCTCCACAGTAATTCCCTCACTGGTCAACAACTGTTCCATAATATCCGGAGCGCCAAAATGGCATTTGCCTGTCAGCATGCCGAGCCGGTTTACCACGCGATGAGCCGGAACATTTATCTCTTGTGTATGCGAAGAGTTCATCGCCCATCCAACCATTCGCGCTGAACTACGACTACCCAGGTATTCGGCTATCGCTCCATACGAGGTTACCCGGCCATGAGGAATCTGCCGGACAATATGGTAAACTGATTCAAAAAAGGAGTCCTTCAAAACAACTACAGGTCTTTCTTCATTTCGAGCAAAAACGTTTTCAAGTGGGTCAGAGTATCCACAATTTCAACATCTCTGGCTATATTTTCCCTGTTTTGACGGATTTTGTCTTTCGCTCCCTGGAGAGTATATCCACGCTCTTTAACCAGGTGGTAAATCATTCGGAGAATATCCAGGTCCTCTTTGGCAAACTGTCTGTTCCCTTTTTTGTTTTTCCTGGGCTTCAGTATGTCGAACTCCTTCTCCCAGAACCTGATCAGGGAGGGATTGACTTCAAACAACTCGGCAACTTCTCCGATCGAGTAATAGAGTTTTTCGATTCTTTTATCCGGTTTAAGCATCGGGATGTATGCTTAATTAATCCATTGATTGTGAAGGGCGGGCTGAGAGCTTAAGCATCATCTCAAACTGCTCAGGAGTGATATCATTGTAAAAGAAATAGATGGGATTGATTGCCCGGCCATTTTTCCGAACCTCATAATGAAGGTGAGGCGCCGTTGATTTTCCGGTACTGCCAACATATCCGATCACCTGGCCTCGTTTGACCTTTTGTCCTTTTTTAACCAGGATTTCAGACATATGCGCATATATTGTGGTATAGCTGTATCCATGATCCAGAATAACATGTTTGCCATACCCTCCTCTGCTTCTGCCTGCTTTGGTAACAACTCCGTTTCCGGAGGCATAAATCTCAATCCCAATTGGCGCTGTAAAATCTACGCCCTCGTGGAATTTCTTGACTTTGTAAAACGGATCCATACGATATCCGAAATAGGAGGCAATCCGTGTCAGATCTTTATTGCTGACAGGCTGAATGGCAGGGATACTGGCCAGCATCTTCTCTTTATTCAAGGCCATGGAAAAGACCTCATCCAACGACTTTGACTGAACATAGAGTTGGCCCATGATCTTGTCTATCTTCTTGTGTGTCTCGATCATGATCTCGGAATTGGTATATCCCTTGAGCCGCTCATACCGGTCAATGCCGCCGATTCCTGCCTCCCGCACAGAAGAGGGAATAGGCTCGGCCTCAAAAATCACCCGGTAAATATTATCATCTCTCTCCTGCAAATCTTTCAGAACAGTAGTATATTTATCCAGTTGATCATTCAGGATCTCATACTGAAGCTGCAGGTGAGCGATTTCTCTCTTCTGGGCTTTCTCTTTCGGGGAATCAACGAAATTGTAAATCAGGACAAGGATCACAGCAGCAAAAACCAGTGCTGTACTGAAGTGCGACAAAAAGACCAGCAACCTCTTTCTTAAGGTAGTCTGAACCTTGTCAAATGTTAACGAGTGTTTATTGAAACGGTATTTAACCTTACTCATTGATAAAGATGTGACGAATTATTTAAAACAATGGGGCTAATATGTGCAAAATTAAGTAAATAATTAACTTTGTGATCTGTTTCCTGGTCGAAATTTTGTTAACATTTGTTAATCTCTTGGTAATCTTCACAATAAATGGACTCATCCACAGTACGACAAACCTTTCTTGACTTTTTCAAGTCGAAACAACATCATATCGTTCCCAGCGCTCCCATGGTGATCAAAAACGATCCAACGCTTATGTTTACTAACGCCGGGATGAATCAGTTCAAGGATATTTTTTTAGGAAACAAGGAGGGGAAATATAAACGGGTGGCCAACACACAAAAGTGCCTGAGAGTTTCCGGAAAACACAATGACCTGGAAGAGGTTGGACACGACACCTATCATCATACTATGTTTGAAATGTTTGGCAACTGGTCGTTTGGTGATTATTTCAAGAAAGAGGCGATCGAATGGGGATGGGAATTGCTGACAGAGGTCTGCAAGATTGACAAAAATCGCATTTATGTAACTGTCTTTGAAGGTGATAAATCCGAAGGACTCGGAAAAGATATTGAAGCATATACATGCTGGAAAGAGATCATTTCCGAGGAGCAGATTCTCTTTGAGTCCAAAAAGGATAACTTCTGGGAGATGGGAGAGACAGGCCCTTGTGGGCCCTGTTCTGAGATTCATATTGATCTCCGTGACGACACAGAGAGGGAGCGGGTTGCCGGGAGAGAGCTTGTGAATAAAGATAATCCTCTTGTGATTGAGGTATGGAACCTGGTCTTTATTGAATTCAACCGCCAGGCAGATGGGAAACTGGTTCCCCTTCCCTCCAAACATGTCGATACGGGAATGGGATTTGAACGCCTCTGCATGGTGCTTCAGGGAAAAACATCGAATTACGATACTGATATATTCCAGCCACTCATTCAAGCCATCTCAGCCAAATCAAAGATCCCGTATGGCCCGGAACTCAAAGCCGACATCGCTATGCGGGTTGTTGCAGACCATCTTCGTGCCATCGCTTTTGCCATTGCCGATGGCCAGTTACCCTCTAACAACAAAGCCGGCTATGTGATCCGACGGATTCTGCGCAGGGCTGTACGTTACGGATATGTCTTTCTGAACTTTCATAAACCATTTTTGTTTGAACTGATCCCTGTGCTCGTCGACCAGATGGGAGAGGTATTCCCGGAATTGAAGTCACAGCAACAGTTGATTGAAAACGTAATCCGCGAAGAAGAGAGTTCCTTTCTCAGGACCCTTGAAAACGGAATTCAAAAGTTCGATAAATATATCCGGCATCCGGCATCCGGCATCCGGCATCCAGCATCTAGAATCATCTCCGGCGCCTTCGCTTTTGAACTCTATGACACCTATGGATTCCCTGTCGACCTGACCGGGTTGATGGCCCGGGAGATTGGCTGGACGGTTGATATGGAGGGCTTCCATAAAGGGATGGAAGAACAGAAAGCACGTTCCCGGAAGGCAGCCGAAACCGAAACCGGGAACTGGACAGTTTTAAAGAAAGAGAGTAGATTAACTCAGTTCATTGGATACGACCTGCTGAATATCGAAACAGAAATAACAAGGTATCGCAGTATACAAGGGAAAGAGGGTGATTCATTTCAGATCATACTGGCTACCACTCCATTTTATGCTGAATCGGGCGGACAGACAGGTGATAGGGGCTGGCTGATAAAAGGAGATGAAAAGATTGAAATCATCGATACCATCCTTGAAAATGAGCAGATCATCCATCTGACGAAAACGCTCTTTAACAATCCTGCCGGGATCATCATTGCTCAGGTTGATGCAGATAAACGAATGCTCACGGCAGATAACCACTCGGCAACACACCTCTTGCACGCAGCCCTGAAGCAGATACTGGGGGCTCATGTCGGGCAGAAAGGATCGATGGTGAATGAAAACAGGATTCGGTTTGACTTTACACATTTCTCGAAAATGACAGATGAAGAAATCGAAAAGGTGGAACGATTAGTTAATCAAAAGATCCGGGAAAACATCCCCCTGTATGAGGAGCGGGCCATTTCCCCGGAACAGGCGCAGGAGATGGGAGCTATCGCCCTCTTTGGAGAAAAGTATGGAGAGCAGGTCAGGGTCATTCGTTTTGGGGAAGATTTCTCCACCGAACTTTGTGGGGGGACTCATGTGCCGGAAACCGGTCAGATCGGACTTTTCCGGATCCTCTCCGAAAGCGCCATTGCCGCCGGGATTCGACGCGTGGAAGCAATCACCGGAGCCAAAGCCGAAAATCTGATGTACGAAAAAGAGCATTTGCTGCATCAGGTTTCCAATGCGCTGAAAAACCCGAAGGATATCCTTCGTGGATTGCAAAGTCTTCAGGAGGAGAACCTCCAACTGAAAAAAGCCGCAGGTGAATTTGAAAAACTCAAGCTGGCACAGGTAAAAGAGGCCCTGAAGAGAGAGGTGAAAGAGATTAAAGGAATTTCATTCCTCGGGACAAAAGTGGACCTCGACATGAATTCGATGAAGAGTCTCGCTTTCGAGATGCGAAACGAGATCCCGGATCTGTTCCTTGTCCTGGCAGCCGAATCAAATGGGAAAGTCAACCTGGTTGTAGCTTTGTCGGATTCCCTGGTAGAGAATAAACAGATGAATGCCGGCCAGATCATTCGGGAACTGGCTAAAGCAATAGCGGGTGGCGGTGGCGGTCAGCCCCATATTGCTACAGCAGGCGGAAAAAATCCTGCCGGGATCTCAAAATTAATGAAAGTAGCTTCTGATCTGGTATCAGAGGCATAACACGCCCGGCATTTTCGGCAAAAGCCGGCGTAGATCATCTTGCACAGAAGCACTATCCCTACCAGCATCCACCGGAATAGACTTCTATTTGATTTCATTTTTTATCGCTTCTATGGCATTTGCAACAGGGGATACCTTCTCACTGAGATAGAGTTGTAAAACAGCGCTTGCCAGATCCCGTGATGTGGCCTCTTCCTTCAAGTTTGATGCGGCTGTATTGATCAGCCGGATCGTCTCTTCTTTGGCCTGGCGGATCTTCTCCCAGGTTTGTGCTGAAACATATAGTTGCTGCGACTGGTTGTACTCAAACTCCTCTCGTACCGTTCGTATCATTGCACTCTGAGCATGGGGCACGGTCATATCAGAGGTCTGAACGCGAAGGATCAGGCTGTTTAGTGAGATTCTTTCCAGAAAGAGGATCAGCCGCTCACTGGCCTGAAGCTTTACCGAGAGAATAAGTTTCAGGCCATCACTCTCTGCTTCAGGCCTCTCAGGAGCATGGTTCTTCCTCAAACGGAAGTAAAACCAGATGGCAACCAGCACAGCTCCCAGCAAAAAAAGGATCTGAAAAAACAGTTTCAACAGGTCAACAAAAAAAAGCTTCATAAGATAGATTTTATACAAAACTACAAAAGATATAACTATTGCGTTGAAATAAGACCAGGTATTGTGATCAGTGTTTATTTGCCGGTTCTCATATTATTTTTTCAAAAAAACAGATAAAAAGTTTGCTTTTTGCACATATGTGCATTATCTTTGCAGAAAAATTAATTTATGCCACGACCACAAAGCAATCGAATTATTCATGAACCACCGCTCTTTTCGGAATTTAAACCATTGGGAATAAAAGGACAGGACCTGGAACAGATTCTGTTAACCCTGGATGAGTTTGAAGCATTCCGTCTTGCAGATCAATTAGGTTTATCCCATGCTGAAGCAGCTGAGGAGATGGAAATTTCACGTTCTACCTTTACGCGTCTTATTGAAAAATCCAGAAAAAAAATTGCTGATTTTATCATTCAGGGCAAGTTGCTTACCATCGAGGGGGGGAATGTTCATTTCAGGCGCAACATCATTCGATGTCAGAATTGTGGCCATATGTTCAAATCAAGGTTTACAGATTTGATAACTGAATGTCCTTCGTGTCATTCAAACAACCTGTTGAATCTGGCCGGTGGGTTTGGACATGGCAAATGTTGTAACATCATAAATAAAAATAGTTTTATAAACCAAAAAAAAAGGAGATAATTATGCCAGGACATGACAAAACAGGGCCTTTAGGAGCAGGCCCATTAACGGGCAGACGTATGGGACTCTGCGCAGACAATGAAAATGTGGAACACAGAAATATTCCCGGGGGCCAACTCAGAGGAGGTAATTTCCCGGGAGGCGGAAGAGGCTATGGATTCGGACGAAGAGAGGGATCTGGAAGAGGACTCTATGGCGGGCAAAGACAAAGTTTCCGGGGAGGAGTCGGTTTCCGCGGGAGTATGATTGATCAACCAAATTCAGGTGAATCTGGAATTGCAGAGGAGATCAATATCCTCAAGAACAAGGTAAAAATGCTGGAAGATCAACTATCTCAATTCAAAAAATCAGATTAGTTAAATTATTAGAAGATGAATAGCTCAGGAAAAAACAGACCCACGGGCTCAGGTCAGGGATCTGGACGTGGAGGGGGGAAAGGAAGAAACAAAGGAGGCGCTTTCGGCCCCGGGGGATTTTGTGTTTGTGCCAAATGCGGGGAAAAGATCCCCCATCAACAAGGCATCAAATGCACCTCGATAAAATGTCCTGAATGTGGAACAACCATGATTCGGGAAGAATTACTTAATACCAAATAGGGAGGAGTAATATTATGAAACAATTAATGAATTTATTTGATGATAACCATTGGGAAGATGCACAAGAATATCCCGATGAAACAAAACAAAAGGTTCTGCGGGATGAAAACAACGCAAAGACCGTGTTGTTAAAATTACCAACAGGATTTAGTATGGCACCCCATTCTCATATAACCACCGAACAACATTTTGTTCTTAAGGGTGATTACACCAGTGATGGCAAAGTATACAGTACCGGTTCTTACCAGATATTCTATGCGGGGGAAGAACATGGCCCCTTCAAATCGAAAAATGGAGCATTGATTCTGGTTGTCTGGGACCCTTATCAAACTATAGAATAAGCAATGGAATATTCGGTTATTTGTTGCATGAAAATGGCTATTGTAAAATGAATTATTACCATAAATCTTACAAAAGATGAAAACAAAATATTTATGCCCAAATTGTAAATTATCATTAAATATTGATGATGATATTATTCTTATAGCAAAGAATAAAAAAGGGGAAAAAGGCTTAGTATTATTGCATACGGAATTAGGTAATTATTCAAGTAAAAAGAGTGATGGCTTTGATGTAGGAAAATCAGAAGCAGTTGATTTCTTTTGCCCGTTATGTAATAAAAGCATAGATTATAAATTCAAGATCAGCTATGCAAATCTGATTCGAGTGGCAGATAAAGAAAATCAAGTTATTTTTTCAAAGATCTACGGACACAAATCTACTTTTAAAGTAGAAGGGAAAGTTGTATCTACTTATGGAGAGCATGCTATGAAATATACTGACCCTGAATGGTTTCTATAAGGAACAAGGCATCAAATGCACCCCGATAAAATGTTCTGAATGCGGGATAACTATGATAAGAGAAGAATTGTTAACTAAAAAATACTAAGTAATATGAAAAAATTATTTGCTATACCAACGATTGATGGTAAATTATGTCAACATTTCGGACACTGTGAGAAATTTGCAATTATTGAAACTGAAAATCAAAACTTCGCAAATATTAAATATCTCACACCACCGGCACATCAACCGGGAACATATCCCCGATTTTTAGCCGAACATGGAGTAAGTGCAATTATTTCAGGCGGTATGGGCATGAAAGCACAACAGCTTTTTACTCAAAATAATATTGAAGTTTGTATTGGAGTTGATTCCGATTCTCCGCAAAAACTTGTTGAACAATATTTGAAAGGCCAGTTGCAAACAGGTCAAAATCTTTGTGATCATTAAGAGAGATTACAATGAAAATAGCTATTGCAAGTGGAAAGGGCGGTACGGGTAAAACAACCCTGTCAACCAACCTGGCTGCCTGGCTTGCAGAGACTGAAAAGGTTGTCCTCGTCGATTTAGATGTAGAAGAACCCAATTCGGGATTATTCATAAAAGCTGATCTGGTCATTAAAGAAGAGAAGTTCAAGATGATTCCCGAATGGATTGAGGACAAATGTACGTTGTGCGGGTTGTGTCAGGAAGTTTGTAATTTTCACGCAATCATACAGTTGGGTATGACAATTATGGTCTTTCCCGAATTGTGTCATAGTTGTTACGCTTGTTCGGAATTGTGCCCCACTTCTGCCCTGCCGATGATCCCACAGAAGATGGGTGAACTCAGGCATTATCAAAAAGAGAATCTGAACTTTGTGGAAAGCAGGCTTGATATAGGCCAGGAACAGGCAGTTCCATTGATTTCTCAAACAATCAACTATATTGAAGAACACTTCTCCGGTGAAATCATCAAAATCCTTGATTCACCTCCGGGGACTTCATGCCCGGTTATTGAAGCAACAAAAGATGCTGATTTTGTGATCCTGGTAACAGAGCCAACGCCATTTGGATTGCATGATCTGAAACTGGCGGTTGATACAATGCTGGAGTTAAAAAAAGAGTTTGGCGTGGTGATCAATCGCCAGGGCATCGGCAATGACGATGTGCTGGAATATTGCAAAGAAGAGAACATCATTGTACTTGCCAACATACCCAATGACCGTCGTATAGCAGAATTATACTCACGCGGTGAGTTGATTTACAAACAGATCCCTGAAGTGAGGAAGCAATTTGAGAATATTAAAGATAAGATAATACGCACGTGAAACCGGATAACAAGACAACCGGATGAAAGAGATTGTAATTATTTCCGGGAAAGGCGGTACAGGCAAAACTTCTATTACGGCCTCTTTTGCGACTCTTGGCGGAAAAAATATTGTGGTTGCCGACTGTGATGTTGATGCTGCCGATATGCATCTGCTCATGCAACCCGATTTTGCCAGGTCAGAAGATTTCTACAGTGGTGAGAAAGCCGTCATTGATCCGGAAAAATGCACCCAGTGTGGAAAATGCGCCGATGTTTGCCGTTTTGATGCGATTCAGATAGTTGATGACCAACATATAGTTGAACCATTGAATTGCGAAGGCTGTGGCTATTGTGCGCGTGTTTGTCCAACCGATGCGATAACAAATAAAAATCAGAATGTGGGCCAATGGTATATTTCAACAACAAAAGTTAGCAGCACGATGATACATGCCAAACTGGGCATTGGCGCCGACAACTCAGGCAAACTGGTTGCTAAAGTGAAAAATGAAGCCAAACAGATCGCGGAAAAGAATCATACGGATTATATTCTTGTTGATGGCTCTCCGGGAATTGGATGTCCGGTTGTTTCATCACTGTCAGGAGCAAACTTTGTAGTTCTCGTTACTGAACCTTCCGTTTCAGGATTGCATGATCTAAAACGGGTTTACATGCTGGTGAAGAAATTTAACATTAAAGCCGGATGTATGATCAATAAGGCAGATATCAACCCTCAAGTAACAAAAGAGATAGAAGAATTTTTAACGAGTGAAAATATCGTTCACATTTCAAATTTGCCCTATGATGAATCATTCACCAGAGCAATGACCAATGGGCAAACAATCGTTGAATATCCGGAGAATAATTTAACAGAAATTATGATCGATAGTTGGAATAAAATAAAACAGATATTAATCTGAAATAAGTAATATGAAAATTGCATTTACAACAAAGGGAACAGCATGGGGCTCCCAAATGGATCCACGATTTGGAAGAACAGAATTTTTCCTGGTGTATGATGAAGAGAAAGATGAGTTCGCCCATTTTGATAACAGGGCAATAGAAAACGAAGCTCATGGAGCGGGGCCTAAAACTGCTCAAAAACTCTTCGGGATGAAAGCCAATGTACTGATAACCGGAAACGGCCCTGGCGGAAATGCTGCGGCTGTCCTTGAAAAAGCCGGCCTGAAAATATTCATTGGGGCAGGCGGAATGACAGTCAAAGAAGCTTTTAACGCTTATCAGAACGGGAAACTGAAAGAGTTCTGATTATTGTCATCAAAGAGGGTGAGATTACAAAGTTAAGCTATGCTGATTGAGATTTTTCATGTCCTGAAACAGGCCATCATGATCACCGGCTTTGTTTTTGTGATGATGCTGGTTATCGAGTATGTCAATGTTCAAACCAATGGCATCTGGAAAAATTCAATTGCAGGGAGTAAATGGAAACAATACATATTTGCCGCGGTATTAGGAGCAATACCCGGTTGCCTTGGCGCTTTTACAGCAGTTACATTGTTTTCACACCGCATCCTTTCGTTTGGGGCCATCGTAACAGCAATGATCGCTACCAGTGGCGATGAAGCTTTTGTGATGTTTGCCATGTTCCCAAAACAAGCTATTTTACTAACAGCCATTATTTTTATTATCGGCATTTTTGCCGGATATATCACTGATAAAGTTTATAAGCCCGGGAAAATATTAAAGAGCTTATCAGAGAAAAGTTTTCCTCTTCATGAAGAAGACCAATGCAAATGTTTTCAAAAGGATAAATTTCTGCAGCAATTACTGAAGCCTTCGGTGTATCGTTTGCTCTTGATCATTCTGATTTTATCTCTACTTACTGCCATTTTAACAGGAACACTTGCCGGGGATTCAAAGCTCTGGATAAAGCTTACCATCCTGATTACAGCGGGTTTTTCCCTGTTTATTATTGTAAGTGTCCCCGAACATTTTCTGAAGAAGCACCTTTGGGAACATATCGTAAAAATGCATCTTCCCCGGATATTTTTATGGACATTCGGGACCCTTTTGGTTTTCAGTTTTTTATTGAATTATATCGACATTCAGACTTGGTTAACAGATAACATGTTGGTTGTCCTTGTTGTAGCTGTATTGGTTGGGATCATTCCCGAATCAGGGCCACATTTGATCTTTGTGACACTATTTGCACAGGGAACCATTCCATTTAGTGTGCTATTAGCAAGTTCAATATCGCAGGACGGGCATGGGATGCTCCCTCTGCTTGCTGAATCAAAACGAAGTTTTTTTACTGTAAAAGCTGTGAATATCATCTATGCGCTAATCATAGGGATTACTGGTTATTTAACAGGGTTTTAACACAAAAATGGATTCTTTCCAGATGCATTTAACATCCGCTATATCAAAACGCAACTTTTTTTCCCTGCTCTGGCATGCTGGTTTTTTAGCGCTTGCCCAAAATTTTATGGATGTAGATACTGTGGTTCCGGCCATGTTGGTTGATGCCGGCGGCAGTGCAGTTCAGATTGGAATCATGACGGCTATCATGCTGGGTGGGTCTAGTTTTACACAACTCTTCTTTGCCCCGTTTATCAGCAATTATCATTATAAAAAAAGATTTCTGTTGTTAGGAATTAACTCCAGGATCCTGTCCCTGCTGGGTCTGGGAATCCTGCTTTTGTTTTCATTCTTAATCAATGGGGAATATATCATCTGGATGATCTTTATATTGATCACTGCTTTCTCCCTTGGTGGTGCTTTTGCCAATGTAAGTTATACTGATATATTAGGCAAATCAGTCATTCCGGATTCCCGGAAGTCATTTTTTTCCTCAAAGCAGGTCATTACCGGAGTTGTATTGCTTTTTTCAGCACTGCTTGCTAAAAAAGTGTTAATCTTATCGGATTATCCTGTCAATTATGGATATCTGTTTTTAATTGCTTTTGGAGCCCTGTCCATTGCCTCGCTTGGTTTTTGGAACCTGAAAGAAGTTATCCCTTCTAAGATGACTGTCAAATCCCCCGGGCACTTTCTTCATCTGGTAAAAACAGAGATCACGCAAAACCGAAAGTTGGGATACTTCCTGGGATTTATCAATACAATGGGAATCAGCATTGCGTTGCTTCCATTCATCATTCTATATGCAAAAGAATTTTATCACACCCAGAGTGCTGACACAGGATTGTTTCTGCTGTACAAGGTGATTGGAAGCGTGGCAGCCGGTTTTATATTATTCGCCCTGGCCGGGAAGTATAAATACCGCTATTTACTTTACGGGAGTGCAGTACTGGCTTTCATTCTTCCATTATTTATACTCCTCTCTTCCGGTATGCCTTCATTCGTCAGTATCTTTTTTATCGGCGGCATCATCTTTACGGCTTACAGTATTTCGATGAATGGTGTTTTGTTAGAGATTTCCGGAAACGAAAACCGGGCGTTATATGCAGGAATAGCCGGAGCCGGTAATATTCTTCCGGCTCTTTTTCCTTTATTGAGTGGATGGATCATCAAGCAGTATGGGTTTGAGCCCTTCTTTATCCTGTTCATGGTCATCATTTTGTCCTCTCTGTTTTTTATCTATAAAATCGGATGTAAGAAATAATAAGAAATTAATAATTAACTTGCAGATCATGTATAAATATTTATTCGGACCGGTGCCGTCGAGGCGTTTGGGAATGTCACTCGGAGTTGATCTTGTCCCTCATAAAATATGTTCATTAAACTGTATTTATTGTGAATGTGGTCGCACAACCAATTTAACAACCGAAAGAAAAGAATATGTTCCTTACGATAAGGTAATTGAGGAATTAAAACATTTTATGAGCAACAATCCTGCACCTGACTACATTACTTTTTCCGGATCCGGTGAACCAACTCTTAATTCACGCATTGGAGATGTGATAGAATTTATAAAAAAAAATTATCCTGATATTTCTCTTGCCTTACTTACAAACGGAACCCTGTTAAACAACAAAGAAGTAAGAAAGGAAATCTTAAAAACCGACCTTGTGCTCCCCTCTTTGGATGCAGCATCAGATATTGCATATAGAAAAATTAACAGACCTTTTCATTCTTTGGATCTAACTGATTATATAAACGGTTTGGTACAATTTAGAAAGGAATACAGTGGAAAAATATGGCTGGAAGTTCTTATTATACCGGAATATAATCATGATAAGGAAAATTTAAAATTGCTTAAAGAAGCATTTCTAAAAATCAAGCCGGAACGCATACAATTAAACACTCTTGACAGGCCAGGAGTGATTGACGGGTTAAGAGCTGCAAGCAGACAGGAATTGCAAAAAATTGTAAATTTCTGGGAGTTAGATCATGTTGAGATCATTGCGGCATCTCCTGAGCGAAAAGAGATTAAATCATATCGTTCGGATACTGAATCGGCTATTCTAGAAACGATTTCCAGGAGACCATGCACGCTTGATGATCTTGTAAAAATATTAGGATTACATGTTAATGAAATAAATAAATATCTTGATGTATTAGCATCAGAAGATAAAATTGAACCTGTCAGACAGCAACGAGGCATATTTTATCAAATTAAAAAAGGAAAATAGACTCTATTTATGGAAACTAAAATTTATCCGGATTCGGGTGTTGAACTATCCCGCTTCACATCAAAACATTACGACAGGCTTATTAACCTGGCCTCATTCGGACTATACAACGGATTCATTCGCCGGGCTATACATGAGATGAATGTGCAACCGGATGATATCATCCTGGATCTGGGATGCGGTACCGGGAGAAATGCCGTGTTGATGGCATCATACCTCTCTGAAAAAGGGAGGATAACCGGTTTGGATGTGTCAGAAATCATGGAACTACAGTTTAACCGAAATTTCTCCGGAGATAAACGGGTTCGTTTTATCAGGCAAAGAGCAGATATTCCATTCGACCTGCAACAGCAATTCGATAAGATCTTAATTAGTTTTGTAATCCACGGCTTTCCTCATGAAGTGAGAAAAACAGTCATAAACAATGTTTACAACCACCTGAAGCCGGGAGGCTCGTTTTATATGCTTGATTTTTCAGAATTCAATATGGCAAAAATGCCGGTTCATCACCGATTTGTTTTTAAAACCATTGAGTGTAAATATGCTTTTGACTTTATTGAAAAAGACTGGAAACATATATTAAGCGAATATGGATTTGCTGATTTTACAGAAACATTCTTCCTGAAAAAATATGTAAGATTACTGAAAGCGGCAAAAGAATAAATAATTCCTATGGATACACTATTTTCTGATAAAGAAAGGGTAAAAATCTTTGGAATAATCTTTTACATGGTTCTGCTCAGCTGGATCTCAATAAAAATTGTTCTGCCTGTATTGCCCAGTCTGGATGAGATACTGAAAACTTCATCGGCAAATATCCAGTTATCTGTTACCATTTTTTTGCTTTTCTTTTCTTTATCACGGTTGTTCTGGGGGCCAATTGCTTATGTTTTAGGCAATACTTAGGGTCTGGTGAACAACTCAACATTTTTCCGGCAGCAAAATCACTGTTGGGTTAGCAAAATACCCGAAAACAATTTTCACAAGCCAGTTTTTTAACTCATTTACAACAGAGA
>JAFCGF010000025.1 GCA_017608295.1 Candidatus Woesearchaeota archaeon
AACTAATTTCCGAAGGCATAGATCCAAGAGTCCCATGGTTCTATGACTTCAAACTTGATTTCAGATTCAAATAATAGTTTTACTAAAATAAATACCTCTTTAAAAATCGCTGAGAACTCGGGAGATTTAGGGAGGGTAGAATTTCCAATATCCCTTTTTCCGGCATATTCATTATTTCTCATTGCGTTACTTGATGATTTTATGGTACTTCATTTTCAACCCATTCGTATCACGGGATTCAGAATAAACATAATTCCATGGCGGAGAGGTAAGAACCTCATGAAAAGGATTCCCGGCTTTGCCATCGGAAGCTCTGACAGGATGAGTTGCATGAATTGCACTGCCATCCGGCTTGACCACCCGCTCGATCTCCTTTAGTTCAGCTTCCAGGTTCCAGCCAATAGCATTGGATGTCATTAATATATCTGCCGAATTATCCGGAAGAGGAATTGAATCAAGGAAGCCATCCAGTGGATAAAGGTTTTCCACCTTCTCTTGTTTTGCCTTTTCTCTGATAAAACGGCGAAAACCGGATGCAGGCTCGATGGCATATACTGTTTTGGCATATGGCGCTGCCATAAAAGCAAGCCTTCCTGTTCCGGCACCGGCATCAATCACAACCTTGCCTTTAAGTGATGCGATTGAGGTTATGTCAGTTATTTTCCAGTTGAGCCTGGTTTTTGCATCATACACTTCAGGGTATTTGTTGTAAACGATAAGCTCAGCAATTTCCCATAGTAGTTCCTGGCAATATTTATCAATAGTACTGATCTCTTTTATTGGTTTGTTTTCCTTTAAAACCGCATTGATGAAATCCTCAATAGGAGAGTATTTTGAGACCAGGTACCGGTGAATAAACGGATATGCACGAAGCAATGCAGCGAACTCCTTTTTGGGGACACGATCTGGCAGATACGTAATCTGAAAGGTCTCCAAAAAAAGCAGATCCTCGGCATTCAGTGTAATACCCGCAAACAGCTCTTTAAGCGTTTTAGAGTACTTCATTTTTCCTGATTTCTATTTCCCCTAATGACCTTAATGACGAATGTCCAACCTGTCCAACTTGTCCAACCTGTTCTCTACAAACTATAAAGCAACTTGATCTCCTCCGCCCATAAACTTTCATCCGGTGTCTCCAGGATCAGCGGCATGTTGTCGAAGCGGGGATCGTGCATAATCCGTTTAAATGCCTGAATGCCGATCATACCTTTCCCGATGCTTTCGTGACGGTCGATCCGGCTGCCCAACGGCTTTTTGGCATCGTTGAGGTGCAATCCCCTGAGGTATTTGAAACCAATCACCTCATCAAAATGATGAAAGGATTCGTCAAAACCCTGGTCGGTACTCAGGTCGTATCCGGCGGCAAAGGCATGACAGGTGTCGATGCAGACACCCACGCGACTTTTGTCATTCACGTGATCGATCATAAAAGCGATCTGTTCAAATTCAAAGCCCAGGTTGGTTCCCTGTCCGGCTGTGTTTTCGATCACGGCAGTAATCCCTTTCGATCGATCCAGCGCCATGTTGATCGAATCAGCGATCAGCTTCATGGAGGCTTCGTCGGTGATCTTTTTCAGTGTGCTTCCGGGATGGAAATTGAGGAGTTCAAGACCCAGCTCTTCGCACCGTTTGATCTCATCAAAAAAGGCGTTTCGGGATTTTTGCAGCACTGCCTGATCCGGGTTTCCCAGGTTGATCAGATAGCTGTCGTGAGGCAGGATATATTTCACCGGGAAGTCATACTTTTCGCAGTTCTCTTTAAAACGATTGATGTTTTCCTCCGTCAATGGCGCCGCCACCCATTGACGTTGATTTTTGGTAAAGAGTGCAAACGCTTTCGCTCCGATCTCGTGTGCGTTGACAGGGGCATTCTCCACGCCGCCCGCCGCGCTTACATGGGCTCCGATGTATTTCATGATGATGGGATTTAGGTTGCAAGATAGGGAAAAAACGTAAGACGACCGTTTTTGTTCACTACTCACTTGAATAAAGTTACGGCTGGGTGGATTTAAGCGATGGCATAGATGTTAATAATAATATTAAACTGAAAGCACGGATCAATCACTTTTCAAATTTTTTTATATTTACTTTGTCAAAAGGATTTATTAAGCGAGGGATCAAACGAAAAGTTTACCTGAAAAAAATAAGCTTTGAAAAAAACATATCACCAATTGCTATATTGTTTATTCCTGGTTTACACATTTTATGGGATAAAACTCCATGCTGAAGAATCTGTTTTAACTGCTACCGACACCAACATTGTAAATACTATCCTTAGGAATGGAAGAAGTCTTCACTTCTCCAGGCCCGATTCAGCGATATACTATTACCATATTATTTTTAACAATTTTAAACTGGATGCTGAGCTGATTAATGATAAAATCCCGGAGATTAATAAAGCATACATCGAAACTGTTATTCAGGCATTAAACTATACGGGTAATATTTATTATTACAAGGATGAGTATAACAGAGCTGAAATTTACTACCAACGATCTCTTGATTTAGCCTTGAAAGCAGGTTTCTCTGAATTTGTCGGACTGGCAATGTTTGATATTGGCTATATAAGATATGTTAATAATTCTTATAGTGAAGCAAAGAAACTGTTTGAGGGCGCCTATATGAATTATTATAAAACGGATGATAATCCCGGTATGTATGATGCACTTAATGCCTGTGGTCTGACTAACAGGCGACAGGGGAATTACCAATCAGCAGATTCTTGCTATTTGCTGGCTTTTGAGATTGCTAATGCACTAGGAGACAGCTTAATGATATCTGATGTAAAGATCAATCTGGGAATATTATTATGTGAACAGGGTGAACTTGAAGATGGGATCAGTTTATTCGAAGAAGCCCTTGATTATTATGAAAAAGCAGATAATGAGAGAGCAGTTTCTACTGCATTGTTGAATATTGGGGTGGTCATGAAGATGGTAAAAGAATATGATAAAGCGCTATCATATATTAAAAAATCAACGGAAATTGAAGAACTCAGTCAAACAAAATCACAACTGGTAATCAGGTATTACAACCTTGCTGATCTGTATCTTGATATGGGTGAAAATGATAAAGCGTATGATTTTTGTCAGAAAATACATGCAGTTGCTAATGAAATTGCTTCCCGGCCATTTATTGCAGAGTGTAATTTTCTTCTGGGAAAGTATTTCTTTATTGAGAACAATAATATTAAAGCAAAAGAACATTTTAAAATAGCCTTTGATACTGCCAGGAACACCAACAATAAACCATTGATTGCCAATATTAATTTATGGCGGGCAAAAACATATTTGCAAGACAATGATTTAAAAAAAGCGATTAAACTTTCACTTGAAGCATACCAATATACACGAGAGATGAATTTGATTTTACTGCAAGAAGAAATTTCTTATGTTCTGTTTGAGTCATATGAAAAATCGGGGAGGTTAAGGGATGCCCTGAAATGGCACAAAATATTCCATTCCCTTTCTGATAGTATCCGTTATTTCAATCAACAAAAAGAGATCAAAAGGATTGAAGCAAGATATAATTATGAAAAAAAGGAAAAAGAGAATGAATTGTTAAGAAACAAGGTATCGCTCCAGGAACAAAAACTTAAAACCCGTAATATAACTTCCGTTGCACTTATTATTGGTATCCTATTAAGTATTATAGTCATCCTGCTTCTGTCCAGGCGAATGAAAGATGCAAAAATATTGTATCGGCAACGACAAATGTTAAATCTCCGGGAACTGGAAGATATTCATAAAGAATTGGACGGTAAAAAACGTGAACTTACCTCCAAGATGATGTTTTTAAACCAGAAGAATGAGCTCATTAAAAGAATTATTGATGAACTTAAAGAAATTCAGAATTCCCCTGATATTTCTTTCGATGAACTGAGTTCTATTGTCAATGAATTGCGAATCGATGCCCCTCAAAGCAATTGGAAAGAATTTGAGATGCAGTTTACCCAGGTTCATCCCGATTTTTATAAACGATTATTTGAAAAGCATCCCGGGTTAAGTTCTCAGGAACAGAGGATTTGCGCTTTTCTCAGAATGAATTTAAATACAAAGGAAATTGCTGCCATCACTGGCAGGTCGTTTAAGAGTATAGAAGTTACCCGCAGCCGTATCCGGACAAAACTTAAACTTTCCAGGAAGGATAATCTGAGCAGTTTTCTGGCTTCCATATAAGAAGGCGCTCCAGGCTTACGGCACTGACTAATTACTATGATTTTATTCGTGAGTGTTTTTGTAAGGTTGTGAGAGTGTTTTTATGGCTGGAATAACTTGCAAATGCCTTATATCGCATCGTAACTTTGAAGTGCAATTACCGAAGTCATTCAACTTTCAAATGCATCCAATCGATATATCGAAACGTTAAGGAGGTTCATTTATTCATAAACGGGAAATAAAAGATGCAATAATGCTGCACGAAGTTAAGGATCTGAGAAAAGAAAAAATCATTCGGAGGAGATGGAAATTTGTTGAATCCATTAAACCGGATGATTCAAATGGCATATGGTATTCCTAAGCAACCTGAACAGATTATTAAAACAACATAAAAATTTATTTCTGCCACATTCGTACAAAAGAATATTCATTAACAAAAAAATTAATCATTAAAAACCAAGAAAAATAAAAAAACTTTTAATTATCTCAACGGCAATGCTGCTTGTTGTAGCAACAGCCTATCCACAAGTAGCTATTAACAAAGACGATAGCAACGCCAACGCCAACAGCATACTGCACGTAAAGGGAGATGCTACCAATAAACATATACTCTTTGAACCCGGCACAGGCGGCAACGTCGGTATCGGTATAACAAGTCCCGGAGAGAAATTGGAAATCAATGGAAATGTTGAAATCAACATATTGAATGGTAAATTGATACTTCCCGCTTCACATTATGATACAAAAATCGAACTATTCAAAGGTGGGGAAGAAAAAATTGGAACAGCAGACCATCAACTGAAGCTCATTACAGGGGATGGACCGGCAGCAAACATAGCCTTTTTTGGTAATTCTACAGAGGTGATGAGGGTTGAAACAGGCAGTGCCATGGTCGGCATCCGCACAACAAGCCCTTCTGATGCTCTTTCAATTGGAGAAAAAGTTCTAATATCAGATGATGATGACCCTTTAGACCCACCAACAGGGTCGTGTGTGATTTTTTTCGATGGAGAAGATTTAAAAGTAAAAAACAGCGATGGAGTAGTTATAACAATTGCTGATTTCTTCTAGTGTCAAGCCTTCCTGACCGGTGCATCCAGTCCTTGCTCAATCATCCATTCAGGAAGTTCGGGTTTTCTGGTTAAAGCCTTTTTACGAAACGGGCTCCATAACAATGTGAAAATATCTGAGGCAGTCATATACCGGCCGAACCTGCGAAGAAGCCTGAATGTGGCTACGGGACGATGGAGTAACAGGTAACCAAACAACTTCATGTATCCCTTTTTTCTTGCCTGGTGAACCACTTCGCTCGGAAGAATTGTTGGATCGATGTCAGAGCATTTAAACCATTTATGCCAGTCGCGCTCATCATCGATAATGCCCCTGTCCACATATTCCTGCCATAATGGGGTTCCACGGTAGGCGCATAGGCGGTTAAAACCAAATGTGTCAAGTTTAAGGCGGGCGGCAAACCGGAAACTCTCCAGAATGTCTTCAAAGGTTTCATCCGGCGAACCAATCAGGAAAAAGCCGTGCGCCATTTCAATTCCATCTTTTTTGGCTTGTTTTAAGGCATATTCGATTTGTTCGATGGTCTGGTTTTTATTCAAACGATCGAGCACTTTCTGGGTTCCGGCTTCCACGCCAAAAGCAAGAAAAGTGCAGTTAGCCTTTACCATCAAAGGGAATTCCTCAACAGCCAGCGAATCTACCCTGCCCTCGCATCCCCAATGAAACTCCAGTTTTCTGTCGATGATACCCTTGCAAATGGCCTCGATTCGTTTACGTTGCATCAGGAAATGGTCGTCGGTAAGGTAGATCGACCGGTAACCTTCATCATTTAGTTGCTGCATCTCGCCCAGGACATGCTCCGGTGATCGGCTCCGCCATTTGCCTTGTGCGAGCGATGGAATGTCGCAATAGATACATTTGAAGGGGCACCCGCGTGTGGTTTGCATGGTGCAAAAGCGATCCAGCGAAAGGACAGCCGGCACATCCAGTGGCATCGATTCGATATATTCGATAGGTAAGCTTTTACGGTCGGGATATGGAAACTGGTCGAGGTCCCTGATCAGTGGACGGTCAGGGTTGTGTATCACTTCGTTACCCGACCGCCAGGTAAGGCCTCCCACTATTTCCAAATTATCCGGGTTGTCAATGTATTCAGGAATCAATTCCTCACCTTCCCCTCTCCCTATGCAATCGATGTATGGAGCATCATTCAGGATTTGAACAGCATTCACCGTTGCGAAAGCGCCACCGGCAATGATGGGCGTTTTTGGCGCCGCCTTCTTCAGCCGTTGTGCCATGCTTTTCATGACTAAGTATGATGTGGTTGAAAGAAATGAAAGGGCAAGTATATCGGGTTTATCCTCTTTCACTGCCTGTTCAATGTGCTCTTCTTTCATCTGTGGATGGCAGGTATCGAACATGGTTACCTCGTGTCCATGGCTTCGGATTACCGGCGCCAGTGTCTGGATGCCAAGTGGCGGGAAAGCCATTACCTCAACACGGTCACTGTTTCCCGGTCTCCTGAGTTTTTCAGGAAGAATATTGTAATAATCCTCGTCGCGGATGTAAATGAGGAAAACCTTCATAAACGAATCTTTTGATTTCAAAGAGATAAAAGTAGGAAAAAAAGCGCAATGAGTGTTTTTGTAAGGTCGGTACAGTGTTTTTGTGGCTGAATTAACTTGCACCTCCCTCATGCTATAGACTACCTTTATATAATAATTTTCGTTTTTTTTTTTAACACTTGACTTCTGCATCCTTAATATTGTATCTTTAATCCCATTTTATCATTTACATATTTATTTATAAGACACATAAAACGATCATTTAACTTAACTTAAATTCTTAAATTATGAAAGACGATTTACTTTATCAGGTAAGCAAACTTTCAGGAAAAGTTTTGCTTGTGGGAATTATTTCCCTCTTTGTATTGGGCTTTAACACCTTAAACGCCCAGGTGAGTTTCACTCAAACTACCGATGAAGATTTCAACGAAGGTGTGTTGAACAATGTGGTGGTTTCGGGTGGCAATGTTTCTCTCCAGAATAAAGCCACTGATGTTGGTACCTGGCTCACTACCACTGTTCTGCCACAAACGCTTTCCGGTCACAAGACCGTAACATGGAACGACAATTATGTTTTCCTTGTAGGTGGCTACAACGGTCTGACTTACTCCAGTTCGGTTTATAAAGCGACCATTCAAAGCGGGGGCATCACGAGCTGGACAACATTAAACTCTCTCCCGGTGGCATTAAAAGATCCGGCAGTCGTTGTTGGCACCAACACCATTTATGTCATGGGTGGAAGGGATGGCTCACAGGTTTATAATACCATCTATTATGCTTCCATCAACACCGATGGGACAATCGGAACATGGCAGACTTCCGCTGTAACACTGCCGGGTAACCGGTGGGGGCATACCGCAGTTTACCTGAATGGATATATTTATGTAGCTGGAGGCGCGAGTGTGCTGACCGAAACTTCTGCTATTAATACGTTTTCTTTTTGCAAAGTGCTTGCCGATAATACCCTATCTGCATTCTCAGCAGGTGCATCTCTACTTACCTCACGGAATAAACATAGCATGGTAACATATAACAGCAGGCTTTATATTCTGGGTGGATACTCGAATGGGGGCACTAAAGGTAATACTGTTTATGTTGCAACACCAGAAAATGCTAATGGCACTCCCGGCTCTTGGTCAACGGAAACAGCCCTGCCACTTGCATTAAGCAACCATTCTACTGTAGTAACAAACGGCTTGCTCATTGTTATGGCCGGCGAGAACAATAGCACTCTCAGCAATACCGTCTATTATGCAGATGCAGATGCGGTGACTCTCACATGGAATACATCCCCTAACGTGATGTATGATTATACCAAAGACGGAGCGGCGTTCCAGGGGGATGGCCTGGTATTTCATGCAGGCGGTGAGAACCTTTCCGGCGACCCTATCCATAATACACGGTATGCAAGCCTTGCGCCCACTGCCAACTATGTCCTTCACGGCGTTTTTGTCTCCAATCCCTTCTTTGAACTAGGCGACGAAAGACTCATCGATTCACTTTTATTCAATGCCACCTATAACGGCCTGTATGCAGATTGCCAGGTCTCTTACCGCACCGCCCCCAGTAGCGGGATCTGGGGCAACTGGACTGCTCTTACCGCATCTTCCCCGATTATTGTAGGCCTCACCAGACAATACCTGCAATACAAGGTGATCCTCTCCGGACAAACTACCTACAATTCGGTATTTCATGACCTGAGCCTTTACACTCCCGGCACCGAGTTAAGCGGCAATCTGAATGCCATCACCACATTTACCCAGGCATTGAGCCCTTACTGGGCCACTGCCGACATCTCATTCACCGCAGGGACACATACGTTCCAGGCAGGAACTGAGATCCTTTTTCTCCCGGAGACAGGGCTGACCGTAGGACAGGCTAATGTTATCTGCAACGGGAATGTGACCGACTCGGTCAAATTCAAATATTATGCTACCGGAACCGGGGAGTGGGATGGCATCTATTTTGACCCGAACAGTGATAACACAGTATCTTCCCAATTCTACTATACAGTAATAGAAGGCGCCGGCTATGGATCCAATAATGCAAACCTTTACTGCAACCAGTCCAACGAACCTTTGCTGTCGCACTGCTCCCTCCGGAATGCCAACAGTCACGGCATCAGGCTGAATTCAGCTCATGTGAACCTGGATAACACCTCATTGAGAGGTAATTCTGAAAGCGGCGCATACCTGGAGAATTCCAATCCAACGTTCATTAACTGCACCATGTCATACAATGGCACGGCGGGAGTCCACATGACTTCTCCTGCATCAGTTCCCACATACAGTTCTTCTACCATCAATAACAACTTGTATGGTTTATACTATCCATCTCCCAATTTTACCTTTCACGAGCCTGACGGTTCGCCAACGGTAACAGCAAACACATACAACGGCATTGCAATAGAAGGAGGTCATGTGGATCTTAGTCGAACCTGGAACTCCATTTCCTATGACTATATCATGCTTGGCAACCTTGTTGTTGGTGATGGCGGAACGAACTGCCGGTTGACCATTGAACCCGGAAATACGGTGAAATTTGTTCCCGGATCAAAATTGCAGGTGGGAACATATATTCCTTATACACATTATGGTGGAGAACTTTATGCAATAGGAGTGGTCGACAGTCTGATCACTTTCACATCATACAATGGCAGCGTAGGTGGATGGGAAGGAATTTATTTCACCGATTATAGTGACTGGTACGGTGGGAACTCGGTAATGGATTACTGTGTTGTGGAAAAAGGGAATGATTATAATATGTATTTCTACAGTACCACCCAGGCACAAGTTATGAATTCGACTATCCGGAATGCTGTTCTTGACGGAGTTAAATTTTATAGTTCTTATGGTTCATTTGAATCCTGCGACTTTTATGGTTTTGGAAGGTATCCGATCTATTTTGAAAACTGGATTGCATCCCCGACACTAACAAACAATACATACAGTGGGAAAGGGATTAACCTGATTGGTTATGCAGGAGGACATATTACAAGCAGCAGGACCTTGCAAAATGACGGTATTGATTACCATATTTTAAACTCAATAACTGTAGGCAAAGCTGGTACCACGTGCCGTTTAACCGTTGAACCGGGGTTAACACTTAATTTTGATCCCCTGACACAACTCCAGGTCGGCACTTATATCCCTTACAATCATTACGGCGGTGAGCTTAATGCTGATGGAAAATTCGACAGCCTGATTACATTTAAAGCTTACAACAATACACCGGGTGGATGGGAAGGCATTTTCTTTGATGACAGGAGTGACGCGTACGGAGCTACTTCTTTTCTTGATTATTGTATCGTTGAACAGGGGAATGAATACAACCTCTATTGTAACACCACCAGCCAGCCAACCATTGATAACAGTATTTTCAGAAATGCTGTTGATTATGGCATAAAGGAAGTCAATTCCTCGCCCCAGATCCATAATTCGCAATTCCTGAACAATGGCAGCTATCCGGTATATTATACTGACTGGACATGTAATTCCCACCTGTCGGGCAACACATATACCGGCAATACACCCAATAAGTTTGCCCTGTCAGGCGGCCACTATACAGACAGCAGAACCCTTTATAATGATGGTGTTGAGTATCTGGTTCTTTCAGACATTACAATTGGTAAAGCCGGTTCTACTTGCCGTTTAACCATTGAACCCGGAAATACATTGAGGTTCGCTTCAGGGACACAACTACAGGTTGGAATTTATATTCCTTATACGCATTATGGAGGAGAACTCTATGCTGAAGGAAGTTCAGGCAACATCATTACCTTTATGCCGGATTCGGAAACACCGGGAGATTGGGAAGGTATTTTCTTTGATGACAGGAGTGACGCATACGGAGCTACCTCTTCATTGAAATACTGCGCAGTTGAAAAAGGCAATGTATATGATATTTTCTGTCAGAGCACTACACAACCAACGATGCAAGAATGCATGATTACCGGATCTGCTGATGACGGGCTGAAACTGGAAAATGCTTCCATTGCTATTCAGAACTCCTCATTTGTTGCAAATACTGATAACGGGATCCTTATTGAAGGGACCAGCCAGCCGACCATTGGCAACACGACTGCATATACCTGTAACTTCTATGACAATGGAGGATATGCGGTATACCAGAACGGGACAAATGACATCGATGCACGATACAACTACTGGGGTACCGGCGACTCAGCCATGATTGCAAATGTGATATACGATAAATCTGATGATGCTTCAAAAGGTCGTGTGTATTTCACACCCTTTGCCCAGGTTGTATCACTGACAACAACAAATACCCTGATGAGCGGTACGGTTATATACACAGGGGTTGGAGCTTATCCCATTAAGAATGCATCGATGGTGATTAAAAACTTTGGTGGTACAACCATTACTTCAACCTCTACCAATACGTCCGGGGTATATGCCTTTAGTTCATTTCCCTCCGGTAATTACCAGATGTTCATCACACCCGCAGCGCTCTGGGGAGGGGTCAACTCAACCGACGCCCTTCGCATCCTGAATCATTTTGCCCATATTATCACGATGGGAGGAATGAAACTGGCTGCTTCTGATGTCAATCTCAGCCAGACTGTGAATGCCAGCGATGCCCTGTATGTGATGAAACGATATACCGGATCAATCTCTTCATTCCCGGCAGGGGATTGGCTCTACCATAACAGCAATCTGGTCGTAAATGGTAACAATGTAACCAATGATCTGAAAATGCTCTGTTTCGGTGATAATAATGCCTCTTATGCACCGGCCAAAAAAGAGTCATCAGTCGTTCTGGTTTACAAAGGGATAATACCGGTAACATCTTATACCGAGTTCGATCTGCCGGTGAAGATCAAAAATGGCGCACAGGTAGGCGCGATCTCCCTGGGATTTTACTATCCGGAGGAGTACCTCGAAATTAACGGCGCCGAATTTTCCAATGGGAACTCCGAGCTGATCTTCCATGCCGAAGATGGTTTGTTCAGAATGGCATGGTGCGACTTGAACCCCATTAGCTACGGCAATGATGATGTCGTCGTTACCCTGAAGATGAAAACAAAGAATGTAGAGGGCATCTCAGGAAACATTGCTCTTGAACTTTTTGAATACTGCGAATTCGCGGACGGTTCTGCGATTGCAATCGGAGGGGTTACTCTTGAGATTCCGGAGATCCAGACGCCTATCGGAATTATGGATCAACTATCGTCAAAGTATCTCACGGTTTATCCCAACCCGTTCAACTACAAGACCACCATTGGCTTTACCCTGAAAGAAGAGAGTAAAGTGAATCTGACTCTATACAACCAGGTAGGAACCTTGGTCAATACTATCACAGAAGCAAATTATTCATCGGGGAATCATGAGATAGAGATGACAGCTGACAACCTTCGACCTGGAATTTATTTGTTGAACATTGAGATAACCAGCAATGGTCAAACCTACTCGAAAGTGATCAAAGTGGTCGTGTTTAACTAAAAAATGTTAGATATGAAAACTTTGGTGTTAAAAATAATACCCATATTGTTCGTGATGCTTTGGACGGGTATGATACATGCCCAGACCATCACCACGACGGCCGGGTCGGTAACCAGTTGTCCGGGCGGGATTGTTGTATCCATCGATGTTACCAATTGTAACAATGTCGGGGCGATCTCCCTGATGCTGGAATACAACGATGCTGTCCTGACATACACCGGTTATCAGAACCTGCACACCGACCTCTCAAGCACCGGATTACTGGTTATCAATTCCACAGGCAGCAAAGTGACCCTGGCCTGGGCTTCGACAACTGCTGCCAATGTGGGGAACAATACCCTGGTGGAATACCTGTTCTCATCCGTTCCCGGAACAAGCCCGTTAAACTGGGATACACAAATCTCCGGGAACTGCGAATACAGCGACATTAACGCAAATATTCTACCTGATGCCTACGTAAACGGAACAGCAACCATCGATCAACCACCGGTTGTCACCGCACAACCGACAGACAAAACAGCCCTGGTCGGGCAGAATACAAGTTTCAGTCTGTCGGCAATCGGGACCGGGTTGGCTTACCGGTGGCAGGGTAGTTCAAACGGTGGTTCTTCATGGAGCGATCTTAACAACAGTTCTACCTATTCGGGTGTGACAAACCATACGTTGAATATTTATGATGTTCAGCTGCCCATGGATGGTTTTATGTACCGGTGCAAATTAACCGGGACCTGTACACCACCGGATGTCTATTCGAATGAAGTAACGCTGACTGTGATCGATCCGATAACCACTATCCTGCCAACGGCAAATCATTGTCCTGGAAGTGTGGTTGCTCCTGTAGAGGTGACGAATTTCACCTCCGTGGCTGCATTTTCACTGTCATTCGCCTATGATCCGGCAGTGTTAACCTATACAAACTATCAATCCCTGAATCCGACCCTTTCGGGTGGGACCTTTGTCATCAATGCAACAGGCGGAATGGTATACATGACATGGTATTCTACTACGGCTGTTACATTTGGTGATGGAACCCTGGTAGAACTCCTGTTCACTGCTGTTACCGGATCCAGCGGCCTGGTATGGGATCAAACCACTTCCGGCAATTGTGAATACACAGATGGAAACGGGAATCTGATCACATCCGTATTTGTTAATGGTAATCTGACGATCTATGGAATACCTACAGTTGTTACTCAGCCTGTAGACAGAACCATTGCCAAAGGGCAAAATACCACGTTCGGCATCACTGCCTCAGGTACGGGCCTGTCCTATCTCTGGCAGTTGAGTACAAATGGCGGGAGTTCATGGAACGACCTTTCCAATGGCGGGCATTATTCGAATGTGACAAATCCCACGATGAACATTACCAATGCCCAGCTCAGCATGAGCGGCTACCTTTACCGTTGTAGAGTTACCGGAACATGTTCGCCGGTGGTTTATTCCGATCCGGGATTATTAACAGTACTTCCGAATGTCGTCACTACCTGTCAGACGCTCTCGGCCTGTCCCGGCCAGATCGTTGTTCAGGTGAATGTGGCAGATTTCATTGCCATAGGCGCTTTCTCAATGACACTGGATTTCAACCCGGCAATTCTGACATATACCGGTTACCAGAACCTTAACGCTACCCTCTCAGGAGGGAATTTTGCAGCCAATGCTGCAGGTGGTAAGGTTTATGTGACATGGGCCCGAACAACGGTTGCGACACTTCCCACAGATGCCCTTCTGATCGAACTGATATTCAGCGGTTTGACTGGGTCGAGCACGCTTATATGGGATACGCAAACCCTGGGAAATTGTGAATACAATGATGTCAACGGACAGGTTATCTTTTCAACATGGATTGATGGGAATGTTACTGTTTATCAACCGCCGCTTATTACTGTCCATCCATCGAATGCAAACATCTATTCAGGTGGCAGTACCCTGTTTTCGGTTACAGCAACCGGGACCGGTCTGAGTTATAGATGGCAGGAGAGCACAAATGGAGGAATAAACTGGTCGAACTTAACAAATGTGCCACCTTATTCAGGTGTATACACGGCTTCACTGACAATCAATCCGGCTGTTTTATCGATGACCGGTTTTCAGTACAGGTGTTATATTACAGGAACTTGCACGCCGTATTTATATTCCAATTCAGCCCAGTTGACTGTAACTGATGCGGCCATTACCACATCGGCTTCAGGTGTCACCAACTCATGTACAGGCAACCTGGTCATTCCCATTTTGGTTTCAAACTGTACGAACGTGGGGGGAATTTCATTGACATTGAATTATGATACTGCGAAGCTGACCTATGATGGATACCAGTCACTTCACAGTGAACTGTCATCGGGTTTAATTGTGGTTCATTCAACTGAAACCCAGCTTATATTTGGCTGGACTTCCGTGAATCCGGCAGATATTGGTTCGGGAACGCTGGTTGAATACAGGTTTAAAGCCAATTCGGGTATCTCAACATCCCTCACCTGGGATACACAAACTCCGGGTAATTGCGAATATAGTTTTAGCGACGGTATGGTTAGCACATCTTTTTATCATAACGCAACCATCACTGTTGTTGCTTATGCATTGAGTGTCGATGCCGGGAATGATACGACCATTTCACCGGGAGGAACCGCACAACTCAATGGTTCTGCCAGTGGAGGAACGCCTCCATATACTTACTTATGGACGCCTTCAACCGGATTAAGCAATCCTAACATTCCAAATCCTACAGCATCACCGCCGTCAACCACTACCTATACCTTAACTGTGAATGATGTTAGCAGTTGTTATGGTTCAGATGATGTAGAGGTGGTTGTTTCTGTCCCTGAGAATCTGGTATTGCAGGATATTACTGTATCCAATGGGGAAGACATCTGTTATGACGCTACGCAAACGATTACAGTAGCCGGCGGCGGAACATTTTTTACGGTCGAGAGTGGTGGTTCTGCTACAATGATAGCCGGACAGAGCATACATTATCTTCCTGGAACGCATATACAAAATGGAGGTTATTTGCATGGGTACATTACAACCACCGGGCAGTATTGCGAATCACTTCCACCTGATAATCTGATCCCTGAAGAACCCGAAGAATTTTTACCTGCTCATTCAGAAGATCATTCATTCTTCAAAATTTATCCAAACCCTACAACAGGTAATTTTATCATCGAATTGAATGATGAAAATAGCATGGATAAATTATATGTAACAGCTTATGGAATGCATGGGAACATCATCTTCAGAGAAGAGTTTACAGGAGGTAAAAAACATGAATTTTCATTATCGGATAAGTCGTCAGGTATGTATTTCATCCGGGTTATTACTGCAGATCAAAATAATACAAAGATTTTGATCAAGTATTAACTTAATCGACAATCTGCCGAAGGGATCCCAATGGCAGAATATCGCCTGATCCCTTCGGCCTTCTTTAGGATATCAATTGATGTATCAGGACATGAAAAAGCTTATTGTTTCTCTGATCGTATTGTATATAGCAGGATCCTCAGTCGCTTTCTCCCAGATCCAGCAACTCACCGGCAACGATCTTCCGGGAGCTGTCCTGGTTGATACCGATACTTACAATGGCGAAGGCCTCTGGGGCTACATCAACGGAGGCGCGGATGTCTATATGGAATATGGGTTCCACCGGCTCCTGGTCCAGAAGTTCGTGGTTAACGATCAGAGCTTCAAACTGGAGGCATTTCTGATGAACTCGCCTCAGGCCGCTTACGGAATCTATTCCATCAACATCCTGAAGTGCCTGAAGCACGATTCGATCACCTCCTGGGATTGTCTCAACCGTTACCAGTACCAGGCAGCTTACGGGAGTTTCTACCTCTCCATCACCAGCGAGAACGGATCCGGCTTTGCACAGCAATACTACTATACTATTGCGAAGAAGTTCATGCAACTCAATCTACAAACGCCACTGGAACTCCCTGCCGTATTCAACGCTCCCGCGTTTGCCGAAAACCGCGATCAGATCCTCTTCCTGAACGGCCTTCTCGGAATGCAGAACAGCCTGATGCCCTGGATAAACCTGATTGTCGGGGTTCGTTTTGCCATGTATGCAGTAATCCTGCCTGATCCGCGCGGAGAGATCTATTTTGCTCAAATATCGTTCCCCACAATGGCAGATATGTATAACTTTCTCACCCGCGCCAAACTGATGCAAAACGGTATACCTATCCAGGCATACAACGATTATGGATTTCTTTTCAGAGAATTCGTGGAGGTTGACCCCGCCGATCCCTTAACCATCTACTTCCTTCAGTGTACCCAGCCGGTGGCGATTGCGGAGATCACTGCGGAATGAGTTTATTTGGAAGGATGTGAGGACTGAGTATTAAGTGAGAACGAATTGGTAGTGATTTTTTCACCCTGAAGTATAACCTTTTACCTCTTTCCCGGATTAATGTCAAAACTGCCATGACATTTTTCAGGGGAAAATACCGTAAAAATTCTATTCGTAGACCGAATTTTGATTACTCTTCTACAGGATATTATTTTATCACTATCCTGACGAAAGAACGAAAATATTTTTTCAGTTCCGTTCTTAATAAAAAGATGCAGTTGAACGATACCGGAAAGATTGTATGGGAGTGCTGGCGCACAATTCCGGATCATTATCCCAACGCAAAACTGGGTGCGTTTGTCGTGATGCCAAATCATATTCATGGAATTGTTATCATATGTAGGTGCGAGGCATGCCTCGCACCTACATTGGGAAATGTCATCGGATCATTCAAATCGGCGGTTACGAAAATCATCCGCGAATCCGGGAATCCTGATTTCGGCTGGCATCGGCGGTATCACGACCGTGTCATCCGCGATCCCGTCGAACTGGCAATGGCAGAGGAATACATCCGCACCAACCCCGAACGTTGGGGGGATACAACGACGTAAGGGCTGGGCATGCCCAGCCCCTACGGTGGGATCCACATCCGCTGGTATATGGATGCATCGGGCATGCCCAGCCCCTACGGTGGGATCCACATCCGCTGGTATATGGATGCATCGGGCATGCCCCGTCCCTACGCCATGAATATTTACCCCCATATCAGGGTCTCCTCATCTTTATGTGTATTATGATAACATTGGTACGAACGGGACATGCCCGTCCTACATAAAAATCAAACAGGATATATATGTAAGAAAATCTATACTTTTGCAACAAAATAAACGTTAATATTATCCTAAATGAGGATTATCCTGTTTGCCGCATTGTTCTCTCTGTTTTTACTCACTGTTCACATCTCCGATGCTCAGTCAGTACAGGATACCATTGAGCGGGCTAAACAGCTTCGGGATAAAGGCAACCTTTGTAAGGCCTTGAAACTGCTCGGCCCGTATCATGCTGTTCATCCGGATGACCTGAATTCTGCATGGATCTATGCGCAAATATCATACTGGGCCGGACGATATAAAAAATCGCAATCACTTTATGAGCAAGCGATTCATCTCCATCCCGGCAATCTTTATATTCAGCTTGATTATGCTAAAATGCTTGTGGATATTGGCAAATATGCTAAAGCGCAACCCTACCTTCAAAACTATCTGAACTATGATTCAACCAATGTTCAGGCCCAACTTGCCATGGCGAAAATGTCGTTTTGGAAAGGACATTACAGAGAAGCAGCCAGCAGGGCAGAGGCACTGATTAAAGTTGCTCCGGACGACCAGGCTTCCTCAAACCTGCTCGATGAAATCACTCTGGCCAGATCACCCTGGTTGGGCCTGAATGCTTCATATTATACCGATAACCAGCCGCTTCAAACTATCTCACCGGTGATCGAAAGTGGCATATCTCTGCATGCACTCTCTACGTTGCGTTTTAGAATCCGGACTCCTGTCTTTTATCAGAACGGAACATTCACCAATGCGTTGTGGTTACAGGCCGGTAACAGCATGTTTATCTGGAAAGGGAGATGGAGGATCAATGCAGATGCCGGGATATTGAAATATCCTTATAAAAACACCATTGCCTGGACTGGAAGTCTGGGGGTGGAAAAAACATCATTCCATCATCTGGTTGTAGCTGCAAAGGTTGAAAGGAAACCTTATTTTTCAACAGGAAGTAGCGTGGATACGGTGATCAATGAGAATTATGTAGCAGCTGCCATCGGCTGGGATAACATGAACTCGTGGAACGGGAAAGTCTCCTTCAACCTGGATTACTTCCTGGCCGATAAAAACTCCATCTACTCCTTCACCGCCTGGGGACTTGCACCTCCCATCAAAGCTTCGGTGTTCGATTTCCGGCTGGGATACGGTTTCGGCTACAGCACTACTGATGAAAATCGCTTTGAACCCGTCGGAAAAAAAGCAGATATTATAGCCAACTATGATTCTACTATTGGCATCAAAGGGATCTACTATCCCTATTTCACACCGGATGACCAGGCCATCCATTCAGCGTTGATATCCATCGGGGTTCACCCGGTGAAAGGATTCGATATCGGCATTAGTGGGAACCTGGGAGTTTATGCAACCGCACAGATTCCCTATTTTTATCTCGATACCAATAGCTTCGGTTCCATTGTGATTAAAAAGGGATTCAGCAAGGAGCGCTATTTCCCTTTTACTGTCAGCGCCTTTGCAGCAATTCAACTTTCGAAAAAAATCAGCCTTCGTGCCGATTACAGCTACAACAGCACCTATTTTTATACGAGCCATTATGTTGGGTTACAACTGAAGGTGCATATTTGGCGCAAGACAAAAAGGAAATAACGAGCTCTAAAATAGACTGGATAAGATGAATGCAACACTTCGGGATGATTTATGGGTGACCAGGAGATCAAAGGATCCTACCAGAACCGACTTGTTTATCCTTTTATCACTGACCATTGCAGGATTGATAGGTATCTATAAGATGAGCGAATGGTGGTTTAGAACAGAGCATATCAGTAACTTGACGTTGTTTGTGATACTGAGCACTTTTTTCTGGTATGGAATGTTACGAACCATATTGATATGGATAAATTATTTGAGAGTAAGCAGCCCCGTTAAAACTCCCGTCCCCGAACCCGGTTTGAGTGTTGCAGTTTTTACCACCGCCGCACCTGGCGAACCTGTCTCGATGTTCGAGAATACTTTTAAAGCGCTTCAGAACCTGAACTATCCTCATACAACATATTTGTTAGATAGTACTGAAGATACTGCTTATAAAGAATTGGCTGAAAAATATGGGGTAATATGGTTAGACCTTGCAAATTTACCGGGAGCCAAAGCCGGAAAAATTAATAAGGCCCTTCGTATGACCAACGAAGAATTTATCTTGATCTTAGACCCTGACCATATTGTTTTTCCAAATTTCCTGGACGAAACGCTGGGTTTCTTTAAAGACGAGAAAGTGGGCTTTGTACAGGTAAGTCAGGGATACTATAACATGTATCGTTCTTTTGTGGCAAAAGGTGCCGCAGAGCAAACATATACCTTTTACGGGCCTACGCAAATGGGATTATTTGGTTACAACGGAGCAGTAGCCATCGGCGCCAACTGCACGTTTCGGCGCAAAGCTTTAGAGAGTATAGGTGGCCATGCCCAGGGATTGGCAGAAGACTTACAAACTTCTATCCGGATTCACGCGAAAGGTTGGAAATCCATCTACAATCCGGTTATTGTGAGCAGGGGACTGGTGCCGGAAGATTTTGCCTCTTTCAGCAAGCAACAGCTAAAATGGGCCCGGGGTGCTTTTGAATTGCTGTTTGATGAAATTCCCTCTGCACTGAAAAACCTCAGTTTCTGGCAAAAAATTTCTTATCTGTCCATAGGAACATACTATTTATTTGGAACAGCAACTACATTTTTTATTATTATCCCGTTTTTATATTTTTTCCTGAAATTAGTTCCGGCAAACATGGATATCATTGAATTTATCCAATTGGGAACTGTTATCCTGTTTGTTGCCATGGCCATCTATTTATATGCTCAACGGTTTCTGGCAGATAGAAAAACGGAAAGTGGATTTCACTGGAGAGGTACGATATTGAAATATGCCTCTGTTCCGGTGTTTTTTTACGCATTTATGTTGACTTTAGTACATAAAAAGATCCCATATATTGCTACTGCTAAAACAGCCGTGAGAAGTTTTATGAATCCCTTTGTAATACCTCTGATTGCATATGTAGGATTATTTTTATTTACGGTCCTGGGAGTTTATATAAACAGAAGATATTTTATTCCTGAAAGCGAATTGTCGTTCACCCGCCAACAAACCTGGGGAATGTTGGGATTTTCATTTGTCGTGTTAATTCAATCTGTTGGCGGACTATGGGCGGCTTATTCGGCAGTTAGGTTAAAACCCGAAGATGCCTGGAGCAGGATTATCATCAAAAAAGATAAATCGTTTAAAGTAAAAAACAGATAATACATGAAAACACTCTTATTAGCCGGTGGTTTCGGAACCCGGTTTAGCGAAGAAACCGAACTTAAGCCAAAACCCATGATCACCATTGGCCCCTACCCAATCCTCTGGCATATCATGAAAATCTATTCTCAACATGGATTTAATGATTTCGTCGTTTTATTAGGATATAAAGGATATGTAATAAAAGAGTACTTTGTTAACTATTTTATGCATCAAAGCGACCTGGAAATAGATATATCCAACAATCAGGTTAATATCCTGAATACAAAATCAGAACCCTGGAAAATAACTCTTATAGATACAGGGCTGGAAACAATGACAGGCGGAAGGATCTTGCAGGCCAAAGAGGTGCTGGGTGATGAAACGTTCATGCTTACCTATGGAGATGGAGTGGGAAATGTAAATATCCGGGAATTGGTCGGGTTTCATAAAAACCATGGGAAATTGGTTACGATGACAACTGTTCAGCCCGAAGGCCGGTTTGGCGGTGTGTCTTTTGATGAAGAATCAGGGTTGGTAGATAAGTTCCAGGAAAAACCTATGGGGGACGGGAATTGGATAAATGCCGGTTTCTTTGTGTGTGAACCTGGAGCCTTGGAATATATACAAGGTGGATTGCCCACTATATGGGAGAGAGACCCGTTGGAAAATCTGGCCAGAGACAGAGAGTTGTTTACCTATAAACACAAGGGATTCTGGAAGCCAATGGATACGCAACGGGACCATAAACAATTGAATGACATGTGGAATCAAAACAAAGCATTATGGAAAACATGGTAAGCTTTAAAGGATTGTTTGGCGGTGTCTATAAAGGGAAAAAAGTTCTCGTTACCGGACATACCGGGTTTAAAGGATCCTGGCTGGCGCTCTGGCTGCTTCAGATGGGAGCTGATGTCTATGGTTTTGCTTTAAAAAATGATGATTTACTCAATCATATTGACCTTTTGAAGCTCCCTATTCAACATAAATATGGTGATATTACGGAAACAGGTTCCCTGGATGCCTATATTCAGGAGATTCAACCGGAAATCGTTTTTCATCTCGCCGCCCAGGCTCTTGTCAAGAAATCATATACCGACCCGGTTGAAACCTTTTCTACTAATGTAATAGGGACCCTATTGCTATTTGAATCTTGCAGGAAGTGTGCATCAGTAAAAGCAATTGTAAATGTTACAAGCGACAAGTGCTATGAGAACAAAGAATGGATCTGGGGATACAGAGAGAATGAACCTCTTGGAGGCTATGACCCATACAGCGCATCGAAAGCCTGTTCTGAAATAGTGACTTCTTCTTATAGAGATTCTTATTTCAACATTGAAAAATATAACGTGTCGCACGAGGTTTTAATAGCAAGCGGCAGAGCGGGAAACGTGATTGGTGGAGGAGATTGGGCTGCTGACAGGTTGATCCCTGATATTGCAAGGGCAACTGCTAAAAAAGAGACGGTAAGGATAAGGAGCCCCAAAGCTACCCGCCCATGGCAACACGTTTTGGAACCACTGAGTGGATACCTTACATTAGGCTGGCAGCTTCTGGAGAAAAATATAAATTATGCAGAAGCATGGAATTTCGGGCCTGATGTTTCCAGCAATTTACCGGTGGATGAGATCACAGAGTTATCAAAAAAATACTGGGAAGATATAAAAATAGAATTCAGTAAAGATCCCGATGACCGGCACGAAGCGCATTTGCTTATGCTGGATTGCTCAAAAGCCAATAAAGTAATGAAATGGAAGCTGGTGTGGGGGATTGATAAAACCCTTGAAAAAACCATTGGTTGGTACAGAGATTTTTACGTTTTTGCGAAAGTTGATTCCCTGGATCATTTGACAGAGTATATAAGCGATGCTTTCAAAGCAAATGTAATATGGACCATTCATTAGAGAATAAAAAAATACTGGTAACCGGTGGTGCAGGGTATTTAGGTTCTTCCCTGGTACAATTCTTACGCCGGAAGGGATCTGATGTTTTTATTATTTCGTTAGAGGCGAAAAAAAGCGAACACGATTATCCGGTTGATATTACCAATTTTGATGAACTGGATGAAGCCATTCAGCAAATTGATCCGGATATCGTTTATCATTTAGCTGCTTGTATTAGTCGCAACAGGGATTTTAGCATTTTTGAAAAGATGTTGAACGTTAATGTGACTGGAACTTTGAATTTATTAAGATCATTGGAACAAACTGAATACAAGCAGTTTATATTTACTTCTACAAGTGAAATTTACGGGAATAATGCATCCCCTTTTCATGAAGATCTTTTGCCGAGACCCGTTTCACCCTATTCGTTAACCAAAGTGATGGCTGAGAACCTGATCAACACATTCTGCCGGCAACACAATAGGAATTATACGATTTTGAGGTTGTTCAACTTCTATGGGGAAAACATGTCGGAAGATTTTTTCATTTCTCAAATGATCAATACCCTAAAAAGAGGTGAAGATTTTTTAATGACGAAAGGGGAACAAACCCGGGATTTTCTATTTGTAGAGGATGTAATCCGGGCCATGGTACTTGCTGCCGAAAAACCCACAGCCTGCAATGAAACATTCAATGTTTGCAGTGGAACCGGAACCCCTATCGCCTCATTGGCAGAATTGATCAACAGGAAACAAACCGGGACAGCAAAGATTAAGACCGGGGCTCTTCCGTACCGTGAAAATGAAGTCTGGGAGATGGTTGGAGCTATAGCGAAAAGTAAAGAGAAACTAGGATTTAATCCTGATTATTCGTTGAATGAAGGAATTGAGAAAATCTTAAAAACGAGTGAATAAATTATATCATATATCCAATTAGGCAAACAATGAAAACCAGATTAAAAAGAATATACAGGTTACTTTATGTGTTATTAGCGCTGATCGTGGGATTTCTGCTTGTGTTTTTTATAGCAAAAATAAGTACAACAACAGAGGGGCCTATCAGCACTCTTTTCAGTAAAACCAATTCATTTATTGAAGGTGTGGAAGATGATTTGATATTAGAAGAGAGAGAGGGATTAAGATCTGAAAAATTATATTGGTTTGGAGAATTCAGAGACGATAAATCCAAACTGATCAGTTCGAAAATTATTTTATTGGGAGCATCGGATAACACGCAGGTAGATTCTTATGAAAAGATAATTGACCTGGAAGATACTTTACATGTTACTTTTCCAATCATTCACATATACAAAGCCTGGGGAGGGGGGAAGGAACATGAATTTCCGAAAATTGAAGCAGAAACGATATATAAGTTAGGGTCTGTTCCTATGATTACCTGGGAACCATGGGTGGGAGCATTTTCGATAAAGGATTTTCCCGATATCGAACCCTCGCTTGAAAAACGTGATAAAGGATCATTGGCTTCTATTGCCAGGGGAGATTATGATAGTTATATTAAAGAATGGGCATTGGAAGCAAAAGCGTTTAATCATCCTGTATATCTCAGGTTCGGACACGAAATGAACGACCCTTATCACTATCCATGGGGGCCGCAGAATAATTATGCCGAAGATTATATCGGTGCATGGCAACATGTACATGAAATATTTATAAAGAACCAGGTGGACAATATCATCTGGGTATGGAATCCACACCTTTCTTATGACATTGAAGGTTACTATCCAGGTGATGATTATGTAGATATAATTTCGTTTGGGATATTGAATTTTGGAGCCAGTCTTGCCTGGAGTAAATGGTGGACATTTGACGAGTTATTCTCAAACAGCTATCAACCTCTCAGTGAATATGGAAAACCTATGATGATATCAGAGTTTGGCTCCCTGAGTGTTGGCGGAGACAGGGCAGAGTGGTTTAAATACGCTATTCAAACTATTCCTGAAAATTATCCGGCAATTAATTCAATTATTTTCTTTCATTATTCCAATGAAACCAGTACGGATAAATCACTGGATTGGTATATCATTGATGATACCCTTACCACCCGGACAATCGTAAGTCAACTGCAACAATGGCCTGATTCCCTGAAGCCAGTCAATTGATCTTCTGTCAGATTGATAATCATCACATATTTTTTGTATCTTTGGTGTGGACCAATCATTCATACCATGAAAAAATTTACAATTTTATTTCCATTAATGATGGCGATTATCATAGTCATTATTAGTTGCAGTAAAAATGAGGATAATAACACCCCTCCGGTAGAGAAGAAAAAATGTGCCTGGGTTGCGGGTTGTGAGGACAGCACGGGATATGGAATGATACTCTATTCGGCTGATGCCGGTGAAACCTGGGTAAGACAGGGACAGGGCCTGGCGCCATTGCAAGGCATTGATGTGGTTGACATCTGGGCGGTGGATGAAGACATCGTTTGGGCTGTAGGTTCAGATAACGTGATCCTCCGGTCGCAAAACGGAGGAGCAGGTTGGTTTCAGATCCAGGGCCCGGTTCATCCCGCCTACCCGGAGCTAATGTCCATCTCCATCGTGAACCGTATCAATATATGGATCAGCGGATCAAATGGTGCGGTTTACAACTCGGCTGACGGTGGCAATACCTGGGCCATGTTTGATGCCAACTTCTTTCATAGTGGAGGAATGCAGGGGATCTGGGCGATCACTCCTGAAAAAGTCTATGTGGTTGGAGGGATTAGTGGTAGGGATCAAAGAGGGTTTATTGGCTATACCCTGAATGGAGGTGCCACCTGGGATTCTGTCTTTCCTGCCGACGATTACAACAGGCACGAGTGGATCGGTGTGACATCTTCCGGGAATACCATTGTTGTCTATGGAGGAAAATCGCATTACATGGTCAGTACGAATGGCGGAGCAACCTGGAAGAATGATTCAGTTCCTGGCGCCGGAGGAGGAGGTTATCCAGCCGATATCAACCACCTGATCATGCTCAATGCACAAACATGGTGGGGAGCGATGGATATGGGTTATATTTGCTATACCTCGGATGGAGGAGCAACATGGAATATCCAACAAACAAACCAGGGAGGTCAGTTTATGGTTGGAATTGATGCCTGGGACAGCCAGCTGGCTCTGGCTGTTGGAACAGCGGAAGGACCTCCGAAGAATGTGCCAATCATGAAAACTTCAGACGGGGGAGCAAAATGGGAAGTAAAGTATACCTTAAATTCCGACCTGTACAAAGTCTCTTTCATCAAGTAACAATGAAAAAACTGATCTTAGCATGATCTAACCATCGACGAGACATACCTGATATATACTTATAAAGAAATAAATCATTCATGAAAAAATATTTTCCGCTATTGATCACCCTGATCATATCCGGGATGATCTTTTCTTCCTGTAGTAAAAATGAGATACCCGATCCTCCCGTCAAAGCAAAAGTAGTTGCCTGGGCGGTTGGCTCACAGGATACCAACTTGGTAGGGATGATTTTATATACAGATGATGCCGGGGATACCTGGGAACGGCAGGGAGACTCTGCGATGTTTCAGGGAATTGATGTTATCAATGTGTGGGCCATTGATCAGCAAAATGCCTGGGTGGTCTGTTCCGGCAACAAGATCTTCAGGACCATTGACGGAGGCGCCACCTGGATCCCGATACTTAATCCTGTCATCCCGGGAGATCCGATGCTATCCGGAATATCCATTCTCAACAATACCACCATCTGGATCAGCGGTGAACACGGCACGGTCTATCATTCAAGTGATGCCGGGAATAACTGGACGGTATATGACAGCTCATTTTTCCATAACGGATTGATGCAGGGAATCCTGGCCATCACAGAACAGGTCATCTATGTAGTCGGGCAGTTTAATACCGCTGATGGTCCCTATGGTTTTATCGCACGTACACTCAATGGAGGGATTACCTGGGATTCCATCTCCCTGCCCGGCAATTTTACCCGTCACCTCTGGATTGGAGTGACTGCCACTGATCCCGATCATGTGATCGTATACGGAGAGACTGGCCACTATGCGGTAACCCATAATGGCGGCAATACCTGGACAACGCCCGACCCCGTTACCGCCGGGGATATCAACTCCCTGGTCATGTTAAGTCAGAATGCCTACTGGGGCGCATTTGATTATGATCAGATCTTCAAGACCTTTGACGGTGGCAGCAAATGGATCCTCCAGCAGAGCGCCGGGCCACTTGGTCAGTTCCTGGTGGGAATTGACACCTATTATTCTCAGACAGCTTTGATCGTTGGGCAGTCGGCAGGTTATCAGAAGGCAGGGAAGATATTGAAAACAACTGATGGGGGAAACAACTGGTACCTGCGTCATGCGTGCGATTCCGAGCTGTGGAGTGTCGCTTTTGCCAAAAACCAGTGAGATGCTCGATGCTTACTTCTCCCCTCCCTTGTTGGGGAGGGGCCGGAGTGGGGTAGTTACTCGTTCCTTATACCAGTTCATAACGGTATGAGTCCTGCCGGATGAAAATGAACAACAATAGGGTGAAGGCCCAGAGGGAGGACCCGCCGTAACTCAGGAATGGCAAAGGGATGCCTATAACAGGGACAAGCCCGAGAGTCATCCCGATATTGATGGTGAAATGGAAGAAGAGAATGGAGGCCACTGAATAACCATAGACTCTGCTGAATTTTGCTCGTTGTCGTTCGGCAA
>JAFCGF010000064.1 GCA_017608295.1 Candidatus Woesearchaeota archaeon
TTACTGCTTTACAAACTTCCCAACCTTCACTGCCTGTTCTCCGGTTACCTTTACAAGATATACCCCACTGGGCAAGGTGCTGATGTCAATCCGTGTTTTGGGCTCGGTGATCTGTTGGCTTATGAGTTCCTGACCTTGTAAGTTTAGAATAGATAGCTGACCTCGGTAAGATGATTCGATAGTGATGTGAGTGGAGGCGGGGTTGGGGGAAATAACAATGCAAACCGATTCAATGTTCAACGAAATATAATTGGCGAATGGGGTAATGAAATTTCCAAAGGCACCTGGACGGGAACCAACTGAAACTGTAGCCGAAACGGTATTTGTAATAGCGTTTATTACACTTACTTTATTAAGTAAATGATTCGCCACATATACCTTCTTTCCATCATGGGAAACCGATACACCGTAAGGAGAAGAACAAACAGAAATTGTATCGGATACAGTATTTGATTCCGTGTTTATTACACTTATTGTTTTATCACCAGTATTCGCAACATAAACTCTCAATCCATCAGGGCTCACCGATACTCCATAGGGATGATCGCCAACTGAAATTGTTGCCGTCACAGTATTTGATTCTGTGTTTATTACACTTACTGTATTATCAGGAGTATTCACAACATAAACTCTCAATCCATCAGGGCTCACAGATACACCTGTAGGTTTTGTACCAACATTTACTGTTTCGGATATAGTATTTGAATCAGTATTTATTACACTTACAGTATTATCAAACCAATTAGCAACATATGCCTCGCCTCCATTTGGATTTACAGATATACCCCAAGGATAAGAGCCAACTGAAATTGTTGCCGTCACAGTATTTGATTCTGTGTTTATTACACTTACTGTATTATCAGTAGTATTCGCAACATATACTCTTAATCCATCAGGACTCACCGATACACCTGTAGGTCCAGAACCAACAGAAATTGTATCCGATACAGTATTTGTAGAGGTACTTATTACATTTACCGTTTTAGTCTCATTATTCGCAATATATACCTTTGTCCCATTTGGGCTCACAGAAACACCCCAAGGCTTAGAACCAACATAAATTGTATCCGATACAGTATTTGTAGCAACATCAATAACGGTTACAGTATTATCTTTGAAATTCGTAATATAGGCAGACTGCGTAAGTCCAAACATGCTTGCATGCATCAGAAGCAAAAGAATGTACATTTTTTTCATACTGCCTGTTGAGTTGACGGTGATATACTTTACTGCTTTACAAACTTCCCCACCTGCACCGCCCGTTCTCCGGTTACCTTCACAAGATAGACTCCACTGGGCAGGGTGCTGATGTCAATAACTGTTTTGGATTCCGTGATCTGACGGCAGATGAGTTCCTGACCGTGTAAGTTAAAAATTGATATCTGACCCTGATAAGGTGTTTCGATGGTGATGTGGGTGGAGGCGGGGTTGGGAGAGATGCTGGTTTGCTCTATTTCCTGATCCTGGATATTTACGAACCAATACTCACATTCATCACCCCATAGATTGATATTATTTTCCTTGACACATAGAAATCCCCCTCCCTGTTCGTGAGTTAAAAGAGGAGTGAATAGTCCCTGGGAGCCACCAATGCTTTCTATGTAGTAGTTCTCGCCCTTGGTCTCATTAAAATTGATCCTTTTTCGATATTCACCGGTAGCAATCATTACAGAGTCAACTGATGAAACAATTAAAGGAATTCCCATCAGCCAATGATAGCCTGACTTTAGCGTGTCCCCTGGCTGTAAAGTGAAATCGTATAGTATTGCATCTGGTTCTAAGAATATATCAGTGTTTATGTAAACCTTTTGCTCAACAGTATCCTCTCTGACATAGTGTTCATGATCAACAGCAATTGTATCAATTACAAAAGGTGGACATAACCAAGGTCCTGGAGGATCAGGATACATCGGATACGCATATGAAATCTGGTAAGTCTTTCCATCCAGAAGGGTATCAGCTCCAGTAAAAAAGATACGATTTACACTTGAATAACACCACCATCCAGATTGCCAAGTATAACAGTCCCAATAAGTATTTTGCCTTATGAGTGGATGATATTCCTGAGCGATTAGTCCCACCGGAAAGAGGAGGAGGATAAAACAGAAGGTTGATATTTTATTTGTGAGGTTCACTTTTTCTCAGGGCTTGAGCCGATTCTGACCGGCATTGCAAACGTTTTTTCAACTTTAACTCCGTCTTTTTCGGCAGGAATCCATTTGGGCATTAGCGAAAACACTCTCAGCATCTCTTTGTCCAGAACATCATTGATCCCATGTAATACTTCAACCTTTAATGATCCTGATGTGTCAACTGTTATTTTCAAGAAGATTCTTCCTAAAGTACCTGGTTGTATAAGCGAGTCTTGAAAATTCTGATTAATAAATGAATACAGTTCTTGACTGCCTCCTGGATATGATGGTTCCTCAGGGTCTGAGGCACATACATCGTAAGAGGATTTTATATTTATCGTATCATCGGTTTGTGGAAAGCAGATGAAAGGAAAGCCAGAAACTAAAAGGATGAAGATTAGGATGCTCATTGAACTTTTATACTGAACGCAAGCAACTATCTTCCTGGTGAATTTTACCTGGTTTATCATTTGTGTTTGTTTCATCTCTATTCCTTTCTCATTTGACCTGCCTGGCTTGGGGGTGGGATTGTTAAGCATAGGCATTATAGCGATTTAAAAATTAAAATTACTAACATCAAATACTGTAAAAGAAATAAACCTATTATAAATAAGAAGGCTATTCCTGCTGCTTTATGCGATATCTCGTAAGCTTGCTTAGTTGTTTCAAAGTCATTTTTAAACTTCCCCGTAAAATATTCTCCTTTTAAATATTTTGCAGTTAAACTAGTTATTTGAAGTTTATCAAAGTCTTGCTCAATTGGTTTAGGATTTATAAGAAGGTGAAATTTTACCATTGCAAATTGCTGGTCAATTAAACCGCTATACTTTCTGACTCCTTTTGCGTATAGTTTTTCAATCAAAGTAGATGCTAGAATAAGAATATAAATAATTATTGAACAGATCAAAGGATATAAAATCTCAGGAATATTTTCTTTTGAAATTCTAGAAATGCATAAAACAAAACCTCCGGTTGATAGACCTATAATCCAATTAACAATTTTATCATTTTCAAGAAATATATCAACCTCCAGTTTATAAAAATCTCTGGCTAGATTTGTCATCTGATTAAGCAAATCAGAAACTTTGTTACTTTCTAAATTTTCTCCCATGTTGTTGATCTATAGTGCTTGTACCTAACGTTGGGCATGCTGTCGCCGAGCATGCCTTACCTGGATTATTGTTGCTGTTTGTTTCATCTCTATTACGTTTTTCATTTTGCTCCGCCCGGACGGCTGCTGGCTTGTTTTAGTGGCAGATAATTTTTATTTATTCATTTGGTATATCGTTTACATGTTCAAATATGATTTTTTTACATAATCCACTTAAATCTGGGAATATGAATTGATGATCTATGCCGAGTGTGTTTAAAGATCTAAGTATCTCTGCTTTAATTTTAATGTCGCTCGGTAATATCACTTTTTTTAGCTCTAAATCTCTAGCGGCGTTGCCATTTTCATAATCAATTTCTATAGAACTAATTATTTCGTTATTTTTTGGTAGTGGGTGAATTGAAAAGCAACTTTTTTGGGCAATAATTCTATTATCAATTGATTTAGGGAAAAACATATGAATATTTTTAATTTCATTTAGTGGAATTTCGAAATTCATTGAATACCAATAACCAGGATCAATAATCCATACTATGCTTTCATGATCAAATGGCTCATTAACTGCAAAAAATAATGCAACCAATGGATTTTCAGTCCAATCAAGTAATCTTGTTGGCAAACCAAAATGCTGTCCAAGGGCAAGCCATTCAACCTCACTCTGGGGCGTTATTTTTAAATATGGATGAGAATGTCTTTGAAATTTTTCTAACAATTTTTTTTCAAGATCTTCAATGCATTCAATCCTTTTCCCTGAATTAAACAGCCTAAATAATGTTGGTAAAAGTTTCCAATTATTACCATCAGAGTGACCCCGGAAATAATTATGAGGTAAATTACTTGTAATGGAAATATATTCTGTTATTGATTTAACTCTAAATGTTTTAATTGTCGCCATTTTATAAATTATTTGACACTAACGGTTTCGGGCTTGGCGAAGGCGGGCATCAGAAGCACCAAACTGTCGGCAAAAACTAAAGTTTATAAGAATCACAGATGTTCGATTTAGCACTGTCCGCTTGCTTTCGCTAAGCCCATATTAGCGGCTGTTATACTTTTTAAGATAACTGATTATCCTACTTCTCCATTATAGCTTTAAGCCGTTGCAGGTCATCTTTAAAGCCCTGCTTCATTTTGCCGCCCATAAAAAGCATGATGAAGCGCATAATAATGCCCATTTGCAGTTTGGAGCGTAAGGTAACACGGCTGCCTCCGTTCTCAGGTTCTACCCTGTAGGAACCGATAGAGCCTTTCAATTTGCTGTCACCGATAACCCATTCCATGAGCCGCTTATCTTGCCACTTGATAATTGTCCAGGGAATAGCACCCAAGTCTTTATTATAGTGTACACCGCATGACCCTACACCGTAAGGCGGCTGTGTGGTCCATTCAGCTTTGGTGATACCATTCCGCCATTGAGTATCGGTGGTAACCGGCATCCAAAAGTCCCAAATTTTTTCGGGGCTTTGCGAAATCGAAATTGATTCGTTGAATTCCATTGTTGTAACTTTTAGGTCTGTAGGTGGAGTAATGTAACACCATTAATTTCACTTATCTGCGATCTTTCATTAGACCTCCTCATCTTCCCATAACCCAGCCTTAACCCAGTAAAGTTAGTAAATTTTTCAGCTATTGCTACTGCTTCTTTAGTAAATATCATTATGAAGAATACATGTATAAACCCAGATGTTTTGTTTTTCCTTACAGTGTCAGTGTGATTAAGTTTTGAGTGATATCAATCCCCCACACACCTCACCGAAAAAGCATTCGCCCGGTAACTTGGGTAATATGACACTGAGTAATTATAATCGTTCATTCCATGTGCCCAGGCTTTCCAGGGACCATGTGAGGTCGAAGACCAGAAGAATGTAGCAAACGCATCAAACTCCCAGACCCTATTGAATAATCCTGCTCCTGTCAAAAGAGCATTGAATCCAGAGTACCCTGAGTACTTCAACGGAGCGCCAGCAAATGCGTTGTTGGTCCAATTGGTAAAAAGCGTATTCCAGTCAGCTTCTGATGGCACATGCCAGCCCGGAGGACATAGCCCTTGTATCTCTTCAACATCTTCAAATCTCATCAGCTCATCCCACTGATATAATGCTCCTTGTTGGGCGCAACTTGTTGCCAGTTCCTTGTAACAGTACTTCTCCACCAAGCAGTTGTCTCGTTGTGCTAACGAACCGTTGATTTGCTGACCATGGTTCAAATTAGAGGCTAGCCAGCACTGGGAGCCGATCAGGATGGTTGAGTATACTTTATTATCCCTAATGTCTGTAAGAGAATTTCCGCAGGTGAATGGGGAAGGATTTATAACTGTGATGCTGCGAACTTCATTATCACTACAACTGTACCAGTTTGTATATGAATAAGATATAGTTTTGGTTCCCAACCCAGCCATCGCCGGATTGAAATATCCAGTGATCTGATCTACGCCTGGACCTGAATAGGTTCCTCTCAAAGGAATACCACCCCTGAGTTTAAACGGCTTGGCGTTAATTGTCGTGATAGTATCAAAGCATACAGAGAAAGAGACATCAGGTTGTTCTCCAATTGACATGATTATCGAGTTGGATGTAGCTGGGTTTCCAGTAACACAGTCTTCATTAGAGGTTAATATACAGGATAGCACATCACCATCAACTGGCAGATAAGTATAATTATGATTGGTCCCAGCGTTGGCACCATTCACTTGCCATTGAAAGCCAGGTGAACCTCCTCCGTTTATTGGTATTGCAGTGAATGTTACTGGGATGCCACCGCATACAGGATTAGCAGATGGAGCGATCGAGATGCTAACAGGTAGTAAAGGATTTACAGTCATGGTAATTGTGTCACTTGTGGCTGGATTGTTGGTGGTACATTGTTCGCTGGAGGTAAGAAGACAGGACACCCGATCCCCAGGAAAAGGGATGAATGTGTAGGTTGAATCGTTAGTTCCAACTGGTAAGTTGTTCAAGTACCACTGATAAACAGGATTCATACCACCATTGGTTACTGATGCAGTGAGAGTGACTGATTCTCCTTCACATACTGGATTTTCGGATGGGGTAACATTAACAGAGACAGGAAGGTTTGGTAATACATGAATGACCAGCGAATTTGACGTATCAGGATTGTTTGACCGACAGGGTTCAAGGGATGTCACTACACAATAAACGGTATCGGTTTTATTCGGTATATATGTGAACACTGAGTCAGAGAAGTTGGTGTCAACTCCGTTGATGAACCATTGGAATAGTGGATTTGCTCCTGCATTGATAGGACTTGCTGTAAAAATAACAGGTGTGCCTGCACAAATAGAATCGGTTGATGAAGAAATCGAAACTACTACAGAATCGCCTGTCGTGACTGTTACGACAAACTGAACTGAATCACCCACACAATTTCCAACCACAGGAGTGATGGTATAGATAACAGTTTCCGGTCCAGAGCCGGTGTTGCTCAGAACCTGGTCAATCGTATCTCCTGATCCTGGTGAGAATCCCGTAACAAAGGGTGAAGAGCCAATGGCAGTCCATGAGAAACCTGTACCAGGCACATTGGAAGTTAACGGAATGTTCGTCGATTCTCCGGAACAGATTGATTTTGAAAGTGGGTTGTTGGTAACAACCGGTTGCGTAACGAATACAAGTTGTATAGTATCTCTGCCTCTACATTCATCTGGAGATGTGACTTCAACTGTATATAATCCTGTTTGATTTATGGTAACTATCTGTTCATTGGAAAAGAAACCCGGTGGAATACTTCCCCATTCATACACGCAACCTAAACATAATCCTGCATCCAAAACCACCGAATCTCCCAGGCAAATAGTTTGATCATTACCCAATTCCGGGTTCGGCGTTTCATGAATGGTGATAGTTATCCAAGATGTATCGGTTCGGTTATCGATGTGCCGTACAAACAGTTCAACTGTATATTGACCAGGCAAGGTATAAATATGAGTAGGTGTTGAATCATTGGAATAATTGGCTGTCCCCGAAGCAGGATCCCCAAAGTCCCAGTGAATACTATCAGCCGGGGGGTAAATATCACAGGAGGACTCAATTGGAATATTTTGACATTCACCGGAATAATGGATATAGGCTTTATATCGTTGAAGAAATTGAGGAAGAGAATGTTGAACCCAATTACCATTGAACCCAATTACATTTTTCTGAAGGTTACATGCTGCTCCCTGAAGAGTAGGATTATTGATGACGTGGAAGGAATCAACAGAAATCCCATTAATTTCTGCGGATAAATAAATTTCTCCATCAGAAGATAACCTGAGATTTCTCGCACCATAGCCTAATACCACCTCGTTTTGCATAAAATCGGCTGAATCGGTCCTGGATAAATCGTATTGGTTTATTGAAGAAGATGAGCTGATTATTGTATCATAATTGATAGTGTAAAGAAAATTTGAGTTCATTGAAAATTCTGCACTGTAGGGACGATATTCTATTGAATCATGAGTAGATAAGAATGTAAATAATGGAGTGACTTTTCCTGTAATATTATTAAAATCGCATATCTCTGCTACTGTTTCATCGGGATCTACATCACTGGAAAACAGCTTTGTTCCATCTTGAGAAATTCTGATATTTGTTGCATATTGACCATGCATTTGTTTATTCAGAACAAGGCTGGAACTTATTTCCGGAATGGTATTGATACCTGAAGGAGAAACTAAATAGGAAAGATAGCGGGAATAAGTTAATGATCCCCGTTGATCCTTGATAACAATCCACACATCTCGGTTATTATAATGACGGATACCAGTGAGCGCACTATAGGCAGAATCTCCGCCTGGGACAGGAATGTTTTTCATTCCCGTAACCACATCACCGAATCCCCCATTCAAGCGTAAATCAACTTTGGAGTAGTGTAGTCCATATTGTGGAGGTAATAATCCCTGGTTGCCAATAGTGAAAACAAAATATGTGCTGTCATATGGTATACTCGGAACGACGAATACGGGCTGGTAGCTTCCAGTAATCCCTAACAAACCTGTGCCATTCGGCATGACAGCATTGGTTCTGTCCCATATTTTCATCCCACTTGAATAAAAAAGAATGTTTCCAAGCGAATCAGCGATACATGCACTCATACCTGTTGCTTGCATTGGTATATTTGGAAGCAGTACCGGACTTCCGGAACTAAAATCAACAGCAATATTTTTTCCAAAGTACCACTTATTCCATTCTCCCTGTGAAAATCCAATTCCAGGCAGAAGAACAATCAGACCGATGATGATCTTTGTTTTCAATTTGTTTTGACTCAATCCCGTAAACACCTAACCGTAAATGCATTCGCCCGGTAACTCGGATAATACGACACCGAGTAGTTTTGCTCATTCATTCCGTGCGCCCATGCCTTGTAAGGACCGTGAGCAGTCGATGACCAGAAGAAAGTGGCAAACGCATCAAACTCCCATACCCTGTTGAATAACCCGGCTCCTGATAGCAAAGCATTGAATCCTGAATATCCCGAGTACTTGAGAGGTGCTCCTGCGAAAGCATTGTTAGTCCAGTTGGCAAAGAGGGTATACCAGTCGGTTTCGGAAGGTACATGCCAGCCGGGAGGGCAAAGCCCCTGTATCTGCTC
>JAFCGF010000065.1 GCA_017608295.1 Candidatus Woesearchaeota archaeon
CTCGGCGTTTCTTTGAATTGAAATGTTCGAACAAAGTTCGAACGTCCTTCACGCTTCGCGTGAAGAAAACGTCGCGCTAAAGCGCGAGGTATTAAACCAAGACGTTTTCAATAAACATTTATGTGTGAAAGACTTGGTCCTATCAACTACACCTTCACAGACTGCTGGGGTGACGCGACCCAACGAAGAAGATTTAAAGGAGAATATATGTCTCGCACTTAGAATCAAGGGCTCTCTGATGAAACAACGCAACTGGTTGAGGCATGCCAAATTCGGCCTCTATGTCATTGGACTCATCATCTTCTTGGAAGTCTCCTCTGCCATTGTGCTCAACAACCTCATCTCTTCCGAGCGCTTGCGGCGTCTTGACACCCTCTTCCTAAAGGAAATAGATTACGGTTTCACACCACATCCCTACCTCGATTGGGTAGAACCACTATACCTAAAGGAACAGAAGCGTTATCTTAACTGCTTTGGTAAGAACAGAACTGATGAGATTTATATTGTTGCTCTTGGCGGCTCAACAACCAGGACGGGCTACCCCGCATTTACTGAACGCTACATCAATGACGAACTTAAGGGGTTGAACTTATCTTTCAGAGTGGTGGTGTTCAACTTTGGGGTCAACGGCTGGACATCAACCCACTCACTACAGAATTATTTCTACTTACTCAGATACCTCCATCCTGAGTTTGTTGTCTTCCATCACAATACCAATGACAGATATATCAAAGAAGACGCGTTCCAGCAGTCAGTGCTACAATTTCCCCTGGTAAGCCAAACAGAGAGAGTACTCCTAATGAGCAGCAAGTTCTACAAACTACTGAAATTCACGTATCTCTCATCATACAACCCCATCCACTATGGTGAGAGTGTGGTCTCTAGTGATGAACTTGAGCTGCCTATGCCAGCGCGTATCTCTTCCTATCTCAATGATAAAGAATCCGGAGCATGGATGTTGAACTTTTTCAGAATAGGTTTTAGCCCGGGAAAAGTCTGGCCGATAGGTTCGACCATTAATAAATCCCGTGAGTTTATTCTGACTGAAACCTACGAGAGTTTCATCAAGTACACCAGGGCTGACAATTCCACCCTAGTCCTGACCACGCAATATCAGAACTATTCAAAACAAGCAGATGAAGATTTAGATGAGCGCGGTAGGCGGGAAGAGGATTGGGTACGCTACCATTCTTCAATGTCAGACAGCATCAACAACCTCCTCATAAACATTAGTGAGAAATATATTAATATACAGTTAGTAGATCTCAACAGTGAAATGGAACAGTATGACCATCTACTCTCAGAGGATGGTGTGCACTTTGTGTCAGAAGGTATCGAATTGAAAGGAGAACTCATTGGAAAGGCAATTTTTGACATCTTAGCTGAGAGATATAACTTAATGGAATAGGGAATTACGAGCAGGGAGTTCCAATGGAAAAAAACAAAGGGGTAAGGTATGCGCGAATCGGCCTATACATCATTGGACTCATCATCTTCTTGGAGGTCTCCTCTACCATCGTACTCAATCATGTCATCGACCCTGTCCGCATAGAACGGTTCGATATATTGTTCCTGAAAGATCTCAAGTACCACAGCAACCGTATTTTACCCCACCCCTATCTGGGCTGGGTTACTCCACAGTACCTAGATGAACAGGAGCGCTATTTATCCCATCTCGGCAAAGAGAAAGGAGATTACATCTACATAGCAACGCTTGGCGGCTCAACAACAGAAACAGGTTATCCAAAATACACTCAAGACTACCTCAATCAAAAACTAGAAGGAGCCAATTCACCACTGAGAGCAGAGGTCTTCAACTTTGGGGTTGGGGGGTGGAATTCTCAAAATTCCCTATTGAACTATGCCTATCTAGTGAGATATCTCCATCCGGATTTTATCATCCTACACCATAATGTGAACGATTACTTCTTTGATATGGAACGACTAAAACAGTCGATAGTCTATCTTCCCACTGCCAGCAGGACAGAAAAGGCCCTGCTTCAAAACAGTAGATTCTACAAGTTGTTGAGATTCACAGTCCTACTCTCTTACAACCATGTCAGCTATGGCACTGGGACCGTCCTCAGTGAAGACGCCAACCTCCCCATTCCCTCACGCATTTCTTCCCTCCTCAACGAGGAAGATGGATCTGTGCAGGCAAAGGAATTCTTCAGGATAGATTTCGCAGGAAGCCATCAAGAATCTGCAGATGCCCCTGCCATAGTTCCTACACCCATACACCTCCTCTCTGAGACTTATGAATGTTTCATCAGATACACAACAGCAGACCATTCGACGCTCATTATGACCACACAGTACCAAAACTTTTCAAAAAAGGATGGAGGTGGATGGCCGCTACCTGAAGATGAGAAATCCTTCACACAGCAGATTAACTCCCTCATCAAGAGTCTCAGTGCCAGCAACAATGTCCCGTTGGTGGACCTGGATGCGGAGATGGAGCAATATGACTATTTGCTTCTGGATGACTGCGTGCATTTTGTCGAGGAGGGCATCAAGATAAAAGGGGAACTGGTTGGCGAGGGAATCTGGGAGTTAATCCAAGCGGAGCATAAGGATGATTGAAATCTCCAAGCTGTTGACTCAATTCTTCCAGGGCATGAAAAGTCGGCGAAGAGCAGTATGGATAGCTCTTTACGCCCTGATGCTCATCATATTTCTTGAAGCAGCCTCTGCTCTTGTCTTCAACACCATGGTCTCCCCAGAGAAACTACATCGTTTGTATCTCGGCTGGGTAGGACCGCAATACCTCAGGGAGCAGGGGCGGTATCTCAAGCATCTCGCCGAAAATAACAGGACGGACACCATCTACATTGCTGCACTTGGCGGCTCAACAACAGAAACAGGCTATCCAGCATACACGGAACGATACCTTAATGACAAACTGGAGAGGGCAAAGTCTTCGTTGAGAGTGAAGGTCTTCAACTTTGGAGTTAGTGGATGGAATTCTCAGAATTCCCTGTTGAACTATGTCTATCTCGTGAGATATCTCTCTCCAGAATACGTCATATTCCATCACAATGCGAACGAATTCTTCTTCAATGAAGAACGCAGGAGACAATCTGTTCTCTACCTTCCTCACGCAGGTCATACTGAGAGGGCAATGCTTCGAAGCAGTGAGTTCTACAAGCTGGTCGAGTTCACTTATTTCTTGAGTCACAATCATCTTGTATATGGCACTGGCGTCGTCCAGAGCAAGAATCCTAACATCTCCATGCACACACTAATCTCAACCTACCTCAACAAGGAAGGTGGTGTGTCACCTAGAGACGTCTTCCAGAGGGATTTTGCAGGGAATCAGCCCCGACTACCTACTGAAATTGAAAATAACCTACTCACGGAAACCCATAAGACTTTGATTCAGTACGCTTGCGCTGACGGTTCCACTCTTATCATGACCACGCAGTATCTCAACGTCACCAAAACCGATCCAAACGGTCTTCCCCCTTTAACACAAAATCAGCAAGTGACTGATGAGAGGAACCAGATTATCAAGGATATTGCTACCGAATTAGATGTACCTCTTGTAGACCTTGACAAGTACATGAAAGAGTACGATTACTTACTCTTGGACGGCCTACACTTCATGGACGAAGGCATCAAGATAAAAGGGGAACTGGTTGGCGAGGGAATCTGGGAGTTAATCCAAGCGGAGCATAAGGATGATTGAAATCTCCAAGCTGTTGACTCGATTATTCCAGGGTATGAAAAATCGGCGAAGAGCAGTATGGATAGCTCTTTACGCCCTGATGCTCATCATATTTCTTGAAGCAGCCTCTGCTCTTGTCTTCAACACCATGGTCTCCCCAGAGAAACTACATCGTTTCTCCAAGAGCAAGAGTGTTATCTCCAGCACATCGCTAAGAACAACCGGACGGATACCATTTACATAGCAGCGCTTGGCGGCTCAACAACCGAAAGAGGCTATCCCGAATACACTCAAGACTATCTCAATCAAAAACTAGAGGACGCCAATTCATCGATGAGGGCAGAGGTCTTCAACTTTGGGGTCAATGGATGGAACTCCTTCATGTCCCTTCAAAACTACGTCTATCTAGTCAGGTATCTCCATCCTGATTTCATTATCATCCATCACAATACCAACGACTACACTCTCCAAGAAACAGTATTTCCTCAATCGGTGCTGGATTGGCCCCGGATAAACCCTATAGACAAGAACCTCGTCAAGCATAGCAGGTTCTATAAGCTGCTGAGATTCACCTACTTCTTATCGTTCAATCGTGTCCGTTATCACAGAGCAGTCATCCAAAGAGAGAGATTGGACGAAGTAAGCCTACCACGGCAGGCAAGAATCTCTTCTTATCTTAATGAAGAGGAACAGATTGCATTGCCAGACGAATATTTCAAGATAGACTTCACTGGTGGACAAGTGCAGATCCCTGAAAGTATGTTTGATGTACTGCTAGCTGAAATCTATGAGTGCTTCATCAAGTATTCTAAAGCGGATAACTCCACATTGATTCTCACCACGCAATATCTCAATCGCTCAAAGACTAATATGGTGTACTGTCCAACGTGTGTTGACACATGGCCAAGTCAGATGAATGAATTTCTCAGGAACATCCGTTCATTACAGGACGTTCCCCTCATCGATCTTGACAAGAAGATGGCTACATATGATTACCTTCTCATAGAGGACGGCATGCACTTCACTGAGGAAGGAATCAGGATTAAGGGCGAGCTGGTTGGTGAGGGGATATGGGATATCCTTAAGGAACGATATAATCTCACAGGCTAAGGGAACAGGGAGCAGCCTCTCTTTGCTCTCCTTGGGATGTTGCGAGGCAAAAAGGTTTTAAAGTGTGCCCTCAAAATCACAAGTGGGACATAGTTGGTGGGAGATAATGAGAATTGCGCAGAGATTAAAAGCATCACTTCACATGCCTGGCTCCACACTACGGCCGTACCAGATGCAACTGCACCTCACGGATTTCTGCAATCTTAAGTGTATATTCTGCCCAACCAGAACATTCATCAAGAATCAGAACCTTGATGCGAATAAAGAGCTCTCAACCACTGAGTGGCTCGACCTCGTCGAACAGGCAGCAGCACTGGGAGTAGAAGATTTTCATATCTGCGGTGGCGGCGAGCCCTTCTTTTTCCAAAGCAAAGCGTTAGCTGTAATGGGTAGGATAAAAGAACTCGGCAAATCAGGCGAGATTATCACAAATGGAACAATGCTCACACCAGAAATCATCATAAGGCTCGTTGAGATGAGCTGGGACAAAATGACATTCAGCCTTGACGGGCCGTCTGCGAAGATACACGACGCTATCCGAGCTACTCCCTGCTTTAAGCGTATTGTCGTGAACATACAGAGGATTACAGAAGAAAAAACAAAAGCTAAAGTAAGAAAACCACAGCTCTGCATTCATTTTGTGGTGTGTAATCTCAACTATAAGAGCATCCCTGAGATGATTCCGCTCTGTGAGCAACTCGGAGCCGATACCTTGCTCATCCAAGCCCTTAACATCTGGTCAGACGACATTGCACAATACAAACTCAGCGAGAAGCAGGAACTAGAGCTCCAGACCATCCTCAAGGAAGCGAATAGTGAAGCTGAAAAGGCAGGGCTGTCCACCAATATACCTGATTTCCTGAGGCACGACCTGTTCAGCAAGGCTAACATCATGGACAAGGTAATGACCGATACTCCTTTAGGACTTTCTTTCCTCAACGTGCCATGTTACATGCCCTGGTACAACCTATCAGTATTTGCTGATGGAAGAATTCTCCCCTGTTTCATCCTGAAGAGAGAAAGCCTTTCATTCAAAGAGCACTGCCTTGAGGATATCTGGCGAAGCGAGCACTTTGAATCCATACGTGAAGAAATGCTTACACACAGGCTAGGGGATGACTGTGCGAAATGCAATCCCTGGAGCCTTACCAAAACAGAGGAGATACGGCAATCACTGCTTGCTCTATCGGCAGAACCCCCATGCACCGGCAGGAAACAGAGGCGACATTGACAATGAAAATGAAGCTCCTCTTCTTGCCCCGGGCCCACACCGACCCTAATGACCAGAGCCAGATGGATTATGTCAATTGTCCTCCATTGGGGATTTCCACTCTCACCGCATACCTGAGAAAACATAATATTGATGTCCAGCAGGATGACCTTGACATCAAGACAGCAACCTACAATGACAGGCACAAAAAGCCTATCGACCTCTCGCTTTTCAACGAGCTATCACGCATACAGAAGTTCCTATCCTCAGGACAGGAAGAGGGACTGGAACTGGAAGCAGAAAAAATACTCCAGCTCACCCCTATCAAAGGATACGATATCATAGGGCTTTCAGTGGTGAGTCCTGACAATCCCAGCACTGCTTCAGTGCCATTGGTGCTCGGAAAGCTCATCAAGGAGCGGACAGGAGCGACAGTTGTCCTGGGTGGCCCTATCAATTCCACAGCAGAGAAAAAAGTGCTGGCTTCTGGCCATCTCGACTTTGGCATCATCGGGAGCTGCGAAACCGCAATCGGCGAAACTAATTTGCTTACCTTCTGCAGGGAATTCGAAAAGGGTTCTGATATGCGCACAGTGCCTGGCGTAAAGTTTTACAGAGAAGGCAAAGTCCGCTGGAACTGGCGGGACTATTCGAAAGAGGAGAAATTCAGCATCACCTTCCCCACCTTTGAGGGCCTTCCCATGGACCTCTATCACAGGAAGATTGACGTTTCTCTGGGGGGGGAAACATTCTCCTCTGACGAGTTGGTGCTTGCGTTCTACTTCGTGAGGGGCTGCCCGAACAGCTGCGCGTTCTGCAGCCACTCCAAGGAACAACAATGGGATGCTGCTGAGCCAGGGAAAATCGCAGACGAGCTGCATAGGCTGTCGCGCAGATACAAGACAAACTCTTTCTTCTTCCACAATCCATCTGTCAATCCCACTTATCAATTCGCAGACGCTCTCGCTGATGCCCTTATCGAAAGAGACACTGGGATTTACTGGACAGACTGCGCGAGCATTTCCTCAATGGACAGAGCGCTGCTCACAAAACTCAGGCGAGCGGGTGCCATCAGACTGGTCTTCGGATTCGAAAGCGCCAGCCACAGGATTCTGGAATTAATCGGAAAACCCTATCGGGTCCCGCAAGCAATAGAGGTCATGAAGGCAGCTCACGATGCGGGCATCTGGACAGAGTTGGATCTCATCTGCGGGTTCCCCTATGAGCGTGACGCCGATGCCCTGGAGACTATCCGCTTCCTCAAGAACTATAAGGGTTATATTCTGTCCTGCAACCTCAACAAGTTCTGGCTCGAGGGGCGTTTCCTCCTCCAGCCGGAGCGCTTCGGCATCACGTACAGAGATGATGCGGAAGCACTGCACAAGGACTGGTCAATGGCAAACTATCATGAACGCGATGGACTCGGATGGGAGGAACGCATTGCGCTCACTGAACGCACCTATGAGCGCATACAGGAGGCAATCAATAGGCTGTTCGTGCGCGGCCTCGACCAGCATGAACTCTTCGCCTGCCATAAACATGCCGACGACTGGAAAGCATTCCAGGCAGCAGTAAAGAAATACTACAATGAGCGTGGATAAAATCACCAAAATGAAGCCAAACACTCTGCCTCCAGAAGCCGAAGAGAAAGTGAGGCGTCTGAAAGCGTGGAGCCAAAGAAGGCCGCAAGGCCCCTATAGCCTTGAAATTCACCCAACTTACAAATGTAACTTAAGCTGCTCTTTCTGCAAATATCACGCCGCCCGTCTCAAGGGAGACGTGGCTCTTGACCAAGAGCTTCCTATGGAGCGCTGGCTGACCCTCCTCAATGAGGCAGGTTCAATGGGAACAAAAGAAGTGCGTATCTGCGGCGGAGGCGAACCCCTGTATGAACCCTCGCGCGCCATGACCCTGATAAGGCGCATCAAAGCACTCTCCTTGAAGGGCTCTCTCCTCACCAATGGCACCCTCCTCTCACGTGAAATGGCCCGGGAGCTTGTGAATAGTGAATGGGACCTGCTCGAAGTGAGCATCGATGCTCCTGACGAGCAGACGCATGATACGCTAAGAGGTGTGCCAGGAACATTCAGGCAAGCATCATCTACTCTCAAATGGATAGCAGAACAGAAACGTGAGCAGGGAAAACAGCTTCCTAGAGTACGGCTCTATTTCGTGGTGGTGGCACAGAACTATCGACTTCTTCCCAGGATGGTCTCCTATGCGCATGAGCATGGTGTCTCTGAAATCTTCCTGCTTTCCCTCTGTCCTGGTGGAATCGATGAGCAGCACCACGCGCTCACAGATAGGCAACAAGAGGAGTGCCTCACTATCGTTAAAATAGCCAAAGAGAACGCAGAGAGGAATGGCATCGAGTTCTGTACCGGCCTGCTGGAGAACACACTGGAACAGATTCACCCTCAAAAGAAGGCGATTCAGAGCAAAAGCGACCTGAAAGGAGAAAATGCTGATGGCACGCTCATGGATGCGCCGTGTTTCTCTCCCTGGACCTATCTCCAGATTCATTTTGATGGTAAGGTGGGGCCGTGCTGCAACACTTGGGTGGGCGAGGAAGCGGAGCTCAAGACAAAGAGCCTGCGTGAAGTGTGGCTCAATAGCCCGCATCTCAACCGCATCAGAAACTCACTACTCAAATGGGAATTCGGTGGGAGATGCGCTGACTGCGGAATCCAGCACTTGAGGGATGCAGAACAGCTGAGACAGGCTCTGCTCTGCTCGGAGGGAGTGCAAGATGGATGACAGGCTGACCCGCCTGCAGCGGTGGGAAAGGGGAGAGCAGCCCGGCCCCTACCAGATAGAGATACATCCGACAAACAGATGCAACATGGACTGCGTGATGTGCGGCACAATGACTACCTTCCGCAAACTTGAGACAGAACAGAGAGGCTTCCGCCGCCGGATGAGCAAGCAGTGGGAGATGCCAGACAAGCGTTTTTTCGAGCTGGTCGAAGAAGCAGCTAAGATGGATGTACAACGCTGGCTCATCACTGGGGGAGGTGAGCCATTCATGCGGAGGAAAGCGACGTTGGGCATGGTAAAGCGCATCAAGCAGCACGGAATGTACGGCAACCTCAACACGAACGGCACACTGCTCATGGAAAAAGATGTCCTCTTGTTCGTCGAATCGGGCTGGGACATGGTGATGTTCAGTATCGACTCGCACAGCGCAGAGGCGCACGATTCCATCAGGAGACTACCAAACAGTTTCAAGCTGGCAGAACGGACAATGAGAGCCTTCAAGCGCATCAAACAGGAAATGGAAACAAATACGCCCAAAATCGTGTTCAACACAGTACTGACCAACCGCAATTACCAGCAGCTCGACAAGATTCTAGAATACTGCGCATCCGTCGGCGGAGAAGACGTGACCTTTATTCCGCTCATTGATTTCGTCCCTACATTCGACATCGACCTCAAGCTCAATGGCGAACAGCGGGATGAACTACGCTCTCTTATCCCCATAGTAAAGGAAAGGGGAAAACAACTAGGGGTAAACACAAACATCGACACCATCGTGCCTGAAAAAATCGCCGATACTGGAGCGATGGATAAAATCATACTCCTAGGGGGTAAAGAAAACAGCAGCAACTCGTTCGCATCGCTGCCCTGCTACGAGCCCTACCTCAACCTCGTCATCCGTATGACCGGCGCAGTTGGGCCCTGCTGTATGCTTGAGGACCGCAGCGTGAGCGTGAGAGACAGGAGCCTCGGGGAGGTGTGGGAGGGACCTTTTTTTCAGCGCATCCGCAAATCCATGGAACAGCAAAAACTATTCGATGCCTGCAAGAACTGCGTCTATATGCAGATAATGGGAAATACAGAAGTGCGCCAAGCGTTACAGGAAGGAGGTGGGCGATAGCGTGGATTACCGCACGCTCGGCAGAACCGGCCTGAAGATATCCCGCCTCGGATTCGGCGCTGGCCAGCTCCAGATTCTCAGACGGAAGCCTGCAGTCTCAATTCTATCGAAAGCGATAGAAGGAGGCATCAATTACATCGACATCGACACTGACAATAAGGAATCATTCGTGCGAGAGGCTGTTCTCGCTTCAGGAAGACAGATTCTACTAACAGGAAAATCCCCCGCCCGCTCAGCTAAAGATATGCAGCGAGATTTGCAGGGTTCCCTGAAGGCACACAACGAGAATCACATGGACATATACTTCATTCATGCACTGATAGACGGAAAAGATCTCGAGAGACGCCTCCAAGGCCCACTCAAAACCTTAAAAGACGCACAGAAACAGGGGAGAGTGCACCACCTTGGAGTCACCTCTAACAGGATAGAAGTCATCAAGGCAGCGCTTGAGACTGGCCACTTTGACGTATGCTGCCTGCCATACAATCTCATGCACAGGATTGCTGAAGATACTTTCGACATCATCAAGGAGCAGAACATCGGACTCATTTCATTCCTGAGCTTCGGGGGAGGCGTCTTGCTCGATCCAGGATGGGAAGAAGGCTCCAAGCCTGAACTGACATTCCACGAACCTCTCCGATTCCTGCTTAGCAGGAAAGAGATTGATTGCGTTCTCATCGGCACTAACAAGGAGCACCATCTCACAGAGATTATGAGCTTCGTAAAAGGCGTACTAGAGAGATATGCCGGGTCACACATGGGCGATGATGAAGCTGAAGCTGTCTGCCAGAAAATTATCTCAATCCTTGGAAAGGATTTCTGCAGAGGGTGCAAATATTGCATTAATGACCACATGGACAACAGGCTTGAGATAGACCGCATCCTGCGCCTCAAGGCCTATGCAAAGCAACTCGGCTATCTACAGCAGGCTCGAGAGCTCTATAGGCCCTATGGGATTCCAAATCCCAGAGAATTCCAGAACTACATAGACCCGGATTGGCTCTGCCCCTATAATCTAGATATCGAACAGGAACTGCTCGCCGCCCACAAGTTGCTCGTCGCTAGAAGGACAGAAGAGCATCGAGCATCCCTGGAGGTGCAAGAAGATGGCCGCTGAGCCACGGGTCCACACCCTGGAAAGAAGAAGATTAGGGAGGACCGGACTCCAGATCTCGGTGATCAGCCTGGGGGGTGGCGCCTTCAACAAACCGGAAGCCACGCCAGAGACTATATGGGATGTCGTGTCCTACGCCTCCAGGTCAGGAGTGAATCTCCTCGAGACTGCCCGCGACTATGACGAGAGCAAGTTCTCGCTCAGCATCAAGAAGGCCCGAGAGGCAGGAAACCCGCTGATTATTGCCAGCAAGAGCGTCGCGGCGTCATACGACCAGATGAAACGAGAGTTGGAAGAAAGCCTGGAAAGGCTTGATACAGAGCACATCCACATCTATATGCTACAGACCATCATGTCTGGGCAAGACTTCAGACGAAGAAAGGAAGGTGGAGCTCTCAAGGCGCTCACCGAAGCGAAAGAAAAGGGCCTCATCTCAGCCATCGGCGTCTCTTCGCACCGAATCGATGCCATCATGGAATGCATCCACTCAGGGAGGATTGATGTGATCGAAATGCCTTTTTCTGTGGGCCAGCACAAGGCGCTAAAGGCCATTGAAGCGGCGAAAAAGCGCGATGTCGGAATACTAGCCATCATGACCCTTGGCGGGGGCATGCTCGTGGACAGAGACGGGAAAAGCGCATACGCAAAGCAGATGACAGCAGAGAATGCACTGAGATATGTGCTCTCCCAAGAGGGGGTCCATTCAGCACTGGTAGGTATGGGCTCGGCAGAGCACGTAAGAGAGAATCTCTCCGCAGTAATCGGCAAGCAGAGATTAGAACCCGAGGAAGAAGAACGGATCAAGAAGGACACCTTATCCATCCTAGGTGAGGATTTCTGCAGGTCATGCAAAGCCTGCATGCCGTGCGATGTCTTCGGCTGGCAATTCTCGATTGACAATTTCTTCAGATTTCACGCTTTCTCCACAGTCTACGGCTACCGCCATTTCGGCGAAGAATACAGGAGGCTGCCCATCTTCGCAGATGCCTGCATAGAATGCGGCTACTGCGAAGAACGCTGCCCGTACGGTGTGCCCATCATCGCAAGACTGAAGGAGGCCCATTCAACACTGGGAAACGGCATCTCAACAGACAGGTCTGCGTTGCCACGGCTGGTCGTGGATTCCGTTGAGCGCTATCTCACCAGAGAGGTGAGACGTTTTAGGAAAGACACAGACTCTGCTAGAAGCATCCACTTCATGGAGCAACAGCTACAGTTTTTTCCGGACAATCCTGTGCTGCTGAGGGACATCGGCAAATGCTATATAGAGTTAGAGAATTATCTGAAGGCAATCGTCTATCTCGAGAAAGCTGCTTCTATCCGAGAGGACACTGACTGGCTCCATTTCAGCCTCGGAAAATGTCATTTCAAGATGGAAGAGTATGGGAAGGCGCTCTCCTGCTTCAAGACAGATCTCCAACGCTCCCGAGCAAAAGAAAGCCATCTGTATGACTATTATCTCATGGCATCCTGCCACAGCAGGCTC
>JAFCGF010000026.1 GCA_017608295.1 Candidatus Woesearchaeota archaeon
TGATTTTAGCGGTGAAACTGCTGCTAATCTTACCTGGCTGGTCCCTGTTTCTGATAACTGGTATGGCACCTATTATTGCCAGACCGGTTCCGGAGACTCACGGATCATTAAAGTTAACGGCGGCCTGTTTTCTCTTTATTTCAATGGCTCGGACGCCTATGTGAATTGCGGTCACGATGCCAGCCTGAACCTGACCTCAACCATCACACTTGAAGCCTGGATAAATCCTGCCGGGTGGGGGGAGTTGGCGGTTGATGGCTTTGGCAGAATCATGGATAAACAAAAATTTAAACTTTTTTTGAATGATGACGGTTCCGGGTCCTACAATACACATAGTTTGATATTCATCATTCACAGCGGCGGCTCATCCTATCAGCTAAATACTCCCGCAAATTCTGTCGGCTTAAACAACTGGCAACACATTGCAGCCTCATATGACGGTAGTGGTGATGTCCATGTTTATATCGATGGAATTGAACAAACGCTGACAGGAACTCCACCTTCGGGAAACATTGATGATCACAGCCTGGATGATCTGCTGATCGGTGAAAGCCCCGGTATGAACAGGGCCTTTGATGGCAAAATGGATGAGATCAGGTACTGGAGTGTTGTGCTGGACACTGCTGATATCCGTGAAAATATGCACAGGACACTGACAGGAAATGAAACAGGTCTAATCAGTTACTGGCAGTTCAATGAAGAGTCGGGATCCACTACCTATGACCAGGCTGATGGGAATGATGGTACCCTTTACAACATGACGGATACCGACAGGACACCATCCACAGCTCCAATTCCTTATTTTACCACCGGCGACGGCAACTGGGAGAGCGACACTGTTTGGGCTCCGGACCAGAATGCCCCCGAACATCCCTGGGCCCGCGTGAAGATCAATGACACGATCGATATCAATTCATCCTTCGAGGTGCTTGAAATAATATTTGAAGTGCCGGGATTCCTTACCATTACTTCCGGAAACCAGGTAACGATTACCGGGGAGTGATCGTTTTTTAATTTGTCATCTGTTTTCAGGCCAGGTAGTAAATGGATGTTCCGACAGGTAAGCATTGTAATACCTGGGATCCAGGGAGACCTCCTCCCCTGCCCATCCAGGCATGTCAAACTTCTCGTCCGGATGATCAAGCTCCAGCTCCGCAAGGTTAGATCATATATCATTCCATTTCTCCATATACTTAATCTTCAAATCAATCAAAATCTTTGTGTAGATCATTGTTGTTTTCAAATCTTTGTGTCCCAATAATTTACTGACAACTTCTAAAGGGATCCCAATAGATAGGCTAATTGTTGCAAAAGTATGCCGGGCACAATGAAAAGTGATTTTCTTTTTAATCTCAGCTTTCTCAGAGATCTCTTTAAGATACCGGTTTGTAACCTGGTTAGCATTGACTTTAAAAACTCTTTGATTCTGGAATCCTTCTCCAAGTAAGTCAATAGCCTGAGTAGGTAAAGGAATAGAAACATCATCCTGGGTCTTGTGCATCTTGATTCGTATCATGATTCTCTCTTTCCCAAAATGGTTTTCCTTTTTGAGATCACAGAACTTTAGATCCTTGATATCCTGGTATCGTAGTCCAGTATAACAACTGAACAGAAAGTATTTCAATACGTTTGCCTGGTATCTTTTTAAAGATCCGGACTGAAATAATTTATCCAGCTGCTTCAACTCATCCATTGTTAGAAATTCCCTTTTGCCTGGTACCTTTGTCAACGGGTACTTACTAAATACGTTTTGATCAATTATTCCCTGATCTATTGCCCTGTTAAGCATGGTCCGCATGAAACTTAATGATTTATGACATGTATTAACCAGGTTCCCCAGGTCATTAATCATATATGAATGATATTCTTTGATGAAATTTAAGGTTATGTCAGAAAAAGATAGGGCTGGCCGGTACTTCTTCAATTTACTGATATAACTATTATATCCCCTTATGGTTTCGTTAGAGGCTTTCTTTTGGACTAAAAAAACTACTTCCTGGGAGGCAAAGGAGTAGAAACTATCTTTTATATCTTCTTTTTGTTTGAATTGTCTTTCAAATTCATCAAGGGTCAGTGGCTGGCCAGATATAATACTCTTGTGGATAATCCCTGATGCTTTGTTATAGTAGCTTTCAATTTCTATATTTTCTCTGGCTAAAGTAAGTGGATCTGAGCCAGGATAACGTTTTATTTGCCGGGTCTCTGGATTCCAATAGGTCGCAGGCTCCGGAACTGCATATTTCAGGGAAAAATATTTTCTCTTCCTGTTTATAGTTATTCTGAGATAAATAGGATACCGTTCGTCTGTTTTTTTTAGATCGAGGCGTGGATAAATTTTCAGAGTAGGTTTCATTTGGCGTTTTGATATTTGCTACACAATGTAGTACACAACATGCCAAAATCATTGAGATATTCTTTTCTATAACATAGAACGTAATACCCGAAAATCCCTGTTTTCATTGAAGATATGGAAATATTGACTTCATTTATTTATTCCGGGTCGTGGAGCATAAGGGAGTCGAACCCTTGACCTCTAGACTGCCAGTCTAACGCTCTAGCCAGCTGAGCTAATGCCCCTTTGAGCACGCAAAGTTAGAAAATTTTATTTTTGTGTACATAAAAATCAATCCGGATCCGGAGTTTCTGGATGCCTTTGCCCGTTTACGGCAAACCTTGTCTCACGAAAAAATCAAATGGGTAGAGGAGAAAAATATACATATCACGGTAAAATTTCTAGGTGAAACAGAAGAGCGGTTGATCCCGGATATCTCGCATGTTTTGAAAAATCTGGCGACATCTATATCCGTTTTCACTTTCCGGCTGGAGGGCCTGGGGGTCTTCGGCAGCTCTTACAATCCCCGGGTTGTCTGGACGAGGATTGAACCATACGACAAACTGGCTACGCTGTTGAAACGAGCCCGGGAAGAATTTGAATCGTTTGGTTTTCAGGCCGGTCGTCAGAATCTGGTTCCTCATCTCACTCTGGGGAGGATCAAATTTCTTCATGATAAACTACTCTTTCAAAAAACCGTGGATGCGTCGAAGGATCTATCTTCTCAACCATTGTCGGCCGACAGCCTGATCCTTTATGAGAGCATCCTTCGGCCAAAAGGACCGGAATATTTTACCATCGAAATGTTTCCGTTAAAAAAATGAAGCTCCTCGCAGCAAGCTGACGAGGTATCTCAATGGAATCAGTATTTAATCGCTCCAAGGAGCGGGGAATATAACCCATGTGAATTTTTCATGAGCAGGAAAAAATCTGTCGGCCTTTATCAGGCGTCCGGAGGGTCCTTCTTTTCAATGTTTCTCGCGATAAAGTGATAGACCACAAGAGCGATACCTCCACACAGGAATACCATAGAGAAAAAAGATTCTTCTTCACCCATGGCGGTATACAACGTCAGAATTCGTCCAATAATAATTCCAATTCCGATCCCAATGAACAACATACCCCATTTCAATACAGTGGGTGGGTTCTTTTTGGTTTCGAATATGGTAGCAGATTGGCCTTTTTCAATCAGGGCCATGCGTTCTTTTCTGCGCAAAAACAGATATACGATCAGGATTATTGCGGCAAAAAAAGCAATCGGGGTCAGAACAATACCATCCATTTTTACAGTGTTTTAAGGGTTCATGTTTGCATTTGATCCCTTTGACGCAAGGTTCTGATCCTGGTTACAATTTTCTATATTTTTTATCGCAGAACAACAAATTTCTCAACATAATACCGGTCATCATTGGTCAGCCTGATAAAATAGACACCTTCAGCAAATCCGGAAACATCGATTTGCCAGGTATACTTCTCAGGCAGGTTTGACAATGATTCCGTGATCCTGGTATTTCCCGTTATATCGCTTATTGTCAGCACAAGTTCCTTCTCGTTACCATTGATCTGAATATTCAGGACTTCCTTAACCGGATTAGGGAACAGCTTCACAACTGCATCGAGTTTGTATTCATTGATACCCGGACAGTCGGAGACAAAAACCGGCTTGAAGCTTGTGGTACCGTTTCCGCAATCATTCATACCAAATACTGATATATCTCCGGAGATGGCGTCAGGATTAAAATCAATGGTCACTTCATTGGTGCCATGACCGGATGAGATAAAGGCCCCGGATGGCAGGGTCCATATGTATGAAGTAGCACCTGAAATAACAGGAACATAATATAAATATCCTGTATGATTCACACAAACTGTATCATTTCCTTCAATTTGGCCGGCTGGCCAGGGCAGAGAAGAGGCTGTCAGCAAGCGCATTTTAGGTGGACTGTTGCCACAACCGTTTTGTGCAACAACAACGATATCGCCGGAAGTTGAACCCCAGATGACATTTACTTCTGTCGTTCCCTGTCCGGAAACTATCTGAGCATCAGATGGAACAGACCATTCGTACGACTCGGCTCCAGGTACCTCTGTGATCCAGAAAGTTGTTTCAATACCTATACACCCCAGTTCTGGCCCAAAAATAGCACCCGGTGTGGGAAGAATCATCGATACGGTAACATTCAGCGTGCTGGGCGGACTGTTGCCGCATTCATTCCCAACAATGATCGAGATCACGCCGGAGGTTTCTCCCCAGGTAACAGTGATTATTGGTGAGTTCTGTCCGGATACAATGGTAGCATCCGCCGGTATGGTCCAGGAGTATGAGGTAGCTCCCGGCATCGATGCAATCTCGTAGATTTCTGTTGAATCCTTACAGACTGATGCTGATCCGGTAATGGCTCCTGGTGACGGAGGTGGCGTCACTACAGTGACCACAACACTATCGGTTACGCTTTCTGGGCTGTTATCGGTAACTGTACAGAAATATTTTGTCGTTGTGGTCGGAGAGGCAACAGGGTTTGCGATATTTGGATCACTCAGTCCGGTAGTTGGTGACCAGAGATAGGTGAATGGTGCAAGTCCTCCCGTGATACTCACATCTAGCTGAGAGGAGGCTCCTTCACAAATGCTTCCCGGGTCCGCCAGTGCATTGACATAAAATCCACTTCCTTCCATGATTTTCAGATTGGCGGTCCGGCGATGAACCGGTGTACCATTGGGACCTTTTGCTTCAAACGTGGCTGTATAATTTCCTGCAGGCACCATTCCGTCCAGGATCACTTTCACAGGCAATGAACCTGGAAACGCAGTGATCTCCGTTCCATCAGGGAAAGAAAATATAATGGTTCCTGTGGTGGGAACCGGAAAAACAGTAGCTGATAACAATACAGTATCATCATATAGTTTTACTTCGGGTACACTAACGGTAAATGTGCTTGAGTCGATTGGTGTATAGAGGGTGTCGGCCGTTTTGTCAATGGCCGTGGCAAAATCGGGAAAATAAGCCGTAGCACTCTTAAAGTTTCCGTTGCGGAAGTCGGTCCACGAAAGCATTGAGACCTTGATATTGGAAACGATCCCATTGTAATCACCCTGATAACGTGGTGTTCCTCCGCCACCACATGTCGAACAGTTGATCTTCATTTTGGCGTTAGAAATCTGCTGATTTTCAGCAAAGGTAACTCCGCCATCATCCGAATAGGTAGCATAAATTAATGCGCTATCCGATGTAGGCGTATCGCGTGTATCCATCCATTGAATATAGAGCCTACCAGTCTCTTTATCACACCAGATGGCAGGATGCCATTGGTTGTGCTGTGTTGTAGTGGCATCATCATTGACTATGGTTTCGTTTGACCAGGTACTTCCGCCGTCATCAGAGTATCTGCTCCAAATGTCCGGTTTGTTCCCACTTCCAGGTGGGTCGTTAGACGCATAGACACAATAGAGTCTTCCCCGATTCGGACCATAACTATTATCGGCTGCAATAAACGGATACGGACGGGTTCTCATATTCTGTACTGAGTTACGTCCGTTCACATTATTTCCTACAGTGTTAGCCCAATATTGACTTGACATCTGCTGAAACGTTGCTCCTCCATCAAGCGAACGGAAAAAAGTATATTTAGAGGCAAATGCACTCCCTCCGTTTGCCACCACAAAAACAGCTCCACCCTGTATGTTTTGATATGCTCCAACACACACCATCATGCCCGGCAGGTTTTGCTGATTGGTGGTAAAAGTTGTTTGCCATGTCTGCCCCTGATCTGTGCTCCTGGCAAAATTTCCACTATTGTATGAGGTGCTGGTCATGGTTGTGTATACATAGTTGGCATACGGCCCTGCCGTCTGATCAGCAGCGAGCCAGTTTTTATCACCTCCAAGAATAGCGGTTTCAATGGGGCCCCATGTCGCTCCGTTATCCTGAGAAACAGCCACCTTACAACCCTGAATTGCGACAGGTCCATACATATTTTCATAATATAGATTCCCGAGGCTATCGTATGCCTGCACCGGGTCGCCGCGAGCCGTTACGCCAAAATTGGGATCGTTTTGAGACCAACTGTGACCATCTTCTGTATGGTGCGTTTCATTGATATTAAACGCAGTAAAATACCAGGTCGGATTAGCCGGGTTCTCTGCAATGTTGCCTTCGGCAAAATCAATCCCCAGGTCAAAATTGTCGAAATTATCAATGGTTATAACCGAAGATAATGGAATGACATCCGGATTTTCCTGAGATCTTTTTAATAGAGATAACGGAATTTGATCCAGGTTAGGATTGTCGCCAGGGTCAGTAAAATCCTGTGCAATTACTCCAAAAGGGAGCAGCATAAATATCCATGTTATAATCACACAGATCTTTATAATAATGTTTAAATTTTTCATGTTTGAATTGTTTCTAAATATTAATTAGATTAAATTAATACAAACATATGTAAACATTTATGTTAATCCAAATTTTTTTTTTATATTGTAACCTCTATTTGTTGATTACGTCTAAGAACCAGATGAAATACCGCGATGACAGCTATTACATTGAGCGTATTCTTGGAGGCGATAGCTCTGCATACGCAGGTTTGGTTGCCAGGCACAAAAATATGGTATTTTCCATCGCACTAAAGATCTTAAAAAACCGTGAAGATGCTGAAGAGGTAGCTCAGGACTCTTTTCTGAAAGCGTATGAATCGTTGGGATCGTTTGAAAAGAAATCCAAATTCTCAACCTGGCTCTACCGGATCGTCTACAATGTTTCGATCTCGAAAACCAGGAAAAAACGGCTTGAGTTTGTGGGGATCGACGACCGGATCATAACCAATTATTCGGAGGACAGGATTCATGATGATGTCGGGCAATTTGATGAAAACGAACAAAAAATATTGATTGACAAAGCACTGAAAGGGCTTCCAGGAGAAGATAATTTACTGATCACTCTCTTCTACAAATCTAAAAATTCTGTTGAAGATATCAGTATTATAACGGGTCTGTCTGAATCGAATGTGAAAGTTCGGTTGCATAGGATCCGGAAAAAATTATACGGAAAGATCTCTGAAATGATGAAATGCCAACCGGTATAAAAGTAAATGCGTAATTTTGCACCACCATGGAAAAGAGAGATGTTTTGCAGGACGAATTTTTAGCAAACCTTGTTAGGGGCTCATCTGACGAAAAGCCATCAGCTGAATTTCTTTCAAATGTCATGTCACGTGTGGAGACCATACCTGCCTATGATCCGAAGAAAAAACCATTTTTTCTTTACCTGAAAATGTTTCTTCCCTGGGTATTGCTGGCTGCTGTGATTGTAGTTGTATTACTCACTTCCGATTTTCCATTTGCCAGCTATATCCCTGGTTATGAATATTTTCAAAATGAATTGATGCCTTTTCTTACCGCTCAGTTTACTTCATTGATTCAGTTGTTTAGTAATAAATTTATTTCTATTTCGGTGGCGGTAATTTGTTCCGGGATCATTTTATTTGGCCTGGATCGGATCCTTACCCGCAGGGTTTCTTTTCGTCATCAGTACCTGGTCTAAATGATTTTCTGGCGATCTTTCCAGAGCTCCTTGAAGTTTTTGGCAGCTACTTTAGGAAGTGTTCTGCGAGGCCCCCACATCTTTGATCCAAACATGCTTATTGCTCTGTTTTTAACGGCCGGGCCGGGTTTGTCGAGTGTCCAGCGATGAAGCATTGTGTATTTCCATCCACCCATCATTCGCTTCCATTTGAAACTGGTATGTTTTCTTGATACAGCTTCTTTTCTGTTTCTCAAAAGCAGTTCATGAAGCGGGATTTTTACCGGACAAACCTCTGTGCATTTCCCACACAGTGAAGAGGCAAAACTCAAGTGATTATAATCACGCAGGCCTTTAAAGTGAGGCGAGATAACCGATCCGATCGGACCTGAATATACAGTGCCATATGTATAACCCCCCACACTCCGGTAAACCGGACATTCATTCAAACAAGCCCCGCATCGAATACAGGAAAGCGCTTTCCTTTGTTCCTGATATTTCAAAATCTCTGTCCGCTTGTTGTCAACCAATATGACATACATTTTTTCCGGTCCGTCCGGTTCATTATCTCTTTTCGGCCCAAATAAAATATTATTATAAGCCGTGATCTGCTGTCCCGTGCCATATGTTGCAAGTAGCGGAAGAAAGAGATCCAGGTCTTCCAGGGAAGGAATGATTCTCTCAATGCCGGCTACGACAATATGAATCTTTGGAAACGCTATAGTGAGAATGCCGTTTCCTTCATTTTCAGTTAACGCTACGGCGCCACAATCTGCAATTAAAAAATTGGCGCCTGTTATCCCAACATCGGCACGAATAAATTCACTGCGTAGTTTCTCCCGTACAAATTTTGTGATCTCTTCAGGTGGAGTGTTTTCGGGCAATCCAAATTTTTGATGAAACAGTTCAGATACATCCTCTTTAGATTTATGCATAGCAGGTGTAACAATGTGATATGGCTTTTCGCCAGCTATCTGTACGATGTACTCTCCCAGATCTGTTTCAAAAACCTCCCGTTTGTTTTTCTCTAACAGCTCATTTAACTCAAGCTCTTCTGAAACCATGCTTTTTTGCTTGACAATCACCTTCGCTTTCGCTTTCTTAATGATCTGTATGATCTCTTTTTGTGCATCCCGTTCACTGGGAGCCCATATTACTTTACCTCCTTGCTTATCAAGATTTCTTTTAAACTCTGTTAGATAACTATCCAGTTTATTGATGACTTTATTCTTGATATTTGCCGCTCTTCGTTTGGCAAGCTCCAGATCACGATACTGTTGTTTTCCTTTATTTACAGCTAAATCATACCTGCCGATATTAAAATTAATTCTTTTTCGATGTTCTTTATCGAATGATTTTTTAAGGGCATCATTCAGAAATTGTTGCGTTGTATGATTCATCGGGTTAAATTTGAATATTATCAGATATCTTATTCACCCTGCGTTGATGTCTTCCACCTTCAAAATCTGTATGGAAAAACAAGTTTACCATTTCAGCAGCCTGATCATTTGTAATAAACCTAGCTGGTAATGAAATAATGTTTGCGTTATTGTGTAAACGTGCAAGCTGAGCAATTTCTGGTTTCCAGCAAAGTGCAGCTCGTATATGTGTATATTTATTTACTACCATCGCTGCGCCATTTCCACTTCCGCAAATGGTAATTCCTTTTTTTATCAATCCATTTTCAATAGATGCAGCCAGAGGATGAAGAGGATCAGGGTAATCGATACTTTTATCCGAATACGTTCCAAAATCCTTTACTTTAAAACCCCATTCACCAATTACTTTTTTCAAAAACTCTTTCATCTCAAATCCGGCATGATCACAACCTATAGCAATAATTTCGGCAGTTTTTACCATTGTTAATAATTTTCAGACAAAGTTACTCATTATGTGATCATGATTGTCTGGAAACCATAATTTTAAATTATAAACAAGAATATGTTAACAACTGTGTACCTTTGTTATAAAATTCTGATAACATATTGTTTTCAGGATATGCCAGAAAAAAAGTGAAAATTTATAGAAACTTACCCATTGTTATCAAATAGTTTTCACAATTTAATTGATGTTTCTTGTTTACTTTTTATGAACAAAGTAGAATATAAACATTTATTTAAAAACTATTTAACCAATTATAAACCAATCTTCTACAAAAAATTATCTGTTAATAACCTGTTCAGATTAAATGATAAATCACAATACAAAATTTTTTCTGAAAAATCTTTTAACTAAATTAACACCTATTAATAATAATAATAAATATAAAGCTCTTTTTTATTAATTATTAGTAATGAATTTTTCAAAAAAAATACTAATTGATAAAATCAAATCTATTCAACAACAAAAAAAAGCTGTTATCCTCGCTCATTTTTATCAAGTGCCAGAAATACAGGATATTGCGGATTTTGTTGGAGATAGTCTGGCACTGGCTCAGCATGCTTATAAGACTAATGCTGAAATCATCTTGTTTGCCGGAGTTCACTTTATGGCTGAAACAGCCAAAATATTGAATCCGGAAAAAAAGGTGATACTTCCTGATCTGGAAGCCGGCTGTTCACTGGCAGATTCGTGTCCGCCTGTAGAATTCAAAAAATTTAAAGAAAAACACTCAGATCATATCGTTGTTTCTTATATTAATTGTTCTGCCCAGATCAAAGCACTATCAGATATCATCTGTACCTCAAGCAATGCTGTCAAAATGGTAGAGTCATTCCCCAAAGAGCAGAAGATAATATTTGCACCGGATAAAAACCTGGGAAATTATATAAATAGTATCACCGGAAGAGAAATGATACTCTGGAATGGATCATGTGAAGTTCATGATATCATCAATACAGAGGCTATCATTGATTTGAAAAAAGCTCATCCGGATGCTAAACTTCTTGCTCACCCTGAATGCAAGGCAGTTGTTCTGGAAATAGCGGATTTTGTAGGTTCTACAACGAGTTTATTGAATTACTCCAAAAAGGATACTACAAGAAAGTATATCATTGCAACCGAAACCGGTATATTGCATGCAATGAGGAAAGCTTCTCCTGAAAAAGAGTTTTTTATTGTTCCAACGGATGAGACATGTTCATGCAATGATTGTCTGTATATGAAAAAAAATACACTGGAAAAAATTCTGGCATCACTTGAAAATGAAAAGCCCGAAATTATTTTAGACAAACAGTTACTGGAAAAAGCCAGGAAACCCGTATTGAAAATGTTGGAATTATCACGATAATGAGAAGAAGGATGCGAAAAGATATTCTATTGCTGGTTCTCATTTTCTTACCTGCTTATGTTATTTGCCAGGATACAACCAAAATGAATGAATTCCGGCAATTTTTCTACCCAAACGGCAATATATCCAGTGAAGGCACGATGCAAAATGAACAACCAAATGAATATTGGAAGTCTTATTACGAAAACGGAATATTAAAATCTGAAGGGAACCGGAAAAATTTTGAGTTAGATAGTATCTGGAAATTTTTTAATCCGGAAGAAAAACAGATTCTGGAGATTACTTATAAAAATGGCAAACGCAATGGTGTGAAAATTTCCTGGTTAGACAGAGAGATCATACATGAGAATTATATTAACGATATAAAAAACGGATATACAGAATATTACCACATTAATGGCTGGAAAAAAATGGATATTCCGTTTGTCAAAGGATTGGAACAGGGAATAGGAAAGGAATATTCTCCGGAGGGGAAAATAATCACAATTACAGAATATAAAAAGGGATTTATTGTTGACAGAACCAGGATCAACCGCCTGGATAAATACAATCGAAAACAAGGAAAATGGATCAATTTCTGGGATAATGGAAAGTTTAAATTGGAGGGAACCTACAGAAACGATAAGAAAAACGGTTATTTCAAAGAGTATTCCGAAAAAGGAGATTTGATCAGTATTGAAAAATACATTGACGATATTTTGCAACCTGAAGCGACAGAGATTCAAAAACTTGAAGTTGAAAAAAAGTACTATCCCGACGGTCAGATAAAATCCACAACCCTCTACCGGAATGGAATACGGGAAGGAATAAGTATGAAGTTTTCTCCTGACGGTCAAATCACCCAGGCGATTGAATACAGAAACGGGATCAAAGCCGGAGAAGGACTTGTGTTGGAAGATGGCAGCCGGAATGGCCATTGGAAAGAGTATTATCCCAATGGATCTCTCAAAGCCGAAGGAGATTATGACAACGGGAAAAAAACAGGAATCTGGAAATATTATCATGCAAATGGAAAACTTGAGCAAACAGGCCTCTATAATAAAGTGGGAAAACCAGAAGGAGTTTGGAGATGGTACTACAATTCGGGTCAATTGTTAAGGGAGGAAAATTATTATCGAGGCAAACGCGATGGCCTTTCAGAGGAGTTTGATGAAAAGGGAGTACTTGTTGAAATGGGAGAATACCTTGATGGGCTGGAAGACGGACCCTGGTTCCAGCTAATAGGGGATTATTATCAACGGGGCAATTACCGGGATGGACTGAGAACAGGTATGTGGTATGCTTATCATCTTCAATCAAATGAGAACAAAACCGATAGTCTGTTGATTTTTAAAGGAGGATTCATTGAGGATCTGCCCGATGGTAAGCACACCTATTATTGGGATAACGGAAAAGTACGAGACGAAGGCATCTATATTATGGGCAGAAAAGAGAGAAATTGGACCAAATACAACTATGATGGAACACTCTTTTTGATCATCTCATATCTGAATGGCGTCGAGATGCGATATGATGGTGTCAAAATTAAACCCCCGATAGAACCGGAAGAGTAATTATGAAAAAACCACAGAGGAAAAACCTGAAACCAACCGGTACATCAGGTGATCAGGAATTGATCAGGTTGAATAAATTCATCGCTAATTCGGGTGTGTGTTCCCGGAGAGAGGCCGATGAATTGATCAAAGCCGGAACAGTAAAGGTCAATGGAGTTGTCGTAACAGAACTGGGCACCAAAGTATCCCCTTCAGATAAAGTTCAGTTTGGTGACCAGCTACTCCGGCGTGAAAAACACCAGTATATCTTGCTTAACAAGCCGAAAGGATATATCACTACTATGGATGATCCGCAAAAGCGGAATACGGTCATGACATTTATCAAAGATGCTTGTAGAGAAAGGGTTTACCCGGTCGGCAGACTTGACAGAAATACAACAGGACTACTTCTGTTTACCAATGATGGTTTTATCACAAAAAAACTGACCCATCCCAGGTATGGAATTAAAAAAATATACCATGTTGTGTTGAACAAATCATTAACACAAACGGATAAAAACAAAATTACCGAAGGTATAGAGCTGGACGATGGTTTCATTCGGGTTGATCAGATTGAATATATTGGAGATGGTAAAGATAAACGGGAAATCGGAATTGAACTTCACTCCGGAAAAAACAGAATTGTACGGAGAATTTTTGAACAACTGGAATATAGAATAGAGAAACTGGACCGGGTTTATTTTGCGGGACTGACAAAAAAAAACCTGCGCCGCGGGAAATGGCGGTTTCTGGAAGAGAAAGAGATTAATTTATTGAAAATGATCTGTTCTAAATGACAAAAAAAACCGTAACGATTTATATCGTTGAGGACGAACTGTTAATTGCTGCTTGCCTGAGGGATCAATTAGAAGAAACGGGCTTTCAGATTTTTGGGATTTCCACCCGGGGTGAAAAAAGCATCGAGGAGATAAAGAAGTTACGAAATGAGGGTCGCGAACCAGAGATCGTCTTAATGGATATCAACCTTCGCGGACAGATGGATGGCATTGAAACTGCACGGCAGATCACAGAATTATTCGATTGCGCAATAATATTTCTTACCGGACAGAGCTCCAGAGAGGTCTATGAACGATCTTTCGACATCAAACCATTTAGCTGTGTGTTGAAACCATATGATCAGGAACAGATGATCATGGCCATAGAGATTGCAGCGTATCAACGGAAGCTGGAGATAGAAAACAAAGAGATCAAAGAGAAGCTGGCATCAATTTTAAACGAACATAAATCAGAACCATGAGAAAATTCATTTTGCTCCTCCTGTTTTCAGGATTTTGTGGGATTTCATTTGCTGAAGATCCGATTCGGGATCTGATCCAAAAAGCCGGCGATGCGAAAACATTCCCCAAAGATAAACTTCTGGTCATATTCGACAGCACCATCACTGATGTCCAGGAAACCGGATTGAGCTATGTCAGAAATCATACTCTTTACAAGATTCTCACGGCTGAAGGAGCCAAAGATTTGAATGTATTGACTTTTGGGTATGATCCCCAATCGGCCTACGTGGAGATCCAAAAGGCAACAATTTATAAAGAAGGGGGAAAGACCATAGACCTGGATCTGTCCGGCGTACTGGATTATCCTGCTCCGGCACGTGCAATCTATTGGGGTGCCCGTGAAATCATGATTGAAACAGGACGTCTCGAACCGGGAGATGCCGTTGAAGTGATCATGTTCAGAAAAGGGTTTACATATGCCTTGCTCCAGGACGATGATGACAGGTACATTCCTCCCATGCGCGGGCATTTTTACGACATCATCGAGTTTTACAGTTCAAACCCGGTTAACCTGAAAGTATATCAGGTAAAGGTTCCAAAAGAGAAGCCCCTGCAATTTGAGTTTTATAATGGGGAAGCGCAGGTATCCGGATGGATCGTTGATGATAAGTTTGTTTATACTTTTTCAAAAACCAATATGGTTCCCATCAAAGCAGAACAACGAATGGTATCCAGATCGGATATAGCCCCTAAGCTATTGATTTCCACAAGTCCCGATTGGTATGCAAAATCGACCTGGTTTTTCCAGGTAAATGAAGATTATGGAAGCTTTGATTCCACTCCAGGGATCAAAGCCAAAGTGGATGAGATCCTGAAAGATGCTGAAACCGAATTGGATTCGATATCTCTTTTGACACACTGGTGTGCAGATGAGATCCGGTATTCCGGCATCTCGATGGGGGAAGGCGAAGGATTTACGCTTCATAAAGGAGATATGACCTTTACCGATCGGTGTGGAGTATGCAAAGACAAAGCAGGCATGCTGATCACTCTGCTGCGGGCGGCCGGGTTTGAATCCTACCCCGCTATGACTATGGCAGGGTCACGCATAGACTACATTCCTGCCGACCAGTTCAATCATTGCGTGACCGTGGTAAAACGACGCAACGGAACGTATCAGCTACTGGATCCGACGTGGGTTCCTTTTCTGCGGGAATTATGGTCAAGCGCCGAGCAGCAACAGCAATACCTGATGGGTATTCCCGAAGGAGCTGACCTGGCTACCACACCCATTTCCGATCCAGAAAACCACTATGTAAAAATTGTTGCCGACTCCGAATTGCAAGCTGATGGAACCCTTACCGGAAGTGTAATTATCACAGCAGAAGGACAATCAGACGGCTCGGTTCGCAGGTATTTCAAGTATTCAAATAAAACACACTGGGATCAAAATATTGAACGGGAATTTCTGCGCATACACCCCAAAGCAAAAATAACAGAACTGGAATATGGTAACCCGATGGATTACATGGCCGGCCCAATCCGAATGAAAATTGGCTATACCATTCCTGATTATGCTGTAGTAGCAGGAAATACGATGATTTTTATCCCAATTCTGGCTGCACAGCTCTTCAAATCAGCCCAGTCGCATCTCTATTTCAATACCGAATTGAAAAAGCGGAAATATCCATTCCGCGACAGGTGCTCCCGGCAGGTTGAAATAGTAGAGTCTATTCAACTCCCTGATGTAAAACAGGCTATTCGTATTCCGGAATCGGTAGATGAAACCGGTCGGGTAACTTCTATTAAAGCCGGATATCAGCTCAACGGGAACAAACTTAGTTTCACCGAGCAGATTTCCCTGGGAAAACGGATCTATGAGCCCGAAGAGTGGCCTGAATATAAAACAGTGGTCGAAAACCAGAACCGGTTTGCCAGAGAATCTGTAATTATTGAGATAAAGAACTAATTATCAGACGTATAAAGCATTCAATCATGAAGAATTCAATCGGACTTCTTATCATATTCATTTCGATCCTATTTACGGTTCCCGGAATAGCACAAAACGAGAAATACGATGCAGTTTATCAACAAATATCTGAAATATATACCCTGAATCCGGATGGCTCCATCGATTACAGGTTTTTTAAATCGCAAAAATTACAAACGTATTATTCATTTCATCGCCTCTTCGGAGAGACCTTTATCATTTATAATCCCGATTTTCAGACATTGAAAATCGATGAAGCCTATACAATTATGGCTGATGGGAAAAAAATAGTTACCCCGGAAAATGCATTCAATGAAGTGCTTCCCCGATTTGCCGGAAATGCACCAGCATTCAATCATCTTCGTGAAATGGTTGTGACACACACGGGTTTGGAAATCGGCTCAACCATTAATCTGGAATATACGATTCAAACCCAAAAAGGATTTTTTCCAGCCCTGATGGGCACGGAGGTCCTGGCAGAGACACAGCCTGCAGACAAGCTGACGATAAGTGTCAGGATACCGCAAGGTCAGGAACTTTATTATCATTTATTCAATTCAAATTTGAAACCCCAAATCAGTCATGCCAACGGGTATACATCCTATATCTGGGAAATTTCACAAATCCCTGCAATCTCTTTCGAAAGGAATCAAATACGCCATCATAGCAATTACCCGACCCTGGTATTCAGCACACTCGATAGCTATCGCGATATTGTTGCCTATTTCAATAACCAAGGGGCTTTTTTGAATCAGGAATCTACCCCGATCAATGAATTTATCACCGGGTTGTCGCACGGGAAAACAGATCAAAGCGAAGTGATTTTTGCATTACAGGATGAGGTGGTGAAGAACCTGAAGTTGTTTCCTGTTCCTGAAAAGTATACCGGATATCGCTTGCGAGCACCGGGAGAAGTTTGGAAAAGCAACGGAGGAACGGTAGCTGAAAAAGCGGTTTTGCTGGCCTTTATGTTGAAGCAGGCAGGAATTCCTGCGGCACCCGTGCTTGTGTTTGACGGAAACACGTTCGATATAAAGACAGGAAACCTTACCAATCTGGAGGAGTGGATCGTTCAGACAGAGATACCTGAAAAGGGACCCATCTACCTCTCTGTTAAACAGGTCAATGCATTTGACATGACATCGTTATTGGCCGGCCATGTTTTTATGGTATTGAACCAGGATGGCTCCTATACACTGAAAGAGCCAAGGGTTGAAAAGAGCTCCGTGACGATGAAAGGAATATTTACCATTGATCCGGATCATGTCCTGAGCGGGAATATCACCGGAGAGCTTGCGGGCCATTCGAATCCTTTCCTGGCTTTACTCAGAAAAAAGGATAAAATCGAGCACTACTTTTCGGGATTCTCATCTTCGAATATTCAAGATGTTGACCTGTCCGGATTATCGCTACAAAAGGCCTCTTTCTCCTGCCAGGTCAATAAAAAAAGTGTACTGAAAAAGGACTCCAGCTTCTTCTTCTTTTCAATTCCATTGTTGAAAACAGGGATAGAAAGTGCCGGGATCAACTCTCTGGTGACGGACCGGACCGCCCCTTTTGTTCTATCAGCTCCGATTGAGGAGAATTATGAATTTACCATTGCTATCCCGGAAGATATGACACTGATTACCCGTGATATTGATATCCATGTTAATAATCAAATAGGTTCCTTTGAATACCTGGTGAAACAAAAAAAGGGAATAGTGTTAGTGAAAAAGAGGCTACAACTTAAACAAGCCACAATTGCACCTGAAGATTATACCGATTTTAAGGAGCTGATGGATAACTGGAACCTCTGGCAAACAGGTGAGCTGATTTTTCGGAAATAGCTATTGGGTTATGATCCGGCCAAGCTCCCTGTTTACAATGATGCTGCTATCTTTCAGGTTTTTCAATTCATTCAACAGCAATTCCTGATCTTTTGGATCAGAAGCCACCAACATCTCTTTCAGTTTGGCTGCAATGATTTTATCCAATTTTTTTGACTTGAAAGAGAGAATAGCGGTAAACACCAGTTCTTTGATACGATTCTCTTCCACATTCACATGGATGTTGTTCTTTTTCCAGTTAACACTTAATTCATAGGGTGTAAACACCAGATCAACAGATGTATGAGCTATATCCGGGTCATTGTGGGAGATAAATTCATTCCGGTCAGGGATCCTCTCCTCCTGATGGGCTTTGACATATTCAGCGAAGATGGCAGCATAAACTGAATTTTCAAAACCAAGCTCATCGCGTAAAATATCGATAATAATGAATTCGGCTACTTTTACTACATACTCTTCCTCTTCTCCCGCTTCATTTTTCCGGGTTAACGGGATGACGTCATTACCATAGAGCAGCAGTATCCGGATGATCTCCCGCTCCTGGTATTCATCGGAAGCGATATCATACTCTTCGCGGGGAGGTGCCGTTTGATCTTCTGTCCACCCGATATCCTCGGGTTTCTTCAGATCCGGGATCATCTTTTTGATCTTGTTCCGCAGGATCTTTCTCACCTCATTCATCAGCACCTGTTCGGGAACGTTCATCAATACAGCACACTCTTTGATATACAGTGTACGTGTAATGCCATCAGGAATCAACCCGATCGTTTTGACGATCTCCCTGATCAGAGCAGCCTTTTTTATCGGATCACCCTCTGTCTCTTTCAGCAGCAGACGGGTTTTGAAAAGAATGAAGTTATCAGCTTGATTCGCGACGAATTCCTCAACTTCTGTGGGATGATGTTTGCGGGAATAGGAGTCAGGATCTTCCCCTTCCGGAAAGAGAACGATCTTTACATTCATGCCTTCCTCTATGATCATATCGATACTCCTGAACGACGCTTTGATCCCGGCCGGATCGCCATCGTAAAGAATGGTGATATTTTTGGTGTATCGCTGGATCATGCGGATCTGGTCCTGTGTCAGGGATGTCCCGGAGGAGGCTACGACATTTTCGATTCCAGCCTGGTGCAGGGAGATCACATCGGTGTAGCCCTCCACTAAAAAGCAGCTCTCTTTGGAGGCGATGGCATTACGGGCAAAGAAGATCCCGTAAAGCGATTTACTTTTGTTGTAGACAACAGAATCGGGAGAATTGACATACTTGGGCCGGTTTTTTTCGGTGGTCAGAATCCGGCCACCGAAACCGATCACACGACCGGAAGCGCTGTGGATAGGAAAAATAACCCGGGAGTGGAATCGGTCATATGCCCGGGTATCCTTCTGCAGAGTCAACCCGCTCTTGATCAGATTGTCCAGCTTATATCCATTCTCCAGGGCATGTTTGGTAAAGGCATCCCACGTGGAGGGGTTATACCCCAGCTGAAATTTCCGGATGATGTCATCACGAACACCCCTCTCTTTCAGGTAACTGAGCCCGATTGCTTTCCCCTCTTCGGTTTCATGAAGCGTCTTTTCATAGAAATCCCGGGCAAATAGATTCAGGTTATAAAGGCTCTCCCGCTCGCTGAGCTCTTGTAGCATCTCCGGGGTTTGCACCTCTTCTTCAATCTCAATCTGGTATTTGTTTGCCAGGTAACGAAGCGCTTCAGGATAGATGAAATGCTCATACTCCATCAGAAAATTTACCGCGTTACCAGCTTTTCCACAGCCGAAACATTTATAAATCCCTTTGGTTGGTGAGACGGTGAAAGAGGGTGTTTTTTCATTGTGGAACGGACACAAACCGATCATGTTGACCCCTCGTCGCCGGAGGGTGACAAAATCTCCGATCACCTCTTCGATCCGGGTGGCGGAGATGATCGTATCGATCGTATCCCGTGAAATCATGAATATCAAATACCTTGAAGCGAAATTACGAAAAAGGAGAATGATATTTTTAGTAATTTTATCCACAAATATGATTCTCATGAAGCGACGTGACTTTTTCAAGAAGAGTATTTTAACAGGTGTCGCCGCCGGAGCGGCCCTAACCCTTGGCGACACAAAGAAATTATTTGCGGGTGTTCCTGATCCTGCTCCGATCCCTCCCCCTGAAGGGTATGATCTGATAGCCGTGAAAGGAGCCAATCCGGCAACAATGTTTGAAAAAGGAATTCAATCGCTGGGAGGGATAGAAGCATTTGTTAAAAAGGGACAAACGGTGGTAGTGAAACCCAACATCGGCTGGGATGTTCCTCCGGAGCGGGCCGCCAATACCAACCCTCACCTTGTCAGGAAGATCATCGAGCATTGTTACGGAGCCGGTGCCAAACAGGTTTATGTATTTGACCACACCTGCGACAACTGGATCAAATGTTATAAAAACAGCGGGATAGAACAGGCGGTAAAAGATGCCGGCGGAAAGATCGTTCCGGGCAATGCCGAATCCAGCTACCAGGAGGTGGAGATCAAAACCGGGAAAAAACTGACCCGGACAAAAGTACACGAGCTGATCATAAGTTCTGATGTATTCATCAATGTCCCGGTGCTTAAGAGCCACAGTGCGGTACAATTGACGATCTCCATGAAAAACCTGATGGGTGTGGTATGGGATCGTTTATGGTGGCATCGCAACGACCTGAATCAGTGTATCGTTGATTATACGCCCTACCGGTTACCTGATCTGAATATTGTCGATGCTTACCGGGTACTGATGAAACGAGGTCCACGCGGAGTGTCGGTAGAGGATGTCGATAAAAAAGACTCGCTGATCATCTCCCGTGATATCGTTGCCGCTGATGCAGCTGCAGCCAGAATCTTTGGCGTGGAACCCGACACCATTCCATATATCCGAATGGCTGATCAGGCCAACCTGGGCACCATGGACCTGACCAAATTAAAGATCAACCGGATTAAGTTATCATAATATGGGATGGAAGATTCTAAAAACCATCCGGGTGATTGTTTCACTCATCTTTTTCTGTTTCACATTTTTTATCTTTATTGATTTTGCAGCGATCTTCTCCATCCGGTTGATCAAAACAATCCTCTATCTTCAGTTTGTACCATCCCTGATCAATTTTTTCAGTCTTTTTACTCTGGCTTCTGCCGGTTTTCTGTTCATATTGGTTCTAACCCTTCTTTTCGGCCGGGTCTACTGCTCTTCTGTCTGTCCGCTGGGCACGCTTCAGGACATTATCATCGGGATCAATGCCCGCTTGCGCAGGTGGAAAAAATTCAGGTTCCGAAGGTCGAACCCGTGGGTCAGGTATACCATTCTACTTGTGACGGCTATCCTTTTGATTTTCGGGAACATGTTCCTGCTTACGCTGCTGGATCCTTACAGCCTGGCCGGCAGGTTTTTCTCCGATCTGTTCCGGCCCATCTATTATGCAACCAATAATCTGTTGGCTATTTTGTTGCAGTCATACGATATTTATTCCCTCTATCCTGTTCCTTTGAATTTCCATTCATGGCTTTCTATATTGATTTCCGGGGTGTTGTTTGTAACAATTCTGTTACTTGCCCTGTTCAAAGACCGCTGGTTTTGTACGGAGATCTGTCCGGTGGGAACCCTGCTTGGATTGATTTCAAAAGTATCGTTGTTTATAATTCAGATTGACGAAACGGAATGTACGGCATGCGGAATCTGTAGTCGCGTTTGCAAATCGGGATGCATCAATTTCATGGAGAAAACGGTTGATTTTTCACGATGTGTCGCCTGTTTTAATTGCATAAAATGGTGCCCGCATGAGGGAATTAAGTACGAAATTCGAAATTCGAAATTCGAAATTCGAAAAAAAACTAATTTATCTGATCCGGAGACTCCTTCTCCTCTGAAGAATAATTCCCGCAGGGACTTTTTGAAAACAACCGCATTAACCGCCTCCCTGCTTACTATACCAAATGCAATTTTATCTCAGAGCGATGAGACAGCGGAGGAAACAATGAATCCATATCCGGCATTGCCTCCCGGATCGATCAGTTTCTGGCACTATACCGAAAAATGCATCTCCTGTCATCTTTGCATCAGTGCTTGTCCCACACATGTTTTGCAACCTGCGTTTCTGGACTATGGCCTGACCGGGATCCTGCAGCCGAAAATGGATTTTGCGGCAAACTTTTGCAATTTCGACTGCATTGTCTGTACGGAAATTTGTCCCACCGGCGCGATATTGCCGCAGACAATTGAACAAAAGCATGTGATTCAGATCGGGGTCTCCAAACTGATAAAAAACCTCTGTATTCCTGTTGATAAAGGAACGGTTTGCGGTGCTTGTTCAGAACATTGTCCCACCAAAGCAGTAGAGATGGTTCCTTACCTGGGAGAGCTGAAAATACCGGAGATCGATGAAAAGATCTGTGTCGGATGCGGTGCTTGCGAACATGTATGTCCGACCCGACCGGTACGGGCAATCTATGTGGAACCACATCTTTATCATCGCAAGGCGTTGAAACCGCTCAAAGAGGTAGAACCGACCATTGAGATCAAAGAGACAGAAGAGGATTTTCCGTTTTAACCAAAACAGAACAATGCCGATTGTAGAATTTAGGATCTAAGTTATGATAGAGATTAGGAAAATAGAATCATTGAAATCGGAAGATGCAAAGAGAGCGTTTGCGATTCGTCAAACAGTTTTCGTTGAAGAACAGGAGGTGGATCCCGAACTGGAATATGACGAATTTGAATCCGGATCCCACCATTACCTGGTCCTGAAAGAAAATCAACCGGTAGGAACAGCACGTTGGCGGGAAACCAGCAAAGGGGTCAAACTGGAACGATTTGCCGTATTGCCGGAATTCCGGGATCAGGGTATAGGGGAGAAACTTCTGGCGAGGATACTGGAAGATGTCAAGCCGTTGGGCAGAAAGATCTATCTGCATGCTCAGCTGCGCGCACTCCTTTTATATGAACGGGCCGGATTTGTTAAACAAGGGGAAATCTTCTTCGAAGCGAATATCGAGCATTATTACATGGAGTATATAGAACACTGATGACACAGATAAAACTGATTTTCACAGATTTTAATCCGTGGAAATTTGTGTTGCCGAAGGCATCTGTGTCATCAGTGATTTATAAACTTATATCCTGCCAGCCGGTTGTAGTCAGCATTTGTTGCGTTAAAAATCCCAGTTCTTTCAATACGGTTTTTGTTTCGGGGAACAACCGGGAGATCTCTTCCGGCCGGTGTGCATCCGAAGTCAGGATGATCGGAATTTCCAATGATCGAATTTTTTGCAGTATTTCCGGACCCGGGAAAAGGGTTTCCGAACGCTTTTTATAGATCCCGCGGGTGTTCACCTCCACAACCAAAGCACTCTCTTTGATCATATCCAGGGTTTCATCCACCAGCGCCACATACCACGCTTCATCTTCCCGGAAAAAGCGGTCTTTGTTGTGCATCTTGATTTTATCGAGGTGTCCGATGATATCCGGCTTTTCAATTACAATCATCTTCTGGATTTGTCGCCAATAAGTGGTTACAGCCCTCCGGATATCGCTTCCAAAGACATCACGTAAACCGATATCATATTTTGATTGAACAGATCCGTCGATAAACCAGACTTGTTCTGTCTGCATATTTCGAATCAGATGAACCGACCCGATGATATAATCAAAAGGATACGCGTTGCGAAACTCCCGGATCGAAGAGCTAATTCCCGGAATGTAATCATACTCTAAGCCAAGAAGGATCTCGATACCGGATTTAACCCCTAAATCCCCTAAAGGGGACTTATTCCTCCCCTCCAAGGGGAGGTTAGGAGGGGTCATCAAATTTAAAATACTTTCACAATAATTCGTTAACTCATCACCATTTTGAATCGCAAAAGAGTTCGGAATTGGAATAGGGGAATGGTCGGAAAATCCCAGGATGGAGAACCCTTGTCTCAGAGCCTCTTCAACATATGCCTCCGGGTCATCTGAACCGTCACTGAAATGTGTGTGTGTATGGAGATTGGCCAGCATTAATATTCAGAACTCAGGATTCAGAATTACTTTGTAGATTTTATCAGCCCTTCGCAGGAATTCCGGCACTGGAATGGAACAGACTTCTCCTTTTTTGGCCTTTTTCACCGATTTCAGGTCGACCCGTATCTCAGGTATTGTAATCTCAATAACACCTGTGGTTGGTCCCTGGATATAGATACGATCACCGGATGCCAGATACCCTGATTCCAGTTTTATCTCTGCCACTTTCAGTTTGGTAAAGTAATTGGTTACTTTCCCGATATACTCTTTGGATTGTGTTGCGACCGATCCATGCTTTTCTGTCCATTCACCCAACGTTTGTCCGAGGTAATAACCATCCCAGAAACCACGATTATAAACAGATTTCAGCTTGTCCAGCCATCTATCGACTTTTTCCCGATTGTAGGTTCCTTCATGTATAGCATCTACCGCTTCCCGATAACAGGAAACAACAGTTTTTACATATTCCGGACTTCGCCCCCGGCCTTCGATCTTAAATATGGAAACACCAGCTTTCACAATTTTGTCCAAAAATCCGATGGTACAGAGGTCCTTGGGCGACATGATGTGCTCATTGTCAACCATTAGCTCTACCTCTCCTTCGAAATCGGTCACCCGGTATGGGCGGCGGCAAAGCTGGTAGCATGATCCGCGGTTAGCCGAAGCGTTGTATTTATCGAGGCTCAGGTAGCATTTTCCGGAAACCGCCATGCAGAGAGCGCCATGAACGAAAACCTCTATTTTAATGAGATTTCCGGAAGGACCCGTGATCTTCTGCCGCTTGATAGACCGGGAGATAGCTGCTACCTGATCCAGGCTCAACTCCCGGGCGGTGACCATTACATCGGCAAACTGAGCCCAGAATTTTACTGCATCCAGGTTGGTGATATTAGCCTGGGTCGACATGTGAACCGGCATCCCCACCGATCTGGCATACTGAATCACGGCGTGGTCGGAGGCGATAATGCCATCTATCCCGTTCTTCCTGGCAGAATCTACGATCCGTTTCATCTCCCTGATCTCCGAATCATAAATGACCGTATTTAACGTGAGATAAGTTTTTATTTCGTGTTTCCGGCAAATTCTTGTAATCTTAACCAGATCAAGGAGGGTGAAGTTGATGGATGACCGGGCTCGCATATTGAGCACGCCAACACCGAAATAAACGGAATCGGCACCAGCTTGAATAGCAGCTGTCAGCGATTCCCAGGTTCCCACAGGAGCGGTGATTTCAGGCCTGGTCAATGATTTTTTTGGCAAAGTTACAGGATAACTTTAAATTGAGAAGATCAATATCGTATATTTGAGCCCCATAAAATTTTAATATCATGGATGAAACTCACAAGAACAACATTGACGAGATCATTGAAAAGGCAACCTTTGCCGCAGCGATTTTCAACCAATACGATCAGGAACACGTTGACAGAATCGTCAGGGCTGTTTACAAAGCTGCATTAAACAACCGGGTCATGCTGGCGAAAATGGCGGCTGAAGAGACCCAACTCGGCAAATGGGAGGATAAAGTAACAAAAAATGCGATTGCTACTCAGTATGTCTATGAAAACATCAAAAACCAGAAAACGGTGGATATCATATCGGAAGATGAAAAAACCGGTATTATTGAGATTGCCCAGCCTATTGGTCCGATCCTGGCCGTAACACCTATAACCAATCCCACTTCTACAACGATTTTCAAGATCCTGATTGCTCTGAAGACCCGCAATCCGATCATCATCAGTCCGCATCGCAGAGCGGCCAAAAGCTCTATTGAAGCGGCCCGGATCTGCTATGAAGCCGCGTTGAGTGAAGATGCTCCGGAGGATTGCATCCAGTGGACTTCTCACAAGACAAGAGAGGAAACTCAGTACCTGATGCAGCACCCGAAACTGGCGTTGATCCTGGCTACAGGAGGCACAGGATTGGTTCATGAAGCGTATAGTTCCGGGACACCTGCCCTGGGTGTGGGTGCAGGTAATGTACCTGTCTATATTGAAGAGACAGCAGATATTCCATTTGCTGTGGATCAGATCATACTGTCTAAAACATTTGATAACGGAACCATCTGTGCCAGTGAACAGGCGATCGTAGTTGAGAAAAAGATAGCTGCTGATGTGAAACAGGAATTTATCAAACAGGGGGCATTCTTTCTTTCACCGGACCAGATAAAGAAAGTTGGACAGGTAGCGTTCAATCAGGAGACCAAATCGATGTCTGCTGAAATCGTTGGGCAACCGGTAGAGAAGATCGGTCAGATGGCCGGAATTGATTTTCCGGAAGGAACCCGGTTGCTGATAGCCCCGTTGAAAAAAGTAGGGCATGAAGAACCACTCTCTTCTGAAATTCTGGCACCCATTCTGGCTTATTACGAAACTGATGATTTCGAAGACGCCATTCGTACATGTATCGATCTCAATTACCATGGAGGTATCGGTCACTCCGTCTCTATCTTTTCCTATGACGAAGAGAAGATCCGGCAGTTTTCCATCATGATGAATGCAGGCAGGATACTGGTTAATATGCCCTCTTCCCAGGGTGCAGTCGGATCGTTGTACAATACCCTGGATACTTCGCTGACGCTGGGATGCGGAACATACGGAAAGAACATTACAACGGATAATGTATCAGCTCGTCACCTGCTGAACATCCAGCGTATTACAAAACGCCGGATGAATGAACGGATGTTGCAGCTCGGTTTTGATGTCTACCTGGATGAATCGATCGATGCCGATACACTCGAAAAAGCATACAATAAAAATTATTAAAGCTGAAAATTATGAATCTGAAAACAGAATCAAATAATGATCAGGTGATCTGTCACCTGTCGGGAAGACTGGATACCATTGTATCACAGGAACTTGAACCTGAAGTAGATAAGCTTGATGATCCGCAAAAGAATTTGATCTTTGACTTTTCCCAGGTCGATTACATCTCCTCCACATTCCTGCGGATCTGCCTGAAACAATACAAAGAGCTGGGCACGGAAAAATTCTGGATCCGCAACCCCAAACCGGATGTCAAGAAGGTATTTATGATAGCAGGATTAGATCGACTGATAAAAGATTAGATGCTGGATGCTGGATCCTGGATGCTCGATAACAGTTTTCGCTATTTCACCAGCTCATATAGGCTGCTCGATCCAGTTCCCCGATAGTTTTTATTGGTCTTGGGGGTTCTAAATATCTGTCAAGGAAAGAGTAGATTTTCAGCCTGATCTCTTTCGCTGTCCGGGTATCGATACGGTCGAATGAGTGACCTCCTTCCACCTCCTGGAAAATTTCATACTCAAACTTTTTTCCATCAGCTTTCAGCCCTTTGATCAGGTGTTCAACCTCCAGCACATTGACGTCATCGTCGTTGGTGTTGGTATGGATCAGCAAGGGTGTTTTCAGTTTGTGTGTATTCCAGGCAGGCGAACGGCGTTTGTACTCCTCCACATTCTCCTGGGCTGTTTTCCCCAGGTGATAGTCTGCCGAATAGAGTGCTCTGTAGTCATCATCCTGATAGCCCATCCGGGAGATCAGGTCGCTGACAGGAACACCGGCGAAACAGACGTTATAGTGGTTGGGATGATTGAATACAGCCAAAAGAGAGATCATTCCTCCATGGCTCCAACCCAGGATGCCTATCCGGTTTTTATCGATGATAGAATAGTTCTCCACCATATAATTCCGGCTGGCATCAGCATCTTCCACCTCCAGCCCGCCGTAGTCGATCCGCTCCCAGTACGATTTCCCGTAGCCGGTACTTCCCCTGTATTCAGGGGCAATCACAATATACTGCTGAGCCATCATTTCCCTGACAATGTGCGCGTAGTATGTGGTAAAATCACCGTGAACGCCTCCATGTGGAAAAACCAGCAAAGGATACTTTTTACTCCCGTCAATTCCTTTCGGGACAAATACATAGGCATAGAACTTCACCGGGTTTTTCACCCCCATGGCGGTTTCATTTGTCACTGTTTCTTGATTGACAGGAGGCCCTGTGATGTATACTTTATCAATGAAAGCAACATCACCAACACGGTGATACCAGCGAATATCGTCGACGGCTTTCCGTACCCGGTCAACGTCGAAAGAAAGATCCCGAAGGTCTGATTTCAACTCTTTGATCTCATCCTGGAGGGATGAGCTGTCATTCTGAGAAAAAGAGAGAAGACTCCAGCTGAATGTCAGGAGAAGAATAAGGACAATTTTTTTCATAATGAGAAGGGATTAACAACAGATTACACAGATAAAAGTATAAATAATCTGCAAAACGGAAAAATTTTATCTTTGCACAAAAATAAAATATTGCTAAGATGAAAATGAGATCGATAACAATAGCGTTTCTGGCTCTGGCCATTTTTGGATTATCAGGATGTGGAATTAACCAGCTGAAAGAGGATGTAGCTCCATTGGCTGATGCCATGTGCCAGTTTATTGAGATCCGGAATAACCTGAAAGCAGCTACAGAATCCGCTGATTCCGTGGGCATGCATAAATATGAGGCTGAAATGCATAAGATGACGATCGAGATTACCATCCTCAACCAGGAATTTCAGGAGAAATATGGCGATAAGATCAAGGACAAAGAGTTTGGAAAGAAGTTCAAACGGGAGATGAATAAAGCCATGATCGAATGCCCGTACCTTTCTGCCGAAGATCGCGATAAAATGGAAGCGGAGATCAATGAGTGACCTTTAGCACCCCTTTTATTTTCAGCAATCTGTGTTGCAGCATCTCCAGTTGGTTTGTATCTTTTATCAGTAGTGTCCGACTAAATTTTTAGCACAAATAAAGGGGTTACTCCCCGAAGGTTTCACCCCATGTTGTAAGTTTGTAATTACCACAAAACAAACACAACATGGATAA
>JAFCGF010000097.1 GCA_017608295.1 Candidatus Woesearchaeota archaeon
TAACATTGCCCGCAATCTGGCCAATGAGACTGAGGAGGAATTTAACATTGATGAATACATTGACCAAATCAAGCAGGAGTTAATGGAAAGTGGTGAGATATCTGAGGATAATTACCTTGATGAGTTACGACAACGTTTGGAGGAAGAAATGGAAGCAGGAGAGACAGAATTTCGCGATCAGGAAGAGAAAGAGGAAGAGCTTTCCTCAGCAGAAATGGCCGCAGCATACTCCGGGCCAACAAGGATTTACTACAACCTGAAAGACCGAACACATCGAAGGTTACCTCTGCCGATCTACAAATGTGAAGGAAGTGGAATTGTTGAGCTGAACATTACGGTCGATCAGAGGGGTGTGGTTCTCTCGGCAACTGTAAAGGACGATGAATCATCCAGTGATGATTACTGCCTGCATGAGATGGCACGGGATGCTGCACTCCGATCCAGGTTTAATCCCGACTTCTCTGCCCCTACCCGCCAACAGGGAACACTGACCTATCATTTTGTCGCACAGTAGGTCTGGCAAACTCAAACACACTAGTAATTTGGTTCGCTAGAATAGGGAACTGTCAGGGTAATCAAATGGTTGGATCAATTCAGGAACATTTTTATCAGCCCCTCTTTTGGTAATCAGTTTGGAAATTGTATGTGCCTGCATACCCTTTACATCGTATGGTTTTAAAAGTGCGAGCGATTCAGACAATGATACCGATGTATCCAACCATCCCTTCTCTTCCTCCATGGGTAGGATGACAGGCATTCGCTTTTTTACATTATGGATCTTCTCCATTAGAGAATTAGCCTCTGTTGTTATAATACTAAACGTTTTAATGATCTCACCTGTTTCATTGTTTGTCCATTGATCAAAAATTCCGGCATAGGTAAATATCTTCTGATCCCTGAGAAAGATATAATATGGAATTTTCTCTTTTCCAATGGTTTGCCATTCATAAAATCCTTTATTGATTACAAGACAACGTTTTGATTTAATAGCACTTTTAAAGGAGGGTTTTTCCGTTATGGTTTCCGACCTGGCATTGAATGTTTTATAGCGGATATCATTTGCCTGCGCTTCATTCCTGGTCCAGGAGGGTATAAGCCCCCACTGGTATAGCTCAATATTATCCGGATTATCCGAATTTATAACTGGTACTTTTGGTAATTCAAAAGCATGATAGTAATAGCTGGGTCTGTAATAATCGCGGTCGAGAAGAGGAATATTGAATCGTCTCTCCATCTCCTCCTTTATGATGTTTACATTTATTGTGAAACACATAACCTGAACAGGGTTAATTAGATTATGGGTATTTAAAAACGCTTAAAGAGCTTGAATTCCCAACGGGTGAATCGGTTTCGGAAGGTCCAGACCAAACAGATCCTGGTCCGGCCATTCGGGCATATTAAGGAAAACTCTCCTCATAGTTTTGTTGATCTCTCCGGGAAATTTTGATGACTTCCATGTACTGGAATTAAGCAGAACGACCCATGTAAAGCCGTTATTCTGGTGTTTGATCATAGCAGATGTTCCGGCGAATGATCCGGTCCTCCACCAGGTGTCTCCCGGTAGTGCAGTCTTCCAACCAACTGGAGCATACCCATAAGTTGGATCAGTCATTAATTTTACATTACCCGATGTTAAGATATCCGGATTGATTGAATCACCATCGATTGCGAGCGCCAGTTTAAGAAGATCTGGTGCTGAGGCTATCCAGCTTCCAGCGGCTCCCAGTGCCTCAATATCATTTCCACCATACGATTTTGAAACCATTTCATCAGGATCATAAATCGATTTAACCAACTCTGAACCACTTGGTTCATAATATTTAACCTCCAGTAATGCTTTTTGAGCAGACAAATTTCTACCCATCTGCATATCGGTTATTCCGAGTGGTTTAAGGATACTATTCCTAACATACTCCCCATAGGGTTGTTGTGTTATTTTTTCAATTACTAATCCAAGAACACTATATCCCAGATTTGAATATACCCGGTAACTTCCCGGAGTGTAGTGCAACTTTTTCGCCAGTGCAAATTGAACAATAGTTTCCGTATCTGGTGGTGAGGGTACTTCCATGAACTTAGCAATTGCGTGTGGTATAAACATGTGGTCACCCCACCTGCGGGTCCATCCGCCGGAATGTGTAAGAAGATGTCTGACAGTAATATCAAATACTCGTTTATCCCTGGGATATAAATAGATGGAATCATTAAGAATGCCATTCACTCCAAAAACTTTCTGATCCAGATCTAACCTGCCCTCCTCTTCCAATGACATAATTGTAACAGCAGTAATTAATTTCGAGACACTGGCAATACGGTAAAGATGAAAGGGTTGTGTTTCGATTTCATTCTCCCGGTCAGCGTCACCATATCCCCGCGCAAAAACAAGCTTGCCATCTTTCGCAATAGCAACAGAAGCACCTGCTATTTCCCACCGTCTCAGGAACGATTTAAAAATCTTATCAACCGGAATAAAAACTTCCGAATCGGTAAGGTCGTTCCGGAGTCGGAAAGGAGAATGTTC
>JAFCGF010000027.1 GCA_017608295.1 Candidatus Woesearchaeota archaeon
AGCTTCTCTTTGCTCGCATCACAGATAACCTTTAAATTAGCATTGGGATGCTTCTGAAAAATCGGGATGAACTCGGCCCCGAAACCAAGTCCGACAATGGCAACATTTATTTTGTTTTCATTTTTCATCTGAAACCTCCTCTTATGTTCATACAAATTTGGAATTTTCTATTTTTGTATGTCATAATCCAGCATCAGTTTATCAGCCATAATTTTCATCTCTTCATCGGATAGCGGTCTGCCATACAATAATAATCTTGAAAGTTCTCCGCTGAATGATTCGCGCCCGGGATGGTTAACGGCATCCCGCTCCTGCCCGACAACCATTTTGGAAGCGTCCGCCTCAGAGAATACGGGATATGGACTGGAGGCCGCCGGAGTCACTCCATCGTTGATAAAAAGTTCGATTGTCACCTCTCCGGTCCCTTCACCCATTCTTCCCATAATCAGATAATATCTGTTTGTCTCCAAGCTGTCCTCAGCAAGAACCATGGGATTGTTCACATCCCATCGCCCGAAGGTTTTTCCGCTGCGCGATCCGATCCAGGGCCGGTTACCGTCGGTCAGACAGCCCCATATTCCCTCGTACTTATCCTCATTTCTCAGGTTTCCAAAAAAAGAGTTCACATCCTCAAGGTCGATCAATTGAGTATAGGGCGCCAAAACAGCGAACCAGGTATATCCGGCCCCTGTCAACAGGTGATCGAATACGTCCTCCTGATGATTCACAAGCTCCTGCCGGTTGAAAATCAGAGTGTTATGCCCGCGGATATCAGGAGAGTTGATCTTGAGAGACGGTCTTCCCGAACCAGGAACAGTGCGGCCTGAATCTCTTTTTACAAACTCGGTTGCCGCACTGGATGTAACCTGATTGATCCATTTACTTACTTTGTTTCCATCTTCGACAAGAACAGCGTTATCCGCGTTCAGATCGAGCATCAGATTTTTTGGGATTGGCTCAAAATCATATTCCCCATCCAGTTTGGCGGCCCACTTGATCCCACCCACTACGATTTGTCGAAAGTTCTCATCCTTGAAAGTTTCGGCGATATGCCCGAAAGTCGTGAAAAAAGATCGTCCCCCGTCATATTCATGGTACCATGTGACCGGATGGTCACCGTTCATTTTTTCTTTGCCGGTATAGGAGCTTTCTTCAAGAGATATCAGGACATTAACATTTTCCCGGGGATTATAATTGAAGTAATGCCATTCATCCGTAACCTCCCAGTCAACCGGAAGATGAAGCGTACTGATATGGTTTCTGTTTTCTATAGTCAGCTTGGCCTTTTGAACATGCGGATGCGCAACCAATTTTGTCCCGACCAGTTTCTCATACCACTCCTTGAATTCACCCGTCTCATGCCAGATAGCTCCTGCACAGTGAATCGCCACGAAACCACCGCCGGATCGAATATATTCCTGAAAGGGTTTCTGTTCATCAGGTTCGAATATGGGCCCCTCCGTGCCACAGTTATTGTTAAAAATAATGACATCAAACTGGGATAAATCTGTTTTAGCAAAAAATGCTGCATCCGAAGAGGTCATTAATTTCCAATTATTTTCCGCACAAATTTCTTTTACCATAATTTCTGCATCAGATAGACAATCGTGTCTATACCCCGTATCTCCGTTAAAACTCAGAATATTAATTTCATCTTGAGCCAAAGCCGTTATTGAACATCCTATCAATACCAAAATGGTACTTAGAAATGATTTTTTCATAGCTGTTTTCTCCTTTTTATAAACCAGAAGAAATAATTGAATAAATATAATTCAGTTTGCAATCTTACCATTCCTACAAATCATTAGCAGGTCTTACTTGATTACCATCAATTTTTTTGTCGCTGTAAACTCCTTTGCATTCAACCGGTAGAGATAGATCCCGCTGGCGGCTCCCCGGGCGTTCCATTCCACAGAATGGGTGCCGGGATTTTTATAATCGTTGACAAGGGTCTCCACTTCCTGCCCGGCCATGTTGTAGATTTTCAGTGTCACCGTTCCAGCTGAAGCTATGCTGTATTGAATGCGCGTCACCGGATTGAACGGATTGGGATAGTTTTGTGAAAGTGTGAATGTACCGGATCTGTTTTGTATTTCCTTGCCATGTTTTATATCAGTAACTGGAGATGTAAAATTACCACGCCCCGGGGATCCGAAATCTTTCGATGCTTGCCAGTTTTCTGCCTGGGTGTTATCGTATTCAGGATTGATAAGTTCCAATGTAGCCCCTTTTCCTGCAGCCATAGCGGGCCAGGGTGCTTTATTATAATAAAGCACATAATCGACAAGATTATTGTTTTTGTTAAAAATCCGTACCACATCTCCTTCATTACTAAACTTGAAGGGAATATTGCCAATATAATTATGAACATCTTCAAATAACGATTTAAAATCTGAAGTATCACGACAAATAACCAAGTATGAATCCTTGTTTAAAACAGTATTGGGGTCGAATTCAAAAATGTTACCATTATTTGAATCTTTTAATTTCCAACCGGCTAATGAAATATCCGTTTCACTGTTATTATAAATTTCCACCCAATCTTCAGTATCAAAATTTGGGTATGAGTCGTAGTTTATTTCATTAATAACAACCGGTGAAGTCCTTTTAGGGATGATTTTCAGTTCATGAAGTGGGCTCCATGTATTTGAATCTTTAATCCGAGCTTTTACTGTAGTAATCTCTGTAATTGGAATTGTTGTAATCATCCCTGGTACTTCTATTGCAGTAGCTGAAACATTACCGGTTAAATCCCAAGTTCTTGGATCAGTGCCATCCGTAGTATAGAAAATCTCTCCAGGCTCAGGATATAAAAACGTTATAGTTAGAGAAAAACTTTCAGGACAATTAAATGTATTTGTTGAGATTATTTCCGTTCCATCTTTAAAGGCTGGCGGATCTATAATTGGATACATTCCCGATTTTTTAACCTCAGCAACATATTTATTTGCTCTTCCTATTAAGTCATCACGTACATCCTTGCATTCCTCTTTCCAATGTTCATAATCATATACCTGCCCACGCTCATCACCCCAGCGGGCAATTTCACAAAGAATTGACTTTGAAATGACATTACAACTTGAGTCCCACACGGCAGTGACACGGTCATCAGTAAGAATCCCTTCGTTAAAGCAATGTTTATAAATCCGGTCGGCAAATTTCATCTTAAAATCGATATTATTTTTAATTTTAAAATAGGCCTTAAATTTATCACCACTGTACGGCATATGATATGTTTCCATGGAAACAGGCGGGCCGGTTCTTCTGCCCCCACCATCAAAGCTGTCTTCCACATCCCATGCCGTATAATAGAGAGGACCGGGAGGATTCATGCGGCTGCCAAAGTAATATTGAGGACCGTCGCCGACATTTGCAAAACAATGGACCAATGCCACATCGATATATACATCAATAGCAAGGTATTTTGCGAGTTCAGAAAGTTGCTTATTGGTCCAGTCTGTATTATTTAAATAGTTATAGCGTTCCGGATTCCCAAATTTTACTCCGCCTTTACCCTTACCATAAAAATAATTATCACTTTCTCCGCCAAAATAAGTAGCAAGTGCATGGTTATCCATGCGCTAACAGGGATTATACTGTCCCCAGTATTTTCCATTTATATAAAGATGTGCATAAGTACCATGACAGCCCCAACCTGACATCAGAATTTGTAAATCACGTCCAAATTGATCCCGTGTGTATGCACAATTTGCTCGGTCCCATTGAGATCCCCAATCTCTATTAAAACCTGTTCTAATAATTATTTTATCAAATTTATCTGGCGCAGATTCACGATTAAAAGGCGCCGAAATCAAATAGTCGTTTTTTAGCATACCGGCGCCATATTTCTTCTTAAATTCCAATGTAAATGATTGTTTATGATCAAGTGAGCCATTATACCATCTACCTGCACCGCCTTGAATTTTGATTCCACAGTTTTCCTGCCAGTTTTTTAATCGGCCATTCCGGTAATTTTCCGGATAGATCATTTCAACAGAACATTCTACCAGTTCAATCCAGTCAGGATGATGTGGATCGCCATTGAATTCCTCTAAATTTTGCCCGCGATGGATACCGGCTATTCCAAAAATAGAATCATATGGTGCTGAGATATACATCGTGGGAATATCTAATAACGCCTCTATCATTTCCTGCTCAGATTGAGTAACATCACTCATATCGAATTCTTCTGTCCAAAACACATGATCACGACGATGCTCTTCCGATGGAACCCCGCTATCATCCTGTGTAAGCACATCCGCAGGAAAAATAAATGAATGCGTGCGAACTTCAGAAGCTAATGTCGTATCCTCGTAAGCAACTGCCCGGATGGTAGTCATTTTTGAGATAAGTATCGGTTCTGTGTATAGTGTTCCGATATCTTTACTTGGTTTGGAGCAATCAGTTGTATACCTAATATTTGAGTTAGCTGGATCGGCGGTCAAAGTTAAATGAAAAGGTTCACTATAAAAGCCCCTTTTGTGTGAAAAAACCGGCTTTTGACTTTGTGGTATTATCCCTACACCAGAATCAGATACAACATCTTTATACTGAAAAAGAACAGCTTTAAAAGGATTCGCGGTATCATCTACAGACATGCACGCTCCACCGCGTGCTCGAATATGAAAACTCCATAAAGGCGTAATTCCGTCGGACCAAGCTGCGAGTCGTAATTTTGTAGTTGTAATCGGTTCTTCGGACATCCATATAGAGCGTGCTTCGGAGCTAACTCCAGGAGTATATGGCCATAGCGTATTGTAATCCGCATCTTCCCACGCACCACCTATGCCATCTATTAACGTTACCCATCCTGTACCATCCCAGTACTCAAGCGCCCACGGTGTGTTTGGCTGCGGCTGATTAGGATAAACACCGCCCCAGGTATAATAATTAATCTTCTTAGGTACCGGCCACTCAACCTGATACCAAAAGCCTTCATCTGGTGTTTCTGGGTAGCCAACTTCATAATCATAGGCATACCCAAATTCACCCCATGCCGTGTTCTTATTATGATAATTATCCTTTACAGGATCATAAAGAATATCGACTGGTTGACCACGTTCATTTTCGTAAGTCGATTCTACGAAAGATGCACTGACCACGGCTTCGTCCAGAAGAGCCAGATTTACCATTTCATCCATTTCATTACCAGCATCTTCTCCAGAAAAGTCAAGGTACTGAATTAGAGCAGCTTTAGGTTGTCCCGGTCCCAATTGTCTTCCCGACCAGATAAAACTCCAAAGACTATCAGCAAAACTATCCACGCCATCAGCTAAACTATCAGGATTTGCGTATGCAGTAAATCTAACCCCTTTGGTAACGATTGGCTTTAATCCTCTCCATACTAACTGTCCATCCCAGAGCCAATTCGTTTGTGTAGGGATCCCAACACCTGCGCCGCTTAACGTATCTGCATCCCATCCATTGTGCGCCTTTGCAAGATCCTGCCAATTACCATCAACCATAATTTGAACGGACCAGCCGGTAGTTGGCTGTGGTTGATTAGGATAAGTTCCCGTGCAAGTGATGTAATTAATATTCTTTGCAGTAGGCCATGTAACCTGCCACCACAAAGGATTCTCTTTTGTTACACCAGCCGCAGTCGAACCATAAGCCAAACCATATTCGTGCCAAGTTGATACGGTTTTATAATCGTTTGTTGAAGGATCCCAGAGAATATCATCGGGTATCCCTCGCCCCACACCATCTGGCAACGAACCAGTTACGGTTGCCTCTGCCAGACAGCCAAGATTTACCAAAGGATCATATTTATTATCTCCTTGCGTATGACCTATTGAAGAGAATAAACATACACAAAGAACGCCAATTCCATTTACAAAGAAGTTATTAAACATTAGTGACCATTACTATTTTAAACTTAACGTTTAGTGTAAGAATATTAGCCGATTGCGTGAGTTTCATCTATCAAAGCTTTACTAGCATAAAGCGGGTTACACACCCTAAAAAACCTATTATTTCGGTTATTATTTTTATAATCATTTTACTTTCAACAATTTATATTTGTATCCCGCTTCTTCAGGGCCAACGAAACGATTATAAATTGAGACATTTTTAATTTTTCCAGCCCAGTTTCTACCTCCACTATATTCATCCCCGAAAATAAGATGACAAGCTTCCCAGTTGCTAAAGTCGCCTCGCACATCGCTGCCCTGATAGACTAATTTGCCATTTAAGTAGCAATAAAGATTGGCCTGATAATAGCTGATTACTATATGCATGGGTTCATTGGGTGTAATTTGACAAACAGAAACTTGCGGATTCAGGCCATTCAAACCAGTGTCAGGAGTTCGCAATCGCATCACAATATTCTTACCTTCCTGAGCTAATGTAAAATTCCGTCTATTGGAATCTTTTGAAAAAGATACAATTCGCGCCGGACCGGCTTGATCCATTTTTGAAATAGTAATTATACCTTCGATAGCCAGTTGGTTCGTTTTCCGGCATGCAGTTAATAATTTATCATTAATATCATGAGCAACAAAGGCGCCTTTACCGATGACCATTTCTCCGACATTACTGATTTTTGCATCATCACGTGCTTCAACAGTGTTAGATTCTTTATCATTTTGCCAGACAAATTGCATATCAGACTTTGATCCCGGCCAGGTTGGGAAATCACTCAAATCTTTGGGCGCTGGTGGCAGCACCGTTACAGCCAATGCAGTTGATGCTGAAAGACCGTTATCATCTGTTACGGTAAGCGTAACTAGATAGCGGCCAAAATCTTTAAACAAGTGCAACGGGTTATTTTCCCGAGACGTCGAACCATCGCCGAAATCCCAATGCGTTTTCATTTTTGTAGAAGATGAAAAATTTACAGTGAACGGTGCAGCGCCATGAATCACATCAGCTGATGCAACGACCTCGGGCCGCATCTTTTCACCAGAAGCATAGGGTGTGAAACGATAAACTATATTTTCTTTTGGAGATGCAAACGTGTATTTTCCTGGCCGAGCAGTTCCATAAGGGTTTTCTTTCATTTGCCAGGTGTCAATGGCATCAATTTTATAGGGTGTATCACCTGCAAGCTCTAAACTCGAATTGCCTGAGGTCCTACCATAAACCAGATAATATTTTCCGGGTATGCCTAAAACAAAGTTGCCATTGTCATCCCCAATTGGCTCTAATTCTTCAAAATCTGGAGCCTTTGACATAAAATTTTTCAGGAAAGCAATTCGATCCGGACTTTTACCGCGCAGTACGCCGCCCTTTGCCCACCACAACAGGTCTTCAGGATGAAGATAGGTTTCACCATGCCCAACATAACAGCCGCTTAGCGTGCCCATCCAAAAATATTGCACCATCTTTTCAGGTGAGAGCTGTCCCCAGCCATGAGGAATATTTCCTTCATATTTACACTCATCATAAATAACGGGCTTTTGAAATTGCTCGCGAAAACGGATGCCCGCAGCCATATCCGAGGTCTGAATACTCGCATGGGTGACCCAGGGTTTGTTGTGGTCGTACCATCGGCTGCCATTATGGATTCCGCGCAAGTGCTGATAAGGATCGTGTTTTTGAATGATTTGAAAAAACCGATCCCAGACCGCATCTTTTTTGTCAGGTATAAAATCGAACTCATTGGCAAGCGACCACCAAACATTTCGAAAAGCTGACAACCGTGCTACAGCGTAACGGATGTAGCGGTCATCGCTCTCCTTATCCATGTATTCAAATCCCCAGCGGTCATAGGTGTGGAATAAAATGATATCTGCCTCGATACCCAGTTTGAGCAAATCCATGACTCTTTTTTCGAAATGCTGCCAAAACTCGGGATTGAATCGAGTAAAGTCCCAATCTTTTAAAGGCTCGCCCTCAAAAGGATAATAGTCCGGTTCATTTTTATTATAAACATAATCTTTTGGAAAAATACACATGCGCATTTTGTTAAATGGCGCACTTGCCAGGGTTTTCAGTGTTTGCTGCTCCATTATATCACCCTGATGGGCCCAGGCGTAACAGGTCGTGCCAATTTGAAAATAGGGCGTTCCATCTTCATAGGCGAGGTAATATTTGTTTCGAACACGAACCGGTCCGTGATTGTTTTGCAAGGCTTTAACACAGGTGAACATTCCCTTGATTCCATCCAGTTCTTTTCTGTTACTTTTAGTGATATAACTCCATTCACCTGTTTCAGTCGGCATGAAACGAATTTTGTAAATACCGCTGCCATCATAAAATCCCAGTGGGGAATAGACATTGTAGCCATTTTTAATTTCAGCGGTTAATGATACATCAACAAACGGATTACCTGTTTGAGGGCCATCCAATTTTAACTGAAATATAGTCCATCGCTCCACTTGAATTTTTTGTGATGGATGAGTTGTGTCCTGCTGAGTAATTAAATTGGTTGAAGCAAAACACGTGATAACAAAGATTGAGATAATTAAAATAACCGATAATAAACACTTCATTTTAGTTCCGTTCTTTCCAAAAGCATGAAACCGTATAAAATGCGTAAACCTGAGATTTCCTATCCTCGCGGCAAACCGACGGGGTATTTTAAAAATTTTTTCTTCAGACGAGCCTACTCTTAAAAAGCAAATCCGTCACAAGTAACGGAAAATTAGACCCGAAGAAATTAAACAATTTCGTAACAGCGCTGCGACCTTAATGATGATTGACTGTACTTTATGGGTTACATTCAACTCTTGTTTTTTAATGCCTTTTATTCAAGAAAAAATCAATCTCTTCACGCGAATGTGCCGAGGGCTGTGCCCCTAATTTTGTTACGGAAAGCGCCGCTGCTGCATTAGCAAATCGAATCGCTTCACCTAGGGGCTTGTTCTCCGCAAGCCCCACAGCCAATGCGCCGTTAAAGACGTCTCCGGCGGCAGTAGTGTCAACAGCATCTACCTTGAAGCCCGGTATAATCTCCCGCTTATCACCAACAGCCAAATACACACCCCGTGCACCCAATGTGATCATCACAGCTTCGATTCCTTTACCAAGAAGAACCTCTGCCGAATTTCGGGCACCGGCCTCATCTTCCACTTTAATAGCCGTTAACAGTTCGGCCTCAGTTTCATTGGGAGTCAAAATGGAAATCATTTTTAACAATTCATCATCCAGGATCTGTGCAGGTGCCGGATTTAGAATGACCTTTACACCGGCCTCATGAGCTAGCTGCGCTGCCCTGGTCACCGTCTTTAAAGGTGTTTCAAGCTGCATTAATAGAATTTGTGCCTGTGAGATCACATGCTTCGAATCGATAATAGTTTCAGGATCCAAATACGTATTGGCCCCTGAAGCGACGGCTATACTGTTTTCGCCATCCTTACCCACAAAAATCAAGGCCACTCCGGATGCCACATTTTCAACGCGTTTAATATATTCCACACTGATACCATCACGCCGGAATCCATCAATGGCTTGAGCACCCAATGAGTCACTCCCAACAGAGGCAATGAATGTCACATTTCCTCCTGCCCTCGCGGCAGCCACGGCCTGATTGGCTCCCTTACCTCCGGCAGCCGTGGAAAATTTACCGCCAAGGACGGTCTCCCCCGGAACGGGTATCTTGTCGACCTGAATAATCATATCTGTATTGGAGCTTCCGACAACGACAATATTTGAATTACTCATTTAAACCCTCTATATCTAAATTTCACACATTAGAATCCTGAAGAGAAAATATTATCCATATTTTTGTAATTTAAAGAACACATTATATCATTGAAATTTTAAACCTGCCAATGGATCCCGGTTCAGATCGGTAATGACCATTGAAGCACCCCAGCCTCCAATACCCTGGGTAATTTTCAGGAGAATGCGGTTCCAGCCTTCTTTCAAATCGACTTCGATAAGATCGTCACCTTGATTATGACCGCGAACTATATTATTTTGATGAACTGATTTATCATCGACCCAGACTTTGATCCCGTCATCTGAACCCACCTCGAATAAGACGGTTTGGCTCTCATCGACCCATATATTCGTTTTTAAATAGGCTGCACAATGATTGGCATTTTTAAAGTATTTCTGAAGATTGATCAGATCCGGTGTATACCCATTGATACCCACTGGCATTTCTTTCCATTCAGCATCTTCAATACTTTTTTCAGGACCGAATTTTTGATCAAAAAGATCGAACCCTTCTATCCCATCTTTTGAGAACGGTCCGGCAACCTGCCAAACAGTGACATAATCTTCGGGTTTTCGTAGCAGCACCTTGAAAAGAATTTGCTCCATCTCCTCCGGTGTGAAATTGATGTCACCGGAAATTTCTTTGGCATTCCAGCACTGTTCCAATGGTGCTGCCGTCGGTTTTTGTACAGGAATTACCAATTCTTCATTCCCGTTTTCATTCTCCTCTATCCGGCCTCCTGCACGTTTGACGGCCTCTCTGGCCAGAGATTCACATACTTCCAACAGAGATGGGAAATCATACGCTGTATAAGAAAATTTAGTGGTTTCATCGATGCCTGTTTTGTATTTTTCGGGCAGGTTTTCCAGACCCAGGGAAGTCGCCAGAATTCCCGCGGCATTGGACGGATTACAGTCTGAATCCTGACCGCATCGCATTGAGACGATAATGGTCCGGTCCATATCGCCTTCACCGTAAAGAAGCCCCATGACGATATAGGCGCCGTTGATTTTGGCATCAATATTGAACTCAGGATCCGTTTCAGTGCAGCTGAATTTCCTATACTCATGGTTCAGGTTATACTTATCTTCAATCAGCTGCCACGTCTTCTGCCAGTCATCCGGATACGCCTCATGCCATTTGACCACATCCCGAATCGTTTCTGCATATTGACTTTTTTCAGGAATACAGGCCAAACCCGCATCGATTATTCTGCCGATATCCATTTCAAAGAAAGCCTCTGCATACATGGCTCCCACAAATTGACCACCGTAGAGACCATCGCCATAATTCATCAGACGACCGAACTTCTCACCCAGATCAATCACTGTTTGAGGCATTCCAGGTGCAATTAAACCGGAATAGTCTGCTTCAATTTGATAATCGATATCATCCGCATGGGAATTGTATTGGGGGTGACCTGAATAGGGCGGTGCGATACCGGCACGCAAATTATTTCGTCCGTGTTTATTCGCATGCCATAACATGTACTGACTGTTTGCAAAATCGATTCCTGCCTGACGGATAGAGACATCGAATCCGTAATCTTCTAATGTTTTTAAAAATGTCATTTCAACATAAATATCATCCTGATATTGCTGATTGATCATATGCGGTTCCCAGGCGGGCACTACATCCTCGGGGATAATCCTTGCATTAAATTTAAACTCTGTGGGTGCTCCCCAGCCCACGCCCGCCATTTGACCAAGCCAGCCGGCTTTCATTTTGCTTCGATACGCTTCTACAGGCAAACTCCTAAAATCAATTCTTGTATTGCAACTGCTTATACAAAGTACCCACATTAAAATCATAATTGAACTAACGATTTTCTTCTTTTCCATTATAGTTACCCCTTCCCTTCATACAACCGAATATTCGGGTGGATCTTTGATCCGGCTTTTGAAAAATATCAAACAATTCGGGACATGATTATGAGCACCAGTCCAATCAGAAAGGATACGAACATCATGCTTAATAACTTGTTCGTCCCTTTAGGCGCTTCTCTAAACTCTTTCCAAACAAACACACCCCATAAAGCAGCGATCATAGTCGCTCCCTGACCTAGACCATAGGAGATGGCAAATCCGGCTGAACCGGAAGCAATGATGCTGAATGACATACCGATGGACCAGATCACACCGCCAAAAATACCAATAAGATGAAGGCGTGCATTGCCCTTTGTAAAATAATCTTTGTAAGTGACAGCATCTCCGGAAAAAGGTTTGTACATGACAATGGTATTCCATACAAAGTTGGAAAGCAATAATCCAACAGAAAAAACGACCACAGCAGTGTAGGGTGTTAGCATACCAACTTCCGGATTGATAAAATCTGTGGACATGGAAGCAGCAACAAATCGATAAAAGAATCCCATAGCCACACCAGCAACGATAGAAAGGGTAAGTCCTTTGGACATAGATTTTTTCGCTCCACCAGGTAATTTGCCATAAGCAATCGCATCAACAACGATTGCAACCGCCACGAGAGCCACACCTATAAATAGTAACACTGGATTACCAACAGGAACGGCAATATAGTTGGTGATCACGCCGATCACCAGGGCAAGTCCGATTCCGACAGGAAAAGCTACAGCCAGACCGGCAATATCAATCGCAGCCACTAAAAGAATATTGGCCACATTAAACACAACACCCCCAATAAGGGCAGAAGTGATTGCACCACCGCTACCCTGTTTCAAATCAGTAATAAAACTACGACCGACAGATCCAAAACTACCAATAGTGAATGCCAATACGAGGGCAAGGAGTAAAACACCAATTGAATAATCCCAATAAAAAAGCTGAAATCGCCATTCTTTACTGGCCAGCTTTTGCGTATTGGCCCATGAGCCCCAGCAGATCATCGTGATGACACACATGATGACGGCAATCAAGTAAGAGTCGACGACTAACATGGTTAAAACCCTCCTATTTATTTATTCTTTACAATGCAACACTATTTCTAAGTTCTTCTGCTTTTTTTTCTAACTCCATCGCTTTTTCAATATCTCCGTTATGAGCTGCAAATTGGCTCGCAAGTGAATTTAATGATGCTATAAAATAATTTTTCAGAATAGATCTTTCTGCATCATTTGTGGTAAAGTAAAGCAATAAATTTTCTTTTTTATAGTCAAACAAGGCTCGAATATTGGAATACATGTTCTGTTTGTAATACTCATTGATATTTGAGAACTCCAAAATAGGATGGTTATCTGTATGCAACTCCGCCCCGGATATCAGGTTTTCGATATCTTCCTCACCCAAAAACAACATAGCTGCAAAGTCATATTGGTTCTTAATCTCAATCTCATCCAAATCTTTCTGCACTTTTTCGCTATTTCTCCCAAGCTTTTCAATATCAATTAAAAGTTTTTCCTTCGTTCCTACTAAAACCAGGAAATGAGTCGGAGTTTTTGTATAATGCCATGCCGTAGTGTGGGGAAAAACTTCATGAAATGAATTTATTAGTATCTTAATATCCTCAAAAGCAACGAAACTCACTGGCATCCAGACAGCTACAACCCCATCATCTGCTGATTTCTCAGCCAGTATCTCAAAATAGTCAACAGTATACAATGAGGGGTTGCTCTTATATTTTAAATTCGTCACATCTGTCACAATGACATCAAATTCCATATTTGTAGCAGATAAAAAGTTCCTTGCATCATCTATAACAATATGCAGTGATTCATCATTCTGCACTCCATGGTTCAGCTCTTCAAATTCAAGGTTAGCTGCATCAATAACCTTTTCCTCAATCTCCAGGGTATAAGTCTCAACTCCGTGCAAAAACATGCTATAGGTAGTTCCTCCCGTTCCATAGCCAACACTGATAGCGTTTTTTGGATTATCAGCCAGCAAAACGGGGATGTGGGCAATAATTTTCGAGTCAATGACAAGCACAGGATGGGTTGCAGCTACGCTCTCACCATCAACTTTCAATGATTTGTATTTTCCCAAAGGATAATCTACCTCTTCAACACTCACTGTTGCCACAATTCCCTCTTCGTAATACAAGAGGTTCTTCTTAAAATCAAAAACCCCCGGACTCATTAAAATGAGAAAAATGGCACCAACCGCACCAACCAAAAAAATATAAGATTTCAATGTTCTTTTCTTTAAAATAAAAACCGAGAGAAGCAAACCAATTGCCACAATCGCAAAAGTCGATAGCTTTATTCCTAGAAGAGGTATAAACACAAATCCCACAATTAAGCTTCCTAATATGGTCCCAATGGTGTTAGCAAAATAAATATTACCGGTTTTCTTACCCATACGTTCACCATCACAGGAATAGATCTTTAATATCAATGGAAAAGCAGCTCCCATAAAAACCGAAGGGATTAATGAAAAGACGAACGGAGTTGCTAATTCATACCAGAGGATAAATAATGGACCAGATCGAAATATATCACTAAGTCTATCTAAACTCGGCAGCAGAAATAAAATCAATGCTCCAAAAAAAGCGATAAATACTTCAGCATAAACAAGAGTCTTAAAGGGTCTCTCCAGACTGTCAATTCTTTTTGATATAAAATATCCTCCTAGCATAAAACCAAGCAAGAATCCAGAGAGCACAAGTGCGAAAACATATGTTGTCCCAGAGGTAATAATGCTAAAAATCCTGATCCACAAGACTTCATATCCAATATGTATGAAACCGATAACGGCGGCAACGAAAAGTATACCGTCTCTGGTTCTCACATTCTCCGCACTTTCTCTTTCAAATCCATATGCTGATTCCTTTACTGAGAACATGGAAATAACAAGAAAAATTAAAATATTTATAAAAAAAGCATAGAAAAAGCTAGCAGTAACTCCAAAATACCTCACAAAAAAGAAACTAACCAACACAGTCCCTGCCAGTGCACCGCATGTGTTGATGTAATAGATAATACTAAAATCTTTCCCTACCGCATCTTCCCTTCTAATGAGATATTTACTAACAAGCGGTATGGTTCCACCTATCAAAGTCGACGGAATCAACAATAAAAGAATCGCCAATGCCAGCCTGACGAGAGACAAACCGTAAAAGGAAGCGTTATTGTAAAAATGGTAATAAATTTCATGAAGAAATGTAGTATTATTCAGTATCAAAAAAACGACCAGCGAACTCAAACCTATGAACAACTCCAGATAAGCATAAATTTTAATAACATTCTGTTTCTTTTCAGATACATTTCCAAAAATATAACTCCCCAATGCTATCCCAGCCATAAACGTCCCAACTATAGTTGAAATAGCAAAACTACTAACGCCGAAAAAAAGAGTAAGAAATCTGAGCCATATAATTTCATAAAAGAGAGCACTCATTCCTGACAGGAAGATGATGAAATACATAGCCTTTATGTTAATTTTCCATTTCCTCATGATGTTTGACAAAGTTAGACCTATATATTATTAATGACTGACTAAATCCTTTATAGTCATGTTTTCATTGTTCATATAATCATTTAAGCAAAATCATCTTCTTCACATCCTGAAAATTGCCTGCTTCAATTCTATACCAGTATATACCTGAAAATAAATTCTGCCCGTTAAATTCAACTTCATGATATCCAGCAGACACCAATTTATCTAATAAAGTTACTATCTTTTGCCCCATGATATTATATACTTCTATTTTAACATTTTCAGACTTTGGTAAAGTAAATTTTATTTTTGTTGATGGATTAAATGGATTAGGGTGATTTTGCCATAATCTTAGCTTGCCCGGTAAGTTAGCTTGATGATATATATTTGTAGGAATATCCAGCCTCATTACAGCGATATCATCAAAAAACATTGAATGATTAAATGATCCAAAACCAATTTTCCCTTCCTGAAGCAGACTGGAACTTGTCGTTTCCAAAAATACAGTATCATCAATTGTAACAGTTATTTGCTCCCCGGAAAGGTTTATAAACAGTTGGTGATACTCTTCATCAGGAATGCCTTTTGTTGTGATTCGTGCTATGTCTATTGACTGCCCATTAGTAACATTAATTAGTTTATACGTTGTGACCTTCATTAATAATTGGTTATAATTAGCCTCATCCTGATAACCAAATATGATAGAATAATCAGCCAAACGGGTTTGCGCTAAAACCTCATTCGTACGAACGCCAATATTCAATGTAAAATCAGAATAGATGCTGTCTCTGACTAAACTGAAGCCGGGCATGGACAACTCGAAATCCCTCTGTTCACTGCTCAGATAGAGCCGCAAATCGCCGGAATCCATTCGGGTGGACCAGAGGTCCTCCTGGTTTTGCTCATAATTAAGCACCGTACCGAAATAGTCGATTGGACTGAATACCGGATCACTCACGCGGATCTGATCGCTTGTCCGTAAAGAATCCCCTAGATCATCGATGATTGTCAAGTGAACGTCAAATACACCGACGGTCGGATATTCATGAGAAACCGCCTCACCCTCCCCGCTTGCTCCGTCTCCAAAGTCCCATAGATATTCTTGAATGGACCGGTTCCCTCCCACGTTTGAAATGGATGCGTCGAACTCAGCTGTGAATGGTATCCAGCCCGAGCTGGTTGAAACATTGAAATGAGCACCAATGGGCCGCTGGTCCATGAGATCTTCAATGATTCGTTCATAGCTCCGATTGGAAAAACGGTTTGTCAGATAGGATCGAAAACCGGGTTCCATCTGCCAGGTATAACCATTGGACAGTCTTCCGGTTCCTGTGGTTCTTTCGTTAAAGTAGGGTGTCAAGCCGCGCACCCCATACAGTACTGCCATCTCATCCCAGCTGGGACGGGTGAGGTATTTATTCCCGAAGAATCGATAAAACGCTTCGCGAACCGGATTTTCTTCAGGGGCGTTCTTGAAATTATCACCGGTGAAGATGGATCCTCCCTCCTGACTGATAACAAGGGGTGTCGGCCAGTTCCTGATGACGTTTTCAGAAACCGAGACCAGATTGTGCTGGACCAGATTGAAGCCGTCATTATACACACCGGCCATTTGAACCAGCTTTTTAACCTTCTGAGCAACCAGAGCCGGCTCTGCGGTTAACAGATCGTCAATATTATTCAGAAAACCCACACTGATGATGGTTACGGAACTGTCGGGCTGCGCCGCCAGAACCTGGCGATAGACATCGAGGGCGCTGGGAGCAGACGATTTTTCGAGGTCATGCGGAAACCTCGCAACGTGTTCCAGATATCCCGATCTGTGGGGGTTATCCAGCACCCCCCTATAAATACCCACAGGAATATCTCCGCGACCATACCAGGTGTTCATGGCATCGATAGCAGCCGCTCCGAAAGTATGCACTTCATTGAAGCAGATTGCCAGTATTTCAGCCTCTCCATTGTTGGCCAGGGCATGCAGAACGGCCAGACCGCCGGCATCATCTACGTCTGCACACATATCTGTCTCATAGATCACTTTCTTGGCTTCTTGCGCATTCATCGTCAATGGCAAGAGTGTAAGCATAATAACAAACGATAATACAAAAGTTACATTGAGTTTACAATCTTTCAAAATAGATACATCCTTTAATAAAAGAGAACATTAATCTCATTTCACAGGAGGTTCCAACATCAGATCCTCAATTATCCGAGCATAGGAATCATTCGCCAATCGTTTTTTAAAAAATGAACGCTGTCCTGGCTCCATTTGCCATTTATCAACATTTTCAAGATAAGTAAAGTAGTCTGACAGCCCTCTTACCCCATACAAGACGGCAATTTGATCCCAGCTGTGGCGTCCACAAAAATTGGTATAGAAAAATTGATAATATGCCTCCCGAACAGGATTCTCTTCTGGTGAATTTTCCAACCTTTCTCCGGTAAAAATACCCGTTCCGAGTTGACTAAAAACGATAGGTGTTGGCCAATTCCTGAAAATATACTCTGATTGAGATATTGTATTATGCCGGGCAAGGTTAAAGCCACCACCATGAATACCACCCATAATAACAAGTTCCTTTACTTTTTGCTCAACAAGTTCCGGTTCAGCTTTTAACAAATCATACAGATTATTTATAAAACCGACACTGATGATGGTCACAGATTTGTCAGGTTGTTTTGATAACACATCTTTGTAAACTACCAAAGCGCTGGGGGCGCTCTCATGATCAAGATCGTGCGGAAATTTCTTAAGGGCATCCAGATATGCTGAAGGGTCCGGATCAGCAAGAGGTTTTTTATAAATTCCGACCGGAATATCACCTCGTCCGTACCAGGTGTTAATCGCATCGATTGCTGGGGCTCCGCTGGGATGGACTTCGTTGAAACAGACCGCCAGGAGATCTGCTTCACCGTTGTTGGACAAACCATGCAGCATGGCCAGAGCACCGACATCATCGACATCCAGACACATATCCGTCTCATAGATGATCCTTTTCGGTACACCCGAAATGACCGTCACCAACCGGGTTTTGCTTTTGGTCATTCCATCACTATCCGTAACAGTGAGTGTTGCCGAATATTCTCCCGCCGAAGCATACTTATGGCCTATAACGGCTATGTCTCCAGAAGTACCATCACCAAAATCCCAGCTATAATCGACTATCTCCCCATTGGGATCAAATGACGGTGATCCATCAAAGGTCACAACATCATTTGGTTTGGAGCGATCTGGTGAATATGCAATTTGAACAACCGGCTGATTAGTATAAACCATCACCGACTTGGTCAACCTGCTTGTCAAACCGGTGTCATCAGTTACAATAAGTTTTACATTGTATTGACCTGCCTCTTTGAAAGTATGATCTGCCGTTTCTCCGCTGGCTGTCTTTTCTCCATTAATTTCCCAGGTGTATGTTGCAATGGTACCTTCCGTACTCGAAGATTCAGATCCATCAAAACGCAGACTTTCATTTACAATAGGTATTTTTGAACTGGTACTAATAACTGCTTCTACTCCAGGGCCTTCCCCGCTTGGAATGTATTCCAGATCATTGGTGATTAACAGTTTATCCAGCCTTGTCTGATCCATACCATAAGTGAGCATAAGCGTATGGGGCCCGGCTTCAAGGTTATAGGTCATCACTTGTTTATTGCTATGGTAATCATGAAATTCATCCCAATGCCATTTACACCCCACCTCAATATCCTGCCATATAACCCATTTCTCATCATCCATCTTTACCCAGAAGGCGTCTTCATCGTCCATGTCAATTTTTACCCGGCCCCAGACTTTATATGTCCCGGCATTTTCCACGGTGAATTTATAAATAATATGACCGTCCTCAGGAGCATTTTTGATATTGTTATTGCCCCCTCTTACTTCAATGAACTGTCCACCGGAGGCTTTTTCTGTGTCATGGACCATCATAGGCGCATTGATATTTCCTGCCTCTGCTTCCATCCATAAAAAGACCTTGTCGTTATGCTCTTTTACGACAAGGGTTTGGGCCGGCAAAAGATTGGCTAGTATTATCGCAATAATTATGATAGCACTAAATTTGATTTTCATTTTATGATTCCAATTTATCTAAGTTATAATCTTCAACACTTATTAAGAGTACTATATCTAATCACGTTTTTTAAAATCAGAACGTCCTTTTACATATAATAATTATTTTGGCGGCGCCGTCATCATGGTCTCAACTATCTTAGCATAAGCCTCATGGATCAGCTGCTCCTCCAGATAGGAGTGGTGCCCGGATTTTAAATTCCAGACATGTCCATTCGATAACGATCCGATCTTGGTGGTATATTTAGTGAAGTAGCCGGAGACTCCTCTAACACTGTACAGGACCGCCAGCTGATCCCAGCTGGAGCGGCCTTCAAACTTGTTTCCAAAAAATTTATAGTAGGCCTCCCGCACGGGATTCTCTACAGGCGTTTCATCCAAACCGGGACCGGTCATAACCTCAGCCCCAGGTGGACTATGGCAAATCGGAGTCGGCCAGTTAAGCAGAACATTCAGGGATGTGTTTTGCAGATTGTGGCGACTCAGTTGGAAGCTGTCACCATCCAGGTAACACATGATCACTAGTTCTTTTACCTTTTTTGCAACCAAATCCGGGTCGGCTCTCAGCAGATCGTCCAGGTTGTTAAGAAAACCGACGCTGATGATCGTGACAGAACCATCGGGCTGATTTGCCAGGACTTGCCGATAGACATCGAGAGAGCTGGGAGCACTCTTTGCATCAAGGTCATGGGGAAATTTGGCTACGGCATCCAGATATTTGGAAGGGTCCGGATCTGGAAGATTACCCTTATAGACACCCACGGGGATATCGCCCCGTCCGTACCATGTGTTGATGGCGTCAATGGCCGCTGCGCCACTTGGATGAACTTCATTAAAAGATACTGCCAATATTTCTACTTCATTATTATTAGCCAGTGAATGAAGTACTGCTAAAGCACCAACATCATCCACATCCAGACACATGTCAGTCTCAAAGATTATTTTCTTTTTTTTCACGGGGGGTTCCACCATTAGATCCTCAATAATCTTGGCAAAGGCATCATCCGGTATAAACGCTTCCAGATAAAATCGATGTCGGGGTTTCATTTCCATAACATATCCATTCGGTAACGTCTGCTTGATAGAGAGGTTTTTAGTGAAATAACCGGAAGCTCCCCTAACGGCGTACAGCACCGTTATCTGATCCCAACTGGACAGTTCTTTGAAGTTAGAGTCGAAGAATTTGTAATAGGCTTCCCTAACGGGATTCTCTGCAGGTGTGTCCTTTAAACGGGTACCGGTCTCAATCTGATACCCTAAATGATGAAAGACAATCCGGTTCGGCCAGTTCTCCAGAACGTTATGGGATGCATTTGTCAGATTGTGAGCATTCAGATTGTAACCCCCATCATTCGGATCGCTAATAATCACCAGTTCTTTTATCTTTCTTGTGACTAGGGTCGGCTCGTTTTTCAACAGAACGTCCAGGTTGTTGAGAAAACCGACGCTGATAATCGTGACAGAGCCATCAGGCTGATTTGCCAGTACACTTCGGTAGACATCCAGAGCGCTGGGAGCACTCTCAGCATCCAGATCGTGGGGGAACTTGGTCAGGTCATCCAGAAATTTAGAAGTGCCCGGTTCAGGAAGAGGATCCTTATAGATGCCCACAGGAATATGACCCCGTCCGTACCAGGTATTAATGGCATCTATGGCGGCCGCGGCACTTGGATGAACCTCGTTGTAACAGACCGCCAGCAGATCGGCCTCTCCTCTGTTCACCAGACCGTGAATCATGGCCAGGGCGCCCACATCATCCGCTGACGTGCACATGTCCGTCTCAAAGATTATTTTCTTCGCTTGTTTGTTTTGTGCAATCATTAGAGTTGGCATCAGTAGGAGGCAAACTAAAAAAGTATTAAATATTGCTTTTAACAACGGTTTTTGGTATTTCATTTTTATCTCTTTCTTAAGTTTAGTATATCACATAGAATAATCACTTTAAAAACGCATAATACTAATTCTTGGGCGGCACCATCATCAAGTCCTCAATAATCTTCACAAAGCTAGAATCAGGGATCTTATGTTCAAGATGGGACCGATAGCCGGGCTTCATATTCCAAACATAACCATTGGGCAGAGAACCTGTGCCGTCGGTTATTTCCTCAAAGACTGTCCAAATCCCACGTACTCCATATAAAACGGCCAGCTCATCCCAGCTGGAACGCCCTTTAAATGAATTATCGAAGTATTTATAGAACCCTTCACGAACTGGATTTGCTTCAGGAGCATCCTTCAATATTTCGCCTGAATGAATACTCCCGCCGTTGTGACTGATTACCAAAGGAGTCGGCCAATTCTCAAGAATATTTTTTGAGACTTCTACTAAATTATGACGAACAAGGTTGAAGCCATCATTATTGAGGCCAGCCATGACCACCAGTTCTTTAACCTTTTTAGCAACCAATTCCGGTTCTGCAATAAGCAGATCATTAAGGTTATTTAGAAATCCAACACTGACAATAGTTACCGAACCATCTGGTTGTTCGCTCAGAGTCTTGCGATAAACATCGAGGGCTGCTGGGGCATCAGCTGTTTCTAGATCATGTGGAAATTTCGCTACAGCATCCAAATAAGGCGATTTATCCGGGGCAGCGAAACTATCCTTATAGATACCAATGGGTATGTCGCCGCGACCATACCAGGTGTTGATAGCATCAATAGCAGGGGCGCCGCTTGGATGGACCTCATTGAAGACGACGGCCAATAGTTCTGATTCACCTTTGTTTTCCAGGGCGTGTAATAAAGCTAGAGCACCCACATCATCCACGTCGAGGCACATGTCAGTATCATAGATTATTTTCTTCGGTTGTTGATCCTGGGCTATCATTAGAATTGGCACAAAGATCATAATTAAAAAAAGATTAAGTATTGTTTTTACAGGAGATTTATGGCTTTTCATTTTCTTTTATTTCCTCAAATTTAGCGTAGCACATAGAACAAGCCCATCGCATGGGCATTAAAACTATTTTTTAGGTGCTTCCAACATCAATTCCTCAATAATCTTGGCATAAGATTCTGCCGGTAAAAGAGTTTCCAGAAATGTATCATTTCGTATTTTCAATTCCCATTTATATCCGCTCGGAATGGATCCCATACCAGTGCTGTTTTTGTTAAAGTAGCCGGAGGCACCCCTAACGCCATACAGGACCGTTATCGGATCCCAACTGGGATAATCACTGAATTTGGAGCCAAGGAATTTGTAATAGGCTTCCCGCACGGGATTCTCTGCAGGTGTTTCCTTTAAACCGGCACCAGTCATAACATCATGACCCAAATGATGAAATACAAGCGGAGACGGCCAGTTCTCCAATACATTTCGGGCTGCGTTTGCCGTATTGTGAAGCCCCAGATTGTGGTCGTCACCTTGATGGCCGCCCATAATCACCAGTTCTTTTACCTTTTTTGCGACCAGATCAGGTTCGTTTTTCAAAAGTACACCAAGATTGTTCATAAAACCGACACTGATGATGGTCACAGAGCTATCCGGTTGTTTTGTCAAAACTTTCCGATAAACCTCCAGAGCGCTTAATGCACTTTCATTATCAAGGTCGTGGGGGAATCGGGTCAGGTCATGCAGAAATGCAGAAGTGTCCGGATCTGGGAAAGCACCTTTATAGACACCCACAGGAATATCACCCCGTCCGTACCATGTGTTGATGGCGTCGATGGCGGCCGCACCATCCGGATGGACTTCATTGAGACAAACTGCCAGAAGATCGGCCTCTCCTCTATTCTGGAGGGCATGAATCATGGCCAGCCCGCCCACATCGTCCACGGACAGGCACATGTTCGTCTCATAGATTATTTTCTTACCCTGATTATCCTGGGCACACTTTGGAAGTAATATCACCAGGAGGCAAACTAAAAAAATTATAACTATTGTCTTTACGTAGGGATCATTGTTTTTCATTATTACCACCTTTTCAAATTGAGTATATTACAATGAGATTATATCGTCGCTATGCTCCTCATAATGACAAAAAGTATTCTCAATATTTTATTTAGTTTTCGGTAAATGGTAATCATTCATACTGTTATAAAAATCCTTCATAATGGCTTCTTTATCAAAATTTTCCCAAATGATTATTTTTTTGGGATTTTCAGGCTGCTCTATCCATTTTTCGCCTTCCCATTTGGGCGCGGCAATTTCTACCCGATCGGCCCAAGCCGGATTCTTAACGATGGCCACTGCAGCCATATCAAACAGTGGTCTTGAATCCGGATTTCCCCGAAATTTTTCAAATAAATCGACCGAATAATCTCCAAAACAGGTAAACTCGCCACCATGTCTGCCTGTGACCGGATCGGAAATATGCGGACCTATGCCGGGCATTTTCTGTTGAAAATCTTTTAAATAGGCTTTCACTGCATCCGTACCTGAAGGTTTGCCATATCTTACCATGACCATTTCGAATTCCACACCCGAATCAACGATCGGTTTCAGGGCCGAGTAGTCGTTCACGAAATTGTATTCTCCAGGATCAGGATAATTGCTTCCCAGCCAGACGACACGCACATTGGGAATAATGGTCGGATCTTTTTTTAGGGCAAGGGCTATATTGGTAAGTTTACCAACTGGCAAAAGGACCAGTTTGCCTTCCCCTTTGGCCTTGGCTCTTTCTATAATAAAATTCACGGCTTCCGACCCGTCAAAATCGGGTTCATCGATGTGACCGACAATTTCATCATACGTTCCGCTGGCTCCTTTATAAATGGGTACATGTGATTTCAATCCGCATAGCGTGACAATCCGGTCGGCCTCCTGATAATGCTCATGAATGGTACCGCCATTGTGGGTTCTGTTTATGGTGATTCCTTCGGCATGGAAAATATGGCTGTTGAAAAGCAGATAAGCGATGGCGTACTGATCATCCAGTTCGTTGTTGGCATCCGTATCCAAAATAACGTGAATTTTGCCAGACTTTCCACTTTCAATGGTACCCGGGGATTTCGATTGACAATTTGCCAAGAGCAAACACAGTGAAAAAAGTAAATGGATAAACGGCTTCATCTTGCACCCTCGTTATTTTTGTACCACCTATTTGACTAAAAGCATTTTCTTTGCCATGGTCGTCTTGTCAGTCACGATGCGATAGAAATAAACACCCGAAGAGTGGGACCTTCCATCGAATTGGCAGGTGTGATCCCCTGCCTGTTTTTTTTCATTCACCAGTGTATTTATTATATGACCCTTGATATCGTACACATCAATGCTGACATGAGACTGAATGGGTATGCTGTAATGAATTGTCGTTTTGGGATTAAATGGATTGGGATAGTTGGAAAGCGTATACTTGTTTGGCTGAAATTCATTCATATATTCTTTATCGTTCTCAATTGCAGTTAAAACTAAAAGG
>JAFCGF010000066.1 GCA_017608295.1 Candidatus Woesearchaeota archaeon
GTAGCGAGAGAGAGACTCGAACTCTCGACCTCAGGATTATGAATCCTGCGCTCTAACCACCTGAGCTACCTCGCCATTACTTCAAGAACCTATCCATCCCAATTTATTAATCTTGCTGGACCATCGGAACTCGCCTTTATTTTGAGGATGCAAATATACAAACTCATCCTCTAATAAAAAATAATGATATTCATGATGCGGGATGTAGAACCATATCCTCCACTGGCGGGGGTGTCCGCCAGCTGGCCCAGTGAAATAAGGGCAAGGCCTTTACTGCATAGCAGTATTTCACAGGGCTGGCCAATGAGTAATCTCTCAACGAAAATGCACTGATTTTGAAAAGAAAAAAAGGCGATTCCTTTGTATGGTGGAAATTCCGGACAAAGTGTGCCACCCTTCCTGAATAAAAATAGCTATTCTTGTCAGGCTAAGTATTTATTATACAATGGAATTAATTGGTTGGCTTAGATTTAATGAAATGGCTTAACAAATCCGGAAGTGATGGCTCAGTATCACCGGAATTTCCAATACCTCAGTCTGTTAATTAAAACAAAAGTAAGTGAGTTTTTTATCAAGTATACGATAATGAATGGTAAATATTTACATGGACTATATTTGCAGTTTTTTGGTATTAATGAATGGTTATCGTAATTTTAATACAACCAAACAAACAACTATTGCACTATGAATTAAACAATAACATTGTAATTATCTGATAGTGTATCCTGCAAAAAATATCGAAATCTTTAAAACAAGATAATTATGTATCTATTTTTTGACACAGAAACAACCGGGCTTCCAAGAAACTGGAAAGCACCAGTGACAGATCTGAGCAATTGGCCGCGAATGGTTCAATTGGCATATTTAAATTATGACAAAGATGGAACCAAAATCTCAGGTGGTGATTTTATTATTAAACCAGAGGGTTATACGATTCCATCTGATGCATCACGAATTCACGGAATATCTACAGAAAGAGCAAACAAAGAAGGTAAGAATCTATTATCTGTATTAAAAGAATTTGAAAATTTAGTTAACAAAGCTGACTATCTTGTTGCTCACAATATGAGTTTCGATGAAAAAATTATTGGAGCTGAATTATTAAGATGTAATATGAAGAATAGTATTGCACAAAAAAGGAAGATTTGTACAATGGAAAGTTCAACAAATTTCTGTGCAATTGATGGACCTTATGGTTACAAGTGGCCAAAACTATCAGAATTGCATTTCAAATTGTTTGGAACTGGATTTAAAGAAGCTCATAATGCCGCTGTTGATATAACTGCTACGGCAAAATGTTTCTGGGAATTAAAAAGAATAAAAAGAATATAGCACGAAACACTAACAAAGTGTTGCGGTAATAAGTGTTTCAAAAGAATTTCAAGTATTTGTCCCGCATACACTGAAGCTCTTTTAATTCAAAAGCATTTTGACATTTATGGGACTCTACCCCGGTGGAATGAGGAGTTTTAAAGTAGATTGATTTATGTTTTGTAAGGTCTGATGTGTTCCGGTCCATGGAAGGTTTTCCTGCTATTGAATTTGTAGTTGGTCCGGTCTGTATTGGATCTTATATACCTGGTGTTGGTTTACACTTGCAGATAATCGATCGCCTGGAACACAACGATCCATGAAGTGATTTCCCGCTGATTAACTCTGCAGTTGGACCGTATGATTTGTGGCTCTATTAACCCAGGGTTACACCTGCTACGCAGGTTTACCCGGGGCTATTCATTATTCAACTCCTCTGGAGTTGTTAATGTCTTATCCAACCTCGGCCCTTCTACTTACTGCAAAGATCCCATTTTTCATAAGGATCCTTTCAACTGATCTGATCCAATATCAGGTAGTTATATAAGAATATTAAGTTCAAGAAGGAATCAGTCACATTGTAATGTAATGAGATCGTCTTTAATGCATTGTAAAAGGACCTGTTGATTCCCTTCGGGGAATTGGTTCAACCAATCGAGAAACGAATCAATCACTTTTTGAGGCAGACCACTCATGTCAAGTGAAGCCGGGATTATGTAATACTGACCGGTTGTCTTATCCTTCTCAATTAGATCTCTGACAACTTCAGTACAGGGTGGTGGTTTTAGGGTTTTCATATTTGTTTATAGCTTTTCTGGCTTTATATAATGCCTTCCCAATTTCAACTATGCCTCCTGCATAACCAGGTAAATAGAAACAATCAATTATGGTTTTTTCTAGAGTACTGCATTTTAATTTAGCTATTGAATTATGAAATCAACCAGCTTACTTACCAATCCAATTTTTGCGCTTTCCTCAATAACGAATAGAAGAAAAAGAAGATATATGCTGATTAAGACCAACCCATGTCTTCTCCCGAAGTTAGTGATGTGAATGAAAAGAGGAATAACTACCAAATTGATAAGAAGCAGAACCAACCAAATGCTTAAACTCCAATTCCTGACCATTTCGGACATTTCAATGGGGCCATGAATCAGGGTATAGATCAGCATAGGCAACCCCAGAGCAAAGGAGATGTCAAAAATGTTGCTGCCTAAAGCATTGGATATTGAATCATCGAAATTACCTTTTCTTGCATCACGCATGCTAATCATAGTATCTGGAAGGCTTGATGCAGCAGAGGCTAGTAATACAGACACAAATATTAGAGGGATATTCAGCCCCGGTAAAACAATATGTCCAATAAGTGTATATTCCTCTTTCCCTAATAAATGTGTTCCCACTACCAGCAACCAGGTTCCAATGCACATGATCATTACACTTATAAGTAATAATACCCATGCTCTGGCGGGGACCATTTTTTTCCCATTTAAAAGTATCGCGCCCAGATCAAATTTTAAAATATGTTTTAATCCAATGTTGATCTCCGGATATGTTTTTTTATATCCCAATTGTTCCTTTTTGGGTTTTCTTTTTAATAAATTCCAAAGCATAACAAGATATACCATGTAGATCATGATCAGGAAAACCCCATCTAACGGGTCTAATGATTTTTGCCGGATAATGAGAATCATTATTATATTGGCCAACACCAGAAAAACCCCATCCCTTTTCAATAGTTTCCTGTCCATGGGTACTCGTATTTTCTTTTCCTTCAGTCTTACCCAAAAGAGTATTGCAACAGGAATAATTAATATATTAAAAACAGCACTACCTGCAGTGATTCCTATACCCCCGGAAAAACTGTCTGAAAATTCGCCGGGATCTTTGATATAAAATAAAAAAAAGAATGTTGCCAGAAATTCAGGCATGCTGCTGGCTATGGCATTGATAGTGGCGCCTTTAACTCCATAAGACAAGTTCCTGCCAAGGTAATCTGCAGCAGTTTCAAAACTGTCAGTGCTTCTCCAAATAACATACCCGCTGAAGGCGATAATGAGAAGTGGAAAGGTAATTCCCAGTATGTGGAGTAGTGTATTAATCTTCTTAATTTATTTATGATTCAAAACTATAAAGGGTAGCTTCAATTTCTGCTTTCGTTCTCCATGCTATTGTTATAAACATGGATAAGCTGATCATCAATAAAATTATTTTCAAAATCTTCAAGCATTCTTCTGTAAAGTCGGAACAACCTCGTTCTGGATAATATCAGGATAAAACCATACCATTCTTTACCGAACCATATTGGAAGCAGTAGAACATGATATTTCTGATCTTTAATTCGTATGTTCCCCAACTTGATTGTTTTTTGAGTTTCTGCTGATTTCTTTGACAGATCATCATAATCTAAAAGATCCTTAAGAATCTCAGAAGAAAAGAAAATTTTTCTGTTTTTGATTTGTATTGCACATTCCTGTATATCCAAAAACACAAAATTGAAAAACCGGATTATAAAATCAGATAATTCCTTTTCAAATTCATCAATATTAGAAATTTCTTTGCTGGCAATTTTATTCTTAATATCATCAAAATCATACTGCAATTGATAGGGGATTTTAAACAATACATAAAGATAGGCTCCAATTACGGTAAAAATAATGATACATACTATGGTCATAAATAAACCTGCAGAATCTTTAAAAAGAGGGATTATAAAACCGGGAAAAATAAACCAGGTAATGAATGCCAAACAAATAACAATGTATGCAGATAGTACAATGATAAGTTGAAATTTCTCAAGCGGATTTGAAGAATGATTCTTTTCTTGCATAAAAGCTATTTTAGGATGAGAAATAAGTTTTATGATTTGAATTAGGATTGGGCCATTGAAAAAGTAGTTGCATTCTTAATTGTAATATAAAAGCACTTACTGCCCAAAGGATCATACTAATTATTGGTTGTTTAAATATAACAAAAAATAGAGTAATCTCTATCCAATAGGAGGTGCTGTGAAAATTCTTTATTTATTACATTGTTAAGTTGAAAAAATCATTTAATTCGAGAAGTACAAAAAAGGAAGGGAACAATATATAAATAAAAAAACTCAATTTATCTGTTTGACATTGAGCAGAAAATTAAGTAATTTTCTATGAAATCGCAATTTAAATATAAAGCCAGTTTAGTTCTGATTTATTTGACGATCCATACACATTTATTGTGTGATAGACATAATCAGTATATCTTGTAAAAGCATTATTCTTATTGAGGAAATGTAAGTATGATTTCAATTTTGCATGGATACCTGCTTGAAGGTTCAGGAAGCAATTTATGGACCCGGGCTATAGTTCAATCTTTGTGTAATATTGGTGAGACTATCCATCTTGTATGTCAGGAAAATCATCCCGAATTATACGATTTTATTTGTGAAGCGATAATTTACCATTCAAATGGGGATAGGGAAACTATACTGAAACGCGAACCTGTCTATCCGGGTAAGTGCATTATGCATAAACCAAAGTTGGGAAATACTCTGCCTGTCTATGTTGGTGACAAATACGAGGAATTTTCTGACGTACGACCAATGATTAACCTTGATGATACAGAAATTGAAAAATATTTACAGACAAACATTAAAGTATTCGAGCAAATAGTAGATGAAAATAAGGTAAAAGTTGTTCTTGCGAACCATGCGGTTCTGATGTCTGTTGTTGCACAACAAGTAGCCAAAACACGGAAAATACCCTATGCTATTATGCCCCATGGCAGTGCCATTGAATATGCGGTAAAAAAAGATAAGAGGTATTTTAAATATGCTGAGAGTGTATTTGAGGAGACACAACGAATATACGTCATTGGTAAAGAAATAAAATACAGGGTAAAGGAATTATTTCCGGCATTGCCTGATATTGAATCTAAAATGATAGAATTGAATTTAGGCGTCAATACATCTCTTTTCAATCCTGTAAAAGTGAGAAACAGGAAAGACAATATAGGCAAGTTATGTGAGTTATTAAAAGATTTGCAACGTGGAAAAACAAGTTCCCATTTACAAATTATGCAAGAAGAATTGAAAGCCGGTATTTCTAAGCAGGAATTGTTGAAAATTATAAATTCTTCAGCCAGTTATAATGCAAAGTTGACAGATGATAGTGCTGAGGAAAAGTTGCAAATGATTGACTGGGATAATGAAAAAATTATTTTGTTTGTTGGCCGACTGATAGCAAACAAGGGACTGCATTCAATTGTAGCTGCTCTACCTGAAATACTTGCCAATGAACCAAATACGCGCTTGATTGTAGTTGGGCATGGACCACAACGCGAGCCCCTTGAGGCTCTGATTTGGGCACTTCAGTGTGGCTATTCAGATTTAGTCTTAAATATTGTAAATTGGGGAAGAGAGCTGGAAGGTAATGGAAATAAATCTCTTGAGGAGATACAACTTTATTTTGATCATCTGAAAAAATCTAATGACCTTGATAATTATTTCAAAAAAGCACAAAAATATTTTGATAACAATAGTGTCATTTTTACCGGATATCTTACTCATAGAGAACTATGTTACTTGTTTCCCGCATGTGATGTAGCGATTTTTCCATCTATTGTTGCAGAAGCTGGTCCTCTTGTATTTTTAGAAGCAATGGCATCAGGTTGCTTTCCTATTGGAACATATTTTGCAGGCATTGCGGCAAGCATAGATTCCGTATCACAAATCCTTCCTACAGATGTAGCAGATTTAATGAAACTTAGCCCGCGGACAGAACAAACAGTAATGGATATCATAACTAAAGTAAAAAAGGCCCTTTATGTTGATGAAATTTGCAAGAAAAAGTTACGCGATGTTGCAATTGAAAAATATGATTGGGAAAATATAGGTAAAAAATTAGCCTCAGATTTGCATCATTTAACATAGAAAATCACATTATAATGTGATTTTAGGCGTTTTTGGTTAATATTCATTCAAAAAGTCATAATTTATCACATTATAATATGATTATCCTTGTTTTTTCATACTATTCATACTATTTTTACTGAAAAATCACACTATAATGTTACTTATTGAGATAGGTCAAGCAATAAAAGAGCGTAGGAAAAACCTGCAAATCACACAATCGGACCTGGCTGAGATGGCAGGAATAAGTACAAATACACTATACAAAATTGAAAAAGGACAGGCGAATCCAACAGTAAAAGTTTTGAATAAGTTAGTGACTGTGTTAGGAATGGACCTGAAGATTGAAGTAAAACGATTAAATCCTTAATGAATGCGCAAAGCATTGGTTTATTATAATGGTCAGTTAGCTGGTTCATTGATACAAAATAGCCCTGGAGACTATGAATTCAGATATGATGATACCTGGTTTCTAAACACCAACTTGCCAGCTGTAAGTCTTACTCTACCAAAGACACAGCAGGTGTATAAATCAAATCATCTATTTCCTTTCTTCTTCAATATGCTATCAGAAGGGGTTAATAAGCAACTTCAATGCAGACAACTGAATATAGATGAAAGTGATTATTTCGGATTATTACTTGCCACTGCTTCAACTGAAACCATTGGAGCAGTAACAATTAAGCCAGAAAAAGAATGAGTGTTCCTGAGATAAAATATTGTCCGGGGACATTAGCTGAAGGATTTGGTTCATACAGTAAAACCTGTCTTAATAAAGTATTTAATGGCAAAACAGTTAGTCATATATTGCCCTATACATCCCCACAAATCAGTGAAGATGATGCTGAGAAATTCATAGATAACCGTAAACGTATTTCCATCTCAGGTGTACAGGAAAAACTTTCCATCATCATGGATAAGAATAAACTACGGTTGACTGATGAAGGAGAACAGGGTAATTATATCTTAAAACCGATACCTAGAGATCTGAAAAAGGTAGACCAGGTACCGGCCAATGAACATTTGACAATGCAAATTGCCCATCAGGTTTATGGAATTAATACAGCTGAAAATGCGATGATCTTCTTTCAGGATGGTAGTCCTGCCTATATCACTAAAAGATTTGATATAAAGGATGACAGCACCAAATGGGGAAAAGAAGATTTTGCCTCCCTGTCCGGCAAAACAGTAGAAAATGCTGGCCCGGATTTTAAATACAAATACAGCTATGAGGAACTTGCAGAATTGGTGAAACGTTTTGTTCCTGCATATATGATTGAAATTGAAAAACTTACTTCGTTAATTGCATTTAACTACCTGTTTTCTAATGGTGATGCTCATTTGAAAAATTTCTCAATCATTGAGACTCCTGGTGGTGATTATATGTTAAGTTCTGGATATGACCTTATAAATACTCGCATTCATGTTGATGATTCGGATTTCGCATTGGAGGGTGGATTATTTAATGATGATTTTAAATCGGATGTAATGAAAAAGAGCGGACATGTGGGGCTTGAAGATTTCCATGAATACGCAAACAGAATAGGAATAAAAGATATTAGAAGAGATAAATTACTCGAACCATTCCTGAATAAACAACCAATGATTGAAGAGTTAGTCCAGAGATCTTTTTTAGATGACCAAACGAAAAGAGCTTATCTTCTTCATTATCAAACCAGGAGAAATCGTTTGAATTCCTAGTGTTATGCCAACCTTATTTCTATGCAGGAGTCGTTAAATGAGATGCTGAACTTAGCAAAGCGATCTCACGACCGCAGGGAGTAAATACCTGCAGGCAGGAGTTCAGCATGACGATACTTACATTATTGTTTGATATTAGATATACTATATGAAATACAAAGTCCTTGTTGACGATAACTACCACTACATGGATGAGTCTGAGCGTTATGAGCTTGGAGAATTTGATAGGTTGGAAGAAGCTATTGCA
>JAFCGF010000067.1 GCA_017608295.1 Candidatus Woesearchaeota archaeon
TTTAATTTTGCATCTTTGTTCAGAGAGATGGCAGAAATTTGAAAACCTGATGATTGCGATGGATATCCCCTCGAAATACGATCCCTCAAAAACGGAAGATAAGTGGTATCAACAATGGCTTGATAACGGTATTTTTCAATCGGTCCCGGATGATCGTGAACCATTTACCATTGTTATTCCTCCTCCCAATGTAACCGGTGTACTTCATATGGGGCATATGTTGAACAATACCATACAGGATATACTTGTAAGAAGGGCCAGGATGCAGGGGAAAAACGCACTGTGGGTTCCGGGGACGGACCATGCTTCCATTGCTACAGAGGCACGGGTTGTTGCCCATCTGAAAGAGAAAGGGATCTCTAAGTCAGAGTTAACCCGAAAGGAGTTTCTGGATCATGCCTGGGAATGGAGAAGAAAGCATGGAGGAATCATTCTGGAGCAGCTAAAAAAGCTGGGTGCTTCCTGCGATTGGGACCGGACGAAATTCACGATGGATGATGACCTGTCGGAGAGTGTTATTCAGGTTTTCATTGACTTATACAGGAAGGGTCATATTTACAGGGGAATTCGGATGGTGAATTGGGATCCTGGCGCCAAAACAGCAGTTTCGGATGAGGAGGTGATACACAAAGAGGTTGATTCGAAACTATATTATGTACGGTATAAAATCGAGACGGAAACAGATGAGTGGCTCACCATTGCCACAACCAGACCAGAAACAATCCTGGGCGATACTGCTGTTTGTGTGCATCCGGAGGATGAACGATACAAACACCTGCAAGGGAAAAAGATCCTTATACCATTACTAAATCGATCTGTTCCCATCATTGCCGATGAATACGTGGATCGTGAATTTGGAACAGGAGCTCTTAAGATTACTCCGGCACACGACGAAAATGATTATGAGATTGGGATAAAATATAACCTGGAGGTCATAGATATTTTTAACGATGACGGTACGCTGAATGAAAAGGCCGGTCTGTTTATTGGAGAGGACCGGTTTAAGGCCAGGGATTGAAGGCACTGGGAAAGGAGGGGCATGTTGTAAAAACAGAAGACTATATAAACAAAGTAGGGTATTCTGAACGAACGGATGCAGTAATTGAGCCCAAGCTATCGTTGCAATGGTTTCTACGCATGAAAGAACTTGCGGCGCCAGCACTGGAAAATGTATTGAATGACCAGGTAAAACTTCATCCGTCAAAGTTTAAAAATATCTATCGGCACTGGATGGAGAATGTAAGAGATTGGTGTATCTCACGTCAGTTGTGGTGGGGACAGAGAATTCCTGCCTTTTATCTTCCGCCAGGAATGCTCCTTCCATCAGGTGAGAATTTTGTTGTTGCTGAGACCAGCGAAGAAGCACTCAAGCTTGCCCGGGATTTGACAGGCAATTCTTCATTAAATATGGATGATCTTAATCAAGATGAAGATGTGCTGGATACCTGGTTCTCTTCCTGGTTGTGGCCAATATCTGTATTTGATGGTTTGCGACATCCTGATAATCCGGATATAAAATACTACTATCCAACGAATGATCTGGTTACGGCACCGGAGATCTTGTTTTTTTGGGTTGCCAGAATGATAATTGCCGGATATGAGTATTTGGGAGAAAAGCCATTTCATAATGTTTATTTAACCGGCATAGTCCGGGATAAGATTGGACAGAAAATGTCAAAATCTCTCGGGAATTCTCCTGAACCACTCGAATTGATTAAACAATATGGTGCTGATGGTGTCCGTGTTGGAATGTTATTATGCTCACCTGCCGGAAATGATTTATTGTTTGATAAATCCCTTACGGAGCAAGGAAGAAACTTTGGAAACAAAATTTGGAATGCTTTCCGATTGGTGAAGAGTTGGGTTATTGATGACCAACTTGATCAGCCTGAAGCATCTGCAGTGGCAATTGAATGGTTTAGGGGGAAGCTAAACCAGGCGATCGAATTACTGGATAAGCAGTTTTCCCGATATCGCCTATCTGAAGCATTAATGACAGTATATAAGTTGTTCTGGGATGAATTCTCTTCCTGGTATCTTGAGATCATTAAACCTGCTTTCGGGCAGCCCATTGATGGAAAGACCTTACACACCACTATTGAATTCTTAGAGAAACTCTTAAAGATCCTTCATCCCTTCATGCCTTTTATTACTGAAGAGATATGGCATTTGATTCGTGAGAGAGATACAAAGGATTTCATTACAGTTGCAGCATTACCAGTTCAGGAAGCATATGATATAAAAATGTTGACCCGGTTTGAGAAAACAAAAGAGACAGTAAGTGCGATTCGGACTATCCGAAAAGAGAACAAGATTCCTGTAAGAGAATTATTATCCCTGTATGTGAAGGAGAAGGAAAAGGTTTATGATAACCGTTTTGGAGAGATCCTTAAAAAACTTTGCTATTTAAATGAGATCAACTTCATATCAGAAAAAATGGATCATGCCGTCAGCTTTATTATACTGACAACAGAATTTTATATCCCACTGGATAAGGGTGTAAATGTAGAAGAGGAGCTTGAAAAACTTACAACTGAACTTGCTTATACACAGGGATTCCTGAAATCAGTGTTGAAAAAACTGGAAAACCAGAACTTTGTACAGAATGCACCTGAAAACGTGATCGAGACAGAGAAAAGGAAGAGGTCAGATGCTGAAGCAAAGATCAAAGTTTTGGAAGAACGAATCGTCCACATTAATAAATAAGTCTGCCCGGAATCGTTCACGGAACCTTCAATTGGCTGTTTTTTAACATATTCACACCATATTCGGGGAATGAAGAGATACAATAAAATTCCTTACTTTTGTAATCCTTTTCACCAATAAGGAATAGTATGCATGATTCTGACCTTTTACTGAATCCTAATGAGTTGGTTCAGTTTCTGAAGAAACCTCCGGCTGAATTTACCAAAGAGGATCTGATTCGTTTTATTGAATACAAAGAGATCCAATTCCTGAATTTCAGGTATGTAGCAGATGATGGTAAACTGAAGACACTTAATTTTGTTATATCCAGCCTGGAGCATCTTGACCAGGTACTAACAAGCGGTGAGCGGGTCGACGGGTCCAGTCTTTTTCCGTTTATTAGTGCTGGTTCAAGCGATCTGTATGTTATTCCACGATTCAATACCGCTTTCCTAAATCCTTTTACAGAAGTCCCTTCCCTGGATATTTTGTGTTCTTTTTATACGGGAGATGGGGAGCCGCTTGCCAGTTCACCTGAGAACATTCTTCGAAAAGCCTTTCTCTCTTTCCGTAATGCTACAGGATACACTTTTAAGGCTTTGGGAGAGTTAGAATATTACGTAAACAGCCTTTCCGATGAATCATATCCCCTGACAGATCAGAAAGGGTATCATCAATCTATCCCATTTGCAAAGTTTGAAAATTTAAGAATGGAAGCGATGAAGCTAATCGCTCAGGTAGGTGGCAAGATCAAATACGGTCATGGAGAAGTTGGTAGTTTTTCGAAGAATGATGAAGATTTTGAGCAGCATGAGATTGAGTTCCTGGCTCAACCGGTTGAAGATGCTGCCGATCAACTGATAATTGCCAAATGGATTATCCGAAATTTGAGTTATAAATATGGAGTGGAAGTGAGTTTTGCACCTAAGATAACTGTTGGGAAGGCAGGCAGCGGACTTCATATACACATGCTTCTTGAAAAGGAAGGCATGAATATGATGGTTGACGGGAGTGGTCTCAGCAGTGTATCTAAAAAAATGATTGCCGGAATCCTTGACCTTTCAGATGCTCTGACAGCTTTTGGCAATACTATACCAACTTCTTATTTACGGTTGGTACCACACCAGGAAGCACCCACAACAGTCTGCTGGGGTGACCGCAATCGCTCCGTTCTTGTAAGAGTTCCTCTGGGATGGCTTGGGACAGGAAACATGACACGGGATGCAAATCCAGATACGCAGGATGAATATAAGACATACCCCCCAAGACAATCGATCGAGTTTCGTGCACCGGATGGTTCAGCGAACATACATAACCTGTTGACAGGATTGATTATCGCTACCTGGCATGGGTTAGAGATGGAAGATGGAGAACAAGTGGCAAATGATCTCTATGTAGATTCTGACATCTTTGATAAGAGTAATAAAGGGAAGTTAAAGAAGCTAACCCACCTTCCCGGATCATGCTGGGAGTCAGCAGAAGCATTGCAAAAGAAAAGATCCTTTTTTGAAAAGGATGAGATATTCCCCAAAGGGTCGATTGACAAATTGGTCAGTGACTTGAAATCATATAAAGACAAAGATTTAAGTGAAAAATTATACGGGAAAGATGATAAGATCCATCAACTGATAATGAAATATATTCATTTCCGTTAGGGAGCAAGTTGTGTAAGGATCCACTGGCCTTTGGATAATGAATACAGGAACCTGTCGTGCATTCTGTTTGGTTGACTCTGCCAAAACTCAATCCTGACTGGTTTCAGTCGAAATCCCCCCAATTAGCAGGTTTGTTTATTTTCCGGCCTTGCATATTTTTTTTCGAATAAATTCCTATACTGAAATAGTCGGGATAATTCTACCCATTGGCTCACGTGATACGTATTAAGTCATTTCATCATTTTCTGTAATTCCTATTTTCTGTTTTTCAAGATTCGCTGATTTAATACTGACATTCAGTTCAAAGCCGATAAGTAGCGAAATGGAATTAAGGTATAACCAGAGTAAAATGACGATAAGTGTGCCAATTGATCCATATAATTTGTTGAACTGCCCGAAATTATTGACAAATGCAGAGAATCCAAGAGATGATATGACAAACAGGATTGTGGCCAGGGTTGAGCCTGCTGAAAAGAATTTCCATCTGGTTCTCTTAGCTGGCGACAGATAATATAGAAAAGAGATGGCGAAAAAGATCAGGGCGAGTATGATAAGCCACTTTCCCATGATAATTATGAAATAGGTGAAGCTTCTTTCAAACAATTCCAGTTCAGCCAGGTAATTAATGGCCATTTTGCTAAACAGGATTAAGATGGTGGCTGTTCCTAACAGTGAGACCAGAATAAAGACAAAAATCAGAGATACCAGGCGTTGTGCCAGCCACGAATGCGTATCAAATGTATGCAGGGAAACATTGAATGCACTAATTAATGCGTGTATCCCGTTGGTAGAAAAAATAATAGTTGCCAGGAACATGAAAAACAAAAGTCCATGACTCCTTTGAGTGATTACATCGACGAGGGTTGCTTCTACTAATGTATAGGCGTTTTCGGGTAAAATATTTCCAAACAGATTGAGCAGTTCTGTCTGAAAATTTGGAATAGGGAGGAATGGAATGAGAGTAAACAGGAATATTGTTGATGGGAGGATAGCAATAATCAGGCTAAATGCAATTGCTGATGCTCGTGTAACCAGCGCTCCTTTCTGGAATCCCCTGAAAAAGAATAAAATAACATCATAAACTGGAACTTTTTCAAATCCCGGGATAGATACTTTCTTTACTTTATTAATAAAGTAGTTGATGAAGGTATTAAAAAACCTGAAATTTTTATCACCAGTTTCGCCGGGCATATATGAAGATTTGATAATCTGATTAGTAGACAGCCTTCAGGCTCATGTCAATGATTTTAATGTGGTGTGTCAGGGCACCCACGGACACATAATCCACCCCACATTCTGCATATTCCCTAATATTTTCGTGGGTAATTCCTCCGGATGATTCGGTTTCAAAGATTCCATTGATCAATTTTATAGCTTCCCTGGTTTCTGTAATACTGAAATTATCGAGCATGATTCGGTGTACACCACCAATTGAAAGGATCTCTTCGACACTTTCCAGTGAGTGAGCTTCGATTTCGATCTTGAGATTTTTTTTGATCTTTTTAAGATAACGCTGCGTATTTATAATGGTTTTTTTTATATCCCCACTGAAATCGATGTGGTTGTCTTTTAGCATTATCATGTCAAATAATCCCATCCGGTGGTTTTCTCCGCCTCCAATCACTACTGCTTCTTTCTCAAAAAGCCGGAATCCAGGAGTAGTTTTGCGGGTATCCAGAACTTTGGTTTTAAGATCTTTCAGTAATTCCACATACGTTCTGGTTTTGGTAGCGATGCCACTCATGCGCTGCAAAACATTGAGAATCAAACGCTCTGATTTTAGAATAGAAAGAATAGAACCGGATATTTCAAAAGCAGTATTTCCGTTCTCAACAAATGCGCCATCATCCAGGTATTGGAAAAACTTCAGGTTCGGATCAATGCGTTTCAGGATCTCTTTCGTTACTCTAATTCCGGCAAGGATTCCATCTTCTTTGAGCATCAACTGAGCTGTACCTGTTTCTTCAGCGGAGATACAGGCAAGTGAGGTATGGTCACCATCACCAATGTCCTCCTGGATTGCAATTTTAACAAAATTATCGAGGTACTTTTTATTCATTCTCCTTCTCAATTCTTAATTGATGAATGAGATAGCGATCCTCCTTTTTTTTCAATAGAAAATATACCCTGAAATTTCCTTTCGATGTAGTCAGGTCTCCAATGGCATATTGAGAACCATTTTTTCCCCCATGGTGAAGAATGGCAAAATTTTTGGGGGGTTGTTTATCAAAAAAATCACGAAGGATCATTTCTGCCTGCGTTTTGCTATAAACATCTTCATTTTCCAGTATGACCAGCTCAACATTGGCGTTAAAGTGTTTTACCAGTTCTTTCGAGTTCCCTGCCTTAAAAGCAGAGGTAATAGTATCCGGAATATCCTGGATGGACTGGAATCCTGATATCATAAAGGATATCGAGAGAATAATAAGAGTTATATTAATTCTGAAGGTCTTCATTTTAATAATCTTAAATTTGCTTTACGTAATGTCCAAAAATCAAACCAAATTGAATCATTACTGCAAAATAACAAAAATTTAATGAATTCATAACCAGAGATAAAACATGAAGGCCTACTTTATTCAGATCGGGAAAACAGATCAGGGCTACTTGAGAGAGGGTATATCCATTTTTGAAAGAAGGATAAAGCACTATATCCCCCTGGAAGTATTTACTGTTTCAGAGGTGAAAGGATTTGCAAATATAAGTGAAAAACAACTAAAAGATTCTGAGGGACAAAAATTATTAAATAGCTGTAAGCAAGGAGATTATATTATTCTCCTCGATGAAAAGGGAGTCCAGTACAGTTCGAAACAATTTGCAGGGATCCTGGAAAAACTTATGATTTCCAGTGTAAAGAGACTGGTCTTCATATCGGGTGGTGCTTATGGGGTTTCTCAGGAGGTACATAACCGGGCTGATGCAGTACTCTCTTTCTCAAAAATGACCTTTTCTCACCAGATGGTCAGGTTAATTTTTATGGAGCAATTTTACCGTGCTATGACTATTTTGAAGGGAGACCCTTATCATCATGGTTGATCATATTTATTATTTTTTTATCTTAGGAAATCTGAAAACCTCTAATAATGATTGATTTGAGCCGGTTAAAACCCGCAATCTTTTATCTTACCGGGGCCCTGTTAATGGTCTTATCAGGCTTCCTGATTCAAAAATCAGTGCTTCAGAGTATGAATTATGTGAGGACAGCAGAGAAGTTTCAGAAAACTCTTCATAAGAAGGAGGATTTATTGGTATCTAGCATTGATAAGCTATTGGACCGATCGGATAGCCTCAACCGGAACCAGTATGTGATGGATCGTTCGGGTTTTATGAGAAGATTGAAAGAGGAAGGTCTGGCAATCCTGATCTATGAAAGAGAAAACCTGATTGAATGGACCGATAATACATTCCCAATACCACAACAGTATACCGATTCACTATTTCAGAAAGGATTGATTTTTCAGGGAAATGCCTGGTTCAGGCCTATTATCAGGGAGGAGTCAAACAAAAAGATAGTTGGTTTAATATTACTGAAACATGAATATCCGTATGAAAACAAGTTTCTCAAAAATCATTTTCAGAGAAGATTCCAGTTGCCACCCTGTATCAAACTAACCACAGCAATATCAAATAAGGAAACAATTATATACGATCAAACAGGGAATCCATTGTTTTCAATGGATATGGAAGATATATCATGCAGGAAATTTCCCGGATATCTGATTTCCGGAATCTATTTTGGCGGATTGGTCCTTCTCCTGTTGTGTTTCAGTAAATGTTTTACCCTTCTCTCCGGTCAGAGACAAAGAAGAATTGCCCTTCTTGGGTTGGGCATTATACTGATCCTTATCAACTTCAGCCTGGTACTATTGAGGATTCCTAAGGTGGTATTTACCGGGGACCTGTTCTCTCCCTACTATTTCGCCAATTCAGAATTGCTTGGTTCCCTTGGTAATTTCTTCATTACCAGTGTATTTGTTTTATTCTTTTTTTCAATGTTCACCCGCGAATTTTCATTGTCTGACCGTTTCCCTGATAAATCCCAGACTACACGTTTTATTTTAATATTCTCCTCTTTTATTTTCGCTGCTCTTCATTTTGCCGGTACGCACTACATTTTCAGAAATGTATTAATCAACTCAAGCATTTCATTTGAACCCTATAAAGTTCTGGACCTTTCGTATTATAGCATCATGGGATTTACTTCTATCGCAATGATTTTTATATCCTTTGTACTCTTCCTCAATAAAATCATCGCAGAGGTAAAAGGGGTAATTCAGCTGAAATATATCTATGTTTCACTGTTTGCATCCTTGGTCGTCTTCCCAGTTTTTTCTCTATTTTCCGGCTATTCCCTGGATCTAAGTCCCATCCTGTTTTATCTCATTTTAATTCTGATCAGTCTTCATGTCCGGTCAAATATTCAATATCAATATTCATCACTCACCCTTTTTGTATTGCTTTTTGCAATTTATTCTGTCTATGTAATCACTACAGAAACAACAGATAAGGAAAAAAATAACCGAAAAGTTCTGGCTGTAAATCTGGGTGCTGAGCATGATTTTGTAGCAGAATTGTTACTTGAAGATGTGGACCA
>JAFCGF010000009.1 GCA_017608295.1 Candidatus Woesearchaeota archaeon
ATAACTGAAATCCAATGGATTTCAGGAATGATAAACCTGTGGTTTACCCTATGCTCAGAAACAAAGAATTCGTAGAATTCTTGTTCAAGAAGTGGCATACCACTTCTTTGAATCAAAGATTTCTGGCACTCATAAATGCTATGCATTTACGATGGGTCGAGCGGCGAGTTGATGTTATTGCACTTCCAAAAATCTGCATTAGCTGCTAGCCGTTATCTCTTCCTGAGGACGGTGAACTTTGCAAGCTGAAGGAGTTTCTCGCGCGCTTTAGTTGAGGGGAGTGTGTCAATGAGGGTTTTGCAGGCATCTTTTACCATCAGACGGGCCACCCTTTCGGCATAGTCAAAACTGTCGTACTTCTCAAATAAACTGATTGCCTGATGAATTTGACGGTAATCGTCGGTGTGGCTGGTTAGTATACGCAATAAGGTTTTCCTGTCCTGAGATGAAGCGACCTCTGCTGTCCTGACTACGAGAAGGCTCATTTTCCCTTCGCGTATATCTTCTCCTTTTTCTTTGCCCCACTCCAACGTAGGCTGGACATTTAAGATATCATCTTTAATCTGGAAGGCTATACCTAAGGTCTCGGCATATGTGCCGATGGCGTCAATCTGCTGTTGAGTTCCGCCGCCAAGGAGCGCTCCAAGCTTTGCTGCTAACCTCATGAGCGTGCCAGTCTTCAACTTGCACATGAGAATGTACTCCGTTTCTGTAGGAACATCCTTACCCTGGGCGCCTTGGTGCCAGAGGATGTCTAGGCTCTGACCAATGTGTAGATGCGCCATCTCTTCCGTGACAAGTCGGAGGATGCCCTCTCTGCAAGAAAGTGTGCAGTCTTTCAGGAGATGATGGTAACAGAAATAGAGGTAGTTTCCTGCGTTAAGAGCTACGTCAGTTCCCACTAAGGTATGGAGTGCAGGCTTTCCCCTTCTCAATAAAGAACAGTCTTCTATGTCATCAATGATAAGTGTCCCATTGTGGATTAATTCAGGAATGAGGATAAGGTGGCCTAACTCCCCTGAGGCACCCACCGAGCGGTAGGAGAGGTTCATGAGAAGAGGCCGTACCCTTTTTGCCTCTCTGAGGATGAAATCCCTAAGGGGCTGCAGAAGCGAGAGTTCAAAATCTTGGACAAGAGATTCCTCTGTGTTCTTGAAGCGATAGGCACATGTGCGCAGGTGCTTTGGAAGGATAACTTCAAGAAACTCCTTTATTATTTCGTTAATATTCTGCCTATCAAGAGCAAACCACTTCATGACATCGTCTTCCAATTGCAGATCAGTCACTTCGCCCACCGAGCCAGTTTTTCCCACTATTATCTCAGCCCTCGCTGTTTTTTATATATATCGTAGCACCACCAATCTGTGCACTACTCCAGTTTTGTACCATCTCTGAGAACATGGGTTTGTCGAAGTGGTTGCAGAATTGCAGGTAATTGGGGAACATAACCAGGGCGCCGACAGCGTCGGGGTCGTCGTTGCTAACAAGCCGTTCGAGATTGTGACGGGAAAATTCGACTGTTGGTATGTCGAGTTTTAACGGTTCACCAAATGCTAGATTGTCTAAGAAGAGCTGTGTTTCTTCGAGGGATACTCCAGGGGCAGGCAAGCCCCATTGAGTAGGATGGGCACAGGTTAAAGGTGAGATTCGAAGTTTAGGTGCATGTCGCTCAGATAAGAAGAGGATTCCAAAAGCTTGACCCCAGATAATCACTGTCTGATTTGAGGTGGTATGTTCCGAGATGAATTCTGCGATATCTTTTTGATTCTGAAAGCTCTCAACATCACTATATGTCCAGCCATCCCACCTTTTTTTTAGAGCTACGGAGTTGAAATTGGGGAAATGAAGACTCTGATAGTAAAATGAGATAAGGATGAGGATAGAAAACACACTAATAATAGTAATCTTAGCTACCCTTTTTTTCTGGGAAATCCAATTTGCTAAGCGGATGAATCCAACGCCCGCAATGATTGAAAGCGGAGGTAACATATGTAAGTAGTAGTATCCAAACATAGGAGGTAGTATAGTTACCATAAACGAGAGGAAGAACCAGAGCAGGAATACTTTGTAAAGGGTCATTATTTCATGTTCTTTGCTTCCTGAGATTATATGCGTGAGATGTAGCAATCCAGCTGCTAGAAGTGGAAAGAGAAACAATCCCTCTAAGATGAACATTCCTACGGGTTGAGGGTACCAAAAATGAAAAATAGGCCAGAGAAAGAACGAAAGGTTCATGAGAATCTTCTCCATCGTCATCATGAGATTTCCCTGCCAGCGTGCGTGGAAAAGGATTAGTACGCTAACCCCTATCGCCACGAGTGACAAGAATGAGGTTATACCTGCAAAAAACCACATTCTAGTGCGAAGTGATACCATCTTACTTTTCAATAAGATAGTGATGTCCGTAGCTATCAGGAGAAAGCCGAAACCCATGGTCGGCCTAAAGAGAAATGCTATTGTCATACATAGTGCCGATATCGCGAGATTCGGAATCCTTGACGAAAAGTGAGATTGTACGAGAAAATATATTCCAATGACCACAATCGGGCTCGCAAATGAAGTGGTCTTCGCAAGTGGACCCTCAAATGCGGGAATATTCATCGAGATGACATATAGGACTGCTCCTGCAATTGCGTTTTTTCTGCCTAAGGTTCGTTCAGTCAATTTATAGAAAAAAGGCACGCTGAGCAGGAATAAAAAATGATTAAGAAGTTTCATGGGGAGGAGGGTATTCCCAAAGAGGGTGATAAGGGCCGCATACACCCGGTGGATAGTGGGGACGTTGTAATCTTGAAGTGTAAGATGGGACGTTTGATTTGATGAGATGAGCCAAGCAGTATACGCGAATTCGCCCTCATCGCGTTCCATCGTTGCAGAAAACCAGAGGCCCCTCAGAAGGAGTGCGAAGAGGATTAAAAGAAGAATATCCTTACGCCTATCACGCACACAGTGACTGCCTCGGCTATCCTTAATCATGTGACTTCCCGTTTCGTGGTATGTTATGGGATTTGGAGGCAGGTCTTACTCTGGAATCCTTGGCTGCTTGATGGGCAACGAGTATCTGTCTCACGCAAGCAGAGGTTGTCTTAAGAGTGCCCCCGGTGAACCTGTCAGGAAGGTCGGAGTGGAGATTGCATGTGTTTGTCATGTCTAAGTCGATGTTCTCGGCAGTGGGGAATGCCCCAACTATGATGCTAGTGAAGGGAAGTGAGATGAGGAAGTCTCCTTTCGACTTGAGTAGGATGCTCTTCCCGCAGGAAGCGAGCCAGCTAGTGAGGCTCGGATTCCGGATGATTGCTCTGCTGACGTGATAGAAGAGTAAAGGAGAGGCAAAGGCTATCCTTAGAAAAAGGGGCACCTTGGAGTATTTTTTGCATATCCCTTTGAGAACATCGGCCATTTCTCGGAGCGGGAGCATGCTCGTGAGGGGTACGATGCTCTTTCCTTTAAATACAACATAACACTTTGTCTCGCAGCTGGGATGCGTGTTGACGTTCTTCTTCCTTAGTGAGGAGAGCAATTCTGAGAGATAATGCGTGAACCTTGTGGATTGGATGAAATCATCATCTGTTAATCCAGTTTCCCCTTGTACAATCTTGAGGATGTTGTAAGTGCTAAGCCCCTCATATTTGTCTGTCCTGCCTACCTCCCATACCGGCTGGAAGTTGAGTATCTTGACGTAAGGATGCTCAGCGGCGAAGGATAGTAACGGTTTGATTTCTTTGTCGTTTCTCCCTTTTACTACCATCGTGAAAAGATACACTGGGATTCCTACATTGCCTAAGTTCTCTACTGCGCTAAGCTTTTCGGAGACAACAGCGCCTTTTCCCCTGAGGGCTTCGCAGATTTCTTGTTTGAGGGTGTCGAACTGCATAATCACTAAGTCGGTTCCTGCCTCTTTTAGCAAAGTAACATAATTCGAGTCGGCGAGTTTCTTCCCGTTGGTGAAAAGGGCAGCGAAAAATCCCTCTTCTTTCACAATTTTTATGACTTCGCACAAATCCTCTCGTACAGTAGGTTCACCTCCGCTAAGATAGACAATGTTCCCCTTAAATCGCTTAAGATAAAGTCTGATTTTCTCATAGCTCATATCATTAATAGGGATATCTCCTGCTAGGGCATAACAGAACGGACAATGCAAATTACATGAGGTAGTCACGTTCAAGACGAGGCCATTCGCTGATCGTTCGCTCTCCCGATGTAGTTCTTCCCTGAGGCGGAATATCCCTGGCTGCTCCCAGATGTGCGGTACCTTGAACTTGCCGTGTTCCGGGCATTCCTTCTGAAGATATATGCGATTTTCCTGGACTATTTCTGCAGGGATGATTTTGAGACAGTGTGGACAGAGGCTTCGGGTCTCCCTTAGAATTAGTTGGTTCATCGTTTCCCCGGTCGATTGAGAGGCGTACGATTTAAGTAATTTGTTGTTTTGTGATGTCTAGATGTGATTTAGAAGAGTTTTCCCAAGAGAATGATAATTCTTATGGGAAATCTCCGATTTCTATAGGGGTTTAAAACCCCCGACTTTAGTCGGAGATGCACAAGAGCAAAGCTCTTGGCACAAGGAAAGCTGAGCTTTCCTTTGTGTCTCATTCCATCAACTCGCTATAAATGCGAGAGCCGTAAAACCGCTGGCTTTAGCCAGCGGATAGGCTCGAGCAACGAGTTGATGTTATATCTGAAAGATTAAGCATCTCCTGACTATTGGAGGAGTAGTGTGACCTACGAACTACGCGCCTCCAGTGGGTGAGCCTGGCAGTGACCTAGCTGGATACTCGGGTCTTCAGGCCCGGGAGGATGTCATCTTTTCTCTCAGTTCGAGAGGAATACTTGGTCGATATAGGCGGTGTTCTCGATGAAATCCTTTCCGCTGTTCGTGCTGTCGAAGATGATTCTTAGCTCGGCGACCTTGGAGAGGTCCTGCTTGCCGTCCCCGTGGATGTCAAAATCTTTCAGGGCGTACATTTCATCCATAGGAATCCTGATCCAGTGCCATATGTTCGCGACGAGCAGCTTGGTGTTGATGAGGTTCCACCAGTCTCCGTCTTCTTCAACGATGCATATTCGAAGAAGCGTGGTCGGATGTTCCACCTTAACCGCGAGATTGAGGAACCTGAACGCGGACCAGTCCTGCACTTCATCCTCCAAGATGAATTTCCTGGCTAGGTCCACAGCCCTGTATGACTGTGGGAGGGCTTTGAGTCTGTAATGGACCTTGAGACAGTTTCCTTCCAACCCCTCGCCCGAAAGGGAGTACGTGCCCTTCGCATTCTTTTCTTCAGTGATGTATTGCTCTAGGTTTCCACGGGAGAAGTTTTCTATGAGCAGTGTCTTCTGCTCTTTTTCAGAAAGAGGCAGGTCTTTGAACGACCCAATCACTGTGATGGATGCAATCTGTTTGAATGCCATTGATGCACCCTGCTGATTACTAGTGTCTACTCGGGCACCTTGGGGAGATCTTTTTAGGGGTATGAACTTATTCAGGAATCCCTTCATCATTGTTTTCGTCACCTGTCTGAGGTCTATGTGACCCCCTTTTCTTGAATATGTGCAGGTTCTATTTAATATTTTTCTCTGCGGTTCGGAAAATCCTTATGTATCAGATTGGCTCTCAATGTTGAGTTCGCGCGTTTTCTCTCACATCATCGCAAAATCCTTATATATCACGCAGGAAGCTATGTTAGAGTCTGTAGGGGGAAATGTGTGGCATACGAGTTTCGCGCGCAGCGCATAGCGGAATGGGCACGAGGCAATCCTCAGCCGCCGGTTAGGATAGAAATACATCCGACTGATAGATGTAACCTTCGATGTAGGTTCTGCTGGCAGGTGACAGCCGACACTCAGGATTATTCGTGGGAATTATCTGATGAGAAGTGGCTCTCCATTGTGCATGAAGCAGGTCGCATGGGCGTGAAGGAGTGGATAGTCTCTGGAGGGGGCGAGGTCTTCATGAGGCCGAAACTCGGGATGGAGCTGATGCGCACCATTAAGAGTTATGGGATGTGGGGCCAGCTCACTACGAATGGCACCCTGATGACGGAGGAAAATGTACGTGACATTGTCCAGATGGGCTGGGACCAGGTGCAGATAAGCCTTGACGGTCCGGATGCAGCAACCCAGGATTATCTCCGAGCACAGAAAAACGTCTTCTCCCGTGTAATAAATACAGCAAAGAGGTTGTCCCGTTACAAGAAGCAACTGAATTCCGAGAGGCCATATGTCGGCTTTAATTCTATCATCAACAGGAAGAATTATACGCGGCTTGCCGAGCACATAGAGCTTGCGTATGATGTCGGCTTCCAGCTGGTCTATTTCGAGCCGTTGTATCCTGGGTATGTCCGCGGGGAGCGGCTTGAACTCAACGAGGCGGAAAGCGAGGAGATGCAGCCCCACATCCAGGAAGCGAAGAAGCGGGCAGACGAGCTTGGTGTCGCGACAAATGTCGAGCGTTTCCTCCGTACTGACTTGATGGATAAGGCAGATATCAAGAATCTCATCCACAGGGAGGCTGGAGTCGAGGAGAATCCTTTCATGAGCGCTCCCTGCTACCAGCCGTGGTTCCTCATGGCTATCAAGGGCTCGGGACTGGCTGGCTGCTGCTCCTCATTCGAGGTCGGCGAGAAGATTCATGATAAGACTCTTGCCGAGGTGTGGTACGGCGACACCTTCAACAAACTGCGCGCCTCGATGCTTGAGAAACAATTACCTGAGTACTGCGAGAAGTGCAGCATATATGTGGTGATGGATAACAAGGAAATACGGAAGGCGATGTTAGAGCATTGTCCTATGATGCCTAGGGTGCCTGGGGTGAGCGCACGATGATGAAGGAGAAGCTTTCGCGGCTTGAGCAGTGGCGTAAAGGTAATCCAGTTGGTCCTATTACCTTAGAACTCAATCCTACTAATAGGTGCAACCTTGCCTGTCCGAGCTGTTGGCAGCGCGAGTTTGAGTTTGACACGAAGGATGCGCTTTCGACTGACCGCATGCTCTCCCTCGTGCGCGAGGCTGCTGAGCTTGGAGTGATGGAAGTGCGCATCCCCGGTGCCGGAGAGCCTCTTCTACGTGAGGACATACTGGACATCATGGCTGAGATTAAGCGCTGCGGAATGCACGGGCAGCTCATTACTAATGGAACTCTCTGGACAGAGGACAAAGTCCGCCGCACTGTGGGGATGATTTGGGACATCGTCACATTTAGCATTGATGGTCCGAATGCGCAAGTGAATGACACGCTGCGGGGAAAGAGCGGCACATTCGATAAAATCACAAGAGCCTTGAGGGTATTCCAATCTGTGAAAAACGAGACCGGACATTCATTGCCCATAATACGCTTTACGATGGTACTCTCGAACAAGAATTACCAGCTGCTGCCTGAGATGGTGGAGTTCGCCAAAAAATATGACTGCGAGGACTTCCAGGTACAGCCAATGACAGTATGGGGCGAGGAAGGAAAGGCGCTCGAGCTGAGCGAGGAGCAGCGCGGGGAACTGCCTCTGCATGTGGACGCTGCCCTGAAACTGGCGGAAAGACATTCAATCCGGACGAACATTGGAGCATTCCTCAGAAGCGACATCGTGGAGAAGGCCTCGGGTCGCATGGATGAGCGGATTGCGCATCAGGCATCAGGCCACCATCACTCTTTCCTGGCGCTTCCCTGCTTCGAACCATTCTATAACCTAGTCATCCTGCCTGACGGCACAGCTTCCTTCTGCAGCATGGCAGGAGGTAAGGATGGAGATTCTGTCCTCAACAATCCCTTGAAGGACGTGTGGCATGGAAAGGCCTACCAATCCATACGCAAGGCCCTGCTTGAGCATGACCTGCCAGAATACTGCAAGCGGTGCTGTTCCGTGGTGAACCTTGAGAACCAGAGGCTCCGCGAAGGCATCTTAGCATCAGATGCCAGCAGCAAGGGGGAAGGGGAGAACCAATGAAGATTGCTTCTCGATGGCACAAGGGCATAATTGCATCTGCAGGTGAGATAGGGAGATGAGGGTGATGCTTCTTTCGGTGCCAAGATCTGGATTCCCTATCCTTTTCCCTTCCCTGAGCGTGGCCACACTGGTTTCTCATCTGAAGAGCAAGTCAATCACAGTGACTGCTGATGATGTGCATATTAGAATGTTTCATCATGCAAGGAAGAAGGGCAACTCGAGAGAATTCGAGATACTCGAAGACGTCTCTCGATTGAGACGTTTTCTTGCAGGAGATGAGGAAGAACAGCTCTCGACTGAAATCCGCAAAGCCATCTCTCTGATACGGTTTACATCCCCAGATGTCATTGGCCTGAGTTTCCCCGAGTCAACAGAACAGTCTGTGTTCCTTGGTGATGCCATCGCAAAAATCCTCAAAGAAGATTTGGGAGTGGTGACCGTTGCTGGAGGAGACATCGGGCCTGTGGTGGAATATCTGAGCAAGAGTGAGAATATAGACTATGTATTTCTTCCAGGTGAGGGAGAGGTCCCTCTCGCGAACCTGATGGAATCACTCGATTCCCGGAGAGATGTCAGCACGATTCCGAGAATCCTGTCGCACGATATGAGGGGTCCAGAGAAAAATGAACCTCTTCTGAGCATGAGACCTGATGAATTCACTCCCCCCGACTTTTCCGAGTTCCCTCTGGACCTGTTCAGGTTTACTTATGATATTCCAGGCATTGAGATGGAGCCTGTGCTTCTGCTACCATATAGGTTTGTGAAGAACTGTGTATTCAATTGCGCTTTTTGTTCATATTCAGAAAGCCCTCTCTGTTTCGTCAATAGTCCTTCGCTTGTGGCTGAACACCTGAGTGCCTATTGCAAGGACTATGGCACTCATGATTTCGTCTTCTTCAATACCAGTGTCAATGTCTCAAGGGAGTACACATCCGCCCTTGTAGCGGCTTTCGAGGAGTATGACCTCAATATCAACTGGGTAGACTGCCTGAATTTCATGACGCTCGATCCTCACATGTTATTTGAGCTCCAGAAGATAGGCCTGAGACGGGCCATTATTGGATTGGAGTGCCCTAGCGAGCACATTCTACGTGCCATCAACAAACCACTTCGGCTTTCCCTGGTGGAGACCCTCCTGCGGCGTGCCAGAGAATTGGGTGTCTGGATCGAACTGGATTTCATCTCAGGACTCCCTTATGAAACTGAAAAAGATATCCAGTGCACAATAGACTTCATTAGAAATCACCTTCACGAAGTCAGCTTGTTTCATCTTAGTCGATTCAAGATGATAAGGAGCCGATATTTAGCAAAACCCAAGGAATATGGATTAAGAATCCATGAAGCCGCACCTGGTCAAGATCTTTCTCATGGCCACCCCTTCGACGAACTGGCGGGGTTTCCATGGAGAGAAAAACAGAATCAAATTGAGAGTTCCTTTCGGAGAGTAAAAGCGGCGATTCCCTTAGACCAGGAACCAAAAGGGAAGAATATTCCAATGTCGGTTCTGTACCTCTTGAATAAACACCTCCATCCAAAAGAAGACATGGACCTCTTCAAGTCAGTGGTCTCATCGTTCCCAGATGGAAATGATGAGAGACTCATTCCTCGCCTTTTATTCAAGGGGGAAAAAAAGACAGTATTACGTAATTTTCTGGGGGCGATTCAATGAAACTAAAACATCTCTTCGTGCCTCAATATCATAGTGACCTTAATGATAGGAGCCAGGTGGATTTTCTTAATAGGATGGCATTGACTAACCAAGCATATGGACAATTACAGTCTATTATCCAAAAACTGTTCTTGCGTGCCCTCGGGTCGCATGAACTCTTCGCGTACCTCGAAGCGCGAGATGACGGGACTGCCCTGAGTCAATTGAAGAGGGAACCTCACCATGCATGAACGATTCAAGAGCATTGCTATACGGCGGTTGGCAAAATGGGCGCGCGGAAAGCCGCAGGCACCGGTGCTGGTAGATCTCGAGCCGGTGGCAGCTTGTAACCTCAGATGCAAGTTCTGCTGGCAGCGCGACCCCTATCGCCTCGGTGTCACAGATTACTCGAATCCTTTGGATGAAAAGAGGATTATTGACATCGTCCACGAAGCCGGTGAGATGGGCGTGTGTGAATGGAATGTGGCTGGAGGCTGGGAACCCACAATCAAGCCGGACCTATGTAGAGAGATTATGGGCACGATAAAGGATTACGGGATGTATGGGTGCCTCACCACGAACGGGTTCAATTTCACCAAAGAATGGATCCGTGATACTGTCGAGCAGGGGTGGGACCGCATCCTCTTCAGCCTCAATGGGCCCGATGCGAAGACGCACAACTCGTTGACACAGGTGCCAGGGAGCTTCAAACGCATCACGCAGGCGATGATGTTATTTAAGCATTATAAGGAAGAACTTGGCGTTGACAAACCGGATTACAGCTGCCATTCCGTCCTGTGCACCGCGAACTACGATAAGGTGCGGGAGATGATTGAGCTTGCCCATGAGTTGGGGGCGAGCGGGATGTCCTGGGAGCCCATGAATCCCTGGTCAGACGAGGCCCGCGAGATCCTGCTCACTGAGGGGCAGAGGAAGGAGTTCCAGAAATACATCCAGCCAGCGCTTGAGACATCATGGTACTTAGATATTGGCACGAACCTCGAGCGCTTCCGGGAAGAAAAGCTTATAGACAAGGAGCACATGGACGAGGTCCTCCATGACGATGTTTCTGCAGGTTCAGTTGAGAAAGAGACTGATCCCATACTCAAGTGCTCCTGTTACGCTCCCTGGTTGAGCCTCGAGATACGGGCGAGCGGCCATGTCGTTCCCTGTAGGCTGAACGACAGCCATGAGGGTGCGCCGGTCATACATGACAGGAGACTGAGCGATATATGGTATGGCCCTTATTTCCAAAATATCCGGGAGAGATTCCTCGGCGGCAACCTGATGCCTTATTGCAACACATGTGCCACAGGTTTCGTTGTGGGTTTCAGGGAGATCCGGAATGAGATGATGGAGCAGAAGGGCATATTGGGTGCCATCAGGAGTGTTATTCATGGGAAGATTTAATCTGAGAGATTTGCTGAGGCCGTCTTCCCGCGACAGCCGGAAGAAACCTAGGGTGGCTTTCGTCCTCTGCCCGTTCTGGAATACTGAGACGCCCCCTCTCGGGATGAGCTACTTGAGCTCCTATTTGAAGTCGAAAAGCTATGAGACCTTCCTGTTCGATTTCAACATCAGACTCTATTCCAGACACAGAAACAAAGCCCGTCAGGGCTGGGAATTCCAGATGCCAAACGAGAAGAGGGATGCCCTCTTCAACGAGCGTGTATTCTTGGGGAGTTCGTTCTGGAATAGGGAACTGGAACGGTGGCTGGAGAAGATATTGGCTGCTGGCTCTGAGGTCGTCTGCTTTTCAGTCTATTATGAGAACCTCGCTCTGAGTCATGAGCTCGCCAGAAGGATCAAGGAGGAGAATCATTCTGTGCAGATTGTTTTCGGCGGTCCCCACTGCAGGAAGAATAGGTCCTGTTACCAGGGGTTCGACCCAGACGTGGTGGATGCATTTGTGGTCGGCGAGGGAGAAGAGACACTATTGGAGCTCGTAGAATACTATAGACGAACAGGCCGTTTCCTGCTGTGCAAGGGAAGCGTCACTAAGATGGGATTCGGAGGCCACAGAAAGCCGATAAGAGATTTGGACAGCATTCCATTCCCTGACTTCAGCGAGCTCCCTTTGAAGAAGTATTCCAGAAAAGGAACGGCCCCCATCCTGTTAAGTAGGGGGTGCACTGGAAGATGTGTCTATTGCAGAGACCGGAACATGTGGCCTGGATTCTCGCATAGGTCGGCGCAGAATGTCATCAGGGAGATGAAGCTCGGGATAGATCAAGGCTATACTCACTTTAGATTCTCAGACCTTATTATCAACGGCAGTGTAAAACACTTAGAGTCTATTTGTGAGTTCATTCGCGAGGAGGGACTTGAGATTACATGGGAGGGTTCTTTGAGAAGTAATGCTGAAATGAATCGGGCATTTTTTAAAAGACTCAACAAAGCAGGTTTTGTAGGTGGAAATCTAGGTGTTGAATCGGGTTCTCAAAAAATACTGAATCTTATGAAGAAAGGACATACGGTGAAGACCGTTGAAGACAACCTCAGGGCTGCACATTGGGCTGGCATCGGTCTTGGAATAAACTTGATTGTGGGTTTTCCTGGAGAGACAGAGTCGACCTTCCAGGAGACTCTCAGCTTTCTCGCTCGAAATAAGAATCGCATCCCTACTTTGAGCAGTCTTACCCCTTTGTATGTCCTTCCGGAGTCCGCTCTGTACGACAATCATGAGGCATACGAGATTAGGCTAGAGTCTGATGATGAACGAGACTGGGTCTGTTCTGATAGGCACAACACTCCTGAATGGCGCATACAGAAATGCACAGAGTTGTATGAGTTCGTCAAGGACTTGGGTAGCATCCATTTGGAGTGCGACCAATACAGAAAAGATGTTAAATCAAATCACTATGGTGGATGAAAACGATAGATGCTACTGATAGGGACAAGATTCGTCGTCTGAGGATCTGGGAGCGCGGAGGCAAGACAGGTCCACTCAAGGTAGATATAGAACTCCATAGGCGCTGCAATCTCAAATGCCTCTCGTGCTCACGCCGGAGCGATGAGAAATTCGGGAGCATCAACGAATTTTCCAAGAACATAGAGATGCCTGTCGAGAAATGGCTGTCAATCATCGACGAGGCGGCCGAGCTTGAGGTGCTTGAGTGGCACATCGCAGGTGGAGGAGAGCCCATGTTCCTTCCTCAGCTGACCTGGTCGGTCATGCAGCGGATCAAGGAGCACGGCATGTATGGCATACTCACAACGAACGGCACCTTGTGGAGCGAAGAACGACTGAGGAGATTGGTCGAGATGTCCTGGGATAGGATTCATTTCAGCATCGATGGGCCGGATGCGAGGATCAACGACGGATTGAGGGGGATGCCAGGGGCATTTGATAAGGCATGTGCGGCGATTCGCATCTTGAAACGGTTTCGCGATGAATCTGGCAGAGAGAAGCCCATGCTCAACATGAACACTGTCCTCTCTGTGAGGAACTACAATCGTCTGCCTGAGTTCGTCGAGTTGGCGCATGACCTAGGTATAGAATACTTGTTCGTCGAGCCGCTGATTGTCTATTCGGATGTAGGAGGGAAGCTGAAGCTCAAAGAGAAGCATCTGCGACAATTCCCCTGGTATCTCGCAGAAGCGAAGAGGCTGGCCGAGAGCTACGGAATCCACAGTAATTTCGCGGCATTCGATACCTATGCTGACGACTCGAATCTTGACAAGGAGCTCATCGAAGAAAGCAGCAGCATGGATGTCGTCGTGCGGAGGGATGCTGAGGCATTCACGGGCAAAGGTGCGCTCTCCTGGAGCTGTTACGATCCCTGGTTCCACATGAGCATCAAGGCAGATGGCTACGTGTCGCACTGCGACGTCGCAACAGATTCAGGAGACAACATCAAGGAGAAATCCCTCTCAGAGGTCTGGTTCGGCCCGCATTTCCAGGACCTGAGAAAGCATTTCATGCAGCAGCAGACAAAAGAGTACTGCGCGCAGTGCAACCCAAGCCATACCACGCAGAGGAGATGGCTGAGAAAGCATATGCAGACTCTGGACTAATCTCTCATGAATGCTCGGAGGGAAACAAATTCGTCGTATTCATCCAGGGCCTCTTGTCTCTCTGAAGAAGGGTAGGACTCTAGGATTCTCTCTGCTTCCATCCGCAGTGTCTCTGCTCGTCTCTTGTTTTTGTCCAAGATGCCAAGGGCCGGCAGGCGTTTCCTGATTCTTCCTATGGGACTGTTCTCACTGAGTCCTCCATAGATATTAGACAAGAGAAGCATCGACATTGCGGTCCTGTGGCTGTAGTTTATTCTCCCCAGCAGGTGGGAATATACGTGATTCAGGATTTCTGCCGCTTCTTTGGACTTGTTGTCATCGATGAGGGCGGCTGCGATGGTGCAGAGACCTCTTGCCCTCTTCCAGTGATCTTTGATCAGCTCTGGGATCTGCTGAACGCGTGTCTTTGCCTGAAGGATGCTTGTTTCCTCGTAGATGTTTAGGTATGCTCCGATGATGATGATAAGGGCTTTGTCCCGGACCCAGTAGAATCTCACTCGCTTTGTAGTGGTCAATGCCTTGTCAAGGACACTCAGCGCTTCTTGAGCATCTCCTTTCTCCAGGAGGCGCATTGAGAGGACAACCCAGGAGACAGCCTGTCGCCAGCGCTCATCAATGCTCGATACCAGTTCCCCCATATCCTTCTGATTCGCATTATTCTTGACGAACTGCTTAATCATCTTGATCTTCTCTGGACTCAGACAGGCCTCGCTCTGCATATGGTCGACGCTCTTCCGTGTGGGAGCCTGAACCTCAACATTCTTGAATTTCTCTTCTCCTGAGTCGAAGACCAACCCTTTTTTGATGCCCTCATCCTCTGCAAATCCTCTCAGGAATGAGAGTATCTCTTGTTTCCGCCTGCCATAATAGTCGTTAATCCCAGGCAGCGATGAGAGCGCACGATCGAGAATCCCTTTCGCGGTACTGTTCCCCCCCTCGCTCTGCGAGATCACATACGCGATATAAGCCAGATAATTCGTGTACTTCCAGGGGCTCTCCGTCCGAATAGCTTCGAGTACCTCCAGAGATTCATCGATGAGCTCTTTGGACCTGAGCGGCCTTCCGTTCCTCGAGAAGCATGCCGCAATCTCACAAAGCTTCTTCGGCTTCTCTTCGTCAATACCAGCCTTGAGCACCTCTTCTCTCGCCAATTCGAGAGCTTCGAAACACTCTTCAGTCTTCCCATGGCGCCCAAGACGAATTGCGAGTTCTGTGAGTTGCTCTGACTTCTCGAAGGAATTGTCACTCTTTATTCCCTTCAGATGTAGCAGTTCCTTCACGTCTGCATTTGCTTCAGCCATTATCTTACCCTGTGCTCACGAATGCCCCACGATTTATCTTATTTTTGGTCAGATAAAAGTTCTATTCGGTTGTCAAGATAGGTTTCTGTTTGTTCCTCACGACACCTTCACTAGCTTCAAAAGCTTTTAATACTGTTGTCCTTCCTCTTTGGTAGAGGGGGTCATGTGTTAGAGAAGCTTTGGCGGATAACTGAATGGAGAGATGGTGGACGCGCTCCTCCCAAGAGCATTGAACTCATCCCAACTGATAGATGCAACTCACGATGCCTTACCTGCTGGATGAGGGGTGTCCCTGAGGAGAATCTTAAGAAGCGCTGGGAGCAGGAGATGTCTGATGAGCGCTTGCTCCGGCTTGTGGATGAGGCTGCTCACATGGGTGTGTACGAATTCGCGCTTGTCGGTGGAGGAGACCCGATAGCGCGGCCTATTACCTTTAAACTCATGAAGCGCATCCGTGAGCACGGGATGCACGGCGACCTTGTGACAAACGGCACACTCTTCACTGAAGAGCAGATTGAGGGGCTTGTCCATATGGGGTGGGACCGCATCAAGTTCAGCGTTGACGGCACTAATGCTAAGGTGTATGACAATCTGCGCGGCCTGCCAGGTGGTTTTGAACGCCTCAAGAAGAATATGCTCCTGCTGAAACAGATAAAAAAGGAACACGATTTAAGTGCGCCGAAGATACAGTTTAATGTGGTCGTTTCAAAGAGGAATTATCTCCAGTTCCTCGATATTGTTGAATTTGCTCGAGAGGTTGGCTGTGAGGAGATAGGCCTGCTGCCGATGACAATCTTCTCTGATGAGATGAAGAGGCTTAAGCTCGACGATAAGGAAACGGTGGTCTTTCAACAGTTGATACAAAAAGCGATGAAGCGCATCAATAAGTATGGGATATCATCAAATATGTACGAGTTCCTGGATACGAGAATGGTCCAGGACACCAATAAGATGGATAAAGTGATGCTTGAAGAGGCGAAGACAAACAGGCACCAAGCCAATCTGATGAAAGCATTTGAAGACAAGAAAGAGAATTTCCAGCATCTGCCTTGCTACATGCCTTGGCATCATCTTACTGTGCTGGCGAATGGGAACATCGCGCCCTGCTTCATGGAATATGTGTGGAACACAAAGACCTCGCTCAAGAATCATTCACTCAAAGAACTATGGTACGGCCCATACTTTGATAGATTCAGGAAACAGTTGGAAACGCGCAAGCTATGGAAAGACTGCGCGACCTGCTGCGTCTGGCGGGTGTTTGAGAATAGGGAGATACGTAGGAGCCTGCAGGTGGAGTCCAGATAAGACAAATGGCGCGATACTCATATAGCAAGGAAGTGGGGATTGAAGAGGAGCGTTTTAGGAGGCTCATCGCGTGGCATAATGGCGAACAAGTTGGACCTGTCCATATTGATGTGGAGCTGCATAAGCGCTGCAACCTCAACTGCATCGTGTGCAGCCGCGACACCCGCGGCGCAGAGTTGAACCTGAAGTCCAGGGAGAGTGAACTCCCCATTCGTAAATGGCTTTCTATCGTGAGGGAAGCTGCCGCGCTTGGTGTGAAGATATGGAATATTGAGGGAGCTAATGAGCCCATGGCCCATCCTGATACATTTAGGATACTTCAAGCTGTGAAGGATGCCGGTATGTATGGCACCATGACAACCAACGGCACATTATGGAGCAAGAAACAGGCCCGTGCATTGGTTGATATGATGTGGGATAGGTTGCACGTGAGCATCGATGGCATCAGTGCTGAGGTGCATGACCACTGCCGCGGCGTTCCGGGTACGTTTGACAAGGCGATGGCATTCATCAGGCGTCTCAATCATTACAAGCAGCAGTGCGGCACAGAATGGCCAATGCTCACCATCAACACCGTGGTGAACAAATTGAATTATCACCTTCTGCCTGAGTTTGTCGAGTTCTGCCAGGAGCACAATGTTGATTATCTGTTTGTCGAGCCTGTCATCCCCTATCATGACAACGCGCGCTCCCTGAAGTTAAGTGAAGAGCAAATGAAGGAACTGCCGCGTTATGTGACCAAGGCAAGGAAACTCGCCGAGAGGTACGGAATTGACAACAACTTCGGGACGCACGACCGCAACCTTGATGCTGACCTGGTGAAATCTACAGGTGCCATCAATCGCGTGCATTTCAATGATGTGAAAGACAAGCCGAAAGAGGGATTGCTCGCTGCGCCGTGCTTCAAGCCGTGGATGTATCTCGCGGTAAAGCACGATGGCCTTGTGGGGCACTGCGGCCTGATTCAGGCAGGGCAGTATGTTACTCAAAAGAGTTTGCGGGACATATGGTACGGCAATCAATTGTTGCAGATACGCAGACAGATGCTGGCGAGCCACTTAGGCGAGCACTGCCTCCGCTGCTGCCCGAGTGACATCACGCAGAGGAGGAGGTGGAGACGCATATTTGAGCATGCTCTCAAGTCAGATGGGAAGGCGAACGTACGATTTTAAGAATATTGTCGTAGGAGACAAGACGGTCTTTGAGAAATATATTCCTGTATTGATTCTGGCGGTCCTTATCGTGTTCCACGTCAGTTTCAATATTTGGATTCTTAGCAATCACAGGACGCCACAGATGGAGGATGCTGCAGAGGACATAAGCCATAGCTTGGACATGTTCGATCTGTTTCGCGAGGGGAACATTCGCGCCGCCTTGAGAATCACTGAGCAGTATGGACCCGTATTATATTATGTGACTCAGCCGTTCTACCTCTTCTTAGGTAGGAGCGCGATGAGCGCAGTGCTGGTGAACACATTATTCTTCGTGCTTCTCATCATCGCAACATATCTGATAGGTAAGGAGATGTTCTCGGACGCAACAGGCTTACTTGCTGCATTTCTTGTTTCATTCTATCCCCAGGTATTCGGGATGTCGCGCGTATATACTCCTGACTTCGTCTTGACCGCGCTTATCGCTTTCGATGTTCTGTTTCTGCTCAAGAGCAGGGGATTCACCAGCAGGAAATATTCAATGATTCTCGGTTTCTTCCTGGGTGTCTCCGCTCTGGTCAAACCGGCTTTTATCATCTTTTTTGCCGGGCCATTGCTGGTTGTCTTGCTCTTTGCTCTTTCCAAGTCTGGATGGAGGGTGACGGGCGCCCAGGCACTGAATATCCTTCTTGTAGGTGTCATCTCTCTGGCGCTGTGGGGCCTCTGGCTGTGGAGCCACCATGACATGTTCCTATACCATGCTCGTGTAGGAGTCAGCGGTTCCCAGCAAGATTATTCTTTGGAATGGACAGTGGTTGAGATTCTCTCGTACTATCTTAAGAGCCTCTTCACCTATCAACTTCTATATTTCTTCGGAGGGCTGTTCTTCCTCTCGCTTCCGTTCTTCTTTGTAGGTGACATCCCTCCTGAAAAGAGATGGTTATTGTTATCCTTCTTCGTCCTCCCTTCCCTTTTCTTTGCTATCGTCGTGCAACGTGATAGAACTCTGCTGTTTCTTCTGCCCTTGGCTATCGGAATAGGTCTCATCTCTGCCGCTGCTGTAGTGGGTTTCAGAAGAAGGTACGTGAGAGCGGCGCTCGTCGTTCTCATTGTTGTCATCGGTCTCGTGCAGTTCCTCGTACTGCATGTCAGCGATTTCGGCTATTTATCCCCTCCAGAGGCGCGTGGTACGTTGGGGCTTAAGTACTTCGAGTCTTTCAGGGATATGGGTCCTTTGTTGGAGTTTGAGTTTGGAATCTTCCGCCCCTCGAGTAATTCTGTTGGTCTGGATGGAGTTATTGACCTCCTGGAAGAAGATGCGACTGATGAGGACAAGCAATACAAGATTTTGGCATTGAATCCGAGACTATTCATGTCGCTCCCTTACCTCCTCCAATTGAGACAGCTCGACAATCTTGAGGTAATCACGTTATTTCCTCACGAAACACTTGAGCAGTACAATGTCCTGAACTCCCCCTATCCTCCTGATTATTTTTTGAGACTTGTCGAGGAGGATTTCGTGCATCCAGGGATTGCGGCATACTTTGAGATAGAAAGGGATTCCTATGTGCTTCTTGATAGCCAGAGTGTACGCCTAAGGGGAATCTACGAGTGGTCCAATGACACGCTTGAACTATACAGGAAGGTAGAATCAATATGTGCGGAATAAGCGGTTTCGATGGTGATGACGGGAACCTCCTGTCCAGGATGTTGCGTTCTCTCGCACATCGAGGCCCGGACCATACCGGTACCTACAGGGATGGTAAGTTCTCGTTGGGTTATCGACGGTTGGGAATTGTCGACAGGGAGAGAGGAAATCAGCCCATATCCAACGAGGATGGCTCCCTCATCCTTTTTTTTAATGGAGAAATTTATAATTTCAAGGAGTTGAGGCATGGACTTGAGCCAAAGCATTCTTTCTCCACAGCTTCAGATTCGGAAGTGATTCTCCATGCATATGAGGAATATGGTCCAGATGCTCTGAACAGATTTGATGGCATGTTCGCTTTCGTCATCTATGACACTAAGAAAGGCGAGCTGTTCTTGGCAAGGGACCGGCTTGGTATCAAGCCGCTGTACTATTTTTTCGATGGCAGCAAATTCATGTTCTCCTCGGAACTCAAGGCCATTCTCCAGGATGAAACTGTGGAGCGAGAGATAGATGTGGAGAGTCTCATAAGCTATTTCTGCATGAGATTCTGTCCTGGGGAGCGTTCGATATTGAAGGGGATACGGCGGCTGCTTCCAGGCCATTATCTCCTTTATGACGGTCATACGCTGAAGACCCGACAATACTGGGACATCGCGTTCAATCCAGCAGAGGGGGATGAGTCTTTGCAGATTGAAACGTTTAGGAGGATATTTGAGGATTCTGTCAGGAGACGGATGTCAGGGAATATCTCTCCAGGCATACTGCTGTCGGGAGGAATTGACTCTAGCTCTATCGTCGCGTTCGCTTCTCGATTCTCCAATGATGAACTCAAGACGTACACCTTGGGATTCGAGAGTGACAGAGATTCTTTTTCAGACGCGAGAATCATCGCAGAAGAATTCGGAACGGACCATAAAGAATTTGTGCTCGGTCCGGAGTCAGTCAATCTGCTGCCGAAACTTGTCTGGCACTTGGACGAGCCACTTGCGAATCCGAGTGCCATCCCCCATTATATGTTGGCACAGAACTCGGACTCAAAGACCCTCCTTTGTGGGGAAGTTGCAGATGAACTGTTTGGAGGATACGAACATTATAAGATTATGGGCCTTCGGAGACCCTATGGGAAACTCCCCGCACTGGCAAGGAGAATCTTAGCCTCCCCACTTTTGGCTCTGAAGGGCGACGCCTTCTTTTCGAAGCTCCATAGATTCATGGTGGCGGGCGAGAAGGAGGCCCATCTGGAACTGCTGTCCGTCTTTGGAAAATCTGAGAGGTCCATGCTGCTCTCGAGCAGTTATGACTCGGGGGGGGTGCCCTTTGACCATGGTCCCCGACCCCAAGGGTACTTGAACAGGATGTTGTACCATGACCTCAAGACCCGGCTCCCTGATGATATTCTTACAAGATTCGACCGAATGACTATGGCCAATTCAGTAGAGGGAAGGGTGCCATTTGGTAGCCACCAGATTGTCGAGTTCTCTTCCCGCCTGCCTCCTGGATTGAAGCTCAGGGCGACACAGGATAAATACATCTTGCGGAAGGCGATGAGGAATCTTCTCCCAGAGCGTATAGTGAAACTGAAGAAGAGGAGATTCTCAGTTCCCACAGACAGATGGTTCAAGACGGCATTCGGCGACTTCTCAGTGAGTGTTCTTGACGAAAACATGGAGATTGTTGACCAGTTCTTCAATCAGAACTACATTGAGAAGTTGCAATCTGAATCGTTTCCGTCCCAATCTCTTCTGAAATTCCATCGTCTGACCTCTCTGTACTATTCGAGACAGATGTGGTCAATTGTCACCTTTATTCTCTGGTACGATATATTCATAAATAAGTCACGGAAATACTTGAAGGGGAACGTCATCTGATGGAACCCAGCAGACACAACCCAAGGCGACTCAGTGGATGAAATGGATGCGTTGAATAAGATTCTGGGAGGCAAGCAGATTCTTGGTTTCATGCTCTTCAAGAAACGGTCTCCCGTAGCAGTAAGGATAAATCTGACAAATAGATGTGTTAATCAGTGCAGTTACTGCAGGGTATGGGACACCTCGAATGCAGAGATGACAACACAAGAGGTATGCAATCTCCTCGATGTATTTTCAGGGATGGGGACGAGAAGGATATCCTTCAGCGGCGGGGAGCCCATGATGAGAGATGATGTTGGCGAGATCATTTCATATTGCAAAGACGCTGGGCTCTCACCAAGCATGAATACGAGCGGTCACTCCTTTATCGAGAGGATTGACGAGCTCAGGGATATTAACCTGGTCAAATTCAGCCTTGATGGGAAAAAGGATTGTCACGATCCCATCAGGGGAAACGGTTCCTATGACCTGGTTACGTCAGCAGCAGAAGCAGCCCACAGAGCCGGAATAAAATTCTCATTCTCCTCTACAATCACGTCCAAAAGTGCAACCGTCGCTAACGCACGGTTCATGCTTGGATTGGCGGAGAGGTATGGGACCACTGTGGCATTCCAACCTTTGAAAAAGATGCACGGGAGCACCGCTGACCTCATACCCATCTCCCCTTTCCCTTCTCAATACAAGAGGTTCATATCCTTTCTCCTTGATATGAAACAGTCTCGGAGATGGAAGAAGCACCTGAGAACCTCCCAGCAGGGACTGAGACACATAGAGAACTGGCCGGACTACGGAGACCTGAAATGCCAGGCTGGGAATCTCTTCTTGATTGTCCAACCAAATGGAGATGTCGTTCCTTGCGATAGGATGGACCAGCCCTATGCAGGATTGGTACCCAATTACCTAAGGGAGGGGATGGAAGCATCATTCGATAACCTTCCCCAGGTGAGATGTGCCGGCTGTGGGTTCTGCGGTGCCCTGGAGCTGAACTTTCTTTGCAGTGGGGGGGCAGCCTTGGCAAGAGAAGTAAAGCGCATAATCTCCCTCTGAACCCTTGCCGCCTTTCCCACTACCGCTGAGTGAGCTGGCACTCATACACTCTCGCTCTTGAGGGCATAGCCTCCGAGGATGAGGATGTTCTTCAGAGGGATGAGTTCTGCTATTCTGACTCTCATTTTAGGATTGAAGTAATCAGATGGCCTAGTTGGCCACTGCGGCCTAGTTACAGGAGGGCATTACATCACTAAAAAAACTCTTAGTGAAATCTGGTACGGAAATAAGATTCTTGAGGCGCGAAGCCAGAGGCTCGCCAACAGGCTCGGCGAGCACTGCCTGAAGTACTGTCCGAGCGACATCACCTAGAGAAGGAGATGGCGCCGCATATTCGAGGATGTGCTGAAGAACAATGGGGAAATTAAAGTCCACAGGGACGGGTGAATACCCCTCTTCGATTTTTTGCTGAGAAGCTCACTAAGGCTTTCTGAGCAGCACCTTTCCGAGGATTCTCCCTACACGCACTCCTGTGAGAAGGAGCGGGCGCTTTTTTGTATACGTGAATGGCTGGTGGGCGTTATTCAGTACCCATTGGTCGAAGAAGTTGTTAATCTTGGCATAGTCCCTCTGCGAGACAGAACTCTCCGAGTACGTGATTGGAGAGACGCTGACTGAGATGATGGATGCCCTTGCTTTGATGGATTCCAGAATCATCTCTGCGTCTATGCAGAAATCAGAGGTGGTCAGCTCAAGCCGCTGGAGCAGGGGGTAGGTGAATGCCCTGAATCCACACGAGGGGTCCTTGACATCCCGGTGTAGGAGCTGGAACCAGAATGCCATCAGCTTATTGAGCCTTCTGCGCTTCTTGCTCCTGTATGCTGTTCGCGAGCCGAGGACGACATCTACCTTTTGCAGCCTCCTGATGAACTTGGGTATCTCCCTGGGGAGGTGCTCACCGTCCGCGTCCAGGAAGACCACTGCATCAGGCTGTTCATTCTTACTGAGCTCTTCCAGATGAGCGAGAGCGGTGCGAATCGCAGCTCCCTTCCCACGGTTCTTCTTGTGGGTAAGGACAGTGCACGCCTTCCTCTTTGATAGCCGTTTCAGCACGCGCTTCGTTGAGGACCTGCTGCCGTCATCAACCACGATGACTGAATCCACATATTTTTCAGTCTTCCTGGCGATACTCCCTATAGTGTCGGGATTGTTGTACACCGGGATGATGGCTGTGGTTTTCATGGCTTTTCTGTTTTTTTTCGTTTTCATTGTCAGTAGATGTCGAATGAGAGCGCGGTCTCTTTCGGGTGCTGGTTGCCTTTAGGGCGGCGCAGGTGAGAGCACACTCTGCGGTCGTTGCGGTATTCCTTGTGGTGGTTTATCACCACGTCCTCCATCTTTCCAAAGTAGCGGGGGTGGATGAGCGTGACCATGCCGTCGTCCTGCTCCCAGAGGCGGCTGATTTCATGGGGGATGAGTTTCATCCTCACGAGGCCGAACCAATCGTAGGGCTTCAGCACAGGGAATTCCCAGACTCCATTAAGGTACATGTGCGGGTCTCCGCCGTGCTGGCATGAGAGGTACTTGAAGCCGAACTCGTGGGCAAGCTCCGAGATGCGGCTGTCTGTGAGCAGAAACGGTGTCCTTAGGCCTATGGGCTTGAGCCCGAACTCATTGAAGGCCTGCTCAGCGAGAGTAAATTCGTTTCTCAACTCGGCATCGCTCAGCGAGGGGAGGCTCACGTGGCTGTAGGAATGAGAGGCAATCTCATGGCCCTGTTCAAGGAACTGCTCTAGCCAGTGGTAGTGGCTTTGGAGATTCCTCGCTGTGAAGAAAAGAGTATATGTCCAACTAGTCTCATCTGTGAAGTCGAGCATCTCCTGGAAATCTGCCTTTTGGTTCACCAGGGAAAGCATGCTGAGCATATCTTTCGCGAGGACGCGCGGGCCAAAACTCGCTTCGTGCTTGAGGAAACTCATATATTCCCTGAGCGATGTCCGGAGTGGAGATTCCTGTGTTGAGTTGGTCATCGTATCATCCCTCCCATGATGCTCTGATAGGCCTCGCACGCCAGCCAGCAGTTTGGGCATTCTTTCCTCTTAATTTCCTTTTGGAGCCTGCGGGTTTCGTTCTTGTCCCATATCTTCTCAAGGTCAAAGCCAACATCTCTCACGTTGCCTAATGCCTTATTATATATTATGCACGGATAGAGTGTTCCTTGTGGGTCAATGAAGCATGAATCTGAAAGCGCCTGGCACGGCATCGGTGTCTTTCCTGTTTCTAGGTACCTTTGAAGATGGTGCAGATAACGCTTTTCGAGGAACTGTACAATGCTGTGCGGAATCCTTGGCTGTTTTGCATAGTGCTCTTTTATATCTCTCATGATGCCTTCACTGTTTGCCATATCTTTTCCTTTGTTGAAATAATAATGTGGGGAACTGTGAACGACATTGACGTGGAGGTCTTGATAATGCAGCAATGGAATCTCGCATTTGAGGGCTTGGTATGTCTCCTGCAGTATTCCTGCGTTGTGGTTGGAGAGTGTAATCCCAAAGTATACGCTGAGGTCTTTACGTTCTAGGGCTTGTAGCCTGTGGAAAGTTTCCACGCTCTTACTGAAGTCGCCTTTCACACCGCGTATCCTGTCATTAGTCTTTTCCGGACCGTCCACTGACACGGTGACAATCGTGCGTGCTACAGGGTGCGTTGGCATCTCAGCAAGAATTATCTCTGCCAGCCTGGGTTGGAGTCCGTTTGTCGTAAAGTTAAGGAGGCAGAGGTCTTTGCATTCAGTGAAAATTGCATTGAGAATGTCAGGGAGGTCCTTACGGAGGAATATCTCACCACCGGTGAGATTGACCCAGGAAAAATAGTTGTTTTTTGCGAATAACGTCTTGATTTCTTCTAGCGTCAGTTCTGATGTTGGCTTGCGCTTCCAGATGTTACAGGTCAGGCACCGCGCGTTGCATCTGTACGTGAGCGCGAGGAGTAGCTTGTACGGTTTCTGGAGTCTGCTGAAGTTTGACTGCACAATCCGCTTTGCGAATGTGATTTTTCCCATTATCTTCTATGTCCTCTGCTTTGGCTTCAGAAGCCCTTGCCATAGCTGGAGCGTTGCCCTTGCCTTGCTAGCGAGTTCCTCTGGCGAGCTTAATTGTCGCATATGCTTGAAGAGTAATCTTGGCCTGAGATAGAATTTCCTGAAGGCATAGTTGTGAATACTCTCCAGGCGCTCTTTTGGGATTGAAGTGCCTTTGCCTTGTTCTTCTATCCTCGCCAGACCTGTTTGAGGATACGTGCGGATGACATCAAAGGATGCGTAGGTGGGATTCACGCGTATCAGCTCGTTGATGTTTTGCATGATTTGTTCCTCTTGTTCTCCTGGATTGCCAATGAGCATGTGGGCAACAGAATCAATTCCTATATCATTACAGAGCGAGATGGCCCTGCGCGCATCCTCAGCAGACGTGCCCTTCTTAATCATTCTCAAGGTCGCGTCTGAGAATGATTCTATGCCAAACTTGAGCAGGTGGCATCCTGCGTCGTGCATCAGGTTGAGCAACTCCTCATCAACAGTGTCGACACGCGAATTAGACATCCACTGCAAGCCGATGCCGCGGTTGATGATGCCCTTGCAGAGCGCAGCAATGAAGTCCTTGTGCAGTGTGAGGTTCTCATCCCTGAAAAAGACCTCCCTGAAGCCCTGCTCCTCGAGAAGCGCGAGTTCTTCAAGCACGTTTTCTGATGAACGGAGCCTGAAACTCCTGCCGTACAGCGCAGGCACAGTACAGAACATACAGTCAAAGGGACAGCCTCTGGTGGCCAACACAGTGGTGAAGGGTGTGCGCTTGGCAAAGGGGTTGAAGTAGAGTTCTCTATCCTTCAGCACTCGCTTTGGGAATGGAAGCGAGTCTAGGTGCTTGACAAGACCTCCATCGACAAATTCTTTTCTGCGGGCAAGCGCGCGCGGGAGGTGCTTCACTGCTGCCTCAGGCTCTCCTGTGATGACTAGGTCTGCCAATTGGCGTGCAGCATCCGGAGTTGCAGTTGGGAACTCGCCAAAGAGCACAGTGGCGCATTTGAGCTCCTGTTTCACACGTCTGAGAAATGGCGCATCTTCCTTAACAGTGAACGTACCGATTGACGTGACTACCGCGTCAGCATTGAGAGAAGCGAGTTTCCTGATAGTGGCCTCCTCGTTAAGATTATGTGCAGGCGCATCCACGACTACGCTGTCTGGGATGAGCGCGTGGAGGTGGTAAAGTATTAGCGGGGGCCAGGAATAATTCACGAACTTGCGTCTGTGCCAGCAGCCGTAATAGGTGTCTCTCACAAAACCCTCTTTGTCCGGCGGAACGATGAGCGCGACGCGTGTCATGTGGTCCACAGCATATATCTTGGTTTGGAGTTTTAACCACTTAAATTAGTTTTTGTTATCAGTAGTGCACTCCGGCTACGTATAACTTAAAATAGTAGACAATTCTATTTTAGAACTAGGATGGCCTACTGGCAACAGGGTGGGAGAATCGCTCTTGGAAGGATGAAGGAGGCAGTTTCCAATGCGCTGACTGCTTTGGTTGACCAGAAGACTGCTATTGCCCTGATTCTGTTCTTAGTCGTATTCCATGGAGTCAATAACTACGTGGTCATGCAGAAGGATACTGTTTTTTTTACATCCCAGTCCGGTAGTATGTACATGGGCGCTGCATCTCTCACTCGCGAATTTGGGCGAATATCTCTGCGGGGTTGCTTGAAACTTCTCACATGGCATTATGCCAATCTTTATCCCGTAGTCTATCCTGGGTTCTCAGCAATGTTTCTTTCCCTGTTTGGATTCTCCCAGGATAACGCCGTGATGTCTAACCTTGTGTGGCTAGGGATTCTTCTCACTGCAGTGTACGCCATAACCTCCACACTTTTCAACCGAAAAAGTGCTCTTATGAGTGTGCTCATCTTGTCGTTTCTTCCAGGAATAGTTGCCGCTTCGAGGGGTTTCACGAAAGACCTTGCCCTGGCCGCAATGATTGCTGCGTCTCTTGCTTTCCTGCTTATCTCCCAGGGCTTGGAACATCGCCTGCCTGCTCTCCTGTTTGGCTTGACACTTGGTCTGACAGCCCTGACGTATCCTTCATTTATCCTCTTTGTCATCGGTCCGCTTATTGTGGGCGCCTTTGTTCCTGTGGTGAAGGCTTGTCGGGATTCCGGCATTGCTGCTTCCAAGAATCGTCTTGTCAACCTTCTGTTTGCAGCTATCATTGTTTTTCTCTTAGCTTCACCTTGGTATGTGACTCATGCCTTGGATTTCCTTGGAGTGCAAATGAATGAAGTCGATCCGCCTGAGGGGTTGCATCGCCCCATAGGTTGGGCATTGCAACGCCATTTTCCCCAACCTCTCTTTGCAGTCTTGACAATTAGCTTGATTCTTTTTTTCTTTGATGCTCGCGGCAGGGCCTTCTTGCTGGGTTGGATTCTGCTACCCCTGGTTTTCTATACTCTCTTGGACCTGAATGCATCCTACCATATCCTACGGTATATCCTCCCTGTGATACCTGCCGGAGCCATCCTTTTGAGCAGATTCCTTCAGAAAATTCTTGAGTTCTTTAACGGGGAGTCTTTAAGGCAAACGGGTTTTTTCTTCTCTATCCTTGTCGTTCTACTTATTGTGGGAATGTCCTTCACTTTGCTTCTGAGCCACGTGTGGAAGCGAGACTTGACCGGCCAGGTGGGAGATCATCAGCTTGTGGAGCCCTCGCTCCTCAACAAAGGCACTCGTCTTTCACCAGTGATAATTGCTGCTGATATCAAATCAGCAGTGGTCACCCTGGAGGACGAGTTCCTGGAGCACGAGGGTATGTCTGAGGTGTTTGTGATGAACCCCTTTGGCTACATCTCGGATATGCTGCTTTCTGAACTTGAAGTTAGGCAGATGCTTGGAAAGAGGCATCATTTTCTGAGTTCTTGTATCGAACAGGAGAATAGCTATCTGGGATGGGCTGGCGAAGAGAGGTGCATCGACCGTATCATATCAGCAGATTACCTGGTCATCGAAGGAGTCGGTGGAAGTTATTGGACTGAGAATGAGATCCAGAACTGGCCTTTGTCCCCGAGTTACCACTATATCGCCCAGAATCTTGATTATTTCGAGGTGATATTGGAACTCCCCAACAACGACCTGGAACCGTATTTTGATATTCCTGCTGCGGATTTTGTGAATGGGACCACGCTTATCCTGAAACAAAAGGACATTTCCCCCCTAGACGAAGATTTGTAGTTCTGGTTGGTCACTGATGAAGTGGCTGTATTGAAATACTTTAAGGTAACGGTTCCCGGCTCAATGAACTCTGCGCATTGTTAACTTCCAGAGATGGTATATATGTCCGGCAGCATATATGGCCACAGCCTGCCAGGCTGATTGGCAATGAGCACCTCAAGAAGGTTAGTGCTATCATTAAGGAGTCCGGTCACGTCCATCAGGATTTCCTGCGGTCGCCGGTTTTCCCCAGGAACCAAGAGGCTGCCATTATAGAAGAGTGGCTCATCATTCAAGTATACTTCTTCTATTATATGTGATTCGTCACCGTTTAATTCATTAACAACAAGAGCAGTTCTTGCCGTGCGGTTTTTACTGAGGTGGATACGCAGATATAGTGTTGAGGTGCCAAGACAGCGTTGGCAGTCTTGAGAATCTACAAGGGGGCATTCCTCAATACACCTCCAGGCATCTATAGGTGGCCAGGGCTCTCCAAGATTCCAGGGTTCAAGATGGTCGCTGACTGCCACCCGCGCAGATTCGATATCTCTCGCGTCTCCAGCCTTGGCCAAAAACAAGCTGGAAGCATCTACATGGCAGGGTTGTCGGACAAGGATTGAGGAACCAATCCTGGTTGCCGGTAAAGCGGGATTAAGACCGAAGGGTAACGCCTTCTCTCGAATGAGGATGTATCTCCCAGAGAGGTTTAAAAATTGTCCTCCTGCCTGTTCGCGCCTGCGTATCGCATCCAGGGTGACATATTCAAGACCAGCGAGTTTACCCCGGATAGTACCATGTGTTGAAACAATCTCTAACAACGCTTCTTCCGGCTGTTGCTTAAATCGTTGGTCCTCGGCAAGAACTTCAGCGATGTCCTCTAATGCACTCAGGGGTACTCCGGTGGAGAGGCACTCCTTCTGGGGGTTACTGATATGGAAAGCGGCCCAACTCACACCATTGACAATGACTAGAAAGAATACGAAGAGCAAGGCAAAAAGGCGTATGCCTTGCTTGTATTGCTTCATGAGTAATGGGAGAAGCCATCCCCACCCAACTGCCCAGAACAGAATTGTTGAAAGAGAAAGGCTATGGAAATGATGGGTGTCGTGAAAGGGAAAATGCGACTGAAGGAACAGGGAGAGGATGAACCAGATGAGAAGAAGAATCGAGCCCTTGAACTCGATTGAGCCTAATTCCTTATGTTTATTCTTATGTTTACGCACGAGCCACAAGCAAAAAAGGAAAGGAAGAGGAAGGAACAACAGCCATGCCATAATCGCGGAGAAACGCAGAGCACCTCCCATGAATCCCATAAAAGGAGAATACTGGGAAGGGTCCTCACAGAAATAGAACATATTCGCGATATTCTGGAGAAACGAATTAGTACGGGGCTCTTTCTCAAGAGGATTAACGTACTGTAAGAGAAAATTGTCATCCCAATCTTGAGTTGTCACTGCCATCTTTTCTCCCCTGGAAAACGGACTGATAAACGTCAGCAGCTTTCGAGTCTCAGAGAATCCATGGGAAGCCTCATAAGAGATATAGGGAAGAAAAAGGATGAGAAGGATACAACAACCGACAAGAAACCCTTTCCTATTTTTTTTATTCAGAGGCATCCCTAAAAAAAGAGCGGGGATGACAAGAAGTAGGACAGTGAACACAGTGATATGAATCTGGAGAATTATGCCGGCCAAGAGAAACAGAAGCACGTAGTACGCTGACTTTTTCTTATGAAGCAGAACAAGGAGGGAGTAGAAGAACAATGAGACAAAAACCGGCGCGATGTTCACAGTAAAAGCGGTCCTAGAGGTAATCACAGACAGGTGAGAAGTTGCCCAAAGAAGCGCCGCAATGAACCCCACACGCTTATCCCAGAAATCCTTTCCAATGCGGTATAACACATATGTTGTCACAGTGCTGAGCAGGATAGTGAGCAGCACAGGAGAGAATGGTGCTGTTGACAGAAGGGAGAAAAAAGAGAAGATGTAGTAGGGCATAGGGCCATAATGACCATAGAAGTTCCAGTTATCGTAGCCATATCTCGGAATCTTCCCTTCATGGATGAAATCATATGTTATAAAGGAGATTCTATTAGCCTCCCCAGCATAAGCCATATAACCTAATGGCCAAATCCGCAGGAGGAATGCAAGGGCAACGACTAACAGGATGAGCCATTCACCTTTTGACCACTGCACCTTTTTCATTGTCTCGGAGACCAAAGATTACTGAGCCACAGAAAAAGGAGAGTAACAAAACCCTTGGCCAGACGCGAGAAGCCGTATTTTGATTGCCCATACCTTCGCTTCCTATGGTTTATCCTAATCTCGCTCACACGATAACCCTTTGACTTGAGGATATAGGGGATAAAACGGTGATGACCTGGCTGCAAAGTAAGGTTCTCCACGCTATTGCGTCTGTACGCCCTAAATGTACATCCGGAATCATGGATTTTATCTCCAAGGACAGCACGTCGCGCAAGATAGGCGAGGGATGAGATAAATCTGCGTTGCCACCCATCCCACCGGGGTTTTCTCCACCCGCACACCACATCTGTTGATTCCAGTTCCTGGAGCAAAGCAGGTATTTCCTGGGGGTCGAACTGGAGGTCGCCGTCCATGCTGATGATTGTCCTGCCCTTGGCGCGGCGGAACCCTTCAGCAAGGGCTGCAGAAAGACCCCTGTTCCTAGTGAAGCTGGCAATGCGTACCCGCGAATCCTTCTCACCCAGTGCAAACAACAGCTTACCAGTATTATCAGTGCTTCCGTCATCAACAAAGACAATCTCCCAGCCACTATCCAGCCTATCGAGAGCATCACGTAGCTCAGAATAGGTTTCTTCTATGCTCCGCGCCTCATCGTACACTGGCACAAGAACCGAGAGTTCTACTATCGCCTTTCCTTTCTGATATGCCCTCACCACCATTCCGGCCAAATATGGCTTTTCCCCTCTTCGATTATAAACATTTCTATCCAAAGCAGAAGTGACAGCAGGTTCCGCAAATGTCGGGTCCTTTCTGGTTCTTGTCTAGCGGCAAGGGATACTTGGTTCATATGATTATTCATTAGGAATTAAATCTTTCTCCAAAAGGAAGTTGACTATCTTTTCTGCATACCATTCATAAACATAAGACGGTGGATGGATATTACGATATTCTTCTAATCCATTATCTCCGCACAAGAAATAACACTCCAGGTTGTAAGTCTCGTATGGGTTCATTGTATAAGAAGGGGGAAGCTGGAATTGTTCAAGGCAATTCTCTACATCGCAAAAGTTGTACTGTAGCACAGGGTCAAATATAACTTTCTTGGTTTTATTATGCGTTTTAATAAATCTGTCAAACTCCCTTTTATTTATAAGATCTCCAACAATATTGGACTTTCTTAAGTAAGTACCTAACAGTTCAGATTCACAACGTTCATTATATACATAAAAATTAGATACAAAATCAGCCGTGTCTGGTGAACCTAGGTAACAGGTCTGGTTTACCAAATCAAAATAGTGGTTAACCCTGATTTGATTTACACTGATACTAATTAATCTGTAGAAAGCAAAATTCCTAACAAGATAGGGATGTATAGCTTTTAGAGTAGGATTCTCTGAAAATAAGGGGATATTTTCCAAGTATAATTCATTATTCTTTCTCAGCAATTCAACATTTTTTTTGTTTACATTCGTGGTGCGTTTAGGGTCTTCTTGCGCTGTATCCCAGAGAAATGCCCTTCTTCCACTATTATGGATTTGAATGATCAGCAGATCAGGGTCAAATTCTTTGATTATGGATTCTGCATATGCTATTTTTTGTGACAAGACATAAGCACACACACCTGCGTTCCAGACTTCGAATTTGCCGGGGTATTTCTCATCAAGGATTTTTTGCATTATAGCAGGATAGGTATCATTATCACTTACTGAAATCCCATAGGTGTTAGACCCTCCCAGAACAAAAATCCTAAAAACATTCTCAGGTTTATCCCTATTCTTTTCTTCTCCCCTAAACCCTAAACTGTTGATTGTTACGATTCGATCCTTATACTTTGTTTCTTTAGGATGGATTTCAGAAAAATATACCTCTTTTGAATTGGGTTTAAGTTCATAGAGTTTATTAACATCTTCTGAAACTTGATGTGATTCTGTATCAGCCATTTGATAGTACAGACTTTTTGTGAGAAGGTTGTCTTCTAAGTTTGTAAACCTTAAGAAAATCTCCAGTAAGAAGACATTCATAATCACAACCGCTAACAAAACTAAAAGTGTTTTCCCTTTCTGAGATGCTTTCACCACCATTCCGGCCGAATAGGCCTTTTCCCCTCTTTGATTATAAACGTTTCTATCCAGAACAGAAGTGACAATAGGTTCCAGATTTGACGTGAGTGATACAATGGGCTGCGGGAGAAGCCGCTCAACAGCCTGTCCATTGAAGTCTGGCGTAAGCCGGAGACTTCCAGGGCATGAGAATTGCACCCTCTGCTTAAGCGTTCAATGAGCTCATTCCCCCACAATGTATGGATAGGCACAAAGAAACGCTGCTTTCTCTGCCCCACCATCTTCTTTGGAAGAATCTTCCTCGCGGCCCTCCTCAGGTAGACTTTGTCACTGAACAATCCCAGCTTCTGATGAACAGGGATGGCCCGCGACGCTGAGTCAACAGCTGCGGAGAGGTACGGCGGGCGTGCCTCAACACTGTGGGCCATAGTCATCCTGTCAGCCTTAGGAAGCATGCCATACGTCAGGAGGATAGAGCTATCCAGGCGTGCCAAGGCATCTATATCCGTCGTAGCGCCTTGCTTTTGGTGTGAAAGCAAGCTCTTCAAATTAAGATTTTGCTCGCTTCCTATGAGTCTACGCTCATCATCATCAAAGATAGACACCATAGCCAAATATTGATTAAGCGGGTGCTCCTCACTCAGGTAGCGCTTGGCGCGGAGAATCCCTTTGCTTCCGAGGTCATCCACATAGGGGAACAGGGCATTGAGGGGTCTTCGAGGAATCAGGGGTAGAACTCCTGCAAATAGTTTCCTAACGTATTTGGGCCACGCCGCAATAAGTCGCTGACGCAGGTAGAGAAAGCGAATCTGTTCATAGCCATAGAACAACTCATCTGCCCCGTCGCCGGTTAGGACAACCTTGACATCACGTGATGCCTCCTTGCCTAGCAGATACATGGGAACAGTAGTAGGGTCGCTCAACGCCTCATCCGCAAACCAGACTATCTCAGGCAGAAGCTCAAGATGCGATTCATCAACATGAATAGTTGTATGCTCCGTTCCAAAATGCTCGGCAATCTCGCGTGCAACCGAGGATTCATCGTGGCTTGGGAAGCTTGCTGTGTACGTCCTGATTGTTCTTTTCGCGCCACGTTCTCTGGTGAGAAGCGCAAGCAAGAGTGATGAGTCAACTCCCCCAGATAAGAAGAGACCGAAGTCATCAAGGTCCTGAGTGGCAGCATCCACAGCACCTGAAAGCACATTGAGAAGGGCGCCAGCGGATTTAGGGGGAGGAGTCATTGCTTTTTGTGGCTGGAATGTCTTGATGTTCAGAGTACCTTTAGTGTTAACCATAAGAACAGAACCGGGTGGAACCCTGTAAATCCCCTTAATCATGCTCTCATCAAAGAGATTACACCCAAAGGTAAGGTAACCTACCAACGCATCAGGATTGATGGTGCGTTCCAGACCGGGAATCTGCAGCAGCGCTTTAAGTTCAGAAGCGAAGTATAATTTGTCATCTGGAGCAACTGTGTAGTAGAGCGGCTTTATGCCGTGAGAATCCCGTGAAAGGATAAGATGTTTTTTGAGCGGGTCCCAGATTGCAACAGCGAACATGCCATCAAGTCTTGTGAAACAGTCTGGGCCGAAATAGGTGTATGAAGCGAGCAGCGTCTCGGTGTCACAGTCAGTACTAAAACTATAGCCTGCAGCTTCCAACTCCTCACGGAGCTGGCTGTGATTGAAGAGTTCTCCATTGAAGACTACAGTTCTGCCCTGGGAATCCTTGAACGGCTGGTCCGCAGCAGGAGTGGGATGCCGTATGCGCAGGCGCTGGCATCCGAGAGAGACCCTGGAATCCTCAAAAAATCCGCTCGCATCAGGGCCGCGGTGTCTCAAAATGCGCGCCATCCTTCTCAGTAGTTTAGGCTCCGGTCTGCCCGTAAAGCCAAGGATTCCGCACATATTCTCAAGGACAGTCGTGAAGTATAAATCTCTTATGATACAGACGCTTAATTCGCTTCAGTAATCTATTTGCTTCCAACATACAGCCGCCTGACCAACTTTCCAATGAAATGCCGGTCTTTCTTAAGCAGAAATAGTGCCCCTACAGAACCAAATCCTGGGGAGATGGTTCCAAGTACTATTGCAATGAATGTCCCTGGAATCTCGATAGCCCGAGGCGACCATCTGATAGACTCCACAAAAACAGCAATGAAGTAAATGGCCAGTACTGCGAATAGGGGGATGAGAGCCTGTCTGATGAATATTGAGATAATTCCAGTTACGGCCAGGAAGAACAGGAAAAACAACGGAAGGAATATGTACAGGTTTGAAAGAGAGGGGTTCTCCTTAAAAAGCCTGAAAACAGAGAGGCCGTAGGTGAACCGCTGCTTCACAAAAGGCATCAACAATCGCCGATTGTGGTGATAGACAACAGCAGATCCTGAATAATAGATTTTCTTTTCTTCACGAACAATCCTATTGCAGATGTCAATATCCTCTCCCGTTATCAGCTCTTCATTGAACCCTTCAAGCTTTACCATGGCATCTTTTGAGACAATAAGATTGCATGTTGGAAGGCTTCCGCAGAACCTGTCTCTCGCGAGCTGTTTCCGGAAACTGGAGATGCCAGTCACAAGAATGGACTTTGAGGCATTTCCCACAACCTGCTGGGATAGGGGCTCAGACGGGGGCGTGATATTCGGGCCTCCCACTGCCCAGATATTTTCATCCCTGCTAAAACAGGAAATCACGCTTGTCAGCCAGTCGCTACAGGGATAAGCATCCGCATCGATAAAAGCGAAATACTGGCACTGGGAGAAGGCCTGCAAGCCGAGATTCCGTTTGCCCGCAATAGATTTCTCTCCAGTCACTAGCAGTCGGATACGCGAATCATCACGAAGCTTCTGCGGGAGCGTCACCTTAACGTCAGGCAGGAGCACCAAGAGATAATTGGTGTACTTGAGAGTTAGGATATGCTCCACACACTCTACCACATAGCCATCCCATCTTACAAAAGGGATCAGGATGTGGACAAGGGGTTTATCCATTATTACCACGCAGTTTCTGTTTCAGAAAGCTGATGCCTAGAGGGAAGAGGTAGCGCTTGTTCGAGAGGATATTGACAGTCCAAGCGCACTCGTACGTGCAATGGCAGCGGCTACGTATGATATATTCTCTCATCTTTTGAGCCTTGTGGCTCTGCCAGATTCTCATGAAATCAAAATCGTAGTCCCTTAGGTTTCCCATTGATTCATTGAGCATCTCGCAAGGATACACCCCTCCTTGGGCACCAATGACGCCGAACAGAGCGCCTGCTGGACAGGGAGAGATGTAATGCGGGTCAAGATAGGTTTGTCTGAGGATACGGTTCATAATATGATTCTTCGCGTTCATGATTGTGCCCAATAAGTCCTGCCCATACCCCTCAAGCCTTTCAGAGAGGATATCCTCGCGAATCATCCTTGTGACCTTGCTATAAGCCCTAAGGAGCCTCTTCCTGTCCTCAGGACAGATTCTTTTTGTGCTCCCTTGCTCCCGCATTAGTGTCGCAGTGACTGCTGAAACGCCTTCCTTGGCTATCAGGTGCTCATAGAGAGAAGAGACAGTCGCCAGATTATCTGGTGTGACTGTGATGCTAACATTCGCCCTGATGTTTGCTCTGCCGCAATCCCGTACCATACGGTACGTCTTGAGGGCGTTTTGGTACAGGCCCTTCATATTTCGTATCTCGTCATGTTTCCTTCCGACTCCATCAATAGAAACCGAGAAGATGACCTCTTTCCCCGGGCCGGAGTACACTATTCTGTCAAGGAAGCGTCTGATGCGGCCAGGATAGCTACCATTGGTGCTGATGAACACTGATTTGGCCGAGGCATTCACTAGATAAGCTTCAGCGATTTCAGAGAGGTCTTTGCGTAATAAGGGCTCCCCTCCAGTGAGGTTCACATTGAATATGCCGCCTTTGAGATTCTTGGTGAGAAATTCAACTTCCTCAAGGCTCAATTCAGCATTGGTACTATTAGGTGTATTGAAATCGATGAAACAGTGTCTGCACCTTGCATTGCAGCGGTTTGTCACAAAATGCACTATGCTAAACGGGATTCTCCCGCTATGATAAGGCATCAAGAGACGGCCTATATTTTGAGTCAATTTTCGCATGGTATTGTTCACTTATTAGTTCTCAGCCCAGAGTCCTAAAGGGAGCGCGCATATGTCTCGAGTAGCGAGAGGGCCACTTTTCCGGCGTGGCGTAACTCCGCCGTACTTGTTCCGCAACTAACTGAATTATAGTTGACTAAAATTATGTTTGAATTTTTGACAAGCCGGAAGAGCCCAGGCTGGGGGGAGACACCATATGTCTCTGCAATCTCAGGCATGTTGGAGTCCCGCTGTTCCTCCCCAGAGGGCAATGGCAAGGTGATGAATGTAATCTTGTTCCCCATAGTGGCACAAGAGACGACTGCTTTAGGTACTAATTTAAAGTTTTCGTTGCATCGGTATTGTTCGGAGTTTCATGAATGACACCTCATCAACATGTCGAATCTCGCATGAGATTACGCTTCATACGTTTGCAGTAGGATATACTTGGTTTTGAGACCTCAAAATGTGTGGGATTAAGAGCAGCCATTACTAAACCCTTACAGCGAGCTGAGTCATGAGGAGATTCTCGCGCTAACAAAGCAGGTGTATGTACGCTGTTACTTCACTCCAATAGTGCTTGTCAGGACGCTCCTTGGAATCAGGTCGCTTGCCAAATTCCGGCCCTATGTCAAGGTAGGAATGAAGATGCTGGTTCTTAATGGTTAAAACTAGAAATCGATGACTCGAACCTGTTGGCGATATACCTCGCGTCATCCTTGCTCATGCGGCTGCTGATTGGGAGATGAATCAGCTCATCGGCGAGCCCTCGAGCGATAGGGCAGTCTGTGCGAGACTTCCCGAACATCCCCATGTCCGAGCAGGCAGACATGTTGGTCGTCTGGGTGTCGATTCCCTTCCTGATGAGGGCCTTCTGCAGCCTGTCGTGATGCTCGTGAGGAACACGCACCCCGTATGCAGTATAGATATTCCTGTTCCGCGGGTCTGGTCGAGCGACCGAAATCTTGGGGATGCTCTCAAAGATACGGTCATACACTCGAGCGAGCGCGATTCTTTTCTCGTTTCGCTTATTGAGAGAGACCAGTTGGCGTGATAGAATCTTCACGTTGAAATCCGGGAACCTGGTGAGCATGTACTTAGGGATTCCTTCTATCTCTGCTGGGCGCCTCCGGGTGTGATGGAGGACAGCGTCAACCACGTCACTCCCGAGCAGACGCGAAGCGCGCATGAGGGGATAGGTGCTGAACCTGAATGTAGTAGGATGACTCAGGCCCCAGATAACAGCGGATTCAGCGACAGACTTGAGCGAAGAGAGACGGCTACGAGATGAGAAAGAGGCTGCCTCTTCAGACAGGGCCTCGGCAAGCTCCCGATTATTCGTCGTGATTATCCCCCCTCTGCCGATTCCTCCGAGATTCTTGCCCAGAGAGAGGCTGAATAGTGCCGCGTCTCCGAGGCTGCCGGTAGGCTTCCCGCGATATGCTGCCCCAATGGCCTGAGCGGAGTCCTCGATGACAAAAATGTCGTGAAGCTCAGCAATCTCTAGTATAGCCTTCATCTCGGCAGGCTGGCCGAATAGGTGGGTGGGAATGATGGCTTTTGCCTTGGCGGTGATGCTCTGTTCCAAGAGAGCCGGGTCAATGGTGAAATCATTCTCCCTGCTGTCCACGAACACCGGCCTGAGCTTCATCGCAGTCAGCATGCGGGGCACTGCATGGTAAGTGAAGCTGGGAAGAATCACCTCATCACCTGCCTTCAATCCCATTTTTTGGAGGAGGAGAGCAAGAGCAAACCGGCCGGAGGAGACCGCGATTCCTTCTTTGCATCCCATCCTCTGGGCGAACTGTTGCTCAAAGGCATGGGCCTCCTCAGTTTTATCCTCTCGAGTGAGACAGGAGATGAAAGCGTAGAGGAAGTCCACTGGTAAGAGATTGACGCTCTCTCTAGGGTAGACCTTCATGCCAATGGCCCCTGCACTTTCCCTTGCATGGATAGTGGCATATAATCAAGAAATTCCAATCGAACTTAAGAGCCTTTCCCTTCCTTGCTGTACGAGTGCGCTCAGTAACGAAGAGCAGCATTCATGATAGCCTGGGGATGCAGGCGGTAGAGAAGGTTCATCTCAGCTTCTAAGGTCGAGCCGGGCATTGCGGTACTGGGTATCCTGATTTTGGAGAGGGCCTCTCTGACAGGAACGTCCCTGATATTTGGTGCATCAAGACCAACCTGTCGGGGAGCTGCATACACCCTCCCGTCATAGGATATGTTCAAATATATCTGCCCGAGTGCGAGTGGACCCCGCAAACCTCTCCCGAGGAATGCCTCGAGAGATACCTTGGAATTCCCCACTGGAGCTCCACGTCTCTTGTGCCATATGGTGCGGTGGATAGCTTTTTTGTAATCCTCCACATTGGGTTTGAGATGATCTACATCCTTCCACTCATCATTCCTCTTTATCACTGGTTGGAAGGTGACTGGTGCACCTATCATCTCTGCCTCCCTGATGATGTCATCAACGAGTGAGATGTTCTTTGAACTCAGTACCGCTGCGAGCAGTACCTTGGTGCCCTCAGCTTTGGCTAGTTCTGCCGCCAGGATCACCTTCGCATAAGATCCCTTCCCGCGGATCGCATCGTTTACCTCCCGAGGACCATCCAGGCTTAGCACGACTGAGTGGACATCTTTGAGTTGCCGAGCGACTTTTGACAAGTAGTATCCGTTGGTGTGGAGATTGGTGGCGATTCCCATTTCATGGGCGTAATCCAGAATCCTTCCCACATCATCCCTAAGGAGCAGTTCTCCTCCGGTGAATGCGATGACTCGTGTGCCGAGTTCGTGCAGCTGGTCGATGCCTGAGATTACCTCCAAAGTGGTGAGCTCTTTTCCCCGTTTATTCCAGAGGTCGCAATACTGGCAACGTAAGTTACATCTTGAAGTAAGCTGCCAGCCCACGAACAGGGGTATCCTCTTTTTGAGCAGTCTTGCCTTGAGAAGGGATATTCCCAGCCCGATTTTTGATGTGAGACGCATTCTGCTTAATAGAGCTGCTTCCTATTTTATATGCATTGCTGATTCACGCGATTTTGGCGGCGGCGGCGCAAATTCGTTGACATAGATGGAAGCCCTAAAATGGAAATGTTCATTTCATCGTAGGCCCGTACTCTATCCCTTCTTCGAGAGCCGGAGGAGGATGTTCTCTTTCGAACTCCAGTATCCCCTCCTCGCAGCTGTTCCTCCATTGGGAGCCCAACTCGATGCACAGCTCCTCTTTAGATTCTGTATTTTGACTGTTAGATTGTCGCGCTTTCTCCCGTCCCCAGCCCATCCAGCAGGCCTCTTGCAGTTCCTGCCGTAGTTCACTGCAGAATCTTTTCCCATCCTCGCTTGGCATGAGCTGCACAACATGGTTCGAACAGTGGAAGTCCCACACATCGCAATCGTACGAATCTTCGCAGGCCCTGGCGATGACAGAGATGTCTCCAACTGGGCGTGCGCTTGCCAATTCGTCTGCGAGGAGGTAGTAGCATTCCGACCTCCAGGCCCCATCAGCAATGGTAGGGCAGAATCCCTGCAGTCTATTTGTCAGCTCTTCCTGAGAGGAACTGCTCATCACGAGGGAAATGGCCCCTAAGAACTGACAGGCCCCCCTCATCCCTTGATTGAACTCCTCACAAGCAGTTTCGGGTTTGCTTCTCCCTTTGTCAAAAGTGGTCAACAGTGTGCACATCTGCCACTTGTAGAAGTCTCCGGAGGCACACTCGCTGCTGATAGTAGGCTCCGTCCAGCTAAATGGGTCCTGGGTACCAGTCCTATGCGGCATGAATACTGCGATGTGGGGGCGGAAGAAGAGCCTGATGCAGAAGTAATGTAACACAGGATCAGTAATCTCCGCACAACTCGTCTCTTCGGCTGGGATCATAAGTGCCTGTTGGACTGCGGCATCCCAGAGACAGATATCTCGGTCCAGTGTGTCTCCTATGCCGGCGCAAGAGGAACCCTCTTTGTTTTCGGTTGCCTGTCCGCCATTCCTCTGTTCCGCCGGTAGAGCGTCATCTAGGCATCCGGTTATGCTAATCAACGCTACAATAAGGATAAGGCACAACCCTATGTTCAGTGCTCTACCCTCCTGGTCGGTTCCCATCTCCTTTTCAGCATCTGCTAGTGGTTATGAGATATATATCTTTCTTCCAACGTGTGCTGAATGCCTTGGTTGACTTTTGTTCTCATACTCAAGGGGCCATGGACAAGTCTTATATAATGGGCCTTGTGAATCTGCTGGGGGGACGAAGCAAAATGGTGGTGCCTAGGGGTGTGGTAGAAAAACTCTCACAATGGGCATGTGGCGGACAGGCAGCTCCACAGCGTGTCCTCATGTATCCCACCAATAATTGTAACCTCAAATGCGTGTTCTGTTACCAGACCCTGAAGCCCTATAACTATGCTGACATGATGCCTGATGAGAAATGGCTCTCTATCACTCAGGAGCTCTGTGAGATGGGGGTAAACACGCTCCAGATATCCGGCGGCGGAGAAGCGCTGCTTCGCGGGGAACTCGTGATGAAGATGATGGAACTTGCCAAGAGCAACGGTCTGACAGGGCGACTAGTCACGAACGGCACGGTGTGGACTGATGAATGGATGCGCAGAGTCATTGAAATGGGCTGGGACAATGTGATTCACAGCGTTGATGGCTCCACTTCAGGAGTGCATGACAAATTGCGCGGTAAGAAGGGCTCGTTTGAGAAGACAACTTCTGCGATAAGGCGATTCACAGAGTTGAAGCGGGAGCTCGGCTCAGAGAAGCCACTACTCGAGTTCAGCCATGTGCTGACCAAATGGAACTATGATCAGACTCCTGAGATGGTAGAGCTTGCGCAGGGGCTTGGCGTTGATGTGGTCACATACGAACCAGTATTCGTGAGTAATCCGTTTGTCCATAAGATAAAGCTATCGAAGCAGGAACGAGAGTGTTACCTGAAGCGCTATGTGCCTAAGGCGCTTGAACTCGCCGAAAGCTACCGTATCCGCACGAACCTCGACCATGTGATGGGTCTTGGCGAGATAGAGAAGACAGGCGAGTTGAAAGAGAAGATCTTGAGTTCTGAGAATCAACCTGAGAAGCAAGTGTGCAACCCTTTCCTCAATGTGCCATGTTTCGAATCATGGCTCTGGCCTAAGATTGAGGCGAATGGCGATATGGGGCCCTGCAGTACGAACATGTTCGCAGAGAACATTAAGCACAAGAGCTTCAGCGAGGCGTGGCACGGGCCTGTGTTCTCTGAATTCAGGCAGAGGATTATGGGACGGGACCTTCCTGAGGGCTGCGAGAACTGTGTCTCGACGCATCTCGCCTGGAACCGCGAGATACGGGGAGAGCTTGAAAGGTATCTCCGCAGAGAGGATTGAAGATGGGCCGATACTGCGTCCGCATCGCTCTGCTCACGCTTGCCTTATATCTCAGCTTGCCATCTGCTGCTGCATACATTGACCCCGGCACAGGGGGCTTGATAGTCAACTCATGGGGCGCCTACGTTATAGGTGTGGTTGGTGCAGTCGGCGCGTTCATCGCCTTACGATTCATAAAGCCCCTGAAAATCCGTATCAAGAACATCATTAGAGGAAAAAAGGATGGGAAACCATAAGCTTGGTTCACTGGGGGGCAAAATACTGCTCTTGGTCTTAATATTTATAATCGGAGCAGCCTTACTGGCACTCTCGGGGTGCACAGAGGAGAATATTGTGGGGGAAAAACAATTGTACAGCAAAGTGCTCCTGCTGGGAATTGATGGAAAAATGACACTGCATCATCTGAACTTCAGTTGTATCTGGCGAGGGGTGGAAAACGCTTCCGCAGCATTGGGTGCGAGTGCTGCTGCGTTCCAGTCAGATCCAGCGGTGGATACGGTCGAGAAGATGCATTCCGAACTGGAAGAGACAGGCACCCCAGAGATGGAAGGGAGGAACATGGAGAAGGAATTCCTCATGCAGAAGCTCCGGGGCCTTGGTTACATGTGATAATTCCGGACATCATCCAAGTGTCTCGCCTCTGGCTTCAACCGATTCCTTGACTTCACCTAGTTCCAAGAGTGCGCTAGCTATAACTGCCTGGTCCTCGGCATCCTCACAATCGAAATTCTCGCATGAGGTGGTATAGCCAAAGAAATTGCTCTCCACAGAATTAATGTTTTCTTGTCTGGCGAATTCTTCTGCCAGATTAAGGTATTCAGTTGAGCCCGTAGTGCGAAATAATTCCGTAAGTGCCAGAATCATGTTTGCTTGCTGTACCATGTTCTCGCATACGCGGCCTTGACATTGCGGAGTATATTTCAAAAGATTATTGACACATTCCAAGTAAGTCTCCTCACCTGTAGCCTCATACGATGTCAACAAACCCACAATATAAGCAGTTTCATCATAGTCTGCGAAAGGTTCTTGGCCCCACTCGCGTCCTTCGATGCCCTCTTGGTCACATGTTCTGATGATGCTGTTCCCTAACTCAATCGCCTTGTCGTAATATATTTTCTTTCCGGTGAGATTATATATACGGAGGAATACACCGATGATGGCAGGCCCTTTTTCTTCTATTTTTGCATTCATCCAGGCATCTCCGAGCCTGCCTATATACTCCATGTACTTTGGATCTCCTGTCGCTTCATGGAGGCTTTCATAAGCCCCTATGTATCCAGACTGGACATGGGATTGCCCGCAGTCGAAATCGTCAGGAGCCCTGCAGAGAGTGTTAAGCTTCCCTTCAGGAGGAGCTGTGGGCTTTGTGTGGGCGAATCTCTCAGCATATTCAAGATATCGCTCATCTCCTGTGAGAGAGTAGAGTCTGGCGAATACCTCTGTCATCTCTGCTTGAATCTCACCCATCCCACAATCAAAGTCGTCAGGAGGAATGCAAGTACACGACAGACACCAATCTGGAGGGGAGGTCTGTTCCGTGGTGGCGAATGCGATGGCATAATTAAGATACTTCTCGTCTTGTGTCTTTTCATACGCCTGGATATTTGTGAGAGCCATGAATCCAGAGTATCTATTCAGCCCGCAGTCGAAATCGTCAGGCGGTCCGCAACCTAATCCTTTCTCCCCAGTAGACTTGGTGTTGAGGAACTTGGCTCCACGTTCGCTTATATTCTCTGAAGATGTTCCAGTAGCGTCTTCAGCAACTTGATATTCTGTATTGGTCAATACAATTCCAGAAGGCGTCCCAGGGAGCATGATGTGAAGAACACCCAGGGCAAGAACAATAAGAAGAGCCCCCCCGATGACTCGCCTGGTTTCCATTATCTGGTGAGATAGCGTATTGTTTTTATCTTTTACGGATAATCATTCCTGCTCCAGATGCTCAGTAGCTCGCATCTTTCTCGGAAAAAAGACAGATGACAATAGATGGATTATTAAATACGAGTATGGAACTCATGCTCGGGTGTACAATATACCTCTTAATATTCCTCTTAATAAAAGAACACGCGTGCTGGCGGGAGCCTTAGGTTTTATTGCCATTCTCCTTTTCCTTGAGCTGGCATCTTTGGTAATTCTTGATAAGGCAGTCCATCCAACGAGATTACGGAGATTTGATGACATCTATTCTACAAGTGTTGATGAGTACCAACTCAAATCCCATCCGTTCTTGAGGTATGTCCAGCCACATTATCTGGTTGAAGAGGAGGACTTTCTGAATCATGTTGCCAATGACAGTGCACAGAACGAATCTCATACAATCCACATAGTGGCGCTGGGAGGGAGCACGACGAGAAGGGGTTATCCCAAGTATACACAAGCTTATCTGGATAAGAAACTTGAGGAACTCGGTTCTCCCTTTGAGGTGGTGGTATTCAATTTCGGTGTGGATGGGTGGTCTTCCTTTCAGTCAGTGCAGAATTATTTTTACCTCTTGAAATATCTACACCCCGATTTTACTGTCATCCATCACAATCATAACGAGCCGTGGGTTGAGAATCTTTTCAATGCGAACAGCATAGTCTATTATCCCCAGATCAGTACTTTCGAAAGAAACCTTGTGGGCAAGAGCAATCTGTACAAACTTATTAAGTTCACGTACCTGCTGAGTTACAACTCACTTTTCTATGATGAGGATATAAGGTTTTATACTATCATCGACTCGAAAGAAGATTTTCCCATGCCCGCAAGAATCTCAGCCTATGTCAATGACGAAGACCCAGACGCTTTTATGCCCCTTTTCTTCCAGAGGGATTTTGTAGGCTTTGATTATCCCACAGACGTGATTACCCGAGATTTCCTTCTCACCGAGAATTATGAATCCCTCATCAGGTATGCACATGCCGACAATGCAGAGGTTGTTCTCACAACGCAGTATCAAAATTTCTCAAAGGCAGCGCCAGGGAAATATGAGTCGCTCTCCAGTAAGGCTCAGACTTCAGCGGAGATCAATGATGTCATTAGGAAAATCTCGGAGGAAGGTGGTGTGCCCCTCGTTGATCTTGACCATGATATGGAACCCTACGGTGGTTTGATGTATGATGAGGCCCATTTCTTAGAATCTGGCATCAAGGTCAAAGGGGAACTCATAGCCGAGAAAATTTGGGAACTCCTGAACGTCAGATACAATCTTACAGAACTTCGTGTTGGGTAATGATCCGCGAGAAGCCTAGCGTGTCACCCCTTCTGTCTCATGTTGGGAAACCTATTTAAAGCGTGTATAAACCTAGTCTCGTCGATGGATAAAGGCATGGGGGAGAGAATTGAACATCTGTTGCGATGGGTTAGGGGTGAGATTGCACCTCCCGTGAAGTTTGACATCTTCCTGACCAACCGCTGCAATCTCCTCTGCCAGTTTTGTCACTACCCCTTCTTGCCCGAGTTTCGCTATAAGGATGAGATGAGCCATGAAGAAATCCTTGTCTTAGTGAGGCAGGCAGGGGAGATGGGGGTAAAGGTCTTCGGGATTCTTGGGGGTGAACCTTTTCTGAGAAAAAAAACCGCGCTTTCGTCTATGGAACTCGCAAAAACCCAAGGGATGTCAGGTTCGGTAGTCACGAATGGCACGCTCCTCAACAAGAAGGATCTGGAACGCATCATTGCGATGGGATGGGATTTGCTCCGTTTTAGTATTGATGCTTCAGAGCCTGCACTCCACGATGAGCTGCGGGGTGTCAGAGGGTCTTTTGACAGGACTGTTGGTACGATGGCGAACCTGCAACGGCTCAAGAGAAGAGACTGTTCAAACCACCCAACTGTAGAAATCAACATGGTGCTCACGCGAAGAAACGTATCACAGTTGCCGGAAATGATGCGGCTTGCTTATGAGCACGGTGTCAACCGCATCTATGCCTTGCCAGTTATAGAATTCGGTAAGGAGATCTCCAGTCTGAAGATGAGTGTGTTGGATGCGGACACCGTGCTGACGAGTATTGGGGAAGCTGAAGCACTCGGTAAGGAACTGGCCGTAGAGTCTAATCTCAGCACGTTGAAGAACGATTTGTTGTTCACAAAATCAAACGAAGTCGATTCAGTATTGCTCAAAAAGCAGGGTCGCGGCCAGCATATCCCTTGCTTTTTACCCTGGTACGGAATGAGCATAGATGCCCAAGGATGGCTTACCCCTTGTGGTCAGATTGAGACCGAGACACGCGCGAACGTGCGCGACTTTTCCTCATTGCGTGATGCGTGGGAGAGTTCTTATTTCGTCTCCTTGAGGGAGCAGATGGCAAAGATGCGCCTGCCCAGAGGATGTGAGCGCTGTTGCATGCCCTTGATGGATGAGAATAGGATGATACGAGAAGCTCTCAGAGACATTGACTTTCCAGTGAGGGTAGAGTAATGGGTCTTTTCAGAACGCGCTTCAGAAGAAACACCTGGATTGAGGAGGCAGAAAAGAGGCATCCGCAAGCCCATCCGGAGAGTCCTGACCGACGGGAGAATCCTGGCTTTTTAGTACCAAAGGAACTTTTCAAGTGGAATAACTGGAGCTATGTGGATAAGCTCACTCGTATCCACCGTTGGAATATAGGTCAAAGGGCTCCGCCCTATAAGATGATTATCGTTCCATCAAATCGCTGTAACCTTAAATGCCCCTTCTGTCCAAACAGCCACGGCCGCACCGTTGGGAGGTTTAAGGAGAGCGATGAATTGACAGACGAACAGTGGTATACGCTGGTGCAGGAGGCGCTTGAGATGGGTGTGAGGGAGTTCTATGTGCTCGGGGGAGGGGAGCCTTTGCTTCGGAAGAAGATGCTCCTGCGCATCTATCAGATAATCAAGGGGCATGACCAGCAGAACATCACTGAGCTTATCACTAACGGTTCATTCATCACACGCGAAGATGCTGAGCTTATCGTGGAGAAAAGGCTCATCAACAAAATTCTGTTTAGCGTGGACGGCCATACTGCTGTGATTCATGACACCATTCGAGGAATGCCCAGGGCGTGGAAGCGCGCGACTGATGCCATTCGCAAACTCCATCACTTTAAGAGAATACACGACAGCGATAAGCCCATATTGCACATGAACCATATCCTCACGAACCTTAACTATCGGCATCTCAGGGACATGGTTGAGCTTTGCCGTGAGTTGGGGGTCGTTGAACTCGCTATCCACCCAATGCGCGAGTATGAGGAAACACGGGGGAGCTTTGACTACCTCAAGCTTACTGCCATGCAAGAGAAGGAGATGTTCAGCGAGCTAAAGAGGGCGAGGAAGTTCGCAGAGCGCTGCGGTATCTACCTTAACGTGAGCATGGTCGAGGAGACCGCTGAGAAGGAAGAGACAGCTTGTGAGGAGTTTATCGTGGGGAAGGATCTCTTGCAGGAGAGGGGTGAGCAGCACTTTCAAACCTTTTGCTATGAGCCCCTGTACAGCATCTTCATCGACCCCAAAGGAAATGCAAACTTCTGTTGCACCGCAGGCGACAGTGTGGATTCGCAGAACGTGGCTCGAAAAGGGTTGAAAGCAATATGGGAGGGGAAATTCCTCTCTGCGATAAGGAAGGGGATGCTCGCGGGAAGGAGCCTGCCGAAGTGTCACAACTGCGGTCTGTACGACATGACCCACGACCTCAAGCGTGATATGAGGAGATACGTGGACTATCTTGCGAAAGGGGATGATAGCAGTGTCGGATAACCTCCCAATGGTGGGGTCGAGATGAGAGGGGCGACATAGAGAGTTGACTGAATCATGGAACTCGAACGACCAAATCCCGCGGACCACATGCTGATGTTCAAGAAGCGCCTGTGGGTCACAGAGTACAGCACTCGTGTCCAACGGATGCTCTCTGGAGAGAAACTTCCTCCGCTCCGTATTGATGCGGAACCCCATAGGCGATGCGACTTCAGGTGCGTCCATTGCTTGCGGAGCGTGGGCAACTATGCGCCGGCTCATGTAGAGGATGAGGTGCCTGAGAAGCGCTGGTACGAACTGGCTAGGGAATCTGGCAGGATGGGTGTGAAATCATGGAACATCGCGGGCATCTGCGAGCCCATGCTTAAGCCCGAGATGATGATGGAACTCATGTCTATCATTAAGCAGGAGAAGATGTTCGGCGAATTGACCACTAACGGTTGGCACTGGGACGGCGAGCACATTAAGAATACAGTGGACATGGGATGGGACTGCGTCGCAGTCAGCATTGATGGTCCTGACTCGAGGACCCATGATGCAATACGAAGAGTCCCAGGCTCGTTTAAGCGTGCCTGTAGCACAGTGAAGAGATTTTCTAGACTTAGACTCAAGAGGGGATCCCACCTTCCAAATCTCACTCTCAACATGGTACTCAACCGCCACAACCACACTCGCCTTCCTGAGATGGTACGGCTCACGAAGAAGCTTGGGGCAGATGTCCTATTCGTGGAGCCCATGGTCGCGTATTCTCAGGAACAAAGAGATCAGCTAAGACTGATTCCAGGCCAGCGGAGAAGCCTGCAAAAGAGCGTCGAATCTGCCACACAGCTAGCGAAGAAGCTGAATATCTATGCGTTTATCACCTGCCTCGATGGAGACGATGAGGTGAAGGAATTCAATCCTGAACTCGCAGAGCAGGGTGGAGAAATGGGGAATGTCATCCTCACAGGAACGAAGGAGCAAGCGGAGCGCTATCTTGCCACAGGTGATGATTTGGTACGCCATGTGATGAATATCCCTTGCTACTACCCCTGGTTCTATCTCATGATTAACGCAAAGGGGAGCGCGGTGCACTGTGGCGAATGCACTGTGCACAAAGACAACATCAAGGAAAAATCACTGGAAAATATATGGTGGGGTCCGCACATAGAAGAATTCCGGGAGAACCATGCACATGGCAAGCTCTCCGATTTCTGCGAGAAGTGTAGGCCGAATGTCATTGGAGACATGAAGCTTGTGAGAAAGAGCATCAAAGAGTACAGCGACGTGGGGCTGGCGCAGGAGAAGCTAGTTAATATGATGGAGCACGCTCTGCATCTTAAGCGTGAGCTCTATTACAGCAGACATAAGACTCATTTAGGGATAGGAAGGGCCAATAGAAAAGTATCTGGGAAGAGGATATTGGATGTGTGAAGATGCGTATCAAATTGCTGTATGTGCCACGCTTGTATGGTGTTAATAAGCACGAATACAGGGACATGCACAGCTTCTGTCCTCCCCTAGGGATTTCTCTCCTCACCGCTGCCCTCACAGAGAAGGGGTTCTCGGCAGATCAGGACGACCTGAATGCTAAGGTCTTTTTTGAGAACTGGGATGCAAGACCAAAGGTGAAATATTCTCTTGAAGGATTTGATGATATCCGGCGTATAAGGTGTTTTCTTGAGCGTGGGGGGGACACTGAACTTGAAGAAGGAGCCAGTCGCATGCTCTCACTCACCCGGCTTCGCGGGTATGATCTCGTCGGACTTTCCACCTGCGGACAGCATAACTTTTCTACCGTCGGAGTTGCCCTGGTCATGGGGAAAATCATCAAGCAGCAGCACGGAAGCACCATAGTCATTGGGGGGATTGACCCCTCGTATCCGATTCCTTCCGATGAGCTTGTTAAACATTTCTTTATTGATTTTCTCGTGCAAGGACATGGCGATACCGCCCTGCTAAATCTTTGCCATGCGCTCCAAGAGGAACAGCTAGGGAGATTCCGTCTTGATGGAGTCGCTTCCACTATCAAACTGGACGGAATCACAGACCCCCCATACCCTCAGGGGATGCAGGGATTTTATGTCCCCCAATTTGAAGGGTTGCCGATGCATCTGTATCGATACCATCCTCTCCGTGAATTCAATAGAGATGAGATACACCATCTAGTTTCTCGTAAATATGTCCTCATGCTCCCTTACTACTTCCTTGTCGGTTGTCCTTTCAATTGCGCTTTCTGTAGAGAATCCTATACTCATGCTTATCAAATAAAGCCGACTGATGAGATTATTGAGGACCTTACCGGGCTTAAGAGGAAGTACCGTGCCCAACATTTCTTTTTTCTCAATGACATGATAAACCCCTCTCGGGAATTCGCCCAAGAGTTCTCCCAAGCCCTCATCGATGCTGATCTTGACATCAGGTGGAGCGACTGCGCGCATTTTGGCCCTCTTGACAAAAAACTCCTTGCCCAACTGAGAATGGCAGGGGCTGTGAGGCTTATCTTCGGTTTAGAGTCAGGAAGCGCAAGACTTCTCAGACACGTAAACAAACATTTCACTCTCCAGCACGCCGGTGATGTGCTAAAATGGTCCCATGACGCAGGCATCTGGAATGAGGTGGAAGTGGTGTGTGGGCTTCCGACAGAGACCGAGGAGGACGTCGAAGCGACAGGAAAATTCCTCACAACACATCTGGATTATATCAACTACTGTCATCCGAACAGGTTCCAGTTGAAGCAAAGCCAGTTCACCAAGACCCCAGGGAGGTTCGGCCTTAAACAGATATCTCCTGTTGAGCATGACTATCATTCGTACCGATTTGACGAGATAGGTGGTCTGAAGTGGGAAGAGAAGGAAAAACAAATCCAACGTTCATACGAGCTAATTGAGGGTGTTGTGGGAAAATATCTTGTCGGCACAAAGGGGATACGGCTGTACCGCTCAAATCAGAACCTCCCACTTCTGTTCTATCTGTACGACTTGCTCGGCAACAAGCGTGACGTGGAGGCGGTGATTCACGACAAGTGGGGTGAGAAGAGGCCATCTGTGCGGACTGTTAGGGGACGATCATCTCTTTCAGGCTCTGTGTGTGGGGCGTATCATCGCGTGAGGAGGATGATTGCACGATGATGTCAAGAGCACTTGAGATACTCAAGAAGTGGGAAGCGGGAGAAGTTCCACCGCCTGAAGAGGTGCAGATATACCCCACTAACGCCTGCAATCTGAGGTGCGTGTTTTGCGTGACGACAACCGGCTTTTACAAGGGACTGCGTGAGGTTCCCGAGAGGCGTTGGCTAGAGGTTTGCCAGGAATTATGTGACCTTGGCGTAAGCCGCGTACTCATCTCAGGTGGCGGCGAGCCTCTCCTGAGTCCTGCAACGCTGCCGATGATGGCACTGTTGAAAGAGCATAAGGTCTATGGCCGCATGATCACTAACGGGACCTTGTGGGATGAAAAAGCCATCAGGACGGCCGTGGAGATGGGTTGGGACCAGCTGACTTTCAGTGTGGATGGGCCGTGTGCTGCTGTGCATGACAAACTGCGTGCTGTTCCAGGCTGCTTTGACCGTGCCATCTCTGTGATTCGCACATTTGGGAAGATTCGGGAAGAGATAAAGAATGGCGGGCCCAGGCTTGAAATCAACTGCGTGCTGAGCCGAGCGAATTTTACTCGTGTACAAGGGATGGTGGAATTGGCAGCGAATCTTGAGGTGTCTTATCTCAATCTAGAACCAGTTTGTGTGAACAATTCAACTGTCGAGAGCATTAGGTTGCGGGAACGTGAGCGGAAGGTTCTGCAAGAGAGTATACTTCCAGATGCACTCTCAGCAGCAGAAGATCTCGGTCTTTCGACGAATATCTCCGGACTGATGGGCATTGGCGATGTCGAACGTGCTGGAGAGATGCGAGGCTTAATTCTCGACCGACTCGGAACCAGCGTTCCTGGAAAGCCCTTCCTCGAACTGGCTTGCTATGAACCATGGCTCTGGCCGAAGATTGAGGCTAATGGTGATGTGTGGCCCTGCTCGACAAAACCTCTCAATGAGAATATCATGAAAAAGAAGTTTTTGGATATCTGGAAGGGCAAAGTTTTCAGAGAATATCGTAAGAGAATCATGGAACGGAATCTGCCAGATTCGTGCCAAAACTGCGTGGTTTCACACCTCACGACCAATAGCAATCTTCGTCGGTGTTTGAGAGGTGGTTCATGTGATGCCTGACTGGGAGGGCAAAGCAAGAAGTGTATTCCAGATGATGGTGTCAAGAAAGGGTGCCCCATATATCCTGGAGATACACCCCACTTCCAGGTGTAACCTCCACTGTGTCTTCTGTCACCAGGGCTCTAATCGGACACTCGGCAACGAAAGCTCATCTGGCGAGATGGAGACCCTTCGATGGTTGGAGATTATAGACGAGGCCGCGAGGCATGGCGTCCATGAAATAAGGATATGTGGCAACGGCGAGCCTATGTACGATAGTCACGCTAGCATGCAATTGTTTCGTAGGATTAAAAAGCATGGGATGACCGGTTGTCTCACGACGAACGGTACCCTGTTCACTGAGGATAGCTGCCGTGAGATTGTGGACCTGGGCTGGGACAAAATTGAATTCAGCGTTGATGGGGCCTGTGCAGAGACACATGAGATGCTTAGGAGGGTTCATGGTTGTTTTAAGCGGACACTGGAGGCTATAGAAACAATATGTGCCTTAAAGAGCCGGGCTGGGCTGGAAAAGCCATCCATCATCATTAATTTTGTAGTGACTTCATGTAATTTTGAGGAACTGCCGGCTCTGGTGAAACTTTTTGGACCCATGGGTGTCAATCAGATCCTCTTACTTGACCTCCATCCTGGGGGAGAAGCGGGGAATTCGCTTGTGATTGCACCGGATCAGAGGGCATCGCTGTGGCAATCCCTCCGCTCTGCGGAACTGCTTGCCCGGCGATATGAGATGGCATTCAGTAATGACATCATCGTAGCAAGCCAAGCTGAGGTGGGGCAAGAAGGTGCACAAGAAGTGTCTAAGCCTAAAGTGCAGGGTTCACCTGCTTTCTCGTCGTCTACTCCTCTTCCTGAAGATAAGGGGGAGCTAGTGAGATCCATCCTCTCTCCTTGTTATGAGCCCTGGTACTACATGCAGATTCTGCACGACGGTACGTATAGTCCTTGTTGCAACTCCTATGTCGACAGATTCGCTGAGTCATTCCCTGAAGCCGCGTTTGGCGAACTCTGGCAGAAGGGAAAACATCTCACTACTGTGCGCAACAACCTTACACAGGGAGTGTTCAAGGGAGTGTGCAGGAAATGCGACGTAGTGAACAAGATGAAGATGCGGAAGATACGGCAGTACCTCTTGAATCTCTGTGAAGAGGATGGCATTTTGTCTCCAGAAGAGGTCCAGGATATTCGTGACTTTACAGGCACCATTGTGCCGGGTGAGCAAGATGTTTGACGAGGATGAAGTAGCGGAAAGGATTGTGGACTGGTTCAAGCACGGGATGGGTCGTCCTTTCATGCTTGAACTCCGCCCCACAAACCGCTGTAATCTGAACTGTCCTTCCTGCGTGGCCCGTGGCCACCCTCATCAGATCCCCTCAGGGAGGGAGCTGTCTGGAACAGAGTATCTTCGCATCATCGACGAAGCAGCAGAGTTGGGAATCAAATACGTCCAGATATCAGGCGGAGGGGAACCATTCGTGCGAAAAGAGACACTGCTGAAGATTATGGCTAGGGTTAAATATCACGGACTGGCAGGGTTTGTGATTACGAACGGCACATTATTTGATTCCCGCACCATCCAATACGTTTTCGACATGAAATGGGATGCTTTTCTTTTTAGTGTGGATGCTCCGTATCCAGAACTGAATGATTTCCTGAGGAGCAGAAAAGGTAGTTTCGAGAAGGCTGTATCTGCAATGAGAGGATTGGCGCATTTGAGAGAACAGTCAGGGATCCACACGCCAAGACTGGATATTGGGCCTGTGTTGAGCCATTATAATTGTCACCTCGTTACTGAACTAGTGAGGCTGGGTGTAGATATAGGAGTAGACAATGTATTGTTCCAGCCCGTCCACGTGCCCGCAAATGAGGCAGGTTCGCCTTTCTTGCTTACTAGAGAAGATGAGCAGATGATTGAGGAAGCTATCCCCGAGGCAGAAGAGACTGCTGAACAAGCTGGGATAAATACTAATCTCAGTCATCTTGACTCTACCATCCTTCGTGGAGGCGATGACCTGCGCAAGGTTATAAATGCCTATTCTTCGAATAAGATACATCCCTGGCTTTCCATCTCCTGTTTCTCGCCGTGGTTCTACATAGGAATTCATCCTGATGGGGCTGTCGGGCCGTGCAGCATCATCGATGATGGCGAGGGAATTCCAAACGTGCGGGACTATTCTCTAGGGGAACTGTGGATGGGTCACCGCTTTAAGGCCTTCAGAGCTGGTCTTTTTTCAGGAGAACTTCCAGAGAAATGCAAGCGCTGTTCTGGCTCGAATGTGATGGCGATAAATACGATTCGTGAGCGTCTTGAAAAGGTGCTTAGCATATGACGCACTCTCAAGATGTCGAGAGCAGGGTCGAACACATGATTCGTTGGGCAAACGGGGAAATGCCCCCACCTCTTGCTCTTACCCTGGGCATGACATATGCGTGCAATCTGAAGTGTAGGTTTTGCGCCCAACGTGCAATGAACAGAGAGCAGCCTCAGAGTCGAATCTTAAGGGAACTCTCAGAAGAACGCCTCATCAGGCTTGTGGAGGAGGCAGGCGCCATGGGGGTTCAAAAGGTTCACATCTCTGGTGGGGGAGAACCATTCCTGAGACCAAAGACTCTTAGTGTCATGCGTGCCATCAAGAAACAGGGAATGAGTGGTGCAATCACGACTAACGGCACACTCGTGAGCGATAAGATGATCCGCGCTATGGTTGAGATGGAGTGGGATCACATCACGCTGAGTGTTGATGGTCCGACCGTAGAGATTCATGACTTCCTGAGGGACTCTTTAGGGAGTTTTGACCGAGTCTGCGGAGTCGCCAAGTCTCTCAGGAAGTGGAAAGAGGAATTCAATGTTCAGATGCCCGTTGTATGCGTACACACTGTGCTTACGAAAGAGAATTATGGAGCAGCAGAGCAAATGGTGAGGCTTGTTCATGGATTTGGTGCGCAGATGCTCGTCTTAATACCTGCTATAGCATACCATCCTGAGGGGGAAGCCCTACAGATGCGCCCAGAGCACAGGGAATATTTTCAATCGACTGTGGAGAAAGCGAAGTTGCTAGCAGAAGAATATGGCATCTCTAACAATCTTGATGATTTCAGGGACACTTCTTTGGTTCCAGCATCGAATGATATGGTTGCCAATTCGCTCACTATTAGGGGTGAGGGGGGGGAGAATGATGTATCTAAGAATGCATCAGACCAAAGAATAAAGGGAAGAGAGATTATCCAAGCTAAATTTTCAAGAGTGCTCTGCTATGAGCCCTGGACCTCGCTTGTCATCCATCCCGAAGGGTACTTGGATCCCTGTGAGATGGTCAACGAAACATCCCATGTAGGAACTAGGAGTCTGAGCGAGATCTGGTTCCAGGATGGACACCTCAACACCATTCGCTCCAGATTCTTGAAGGGTGATATTCCTCCTAGCTGTGCCAACTGTTGCGCACCTCTAGTTGCCCAGAATGTTCGTATTCATGAACAACTATCTTCAAAAGAAGTCAGTGAGAAGCGGTAGGCAGATAAGATGTTTGATAGCAGAGAAATCATAGAACGGATTGTCGAAGGGTTCACCAATGGCACAGGCCGACCCTTCATGCTTGAACTCCGTCCGACGAATCGCTGTAATCTTCGGTGCCCTTCCTGTGTGGCCCGTGGCCGCCCTCATCCTGTCCCTGAAGAAGAACTCTCAGAAGAAGAGTATCTAAGGATTATCGATGAGGCCGCGGAACTGGGAGTCAGATACGTTCAGATATCTGGTGGAGGTGAGCCTTTCATGCGTCGTGATGAATTGCTCAGGATAATGTCTCACATCAAATCGCATGAGATGGTGGGCTGGGTGATTACAAACGGAACCTTATTTGATGCAGCGATTATTGAAGAGATAGTGAAGATGCAGTGGGATACAATCTTCCTGAGCCTTGATGCTCCTGATCCGGCCACCAATGATTTTCTGAGGAGCAAAACCGGCAGTTTTGATGCGCTCGTATTATCAGTCCGGCAATTCAATCAGGTCAAGATGAGGTATGGGCACGACCTTCCCAGAATTCATGTGGGATCAGTGCTGAGCCATTATACTTGTAAGATGCTTAAAGAGATGATCACTCTCTGCGCTGAATTAGATGTCCAGAAGGTCACATTCCAACCAGTGCATGTAGGTAAGGGGGATAAGGGAAATTCTTTCTTGCTCTCCGAGGAAGACCTGGAGACTCTCTCCAAGGACATCCCCCTAGCATGCGCTATCGGTCAGAAACTAAAAGTCAATAACAATCTTGATTGTCTCAAAAGGGAGTTGCTCGAGAAGAGTAATGACCTACGGGAACTCATCTGTCCTGGGCGTTCTGATCAGGAGGATCATCCCCTGCTCTCTCTCCCCTGTTTCTCTCCCTGGTATTATATTGGGATAAGCACAGATGGCGCTGTAGGACCGTGTTCGATTTTTGATTCTCTCACATACAGGGGTGATATCCGCCATTCGTCTCTGAGGGCGTACTGGGAGGGTTCGCATTTCAAGGACATCCGCGATAGCCTCTCCCGGAAACGGCTTCCCCCAATGTGTAGGAACTGCACCGGGACGCAGGTGATGGAGACGGAACAGATGAGGGAACGATTGAAGGAATTCACTGCCCATCATACCTGATTCTATCTAGTCAGACTGTCTCTCCGCGACCGACATCCCCCCAATGGGCGTAGTCATGCCCTTTTGATGTTGTTGGAAGGTCGATGGCAAGACTTAAAAGCCCACATTTCTTCAGTTCTTTCGATGGGGATAGACATGTATGCTGAGCGGAACCGAAGGCTATGCCAATGGTTTATGGGGATTCCAGCCCCTCCTTTACGGGCAAGCCTATTTCCTACTAATATGTGCAACTTACAGTGCAGGATGTGTGGTGTCTCCAAGGCTGTGAAAGAGGAAAGGTTCAAGATTGCTGACGAATTCACTGATGAGGAATGGCTCCCCCTCATCAAGGAAGGGGCAGAGATGGGCATACTTGAATGGTGGATTGGCGGCGGCGGCGAGCCGCTTGTGAGGAGAGACCTTACCCTTGAGATTGTCAAAACTATAAAACATCATTCACCAGAGTCAGAGGTTGAACTTACCACCAACGGGACGCGGTTCACTGAAGAGATGCTTCGCGATTTGGTTACGGTGGACCTGGACAAGATGCAGTTTAGCATTGACGCTCCAGATGCTGCCACTCATGATTGGATTCGCAGGAAAAAGGGGACGTTCGAGAAGGCGACCTGGGCGATTCAGACATTTAGCAAACTCAAGCAGGAACTGGGAAAGGATGTGCCCTGGTTGACAGTCAATGCAGTCCTAAACGGCAAAAACTATAATCGTCTTGAGGATTTCATCGGCTTTGCCAAGACTATTGGTCTTGAGCAGGTGAACGTGACACCCCTGAGGGTCACTGATGAGATGCGTCCAGGGATGGAGAGAGATGGGTTGATTCTGGATGCAGAGCAGAAAAAAGAGGCTTTCCGATCTGCTGAGAGGGCGAGGAGGCTCGGCGAGAAGATGGGTGTGGGGTTCGGGTTCCTGGTGAATAGGGATTGGGAGGAGATATCTGAGAAGAGCTTGAAGGAAAAGATGACCAAAGGAAAACGGGTCGGTCCCCGCGATACCTCTAAGAGAACTGCTGACCACCCCTTCCTTAGTCTCAGATGCTATGAGCCCTGGTATACTCTTGCTATCGATGCGTGGGGAAATCCAGGTCCTTGTGTGACTGGTGCGATGGGTGACGCACGCTATAGCTTTAGGCACCATACATTGGAGGAAATCTGGTATGGAGAGTATTTCCATCAGATAAGAGCGAGGATTGCTGATAACCGGCTTATTGATGCATGTTCTCAGTGCACAATCACAGATGTGAGGGAAAGAGTGGGGTTGCAGTTGAATGAGCACCTCAAGTCCACTGGCTATCAATCGTAAAGGTGTGCGCAGTACCGCAGTACTTGAGCATCACTGTTCTGGATTCACCTTACAGTCCTTCAGCGGGTTCAGAGTCCATTTATGCTCTAAATCAAGCAGACCAGATTTTCGTTGTTCCCCCTCCCCAAGTACTGTCAATATATACGCCTGATGGTGGTGGTCGTAAGGTTTTGTCAAAAGAGGATTATAGATAGCCACAGTCACAGGATAATTGCCTGGCGTGAGAGGCAGAGCCCCCAAAGTGAATTGCATCTCCGTCTCAACACCGGGTGCAAGTCGCTCGGTGATGAGTATGTCGGGAGTAAAGAGAGGGATGCCAGTTTGATGGTGGATGGTCAGTCCCAAGCGAATACCTTGTTCCAGTGGCTTCTTAAGCTCGAATCTGATACGGACGCTCACAGGATCACCAGTCCTGAATGTTTCCGTCTCATCGCCCGAATGACTTATGAAAGAGACCCGCTTGATTTCTGCATCACCAAAGCCCCAGCCTTTTCCGGCAGGGATTTCCGTGGCCCTGAATGGGGAGTACAGCCCGGAAAGGGCATATAGGAGCTGCTGTTTGTCCTTTTCTAGTGCAGATTGGCGCTGAGTGTCTTTTAGATTTACATTTAGATTCACATTAAGAGAGATGTCAAGAATCTCACGCTCTACGAGCTGGATCGCTTCCCTGAGCATATGGCCAAGGGACTCTATTCTTGCTGAAGGGCGATTGTCGAATTTGAGAAGCGCATCTTTGCATATCTGGACATATTGGATAAGAAATCGCCCCTCTGTAGGATTGAGCACGTCCGCTTTGAATATCCCAGAGGTTGTTTCTAGGAGCTTCTCAACTACCCATAACTCCTTCTTTGCCGCCTCATCAAACTTCCTCTTAAGGATTCCAAGAAACCCCTTTAGGACGTTTTTTCTGTGTCGGACATCTCCCTTGTCCTTCAAGATGTCCGAGCATGTCTCGGAATAGTCTTTGATGAGGGGAAGCGCAAGTTCCGCGGATGGCCCATCCGTGATTTGCTGGGTCAACAGCTCAAGATGCATGTTCCTCACCAAATCGCGATCATTGTTAGTCTCGTTTTCCAGAAGGATATTTAACTCACTCTGGAGCTGGTTCCTGTCTGCCGCCAATATAGATGGCTGGTGCCCCATCCGAATCTTCACAGTGAGGAGGAATTGCTTTTCCTCGAGCATCCAGCGGAGATCATCCTCTGCTACCCTGTACTTAGCCTCCCAATCTTCTCTTCCCCGCAAAGCTTTGTCGAGATTCTTGAATTTATCCTGATCAGAGATGTAGTTCTTGATGACCTCAAGTTCCTGTATGAGATCATCGCTCCTCCCTTCGATGATGCATTGGAACTCCTTGACAAACGAGGCCAATTCGTTCATGATGTCGTCACGGGTTGGGGAAGAGTTCTTCTTCCCTCGGAACCACGTCATCAGATTTCGCCCCCTGCCTTCTTCTCTCCTGGGCCCCTCTTTATGGGGGTCGTTGAATTCCTCAAGCATCCTCAGTCGCTTCTGTATTTCTTCCTTGAGCTTAGGGAGATGGTGCTGAATCATATCGTTGAGATAGATTCGGACTGTTTCTCTTGGGGATCCATCCGCGATAATCTTGCCTTCGTCAAGAAAGATAATCCTGTTACATCTCTCAATCAGCTCACCCATATGGTGAGACACCATTATGAACGTCTTTCCCTGGAGCTGAAGCTCTTTAAGTTTGGCTATGGACTTAGTCTGGAAGTCTTTGTCTCCTACAGCAGCGATCTCATCCAGGAGGAGAATGTCGTGAGGAATCTGCATTGAGATGGCAAATGCTAATCTTACTTTCATACCATTGGAATACATCTTCACAGGGACATCGATGAAGTCTTTGAGTCCAGAGAATGCAATCATTTCGGGCATTTTTTCCTGTACTTCCCGTCTAGACAACCCATAAATGATTCCCTTGAGAAAGAGATTCTCCCGCCCGCTGCATTCCTCTTCGATTCCCGTGTCGAGGGTTATGAGCGGGAGGATATTTCCCTCAACCTCAATACGACCACCGTCAGGTTCTAGTATGCCCGAAATCAGTTTCAAGAGAGTGGTTTTCCCGCAACCGTTCCTGCCAACAATGCCGACACATTCTCCGACACGAACCTCGAAGGAGATGTTGTCAATGGCCTTGTGTCGTTGTCTGAGGGCTGATTCTTCTTTGAGACCTCGGCGCTTAAGATCAAAGCTCTTACTGAGCCCAGTAACTCGAATATATGCCATAAATCCCCCTTAAGGGTTTTTTCCCTTGTTCCTTAATAAGTCTTTCTCGACTTCTGCACTCTTCTGAGAAATCCTCTCTCCAGATGGATCTCCTGACCTCTCAGATCCTTGAAATCTTCCAGTTTTTCCAAGGCATTCTCGCATCCTTTATTGTCCCCTTTTCTCTCAGTAGTCATGCCCAGGAAGAGCCAGCTGTGGAAGTGGCTCAGCCGATTGTTCGTCTTCTTGATATTTGTTCTGAACGCTTTCTCCGCTTTTTGGTACTGTCCAGTGAGATAATAGCATTTTCCGAGGCTGAAGCGTGTCCATTCCCTCTTGGGGTTGAGCTTGACTGCTTTGGAGAGGTGCTCTATCGCCCTTCCATATTCTTTGAGCTCCATGTGGAACTCTCCGATGTAGTGGTGCAGTACCTGGCAGTTAGGGTATTCTTCTAGTCTTTCGTATCCAAGGTGCAAGCCTTCTTTGTATAGCTGTTTTTCACTGAATCCTCTGAACTCCTCATCGAGGTAGGAGTCTGGCCAGTTCTTGATGTATTCTCTGAGTTGAGTCTCCTCGAAGATTTCATTCCTGCCAAAATGTTTAGTGAATCCTTTTGCTTTCTGGAAGCAGATTCTCATCCTGTCGTACTGCTTCAGTTCCTTATGGCAGATGGCCTTGGAATACCAGCTGTGAAAATGATTCTCCTCTGCATGGGAGTGTGCGAGACTCTCATCAAATCTCTCTAGTGCCTGGCGGTACTCTCTCAGTTTGAGATGGCATGTTGCAAGGCTTAAGTGGGTCCCTTCCATCTCTGGCCTGTGTTCCACCACTTTTGAGAGGTGCACGATTGCCTTGCCATACTCTGCCAATTCCATGTGGAACTTGCCGATGTAATGATGGAGCACGGGATTGTCTGGGAACTCCTTGAGCAGACTAATGCCGAGCCGGATTACCCTCTTGTAGTCCTTCTTCGTCCTGAGCTGGTTGAATTCTTCGTGGAAGAACGGCTCTGGCCACTGCTCGATGTCCTTTCCGACTGTCTCCTCCAGTTCGTTCTGGAGTTCCTGTGCCTTGAGCAGGCAGTCCCTTGCTTCCTTCTGGTGCTTG